>CAWFUM010000029.1:0-78787 GCA_963818995.1 uncultured Actinomycetota bacterium | reverse complement strand
CGGCCCCGAACGAGCCCGCGGTCAGCGGGCAGAGCCGGATCTTGCTGACGTCATGCAGTCCCCGCCTGGCCATCGCGGCGCGCCATTGCGGGTCGGCGCGGACCGTCTCCTCGGTGATGGCGAAATCCTGGTCCAGGATGGGCAGCTGGCCGTCGGCGCGCGGGTCGAGGACGCGGCGGCTGACGATCTGCTGGTTCGTCAGCGACACCACGACGTCACTCGACTCGCCCGAGCTGACGTCGATGAGGAACGCCCGCAGCCGGCGGTCCGCGGCCTGCCCGCGCAGCACGTCGTCCTTGTGCGGCTCCTCCAGCCCGTAATACGCGAACCGGACGTCGTCAGTGAGCAGCCCGGCGGCTGTCAGGACCTCCCGTCCGGCCCGGTACTCGGCCGCGGCCGCCGGATCCAGCGGGTGCGGAGACTGACCGCCCGCGAGGTCGGCCCGTACGGTCGCGGTGTCAGTCATCGCGGTTCTCCTCACAGCGATTTATCAGGGAACGAGGCGCTTCGTGGCCCATCCAGTCTGACCCGCGCAGCCCGGTGAGGCCACGATGATCGTCAGCGGCCCGGCGATTCCGGCGGTGAATACCAGGAATCCGAATCCGAAGAAGAAGCTCTAGGCGGGCCGATGCCGGCCATGGCGGACGCGGCGATATCGGCCAGGCTGAGCGGCTGGCGGCGGGGTTGGCAGCGGGGAATGCAGCTGGCAGCGAGACAGCGCGGACGCGCGCCCCGGGCCGGACTGCCTGACCGGATGCCGTCATCCGCACACCTGAGGCCCCCTCACCCAGCTTGGCAAGCGCTTTCCCGAATAGGTGCAACGTACCCGGCCACCCGCAGAGCGCGCAAGAGGGGGCCGCTCGTGCGTCGCTGCCTGCATTTAGTACGGCAATAGCAGTACCAAACGCAGGCAGCCCCGCCGGCGGGGCGGGTTTCTGGCCGCACCGCTTGATGGCCGGCGCGCGCCTGGCGCCCGTTCGCGACAGGTCCGGCGCTGATCTACGGAGCCTGCTCGCGTCCGGTGCTCTCGCGCAGTATCACCTCGCCGCGGACCGGGACGACGCGCGGACGCCCGGCCGGCGGCTCGGCCAGGACGAGCCGCGCCGCCATCGCGCCCATCGCCCCCAGCGGAAGCCGCACCGTGGTGATCGGCGGGTAGACGTCGCGGAGCGTGGAAATGTCGTCGAAGCCGGCCAGGCCGATGTCGTCCGGCACGACCAGCCCCTCGGCTCGCAGCCGGGCCAGGGCGCCGACGGCCATGACGTCAGTGACGGCGAAGACGCAGTCCGGCCGGCCGCCGCTCATGGCCAGCACCGCGCTCATCGCCTCGTAGCCGCCGTCGCGGGTGAATGCGCCGTGCACGACGAGCCGCGCATCAAGCGCCAGCCGCCGGGCGGCCAGCCCGGCGGTGAAACCTGCCACTCGCTCGTCGGCAGTGAGCACGCCGCGCGGGCCCGCGAGCACGGCGAAGCGCCGGTGGCCCTGCAGGACAAGGGCGCGCGCTAGTGCCTCGGCTCCCGCTGCGTTCTCCGGCAGGATCGTGTCCACGCCGAGCCTGTCCTGGCTGATGCACGCAGCCCGGCCGCCGGACCTAGTGAACGCGGCCACCTCCGCTCGCAGCCGGGCCAGCTGGACCTCGTCGTCCGACCGGCTGCCGATGATGATCACGGCACGCGCTCGCTGCGCGCGCATTAGCGCGACGTACTCGCGCTCCCCGGCTTCCCGCTCGGTCGTGCTGGACAGGCACACCAGCAGCCGAAGGGGATGCGCAACATCCATCAGTCCGGACGCGATCGTCGAGAAGTACGGGTCGGCGATGTCGTGCACGACCACTCCGACCATCGTGCTCTGACCCGTCGCGACGGCCCTGGCCTGAAGATTGGCGGTGTAGCCGAGCTCGGCAACGGCCTGATTGACCCGCAGGGCCAGCTGGCGGCCAACCCGGCGAGGCCCCTCGCTGACGACCCGGGAGGCGGTGCTCAGCGACACCCCGGCGCGGTCCGCGACATCCTGCAAGGTCGCGCGAGATCCGCCGTCGTCATCCGCCGGCCCGCCGGAGCCGGGCGGGCCGCGGTGTCGTGTCGAGTCCGGCACCGCCGCCTCCTTCCCGGCCCTGCCGTTGACCCGCCTGCTCGCTCAGCCTATCGTGGAAAGCACTTTCCCGAATCCGGACAGGACGCAGCTCGGACGGACGGCCGTAGTCCGGGCCGGACGACGCCACCCGCCGGGAGCACCCGGCCAGCGAAGGACGGCCATTGGCGCGCAGGGTCATCAACGTCGCGGTGAACGGCGTCACCGGCCGCATGGGCCGCCGGCAGCACCTGGAACGCTCGCTGCTCAGCATCCGCGACCAGGGTGGCATTGAGCTGGCTGACGGCACGCGCATCGTGCCCGAGCCGATCCTGGTCGGCCGGCGTGCGGACAAGCTGCGCGAGATCGCCGGCCGGCACGGGCTGGAGCGCTGGTCGGTGAGCCTGGACGATGTGCTCAGCGATCCCGCGGTGGACGTCTATTTCGACTCCCAGGTGACAAGCGCGCGCGAGCCGAGCCTGGCGAAGGCCATCGCGGCTGGCAAGCACGTCTACACCGAGAAACCGGTGGCCGCTTCACTCGACGGAGCGCTGCGGCTGGCCAGCGCGGCCAGGACGGCCGGCATCACCCACGGCGTGGTCCAGGACAAGCTCTTCCTGCCCGGCATGATCAAGCTGCGCCGGCTGATCCGCTCCGGCTTCTTCGGCCGCATCCTGTCGGCCCGCCTCGAGTTCGGCTACTGGGTGTTCGAGGGCGACGCCATCGCGGCGCAGCGGCCGTCCTGGAACTACCGCGCCGAGGACGGCGGCGGGATTGTGCTCGACATGTTCCCGCACTGGCAGTACCTGCTGGCGGAACTGTTCGGACCCGTCACGGCGCTGTACGCGCGGAGCACGACGCACGTGCCGGAGCGGTGGGACGAGCGGGGCGAGCGGTACGCGGCGACTGCCGACGACGCGGCCTACGCGGTGCTCGAATTCGCCGGCGGGATGCTCGCCTCGGTGAACTCGTCCTGGGCGGTCAGGGTGAACCGGCGCGAGCTGGTCGAGCTCCAGGTTGACGGCACGCACGGCAGCGCGGTGGCGGGCCTGCGCAACTGCGCGATCCAGCACCGGGTGTCGACGCCCATGCCGGTCTGGAACCCGGACCTGCCCGATCCGATCGACTATCGCGCGCAATGGACCGACGTGCCGGACAACGAGGCATTCGGCAACGGGTTCCGGGCGCAGTGGGAGTTGTTCCTGCGGGCCGCTGCGCTCGGCGAGCCGTTCCGCTGGGACCTGACCGAAGGCGCCAGGGGCGTCCAGCTGGCGGGCCTCGCGGTGCAGTCATCGGCGGAAGGCCGCCGGCTCGACGTGCCGCCGCTGGCGTACTGAGATGACCGCGATCGCGCTGCCCGGCCGGGCCGGGGAGGTGCCCGTTCCCGCTCCTGAATGGCAGGTGTCGTATCCGCCCCCGCGGCGGCGGCGTGCCTACGCGGCCGCGCACGTGGCAGCGTTCCCGGACGGGAGCATCGACTGGGAGTCCACGATGGCCTTCCGTGAGCACCTGTGGCGGCACGGTTTCGGGGTCGCCGAGGCGATGGACACGGCGCAGCGGGGGATGGGCCTGACCGCCGGTCAGGCGGCCGAGCTGATCGGGCGATCGTCGGCACGGGCGGCGGCGCTCGGCGGCGTGATCGCCAGCGGTGCCGGCACCGATCAGCTGGCCGCCGGCCGGCATCCGCTGGCTGACATCGTCGCGGCCTACTGCGAGCAGGTCGAGCGCGTCCAGGCAGCGGGCTCACAGGTCATCCTCATGGCCAGCCGCGCGCTGGCGGCAAGCGCCCGGTCGGCCGATGACTACCTGCACGTGTACGGCCAGGTGCTCAGGCGCGCCGAGCGGCCGGTGCTGCTGCACTGGCTCGGCAGCGCGTTCGATCCGGCGCTCGCCGGCTACTGGGGCAGCGAGCGGTTTGCCGCCGCCGCGGGCACGGTCCTGGAGCTGACGAAGCGCGCGGACGGCAAGGTCGGCGGGATCAAGCTATCGGTGCTGAACGCGGCGCACGAGACCGCGCTGCGGCGGCGCCTCCCGGCCGGGGTGCGGATGTTCACCGGCGACGACTTTCACTACGCCGAGCTCATCCGGGGCGATGCGGAGGGGCACAGCGATGCGCTGCTGGGCGCGTTCGCGGCGGTGACCGCGCCCGCGGCGGCCGCGCTGCACGCGCTGGACGCCGGTGACCTGGCCGGCTACGACGCGGCGATGGGCCCGACGACGGCGCTCAGCCGGCTGGTCTTCGCGGCGCCGACGTATGACTACAAGGTCGGCGTGGCGTTCCTGGCCTGGCTTAACGGGCTGCAGCCGCATTTCGCCATGCTGGCCGGGATGCAGCGGCGGCGCTCGGCCGCGCACCTGGCAGGCGTGTTCGAGCTGGCAGCGCGGGCCGGGCGCTGGCCGATCCCGTGCTTGCCGTGAGCCGGATGAGCAGCTTCCTGGCCGGGCCGGGCGGAGCCGGGCCGGGCGGGCCGGGGGAGACGCGCGCGTGATCGGAGCCGCCCGGCTGTCGCTGAACCAGGCGACAGTGCACCGCCTGAGCGCCGCCGAGGCGATCGACCTGTGCGCCAGGCACGGGATCCCGGCGATCGGATTGTGGCGGGACCGGGTCGCCGAGCTCGGCCCGGCCCGGACGGCCTCGCTGGCCCGTGCTCGCGGCCTGCACGTCTCGAGCCTGTGCCGGGGCGGGTTCTTCACGCACGCCGACGAGCAGGCGCGGGCTGCCGCCGCCGCCGACAACCGCGCTGCCGTCGCCGAGGCCGCTGAGCTCGGGGCCGACGCGCTCGTGCTGGTGTCGGGCGGGCTCGTGCCGGGCAGCCGCGACCTGGGGCTGGCCCGCCGCATGATCGCGGACGGTATCGCCGACCTGGTCCCGGCCGCGCTGGACGCCGGAGTACGGCTCGGAATCGAGGCGCTGCACCCGATGTTCTGCGCCGACCGGTGCGCCATCTCGCGCCTCGGCGAAGCGGTGGACCTGGCCTGCCAGTTCCCGGCCGAGGCCGTCGGCGTGGTCGTCGACACCTATCACGTGTGGTGGGACGCCCAACTGGCAGCGGACATCGCGCGGGCGGGCGGCCGGATCGCGTGTTACCAGCTGTGCGACTGGGTGCTGCCGCTGCCCGCCGACATGCTGCTCGGCCGGGGGCAGCTCGGCGACGGATGCATCGACTTCCGCGCGATCTCGGCGCTGGTGGAGGACGCCGGCTACACCGGGTACGCCGAGGTGGAAATCTTCAACCAGGAGATCTGGGACGCCCCGCCGGACGAGACCGCCGCGGTCGTGCGGGAGCGGTTCGCCCGCCTCGCGGGCTGACGACCCGGCCTGATCCCGGGCTAGCCGGGGATCGGGAACGGCTCGGTGGACGTCGCCTGGCCAGGCACGGCGGGCGGCTGCGGAGGCGTGCGGCCGGCCGGCATCCGCAGCCGTCCCGGAACGACGTCGGCCACGATGCAGGTGATGTTGTCGGGACCGCCGCCCGCGATGGCCAGCGCGATCAGCTCGCTGGCCGCTTCGTCCGGATCGGTGACGGTCAGCAGCACGCGGGAGATCGCATCGGCGTCGGCGACTTCGTGCAGGCCGTCGGAGCTCAGCAGGTAGCGATCGCCCAGCCGGGCCTCGCGCAGCTCCAGGTCGGCCTGGTAACTGCGATTGGCGATCAGCGCGCGCAGGATCAGGCTGCGCTGCGGATGCGACGCGACCTCGTCCGCGGTGATCTTCCCGTCGTCGACCAGCCGCTGCACCAGCGTGTGGTCATGGGTGATCTGGAAAACGTCGCCGTCACGGACCAGGTAAGCCCGCGAGTCGCCGATGTGCACCAGGCCCAGCTTCGTCCCGGACCACAGCAGCGCCGTCAGCGTCGTTCCCATCCCGCGCAGCGCGGGGTCGGACCTGGCCAGCTCTCCCAGCCGGGCGCCGGCGCGCCGGACGGCGTCGTCGAGCGCCTCGAGCAGCTCGCCCGCCGGGATCTGGGTGTCGAGCGGCCGCAGGGCGTCGATGACGGTCGCGCTCGCGACTTCGCCGCCGGCGTGGCCGCCCATGCCGTCGGCAACCGCCAGCAGCCGCGCGCCCGCGTAGGCCGTGTCCTCATTGCCGTCGCGGCGCAGGCCGATATCGGACCGCACCGCGTAGCGGATGGCGAGTGTCTCGCGTGCGTCGGGCATGGAGGTGTCCTTTCCGGACCGGGAGCCGATGCGGAAGCCGGCGAGGTCCCGCCTCACCGCCTTCTCTACCTCGAACTGGCGCCAGTACTCGGGAGCCATGCTCGGCTGTGACCCCTGGCAGCGCCAGGCCGCGGGCACTCGGCGTGCCTGTCCTTCAGTTATAGGCGAGCGCAGGGCCGTGAGTGGGCAAGCCGGGCAGCACCGGGCGGTTCCGCAGTCCGATAACTGAGTTTTGTCAAAAAACTCACTACGTATAGTGGGAAGCATGCAGCTCACGAGTCTCGCGGACTGGAACTGCTCCATCGCGAGGACGCTTGACGTGGTCGGCGAGTGGTGGACGCTGCTGATCCTGCGGGACGCGTTCAGGGGCACGACGCGATTCGACGACTTCCACGGCAGCCTCGGCATGGCCAGGAGCGTGCTCACCGCGCGGCTGAAGAAGCTGACCGATGCAGGGGTGCTGGCCCGGACCCTGTACAGCGAGCACCCGCCCCGGCATGAGTACCGGCTGACGGAGAAGGGCCTGGCCCTGTTTCCCGTGATCGCGGCGCTGCAGCAGTGGGGCGATGACTGGGCCACGGGCCCGGCCGGCCCGTCCGTACTGTTGCTGCACACGACCTGCGGCCAGGTCAGCCGACGCCGAGCTCCGCTGCCCGGACTGCGGAGGCGAGGTTAGCGCGGCCACCGCGCGCAGCGTTCCCGGTCCCGGCGCGACCGTTCCCGGCTGACCCGCGCCACCGTCCCGCCCGGCGGCAGGGAGTGAGCGGCGGGGAGTGAACTGCGGGCCGGACGGGCACATTACCCGCGGGGAACGCCGCCGGAACCCGGCGGCCCGAGTTCTGGCCGCCGCCGGGGGAGAACGCAGCTGACCACGCCCGCTGATGCTGTCGCGCTGCTGCGCAGCCGCGCCTACCTGCGGCTTCTGGCGCTGGCGGCGCTGCTCGGCGTGCCGATTTCGGCCGTGGCCTGGGGGTTCCTGGCTGCGGTCAGCAAGCTCCAGCACTGGCTGTACGGCAGCCTGCCGGGCGAGCTGGGCTTCAGTTCCGTACCGGCGTGGTGGCCCTTCCCGCTGCTGGCGATCGGCGGCGTGCTGACCGCCCTTGCGATCAGGTACCTGCCGGGAACGGGCGGACATTCGCCCGCGGACGGATTCAAGGCCGGCGGCAGTTTCGCCACCGGCAGCGAGCTGCCGGGAATCGTGCTCGCGGCGCTCGCCACCCTCAGCTTCGGGGCGGTACTCGGGCCCGAAGCGCCGCTGATCGCGCTCGGCGGCGGGCTTGGCGCCTGGGCCGTCGGGCGGATCCAGAAGGCGGCCACGACGCAGGTCAAGGGCGTGGTCGCGGCGACTGGCAGCTTCGCGGCCGTGAGCACGCTGCTGGGCTCGCCGATCACCGGCGCGTTCCTGCTGATGGAGGCGACCGCACTCGGCGGGGCAACGCTCGAGCTTGTCCTCGTGCCCGGTCTGCTGGCTTCCGGCATCGGCGCGCTCATCTTCGTCGGCCTGGGCCGCTGGTCGGGGCTGGGCACGTTCTCGCTGGGCATCGGCGGCCTGCCGCATTTCGCCCGGCCGAATCTGGCTGAATTCGGCTGGGCGATCGCGGCCGGGCTCGCCGCGGCCGTGCTGAGCGTCGGCATCCGCCGCGCCGCCCTCGCGCTGCGCGGCCTCACTGAGCGCAGGGCGCTGTTCTGGACGCCCGCGGCCGGGCTGTTCGTCGCGGCTGCGGCCGTGGTGTTCAGCCAGGTCACCGGCAAGCCAACGGACGACGTGCTGTTCTCGGGCCAAAACGAGCTCGGGCCGTTCGTCCAGCACGTCGCCGGCTACGGGCTCGCGGCCCTGCTCCTGCTGGTGGCGCTGAAGGCACTCGCCTACAGCGCCTCGCTGAGCTGCTTCCGCGGCGGACCGATCTTCCCGGCGATCTTCGTCGGGGCGGCTGGCGGCGCGGCGATGTCGCATCTGCCCGGCCTGCCGGTCATCCCGGCACTCGGGATCGGCATGGGGGCGATGACGGTCGGCATGCTCCGGCTGCCGCTCACGTCGGTCCTGCTGGCGTGCCTGATGCTGTTCTCCGATGGCCTGGCGATCATGCCGCTGGTCATCGTCGCAGTCGTGACGTCCTACGCCACGGTGCTGCGGCTGGATCCGCCCGCCGAGCGAGCGCCGGCCGCGCCGGACGGAGCCCCGCCGCCGGCGGTTCCGGCGGCGTCGGCCGCTTCGTCCGGCTCGCCGCCTGCTTCTCCGGCTCCCGGCGGCTTCTCGGCTCCGGCGGCCTCGGCTCCGACTGCCTCGGCTCCGACTCGGCCGCGGGCTGACCGGCCGGAGCCAGCGGGCCCGGCGACCGCGCGCTGCGCTCGCCGCCGGCGGCTGAGTGCCGCGGGTTAGCCCGGCGCCAGGACACGTCGAACAGTGCGCCGCCGAGATCGGAGTCGCCGACGCGCCACTGGCCGTCCGTCGAGCGGACGATGGAGTCGGCGATCGCGAGGCCCAGGCCCGCGCTGCCGCCCTGAACGGTGGAGCGGTGGAACCGGTCGAACAGCCGCGCCCGGTTCTCGGCGGGCACGCCCGGCCCGCTGTCCTCGACGGTCAGGGTGACCCTGGTCCCGCGCTGGCCGATGCTGATCCTGACGGTCCCGCCGGCACCGGCGTAGCGGCAGGCATTATCGACCAGCACCCCGGTCAGCCGGTCGATCCAGTCCGGCGGTGCGCTGATCCAGGCGGGTGCCGGGCCGACCGCGACGACCTGGATATCGAACTCGTGGGTTGTCCCCACGGCGCGGAACCGGTCCGCGCACTGGCTGACGATCGTCGTCAGGTCCAGCGGCTCGTCACTCGGCTCAGGCGGCGCCGAGTCGAAGCGGGCGAGCCAGAGCAGGTCTTCGACGATCTTCCGCAGCCGGTCGCTTTCGCCGTCGATGCCGGCCGAGGACGGCCTGATACTCAGCGGCGGTGCGGCGCGAGCTCAGCGCGACCGACGTTTCCGCGCTGATCACGCTGAGCGGTGTCCGGAGCTCGTGCGACGCGTCCGCGGTGAACTCCAGCTGGCGCTTGCGCGATTGCTCAACCGGCGACAGCGCCCGCAGGCCGATCGTCAGAGCCCCGACGAACATCGCGAGCAGCAGGACCGGAGCGGCGAGGGCCTCGCCCGCCTCGAGCAGGCTGGTCAGATGCTCGTCGCTCTGCAGGCTCTGCCCGGCGACCAGGCGGGTGCTGCCAGCGGTTCCGGCCGCCAGCCGGAACAGCCCGCGCGACGTGCGGATGGTCACGGTCTTGCCGGGGCTCAGGCCGAAGCCGGCCGGGAGCACGGGCGCGGCCGGGCTCAGCGGCACGGCGCGCCCGTAGCCCGGCCGCCAGCCGCCACAGATAGACGGGTGTCGCGTCGATGTCGTCATCGTCGGCGCCCGAACCCTGCAGCCCGACCTCCCTGACGTCGCTGAGCCGCTCGGTCAGCCGCGCGTCGACGGCCGCTGTCAGCCGGGACTCGACCACGTGGTCGAGCACGGCGACACAGGCCGCGTAGACGATCCCGACGAACAGGCATGCTGCGGCCGCTACTTTCGCGGCGTGAGTGACTTCCTTCGGGATGCGCAGCCGCGCCACTACCGCTCCACCAGCCGGTAGCCGACACCGCGAACGGTTTCGATCCGCACCATGCCCCCGGCGAGCTTGGCCCGCAGCCGGGCCAGGTGCACGTCGATGGTGTTCGAGCCCATTGCGTCCGCCTCGTCGTCCCACACGTTGACCGCGATCGACCGGCGCGGGACGACAGCAGGAGACTTGCGGACCAGCAGCTCGAGGATGCTGAACTCGATGGCGGTCAGCGCCGGCTGCCGGCCGGCCACCAGGACCTGGCGGCTCGCCGGGTCAAACCGCAGGTCCCCGATGGCGAGCTCGGGCGCCTGCACCGCGGACGGACGGCGCTGCAGCGCGCGCAGCCGCGCCAGCAGCTCGGCGAAATCGAATGGCTTGACCAGGTAATCGTCCGCGCCCTCGTCCAGCCCGGTCACCCGGTCGGCGTGAGCGTCGCGGGCGGTCAGCATGAGCACGGGTGTGGGCAGCTTGTGCAGGCGCATCCAGCGCACCACGTCGAGGCCGGACATGGCCGGCATCCGCCAGTCGAGGATGGCGAGCTCATACTCGTAGCTGCGCAGGTAGCGAACGGCTTCCTCGCCATCGCCGACCGCGTCGACTACGTAGTCGCGCTCACGCAGGCCCCGAGACAATACCTCGCGTAGTCCGCGATCGTCCTCGGCGACCAGAACTCGCATACCGCCCGCTACCTGCGCATTCGGCGCCACAGCGGGCGCGGGATCAGGCGCAGGACGACGGCGGCCAGGCGCAGTGACTGCGGCACCCAGATGACATCAGCGGGCCCGGCCAGCCCGGCCGCGACGGCGGCGCCGACCTGCGCCGGCGTCGATGACAGCGGCGCGGCCGGCATGCCTTCGGTCATCCGGCCGATGACGAATCCCGGCCGTACCAGGACGACCCTGACACCCGAGCCGGCCAGGGAGTCGGCCAGCCCGCGCGCGAACGCGTCGAGGCCGGCCTTCGCCGCGCCGTAGACGAAATTGGCCCGGCGCGGCCGGATCGCCGCGACCGAGGACAGGATGACGATGGTGCCGTGGCCCGCTTCGCGCATCCGGGCGGCGATGGCGAGCAGGGCGGTCACGTGACTGCTGAAGTTGGCCTGGATAAGCTCTCCGGCCAGGTGCGGAGCGGCGTCCATGCTTTCCTGCGGCGTGAGCACGCCAACGGCCGAGATGACCAGGTCAACCGGGCCGGTCTTGACCGCGCCCGCGGTCAGGTCCTGATAGCCGTCCGGGTCGGATGCGTCGTAGGGCAGTACCGAGACCTGGCCGGGCAGCGTTCCGGCCGCCTCGCTCAGCTGAGCCGGATGACGTCCGGCGAGCAGTACCTCCGTGGCCGGGGCCGAGCGGCAGGGCGCCGAGGATCGCCAGCCCGATCTCGCTGCTGCCGCCGATCAGCAGTACTTTGCGAGGCGCTCGCGAGGCGCTTGCGGCAGCGTCGGATGCCGACCGCCGGCGCCGGGCCGGCCGGGTGCTTAGCATAGGCCGACCCTACGTCCACGGTCAGACCGGAACCGTACGCGCGGGCCGCGCCGCGCCGTGGTGCCGGGTAGCCCTCCCGCTGCGATCAGTATCGCCATCACAGCCCCGTTATGAACAGCGTCAGCCAGGCCAGCTCGCAGCACAGCATGACCGGATCCCTGGCGATCAGGTCCTCCACCGGGCGGCCGCCGGATTTGCCGGTCAGGACGTCGAACCGGGTCAGCGCGGCCGCCAGCGGCACGGCACTGACGAGATGCCAGGCCCGCATCCACGGATCGGGCTCACTCAGAGCCCAGAGCACGTAGGCGACCAGCATGAGGCCGGTGACGACGCGCTGGCCGCCCCGCAGCAGCCAGGGCCGGTACCAGCGCATTACCGGCCGGTGGGCCACGGCAGCCTCGCCCAGCACGGTCAGCTCCGTGTAGCGCTTGCCGATCGCCACCATCAGCGCGCCGAGACTGCAGACAGTCAGGAACCACGGCGACGGCGGCACGTGAGTGGCGACGGCGCCGCCGAGGGCGCGGAGCACGAAACCCAGCGCCACGATGGTCAGCTCGGCCCCGGCGATGTGCTTCAGTACCAGGCTGTACAGGAGGGACACGGTGACGTAGGCGCCGATCACGCCCGCCAGCCGCGGCTCGCTGATCGCCAGGCTGATCAGCATTGCCAGCCCCAGGCAGAAGGCCGCGAGGCCCCAGGCGACCGGTACCGGCAGGCGGCCTGAGGCGATGGGCCGCTTCCGCTTGACCGGGTGCAGTCGGTCGCGCTCGGCATCCAGGATGTCGTTCACCACGTAGACGGCGGCCGACGCTGCCGTGAAGGCGGCGAAAGCGGCGAGCGCGTACCCGAGGCCATCCCGTCGGCCGAGCGTGGCTCCGGCTAGCGGAGCAGCGAAGACCAGCAGGTTCTTCGGCCACTGCCGCGGCCTGGTGGCTTGCAGGGCCGCGGCCAGCAGGCCGGCGAGCGCGAGCGGCCAGGGCGTGGGCCGCGGGGCGGCCGCTACCGGAGGCTGGCTCGAGCCAGTCTCTGTCGTCCTGGTGTTCATCGGGCGTAGACCGCCGTGAAGTCACGGCTGTTCGGGTAGTAGTACCGGTCGGCTGGCTCCAGCTGGGTCGGCAGCAGGTTCACTGGCCGCGGATGAGCCGACTCGTCATGCAGGTAGTACATGTACGACATCCAGGCTGGGTTGATGTCGAGTTGCATCGCCGTGACGGCGCCCGCGTGACGGAGCATCTCGGCCAGCTCACGTACGTTCAGCGCCGGGCCGTAGGCGAAGATCACCCGGCCGTCGCGGGTGATTCCGATGCCAGACCGCCACACGTAGTAGCCCCCGCCCAGGGTCGCGCCCCAGCTCGTCTCGACGTTGTAGTCGACGGATGCCGGCACGCGCCCGCCGGACACGATGAGATGCAGGTTCTGCCGGACGCCGACCACGTCCGGCGTCATCCGGACGGAGCGATCCCAGTTGCCGATCGCGATCCTGCCGTCCCGGTAGTACACCATGGACGCGATCCCCGGAGTCAGCCTGCCCATGCGGGCTCCGTTCAGGTAGAAGCCGCCGCCCGAGACGTCGATCTTGAAACCTCCGTTGAACGTGGCCAGCAGGCCGCGGCGCATTCCTGGTGCGATGTAATCCGAGGCCTTCCACGGTCCGGGACCCGGATCCTCGGCACCGGGGCGCAGCTGGAATCGCACCAGGCTCTGGTTCATGGACACGATTCCGGCGACATAGGACGAATAGACGCGGCTCGGCCGCAGGTAAGTCCCGTAGATGGCGGGGGCGCCGTGGACGGTTGCGAGCACCCGCCAGACCCCTTCGCCGCGCAACGGCTTTCCGGCCATGGACGCGAGCCGCCTGGGCGCAGCGTACGTGACCGCCGCGGCCCGCTTGCGCGCGCCGGCCCTCGCGGCCGCGCTGACCGCAGCCGAGGGTCCGGTGAGCGCGAACGCGGGCTTGCCGCCAACCTTGGGCGGCTGATAGCTGATCCATTCACCGAGCGTGACCAGCGGACCGAGATAGTGGTCGCGGGCCCACTCCGCAAGGCGCTGCGATACTGACCCGCCGCCCGGCATGATCAGCGCATGCCCGACCGACCAGCCGACGGGGATGAGCACGATGATCAGTGCCGAGGACACCAGCCGCGACCACCGGCGCCGCGGGATGTGCGGGACCCAGTTGCGCTTGCGGGCGCGGCCGGCTGAGGCCCGGCAGGCTCGCTTTCTGGTGCGGTCTTCTGCGGACCTGGCGATGTCAACCTCGGCACTCGGCGTTCCCCCATCACGCGTGCTGCTTGGTTCGAGAACGGTGTCCCCGCCCAGCGGGGTATATCGGCGATAGGTCTACCCGGCAAACATGAAGACCGCATGACGGGTGCGCTCCGGCGGCACGGCCCCCCGGGCATCGCCTGACATGTACTCACAGATCGGTTGCCGGCAGCTGGCGCGGCCGGCTGGACCGGCTGATCGTTACCGGCCGCGGAACAACTCCTCAATGCTGCCGGGCTGATGACCGGTCAGCGCGATAATGAACGCGACCGCCGCTACCAGCACGACGGTAGCCATCACGAGCCGGAGACTGCAGCCGGGACGCGCCGCCGCCCGCGCGCCCGGTGCCGCGAACCGCCGCCCACACCGGAACGCTCAGGGCGACCACAATCGCCCCGCCTGCCGGGCTTGACCTCAGCATGGCCCCGCCGATGGCGGCGAAGGCGATCGCGGTGCGGGTCCAGGCGAGCCGGGTCCGGTCGGCGGGCTCACTGCCGCCCTCGTCCGGATCGTCCGGGCCGGCGCGGCCGTTGCCGGGATCGGCGGGCATGCCCTCGCCTACCGGATCGCCGACACCAGGACGACGACGGCGGCCAGCACGGCGACGCCGGCGATCGTGATCGCGAGCAAGCGCGGCACGACCGACCGCGGCAGCGGCTGGCCGCGTCGCATGGCCGTCTGGTTCCGCGTCATCTCCCAGTAGGCCGCGACCGCGAGAACGGCACCGAGCACGATGAGCGGGACGCCGAGCAGGTGGCGGCCGAACGGGACGCCGGGGAACGGCGGCAGCAGCTGCACAATGCCGAGGCCGGCTGCCACGAGCGCGAGCGCTGTCCGGCTCCAGGCCAGGAACGTGCGCTCGTTGGCCAGCGTGAACCGCGGATCCGGCTCAGACTCGGCCGGAGTCCCGGCTGACGCCGCTCCCGGCGGCGGCCCCTCACTCGTCACCACAACTGTCCTGTCCGGCGGGCCTAGGCGACCGGGTTGTGCCAGGCTTCGCCAGCCGGCACGAGCGCGTCGGCCTGAGACGGTCCCCAGCTGTCGCGAGCATAAGGCCGAACAGGAACGGCGTCCCCGAGTACGGGCTGGACCACCCGCCAGGCGGCCTCGACCGTGTCCTGCCGCGCGAACAGGTACCGGTCGCCGCTCAGGGCAGCGCCGATCAGCCGGTCGTAAGGGCGCATCATCTGCTCCGCGGCCTGTCCGGTGTAGGCGAGCTCGCGCACCTGCGGTGCCAGGTCGGGACCGGGCTTCTTGCCGACCAGCGTCACGCCGACCTGCTCGTCCGGATACACCCGTACCCGCAGCTGGTTGAGGCCGGTCTCCGCACCGAGACTGAAGACATCGTGCGGCGGCCGGCGGAAGCGGAAGATGACCTCGGTGGCGGTGACAGGCAGGCACTTGCCCGCCCTGATCAGGATCGGCACGTCGGCCCAGCGCCAGGACTGGGCGGCCAGCCGGACGGCGGCATACGTCTCGGTCGTGCTGGCGGGCGCGACGCCGGGGACACCCAGGTAACCGTCGTACTGGCCGCGGACGGTGGTCTGCGGGTCCAGCGGCTCGAGCGCGCCGACAATCTGTGACTTCACGTCCCGCCAGTCGGCCGAGGCCGTTGCCGTCCGGCGGTTCGGCCAGCACCGTGGCCAGGACCTGGAGCATGTGGTTCTGGATGACGTCCCTGATCGCGCCGGTTTTGTCGTAGAAGCTGCCGCGGTCAGCGACGTCGAACGCCTCGGCCATGGTGATCTGGATGCTGGCAACGTGGTTCCGGTTCAGCAGCGGCTCGATGATCGAGTTGGCGAACCGGACGAACAGCAGGTCTTCCACCGGCTCCAGCCCCAGCCAGTGATCGACACGGTAGATGGCGTCCTCGGCGAAGTACTGGTGCATGGTCTTGTTCAGCGCGATCGCGCTGGCCAGGTCAGTGCCGAACGGCTTCTCCACCATGACGCTGGCGCCGGTCGCGCGGCCGGCGCCGGCGATGCCCTCGGCGATCCGGCCGAACAGCGGAGGCGGCACTTCCAGGTAGAACAGCGCGTTGTGCGCGTCGCCCATAGCCGCTGACATCGCCTGATAGGTGGCCGGGTCATCGAGGTCGCCGTCGACGTAGCGGAGCAGGCTGAGCATCCTGGTCGCCGCCGGGCTGGCCGGGTCCAGATGATTGAGTTTCAGCGACGCGACGGCATAGTCGCGGAACTGGCCGAGCCCCCAGCCGCTGTTGGCAACGCCGATCACCGGCACGGCCAGCACGCCGCGCTCGACGAGGCCGACCAGCGCCGGGAAGGTCTCGAGTTTGGCCAGGTCCCCGGTTGCCCCGAAGATCACGAGCGCGTCCACGTGCTGGGCCGACATGAGGTTGCTCCCTCCGGCTGGCGATGCCCCAGGGAACAGGGTCGCACGTTAGGCTCGCGTCCGATGATCGTGGTGGTCGCCGGCGTGGCCGGCAGCGGAAAGACAACCGTCGGCCAGCTGCTGGCCCGGCGGCTGGGCTGGCAGTTCGCCGATGGCGACTCGTTTCATCCGGCTGCGAATGTGGCCAAGATGCGCGCCGGGCTGCCGCTGTCCGACGCCGACCGCGAGCCGTGGCTGGCCGCGATCTCATCCTGGATGGATGACATCATCGCCAGCGGTCAGTCGGCCGTGCTGGCCTGCTCGGCGCTGAAGCGACGCTACCGTGACGAGCTGCTCGGCGGACGTGATCACGCCATCATGGTGTTCCTCACGATCACGCAGGCACAGGACGAGGCCCGGCTGCATGCCAGGAAGGGCCACTTCTTTCACGAACCGCTGATGGCCAGCCAGTTCGCCGCGCTCGAGCCCCCTGCTGCGGACGAGCGGCAGGTGTACACCGTGCCGGCGAGCGAGGGGTCACCCGGCCAGCTCGTCACCGACGTCATCGGGCGGCTCGGCCTTCCGCCAGCGAAATAGCCCGGCCCGATTGACAAGGCGGCCCGGCGCGACCCCCAGCACGCTCACCGGACGGCCGTGGCGTGCCACAATCGGCAGATGCGAGCCGAGAGCGCGGTCCCGCCGGCCGGAGAGCCGCGGTGAGCCCGTCGCCCGTGCGGGTGCGGAGCGCCGTCTTGTCGGTGCTGCTGATCGCGCTGGCGACGTGGGTCTACTACGTCATCCCGGTGCCCTCGACGCTCAGCCGCGACTCGTGGGCCGTGATGTTTTTCTCCGGCGCGGGCGTGCTCGGCATCCTGATCATCACAGCGATCCAGCGCCTGCTCAGAGCCGGCGAGGACGCCCGGATTCGCGGGCTGGTGCTGCTCCTGACGCTGACAGTCCTGTTCTTCTCCTGGGCTGACCTGTCGGTGTCGAAACTGCCGTCTCAGTTCGCTGAGCTGCAGACCAAGACCGACTCGCTGTACTTCAACGTCAGCACGCTGGCGACGGTCGGTTTCGGTGACGTGCACCCGGTCGGCCAGCTCGCCCGCTCGGCCGTCACCCTGCAGATCGTCTTCAACCTGGTGTTCCTTGGCGCGGCCGTGAGCATCATCTCCGGATTCTTCCGGCAGCGGGCGCAGGGCCGGATATCCGGGCCTGCGCCCGCAGGCGGTCAGCATCACGGTGAGGCGGCCGGCCCGCAGGAAGGCTGACCGGGCAGCTATGGCCGCCTGAGCACGCAGCGGAAACCGAGGTGGCTGGCCGAGTAAGCGGCAGTGAGGGCCTGACGCCCGGCGGGCCGGAAGCTGTCGCAGTGCGGCAGCGCGCAGGCGTGTGAGCCGCCTTTGACAACGACAAGCGGCAGTCCGCCGCCCGGCGCCGGCGCCGGAGCGGCGCTCGGGCGGGCGGACGGAAGACAGCAGGGGTCAGCGTTCCCGGCCGGCGCCCCGTTCCCGGCGGACGCCTGCGCCGGCGCCGGGCGGGGCTGTCCGAGCCGGTCGCAGGTCCATTCCCAGACGTTGCCGGCCATGTCGTAGAGCCCGTAGCCGTTCGCCGGGAAGGTGGTGACCGGTGAGGTACCCGCATAGCCGTCGAGCAGCAGCTTGTGCCAGGGCGAACTGCCGGGCCCGGTATTGGCCATCGGCCGCCCGCCGGGCTCGCGATCGTCGCCCCAGACATAGGCCGCACGGTCCAGGCCGCCCCTGGCGGCGTACTCCCACTCTGCCTCCGTCGGCAGCGACTTGCCCGCCCAGTCTGCGTAGGCCGCCGCGTCGGCGTGCGTTACGTGCGTCACCGGGTGCTGGTCGCGGCGGCGGACCGAGCTGTCCGGCCCGTCCGGGTGCTTCCAGCAGGCGCCCGCCAGGTAGCGCCAGCCGGACTCTGGTCCCGGCGGCCGGCCTCTGAAGACCAGCGATCCCGGCTCGCCGTCCGGTCCGGCGTCCGGTCCGGCCCGCCGCTCAGGCATCGTGACGTACCCGGTCTGGCGCACGAAGCGGCGGAACTCGGCAACGGTGACCGGTCGGGTGTCGATCCAGAAGCCGTCGACTGTGACGGTGCGCTCCGTGCGCTCGGCTGGCAGCGGACCTGCTGGTCCGGCCGCGAATGTGCCCGCCGGGAGCCAGGTCATCCCGGCGGTGGGTACCTGACGGGGCGCCTTCCGGTCCGGCGTGGCTGGCTCTGGCATGGCCGGGCCCGCCGCTGCCGGGTCCGCCGCGGACAGTGCCGTCACGGGCTGGGTGACGCTCATTGCCTGGTGTGTCCCCTCGTATCCGAGATGCGGTGCTCCGGGATCGGCGTGCTGGCCGGTCATACCCCCGTTGGGTCGTGATGCAACGGCTCTGGCGGCGACGGGCGGTTCGCCCGCTGCGCGCCGTTCACCCGTGCCGGGTGAGACGCCAGGGGCCGGCCGCGGGCATGTTGCCGGGATGACGGTCATCGCCGGGGGCTGCGCTCCTGCCGGACTGGCAGCACGAGCCGTGCTTCCGGCCGGCGCGGATCGGCCGCCGTGCTAGAACAGGCAGCCGGGCTGGCGGTACTCGCGGCGCTGACGCCGACCGCCATCCTCGTCTCGGCCGTCTTCCTGGGCGCCGCTAACCCGCACCGGACCGTGCTGTTCTACCTGACCGGCGCCCTCGTGATCACCGTGATCATGGCGACGGTCATCTTCGTCGCCCTGCATGCCGGCCACCTGGACAAGCCCCATCAGCGCCAGCCCAGATACGGCATCAGGCTCGGCCTCGGCGTGCTGATGCTGATAGGCGGCGCGTACCTGTTCCGGCGCGGTCCTAAGCCGCCCAACCCGAAGAAGAAGGGCAAGGGCATCATGTCCCGGCTGCTGGCCAAGCCGGGCCCCAAGACAGCCTTCCTCGTCGGCCTGCTTGTCTACGCGCCGTCGCTGACGTTCATCTCCGCCATCCAGGTCGTGGCGACGTCGAAGGAGAGCCTGGCCGATAGCATTCTCGGGATTGCCGTGGTCATCTTCATCACCGTGATGTTCGTCTGGCTGCCGCTCATCCTGTACTTGATCGCGCCGGAGCGGACCGGCCGGGTGCTCCGCGGCTTTGACGACTGGCTGCGCGCCCACGGGCACATCCTCACCACCGGCGCCCTCGGGGTCGGCGGCGTGCTGCTGACGATCAACGGCATCCTCGGCCTGGCCGGCGTGGTGAGCTAGCAGCGAAGGCATGACCCTCTCACCGGCTGCGGGTGAGCCAAGTCATCCGGAACGGGTGAGGCCGGGCTAGCCCAGCAGGGAATCACCCGAGGATGTCTGTCATCTCACCGCCCGACGCCCCGCCGCAGCCGTCCGCGCCATCTGCGTTCCCGCCCATCGCCGACTACGCCTTCCTGTCCGACTGGACGACCACCGCGCTGGTCGCGCCCGACGGCGCGGTCGAGTGGATGTGCCTGCCGCGGCCGGACTCCGCCAGCGTGTTCGCCACGCTGCTGGACAGATCCGCGGGCTTCTTCCGGTTTGGTCCCGTGCACTCCAAGGTTCCGGCCCAGCGCCGCTACCTGCCCGGGTCGATGGTGCTGGAGACCACGTGGAGCACGGCCACCGGCTGGATGGTCATCAGGGACGCGCTGGTGATGGGCCCGTGGCAGGGCAGTCAGCGGATCGAGGGCCAGCGCAGGCCGCCCGGCGACTACACCGGGCGCGGAATGCTGGTCAGGACCGCGACCTGCATCTCCGGCCAGGTCGACCTGATGCTCGACTGCATGCCGCTGTTCGACTACGGCCGGTTCTCCGGTGCCTGGAGCTACCGGGGCGACGGCTACGGCATCGCCTCGTGCACGCTCGATGACCAGCCCGAGCTCGTCCTGTGCACCAGCCTCAACCTCGGTCTCGGCGGCGCCAGGGCGAGCGCGCGGACGGCGCTGTCCGAGGGCGAGACCGCGTTCGCGGCGCTGTCCTGGAAGGGCGCCGAGCTCAGCACGGTCGCCGCTGCCGAGGCCGAGGTAGACCAGACGATCGGCGTCTGGCGGGACTGGCTGCGCCACGCCAATTCCAAGATGCCCGACCATCCGTGGCGGCCGTACCTGGAGCGCAGCGCGCTCACGCTCAAGGGCCTGAGCTACTCCCCGTCCGGGGCGATCATGGCGGCTGCCACGACGTCGCTGCCGGAGGCACCCGGCGGCGAGCGGAACTGGGACTACCGCTTCACCTGGATCCGGGACTCCGCGTTCATGCTGTCCGCGCTGTACAAGCTCGGCTTTGACTGGGAGGCGTTCGGCTACTTCGCGTTCCTGATGGACGCGATCGGCGCCGGGCCGCTGCAGATCATGTACGGCATCGACACCGAGCGCGATCTGCACGAGCAGCTTCTCGACCACATGCGCGGCTACGAGGGCGCGCGGCCGGTCCGGGTCGGCAACGGCGCCTACGACCAGAAGCAGCACGACGTGTGGGGCATGGCGATGGAGGCCATCGCGCTGTACTTCGAGAACGCCGCGGCTGAGATCGGGCCGCTCGCCTGGCAGGCCCTGTGCAAGCTGGTCGAGAACGCGCTTGACGTCGTCGGCGACCCTGATCGCGGCATCTGGGAAGTGCGCGGGGAGCCGCGGCACTTCACCGCCTCCAAGGTCATGTGCTGGGTGGCCGTCGACCGCGGGGCCAAGCTGGCCAAGGGGAGGGGCGAGGACGAGCTTGCCGCCAGCTGGCGGGCGGCCGCGGACAAGATTCACGACGAGATCTGCAAGCACGGCGTGGACGACAGGGGCGTGTTCGTGCAGAGCTACGGCGAGACCGCGCTGGACGCGTCGGCGCTGCTGGTCCCGCTGATGGGCTTCCTGCCGCCGGACGACGACCGGGTGCGCGCCACCGTGCTGGCCATCGCGGACGAGCTGAGCGTCGACGGGCTGGTGCTGCGGTACCGGCAATCGCAGACTGACGACGGCCTGGCCGGGGACGAGGGAACGTTCACCATCTGCTCGTTCTGGCTGGTGTCGACGATGGCGATGATCGGGGAGACGAAGCGGGCCGCCGCGCTCTGCGGGAAGCTGCTGTCGCTGGCCAGCCCGCTGCAGCTGTACGCCGAGGAAATCGAGGCTGCCAGCGGGCGGCATCTCGGCAACTTCCCGCAGGCCTTCACGCACCTGGCCCTGATCGACGCCGTGCTCAGGGTCATCGCCGCCGAGCAGGCCGACGCCGCGCGCGCCTGAACCGGTCCTGGCACACGGAACGAGCCCCGTCCCTGGCGTCGGGGACGGGGCTCGCTCGGTCGTGCGGCCCGCCGCCTGCGCGGCCGGGCCGGCCTTACCTGACCTGGCGCTAATTCATCTGGTGCTGCGTATCGCCGTCATGCACCAGACCCCAGATGGCGAGCACGCTGACAGCTACCAGGACCACGCCCCAGACCGGTGTGAAGGCCAGGAACAGGAAGCCGGCGATGGCTGTCAGGACCGCTATGCCGATCCCGAATGCTCGTGCCCAGCCCATGCCGAGCAGCGCGCATGCTCCCGCGGCGAACAGCAGTGCGCCGAGTACGAGCAGGACGATGCCCCAGTTACGGACATTCCAGGTATAGGCGTAGCCCGACAGGACCGGGTAGTAGTGCTGCCGGACGACTGCCGCCAGCCCGGCGAGGAAGGTCAGCAGGCCGGCGACGACGCTCAGGACGCCGCCCATCGTGCTCCCGCTGCTCGTTCCGTGCGCCCCGCCGCCCCGGTGCGAGGCTGACGGCGCGGTGCCGCGCTGGTAGCTGCCGGCGGACTGCTCGGGCGGCATCGCTGAGCGCTCACGCAGGCCGGTCGTGGTCGACCCCGGTGTCGTGCTCGGGCCGGCGTTGGCGCCGGTAGTGCCCGCAGTTCCTGACGTGCCGGTGGCGGCCGCTCCGGCCGACGTGCCGGGTCCGGTCACCTTCGCGCCCTGCTGCTCACCCTCGGCCCCGGTCGGGATGCCAGTCGACTTGTCCTGTGGTCTGCTCATGAAGCCACTCCCCTCTGACCTGGCCCTACTGCGAGCGCAACCGCCTGCCGGAGCAGACAGCCATCGCTGGCATGCTGGCCAGTTGTCCGGGTTGTTCTTCTCAGGACGCTACGGACGGCGCCAGAGCCGGGCATCACCCAGCGTGGGTGAACCCGATCACGCCGCCAGACTGCAGCCCGCGTCCCCGCAGAACCGGTCATAACGGGTCGCTCTGATTGGTCCGCCACCTGGCTGGGTATGCCGTTAACTGGGCTTTGAGCTGCAGTTTCACCGCGACGGGTGACAGCGGTGGCGGACAGCTCACCATCGCCGGAAGCAGTTGCGGCACGCAGTTGCTGGCGAACGCCATCACTCGGGGGGGCGATGACGACCATCGTGACCGGGCCGGCTCTGTCGGTACGGCCGCTGGAGAGCGAGCTGCTTGAGGACAAGCTGCGCATCCCGCGGCCGGGCCTCGCCGTGCTGCCGCGCAGCCGGGTCGCCGGGCTCATCGACGCTGCCGTCAGCCGCCGGGTCACGCTGGTGACCGGGCCGCCAGGGGCGGGCAAAACCGTCGCGCTGGCCCAGTGGGCGACGGCCAGGCCGGCGAACCGGCGGCCAGCCTGGGTCACACTCGACCAGGCCGACTCCGATCCCGGCCAGTTCTGGTCTTACGTCACCGCCGCGCTGAGCCGGTCCGGCGCGATGGCCGCGGTCGGAGCGGCGTCGGCCGGGGCCGCCCGCCGGGATGGCGGCGGCCGACATCCCGCAGTGGATCTCGGCTGTCGTGCGGCCGGCCGCCGATCCGGTACTGCTCATTCTCGACGGCGTCCACGCGCTCGCGGGCGGCGAGTCGCTTGCCGGGCTGGACGAGCTGATCAAGCACGAGCCAGCCGGACTGCGGCTCGTGCTCGCCGGCCGCTCAGCGCCTGGCCTGGCCCTGTCCCGGCTGCGGCTCGCCGGGGACCTGGCCGACATCGGGGCGGCTGAGCTGGCCTGCACGGCCGAGGAGACCGCGGCGTACTTCGGGATGCTGGGCAGGCCGCTCAGCCCGGCCGACCGCGACCAGATCTTCAGGCGGACCGAGGGCTGGCTGGCCGGGCTGCGGCTGACCGCCCTGGCGGAGCCGACCGGACCCGGCGGACCACTCCCGCCTGGCCGATCAGGCCGGCCCGGCCGAGCCCGGCGACGGCGTCGCGGGCGACTACCTTCGAGGACGAGCTGCTCGGCCAGCTCCCGGCTGAGGTCAGGAACTTCATGCTCAGGACCTGCCTGACCAGCACGGTGTCGCCGGAACTGGCCCGCGACCTGACCGGCGAGACCGGGGCCGCGCGGCTGCTGGCCCAGCTCAGCAAGGACAGCGGGCTGGTCCAGCCAATCTCCGCCGCAGGCCAGCGAATACCGCTACCACCCGATGCTGAAAGACGTGCTCGCCGCCGACCTGCGGCGCGAACTGCCGGACGAGGTCGCCGAGCTGCACGGCCGCGTCGCCCGCTGGCATGCCGCCAGGGGCGAGGTGCTCCCGGCCGTCCAGGCGGCCGCCGAGGTCGGTGACTGGGAGTTCGGCGTCCAGCTGCTGCGGGACGCGGGGCCGGCCGTGCTGCTGTCACCCGCCGGGCCCGGCCTGGAGGCGGCGCTGGCCGCGGTGCCGCGCGACCGGCTGGCCGCCGAGCCGGAGCTCGCCATCGCCCGGGCTGCGGGCCGGCTGTGGCAGGGCGACGCCGACGGGGCCGTGCCGCATCTGGAGGCGGCTGAGTCTGTCCTGGCCAGCCGGCCCGGCCCGGCGGACAGCCAGGACAGCGCCGAGGCTGATCTCTGGCTGGCGGCCCTGCGGGTGCTCTACCAGTCGACGGTGCTGCCGCCGAGACCCGGCTGGCTGGATGCGGAGTGGGAACTGGCCGCCCGCGCGCATGCCGGGCCGCGCGGCGCCTGCGAGCACCGCGCGCTCGGCACGCTGTGGCTGGCACTGGGCTTCGCGGCGCTGCGGGAGTTCGACTCCCAGCTCGCCCGGTCGGCGCTCCTGCACGCCGGCTCGCAGTTGTCCGCGGGCGGCCTGCTCCTGCTGCGGGAACGGGGCAAGTCCTGGGAAGCGCTCGCCTGCGCGCTGTACGGCGATCTGGCCGCGGCGACCCGGCTCGCGGCCAGTGTGTCCGAGGGGCCGCACGGCCGTGACGACGACCTTGTCCCGGTGCTGGCGCTGGCCGGCGCGGCCGTCAGCCTGGCCAGAGACGAGCCCGATGCCGCCGCCGCCCAGCTCGATCAGGCCGATCTGGCGGCCATGAGCCCGCGCCCGGCCGGCGAGCCGTCCATCGCGGTCGTCAGCGGGCTGCTGCGCGCGCGGCTGGCGCTGGCCGAGGGCAACCTGCGCCGGCGCCCGCGGCCTCGTCCGCTGGCTGACCGACGCGTCGGCCGGGGCGGTCCAGGCTGGCTATAGCCCCGGCCTGCCTGGTAGCCATACCGACCATGGGCGTACTGACCACGGGCGTACTGACCACGGGCGTACTGACCACGGGGGCCCCGTACCGGCCGCGGGCGTACCGAGCCCGGCCTGGCTGACCTCGGGCGGGCCGGAGCCGGAACGAGCAGGCCGTACGGGGCCACGGCGGTGATCGCGGCGCTGGACGCCGAGATCAGCCTGGCCGGCGGCGAGCGGGAGCGGGCCAGGGCCACCCTGGCCGCCTCTGGCTGAGTCCGGCCAGGGCCCGGGCGACGCGCAGGCGCGGCCGGAGGCGATCGTCGGCCAGGCCCGGCTGCTGATCGCCGACTCCGACGACAAGGGCGCGCTGGCGCTCGTTGCCCCGCTGCTGGCCGACGTGACCGGCGCTTGCTCCATGGCCGACCGGATCGCGGCTCTGCTGGCTGCGGTCGTTGCCCACCGCGGCTGGGCCAGGCCAGCGAGGCCGCGGAGCTGCTGTCGCAGGCGCTGGCGGCAGCCGAGCCTGAGGATGCCTGCGGGCCGTTCATCGCGGCCGGGCTCACCGGTCCGGTCGGCGCTGACCGTGCTGATCTCGCCGTCCAGCCGGTGTGCCGGGTTCGCGGGCCGGATCCTGGACCGCTTCGACGGGCGGGCACCTCGCCCGGCCGGCACCCAGTCCGCGGCCCTGCTCACCGACAGCGAGCTGGCGGTGCTGCGCTTCCTGCCCTCGCATATGACCAACCAGGAGATCGCCGAAGCGCTGTTCCTGTCGATCAACACCATCAAGACGCACCTGAGCTCGGTCTACCGCAAGCTCGGGGTGGCGAACCGGCGGCAGGCCATCGCCCAGGGCCGGCGGCTCGAGCTGCTCTAGCCTGCCCGGTGAGGCCTGACCGGTGAGCCCCGCGGTGCCCCCATCAGGGCGGCGCGGCGACAACCCCGCCCGGCGCCAGGCACCGGGGCGGGGCCACCGCCTGCTGACTGACTGCTACTGGCAGCCGATCGGCTACCTCGTGCTTGTTGCCAGCGGCCGGGCCGACGTCATGCTGGCCGCCTGGTCCTTCTTGGCGTCCTTGGCTGCCTTGCGCAGCCCGAAGGCGAGCCCGCCGAGTACCAGGCCGTAGAACAGCAGCCAGGCTGCGACGAGCGTGAAGAGGATGACCAGCGTGATCGACGGCCAGACCACCATGAGGATGCCGGCCGCGATGCTGAACACGCCGAGCACGCCGCGGAACGCGCGGCCTGGCACATTGGCCGAGATTGCCACGCCGAGCTCGGAAATGCCCTGCGCGATGAAGAACACCCCGGTCACGAACGCGACCAGGAACAGGCTGAGCGCATGGTGCCGCAGCAGGTAGAGCCCGGCCAGGACCGCGAGCAGCCCGATGACGACGTAGCCGGCCCGCATGCCGCCGCTTTCGTTGCTGGCCGTGAAGCCCTCGTACATCCGGACGATGCCGGAGCCGAGCACGGCCGCGCCGATGAGGATGGCGATGACCGTCAGGCTGGCGTTCGGCCAGACCAGCAGCGCGATGCCGACTGCGATCAGGCCGAGCGCGCCGAGCAGCAGGGCCGGCCAGGCCCGCCCGGCCGCTGCCCCGAGCATGCCGCCGCGCGCGCTGGCGCCCGGCATCGCCGCCTTCGCCGCCCATGCCGCTGCCGTACTCAGACTCGCGGCCGTACTGCTGCGGCACGCTGGCCTGAGCCGCGGTCGTGCGCGCGGCGGTGGTGACTCCGGTACTGCTGGCTCCTGGGCCGGGCGCGGCTGACCCGCCAGTGCCCGGGCCGCCGGTGCCCGCGCCGCCAGCCGGCAGGTGCCCGCTGTCCAGTCCTCCCGGCCGCCCCGGGTCGGTGTTTCCGGAGTTCATGCTGTCCTGGCCCATGCCGGGCGCCGGGCCGCTGCCCGGCCGCCCCGGCCCGCCAGGCTGCCCCGGCTCGCTGCCAGGGCCCGTCCGCGGTTCCGTCATGATTGCCTCCTGGAGAACTAGCCGCCGGTAACGCCCGCGGCCGTGCACGCACGGCCCGGGCACCCGGTCGCCCCCGAGTACTCCTGTACGGTCATCGTGCGATCGCGGAGTTCCCGTGATCATCACCCGTGGCGGGTGAACACGCCCGGCCTGGCCTAGACTTGGCGGCCAGTAGCCGTGAGTGACGTGCCAGTCCGGCCGCGTCCGCGTGGCGCGTGCCAGCGGGATAACCCCTTTTCCAGGAAGCGACCCCAGGTGAAGACCGACGTCGAAGAGCTGAGCCCGACCCGGGTCAAGCTGACCATCGAAGTTCCGTTTGCTGAGCTCAAGCCCAGCCTCGACAAGGCCTACCGGGAGGTGGCGCGGCAGGTCAGGATCCCCGGGTTCCGCCCCGGCCGGGTTCCGCCGCGCATCATCGACACTCGCATCGGCCGCGGCGCGGTGCTGGAGCAGGCGGTCAACGAGGCCGTTCCCGAGCTGTACAGCAAGGCGGTCGCGGAGCACGACGTCGTCCCGCTGAGTCAGCCCGACCTGGAGATCACCAAGCTGGAGGACGGCGAAGAGCTCACGTTCACCGCCGAGGTGGACGTACGGCCGAACTTTGACCTGCCGGACGTGGAGTCGCTGTCCGTCACCGTCGACAACGCCGAGGTTGACCCCGACCAGGTCGAGGAGTATCTCGGCTCGCTCCGCGAGCGGTTCGCCTCGCTGAAGGGCGTCGACCGGCCGGTGGAGACCGGCGACTTTGTCTCCATTGACCTGGCCGCCAGCATCGACGGCGAGGTTGTCGAGGATGCGCAGGCGACCGGTGTTTCCTACGAGGTCGGCTCGGAGAGCATGCTCGACGGCCTGGACGAGGCCCTGGCGGGCATGTCGGCCGGGGAGTCCAAGACCTTCACGGCTGAGCTGGCCGGCGGCAAGCAGGCGGGCATGGCGGCCGACGTGCAGGTCACGGTCAACTCGGTCAAGGTCAAGGAGCTGCCGGAGCTGGACGACGAGTTCGCCCAGTCGGCCAGCGAGTTCGACACCGTGGGCGAGCTGCGGGCGTCCACCCGCAAGCAGCTGGAATCGATGCGGCAGTCGGGCCAGGCCGGCCAGGCGCGGGAGCGGCTGCTTGAGGCCCTGGTCGAGCAGCTCGATATCCCGCTGCCCGACCGCATCGTCGAGGCTGAGGTCGAGCAGCGGCGCCACAGCCTGCAGGATCAGCTCGACCGGGCTGGCCTGACCATGAAGGCCTACCTGGACTCCGCGGAGACCACGCAGGCCAAGCTCGCCGAGGACTTCGAGGCCGACGCCCGCCGCTCGGTCAAGGCTGGCTTCATCCTGGACAAGATCGCCACGCAGGAGGACCTCAAGGTCACCGGCGACCAGCTGAGCGCCTTCGTCACCGAGCAGGCGTACCGGATGGGCGTCGCTCCGGACGCTCTGGCCCGCCAGCTGACCGACGGCAACCAGCTGGGCGCGGTGGCGGCTGACGTCCTGCGCGGGAACGCGCTGAGCTGGCTGGCGCAGAACGCCCGCATCGTCGACGAGGCCGGGCGCCCGGTCTACGTCGGCGGCCGGACGAGGCGCCGACGCGGCCGAGACGGCCGATGCCGACGAAGCGGACGACGCGGCCGGACGGCGTGCGGCCGACGGCAAACCGACGACGGCACGGACGAGGACACCACCGACGCCAGCGCCGGCGAGAACTGACCGGGTCCGGCCCTCCGCCGTGACCGCAAGGACGGGAACGGGGCCGCCCGCCCGTCGTGCTGCCGCCTGGCCGCGGCCGAGGGTGTCCTGGCCCCGTTCCGGCCGTCGCAGTGAGCAACGAACCCGGCTGCCAGCAGCGAACAATGGCACCTCAGCGTGCGCCGTAAGCGAACAGCGGGCCTGCGCGGCAATCGCGGTCGAAGGCGAGGGTTAGGGTCACTCTGAATGACTGGCGCGGACGAACTACAGCGAGGAGAGCACACGTGAGCACGCCTCCCGAGGATTTGCAGCACGTCGCCGGGGTGCTTGCCCGGAACGGGGAGAGCCCGGTCCAGCCGCTCGGCGACCAGCTGTTCCAGCGCCTGCTGCGGCACCGGATCATCTTCCTCGGCCAGCAGGTCGATGACGACCTGGCGAACCGAATCTGCGCCGAGCTGATCCTGCTGGCGTCAGAAGACGGCAAGCGAGACATCAGCCTCTATATCAACTCTCCCGGCGGTTCGGTCTATGCCGGAATGGCGATCTACGACGTCATGCAGTACGTGCC
This sequence comes from uncultured Actinomycetota bacterium, assembly GCA_963818995.1. GTDB lineage: Bacteria > Actinomycetota > Actinomycetes > Streptosporangiales > Streptosporangiaceae > JAJYUU01. The sequence continues at coordinate 50,306 of CAWFUM010000029.1, read as the reverse complement.
GAACGACGTGGCCACTTTTGCGATGGGCATGGCCGCCTCGATGGGCCAGTTCCTGCTCACCGCGGGCGCGCCGGGCAAGCGGTACGCCATGCCGCACGCCGCGATCCTGATGCACCAGCCGCACGGCGGCATCGGCGGCACCGCGACTGACATCAGGATCCAGGCCGAGCAGAGCCTGTTCCTCAAGCGGCTGATGGCCGAGCGGATCGCCTCGCACACTGGCCGGCCGGTGGAGCAGATCGAGGAGGACTCCGACCGCGACCGGTGGTTCACCGCGGAGGAGGCCAAGGACTACGGGATCGTGGACCACGTGGTCACGAGCGCGACCGAGGTGCCGTCCGTCGGGCCGGTCTCGTGAGCGGGGCGGAGATCATGGGCAGCTCCAGCATCGTGGGCAGCAGTGGCCAGGGAGGACCAGAAGTGAGCGCTGGATACGGAGGCTCCCGCCAGCCGGGAGCACGGCAGGCAACGCAGTCGCGGTATGTGCTGCCGTCCTTCGTGGAGCGGACGTCCTACGGCGTCAAGGAGATGAACCCGTACAACAAGCTGTTCGAGGAGCGGATCATCTTCCTCGGCGTGCAGATCGACGATGCCTCGGCCAATGACGTCATGGCGCAGCTGATCACGCTCGAGTCGATCGACCCGGGCCGGGACATCCTCATCTACATCAACTCGCCGGGCGGGTCGATGACGTCGATGATGGCCATCTACGACACCATGCAGTACATCCAGCCGGAGATCCACACCTACTGCCTGGGTCAGGCGGCCTCGGCCGCCGCGGTGCTGCTGGCGGCCGGCACGAAGGGCAAGCGGTTCGCGCTGCCGAACTCCCGGATCCTGATCCACCAGCCGGCCGTCGAGAGCGGCTACGGCCAGTCCAGTGACCTGGAAATCCAGGCACGGGAGATCCTCCGGATGCGGGCCTCCATGGAGGCCATCCTGGCCAAGCACACCGGCCAGGACGAGGACCGGGTCCGCCGTGACATCGAGCGGGACAAGTTCTTCACCGCGCACGAAGCGCAAGAGTACGGACTGGTCGATGAGGTTCTGACGATGATAAAGCGCAAGAGCGAGGTAGGGTCGTCCTAAGTCGTCCTGACGCGACATTCGCTCGTTGCGGCGGAGCCCGCCAGGCGGCCGGCGCGCCGGCGCGGTGTTTCTTAGGGCATCCCTAGGGCCACTGACGCGGTACCGTCTAGGTTCTACAGGCACTCGTTGTACTCGCAGGCCCAACTCGTTTGATCGCCGGCCTCACAGCCGGCCAGCAGGCTAGAGGGAGTAACTAGGTGGCACGCATCGGTGATGGCGGTGATCTGCTGAAGTGCTCATTCTGCGGAAAGAGCCAGAAGCAGGTTAAAAAGCTCATTGCCGGGCCTGGCGTCTACATCTGCGACGAATGCATCGATCTGTGCAACGAGATCATCGAGGAAGAGCTCGCCGAGCCCGCTGAGCTCAAGTGGGATAGCCTGCCCAAGCCGCGCGAGATCTACGAGTTCCTTGACTCCTACGTCATCGGCCAGGAGAAGGCCAAGAAGGGCCTGTCGGTCGCGGTCTACAACCACTACAAGCGGATTCAGTCCGGTGGTGAGCGGTCCGGCTCGGGCGAGGACGGCGTCGAACTGGCCAAGTCCAACATCCTGCTGCTCGGGCCGACCGGGTCGGGCAAGACGCTGCTCGCGCAGACGCTGGCCCGGCTGCTGAACGTGCCGTTCGCCATCGCCGACGCGACCGCGCTGACCGAGGCCGGCTACGTCGGCGAGGATGTCGAGAACATCCTGCTCAAGCTCATCCAGGCGGCCGACTATGACGTCAAGAAGGCCGAGACCGGGATCATCTACATCGACGAGATCGACAAGATCGCCCGCAAGAGCGAGAACCCGTCGATCACCCGCGATGTGTCCGGCGAAGGCGTCCAGCAGGCCCTGCTGAAGATCCTGGAGGGCACCACGGCGTCGGTGCCGCCGCAGGGCGGCCGCAAGCACCCGCACCAGGAGTTCATCCAGATCGACACGACGAACGTGCTGTTCATCTGCGGGGGCGCGTTCGCGGGCCTGGAGAAGCTGATCGAGTCGCGGGTCGGCAAGAGCGGCATGGGCTTCGGCGCGGTCCTGCGGGTGAAGACCGAGAAGACCGAATCTGACCCGTTCGCCGACGTGATGCCCGAGGATCTGCTCAAGTTCGGCATGATCCCGGAGTTCGTCGGCCGGCTTCCGGTCATCACCAGCGTGCACAACCTGGACCGCGAGGCGCTGATCAGGATCCTGACCGAGCCGCGGAACGCGCTGGTCCGGCAGTACCGGCGGCTCTTCGAACTGGACGGCGTCGACCTGGAGTTCACCGAGGACGCCCTGGAGGCCGTCGCCGACCAGGCGATCCTGCGCGGTACCGGTGCTCGCGGACTGCGCGCGATTCTGGAAGAGGTCCTGCTCTCGGTCATGTACGAGGTGCCGAGCCGCAAGGATGTCGAGAAGGTCGTGATCAGTTCCGAGGTCGTGCTCGAGAACGTGAACCCGACCCTGGTGCCGCGCGATGTTGCCCGCCGCACCCCGCGCGAGAAGTCCGCGTAGCGCCGGGTCCGGCTGCCTGCCGCTCGCGCACGGGACAGCGCTCCCGTCGCACTAGACTCTGCTGACGTGACCACCGGAACCGAAGCAACCCAGCTACCAGCGCAGTACAGCCCGGGCGAGGTCGAGACCCGCCGGTACGAGGCATGGGTAGAAGCCGGATATTTCCGGGCGGACGCTGACTCCAAGGCACCGCCGTTCACGATCGTGATCCCGCCCCCGAACGTGACCGGATCCCTGCACATCGGGCACGCGCTTGACCACACCCTCATCGACGCGCTGGTGCGCCGCCGCCGGATGCAGGGCTACAACGCGCTCTGGCTGCCCGGCATGGATCACGCCGGCATCGCCACCCAGAACGTGGTCGAACGCGAGCTCGCCAAGGACGGGCTGTCCCGGCATGATCTCGGCCGGGAGGCTTTCATTGAGCGGGTGTGGCAGTGGAAGGCCGAGTCCGGCGGCCGCATTCTCGGCCAGATGCGCCGGCTGGGGGACAGCGTCGACTGGTCCCGCGAGCGCTTCACGATGGACCCCGGCCTGTCCAGGGCTGTGCAGACGATGTTCAAGCAGCTGTATTCGGACGGGCTGATCTACCGCGCGCAGCGGATCATCAACTGGTGCCCGCGCTGCCTCACCGCGCTGTCGGACATTGAGGTGGAGCACTCGGATGACGACGGCGAGCTGGTGTCGCTCCGGTACGGCGACGGCGACGACCAGATCGTGGTGGCCACCACGCGGGTGGAGACGATGCTCGGCGACACGGCCGTTGCCGTGCACCCGGACGACGCCCGGTATGCGCATCTGGTCGGCCGCGACATCGAGCTGCCGCTGACCGGGCGCCGGATCCCGGTGGTCGCCGACTCTCACGTCGACCCGGAGTTCGGCACCGGCGCGGTCAAGGTGACGCCGGCCCACGACCCGGACGACTTCGAGATCGGGCGCCGGCACGACCTGCCGAGCCTGGTCGTCATGGACGAGCGCGGCGTGATCACCGCGCACGGGCCGTTCGCGGGCCTGGACCGGTTCGAGGCGCGGCCGGCCGTGCTGGCGGCGCTGCGGGCCGACGGCCGGGTGGTGGCCGAACGGCGTCCGTACGTGCACGCGGTCGGGCACTGCTCGCGCTGCAGCACGACGGTCGAGCCGCGGCTGTCACTGCAGTGGTTCGTCAGGGTCGGCCCGCTCGCGCAGGCGGCCGGCGACGCGGTCAGGGACGGCCGGGTGCGGATCTACCCGCCGGACCTGGCCGCCCGCTATTTCGACTGGGTCGACGACATGCACGACTGGTGCATCAGCCGTCAGCTGTGGTGGGGCCACCGGATCCCGATCTGGTACGGCCCGGACGGCGAGGTGGTCTGCGTCGGGCCCGATGAGGCGCCGCCGCAGGAGCCGGGCTGGCAGCAGGACCCGGACGTGCTGGACACCTGGTTCTCCTCGGGCCTGTGGCCGTTCTCCACGCTCGGCTGGCCCGATGACACCCCTGACCTGCAGGCCTTTTATCCGACCAGTGTGCTCGTGACGGGCTACGACATCCTGTTCTTCTGGGTCGCCCGGATGATGCTGTTCGGCTTGCAGGCGATGGCGGCCGCCGGGCCGCAGGACGCGGTGCCGTTCCGTCAGGTGGCGCTGCACGGCCTGGTCCGGGACCAGTACGGCAAGAAGATGTCCAAGACGCGCGGCAATACCGTGGACCCGCTGGACTGGATCGACCGCTTCGGCGCGGACGCGACCAGGTTCACTCTGGCCCGCGGCGCCACCCCGGGCGGCGATGTCGCGGTCAGCGAAGAGTGGGTGGCCGGCTCCCGCAACTTCTGCAACAAGCTGTGGAATGCCGTCAGGTTCGCGCAGCTCAATGGCGTGCGGCCGACTGCCGCCGCGGACGAGCGCGGGCTTCCGCCGCCAGTCGGCCTGTCGGTTCCTGACCGGTGGATCCTGTCCCGGCTGGCCGCTGTCACGGCCGAGGCCGATGCGCTGTTCGAGCAGTTCGAGTTCGCCAAGGTCTGCGACCTGCTCTACCACTTCGCCTGGGACGAGTTCTGCGACTGGTACCTGGAGCTGGCCAAGCCCGCGCTGACCGGCACGGACGAGGCAGCGGCCAGCGCGACCAGGCAGGTGCTGGGCGAGGTGCTTGACCGGCTGCTGCGGCTGATCCACCCGCTGCTGCCGTTCGTCACCGAGGAGCTGTGGACGGCGCTGACCGGCGGCGAATCGGTGGTCATCGCCCGCTGGCCCGGCCAGGTCGCGGACGGCGTGGCCGACTCGCTGCCGGCGCTCCCAGCCGATCCGGTGGCCGAGGCGGAGATCTCGGCGCTGATGCGGCTGGTGACGGAGGTCCGCAGGTTCCGCTCGGACCAGGGTCTGCGGCCAGGACAGCAGGTGCCCGCCCGGCTGGCCGGGATTGCCGGGACGGCGCTGGCCGCCCACGAAGGGCGGATCAGGGCGCTGCTGCGGCTGGCGGAGCCCGGACCGGGGTTCGCCCCGACGGCGACGCTGCAGGCGCAGGGCGCCACGATCGAGCTTGACACCGCGGCCGGCCTGGATGTCGAGGCCGAGCGCAAGCGGCTGGCCAAGGATCTCGCCGCGGCGCAGGCAGAGATCGAGGCCATGCAGCGGAAGCTGTCGAATGCCTCGTTCGTGGAGCGGGCACCGGCGCAGGTCGTGGCCAGGAACCGGGACCGGCTGGCCGCCGCGCAGGACGAGGAGGCCCGCCTCACCGGCCGGATCGCCGCGCTCCCGGCGCCGGCCGCTGCCGGCGGGACGGCCTGATCCCGGCATGACTGCTGACGACCAGGGCCGGCTGCGGGAGATCGAGAAGGAGATCTTTGCCCGCCGCCCCGAACATTCCATCAACCCGTCGCTGGAGCGGATCACGGCACTGGTCACCCTGCTCGGTGACCCGCAGCGGGCCTTCCCGGTCATTCACATCACCGGCACCAACGGGAAGACCTCGACGGCCCGGATGACCGAGACGCTGCTGCGCGCGCGCGGCCTGCGTACCGGCCTGTTCACCAGCCCGCACCTGTCCTACGTCGGCGAGCGCATCTGCGTGGACGGCCAGCCGCTGTCGCGGAGCGATTCGCCGATGCCTACGACGAGATCAGGCCCTACCTGGAGCTGGTGGACTCCACTCACGACGTCGCGCTGTCGTTCTTCGAGGTCCTCGTCGGCATGGCGTTCTCGGTCTTCGCGGACGCGCCTGTCGACGTCTGCGTGCTCGAAGTCGGCATGGGCGGCACCTGGGACAACACCAATGTCGCCGACGGCGCGGTCGCGGTGGTGACGCCGATCTCGATTGACCACTCCCGCTACCTGGGCACCACGGTCGGCGCAGATCGCCGCCGACAAGGCCGGCATCATCAAGCCCGGCGCCATTGCCGTGCTGGCCCAGCAGCCGCCGGCGGCCGCTGAAGTGCTGCTGCGCCGGATCGCCGAGGTCGGCGCGACCGTAGCCAGGGAGGGCGTCGAGTTCGGCGTGCTGGAACGGGAGCTGGCCGTCGGCGGCCAGCAGGTGTCCATCCGCGGCCTCCTCGGCGACTACCCCGACCTCTACCTGCCGCTCTTCGGCGCGCACCAGGCCGGCAACCTGGCGACCGCGATCGCGGCGGTGGAGGCCTTCGCCAGGACGCCGGACGCCGCGCAGTCCGCTTCCGGCGATCGCGAGCCGGCCGCGCTCGACCTGGATATCGTGCGCCGCGCGGTGGCGACGATGAGCTCGCCCGGCCGGCTGGAGATCGTCCGGCGCAGCCCGGTCGTGCTCGTCGATGCCGGTCATAATCCCGGCGGCATGGCGGCAACGGTGGCGGCCCTGACCGAGGCGTTCAGCTTCACCGACCTGATCGCCATCCTCGCGGTCAGCGAGGATAAGGACATCAGCGGCATTCTGGACGAGCTTGAGCCCGTCGTCACCCGGCTGATCGCCACCACGAACTCCTCCCCGCGCTCGATGGCCGCCCGCCGCCCTGGCCGACGCCGCCGTCGGCGTGTTCGGCGCCGACCGGGTCATGGTGGCCGAGCGGCTGGACGACGCTATCGAGCTCGGCGTGACTCTCGCCGACGAGGCCGACGCGGCCGTCGAGGGGGGCCCGGGCAATGCCGGGGTCCTCATTACCGGCTCGGTGATCACCGCGGGCGATGCGCGCCTGCTGCTTTCTGATAGTGCCGGGAACGAAGCCGTCCGGGGCGAATCCCGCCGCTACGACCCGGCCGGGTCAGGGGAATTCGAATGAAGCGGCTGTGCGCCACCGTGCTGATCATGGAAGCCGTCGTTCTCGGTCTGGCAATTCCGGTGGCCGTTCAGATTGACCACCTCGCCCCGCAGGCAGCGGGCCTGACTGGCGGGGTGGCGGCCGTTGCCGCGATCTTCTTCGCGGCGCTGGCCCGGCCCGTTCTGCCGGCCACCCTGATCGGCGGGAGCCTGCTGCAGGTATTTGTCATCGCATCCGGCTCAGTGGTGCCGGTGATGTATTTTCTCGGCGGCATTTTCGCGGCCTTGTGGGCCATCGGGATCTGGCTCGGCTACCGCGTCGAGCACGCCGCAGGTCACTAATTGCCAAAGCGCAGACCAACCGGCGTGCCCTGCCGCAACGCGTGCAGGACCGACATGTAGGCTCGGCAATCGCGGGTTGTCTCGTGCGCTATTGGCATTACTGCGCGCTAGCAACCGGTTGCCGATAGTGACAATTTCGGGGATTCCTGTCCGGCTTTCCTGCCGTTGGCACTATCGGCAGCGGCGGTGCGTTGGTACGGGGGAGCAGATCGTCCCTCGCAGGCCGGTGCGGGCAGGTGGCCGGCCCGGCGGCGCCAGGTGCCTTGCCGCGCCGCTGCTGACAGGCGGCGCGTGCCGGGACAGCCGGGTGGCGTGAACGACAGCGCCAGCCGCGCGCAGTAGGAAAACTTGTTAGCTGCAGGATCTGGCTGGAAGGTGTTTGTTCCCGATGAGCAACGCGATGGCGTTTCTGGGCCGCGACATGGCTGTCGACCTGGGTACCGCGAACACCCTGGTGTACGTTCGCGGTCGCGGGATCGTGCTGAATGAGCCGTCCGTTGTCGCGCTGAATACCAACACCGGTCAGATCGTGGCTGTGGGCGTCGAGGCGAAGCGGATGATCGGCCGCACGCCGGGGAACATCATCGCGGTCCGCCCGCTGAAGGACGGCGTCATCGCTGACTTCGACGTGACCGAGCGGATGCTGCGCTATTTCATTCAGAAGGTGCACAAGCGCAGCCACCTGGCCAAGCCCCGGATTGTGGTGGCTGTGCCGAGCGGCATCACCGGCGTTGAGCAGAGCGCCGTGAAGGAAGCCGGCCACCAGGCTGGCGCCCGGCGCGTCTACATCATCGAGGAGCCGATGGCCGCCGCTATCGGGGCCGGGCTGCCGGTGAACGAGCCGACCGGGAACATGGTCGTCGACATCGGCGGCGGCACCACCGAGGTCGCGGTGATCTCGCTGGGCGGGATCGTGACCTCGCAGTCCATCCGGGTCGGCGGCGACGAACTGGATCAGGCCATCATCAGCTTCGGCAAGAAGGAGTACTCGCTCATGCTGGGCGAGCGGACGGCCGAGGAGATCAAGATCTCACTCGGCTCGGCCTGGCCGAGCAACGACGAGCCGAACGCCGAGATTCGCGGCCGCGACCTGGTCAGCGGACTGCCGAAGACCATCGTGATCTCCGCCGAGGAGATCCGGCGCGCCATCGAGGAGCCGCTGTCCGTCATCGTGGACGCGGTGAAGACGACCCTCGACAAGTGCCCGCCCGAGCTGGCCGGCGACGTGATGGACCGCGGCATCGCGCTGACCGGCGGCGGGGCGCTGCTGCGGGGGCTGGACGAACGGCTGCGCGAGGAGACGGGCATGCCCATCCATCTCACCGACAACCCGCTCGATTCAGTCGCACTCGGCACCGGCAAATGCGTGGAAGACTTCGACACCTTGCAGCAGGTCCTGGTTCCTGAGGCCAGACGCTAGCTGGCCCGGGGTCTCGCGGCCCCGGCAGGTGCCAGATGAGGTGACGGCGGCAGGCGAGGTGATTGAGTGCGGGACACACGGCGGACCCGTGTGGTCCTCGTCGTGCTGCTGGTGGCGGCACTGGCGCTGATCGGGCTGAATTACTCCGACGGGTCGAACCCGGCGCTGCGCGGCCTGCGCAGCGCGGGCGGCACGGTCTTCGGCGGTGCCGAGCATGCGGCGAACTCGGTAGCCAGCATGTTCTCCGGGAGCAGCTCGTCCTCGCCGCAGGTCAAGAGCCTGCAAGCGCAGGCGGACACGCTCCGGGCCGAGCTGAGCGGCGCCGAGCTGAGCAAGTCCGACTACGCGGAGCTGCGCAAGCTCCTGCTGGTTGCCGGGGCGGCTCAGTACAAGATCGTGGCGGCCAGCGTGATCGCGGTCGGCACCGGCTACCAGCAGACCGTCACCCTGGACGTGGGCAGCGCCGACGGCGTCCGGGCTAACGAGACGGTGCTGAACGGGCAAGGGCTGGTAGGCCGGGTGGTGTCGGTGACCTCGACGACCGCCAGCGTCGAGCTCGCCACTTCGGCCGCGTCGGTGGTCGGCGCGTCGGTGGCGCCGAGCGGCCAGCTGGGCGTGGTCTCCGGCCCGGGCGCGACCGCCAGCGGCAGCGGGCTGATGCGGCTGCAGATGCTCAGCTCCTCGGCAGCGCTCAAAACCGGCGATCAGCTCGTGACGTCGGCCTCGGTGAGGGACAAGCCGTACGTGCCGGGCGTCCCGATCGGGGTGATCGCCAGGCTGATCAGCCGGGGCTCGCTGACTGAGGTCGCCGAGGTCCGGCCGTTCGTCAATTTCACCGCGCTCGGCGTTGTCGGCATCGTCATCGTGCCGCCCCGCCACAACCCGCGGTTCGCGGCGCTGCCGCCGCTGCCGCATCCCGGGCCCACGGTCACCGTCACGGTGACCGCGCGACCGGGAACCCACATCGGACCGCCTCGTCGCCGACGCCCACGCCGGGCGGCTGACGTGCGCAAGGCCTGGTTTGCTCCGGTCGTCATCGTGCTCGGGATCGTGCTGCAGCTCACGGTCCTGAACGGGCTGCGGCTGCCCGGCGGCGGCGTGCCTGACCTGGTCCTGGTGCTCGTGTGCGCCCTGGCGATGGCTGAAGGCCCGCTGGCCGGGCTGATCATCGGCTTCGCGGCCGGGCTGAGCCTGGATATCGCTCCGCCCGGCAGCGCGCTGATCGGGCAGTACGCGCTGGTCTTCTGCCTGGCCGGGCTGGGCTGCCGGGCGGCTGAGCAGCGCCGCCGGGCGGTCCGCGCTGCGGTCTGTCGTGCTGCTCGGCGGCGTGGTGGCCGCGGCCGAGGTACTGATGGCAGCACTGGCGCGAGTACTGGAGCCGGCGCAGGTCACGTTCGCCGAGGTGCGCGGCGTGCTGCCGGCCACGATCGGATACGACCTGGTCCTCTGCCCGTTCGTCCTGTATCTGGTGCTGCTGGCCAGCGCCCTGCTCACGGACGGGCTGACGGCCGGGCTGGCCGGCGGCGGGCTGAGCTCGCTGCTGGCCGCGCCGACCCGGGTGCAGCGTTCGGACGAGCGCAAGCGGGCCCGGCTGCTGTCACCCCGGTCCGGCCGGACCGGCCCCGGGCCGGGGAGCGGCTGGCTCGGCGGCACCCCGCGAGTTCCGGCTGGCACCCGCGACGCGCACCGGTCGCGGCGGGCCGGCGCCCGGCTGCGGCCCGGCAACGGCGTCGCCGGGCTCGGCGTCCGGGCTCGCCCGCCACCCGGGCCGGGCCGTGAGCCCGCCGCCGAACCTCCGGCTCGGCAACGGGCGGCGGGGCGACGCCGCCATCGGCGGCGCGGGCAGCGGCCGCCACCCGCGCTATTACCCCGGCCGTCATCCGGGCGCGCTGCCAGCGTCCGGCCGCGGCTTCCGGCCGCGAGCCGGCGAGAGCGGCGGCTCGGCAGCACGGCAGCACCCTCCGGCGGCGCCGGCCAGCCGCGGACAGTCGAAGATCAAGTTCGGTGGCGCCCAGCCCCGCGCCGGAGCGGCAGGCCCGCGCATCAGGACCGGTGCCAGCCGCTCAGCCGCAGGCCGCCGGCCCTCGGCGGGCGTGCCGCGGGTTGACTTCAGGACCGCGGCTGCCCCGGTCGCCCGGCGGACAGCCGCGGTGCCGAGATTCCGCCGCCGCACTTCGCCGCTGCACCTGTCGGCCCCGGCATCCGGCCTGGTCGGCGGCGGCGCCCTCGGCACCAGCGCCGTCCATGCCAGCAGAAGGCTGCGCGGTACCCCGCGGCTGAGGCTGGCCAGAAGACGACGAGCCTCGGGCACGCTCGGCGGCTCGGCGAGCAGCGCGCTGCGGCGCCCGGCCATCCGCACGGGCAAGCAGCCGAGATTCGGGTATGGCAGGCGTTCGGTCCTGTCGTTCCTGACTGGCCGCCGCATCGGCGGCCGCCGGATCGGCGGGCGCTGGCTCGCGCGGCAGCGGGTCGGCAGCCGGTCGGGCGTATGGCTGATCGGGAAGCGGACGGGAGGATTGCGGTGATTCCGGCATCCAGGCGCCGGCTGGTGAGCATTGCCCTGATCATGGCCGCACTGCTGAGCGTGCTCGGCGTGCGGCTCTACGACCTGCAGATCGATGCGCATCACAGCTACGTCGCGCTGGCGAGCCAGGACCTGGTCAGGGACATCGTCCAGCCGTCCGTCCGGGGCCAGATTCTCGACGACACCGGGCAGGTCATGGTCGGGAACCAGTCCGAGCTGGTGGTCGCGGTGAACATGGCCACCTTGTCCCAGCAGTCCGATGGCGGCACCGCGGAGCTGACCCGGCTGGCCGGCATCCTGAGGATCAGCCTGGCGACCCTGCGGGAGCGGGTGCGGCTGTGCACGGCGGGCGTCTCGCAGCCCTGCTGGCAGGGCTCGCCGTACCAGCCGATCCCGGTCGCCCAGAATGTGCCGCAGACCGTGGCGCTGCAGGTGCTGGAAGACAAGAGCGGACTGCCGGGCGTGACCGCCGACATCCAGCCGGTCACGCGGTACAGCCAGCCGATCGCCACCGATGCCGCCCAGCTGGTCGGCTACCTGCAGCCGATCACGGCCCAGGAACTGGCCGCCCAGCATCAGCCGGTGACCGGATTCACCGGCGACGACCTCGTCGGCCAGTCCGGCCTGGAGGCGCAGTACGACAAGCAGTTGCGCGGCACCACCGGCGTCAGCGAGGTCGGGGTCAACGCGGCCGGCCAGGTCACTTCGACGATCAAGGACACGAAGCCCGTCGCCGGAGACAACCTGGTCACCAGCATCAACGCCCGGCTGCAGGAGGCGACCCAGAACATCCTCGGGAACTCCGTCCGGCAGGCGCAGATCGCGAACCCGGGCGCCACCTCGGGAGCCGCGGTCGTCATGACCACCAAGGGCCGGATCCTGGCCATGGCGAGCTACCCGACCTACAACCCCGACATCTGGACCGGGGGGATCTCGCAGAAGCAGTTCCGGCGGCTGTTCGGCACCGCGGATGGCGAGCCGATCCTGGAACGCGCCACTCAGGGGGAGTACCCGCCAGGATCGACGTTCAAGGTCACGACGCTGACGGCCGGGATCAAGTTCGGTGACTCGCTGTACGGCAGCTACAACTGCCCGGCGGCCACGGTGGTCGACGGCCACAGCTTCAATAACGACTTCGGCAATGGCGGCTCGATGTCGCTGCACCAGGCGCTCGTGCTGTCCTGCGACACCGTGTTCTACAACATCGGCTATCAGATCTGGCAGGCCGATAACCGCAAGGCCGACACGGTGACCAGCCCGAAGGCGCCGGTCCAGTTCGAGCAGAAGATCGAGATGGACTGGGGCTTCGGCAAGGCGACCGGGATCGACCTGCCGGCCGAGAACGTCGGGACCGTCCCGACCAGGGAGTGGCTGTACTACTTCTGGAAGGACAACGCGCACCAGGGCCAGAACTGGTGCAAGTACGGCCGGGCGAACGGGAGCTACGTCCAGCAGATCGAGTATGACGACTGCCGCTACGGCAACGTCTGGGAGCCCGGCCAGGCGATCATCGCCTCGATCGGCCAGGGCTACATCGCGGTGACGCCGCTGCAGCTGGCCCGCGCCTACGCGGCCCTGGCCAATGGCGGAACCCTGTACAGCCCGCGGCTCGGCCAGGAGCTGCTGAGCCCCGCAGGCAAGGTCGTGCAGAAGATCACGCCGCCGGTGGCCGGCCATCTGCCCGCGTCCACGACCACGCTCGCCTACATCAGGAGTGCGCTGCAGGGCGTGATCACGTCGGGAACGGCGGCAGGCACCTTCGGCGGTTTCCCGCTGAGCAAGGTTTGCGTGGCCGGCAAGACCGGTACCGCGCAGGTGTTCGGCAAGAACTCAACCTCGGTGTTCGCGTCCTTCGCGCCGTGCAGCAACCCGAAGTACGTGGTGGTCGTCATGATTCCCGATGCTGGCTACGGTGCCGACGTGTCCGGCCCGGCCGTCCGGCAGATCTACGACGCGATCTACGGGCTGCAAGGCCAGAAGGCCGCGCTGCCGGGCGGCAACATCCCGGCGCTGCCGCACGTCAACGCGGCCGGACAGGTCGTGCAGACGACCGCGGCCACGATCGCGCTGCCGCAGCCGGCGACTGGTGCCGGCGCCGCGGCGGCGTGGGCGCTGCTGCCCGCTGACACGGCAGTCGGCGGCAAGTCCAGGGGCGGTGCCCGGTGAGCTGGCGCAGCTTCCCGGACGTTGCCGGCCGCCGTTCGTCCGGGCCGGCTTCAGGCTCGGCCGCCTACCGCGGGCTGGCGCCGGTCCGGCTTGACGGCCGCGGCCTCCGGCGCACCGGCTTCCGGCCGGGACCCGGGCTGCCCGGCGGGCGTCGCGGCCGGGTCCGGCGGATGCTGCACCAGCTTTTCGGGTCCGGCTCACCGCTGCGGCACCTGGACTGGATCCTGCTCGGGGCCGTCCTGGCCCTGAGCCTGCTGGGCACCCTGCTGGTGTGGTCGGCCACCGACACCAGCGGCATGACCTCCTCCGACCCGTACCTGACCAAGCAGCTGCTGAACGTGGCGATCGGTCTCGTGCTGATGGCCGGGGTCAGCATGCTGGACTACCGCCAGCTGCGGCTGTACTCACCGGTGGTGCTGGTTCTGTCCTGCCTCGGCTTGCTGGCGGTCCTGACGCCGCTGGGCAGCATCGTGAACGGCGCCAAATCGTGGATCTCGCTGCCCGGCGGGTTCCAGATCGAGCCGTCTGAGTACGCCAAGCTCTCGATCATCCTGGTCGCCGCCATCATCCTGGGGGAGATCCGGCAGGGCGACACCAGACCCCGGCTGCGCGCGGTGGCCACCACCATCGGCTGCTGCCTGGTGCCGCTGGTCCTGGTCGTGGCTGAGCCTGACCTGGGCGTGGTGATGCTGATGCTCGCGCTCATGATCGGGCTGATCGCGCTGTCCGGCATCAGGCTGCGCTGGCTCGCGGGCATCGTCGCGGCCGGCGTGCTCGGCGTGCTCGCGGTCGTGAACCTGCACTTGCTCAAGGCCTACCAGGTGAGCAGGCTCACCGCCTTCCTGCATCCGGCTGCCGATCCGCGCGGCACCGGCTACAGCGCCTTCCAGTCCAAGATCGCGATCGGCTCGGGCGGCCTGACCGGGCAGGGCCTGTTCCACGGCAAGCTGATCGCCGGCGGCTTCGTGCCCGAGCAGCACACCGACTTCATCTTCGCGGTCGCCGGCAACGAGCTCGGGTTCGCTGGCTGCCTGCTGATCATCGTGCTGCTGGCGATCGTGCTGCTGCGCGCGGTCAGGATCGCCGCCAGGGCCGACGACCAGTTCGGCATGCTGGTGGCGTCGGGCGTCGCCATCTGGTTCGCGGTGCAGTCCTTTATCAACATCGGCATGACCATCGGCATCATGCCGGTGACCGGACTGCCGCTGCCGTTCGTGTCCTACGGCGGCTCGGCCATGTTCGCTGACATGATCGCCATCGGCGCGCTGCAGACCGTCTACCGCCACCGCTCGGTCTTCGCCTGACGACGGGCGGCCGCGGCGATTTGCCGCCCGGCGTTACGCCCTGCGGAACGCGGCTCTCGATCAGCCGGGGCAGCCCGCCTAGACTCGGCGGGTGACAGAAAGCCAGGTAGCGGGCATCGCTGACCCTCAATCCGCGCGGGCGGCCAAGGCCGCGCGGATGGAGCAGGTCATCCGCGACTATTTCACTGCCTGCAACACCGGTAATGCGCAGGCGGTCGCGGCGTACTTCGCCCCCGGTGCGGTGCATTACTTCCCGCCCGACATGTACGACGGCCCGTTCACCGGCGGCCTGACGATCGGCGAGCGGTGGGCGCAGGCGGTCGCCACCCTGGGCTCCCGGTGGACGGTCGACCAGGTGATCTGCGATCCCGACACCGACCGCGCGGTCATCGAGTGGACGCACGAGAAGACCAGGGCCGGGGTAGTCCTGCGTGGTGACGAGTGGTACCGGTTCGATCCCGGTACCGGGCTGATTACCGAGATCCGGGCCTACTACGCCTCGCCCCAGGCGCCGGGCGTCAGCAGGCTGGAGCTCGGCGGCTTCCCCTACGCGGACCGCGGCTACGCCGCCGCGGGCTGAGCGCCGCATGGGACCGAGCCGGGGTTTGCTGCTCGACATCGGCGGCGTTGTCGTGGTCACCGGCATTCACCTGGTCGGGAAGTTCGCTGAGCGCGAGCCCGCGGTCAGGGCCGTGGTCGATGAGATCGGCGGCATCGCCACCGAGCAGGACGAGTTGTGGCAGCAGATGCTCCGCCGGGAGGTTACCGAGCGTGATTACTGGGCGGAGCGGGCCCGTCAGCTCGGCGCCGCCCTCGGCCAGCGCTGGGACACCCGCGCGATGATCAGCAGGCTCTACGACCTGCCGCAGGACGAATGGCTGCAGGCCGGGACGGTCGCGCTCATGCGGGACGCCAAGCAGGCGGGCCTCCCGCTCGGCGCGCTGACCAACGACCTGGGGCTGTTCCACGGCCCCGACTGGGCCGGCCTGCAGGACTTCCTGCGGCTGTTCGACGTCATCGTCGATGCCTCAGTCACCGGGATCCTGAAGCCGGACCCGCAGGCCTACCTGTCCGCCGCGAGCCAGCTCGGGCTCGCCCCCGAGCAGATCGTGTTCCTCGACGACATGCCGTGGAATACCGCCGGGGCGGCGGCCGTCGGCATGGTCGCCGTCCGGGTGGCCGCCGACGATCCCGGCGCCGCGATCGAGGTCGCCAGGCAGCGCCTGGGCCTGCCAGCCCGGGTCGGGTAACCGGCCAGGTACGCCAGCGGGATAGTGCCCGCGCAACGGAAGGAAGTGGCCATGCCGCTAGTCCGCATCGACATTATGGAAGGCCGGCCGCCGGAGATGATCAGGGAGCTGCACGGCCGGGTCGCCGCGCTGGTGGCGGAGATCCTGGACACGCCGGTCGAGCGAGTCCGTACCTACATCACCCAGTTCCCCCCGCAGGCCTGGGGAATCGGCGGCGTGCCCGCCGACGTGGCGCGCGCCGACGAGGTTGCCGCCCGGCAGGCGGCTGCGGCGCAGAACGGCGCGCTGGCCGGGACCGGACCTGAGGCATCGCCGGCGGGCGGCGCGTGACCACGGCCCGGGGTCATCAGCTGGCCGCTGGTGATCCGGGCGGGCGGCCGCGATGACGGAGCAGCCCGCGGGCCAGCGTCAGCAGGCCGTCGTCGTCGGTGCCACCGGCGCGATCGGGGCGGCGGTCGTGCGCCGCCTGACCGCGCGCGGGCTGGCTGTGGTGGCCGTCGCCCGCAGCGAGCCGGATCTGGCCGGGCTGGCGGCCGGCTGCGCCGGCGTGACCCCGTGCGCGGCCGACCTGGCCGACAACGCCGCCATACCGGTCATCAGGGCCGCGCTGACCGGACCGGTGAAGATGGCGGTGTTCGCGGCGGGCCTGCCGGTACGCGGCTCTGCCGACACGATCGACCCTGATCTGCTCGCCGCCGGCTCGAACATCAAGCTGGGCGGCCTGATCCGGCTGCTGCACGCGGTCAGCGGCAGCCTGGTCACCGGTTCGCGGTTCGTCGCCTTTGCCGGCGGACTCGGGCTGGAACCGCGGGCGCACGAAGCGGGCCCGGGCGCCATCAACGCCGGCGTGCTGAACCTGATGCGCCAGCTCAGCCAGCTCTACGGGCCGCGGGGAGTGACGACGCACACGCTCTGCCCTGGCCCCGCTGACACGCCCCGGCTGCGCCGGATCATCGCGGCGGTGGCGGCCGAACGCGGCGTCAGCGAGGACCAGGTGCGCAGCGAATACCTGGCCCAGAATTCACTTGGCCGGCTCCGACCGCGGATGAGATCGCCTGGGGCGCGGAATTGCTGCTCGCCCCCGAGGCTGATCTGCTGCACGGCAGCGTCCTGTACCTCGACGCCGGCGGCCACCGCGGTATTCACTAGCCGCGGCAGCGCGGCCCGAGCGGTCAGCCGCGGCCGCGCACCGGCCGGGCTGGCACACGGTAGCCCAGGCGCCGCGAGATCACCGCGGCCGACTGCACGACCAGAGTGGTGGCGCGGCGCATCATGGTGCCCATCCGGGCGCTGTCGCCGACCACGCTGACGGCCGCGATCACCCGTCCGTCCCGGCCCCGGATCGGCGCGCCGACGGACATGACCCCGGCGTGTCCTTCCTCGATGTTGGTGGCCCAGCCCCGCTGGCCGACCTGCTGCAGTTCGGCCAGCAGCCGGGTCCGGTCGGTGATGGTCCTGCTGGTCATCGCGGTCGGCTTCCAGCCCTCCAGCCGGGTCGCCAGGTCGCCGCCGGGCAGCGCGGCCAGGAGCACCTTGCCCGAGCTGGTCCAGTGCGCGGGCAGGCGGTGCCCGACCTCACGGAAGACCGGCATCATGTGGTAGCTCTCCAGCCGCTCCACGTAGACCACCTCGAGGCCGTCCAGCACCGCGACGTGAACCATCTCGCCGGTCTCGTGCCGCAGTGTCGTCAGCACCGGCAGCGCGGCCTGGTGCAGGTCGACGTGCTCGGAGACGGTGCTGCCGAGCTCGTACAGAACCAGCCCGAGCCGGTACTTGCCCGGCGCCGTGCCCCGGTCAAGCAGCCGCTCTGCCGCGAGCGTGGTCACGAGCCTGTGCACGGTGCTTTTCCCCAGGCCCAGCCGCCGGGCCAGGTCGGTGATACCGAGCTCCTCGCCGTCGCTGGAGAACGCGCGCAGCACCCGCGCCGCGTTGCGGACCGACCCGAGCAGGGCCCGGTCGGACCGGAGTTCCGTGCCGGCAGGAGGCGCTGCGCTGATAGCCACGCAAACACGGTAACCCTTTGTTCCGCTCTGCGGGAAGCGCCCATTGGTAGCAGGCACGCTGACCCGTACCGTCAGGGGCAATCCGCAGATGAGGCTGGAGGCGCGGTGGGTCACATCGTCTGGTTCAGCGACTGTCACCCCCATGACACCGGAGCGGTCGGCGGCAAGAACGCCAGCCTGGCCGCGATGGTGCGGGCCGCCTCCCGGTACCGCCGGGGTTCGCGGTGCCCGCCGACGTCTACCGCAAGGCCCTCGCCGACTCGGGCCTGGCCGGCGAGATCGAGTCGATCGCCGCGGCGGCAGACCCGGCGGACTCGGCGTCGGTGTCGCGGGCAGGCTCGGCCGCCCGGGCCGCCGTGTCCGCCATGCCGCCGCCCGGCGGCCTGGCCGATGCCGTCGGCGAGGCCTACGAGCAGCTGTGCCGGATGGCGGGCATCTCCGACGTCCCGGTCGCGGTGCGCTCGTCGGCAACCTGCGAGGACCAGCCGGACGCCAGTTTCGCCGGCGAGCACGACACCTACCTGTGGGTGCGCGGATGCGAGGCCGTTCTCACCCACGTGCTGCGCTGCTGGGCCAGCCTGTTCACCGACCGGGCCCTGGCTACCGCCAGCAGATGGGCTATGCCACCGCCGCGGCGGCGATGAGCGTCGGCATCCAGAAGATGGTCCAGCCGCGCGCGGCCGGGGTGGCGTTCACCCTCAACCCGGTGAACGGCGACCGCTCTCAGGTGGCCATTGACGCGAGCTGGGGTTTCGGCGAGGCCGTGGTAAGCGGCGAGGTGACGCCGGACAACTACCTGGTCGACAAGGTGATGGGCCAGGTTACGCACCGGACCGTGTCAGCGAAGGCGCTGGAGTACCGGCTGGCCGCTGACGGCACCGTCCGGCCGCAGGAGGTGCCGGAGGAACGGCAGCAGGCGCCCTGCCTGACCGATGCCGAGATCCTGGCCGTGGCCGCGATGGCGCGGCGGGCCGAGAAGCACTTCGGCTGCCCGCAGGACGTGGAGTGGGCGCTCGACGGCGAGGCCGGCCAGGAGGCCAGCGTGGTGCTGCTGCAAAGCCGCCCGGAAACGGTCTGGAGCCGCCGCTCGCCGGTCATCAGGTCGGGCGCGTCCGACTCGATCAGCAGCATCGTCGCGACGTTGCTTGATCCCCATCACGGCCGACCTGCGGTGAGCGGGGCCTGATGCCCGGCGGGTTCCCGCGCCTGAAGGTTGTTGGTCCATCCGGCGGCCGCCCCGGCCGACGGAAGCTGGTTTGAAGGAGGAATTCCATGGCAGACCGGTTTCCCAGCCCGTTCGACATGCCCACGCCGCCGGGCGCTGAAGGCTGGCAGGACCTGTACGCGTACTCCTCGGTGTTCAGCGAGGACCGCCGCGAGTACGAAGACTCGATGTTCTGGTTCATGGACGGCGTGCACACGCCGGAGGTGATCCCGCCCTGGGACGCGACGATCCTGGAGTACGGTATCGCGCTGTCGCAGTACAACACCCGGCACTACGTCATCCGCCCGCCCTCGGCGTGGACATCAGGTTCCTCAACGGCTATATGTACCTGTCGCCGGTCGGCGTCGCGGACCCGGAGGAGATCGGCTCGAGGGTGCCGGAGTTCGCCGAGCGGGCCGGCTATTACTTCCAGCACTGGGACGAGCTGTAGCGGCCGGCGCCGAAGGTGCGCGCGCTCATCGACGAGCTGGAGGCCATCAGCTTCGCGCCGCTGCCCGACCGCGAGGACATGGCCGTCATCACCGAGGGCCGGGGTCAGGGTAGCGCCCTTGACCTGCTCACCTCGTATCACAGCCTGATTGACCTCACCCTCAAGCTGTGGCATCACCATTTCGAGGTCCTGAACCTTGGCTACGCCGCGTACCTGGACTTCTTCGGCTTCTGCAAGCAGCTGTTCCCGAGCATCCCCGACCAGGCCATCGCGAAGATGGTGGCCGGGATCGAAGTTGACTTGTTCCGGCCGGATGAGGAGATCAAGGAGCTGGCCCGGCTCGCGGTCAGCCTCGGGATCGATGACCGGTTCGCCGGGTCAGCGGCCGAGGCGCTGGCCGGGCTGGCTGACTCCGAGCCGGGCCGGACCTGGCTGGCGGCCTGGGAGAAGGCCAAGGAGCCGTGGTTCAACTTCTCGGCTGGCAGCGGCTTCTATCACTCCGACAAGGTGTGGCTGGAGAACCTCGACATCCCGTTCGGTTTCCTGCAGACCTACATCGCCAAGGCGCGGCGCGGGGAGAGCCTGGAGCGGCCGATGGACGAGGTCATCGCTGAGCGGGACCGGATCGTGTCCGAGTACACCGAGCTGATCGGCAGCGACGAGGACCGGGCCACCTTCGAGGGCAAGCTCGGGCTGGCTCGCACCGTGTTCCCGTACGTGGAGAACCACAACTTCTACATCGAGCACTGGGGCCACTCGGTGGTCTGGCGCAAGATGCGCGACCTCGGCAAGATCTTCGTCAAGGAGGGGTTCTTCGCCGACGCTGACGACATCTTCCTGCTGAGCAGGCACGAGGTGCCCGAGGCGCTGTACGACGTCTATCACGGCTGGGCCGTCGGGTCGCCGTCCCGCGGCCCGAAGTACTGGCCCCGGGAGATCGCCCGCCGGGCCGGGATCATGGCCGCGCTGCGGCAGTGGTCGCCGCCGCCGGCTCTGGGCGTGCCGCCCGAGGTGATTACCGAGCCGTTCACGGTCATGCTGTGGGGCATCACCTCCGACAGCGTGAAGCAGTGGCTGGGCGGCGCCCAGGCCGACGGCGGCCTGACCGGGTTCGCCGCCTCGCCGGGTATCGCCGAGGGCCCGGCCCGGGTGATCATGTCGGCCGACGGCATCGGCGAACTGCAGGAGGGCGAGATCCTGGTCGCGCCGCTGACGGCGCCGAGCTGGGCGCCGGTCTTCGGCAAGATCGCCGCGACCGTCACTGACGTCGGCGGGATCATGAGCCACGCCGCGATCGTGTGCCGGGAGTACGGGCTGCCCGCGGTGACGGGCACCGCGTTCGGCACCAAGACCGTCAAGACCGGCCAGCGCCTGCGCGTCGACGGCAACACCGGGAAGGTCACGATCATCGACTGACAGCCACGGCGGAGCGCCAGCCAGAAGCGACCGCCAGAACTAACCGCCAGACGGACACGCATCACAGGGACACGCAGGGAGAGCCACGATGCTGACGGCCGAGCAGAACGACGAACTGACCCAGGTAGCCGCCGGAACGCCGATGGGCGAGTTGCTGCGCCGGTACTGGTACCCGGTGGCCTTCACCCGCGAGCTTGACGAGTTCCCGGTCCGGCAAACTCGCCTGCTCGGCGAGGACCTGGCCCTGTTCAAGACGCCGGGCGGCAGTTACGGCATCCTGCCCGAGGCCTGCCCGCACCGGCGGGCGTCCATGGCCTACGGCGTAGTCGAGCAGGACGGGCTGCGCTGCCCGTACCACGGCTGGCTGTTCGGCACCGACGGCTCCTGCCTGGACCAGCCGGCCGAGCGGGAAGAGACCAACTTCCGCGACCGGGTGCGGGCCAGGGCCTGCCGGGCGCAGGAGCTCGGCGGCCTTATCTGGGCCTACATCGGCCCCGAGCCGGCCCCGCTGCTGCCGCGCTTCGACGTGTTCGTGATGGATGGAGTGCGCGACATCGGCTGGGCTGAGCTGCCGTGCAACTTCGTCCAGATCATGGAGAACGCGGTCGACCCGCACCATACCGAGTGGCTGCACGGCCGGTTCTTCGAGTTCATGGCCAGGCAGCAGGGCTTCGACGCGCCGCCGTCATTCGGCAAGAAGCACGTCAAGGTCGGCTTCGACGCATTCGAGTGGGGCATCATCAAGCGGCGGGTGGTGGAAGGTGCCTCCGAGGAGGACGACGACTGGAGGATCGGGCACCCGCTGGTGTTCCCGTACAACATGCGGGTCGGCGGCGCCAACATCGAGCAGATGCAGATCCGGGTGCCGGTGGACCGCACCACGACCCGGTTCATGCTCTACACCGTGCACGCGCCGGCCGGGGTCGAGTACCCGGAGCAGCCGCAGGTGCCTGACTACCCGATCCCGGTGTACGACGAGCACGGCAGGCACCGGGTGGACTACGTCGAGGGCCAGGACATGATGGCCTGGGTCACTCAGGGGCCGATCACCGACCGGACCGTCGAGCACCTCGGCCGTTCCGATGTCGGGGTCACCATGCTGCGCCGCATGTTCAAGGAGCAGATGGGCCGGGTGGAACGGGGCGAGGACCCGCTCGGCGTCATCAGGGACCCGCACGACCGCATCGACCTGCCCTGCGAGAAGAACAAGTTCGACTCCGGCGGCTCGTTCGCGATCGAGTTCATTGAGCGGGCCTCGTCCCGGTTCAGCCCGCAGGCGGACGCGCTGAAGAAGCTGCACATCAAGGCCCACGAGGACCGGGACGCCGTCGCGTGACCGCTGCCGCGAGCGCGGCGGCCGGCGGTGTGGCGGCCGGCGGTGCGGCGGCCGGGGCTGACCGCGGGCGCGGCTGGTTCCCCGCCGATGCCGAGCGCCACCGGCGGGATGCGCCGCGGTACTGCCCGGCCTGCGCGCTCCCGCTCGGGCTGGCCGACGGCGGCCGCGGCCTGGTAACCGAGTACTGGAGCGGCGCGGACCGGGTGTTCGCCTGCTTCTGCGGAGCCTGCGGCTGGGCTGGCGACATCGTGCTCGCGGCCCGGGTCATTGGCCACGAGGCAGCGGAGTGACAGGCTGCCCGGTCGTTGTCAGATCTGCATGACGATCGCCTTGGGCTCGGTGAAGAACTCGCGGCTGAACGTGCCCCCCTCACGGCCGATGCCCGAGTCCCCGGCGCCGCCGAAGGGGGCGCGCAGGTCCCGGATGAAGAAGCAGTTCACCCACACGGTGCCGGCCCGCAATGCTGCCGCGACCCGGTGCGCTCGCGACAGGTTCTCGGTGAAGACCATGGCGTTCAGCCCGTAGGGCGTATCGTTGGCCGCCGCCACTGCCTCGGCCTCGGTGTCGAAGGGGGCGACGGTGACGACCGGCCCGAACACTTCCTCGCGGCAGATCCGCGCCTGCGGCGGCGCGCCGGTCACGATCGTCGGCCTGATGACCCAGCCGGCAGCCTCGTCTGGTGCCGGGCCCGGTGCCGCAGTGCCGGCCGCGCCGCTGGCCGGGCCGCAGCCGCCGGTCACGACCGTGCCGCCGTCGGCAGCGATGCCGTCCAGGTACGACCGCACCTTCTTGTAGTGCTCCAGCGACGCCAGCGGCCCGAGCTGCGTCTGCGGGTCCTTCGGATCGCCGATGACCATCGACTCCGCCGCGGTGGCGAGCCGTTCCAGGAACTCGGGGTAGACGCCGCGCTGCACGTACAGGCGGGAGCCGGCCAGGCACACCTGCCCGGCATTGCCGAAGGCGGCCCGGACCGACCAGTCGACCGCGTTGGCCAGGTCGGCGTCGTCGAACACGATGTTCGCGCCCTTGCCGCCGAGTTCGAGGCTGACCGGCACCAGGTTCCTGGCCGCGGCGGCGCAGATGACGCGGCCGGTGCCGGACTCGCCGGTGAAGGTGATGCGGTCGATCGCGGGGTGCTCGGTGAGCGCGGAGCCCGCCGAGCCGGGACCGAAGCCGTGCAGCACGTTCAGCACTCCGGGCGGCAGCCCCGCCTGCAGGGCCAGCCTGGCCATCAAGGTGGCGGACGCCGGGGTGTCCTCCGCGGGCTTGAGCACGACCGTGTTGCCCAGGCCAGGGCCGGAGCTACCTTCCACGACTCGAGCATCAGCGGAAAGTTCCACGGCGCGATCGCGGCGACCACGCCGGCCGGCTCGAACGGGCTGTAGGCATGATGGCCGGTATCCATCGGGAGCACATCCGCGGTCGCGAGCCGGGCGTGATCGGCGAAGAACCGGAAGTTCGCCGCGGTTCGCGGGACGTCCCTGGTCCGGGCGTCGGTCACCGGCTTACCCATATCCCGGCTGTCGGCCAGGGCCAGCTCGGCCGCGTTCTGTTCGATGAGGCCGGCGAGGCGGCCGAGGATCGCGCCGCGTTCGGCCGGGCCCATCCGCGGCCACGGCCCGCTGTCGAACGCCCGGCGGGCCGCCAGGACGGCGCGGTCGGCGTCAGCGGCCCCGCCCAGCGCCGCCTCGGCATACGGCTGCCGGGTCCAGGGGTCGACCGAGGCGAACCGGCCGGCGGATAGCGACTCGCAGTCCTGCCCGTCGATCACATGCGGGATGAATTCCATCACTGGTGCCCCTCGGGTTACAACAGCTGCGGAGTCAGGTTCCCCGGCGGCCGGGCCGTGGAGGGAGCCTCCCGCGGGTCGTCGCGCTCGCGGGCCAGCTGCAGTGCGACATCGATGATCATGTCCTCCTGGCCGCCGACGTAGCCGAGCTCGCCGACCCGCTGCAGGATCTCGTGCGCAGGCACCCCGTAGCGTTCGGCCGCGTGCTCGGCGTGCAGCAGGAAACTGCTGTAGACCCCGGCCCAGCCCTGCACGACCGCGGTCCTGTCCATCTTCGGCCACCGGGGCAGGAACGGGCGGACTACCTCCTCCGCCGCCGCCAGTACGCCGCCCACGTCCACGCCGGTCTGGATGCCCAGGTGGTCGAAGGTGGCGGCCAGGACTTCGGTGGGGGAGTTGCCGGCCCCGGCGCCGAGGGCGCAGAGCGCGCCGTCGATCTGGCGGGCGCCGTGCTGGAACGCCAGTACCGAGTTAGCCACCCCGAGCGAGAGATTCTGATGGCCGTGGAACCCGACCTCCGCGTCGGCTCGCAGCTCGGCCACCATGGCCTGCACTCGTTCCTGCGCATCGCCGAGCACCAGGGCTCCGGCCGAGTCCACGCAGTACACGCACTGCGCGCCGGCGTCGGTCATGATCCGGGCCTGCCGGGCCAGCTCGGCCGGGCTGGTGCGGTGCGCCATCATCAGGAAGCCGACGGTCTCCATGCCGAGTTCGCGAGCTAGCCCGAAGTGCTGGATGGAGACGTCGGCCTCGGTGCAGTGCGTGGCGACCCTGGCGACCGACGCGCCCGCGTCCCGCGCGCCGCGCAGATCGTCCATCGTGCCGATGCCCGGCACCAGCAGCACCGCGATCGCCGCCTGAGTGGCCTCGTCCGCGCCCGCTTTGATCAGCGTCAGCTCGTTCTCGCGGGAGAAGCCGTAGTTGAACGACGAGCCGCCGAGGCCATCGCCGTGCGTCACCTCGATGACGGCGACCCCGGCCGCGTCGAGCGCATGCACGGTGGCGCGGACCTGCCCTTCGGTGAACTGGTGCGCCATCGCATGACTGCCGTCACGCAAGGTCGTGTCGGTGATCCGGAGCTGCCGCGCGCCTGCGGCCGCCGGGGCGGTCATGCCGTCACCGCCGCGGCGGCCGGGCCGGCGCCGGGTCTGCCCCCAGCTGGCTCGCCAGCGGCCGGCGGTCCTGGCGGCGCTCCGGCAGCACGGCGCTGCGCGATGACCTCGCCGACCCGGGCGGCGGCAGCGGTCATGATGTCGAGGTTTCCTGCGTACTCAGGCAGATAGTCGCCGCCGCCGCGGACCTCGAGGAAGACCGCCACCCTGGCGTTGCCGTTCCAGGACTCGCGGGCTTCGTCGTACTGCGGCTCGGCGCGCAGCGTGTAGCCGGGCACGTAGCGCTGCACCTCGGCGACCCTGGCCTCGATCGACGCCGTGATCGCGTCGGTGTCCGCGTCGGCCGGGATCGCGCAGAACACCGTGTCTCGCATGATCATCGGCGGCTCCACCGGGTTGAGAATGATGATCGCCTTGCCCTTGCTGGCACCGCCCACCGTCTGGACCGCGCGCGAGGTGGTGTGCGTGAACTCGTCGATGTTCGCGCGGGTGCCCGGGCCAGCCGACTTGGACGCCACCGACGCGACGATCTCGGCGTAGGGGACGTCGACGACGCTGGACACGGCGTGCACAATCGGCACGGTCGCCTGGGCGCCGCAGCTGATCATGTTGATGTTCGGCGCGGACAGATGCTCCTGCAGGTTAACCGGCGGGCAGACCAGCGGGCCGAGGGCGGCGGGCGTCAGGTCGATCGCCGTGATGCCCGCCTCGGCATAGCGCGGCGCGTTCGCCGCGTGTGCCCGGGCTGAGGTCGCCTCGAACACCAGGTCCGGCAGCGGGTCCTGGCGAATCAGCCAGCCGACGCCTTCCGCCGACGCGGCCAGGCCCAGTTTCCTGGCCCGGGCCAGGCCGTCGGATTCGACCACGCCGACCACGTAGCCGACCTCGATGTTCTCGCTGCGCGTGAGCTTGGCCAGCAGATCGGTGCCGATGTTGCCCGGCCCCACAATGGCCGCGAGCGTGCGTGATGCTGCCATGTCAGTTCATCCCGTTCCCGGTCCTGAAGTCGTTGGTCGCGATGGCAGTGCCCGCGGCGGCCGCGGCCCTGACGCTGGCTGGCACTAAAACTCCCACACCGGAATCTCGTCCGGCGGCGGCACATTCACCTCGGTCACCCGGTTGCGGTAGGCCACCAGGGCGGTTCCGCCGCCGCGCCGCATCCGCACTACGACCTCCTCGGTGTTGTAGGGCTCGCCGGGATCGTATCCGTGGGCCCAGGTGGCGAACGCGCGGATCGGGCCTGAGTGCGTCGCCGCGATGATGCGCGCGTCCGGGTTCTCGGCGATGATCCGGTGGAACCCGCGCCAGAAGCGGCGCACGCACGACTGCGGCGGCTCGAAGTACATCAGCGGGATTGTCATCCACATGTGAATCGGGTCGGCGCCGCCGAGCTGCGTCCGGTAGAACCGGTCGATCTCGACGAGCCAGCGCGGCCGCTCGCCGACGGCCATCCGCTCGAGCCGCTCCATCTGCGACTGGTACTGACGGAACGCCGACGTCACATCGCGCAGCCCGTCCGGGGTCCAGACCGTGAAGTTGCGCAGTTCGGGGATGATCTGCGGCTCGCTGATGTCCGCCTCGCGGCCCCACTGCTGCAGCCCGTCCAGCATGCCGCGCCGGATCTGGCCGGCGGTCTGCCGGGCCCGGCTGGTGTCCGCGCAGATGATCCGCACCTGCTGGCCGGGCTTGACGCTCTTGGACAGGCTGTGCCCGCGCTGGTGCGCCTGCCAGCCGCCCATCGGGGTGAGCCCGGCGTCGGTGGAGTAGCCCTGGGTGATGCCGTGCCGGATGATGCGGATCTCGGTGGCGAAGTCCTCCTGCGCCTTGCGCTCCGGCGGCGCGACGATCTCCTTGTCCCTGGAAGCAGCGGCGAACTCGGAGGTGAATCGCTCGCCGTCCGCCTCCAGCAGGGCCGCGGTCGTGCCCGAGCCGCCTTTAGCCCGGAAGCGCCGCAGGTACAACGGCACGCTCTCGTCGTCTTCGCCGGCCGCCGGCGCGGCTGCCCGGCTGGCCTCCCGGCTGCGGCGCTCTGCGTAGCGGGCCAGGTAATACGGCGCGTCGGTACGGTCCGTGCGCCGGAACGCCAGCTCGCTGGCCTCGGTCTGGTCCGCAGCGGTCTCGTCCGTTGCCGTCACGATGTCACCTGCCTTCTGAACGGCCCGCGCCACCCGGCCGGGCGCCGCTGGTCACGAGTGCACCGTGAAGAACCGCTCGTTGACCTCGCGGGCGTAGTAGAAGATCGCGCGGCCCATCTCCTCCTCGGTCCAGGTGATGGGCTCGAAGTCCGGGTCCACCCAGTAGCCGCCGGTGAAGACCTCGTTCCTGTTGCCAACCGGGTCGAAGAAGTAGACCGTGTAGCCGCGCGTGACGCCGTGCCGCGTCGGGGCGATGTCAATGGTGACGCCGTTGTAGGCCAGCAGGTCAGCGGCCTCGCGGACGGCGTTCCAGTCGTCCAGCCAGAACGCGAAGTGATGCAGCGCGCCGTTGGGGCCGGTGACGATCGCGAGGTCGTGCGGGGTGTGCGAGCGCTCGAGCCAGGTAGCCAGCTGGTGACCGTCGTTGGCCAGGATCTGCTCGGTCAGCCGGAACTCCAGCACGCCGGTAAAGAACGACGTCGCCGCATCCACGTCCTCGGCCATGATGAAAATGTGGTCAAGCCGCGGCGGCGCGATGCCGACCATCCCGGCCGGCCGGGGCGGCGGGTTGGTGAGCGGCAGCATGTTGCCGACCTTCTGCATGCCGTAGACGAGCTCGACCAGGTGACCGGACGGTGCCTCGAACCGGATGGCCTCACCCCAGCCCGGACCGAGCTCGCCGGGTGCGTACCGCTTCACCCCGATGCCCGCCGCCTCGACGCGCTCGGTGTAGTAGTCCAGGTCCGCCTCGTCAGCGACCTTGAACGACATGTGGTCGAGCCCGTAGGTGGGGGCCTGCCGCAGCACCACCGAGTGATGCTCATGCTCGTCCCAGCACTTGAGGAAGACCCGGCCCTCGGTATGGGCGACCTCGAAGAGGCCGACGACCTCGGTGTAGTACGCCGTGCACAGCTCGAGGTCGGGGACGCGTATCTCGACGTGCTGCAGGCGCAGGATGCGGTCGCTCATCTCGCGTGACCTCGCTTTTCTCGGAAACTAGCCGGACCGCGGTGCAGGTTCCGGTCAGGTATGGAAGCGCAGGAAGCGCTGGGCGACGACGTTCTCGTAGTAGAAGAGGCCGCGGCCGAACTGGTCCTCGGTCCAGGTGATGGCGGGGAAGTCGGGGTCGGCCCGGTAGCCGCCGGTGAAGACCTCGTTCCTGATGCCGAGCGGGTCGAAGAAGTAAATGGTGTTGCCGCGGGTGACGCCGTGCCGGGTCGGGCCCTGGTCGATCTGGACGCCGTTGAAGGCGAGAATGTCAGCGGCCTTGCGCACGTGGTCCCAGTCGTCCAGCCAGAATGCGAAGTGGTGCAGAGCGCCGTTCGGCCCGTTGACGATCGCGATGTCGTGCGGCGAGTGCGAGCGTTCCAGCCAGATGCCGAGCTGGTGGCCGTTGGCGTCCAGGACCTGCTCGGTCATCCTGAATCCGAGCGCGTCGCGGAAGAATGCGCCCGCCTCGGCAACTTCCTCGGCATTGATGAGCAGGTGGTCGATGCGCGGCGGCGCGATGCCGGGCAGGTCAGGGGGCGGTACCGGGGACGGGTTGCGCTTGCCCAGCAGACCGCCCGTCTTCTCCAGGTCATAGACAAGCTCCATGGTCTGGCCGGACGGGATCTGGAACCGGATTGACTCCCCCTGGCCGACCGACTCGCCGCGGGAGACCCGCTGCACCTGGCACCCGTACCTGGCCACGCTGTTCTCCAGATCGGACAGGTCGTCCTCGGCCTCGACCCGGAAGCTGAACAGGTCGAGCCCGATCCGGGCGTCGTAGCGGAGCCGGACGGAGTGGTGATCTTCCTCGTCCCAGCACTTCAGGTAGACGGTGCCGGCGTCCCGCTCGGCGAGTCGCAGGCCCAGGACCTCGGTGTAGTAGGCGGTCGACAGCTCCAGATCGGGCGTCCGGACGTCGACGTGGGCCAGGCGCAAGATCCCCACGGGTGCCTCCAGCTGTGGCTTGACGAATTGACCATAACCCGCCTACCGTTCCAGATAAAGATGCAGCGTTCCAGATAGCAGAACACCAGTCATCAGGACGGGGAACGAGGCGCTCTCGGCACCCGGCCGCCGCAAGGAGAGCGGAAGCGATGTCCTCGCCGGAGCAGATGCGCGCCGCAGTCGCGCAGTACGTCGCGGAGATCCACCGGGCCTACCTGGCCCAGGCGATGACGTTTCCGCCCGGCGTGCGCGGCCAGCTGCCGCTGCTGGCGCCCGGCCGCCTCACCGTGGCCGCGGCCGGCGCCCGGAACCTGCACATCCTCGCCACTCGCGAGCCGCTCGGCCCGGTCACCGGACCGGAGGTCGAGCAGGCCGACTCGGTCGGTCCGCTGGAGTGGACGCTGCGCTTCTTTGACCCGGTGGTGCTGCCGTCGCTCGCGCTGATCGACGAGACCGCGGCGCCAGCGTTCACCGAGGTGCGCCGCGAGCTGGGCATCGGCACGGTCGTCTACCACTTCGTGGCTGAGCCGGGCGCGGGGCTGTCCGGCCACCAGGGAGCGCATGTCGGCACCGGCCTCGCGAACGGGCACTCCGCGGCGGCCCGCGACTTCGAGACCATCAGGAGCCGCGCCGGGCGGCGTGCGGACCTGGTGGACGAGATGGCCGGCGCGGCCGCGCGCCGGTCTGGTGCGGGCGCACGCGCTGCTGGCCGCCGCCATCGCCCCGGCCAGCCGGGAACTCGCCGAGTTCGCCGGGCAGCCGCGTCCCGACCCCGATGACGTCCGGCACACGCTGCTGGCGGCCGTCGGCGGCCGGACCCAGTGGCAGCCGTCAGGAAAGCCGCAGTGACCACCGGGACCGGGCCAGCGCCGGGCACCGCGACGGTATCGGCGCGGTCTGGGCCGGGCCGTCTGGCCGGCCGGGCCGTCTGCGCCGGCCGGGCCGCAGCCGTCGCTGAGCAATGGCCTGTCCACGGTGCGGAACGCGGCCAGGCTGCTCAAGGTCTTCCGCTCCCGCGAGAGCGACCTCGGCGTCTCCGAACTGGCCCGGCGGCTCGGTCTCGGCAAGAGCACGGTGCACCGGCTGCTGACCACGCTGGCCGCCGAAGGACTGATCGAGCAGGATGCCCGCACCGGGAACTACCGGCTGGGCCTGGTCATGTTCGAGCTCGGCGAGGCCGTCCGGGTGCACATGGACCTGCACGCCGCGGCCGGCCCGGTGCTCGCCGAGCTGCGGGCCCAGACGCAGGAGTCCTCGCAGGTCGGCGTCCTGGACGGGGCCGAGGTCGTCTATATCGACCGGCTGGAGAGCGCGCATTCGCTGCGGCTGTTCACCGAGACCGGCCGCCGGGTACCTGTGCATTGCACCAGCTCGGGCAAAGTGCTGCTGGCCTATCTGCCTGAGCCGGAACTGCGAGCGCTGCTGCAGGCGGCTCCGCTCACGGCGATGACGCAGCACACGATCACCAGCGCCGACCAGCTGCTGGCCGAGCTCCGGCGGGTGCGCCGGCGCGGCTGGGCCGAGGCCGTCAACGAGCGTGAGCTCGGACTGGCCTCGATCGCCGCGCCGATCCGTGACTCCGCTGGCGCCGTGGTGGCCGCTATCAGCATCGGAGTTCCGCTGGCCAGGTGCACCGTGATGAACTTGCGGCGGATGGCGCCCGTCATCGTCGAGGCCGCTGAGGCCGCGTCCCGCAGGCTTGGCTGGTCGGCTGAGCTCCCTGCCGCCGAGGGCGGCTGACCGTAGACAGGAGGCTGACCGGTGCCGCTAACCGACGTGTCGGGCAAGGCCAAGGCGCTGTATGAGGCAAGGCGGAGCAGGCAGGCGATCGAGCCATTCACCGATGCCGATCCCGGCCTCGGCATGGCCGATGGCTATGCGATCGCGCAGCAGCTCACCAGCATGCTGATCGCCGACGGTGACACGGTAATCGGCTACAAGGTCGGGCTCACCTCCAAGCCCATGCAGCAGATGATCGGGGTCGACTCGCCTGACCACGGGCCGGTGCTCGGATCGACGGTGTACGCGAGCGGAGACACGATCTGCCTGCGTGACTTCCTCCAGCCGCGGATCGAGGCGGAGATCGCGTTCGTGCTCGAGACCGGCGTGCGCGGGCCGGGCGTCACCGTGCTGCAGGCCCGCCGCGCGATTGCCGGGATGGTCGCCTCGGTCGAGATCGTCGACTCACGGTTCGCCGACTGGCGGATCAAGCTGGCCGACACCGTTGCCGACCTCGCCTCCAACGGCGCGGTCGCCGTGTCCAGCCGGATCGTGTCGCTGGACGGCCTCGATCCGCGGCTGATCGGCATGGTGCTGACACGGTCCGGCGAGCTGGTGGATACCGGCGCCGGGGCGGCCGCGCTCGGCGACCCGGTCGCGGTCGTCGCCTGGCTCGCGAACACGCTGGGAGAGATGGGCGCTGGTCTGGAGGCTGGTCAGCTGATCATGACCGGCGCGCTGCACGCCGCGGTGCCGATGCGCGCGGGCGACGTGTTCCGGGCTGAGTTCGACCGGCTCGGGCCGGTTACCGTACGTGTGGCGGAGTGAGGAGCGCTGTGACCATGCCCATCGACACTGCCGACATTGCGGCCCGGCTCACGAAGGCCAGAACGGGCCGGACAGCGATCGAGCCGTTCTCCGCCGAGTTGCCCGACTTCGACCTGGCCGCCGCCTATGCCGTGCAGCGCCAGCTGCGGGCCGAGGCGGGCCCGCTCGCGGGCTGGAAGCTCGGTGTCACCTCGCGGGCGAAGCAGGCCCAGGTTGGCGTCCGCGAGCCCGTGCGCGGGTTCCTGGCCGCCGCAGCTGCGCTCGATCTCGGCGAGTCCCTGCTGGTCAGCGACTATATCCAGCCTCGGGCCGAGCCCGAGATCGTCTTCGTCATGGGCGCTGACCTGGCCGGGCCTGCGGTGACCTCGGCGGATGTGATCGCGGCCACGGCCACGGTGGCGGTCGGCATCGAGATACTCGACTCGCGCTACCGCGACTATCAGTTCACGATGGCCGACGTGGTGGCGGACAACACCTCGGCCGGCCGGTACGCCATCGGCCCGGCTGTTCCGGCCGCTGGCCTGGACCTTCGGCTGATCGGGGTGCTGCTTGAGCACAACGGCGAGGTCGTGGCGACCGCGTCCGGAGCGGCCGCTCTCGGGCACCCGGCATCGGCAGTGGCCTGGCTAGTGCGGTCGCTGGCGACGGAGGACGCGGGCCTGCGGGCCGGTGACGTCGTGCTGTCCGGCGGGCTGACGGCGGCTGTGCCGGTTAAAGCTGGTGACGTCGTGGTGGCCACCGCGGACCGGCTCGGCAGCGTCGAAATCGGCTGCCTGTGACCGGGCTGCCTGTGACGGGGCTGCCTGTGACGGGGCTGCCTGTGGCCGGGCTGCCGGGCTGACCCACCCGGTGCGCACTGAGGAGGCGGAGCGCCGATGAGCGACGAGCCCAGGGTGGCACTAGTGCCGCTCGGTGAGCCGCGGGGCCGCAGCGCCTGGACAATCAAGCACCGCGGCCGCGCGTACTCGGTCTTCGACGTAGACGGCGAATTCCAGGTCACCGATGCGGGCTGCCCGCACAACGGCGGCCCGCTCGCCGAGGGGCTCGTCCGGGACGGTGTCGTCACCTGCCCCTGGCACTGGTACAGCTTTGACCTGCGGACGGGCGAGTGCCGGACCGCGGCGGGTTACCAGCTGCGCAAATATCCGGTGATCAGCCGCGACGGCCGGCTGTTCGCGCAGCTGCCGGATGAGGTCAGCCCCCGCAGCTGGTCGCACCTGCTGCGCGCGCACGCAAAGTCGGGCCGGCCCCGAACGCCCTAGCCGGGCGAACGCGCGGCTGATTTAGCTCTGCAGGCGGCTGGGTTCGTGGTCCGAGTTTGTACTGTCTGCCGTATTTGCGTCGCCAGGCCGGAGCGGATCGGGCCGCGCGGCGCCCGCTGACGCCGGATCGGGCGCGGCTAGGTCTGGCGAATGCTGGCCGGAGGCAGCCCGTTCTGGCGGATGCTGGCCGGAGGCAGCCTGGTCCGGCGGCAGGCCTGGCGCGGCCGGCTGCGGCTGCGGCTGGTCCGGCCGGATGACGTCGGCCCGCGCGGCCGAGGTCAGCTGTGCCGGGTCCGGCCCGTCGGCGGTCAGCGACGCAGCGGCCCGGTCGCGGCGGCGGAGCCAGATGGCGAGCCAGGTGCCGCCGCCCAGGATCAGGATGACGCCGCAGGTCCAGCCAAGCGCGGTAGTGCCGAGGCCGACGTACTTGAGGCCGGAGGCGAGGATCACGAAGGTGATGACCGGCCGGATGAACTTGTCGGGCGCCCGTGATGACAGCAGCGACCCGACCAGCACGGCTGGCACGCTGCCGATGATGATCGAGAGCGTGACGCCGAACTCGACGTGGCCGAAGGCCAGCGCGCCAAGGGCGGCTGCCAGCGTGAGCGGGACCGCCTGGGTCAGGTCGGTGCCGACCAGTCGCCCGGCGCTGATCATCGGGTACAGGAACAGCAGCAGCACGATCATCAGTGAGCCGGAGCCGACCGACGTCAGCCCGACGATCACGCCGCCGACCATGCCGATCACGACGGTCGGAACGGGCCGAACCACCAGGTCGCGCAGAGCCGCCTGCCGCTCTTTCCCGCCGCGCAGGTCAAGCACGTAGCGGATGACCATGGCCGCGGCGCCGGTGAGCAGCGCGGCGCCGAGTGCCTGCTCCACGTGCGTCGGCGCGGATGATGAACTGCCGAGCAGGTGCAGCAGGTACGCGCCGAGGAAGGCCATCGGAACCGAGCCGAGCATCAGCCAGCCGACCAGGCGGTAGTTGACCGTGCCCTTGCGCATGTGCACCGCCGCGCCGACCGGCCGCATCAGGACGGCGGCCACCAGATCGCTGGAGATGGCGCTTGGCGCCTTCACCCCGAAGAGCAGGATCAGCATCGGAGTCATCAGCGCGCCGCCGCCGGCTCCGGTCATTCCGACCAGCAGGCCGACAACCGCGCTGCCCAGCACGATGTAGGGGTCGATGTGCACCTGGGATCCTCCCGGCAGGCGAGGGCTCGACTACCACGTTTCTATATAGGAATTGTTCTGTAAGTTACCGGACTATACCCGCCGGACCAGCCGGTATCAGCCGGCTTAGCCAGATATCCGCGCATCGGCCCAGCTAGCTGACACCGGCCAACGCAGCCACTGCCCGGCGTCGGTACCCTGTAACCGTGCCTGTGCAGTCGGTCTACCCTCTGCTTGAGCCGCTGCTCCCGCTGGTGCGCAAGCCCATCCAGTACGTCGGCGGCGAGCTGAACTCTGTCCTGAAGGACTGGGAGTCCTGCGACGTCCGCTGGGCGCTCATGTACCCGGACGCCTACGAGGTAGGCCTGCCGAACCAGGGCCTGCAGATCCTGTACGAGGTGCTCAACAACCGGGACGGCGTACTCGCCGAGCGGACCTACAGCGTCTGGCAGGACCTCGAGGCGCTGATGCGGGAGCATTCGGTGCCCCAGTTCACGGTCGACGGGCACCGGCCGGTCAGGGCCTTTGACCTGCTCGGGGTTAGCTTCGCCACGGAACTTGGCTACACCAACCTGCTGACGGCGCTCGACCTCGCCGGGATCCCGCTGGCGGCGGCCGGCCGCGGCCCCGAGGACCCGATCGTGCTGGCAGGCGGCCACGCGGCCTTCAACCCGGAGCCGATCGCTGAGTTCATCGACGGCGCCGTGCTCGGCGACGGCGAGCAGGCCGTGCTGGTCATTACTGAGCTGGTCCGGGGCTGGAAGTCGGCCGGGCGGCCGGGCGGCCGCGATGGCCTGCTCGAGCAGCTGGCCGCGCACGGCGGCGTCTATGTGCCGCGGTTTTATGACGTCTCTTACGGCGCCGGCGGGGCGATCAGCGCCGTGACGCCGAACCGGCCGGGCATCCCGCGGTCGGTCTCCAAGCACACCGTGATGGACCTGGACTCCTGGCCGTACCCGGCCAGGCCGCTGGTCCCGCTGGCCGAGACCGTGCACGAGCGGTTCAGCGTGGAGATCTTCCGCGGCTGCACCAGGGGCTGCCGGTTCTGCCAGGCCGGGATGATCACCAGGCCGGTCCGGGAGCGATCCATCACCACGATCGGCTCGATGGTCGACGCCGGGCTGGCCGCGAGCGGGTTCAGCGAGGTCGGCCTGCTGTCGCTGTCCAGCGCCGACCATAGCGAGATCAACGAGATCGCGGTCGACCTGGCCGACCGGTATGAGGGCACGAACACCGGGCTGTCACTGCCGTCCACCCGGGTCGACGCGTTCAACGTGACGCTGGCCGACGAGCTGTCCAGGAACGGGCGGCGGTCCGGGCTGACGTTCGCGCCGGAGGGCGGGTCGGACCGGATCCGCAAGGTGATCAACAAGATGGTCACCGAGGATGATCTGATCAAGACGGTGACCACGGCCTACGCCAGCGGCTGGCGACAGGTCAAGCTGTACTTCATGTGCGGTCTGCCGACCGAGACCGACGAGGACGTGCTGGCCATTGCCGCGCTGGCGAAGCGGGTGATTCAGGCCGGGAGGTCGGCGACGGGCCGCCA
The DNA here is from genome assembly GCA_963818995.1 of uncultured Actinomycetota bacterium. Taxonomy (GTDB): domain Bacteria; phylum Actinomycetota; class Actinomycetes; order Streptosporangiales; family Streptosporangiaceae; genus JAJYUU01. Next base: position 14,623 of record CAWFUM010000029.1, on the reverse strand, counting down.
TGACATTCGCTGCACTGTGTCCATCGGCGGGTTCGTGCCGAAGCCGCACACCCCGTTCCAGTGGGCGTCGCAGTGCGATCACGAGACCGTCGACGCCCGGCTGAAGGCCCTCGGGGCGGAGATGCGATCTGACCGCCGGTACGGCAAGGCCATCGGGTTCCGCTATCACGACGGGAAGCCGTCCGTCGTCGAGGGGCTGCTGTCGCGCGGCGACCGGCGGGTCAGCAAAGTCATCCGGGCGGTCTACGAGGACGGCGGCCGGTTCGACGGCTGGAGCGAGTGCTTCTCGTTCGAGCGCTGGCAGAAGTGCGCTGAGGTCGCGCTGGACGGCCAGGGCGTCGACCTGGCCTGGTACACCACCAGGGAGCGCGGCTACGACGAGATCCTGCCCTGGGATCACCTCGATGCGGGGCTGGAGCGGGACTGGCTGTGGCAGGACTGGCTCGCGGCCATCGACCCGGCGGGCGCGGACGAGGTCGAGGACTGCCGCTGGACGCCGTGCTTTGAATGCGGGGTCTGCCCGGCGATGGGCACCGAGATCGAGGCCGGGCCGACCGGGAAGCGTTTGCTCCCGCTCAGCGTTGCCGGAAGCGGTGCTTCCGGCGCTGACCGGCTACCTGACACTGATGCCTGGTCCGGCTCGGCCGGGCCGGCGCCGGCTCGCGGGGACGGCTAGCGGTGGGGCGGCAGCAGCCGCGGCCGTCCGGGCCGGCGCCGTTGCCGGGCGTTCAGCGCCTGATCGTTAGGTACGCTAAGCGTGGCAGGATGCGGTTCGCGAGTTCCAGGGATATCGCGCGTGCAGTGGAGCGGGCAGTTCGGCGGGCGGGACTGCCGGTTGCCCAGTCGGCGGGATTCTCGCCGCATCCGAAGATCTCCTACTCGGGCGGGGCGCCAACCGGCGCCGCGAGCGAGGCTGAGTATCTGGAGATCTCCCTCACGGCAGCGCTCGAGCCCGGCCTGGTCCGGGACCAGCTCGACGCGGCCCTGCCCGACGGGATTGACGTGATCGAGGTCGCTGACCTGGCTGCTGCGCCCGCGCCGCGGCTGGAGGCCTCGGAATGGCAAGTCGTGCTGCCAGGGATCGCGCCGGATGACGCGATCAGGGCAGCAGAGGTGTTTCTCGCCGCCGCGCACGCGGAGGTGGATCGCCTCACCAGCAACGGGGTCCGCCGGCTCGACACCAGGGCCGGGGTGGTATCGCTGGTAGTGGACCAGCGTGCCGCGACGGACGGGCAACCGGGATGTGCGATACTTCGAATGGTTGTTCGGCACATGACACCTGCCGTGCGACCCGAAGACATCCTGGTTGCGTTTCGCCGCATGTCGGCCCTGGAGCCTGCGTCACCCCCCGTGGTGACGCGGCTGGCTCAGGGGCCGCTGGGCGCTGAAGATGCTGCCGCCGCGGAGGCCAGCGTGCCTGGTTCCGGTGATCTGGCTGTTCTGCCGGATGAACCGGGACCGACACCGCCGGCCGGCCTGGCCGGGGTCGTGACCCCGCAGGCTCAGCCCGCAGCGGAAGCGTCCCGGCCCGACAGCCGGGACGCTGCACAGGGACAGGTAATGGCAACGTGCCTGGAAGCGGGGAACGCCAGCACGGCGAGTACCGCTCCAGACAGCGCGTACGAACAGCTCCCGCGTGGCGCGGAGCGGCCCGGAGAGGCCGGCTGCGCCCGGGAGCCTGACGGGAGAGATCGCCCGCATGCTCGAGATCGAGCGACAGAACAGAGAGTCAGCTGATGGCCCGGCCAATTCAGGCGGGTCGGCCGGGATTTCCGATTCGGCCGGAGGCAGCGACAAGCAGAGCGGAGGGCCGCCACGGCGGACCCGCCGCGCGGTAACGCGGCCGGCAGGCCCGCCCGCGCCCGTACCGGCCGCTGAGCCGTCCGCGCCTGCAGGCACGGACGGCGCCGGGGCCACCGCGTCGGGTGCCGGAAGCGCGTCGGTTGCCGGAAGCGCGCCGGGTGCCGGAAGCGCGCCGGACGCCGGAACCAGCGGGCCGGACCCCGGTTCCGCTGCCAGGTCGGCGCCGGTGCGCAAGCGCGCCTCGCGGTCCCGCGCGACCGGAGGCGGCGATGCCGGGAGCGGAGACTCCGCCAGTGGTGACTCCGCCAGTGGTGACTCGGGGCGGGGGTTCTGCTCAGGCGGACGCCGCCGCGGACACGACGGCTGCCGCCGCCACTGCCACCGCCACCACCTCATCCCGGCGCCGCGGCTCTAGCCGCAGCAAGGCGGCAGGCCAGGCTGACGGCGGGGAGGCGAGCCAGCCGTTCTCGGGTCAGGACGGCGACCAGGGTTCTCGCGTATCCGGCGGGAGCGGAGGCAGTCAGGACGCCGGCGGGCGGACGACTCCGCCAGGCAAGGCGCCGTCGCACGCGTCTGCTTCAGCGGCGTCAGCCCCGCCCGCGCCTGCGGCTTTTCAGCCGCCGCTGGTTATCTTCCAGCCGCCGGACATCTCGGTGGCCGCGCCGGTTGCGGCCCCGAAGCCGCAGCGGCAGCAGGATACCGCGCCCGCTGAGACCGCTGGCAGCGACGACGAGTTCGACGACGGCGATGGCCAGGACGAGTCCGGGCCAGGTTCCGCCAGCCGGCGGCGCCGTCGCGGCGGACGAGGCCGGGGAAAGGCCAGGGAGACCGGGGCCGACGGCACCGACAACGCTGCCGACGGTGACGACCAGGGCCAGCCGGACCAGCAGGACAGCGGGACCGACCAGGAGGACGACGGCGCTTCAGGCGGGCCGGGCTCAGGTAAGCGCCGCCGGCGCCGCCGCCGGGGATCTGGCGGGGACTCCGACCAGCCCGCCGCGACCGGGGCGGCTGACGATCCGCCCAACACCGTGGTCCACGTGCGGACGCCGCGCGAGAAGACCGACGTCACGGACGTCAAGGCGGTCAAGGGCTCAACACGGCTTGAGGCCAAGCGGCAGCGGCGGCGTGAGGGCCGCGAGTCTGGCCGTCGCCGGCCGCCCATCATCACCGAGTCGGAATTTCTGGCCCGGCGCGAAGCGGTCGAACGGGTCATGGTGGTCCGCCAGACCGGCGAGCGGACCCAGATCGCGGTGCTTGAGGACGGCGTGCTGGTCGAGCACTACGTGGACAAAGCCAGCCACCAGTCCTACGTCGGCAACGTGTACCTCGGCAAGGTTCAGAATGTGCTGCCCTCGATGGAGGCGGCATTCGTCGACATCGGCAAGGGCCGCAACGCTGTGCTGTATGCGGGCGAGGTCAACTTCGACGCCAGCGGGCTGGAAGGCGAGTCCAAGCGGATCGAGTCCGCGCTCAAGTCCGGCCAGTCGATCCTTGTGCAGGTCACCAAGGACCCGATCGGCCACAAGGGCGCCCGGCTGACCAGCCAGGTCAGCCTGCCGGGCCGTTACCTGGTCTATGTGCCTGGTGCCAGCATGACCGGCATCAGCCGCAAGCTTCCCGACACCGAGCGCACCCGCCTCAAGCAGATCCTCAAGCAGGTCATGCCCGAGCATGCCGGCGTCATCGTCCGGACCGCCGCCGAGGGCGCGTCGGAGGAGGAACTGTCGCGCGACGTCTCCCGGCTGGCCGCGCAGTGGGAAGCCATCGAGAAGAAGGCCAAGACCGCGAGTGCGCCCGACTTGCTCTATAGCGAGCCGGACCTCACCCTGCGGGTGATCAGGGACATCTTCAACGAGGACTTCACCAGCCTGGTCATCGCCAGCGACAGCGAGTGGGACATGGTGGACGAGTACGTCCGTTATGTTGCCCCGCACCTGTCCGACCGGATGCAGCGCTGGGCCGAGGACGGCGACGTCTTCGCCGCTTACCGGATCGATGAGCAGCTGGCCAAGGCGCTGGAGCGCAAGGTGTGGCTGCCGAGCGGTGGCTCGCTGGTGATCGACCACACCGAGGCCATGACGGTCATCGACGTCAACACCGGCAAGTTCACCGGTCAGGGCGGCAACCTCGAGCAGACCGTGACCAGGAACAACCTGGAGGCGGCGGAGGAGATCGTCCGCCAGTTGCGGCTGCGTGACCTCGGCGGCATCATCGTGATCGACTTCATCGACATGGTGCTGGAGAGCAACCGGGAGCTGGTGCTGCGGCGGCTGCTCGAGTGCCTGGCCAGGGATCGCACGAAGCATCAGGTGGCCGAGGTAACGTCGCTCGGCCTGGTTCAGATGACCCGCAAGCGGGTCGGCTCGGGCTTGCTCGAGGCGTTCTCGGTGCCGTGTGAGCACTGCAACGGCAGGGGCGTCATCATCTCGCTCGAGCCGGTGGACCACTCGCACGGCCGCGAGGCCGGTCAGGACTCCGGCGGCAAGGGCGGCCAGGGAGGCCGCAGCAGAGGCGGCAGGTCCGGCGGGTCAGGCCGCGGCGGGAGTTCGGCGGACTCCGGCAGGTCAGGGGACTCCGGCAGGTCAGGGGACTCTGGCAGTGGCGACCAGGCCGATTCTGATGGCGCGAGTGGCGGCGGCGATGGTGTGCCGGTTCCCGGCCCGGCCGGTTCCCGAAGCCGGAGGTCGCGGTCAGGCGCCTCGAATGGCGCTGGCCCCAACTCAAGACGGGCGGAGGGCTCGGCTCGGACCGACGGCTCTGCTCAGGCCGACGGTGCGGGTCAGGCCGACGGTGCGGGTCAGGCCGACGGTGCGGGTCAGGCCGACGGTGCGGGTCAGGCCGACGGTGCGGGTCAGAGCGACGGCCGATGGCGCGACTGTGTCTGGCGGCGCGTTCGCGACCGGCGGCACGGGACCGACCGGCGGCACTGACACGACCGGCAGCACTGACACGACCGGCGGCACTGACACGACCGGCGGCACGGCTACGGCGGATGCCGCTGCCGGGGGCCAGGATGGTGCTGCTCCGGGCGGAGGCCCGGCGGCAGCCGCCAGCGGCAGATCCGGCCGTTCCCGGTCTGGTCGGGGCAGGCGCGCGGCAGCCTCGGCCAGCGACGGCGCAGGTGCGGGGGCGGCTGAGCCTGGCGGCGAGGCGGTCCAGCCAGCGAGCGGCTGAGTACCCGCGCAATCTGATACGCTTTATGGTCGGTGCATGTGACAGTGTCAGGCGGCCTCTAGGCCGGATGACCTCAGTGCGCAATGTCAGGCAAGCCCGACTCCAGCCGGAATCTCGCGCGGGCTGGCACAAAGAGGAGAGAACTCTCGGTGTACGCGATCGTGCGCTGCGGCGGTAGGCAGGAGAAGGCGTCGGTTGACGACGTCCTGACCGTCGACAAGCTGTCCGGAGAGGTCGGGGCCAGCGTGACGCTGCCAGCCCTGCTGGTCGTCGATGGCAGCAAAGTCATCAGCGACCCGGCGGAGCTCGGGGGCTACCAGGTCACCGCCGAGATCGTGGGCGCCGCAGCCGGACCCAAGATCAACATAGTCCACTACAAGAACAAGACCGGCTACCGGCGCCGGCTGGGCCACCGCCAGAAGTACACCCAGCTGCGGGTTACCGGCATCGGCGCGGCCAAGGCAAGCGCCGGCTCGAAGAAGAAGGGCTGAGCCCCAGATGGCACATAAGAAGGGCGCGTCCTCCAGCCGGAACGGCCGGGACTCCAATGCGCAGCGCCTGGGCGTGAAGCGCTACGGCGGCCAGATCGTCGGTGCCGGCGAGATCATCGTCCGCCAGCACGGCACCCACTTCCACCCGGGCATCGGCGTTGGCCGCGGCGGGGATGACACCCTGTTCGCCCTCGTGGACGGCAAGGTTGAGTTCGGCAGGCGGCGCGGCCGCCGGGCCGTGAGCGTGCTGCCGGTCGAGGCAGCGGCGGCAGACGCGCGCTAGCGCGCCCGCGCGGCGGCCGGCCGGGCCGGTTTCCCCAGCGCGACTTTTCCGGAGGGCGGACCGGCTCGGTCCGCCCTCCGTCTGTACCTGACGGGTAGCGCCCTGCCAGGTTGTGCCTGGCGGGCCGGCCGGGCGGGTAGGTAGACAGACAGCAGGCCCGCGACTGCGCGGCACGAGGCAAAGGAGGCTCGCGGTGGCTGAGTTCGCCGACCGGGCTGAGGTGCGCGTGCTCGCCGGCCACGGCGGCAACGGGTGCGCCTCGGTCCACCGGGAGAAGTTCAAGCCGCTCGGCGGCCCCAACGGGGGGAACGGCGGGCGCGGCGGTGACGTGATTATCGAGGTCGACCCCGGCATCTCCACCCTGCTGGACTTCCACCGCAAGCCGGTGCGCCGGGCCGGTAACGGCAAGCCGGGCCTCGGCTCCAGCCGGAACGGCCCGGACGGCGAGGACCTGATCCTCCGGGTGCCGGACGGCACAGTCGTCACCACCGCCGGCGGCGAGGAACTCGCCGACCTCATCGGTCCCGGCACCCGGTACGTGGCCGCCGAAGGCGGTCGCGGCGGCCTCGGCAACGCGGCGCTGGCATCAACCAAGCGCAAGGCGCCTGGCTTCGCCCTCAAGGGCGAGCCCGGCCCGGAGCTGAACCTGGTGCTTGAGCTCAAGACCGTGGCCGATGCCGGCCTGGTCGGCTTCCCGAACGCTGGCAAGTCATCGCTGATCGCGGCCATGTCCGCGGCCCGCCCGAAGATCGCGAACTACCCGTTCACGACCCTGACGCCGAACCTTGGTGTCGTGGAAGCGGGCGACGTGCAGTTCGTGGTGGCTGATGTGCCCGGCCTGATCCCGGGCGCCAGTACCGGCAGGGGCCTCGGCCTGGACTTCCTCCGGCACATTGAGCGCTGCCTCGTCTTCGTGCACGTCCTGGACTGCGCGACCGAAGAGCCCGGCCGGGATCCGATCAGTGACCTGGACGCGCTCGAGGCCGAACTCGCTGCTTACGAGGAGCTGACGGGCGCCCGGATGGCTGACCGGCCCCGGATCGTCGCGCTGAACAAGGTCGACGTACCGGCCGGGCGGGAACTGGCCGACATGGTCCAGCCCGAGATCGAGGCCCGCGGGCTCGCGGTGCTTCAGGTCTCCGCCGCCACCACCGAGGGCCTGCGGGATCTGGCGTTCACGATGGCGTCGGTCATCGCGGCCGTCCGCGCCGCCAATCCGCCCGGCGAGCCCACCCGCATCGTGCTCCGTCCGCGGGCCATCGCCGGACCCGACTTCGAGATCGTCAGCATCGGGGAGAACAGCTTCCGAGTCATCGGCGAGAAGCCCCGGCGCTGGATCATCCAGACCGACTTCTCCAACGACGAGGCCGTTGGCTACCTGGCTGACCGGCTGGCTAAGCTGGGCATCGAGCAGGCACTGGAGGCGGCCGGCGCCACCGCCGGCGCCGAGGTACTGATCGGTGAGGTCGATAACTCGGTCGTATTCGACTGGGATCCGCAGGTGCCCGACGAGGGAGTCACGCTGGGTCCGCGCGGAACCGACGCCCGCCTCGGCTAGTGCGCGCCCGCCCCGGCCGGCGACTTTCGGGAAATAAAAAGACGCGCTACATTCTTGTAGCGCGTACGAGAAAAGCCTCAGGGCCATATTCCTCACGGCGATGTTAACAAGAAGGAGCATGGTTGTCAACCGGGGAACTGGATCGCGAGCAGCGTTACGTTTCCGCTCTCTATCACCGTCTCGATGACATGCGCGAGCGGGCGGACCAGCGCATGGCCGGCATCCTCCGCCAGAGCGGCGGGACGCACCAGGCCAGGGTCGAGCGGGAGAGCTTCAGCGCCATGTACCGCCAGCAGCTGGCGCAGTTCGACGCAGCGGAGAACGGGCTCTGTTTCGGCCGCCTCCAGTTCAATGACGGCGAGCTGCGCTACATCGGCCGGCTGGGAATTCACGCCGATACCGACGATTACGAGCAGCTCCTGATGGACTGGCGCGCCGACGCGGCGCGCCCGTTCTATCTCGCCACCGCGGCCTCGCCGGGCGACGTCCGGGTGCGGCGGCACATCAAATCCAAGGGCCGGGCCGTCACCAGCCTGGATGACGAGGTTCTCGACCTGGCCGTGGCCGACCCGTCCCGGCATGAGGGCCTGACCGGTGAGTCGGCATTGCTGGCTGCGCTGAACGCCGGCCGCACCGGGTCAATGGCCGACATCGTCGAGACGATCCAGGCCGAGCAGGATGTGATCATCAGGGCGCCGATGCAGGGCGCGCTGGTCGTCCAGGGCGGACCGGGCACTGGCAAGACCGCGGTCGCGCTGCACCGCGCCGCCTACCTGCTCTACACCTACCGCCGTCAGCTGGAGAAGCGCGGCGTGCTGGTGGTCGGGCCGAACGCGACCTTCCTGCGCTACATCGGCCAGGTGCTGCCGTCGCTCGGCGAGACCAGCGTGCTGCTGTCGACGATCGGCGACCTGTTCCCCGGCGTCAGCGCGACCGCGGCCGAGCCCGATGCGGTGGCCGCGATCAAGGGCCGGATCGGCATGGCCAGGGTGATCGCGGCGGCCGTCAGGGACCGCCAGCACGTCCCGGCCGAGACGCTGGAGATCAGGGCCGATGTGGCCAGCATCCGGCTGGCAACTGCCGTCGGCCGGGAGGAGGCGGCGCCGCAGGTCGGCGCTGGCGCTGGCCGGCTGCAGCTGACACCGCGCGCGATCTCGCAGGCGCGCGAACGCGCCCGCCGGTCCCGCCGTCCGCACAACCAGGCGCGAGCCGTCTTCTCCCGGGAGATCGTCAGCGCGCTGACCCGCCAGGTGGCCGCCCGGATCGGAACCGACGTCCAGACCGGCGAAGGGCTGATGGACCAGCAGGACCTCAGCGATCTGCGGCGCGAGCTGCGCGCCGATCCCGCGATCCGGGCGGCGATCGCCGGCCTGTGGCCGGTGCTGACGCCGCAGCAGCTGGTCGGCGATCTGCTGGCCGACCCCGGATCGGCTGGCCGCGGCCGCGCCCCGGATGCCGGCCGCGGACCGCGAGCGCGCTGCTGCGCCCGGCGGACGCACCCTGGACTCCGGCCGACGTGCCGCTGCTGGACGAGGCAGCCGAGCTGCTGGGCGAGGACGACAGGGCGGCCCGGGCGGCCGCGGCCCGGCGACGCCGGCAGGAAGAGGCGTATGCACAGGGCGTGCTCGAGATCATCGGCCGGGACGAGGATGACGACGACGAGATCCTGATGGGTGCTGACCTCGTCGACGCCAGCCGGCTGGCCGCGAGGTACGAGGACGAGCAGAATCTGACCGCGGCCGAGCGGGCCGCCGCCGACCGCACCTGGGTGTTCGGTCACGTGATCGTGGACGAGGCCCAGGAGCTGTCCCAGCTAGCCTGGCGGATGCTGATGCGGCGCTGCCCGGCCCGGTCGCTGACGATCGTCGGGGATGTCGCGCAGACCGGTGACCTCGGCGGCCTGCCGTCCTGGGGCGAGGCGCTCGATCCCTACCTTGGCGACCGGTGGCGGCTGGCTCCGCTCACCGTCAACTACCGGACGCCCGCCGAGGTGATGGCCGTCGCCGCGGACGTGCTGGCGCAGATCGATCCGTCGCTGGAGACGCCGCGATCGGTCCGCGAGTCCGGGCGGCAGCCCTGGCACCTGCAGACCGAGCCGGGCGAGCTCGCGGCGGCGGCCGCGCAGGCCGCCGTCCGGCTCGCGGAGCAGGCCGGTGACGGCAAGCTGGCGGTCATCGCGCCGGCGGCACTGGTCGCCGAGCTCGGCGTGGCGGTCAGCGCGACAGTGCCCGGCACCGCGATCGGCGCGGACCCCGACCTGACCAGCCCGGCCGTCGTGCTCACGGTGCGGCAGGCCAAGGGCCTGGAGTTCGACTGCGTGCTGATCGCCGACCCGGCCGGCCTGCTGGCGGAGTCCCCGCGCGGGCTCAACGACCTCTACGTCGCGCTGACCAGGGCGACGCAGCAGGTGGGAGTCGTGCATCCGGGGCCGCTGCCAGACGTGCTGTCCCGGCTCGCCCCGGCGCTGAGCCCGGCCGGGATCAGCTAGCCCGGGCAGCCGGGGCCTGACGGCGATCTGCCAGCCCCCGCGCCAGCACGCGGCTACTCGTCGTCGTCGCGGCGCTCGCCGCCCGAGAACCGGTTGAACAGCTTGCTCCCGGCCCCGGCAGCCCCGTTGGCGACGCCGCGCACGGCACCGATCAGCGGGTCGGAGCTGCGGTTCCACGAGTCCTGGTAGGACCGGGCCGCGGCCCTGAACTCGTCACCGACCGAGGTCTCGGTGTCATCCTCGCGGCGCGGGTAGTTCCCGGCCAGGATGTCGCGGTACTCGCCCTCATTGGCCCAGTGATCCAGGGCAGCGAACCTGACCACCGCGAACGGGTGGGTCGTTCCCTGCAGCTGCAGCAGCTTGAGCAGGCTCTCCCTGACGTCCGGCACGGCGTCGTACTCGCGGGCCTGACGGTGGAACTCGTTGCTGCTCAGCTGAGCCAGGCTCTTGCCGCCGGCCATCTTCATCAGCGCGCGCCGGGCGGCCTCGACGTCCTGGGTCGCGAGCAGGCCGGCCCGGTCGCAGGACATCTCTGACTTGCGGTGCCACTCCTCCAGGGCCCAGATGACGCCCTTGAGGCCGATCCAGGCGAACGGCACCAGCGCCAGCCGGTTCGCGAGCGCGATCAGGTAATACAGCATCGTGTTGTAGACCGAGTGGCCGGACAGCACGTGGCCGAGCTCGTGGCCGATGACGAAGCGGAGCTCCTCGGCGTCCATCAGGTCGACGATGCCGCTGTTGAGCACCAGGAACGGCTTGTCCGCCCCGAGTGCCATCGCGTTCACGATCGGGCTCTGGCTGACATACAGCTCGGGCACCCGCGGCATGTCCAGGATGTAGCAGCTGTCGAGCATCGCCTGGTACAAGTCGGGGAACTGGTCCGGCGACGCCCGGACGGCGCTGGCCAGGAACATCAGCCGCAGCGCCCGGTCGTTGAACAGTCCGGCCAGGTTCTTGAGAATCGTGTCGAAGCCGGTCAGCTTGCGCAGCGCCACCAGCGCTGACCGGTCGGCGGGGTGCTCGTAAGCACGTGAGCTAATACCCGGCAGACGGATCCGGGAGCGGTCGGGCACAGTGGTCATAGGAGTCATCGTAGGCGTCGCGCGCAGGAGGTTGACCAGATGTCAGCAGCGGATTTGCCGGCCATGTACGAGCCCGAGGCGGAGTCGATGCCTGCCGAGCAGCTGACCGGGCTCCAGCTGGAGCGGCTGCGCGAGCTGATCGACCGGCTGCTGGACCTCGGCGGCCTGCAGGGCCAGCGGCTCAAGGAGGCGGGTGTTGCTGCCGGGGCGGACGTGAACCTGGCGACGCTTCACCGGCTCCCGGCCACGGACAAGAAGGACCTGTGGGATGCCTACCCGTTCGGCCTGCTCGCGGTGCCGCGCGACGAGGTCGTCGCCGTGCACGGATCCAGTGGCACCGGCGGCCGCCCGACGCTGGTCGCCTATACCCGCGACGACCTGACGCTGTGGGCCCGGATGTGCGCCCGCGCGCTCGCCGCGGCTGGCGCCAGCCGGGCGAGCCTGGTGCACAACGCCTACGGCTACGGGCTGTTCACCGGCGGCCTCGGCATCCACCAGGGTGCCATCCAGCTGGGCGCGACCGTGGTCCCGGCGTCCGGCGGGATGACGCCGCGGCAGGTGACGCTGATCAGGGACCTGCAGCCGGACATCCTGACCTGCACGCCGTCCTACGCCATCCGGCTCGGCGAGGCGCTGGCCGAGGCCGGCGCCGGCCCCGGCAACGGCCTGTCACTGAAGGCCGGGATCTTCGGCGCCGAGCCGTGGACGGAGGAGATGCGCCTCCGGCTTGAGGATCTGCTGGGCATCCGCGCGCTGGACATCTACGGCCTGTCCGAGATCATCGGCCCCGGCGTGGCTGCCGAGTGCGTCGTCGCCGCCGACGGGCTGCACGTGAACGAGGACCACTTCCTGGTCGAGGCGCTCGATCCGCTGACCGGACTGCCCGTTCCCGATGGCCAGCCGGGCGAGCTGACGTTCACCACGCTGACCAAGCAGGCGCTGCCGCTGCTTCGCTACCGGACCGGCGACATCGCCGCGCTGCGCCGCGGCACCTGCCGCTGCGGCCGCACCCTGGTCAAGATGAGCAAGATCACCGGCCGCAAGGACGACATGCTGGTCGTACGGGGCGTGAACGTGTATCCGAGCGAGGTCGAGCGCGTGCTGCTCGGCCAGCAGGCGCTGGCCCCTGACTACCTGCTGGTCGTGGACGAGCGGGCGCCGCAGCACCGGCTGATCGCGATCTGCGAGACGGGAACGGGCTCGTCCGACCCCCAGCCGCTCGCCGGGCAGATCGAGTCGAGTCTCAAGGACGTGCTCGGCCTCTCGGTTGCCGTCCGGCTGATGCCGCCGGGATCGGTCCCGAGGACGGAGGTCGGCAAGGCCGTCCGGGTGATGCGCTGGCGGGACGGCGAGCCCCCGCTGCCCGGCCTCGACTGAGCCCGGGGCGAAGGCGCCGGGTCGGGCCGGGTGCCCGGGTCGGGCCCCCTGGCGTCAGTCGCGGCCGCCGGAGAAGATCCGCAGGAAGAACAGGAACACGTTCAGCGCGTCCAGGAAGATCGACGCGGCGATCAGCGGGGCGGTGGCCATGTTCTTCGACCGGCGCAGGCGCTGGAAGTCGAACATGGTCAGGCCGGCGAAGACCACCAGTCCGAGTACCGAGTAGATCAGGTCAGCGCCCGGGATCTTGGCGAAGATCAGGATGATGGCAAAGATGATGAGCCCGACCAGGCCGAAGAACGAGACGCGCCCCACGATCGACAGATCGCGCCTGGTCGCGTAGCCGAAGGCGCCGAAGCCCGCGACGAACAGCGCGGTCGCGCCGGCCGCCTGCCAGACGACCTGCGGGCTTGATTCGGAGTAGTAAGCGACCGCCGGGCCCATCCCGAGGCCGAGGAACAGGCCCATGAACAGCAGCAGCGCAATGCTGGCCCCGACCGACGCCCGGCGGGCGAAGTTCAGCGCGATCGAGGCAGCCGAAGCCCGCGATAAACCACGCGATTGACCAGCCGACCGACAGGTCCCGGCCTGCGTAGCAGCCGAGCGCGAAGCATCCGGCGGCCAGAGCGACCAGCCACATCACGTGGCTGAACAGGGTTCTTGTCTGGTCAGCAGTAGTTGTGGCATAACTAGCCGAGTAGTCCGCCACCGGGCCTCCAGCCGCGTCCTGATCGGGGACCAGCCTGGCTGACCCTGATCGCCTGAGTTCACTCCATATCTACCCGCTCATCCCGCCGGTGAAGACCGAGACTGGCGATCCGGTGAGTGCTCCATGATCTGCTGGGCATGTGCACGTGGCGCGAGAGGAGCCCAGATGACGCAGCGCGAAGGCAGCCGCCAGTGGACCACGGCCGATGTCGGCGACCAGCAGGGACGGACCGCCGTCATCACCGGCGCTACCAGCGGCCTCGGCCTGGAGACTGCCCGGGTCCTGGCCCGGCACGGCGCGACTGTCGTGCTGGCCGGCCGTGACCTCGGCAAGCTGGCGGCTGCGGCTGAGCAGGTGCGGGCCCCCGAGGCGACGGCCGGGACCGCTGCGGCCGGGACACTGAGGCCGGGCGGAGCCGGGATCGCCGGCGTCGCGACCGCGGTCGTGGACATCGTCGAGCTTGACCTGGCGTCGCTGGAGTCCGTGCGGTCGGCCGCGGCTGATCTGACAGCCCGCTTCCCGCGCCTGGACTTGCTGATCAACAACGCCGGCGTGATGATGCCGCCGTACGGGCTCACCAAGGATGGCTTCGAGCTGCAGTTCGGCATCAACCACCTGGGCCATTTCGCGCTGACCGGGCTGCTGATGGACTCGCTGCTGGCCGTACCCGGCTCGCGGGTCGTGACGGTGAGCAGCAACGGCCACCGGGCCGGGCGGATGAACTTTGCTGATCTGCAGTCGGCCCGCCACTACCAGCGGATGGCCGCGTACGGGCGGTCGAAGCTGGCGAACCTGATGTTCACCTATGAGCTGCAGCGCCGCCTGTCGGCCGCTGGCGCCGCGACGATCGCGCTGGCCGCCCATCCGGGCACGGCCCGGACCGAACTCACCCGGCATACGGTGCCCGCGCTGTCGCAGGCCGCGATGGATCCGCGGCTCGGCCCGCTGAATTCCTGGTGGGTGCAGGACGCCTCGATGGGCGCGCTGCCGACGCTGCGGGCCGCGACCGACCCGGCCGCCGTCGGCGGAACCTATTACGGCCCGGGCGGGTTCATGCAGCTCACCGGGTATCCGGTTGTCGTGACCTCCAGCGGGCGGTCGCAGAACAAGGAAGCGCAGCGGCGGCTCTGGGTCGAATCCGAGCAACTGACCGGGGTCACGTATCCGGTCTGATCCTCGCCGTCTAAGGTCTGGGCATGGGTGAGCGGCTCGGGATTATGGGCGGCACGTTCGACCCGATTCATCACGGGCACCTGGTGGCCGCCAGTGAGGTCGGGCATTTCTTCAGCCTGGACGAGGTCATTTTCGTGCCGACCGGCCAGCCGTGGCAGAAGGAGGACCGCAAGGTCTCGCCCGCCGAGGACCGCTACCTGATGACGGTTATCGCCACGGCGGCCAATCCGCGGTTCTCGGTGAGCCGGGTCGATATCGACCGGCCGGGGGAGACCTACACCATTGACACGCTGCGCGACCTGCGCGATCAGCGGGGCCCTGACGCCGAGTTCTTCTTCATTACCGGCGCCGACGCGCTGCAGCGAATGATCACCTGGCGGGATGCTGACGAGCTGTTCTCGATGGCGCAGTTCGTCGGCTGCACCCGCCCCGGGCATCAGCTGACCACGTCGGATCTGCCCGACGGCCGGGTCAGCCTGGTC
>CAWFUM010000028.1:0-195645 GCA_963818995.1 uncultured Actinomycetota bacterium | reverse complement strand
CATCGGCGGTCACCCCCGCAGCTACGAGCTCGAGAACCAGGCGATGGAGCGGGCCGGTCATGTCCTGGACGCCATGCGCGTCATCGCGCCCTGGACCGGGCGTACCATCGTCGATCTGGGCTGCGGGACCGGCTACTGGCTGCGCCGGTATGCGGGCGAGGCCGCCTGCGTCATCGGGGTCGAGCCTGACCCGTCGCTGCTCGCACAGGCCCGCGTGACGGCCGCTGACCTGCGCGCGACCGAGGTGCGAGCCGGGTCCGCCGAGCATCTGCCGCTGCCCGACGCCAGCGCTGACGTGGTGCACGCGCGGTTCGCTTACTTCTTCCCGCCCGGCACCGACGCCGGCCTGGCGGAGGTACTGCGCGTGCTGCGGCCGGGCGGTCGCCTGGTCACGGTCGACAACGACTACCGCTCGGGCGAGTTCGCCCGGCTGCTGGCCTCGTCGGCACAGCGGCCGCCGCTGCAGACCGCCGCCGCGGTCGACGGGTGGTGGCGGGAGCGCGGCGGCGCGCGGCATCAGGTGCGCTCCGAGCTCCGTTTCGCCAGCCGCGCCGATCTCGCCGCTGTGCTGCACATCGAGTTCCCGGCCCGGGTCGCCGCCGACTGGCTCCGGCGCAATCCGGCCGCGACCGGCCTCAGCTACAGCTACGTGCTGTTCTCCGTGCAGGCCTGAGCTGCCAGGGCGCGTTCCTGGCCGGGCTTGTCCGCGCTCCCCGGCTGCGCCGCGGTTCTGGCGACCGCGAGTACGCCCAGGCAGACCAGGACGGCGCCGCCGATCTGAATCAGCGTCGGCCGCTCCTTCAGCACGACATCAGCCAGTACCATCGCGGCGGCCGGCTGCAGCAGCAGGAGCAGCGATGAGACCGCGGCTGGCAGCCGCGGCAGCGAGGACGTGATGAGCAGCCAGCCGGCCGTCTGGCTGAGCATCGCCAGAAGCAGCAGCCAGCCCAGCGACGGCCAGGAGACGCCGAAGCTCAGGCCGCCGAACAGCAGGCCGATGAGCAGCGATCCGATCGCCGCCCCGGCCGTCGCGTCCGCCAGCTGCCCGGCCACGTGCCGGGTCGTGCCCGCGGTCGTGCGCAGGAGCAACAGGAAGCAGGCATAGGCCGCCGAGGTGGCGAGGCCGAAGCCGGCGCCCGCCACCGGATCCAGGCCGGCCGCGTGACCGCCGAGGATGCCGGACACCAGGATCACTCCCGCCAGTACGACCGGCAGCACGCCGAGGTAACGGCCGTCCGGGCGCTCGCGCAGGACCAGCCAGGCGAACATGCCCACGAACAGCACCTGCAGGTTGCCGAGCACGGTGGCGACGCCGGCCCCGACATCGGCAATCGCGTGATTCCACAGCACCAGGTCGATGGCGAGGAACAGGCCGGCCAGGGCGGCATACAGGCGGCTGGTCAGGGGCCTTTGCCCCAGCCGGCGCTGCTCGGCAACAGCGAGCACGGCCAGGACCGGCAGCGCGAGCGCGCAGCGATAGAAGGCAGTCGTGACCGCGCCGGCGTGCGCCAGCGTGACCAGGACGGCCGACGATGAGATACAGGCCGCACCGAGAGTCGCTGTCAGCACTGGCCTTCTCGTCAGCAGCTGGCTGGCCGGTGAGTCCGCGGGCGGGGATAGCGGCGCGGGCCCGCCGCGGACCGCGGGAAGATCGCTGTCGTTGCCGGTCATGACCGTTCTGCCGTACGGTGCTGACATGAGCTCTACCCTACGAGCAGCCGCTGACAGCAGTCAAAGTCATTTTGATGCTGACCAGCTGGAGGCGATGACGGGTTGCGTCGAGCTAATCAACACCGGCCGGTCCGGTGGCGCCGACGGCCTGGGACGGCTTGCCGATCTGCAGGAGATGGCCGATCGTTATGCCTTCGCCGGGGTCCGGGGCACGCCGGCCGACCTGATCACGGCGCGGGAGTACCGGAGCCGGCTGGACGCGATCGTGAGGAGCTGCGAGGCCGGCGACGAGGCGGCCGCCATCGACCAGATCAACGGGCTGCTGGCCCAGACCGGAGCCAGCCCGCAGATCGTCGCGCACGACGGTCGCGGGCCGCATCTGCACGTGTCCAGGCCGTCGGCGCCGCTGGCCAACCGGATGGCGGCCCATTTCGCCATGGGGCTGGCCTGGCTGGTGGTGGCCGGCGATGCCGGGCGCATCCGCACCTGCGAGTCACCGGACTGCCGGGAGGTGTTCGCGGACTTCTCCCGGAACCGGTCCCGGCGCTACTGCGACAGCCGCACCTGCGGCAACCGGCTGCACGTCGCGGCCTACCGGGCCCGCAAACAAGCCGGGCCGTCCTGACGACCGGCCAGGACGGCCCGGAACTCGTGCCCCCGCAGATCGCGCGCGCCCGCTGATCACATGGGCTCAGCCGGGCTGCTGGCCGCCGGCCCGGAAGATTGACTCGGCGGGCTTGGCCATCACCGACAGGGGCCTGGCCACGTCCTCCAGCGACTTCCCCTCGGCGTCGACGGCGAGGAATGCCGCGACCAGGCCGCCGAGTATCATCGCCCCGGCGCCGATCATGTACCCGAGGTAGAGCGAGTTCGGGTCCTTGCCGGTGCCGATCAGGTGCCCGTACAGGTGGGTGCCGATAAAGCCGAAGCACTGCGCGATGGCGAAGAACACCGCGATCGCCTTGGCCCGCACCTCCAGCGGGAAGATCTCGCTGACCGTCAGGTAGCCGGCGCTCGCACCGGCCGAGGCGAAGAAGAAGATGACGACCCAGCAGATCGTCTGAGTCGTGGCGTTCAGGGCCCCGGCCTTGAACAGCTGGGCACTGATGATCAGCAGCACGCCGGCGATGAGATAGGTACCGGCGATCATCTTCCGGCGGCCGATCGTGTCGAAGAGCCGGCCCAGGACCAGCGGGCCGGCCAGGTTGCCGACCGCGAACGCCAGGAAGTAGTACCCGGTGTCGGTTGGCTTGACATTGAAGAAGAACTCCAGCACCAGGCCGTAGGTAAAGAAGATCGCGTTGTAGAGGAAGGACTGCGTGATCATCAGCGCCGCGCCCAGGATCGAGCGGCTCGGGTAGTGCGAGAACAGCACCCGCAAGAGGGCGAGGTAGCCGATCTTCTCGGTCGGGGTGATCTCGATGGCCTGGTCTTCGGGGACGGCCGGAAGATCACCCCGAGTCGTCTCGACGTCGCCCTCGATCTCCCTGATCGCCGCCTCGGCCTGCTCTTTCCTGCCGTGCATGATCAGCCAGCGCGGGCTCTCGGGCAGGTTGCGCCGCACGTAGATGATGATCAGGGCCAGCACCGGGCCGACCACGTAGGCGATCCGCCAGCTGGAGTCCGGCGCGAGGTTGTTGAGCAGGAACAGCGTCACGATCGTCCCGATCACCGCCCCGGCCCAGTAGGTGCCGTTGACGGCCAGGTCGACCCGGCCCCGGTAGCGAGCCGGGATCATCTCGTCGATGGCCGAGTTGATGGCCGCGTACTCACCGCCGATACCCATTCCGGCGATGACCCGGGTGGCGTACAGGAAGATGAACCATTTGCCGCCTGCGGGAGTCGCGGCGGTCAGCCCGCTGCCGACCAGGTACACGCCGAGCGTGATCATGAACAGGTTGCGCCGGCCGAGCTTGTCGGAGAGCCGTCCGAAGAACAACGCTCCGATGACCTCGCCGATCAGGTACCAGGTCGCGATGTCCGCAACGGAGCTGGCCGACAGCCCGAGCGCGGATTTCTGGGTCAGGTCGGGACCGACGTTGCTGGCGATCGTGATCTCCAGCCCGTCCAGGACCCAGGCCACACCGAGCGCCACCACCATCCTGGTGTGGAACCGTGACCACGGGAGCCGGTCAATCCGGGCCGGGATGAGGCTCCGGATGCCACCGGCACTTGCCGTATCAGTTGTCATGCCAACCTCCGGGTAAATCAGCTACCCGCCCTTACCCAGCAGTTCGAAGAAGATTCAGCCAGCGGAGGGGCAACGCAACCGGCCGGAAGCGGCCGAAGCCGCAGATAAGGCGACCGCTCGTTCCCGGTATGTAGGGATTTTTGAGGTTAGTCCAGAACCGGGAGGACCCAGCGCGGCGATGTGCCTCCGGACCAGGTCGCCCGGGCGACGGGCAGAGCCCATCATGGAGGGGCGCACCCGCAGACTGCCGAGACCTGGAGGCCCCCATGCCCGCCGATGTCCGTCCGCCCTATGACGCCGAGCTCGCGGCTGCGCTCGCGACGATCTCCGAGCAGATGCCGCCGACGATCACCCCGGACATGATCGAGATCATGCGCGCGGCGCCCATCACGGCGCCGGTCGAGACGGTCCTGGCGGGACGGAACATCAGCCATCGCGAGGTGACGATTCGGGGGCACGAGGGCGCGGACATCACGCTGTCGGTCTTCGCGCGCGACGATCACGACGCGGCCGGACCTGGTATCTACCACACCCACGGGGGCGGCATGATCATCGGTGACCGTTTCACCGGCATCGAGGTGCCGCTGGACTGGGTCGAGCGGTTCGACGCGGTCTGCATCTCGGTCGAGTACCGGCTGGCGCCGGAGTTTCCCGACCCCTACCTGGTGGAGGACTGCTACGCGGGCCTGAGGTGGACTGCGGAGCACGCCGCGGAGCTCGGGATTGACCCGGGCAAGCTGATCATCGCCGGCGGCAGCGCGGGCGGCGGCCTCGCCGCCGGGACGGCACTGCTCGCCCGTGACCGGCAAGGTCCGCCGCTGGCCGGGCAGGTCCTGATCTATCCCATGCTCGACGACCGCAACCAGACCGTGTCCGCGCAGCAGTTCGTCGGCATCGGAGTGTGGGATCGCGGCAGCAACGAGACCGGCTGGGCTGCGTATCTGGGCGAGCGGTTCGGCACCGACGACGTGCCGATCTACGCGGCTCCGGCCAGGGCCACCGACCTGTCCGGGCTGCCGCCCGCCTACATCGACGTCGCCTCGGCGGAGGTGTTCAGGGACGAGGCGGTCGCGTACGCCTCGCAGATCTGGGCTGACGGCGGCGTCGCCGAGCTGCACGTCTGGCCGGGCGGCTTCCATGGCTTCGACCTCATGGCCCCGGAGGCCCGGATCTCTCGCGAGGCGATCGCGGCCCGGACGAACTGGGTCGCGCGCCAGTTCGGGGCCTGACCGCGGCATGAAACCGGACTGGCCCGCGCTGGCGCCCGGGCCGGCCCCCGGGTGTCCGGTCTGTCCGCTAAGCGGCGGGCAGCACACAGAAAGTGACCCGGTGGCGCTAGGATCGCGAGGCTACCGGGCAGGTTCAGGATTTGGGCCCGCTGCAACGTTGCCGGCCGTCCCGGCGGGACGGAGCCTGGGGGTGGTGGTGAGAAAGGATCAGCGGCCAGGCGCCGCGCCTGCCCTGCCCGTGCCAGGCGGGCCGGTCTGGGCTGGCCACTCTCATCTTCGTCCGGGCGAGCAGCCTGACCTCGGGGCCCGGCTACGCGACGTCCAGCTGATCACCGACGCCGCCCTGTCCGTGCTTGACCCGCAGGCCCTGCTGGACGCCCTGGTCAGCCGGGTCAAGGAAGCGCTGCAGGCGGACACAGCAGCGATCCTGCTGCTGGACCGGCCGTCTGGTCAGCTGGTGGCGACAGCCGCGAGCGGGCTGGAGGAAGAGGTCAGGCAAGGCGTCCGGATACCGCTCGGCAAGGGCTTCGCGGGCCGGATCGCAGCCGAGCGCCACCCGGTCATCCTGACCGAGGTTGACCACACGACGGTGGTCAACCCGATACTCCTGGCCAAGGGCATCCGGTCACTCATGGGGGCCCCGCTGCTGGCGGACTCGGCCGTACTCGGCGTCCTGCACGTGGGCACGATGAGCCGTCGTGCCTTTACCGAGGACGACCTGAACCTGCTCCAGCTCGCCGCGGACCGCGCCGCGCTGGCGGTCCAGGCCATCAACGCCCAGCTGGACCGGGCGGCGACCGCGGTGCTGCAGCGCAGCCTGCTGCCATCAGCGCTGCCCGCAATCCGCGGCCTGGAGATGGGCGCCCGGTACGTCCCCGGCAGCGGCCACGTCGGCGGCGACTGGTACGACGTGTTCCCGCTGCCGCGCGGCGACGTCTGTGCCGTGATCGGCGACGTCAGCGGCACCGGCCTGCAGGCGGCCGTCATCATGGGCCGGATGCGCAGCGTGCTGCGCGCTTACGCGCTGGAGAGCTCTGATCCCGCCACCGTGCTTGACCGGCTCGACCGCAAGATGCGCCACTTCGAGCCTGACGCGATGGCGACGGTCCTGTGTGCCATGTTCAGCCCGGCTGACGGCCACGTGCGCATCTCCTCCGCCGGGCACCTGCCGCCGGTCATCGCCCTGCCGGGCCAGCCTGCTGAGCTCGCCCGGGTGAGCCAGGACGTGCTCATCGGGATGCCCGCCGCCTTCCCCCGGCACGTCACGACACTGGACTTCCCGCCCGGCGCGGTGCTGTGCCTGTACACCGACGGCCTGGTGGAACGCCGCGACGAGACCATTGACACCAGGATCGCGCGGCTGCGCTCGGCCGTCACGGCGCAGGATCCGGAAGCTGGCTGTATGGCGGTCATGGCAGCTATGTCTGACACTAGCCCGGATGCCGACGATGTCGCCCTGCTCATGATCCGCCGGGGCAGCGGCGCACCGGGCTGGCCTGCGGCTGACGCAGCCGGGCTTGAGGCCGAGCAGTGACTGCGCCCGCGGCTGATGTCCGCTGGTCGGGACGCCACGCGGTGGTGACCATGCCGGCCGAGCTGGACGTGATTAACTCCTCCGCCATCCATGATCTGCTGGCCGCCGTCGCCGTCGAGCGCCCCGACGTTCTGACCGCTGACCTGTCCGGGACCATCTTCTGCGACTCAGCCGGAGTGCACACGCTGGCGCGCGCTCACCGGCTGGTGGCGGCGAACGGCGGCGAGCTGCGCCTGGCCGTAGGGGGTTCGCCGTGCACGCGCATCCTCGAGCTGACCGGGCTCGACCAGGTGCTGCCGATTTACCGCACCGTGCAGGAGTCGCTGCTCACGTCGCGGGCCGCTCCGGGCGGCGGTCCGGACGCGCGGGCATGACCGCCTCCAGGTGGCCCGCCCGCGGCGGCCGCCCGGCCGGGCCAGCGGCCGGAGCCGACCAGCAGGACCGGCCCGGCAGCGACGGCAGCCGCGAGCTCCGGCAGGCGCTGCTGCCGGCCGACCTGCCGGTCCTGCCACGGGCCCGGCTCGCGGCGCGTTGCCTGCTCGCCGCAAACGGCCAGGCAGGCGGGGACTGGTTCGACGCGATTCCCCGCGCTGACGGCACTGTCGCCCTGATGGTCGGAACCGTGCCCGGCGACGGAATCGACGCGGCGGCGGGAATGAGCAGACTGCGGGCCGTGTTCGACGAGCTGCTCACCACCGAGGCCGATCTGGAAACGGCACTCGGCCGGGCCGACGCGTTCGCGGCCAGGTCGCCCGCGCTTCGCTCGGCGACGCTGGTCCTGGCGGTGCTTAATCCTGAGGACGGAGCGCTGCGGTATGCCAGCTTCGGGCACCCTCCGCCGCTGATTGCCGGGACCGGCCCCGCCGCCGCCCGGTACCTGTCCGGCGCCGGGACCGGCCCGCTCGGTACCGGCGGCCAGCTCGCCCTGGCCGTGGACGTGCTGCAGCCGGGTCAGCTTCTGCTGCTCTACAGCGACGGGCTGATCGAGCGGCCCGCCCGGAACCTGACGCAGTCCCTGGCCGAACTGGCGGATGCCGCGGCCAGTGCTGTCAGCGGCGGCGGCGGCCGCCGCAACTGCTCTCACAGACCGGGTGTGCCACCTTGCCGAAGCCGAGCGCACTCGTACTACCTGCGCCCGCGACTGCGTCGTGCTGGCCGCGCAGCAGCTCGTCGCGGCCGTGCCGCCGCTGGTCCTCAGCCTTCCCGCCGAACTCGCCAGCGTGACCCGGATACGGCGGGCCATCGACCAGTGGCTCAGCGAAATCGGCGCCGGGACCGCCGACCGCGGCGATCTGCAGCTGGCCGTGGTCGAGATTGTCGCCAACGCCGTCGAGCATGCCTACCCCGCCGGGCATCCGGGCCCCATCGAGATCGAGGCTCACCTGCGCCCGGACGGGAACGTGGAGTGCCGGATCGCCGACTACGGCAGCTGGAGCACGCCGGATCCCGCACTCTCCGACCGCGGACACGGCCTGATGGTCGCGGGCCAGGTAGTTGATCGGATGCGGGTCCGTCATCCGCGACAGGAACCCGGAGCCGCCGCGCCCGATGTACCCGGCACGATCGTGCTGCTGCGGCGGCGGCTGCGTACTCCGGCCGTTTTCGGCCCGGGCTGCCGGCGCAGCCAGGCTGCAGCCCGCCGGGCCTCCGTTCGCCGCGGAGGCCGGCCTGGCAGGCGCGGGCGCCCGGGTCCGGGTGAGCGGCACGGTTGATGCCTCCAGCGCCAGGCGGCTCACTCGCGAGCTTCTGATCGCCAGCCGCGGCGGGACACTTCCGCTCGCCGTCGACCTGACCGGCGTGACTAGCCTGGCCAGCGCCGGCGTCCGGGCCCTTTATCGCGTCAGGGACCAGCTGTCGGCGCATGAGCAGAGCCTCACGCTGATTGCCCCGCCCGGCTGCCCGGCCGGGCTGACGATCGGGCTTTATCACTTTCCCCGGGACAGCAGCGTCAGCAACCCGGCCGGACCGGACGAGCTCAGCTTCCCGTGACGGTCTCAGGCACGGAAAAATCCCGCGGACATAACACGCTCGCTCGGTAGAGTCGGGCGCGTGGCCGAGTTGCAGCGCCTGCGGGCCGAACATAGCCAGGCTGTCCTGGCTTTCGAACTGGCCAACCGCGCCTATTTCGCTGCCTCGATCTCCGACCGGGGCGATGAGTTCTTCGACCAGTTCGCCGAGCGGCACAGCGCCCTGCTGGCCGAGCAAGAGGCAGGCACGGCCGCGTTCCACGTCCTGGTCGCGGAGGACGGCTCAGTCCTCGGCCGGTTCAACCTGCTCTTCGCCGGGGACGGCAGTGCGGAGCTCGGATACCGGGTCGCGCAGCATGTCGCCGGCCGCGGCGTGGCGACCGCGGCCGTCCGGGAGCTGTGCCAGCTGGCCGCGGTGCGCTACGACCTGCGCATGCTCAGGGCCGCCACCTCGCGGGAGAACGCCGCCTCTCGGAAGGTACTGATCAAGGCCGGATTCGTCCCTGCGGGCCCGGCCGATCCGGCCCGCCTCGGCGGGAAGCCGGGCACCTGGTATCAGCGCCACCTGACCGCCGCCGGCGTCAGCTGACGTGCGCTCCGGCCTGAGCCTCAGCAACGGGCCCGCGGTTGCCCCGCCGCCATCGCCCGGGCGAGCCCGCCGCGAGCAGCCGGGCTGAGCGGGAATCAGCGATGCGCGTCCGGACGAAATGGAATCCGAGCATCCGCTGGAAGTGCCGGAGGCCATTGGGAATGGCGAGGCTGCCGCCCTCGACAAGAAATCTGACTCCGCGCGCGATCAGGTTTTCCACCAGGACTTCGGTCATGAGGTAGCGCGCGTTGCTGAATTCGTCGCCGACTCCGAGAGTCCGGAAATACTTGAGCAAGGCGTATTCACCGTCGACTGGAGTGACGGATAGCAGCAGCGGATGCCCGTCGGCCGAGTAAGCGGCCAGCCACAGTTCAAAACTGAGCAGACAGTCATTATCGGGATTCAGATTCCGGTAGGTCTCATCCGGATGGCATCTCTCCTGCTCATCCGCGGCCGCCAGCAACCGCCGGCGCTCCGCCGGATCGGTCACCTCGGCCCACAGCACCCCCAGCCGTTTCGCCTGCCTGACCTTGCGGCGCAGTGTCTGCCTGGCGGCGCCGAGCGAGTACTGGCCGGCTTCGCACGGCAAGTTAAGTACGGCCGTGGGGTAACCCATCACCCGCGACAGCCAGTTATCCGGCGAGAGCGCGGACCGGATTTCGGCACCCTCAGACGTCCGCAGCCGAGCAACTGACGTAGAGGCAGGGCAGCTGAAAGAAGGCTGTAAACGCCCGGATGCTCTTACCCGGACGACCCAGAATGTAGCCAAATCCTGGCTTGCCGCTGGCCACATAATTCTCAAAATATTCCGAGACCACAGCCTCGTGATCCATTTTAGCCGACCTTACTGATGGGCCTGGAGGGTGGCCTCTCAATAAAACCCCCTCCAGCTACAGCCGTTCTCTTTCTCGTCACTCGAAGACGATGGGCGACGACCGCGGCCGGGCGCCGGGATGATGACCATCATCGTCCGGGTCAGATTCGCCGTTGCGTTGCTTATCCTGCTTCTTCGCGCCAGACCAATACGAGCTAGCAGATGCTAACACAATATGTCTTTTCGGCGGCACAACTATCGGCCGGCGCTGGCCCGGGCTACCGGCCGCCGGCCGCGGCGCCGGTCAGCCGCGCGCTGGCGACCCGCCGGATCCGCACCATCAGGGCCGCGGACGGCACGACCTGGCCGGAGATATAGGTGGACAGCCGCGAACGCGACGTGCCCATCCGGCTAGCGAAGTCCTGCCGCGACAGACCCGAGCTAGCTACGAGACTCCTGATCTCAGCCGCCACCTGACGGCGCTCAGACCCGGCGGCGACCTCACGAGCGCGGCTCACGACGCCCTCGAGCAGTTCGGCCGTGCCATAAGGACGGGACAGGCTCAGTGCTTCGATGACCTGCTGCGCCACCGGCCCCCAGGGGTCGGCGTTGATGGCCTTCGCAAGCCGGCGCCAGTCGGGCAGGGTCCCGCGCTCCACGGCGGCGAGGATCCCCTCGAACGGCCAGGTCTCCACCGGGTCGTCCGGAGAGGCCTCGATATTGCGGAACTTCAGGGCGCTCCTCACTGCGTCATCTCCACGGCCACCGACCGGCAGACGTCGGTCACGTTCGTCCAGTCAGTCCAGCGGGGATCGAGTTGCTTGTACCGCGCGAGTTGTTTCACGGTACGAGCGTCCGCGGGCCTGGGATCGGCGAGCTGACGGGCCAGTTGAGTCGCCACTCCTCGCGATTCGGAGCCTCGCTGGTCGGCGTAGTAGTCGTCAATGCCCCGCAGGACGGCTGCAGCGTGCGCGACCCCGGCGCGGTCAGAGAGCGCAGCAACGTCGAGGTAGTCGCGCACTTGATTGCGCCGCACAACCAGGTAGCCCTTGATGCGCAATATCTCGTCTGGCGTCGGCACCCTCAGCACATGACCCGACGGCAGCTCTACGTCGACTACCTCGAGGGGAACATTCCGAATGAGTTGCCGCACGCCGGATTCAATGTCGCCCAGCTCGCCGAGGATGATCTTTCCGGGCGTCACGCTGTTGGTAACCCAGCCATCGGTGCTTTCGATGGCCTCCAGCACCGCGTCGAAGCGGGCATTCAGATCGGCAAGGACATGGTCGTGATCAAACGACGAGCGGTGATTAGCCCACAGCGCTGCCGCCGAGCCGCCGACGAGCACAGAATCCGGAACGACTTCCTGGAGCCGGGCCGCGGACTCCAGCACGCGCACCAGGTCCGAACGGTCAAGTCCTATCGGCTCATCACTAGCCGGATACTCGCGCCCAGGCTTACCCATAGGCTCAGCGTATCAGATCTGATACGACGTCTTTCCATCCGGGTTCTTGGCCTCGCTCAGGTACTGCTGGCGGTCGTCACTACCTGATGAATGCCTCATCAGTCGCGGGGCGAGAGCGTGACCAGGCCTCGCCTGCGGCTCGCAGCAGACGATCATCGTAGGTGATGACGGCATCTAGCTCGGGCGGAGGATTCGCGCCGTCGCCAGATGGATAGCGTCAAGCGAGCGCAGGCCGCGGTCGGGCTCACTCATTGTGCCCTCGACAATGTCGTCGTCGATGGCGATGCACGAGAAGGCCAGAAGCAGCTCCCGCGCCTCGGCCAGCAAAGCCAGCATTGCTCTGGCAACAGCGCGGGTAACCTCGATCGCGTCAGCAGGGCGTCGGAGAAGTCGGCGAACGCCGTGAATCGGCTCCTGCCAGCACTTGATGGCAGAGTCGGCGTAGTAGTGGCTCACCAGCGTTCCTCATCGCGCAATGCCGCTAGTGCCCGGAAAGCTCTCGGTCTCCTCAGCCGCAGCCTGAGTAGCCCGGCCCAGAAGTATCGCGCGCAGCCACAGGCGCGCAAGTCCAGCGTTCGCGCCTCCATCGGGACAATGCGAGCGACAGTGCCCGTGCAAAGTAATGTCGATGTCTCGCCGTGCCTGACCCGCGCCGCACCTCCTTTGGTGGCGTAGGTCCCTCAGGCCGACGGCATGAACTTCGGCAGTCACGCCACAAGTGTCCAATTTTGTGGCCTGGCGCCAGGTCACCCCCAGATCCAAGCGCTCAGTCGCTGGCCTTCACCACGCCGATCGGGCACGACACGCCGGTTCCGTGATCCGGGCAGTACCCGTACGGGTTCTTGGCCTCGCTCAGGTACTGCTGGTGGTAGTCCTCGGCGAAGTAGAACTCACCGGCCGGGACGATCTGGGTGGTGATCTCGCCGTAGCCGGCCTCAGTCAGCCGCTGCTGGTACATCGCCCGCGACTCCTCGGCCTCCTTCTGCTGCTCGGGCGTCGCGTAGAAGATGGCCGAGCGGTACTGGCTGCCGACGTCATTGCCCTGGCGCATGCCCTGGGTCGGGTTGTGCGACTCCCAGAACACCTTCAGCAGGTCGGCGTAGCTGACCTTCGCCGGGTCGAATACGACGCGCACGCTCTCCGCATGCCCGGTACGACCGCTGCATACTTCCTCATATGTCGGATTCGGCGTGAATCCGCCTTCGTAGCCGACTGACGTGGACACCACGCCCGGCGTCTGCCAGAAGTTCTTCTCAGCGCCCCAGAAACAGCCGAGCGCGAACTCCGCGACCTGCGTCCCGTCCGGATACGGCGGCTGCAGCGAAGTACCGAGCACCTCATGGCGGGTCGGGACCCGCATGGCCGTGGCCCGGCCGGGGAGCGCGTCCTCCGCGGTCACCAGCTGCGCCTTGTGGAATCCGAAAATGCTCATTGGTCCTCCTAGGATCCGCCTCGCACAACGACCAGCGGACCCGGCCTGTTCCCCGACGCGGGACGCGCCGCGACCGGGGCCAGTTGCCTCAGCCGGCTAGACGCCGCTGGCGTTCAGGACCTGGCCGGCCGGCGGCGGCGCCGGGGCCGGCACGGCATTCCACTGCGTATATGTCACGGTCTGGCGCGGATTGCCGCCAGTCGCGGCCTGCAGCGGATAATGCTGGCTCGCGGCGCTGACGTCCAGAGTGCTGCCGTCGGCTGCGCGCAGTACGAAGGCCTGCTCGCCATTCACTGTCGTGCTGCCGGTCTCGGTCAGCTTCGGCACCTGGCCTGTGGTGAGCGGGGTCATCAGGTTCTTCATGCTGAGATCGCCGGTCAGCTGGCCCGCCTGCTGGGCGGTCAGCTTGATCCATTTGCCGCAGACAGCCGCGCAGGCGTCGGCCGGGGCCTTCATCTCCTTGAGGAAGGCCCCAGTCGCCTTGACGTAGATCGTGTCCTTGACGGCCAGGATCTGGGCCGGTGCCCCGTTCTGACTGATCGTGCCGGCCATGTCACCGTTCCGGTTGACCTTCAGGTCCACTGTCAGCGGGATGCCGCCGCGGGACAGGCGCCCGGTGACATGCACGCTGCTGGCCTTGCGGACCGAGGTCTGCATCGAGTTCACCAGGGCGGCCGAGCCGGGCTCTTTGCTGCCCCCGCTGGCGGCGCCGCTCACCGACACGCTGGCGCCGGCAGTGGCGCTGGCGGTACCGGAACTGCTGCCGCCGCTGCCGCTGCTGCCGCACCCGGCCACGACCAGCGCGGCGCATCCGGCCAGACCCGCGCCGAGCACCCTGGCAGGCACTCCTGTCACTGCTACCCCCGAAGTCCGCGATCCCCCCGGACCGCCAGCAACGCTTGCTAGCTGTGCTTACCCCGTCCGCTCGACGACGAACTCGCAGAGCGCCTCGAATGCGCTACGGGCGGGCACGTCCGGCAGGCCTGCAATCAGGTCCCTGGCCCGCTGAGCCCACTGGCGGGTGTCGGCCCTGGCCATCTCCATCGCCGGGTGCTCGCGCAACAGAGTCAGGGCCTCCCCGTGCAGCGCCGGTGTCGGTCAGCTTCGGCATGCTCAGCAGCTCGATCAGCCGTTCGTCGCCGGGCCCGGCGGAGCGCAGCGCGTGCAGCATCGGCAGCGTGCGCACTCCCTCGCGCAGGTCGGTGCCGGGTGTCTTGCCCGACTGGGCCGACTCGCTGGCCACGTCGAGGATGTCGTCCGACAACTGGAACGCGACGCCGATCGCGGCGCAGGCGGGCGTAATCCGGTCAGTCACGCTGACCGGGGCGCCGGAGAACATCGCGCCGAACCGGCCGGATGTGGCGATCAGCGAGGCAGTCTTCTCCGTGACAACCTGCAGGTAGTGTTCCAGCGGATCGTCACCGGGCTGGCAGCCGACGGTTTCGGCGATCTGGCCCGACACCAGGCGCGCGAACGTCTCGGCCTGGATCCTGATCGCCTCCGGACCGAGATCGGCCAGGATCTCAGAGGCGCGGGCGAACAGGAAGTCCCCGGTCAGGATCGCGACGGTGTTGCCCCACCGCGAGTTGGCGCTGGCGCTGCCGCGCCGGACGGCGGCCTCGTCCATCACGTCGTCGTGGTAGAGCGTGGCCTGGTGGGTGAGCTCTACCGCGACGGCGGCCGGGACGATACGCGGGTCAGCCGGATCGCCGAACTGAGCCGCAAGCAGCACCAGTGTCGGCCGGAAGCGCTTGCCGCCGGCCGCGATCAGATGCGCGGAAGCCTCGGCCAGCACGGCGTGCTGGGCCTTCGCGGCCGCGTGCAGGCCGTCTTCGACGAGCGCCAGCCCGCCCGCAACATCGGACGCGAGCGCTGCGTCGGTCAGTTCCATCGGAACAGCGGCAATCACGTGGGTCCCCTCATGCCAGCAGAAACCGCAGGCAAGCCAGTCATAGCTGAGGCTATCCTGCAGCCTTCCCCACGATATGCGGATAGCGCGGCAATGGCCGGCCTGCGGTCGCTGCTAGCGCACGAATAGCTGGCTGGCGGCGTGATTGGCCAGGCTGAGCAGCGGCTGCGGGATCACGCCGAGTACCACGGTGACAGCCGCGCCGATCCCGACCGCGGCAGCGGTGTACGCGCTCGGCCTGACCACGACCGGTCCCTCCGCCTTGGGCTCGCTGAAGAACATCAGCACGATCACCCGGACGTAGGGGAAGGCCAGGATCGCGCTGCTGATCACGCCGACGATGACCAGCGGGAGCGCGCCGCCCTGCACGGCGGCGCGGAAGACCGCGAACTTGCCGGTGAAGCCGCTGGTGAGCGGGATGCCCGCATAGGCGATGAGGAACAGGGCGAAGGTCCCGGCGACGAGCGGCGACCGCCGGCCAAGGCCGGCCCAGCTCGACATGTGCGCGGCCTCGCCGCCGCGGTCGCGGACCAGCGTCACGATCGCGAATCCGCCGATGGTGGCGAAGCCGTACGCGGCCAGGTAGAACAGGCTGCCGGACAGCCCGGCCGTGTTAGCGGCGATGACGCCGGTCAGGATGTAGCCGGCCTGGGCGATCGAGGAGTAAGCCAGCAGCCGCTTCATGTCGGTCTGGGTGATCGCGATGATCGACCCGACCAGCATGGTGAGAATGGCGACTGCCCACATGGCCGGGCGCCAGTCCCAGGTCAGCTGGCCGAAGGCGACATAGAACACGCGCAGCAGCGCACCGAAGGCCGCGACCAGCGTGCACGACGCCATGAGCGCGGTCACCGGCGTCGGCGAGCCCTGGTAGACGTCGGGCTTCCAGGACTGGAACGGCACCGCGCCGATCTTGAACAGCAGGCCAACGCCGAGCAGCGCGAGCCCCGCGTACAGCAGCGTCGAGGACTGGGAGGTGGTCTGCGCCGCGGTGGCGATGGCCGACAGCCGGACCGAGCCCGCGTAGCCGTACAGCATGGCGACGCCGAACAGGAAGATGGCCGACGAGAACGCGCCCAGCAGGAAGTACTTCATGGCCGCTTCCTGCGACAGCAGCCGGCGCCGCCGGGCCAGCCCGCACAGCAGGTACAGCGGCAGCGAGAGCACCTCGAGCGCGATGAACATCGTCAGCAGATCATTCGCGGCCGGGAAGAGCAGCATGCCGCCGACCGCGAACAGGGTCAGCGGGTAGACCTCGGTGTGCGTCAGTCCCGCGAGCAGGCTCTCGCGTTCCTCGGCGCTGCCCGGCACGGCTGCGGCCTGCGGCGTGAACGAGGTGATCTCATGGGAGGACTCGGCGATCAGCAGCACGCTGACGAAGGCGAGAACGATAATCGTGCCCTGGATGAACAGCGTCGGCCGGTCCACGCCGACGGTCGCGATCGCGACGAGCGCTCCGCCTTGCCGCCGGAGAAGATCGAGCTGCTGGCGGCCAGGATCACGGTCAGCACGAACGCCCCGGCCAGCGCGCCGAGCGTCAGCGTGATGTGCATGGCCGGCGCAGGTCCCGCGGCGCGAAGGCCTCGATGAGCACGCCGGCCAGTGCCGCCGCGAAGACCAGCAGCATCGGCGAGAGCAGGCTCCACTCGAAATGCGGCACGGCGATGGTCGGAGTGGCAGCCGCGACGATCCCGGTCACGCCGAGCTCCCTTGCTTGTGGACGATCAGGATCCGGCTATCGGGCCGGGCCCTCCGAGCCTGGTGGTGCACGAGGCTCGTCGTGCTGGCCTTCGCGGCCGGGGCTGTGGCCGGATGCGGTGGCACCGGATCAGTGCTGTGGGTGCCGATGAGAGTGCTGTGCACGGCCGGGTTGATGATGTCGAGCACCGGCTTGGGATAGACGCCGAGTACGACGATCAGCACGATCAGCGGCCCGACCGCCCATAGCTCCCGCGCCTTCAGGTCAGGCATCGATGCGAGCTCTTCCCGCACCGGGCCGGTCATTGTCCGCTGGTACATCCACAGGATGTAGATGGCGGCCAGGATAATGCCGACCGTGGCCAGCGCCGCGGCGACCTCGTACCGGGTGAAAGTACCGACCAGCACGAGGAACTCGCTGACGAACGTGGACAGTCCCGGCAGCGACAGGCCCGCCAGTCCGGCGATGAGGAACAGGCCCGCGAGTACCGGTGCGACCTTCTGCACGCCGCCGTAGTCCGAGATGAGGTGCGACTTGCGCCTGGCCACCAGGAACCCGGCCAGGATGAACAGCGCGCCGGTGGCGAAGCCGTGGTTCACCATGTACAGGGTCGCGCCGCTCTGGCCCTGGCTGGTCATCGCGAAGATGCCCAGCGTGATCAGGCCCATATGCGAGACCGAGGTGTAGGCGATCAGCCGCTTCATGTCGCGCTGGCCGATCGCGACGATCGCGCCGTACAGGATGCCCACTACCGCGAGCACCAGGACCAGCGGCGTGAAGTAATGCGCGCCGTCCGGGAACAGGTCGAGGCAGTACCTGATCATGCCGAAGGTGCCGACCTTGTCCAGCACGCCGACCAGCACAACCGCTGCCCCCGGCTGGGCCGACGTCGCCGCGTCCGGCAGCCAGGTATGGAACGGCCACACCGGCGCCTTGATCGCGAAGGCGATGAAGAAGCCGGCGAACAGCCACTTCTGCGCGGTGGAACTGAGAACGAGATGGCTGAGCTGGGTAAACAGGAAGGTGCCCTGGTGTCCGCCGTGGGTCGACTCCACGTACAGGGCGATGACCGCGGCCAGCATGAGCAGGCCGCCGAACAAGCTGTAGAGAAGGAATTTGACGGCGGCGTACTGCCGCTGCCCGACGCCGTAGCTGCCGATCATGAAGTACATCGGAATCAGCATGGCCTCGAAGAAGACGTAGAACAGGAAGACGTCGGTGGCGGCAAAGACCCCGATCATCATGGTCTCGAGAACCAGCATCATGGCGAAATAGGACTTCGCGCTGCGCTGGCGCCCGGCCGGCCTGACGGTCGTGCTGGTCGCCGGCGCCGGTGAGTCTCCGGCCGGCTCGGCGGCACCAGCCGATGTCGCGGTGAGCGACTCGACGTCATTCCACGACGCGAGGATCACGACCGGCATGAGGATGGCCGTCATCACGATGAGGACGAGCGCGATGCCGTCCACGCCCACGGCGTAGTGCACGCCGAATTGCGGGATCCACTGGTAGACCTGCTGGAACTGGAACCGCGGGCCGCCCGCCCTGAACTTGACCGCGATCACGACAGTGACGGCGAGCGTGATCAGCGTGAAGATCAGGGTGATCCGCTTGACCAGCAGATCGCGTGACCGCCGGTCGGCCGCGCTGCCAGGCGCCGACCGGCCCGGCGTCAGCGCGACCACGATGGCGCCGATCAGCGGGATCGCGCCCGCGACCGTCAGCCAGGGGAAATTGCTCATCAGATCCGCAGCCTCACCAGCTCTAGAGCCTCACCAGCAGGAGCGCGCCGACCAGCAGCACGGCTCCGACCAGCATGGACAGCGCGTACGAGCGGACAAAGCCGGACTGCACCCGGCGCAGCCGGCCCGATGATCCGCCGAAGGTGGCCGCGACGGTGTTGACGATCCCGTCTACGCCGCGGTTGTCGAAGTACACCGAGAGCCTGGTCAGCCACTGACCCGGCCGCATGAGCAGGCTCTCGTTGACCGCGTCGCCGTACAGGTCCTTGCGCGCGGCCACGGTGACCGGGTTCCCGGCCGGGGCGACCACCGGGACCTCGCGCCGCCCGAAGACCAGCCACGCGATCACCATCCCGACGACCACCAGGACCAGGGCGGCGCCGCCTGCCAGCGTCCAGATCCCGTGCGATGTCGGCGGTACGCCGGTTACCGGGCCGAGGAAGTTCAGCAGCCGGTTGCTGAGGATCAGGAACCCGCCCGCACAGACCGAGCCGATGGCCAGCACGATCATCGGCCCGGTCATTACCGGCGGAGCCTCGTGCGGATGCACCTTGTCGTCCCACCGGCGCTCGCCGGCGAAGGTCATGAACATGAGCCTGGTCATGTAGAAGGCGGTGACGCCAGCACCGATCAGCGCCGCGGTGCCGAGCAGCGCGCCGGAGGTACCCCCCTTGGCGAAGGCGGCGTCGATGATCGGGTCCTTGGTAAAGAACCCGGACAGCGGCGGCACGCCGATGATCGCCAGGTAGCCGAGCCCGAACGTGACCGTCGTGATCGGCATCACCCTGGCCAGGCCGCCGAAGCGGCGCATGTCGACCTCGTCGTCCATCTCGTGCTTGACCGACCCGGCTCCGAGGAACATCCCGGCCTTGAAGAACCCGTGCGCCAGCAGGTGCGCGATCGCGAAGACGTAGCCGGCCGGCCCGAGGCCCGCCGCCAGCATCATGTAGCCGATCTGGCTCATGGTCGAGCCGGCCAGCACCTTCTTGATGTCGTCCTTCGCGCAGCCGATGATCGCGCCGAACATGAGCGTGACCGCGCCGACGATGGCGACCGCCAGGCGCGCGCCCGCGGACAGGTCGAAGATCGGCGCCGACCTGACGATCAGGTAGACGCCCGCCGTCACCATGGTTGCCGCGTGAATCAGGGCCGACACCGGGGTCGGGCCTTCCATCGCGTCCAGCAGCCAGGACTGCAGCGGCACCTGGGCCGATTTGCCGCAGGCGCCGAGCAGCAGCAGCAGCCCGATCGCGAGGACCACCCCGTGGCTGGCGGAGTGGACTGACCCGAACACGCCGCTGAAGGTGACGGAGCCGAACTGCTGGAACATCAGCATGATGGCCAGCGACAGCCCGACGTCACCGACGCGGTTGGCGATGAAGGCCTTCTTGGCTGCGACAGCGGCTGCCGGCTTGTACTGCCAGAACCCGATGAGCAGGTACGAGGCCAGGCCCACGCCCTCCCAGCCTGCGTACAGCCCGAGGTAGTTGTTGGCGAGGACCAGCAGCAACATGGCCGCGAGGAACAGGTTCATGTAGCCGAAGAACCGGCGCCGCTCCGGGTCGTGACTCATGTAGCCGACCGCGAAGATGTGAATCAGCGAGCCAACGCCGGTGATCAGCAGCACGAAGCAGATCGACAGCTGGTCCAGCTGCAGTCCCATCGGGATCTGGAAACGGCCGACGTTGATCCACTGGAACATGATCAGGAAACGCGATCGCTGCGCCGCCGGGAAGCCGAGCATCTGAACGTACGCGGCGACGCCGTAGGCGAAGGCCAGCACCGGCATGGCGACGCCGATCAGGTGGCCGTAGCGGTTCAGCCGCTTGCCGCCGAGCAGCAGGATGACAGCTCCGGCCAGCGGGAACGCCAGCAGCAGCCAGGCGGCGTTCTGAATGCCGGTGGCGTGCAGGCTCGTCAGAGCCGCTGCAGGCACGCGCGCAGCGTGGA
Source organism: uncultured Actinomycetota bacterium (assembly GCA_963818995.1). Lineage (GTDB taxonomy): Bacteria > Actinomycetota > Actinomycetes > Streptosporangiales > Streptosporangiaceae > JAJYUU01. The sequence goes on along the minus strand of CAWFUM010000028.1, from coordinate 175,456 downwards.
CTGAGCCGGTCATGGCTCCCTTTCGTCAGTACTTCATCAGGTTCGCGTCGTCCACCGACGAGGACCTGCGGGCTCGGAAGATGGCAGTCAGGATCGCCAGCCCGACGACGACCTCCGCTGCGGCGACCACCATCACGAAGAACGCGATGACCTGGCCGTCGAGCGCGCCGTGCATCCGCGCGAACGTCACGAACGCCAGGTTGGCTGCGTTGAGCATGAGCTCCACGCACATGAAGATCACGATCGCGTTGCGCCGGACGAGGACGCCGACGGCGCCGATCACGAACAGGATGACCGACAGCGCGATGAAGTGGGCGGGCGAAACCACTACTGGTCACCTGCTTCCTGCCCGGAGGCGGGGGGCCCGGCAATCGAACCGGCCGTCTCCGGGGGCTGGCCGCCAGCGGGCAGTTCGCGTGCCTCCTCGAGCGCCGGCCCGGACAGCACCGGGCTGACCGACAGGTCGGTCTGGCTGCCATCGGGCAGCATCGCGGGCATGTCCGCGGCATTGTGCTGGGCGTAGGTGCCCGGACCGGGCAGCGGGGCCGGCCGCCGGCGGCGATGCGCTGCGCCGCAAGCTCACGCTGGGTCGGCTTCGGACTGGTCCGCTCCCGGTGGGCCAGCACCATGGCGCCGACCGCGGCCGTTATCAGCAGGGCGCTGGTGATCTCGAACGGGAACAGGTACTTGGTGAAGATCAGGTTCGCCAGCGCGCTCACGTTCGAGTTGCCGAACTTGGCGGTGGCCTTAGGCGCGCCGCCGATCACCGCGTTCCCGACCACCAGGGCGAGCAGGATCAGCATCGCGATGCCGGCCAGCCCGGCCCACAGGCGCTGCCCCCTGATGGTCTCGATGATCGAGTCGGCAGCGCTGATGCCGACGATCATGAGGACGAACAGGAACAGCATGAGGACAGCGCCGGTATAGACGATGACCTGCACGAAAGCAAGGAACGGCGCGCCCTCCATGCCGTAGAAGACCGCCAGCGAGAGCATCACGATGGCCAGCATCAGCGCGCAGTGGACCGCCTTACGGGCCAGGACGAGGCCGATCGCGGCGGCCACCGACGCCACAGCCAGGACCCAGTAGGCCAGCAGTCTCGTCGTCTCGGCGGCCGAGCCCGCCAGGATGAGCGGGTGAGTTCCGGTCACTGCTCGTCTCCCTGCCCGCCCGCGACCGGCCAGTCCTGGACCGGGCCTTCTTCGACCGGATTACGCGCGGCCGGGTCGGGCTGGCTGGCGGCGAGCATCGCGCCGAGGGAGTAGTAGTCCTCCTCGGTCTCGCCCAGCCGCATCGGGTGCGGCGGCGCTTCCATGCCCGCCTGCAGCGGCACCACCAGCTGCTCCTTGGTCCAGATCAGCTTTTCCCTGCTGTCATCGGCGAGCTCGTAGTCGTTGGTCATGGTGAGCGCCCTGGTCGGGCAGGCCTCGATGCACAGCCCGCACAGGATGCAGCGCAGATAGTTGATCTGGTAGACGCGCCCGTAGCGCTCGCCCGGCGAGTACCGCTCGTCGGGGGTGTTGTCGGCACCCTCCACGTAGATGGCGTCGGCCGGACAGGCCCACGCGCAGAGCTCGCAGCCAATGCACTTCTCCAGCCCGTCCGGCCACCGGTTGAGCTGGTGACGGCCGTGGAAGCGAGGTGCCGTGGGCAGCTTCTGCTCCGGGTACTGGACGGTGTCGACTGGCTTGAACATCGTCCTGAGGGTGGCCCCGAAACCCTTCACGGAGCCGAGAAAATCAGGCACCAGTGACCTCCTTCGCGCCGCCGTCGGTTCCGGCGGCACTGTCGTCGCCGCCCACGCCGGCCAGGGCAGGCGCGCCCGAGCGCGCCACCCCGATGCCGTGATAGTGCGGCAGGTCAAGCGGCGGGGTCGGGAACGAAGCCGACGGGGCCGGCTGCCCGCCAGCCGCGGCGCGCTCTTCCGCCGCCTCAGCCGCGAGCCGCTCAGCGCGCTGTCCGGCCGATTCCCACCGCCACAGCAGCGCCAGCAAGACCACGATGATCAGCCCGCCGACCACGTACAGGGCCGGACTGGCTCCCTGCTGGCGGTACACCCGCGCGGTCGCCACAATCAGCGTCCAGGCCAGTGCCGACGGGATCAGGACCTTCCAGCCCAGCCGCATCAGCTGGTCGTAACGTACCCGCGGCAGTGAGGCCCGCAGCCAGAAGAACACGAAGATGAAGCCCAGGACCTTGATCAGGAACCACAGCACCGGCCACCAGCCGCTGTTCGCCCCGGACCAGACGCTCAGCGGCCACGGCGCCCGCCAGCCGCCGAGGAAGAGCGTGGTCGCCAGCGAGGAGACTGTGATGACGCTCACGTACTCGGCCAGCTGGAGCATCGCGAACTTCAGCGAGGAGTACTCCGTGTGATAGCCGCCGACGAGCTCGCCTTCGCCCTCGGGCAGGTCGAACGGTATTCGGTTGGTCTCCCCGACCATCGTGACGAGGTAGATCACGAACGATGGCAGCAGCAGAATCGCGTACCAGGACGGCCAGTGCCAGATGTACCCGAAGAAGTGGAACTCCGGGCCGTGGATCTGGGAGGCGACGATTTGCGAGGTGGACAGCGAGCCCGCGTACAGGAAGACCGGGACGAACGACAGCCCCATCGCGATCTCATAGCTGATGACCTGCGCCGACGACCGCAGCCCGCCCAGCAGTGAATAGGGCGAGTTCGCCGACCAGCCAGCGAGCACGATCCCGTAGACGCCCAGCGAGCTCATCGCGAGAAGCAGCAGGACGGCCACCGGGAGATCGGTCAGCTGCAGCGGCGTCCGGACGCCGCCGATCGACACAATCGGGCCCCACGGGATGACCGCGAAACCGATGAAGGCCGGGATCACCGAGATCGCCGGGGCGATCATGAACAGCAGCTTGTCGACTCCCCGCGGCACGATGTCTTCCATCAGCGCCAGCTTGATGCCGTCCATCAGTGACTGCAGGAGCCCGAATTTTCCGGCCCGGTTGGGACCGGACCGCTGCTGCATCCGGCCGAGGATGCGGCGCTCGGCCCAGATCGCCATCAGCGTGGTGATCATCAGGAACAAGAAGACGATGAGCACCTTGATGATGACGATCCACCACGGGTCGTGCCCGAAACTGGCCAGCGTCGGGACATTACTGACCGGCTTCGCCGCAGCCAGGCCCGTCATTGCGCGCTCCTCACCGATACGACGCTGCCGTGACCGGCGCGAAGCTCGCGCCGGACGGCACTGCCCGCCGAGTTCGTCGGCAGCCAGACCACCCGGTCCGGCATGTCCGCGATCTCCACCGGCACTGTGATGGCGCCGTGACTGGTCGCCACCGTGACTTTCCCGCCGTCAGCCGTGCCGGCCTCGGCTCGCAGTCGCGGCGGACATCAGCGCCACGGCCGCGCGCGCGGTGCCGGCCAGGTTCGGCTCGCCGTCCTGCAACCGGCCGGCGTCGAGGAGATTATGCCAGGTTGCCAGTAGCGCAGTGCCCGGGCCCGGATGCTCGCCTGCCCGCCCGCCCGCCCGGCCGGCCGGGGCCGGGACCAGAGCCGCCGGCGTCGGGCTCGGCGACAGCGCGGGCGCCTGCGTCAGGATCGTGATCTCGCGCCGCACCGACTCGACGTCCGGCAGTCCGAGGTGCACGTCCATCGCATCCGCGAGCGCCGCGAGCACCTCGAGATCGGTGCGGACCTGCGCCGGGAGCGCGGCGGCGAAGGACCCCGGCCGCCCTTCCCAGTTCACGAACGTGCCCTGCTTCTCCGCGACCGCGGCGACCGGGAAGACGACGTCGGCGCGGTCGGTCACCGCGCTGACCCGCAGTTCCAGGCTGACGACGAAGTCCGCGGCCTCGATCGCGGCCAGGGCGGCGGCCGGATCGGGCAGGTCAGCCGGATCGACCGCACCGATGAGCAGCGCCTCGATGTCCCCGCTGGCCGCGGCGGCGAGGATCTCGCTGGTGCTGAAGCCGGGGTCGCCCGGCAGCGATCCGATGCCCCAGACGCGCGCGACCTCGGAGCTGACGGCCGCGGTGCCGATCCGCCGGCCGCCCGGCAGCAGGTTCGGCAGGGCTCCGGCCTCGATGGCGCCGCGCTCGCCGGCCCGCCGCGGGATCCAGGCGAGCCGGGCGCCAGTCTCGCTGGCCAGGCGCGCGGCCGCGGACAGCGCGCCCGGCACCTCAGCCAGCCGCTCGCCGGCCAGGATGACCGCGCCCGGCTGACGCAGCGCGCCAGCCGCGGCGCCGCCATCATCGGCCGCCAGCGCCGTCAGGGCCGCGGCCTCAGCGCCGGGCACGGTCGGCAGCAGCGTCCCGGACAGCTTGGTCAGCCCGCGGCTGGCCAGTGCCGCCAGTGAGTAGATGGCGGTGCCCCTGGTCCTGACGGCCTTGCGCAGCCGGAGGAACACGATGGGGCTCTCGTCTTCCGGCTCGAAGCCGGCTAGCAGCACCGCCGGCGCGTTCGCCAGCTCCGCATAGGTCGGGCCGTCCTGAGCCCGCGACATGGTCGGCGATGAACTGGAGTTCCTCGGCCGAGTGCGGCCGGGCGCGCATGTCGATGTCATTCGTCCCGAGCGCGACCCGGGCGAACTTGGCGTACCCGTAGGCGTCCTCGACGGTCAGCCGTCCGCCCGGCAGCACGCCGGCCCGGCCGCGCGCCGCGAGCAGCCCGCGCCCGGCCACCGCGATTGCTTCCGGCCAGGACGCGGCCCGCAGCGCTCCGGCCTCGTCCCGCACCAGCGGCGAAACGAGCCGGTCCGGCTGAGTCGCATAGGCGAAGGCCCACCGGCCCTTGTCGCAGTTCCACTCCTCGTTGACCGCCGGCTCGTTGCCGGCCAGCCGCCGGGTGACCGCGCCGCGGCGGTGGTCGGTCCGCTGACGGCAGCCGGACGCGCAGTGCTCGCACACGCTCGGAACCGACACCAGGTCGAACGGGCGGGCCCGGAAGCGGTACGTCGCGCCGGTAAGCGCGCCCACCGGGCAGATCTGCACGGTGTTGCCGGAGAAGTAGGAGTCGAAGGGCACTCCCTGCGCTACGCCGACCTGCTCGTGCGGTCCCCGGTCGAGTAGCTCGATCAGCGGATCGCCGGGGATCTGGTCGGCGAACCGGGTGCAGCGCGCGCACTGGACGCACCGCTCGCGGTCGAGCAGCACCTGCGCGGACAGCGCGATGGGCTTCGGGAAGGTGCGCTTGGTGCCGTCGAAGCGCGTTTCGCCCCTGCCGGTCGACATGGCCTGGTTCTGCAGGGGGCACTCGCCGCCCTTGTCGCACATCGGGCAGTCGAGCGGATGGTTCACCAGCAGCATCTCCATCATGCCGCGCTGAGCCTTCTCCGCAACCGGCGAGGTCAGCTGCGTGCGGACCACCATGCCGTCCGTGACCGTCGTGGTACACGAGGCGGGCGGTTTGGGCTGGCCCTCGACGTGCACGAGGCACTGGCGGCAGGCGCCAACCGGATCAAGCAGCGGGTGATCGCAGAACCGCGGGATCTGGATGCCGAGCTGCTCGGCCGCCCTGATGATCAGCGTGCCCTTGGGCACGGTGATTTCGAAGCCGTCGATGGTGACCTTGACGCCGTCAGCGGGCCTGGCGACCTCGGCTGCGGGCGCGCATGACGGCGCCGGAGCCTTGGCCTCGGGACCGGTATGCTGCGGCGCCGTCACCGGCGGCTGCGGATCGGGCGCGCTTGACGGGGGCACTGTCATCGGGCCGGCTCCAAGGCAAAGAGTGTGGATGCGGCGGGATCGAACGGGCAGCCGCCGAGCCGCTGGTGCTCGATGTACTCGTCCCGGAAGTACTTGATGGACGAGGCCACCGGCGCCTGGATCGAGTCCCCGAGCGCGCAGAACGCGCGGCCGGTGATGTTGTCGCAGATGTCCAGGAGCTTGTCCAGGTCAGTCTCGCTGCCCTCGCCGCGCTCCAGGCGCTGCAGCAGCTGGCGGACCCAGAAACTGCCCTCGCGGCAGGGCGTGCACTTGCCGCACGACTCGTGCTCGTAGAACTGGATCCAGCGCAGCACGACCCGCACGACGCAGGTGGTCTCGTCGAACAGCTGGATCGAGCGGGTACCGAGCATCGACCCGGCGGCCGCCACCGACTCGTAGTCGAGCGGCACGTCCAGGTGCTCGTCGGTGAACAGCGGCGTGGATGATCCGCCCGGCGTCCAGAACTTCAGCCGGTTGCCCTTCCTGATCCCGCCGGCCAGCGCCAGCAGCTCGCGCAGGGTCACGCCCAGCGGTGCCTCGTACTGGCCGGGCGTGCTGACGTGACCGGACAGCGAGAAGAGCCCGAAGCCCTTGGATTTCTCGGTGCCGAACCGGGTGAACTCGGCCGCGCCGTACTGCAGGATGTAGGGCACTGTCGCGATCGACTCGACGTTGTTGACCACCGTCGGGCAGGCGTACAAGCCGGCCACGGCCGGGAACGGCGGCTTCAGGCGCGGCTGCCCCCGCATGCCCTCCAGCGAATCGAGCAGCGCCGTCTCCTCACCGCAGATGTAGGCGCCCGCGCCGGAGTGGACGACCAGGTCGAGAGTCAGCTCGGAGCCGAGGATCTTCTCGCCGAGATAGCCGGCCTCCAGCGCCTCCCTGACGGCGAAGTGCAGCCGCCTGACCACGGACAGGACCTCGCCGCGGACGTAGATGAAGGCTTTCTCGGCCCTGATGGCGTAGCAGGCGATGACGATGCCCTCGATCAGCGCGTGCGGGTTGTTGAGCAGGGTCGGGATGTCCTTGCACGCGCCCGGCTCGGATTCGTCCGCGTTCACCACCAGGTAGTGCGGCTTGCCGTCGCCCTGCGGGATGAAGCCCCACTTGACGCCGGTCGGAAAGCCGGCCCCGCCGCGGCCGCGCAGAGCCGAGTCCTTCAGCGTCTGGATGACCTGGTCCGGCGCCATGGCGAGGGCCTTGGGCAGCGCCTGGTAGCCGCCGGCTCGCTTGTAGCCGGCCAGCGTGAACGAGTCGCTCTCGTCCCAGCGCGAGCTGAGCTCGGGGATCAGGATCGTCGTCACCGCGTTCCTCCCGCCCCGCTGCCGGGGGCGCCGCTGCTTGGACTGCTGTCAGCCGCACTGCCGTCAGCCGTTTTGCCGTCTGGCGTCCAGCCGCGCTCCCTGGCGATCCGCAGCCCGGCCAGGGTGGGATCGCCGGCCTTGCTGCCGTCCGCGCCCTGGTCATCGGGGAATCCGGCCAGGACCTTCGACGCCTGCTTCCAGGTGCACAGCCGCGGGCCGCCCCTGGTCGGGCTGACGTCCGCGCCGGCTCGCAGGCCGTCGACGAGGTCGCGAGCCGACTGCGGCGTCATGTTGTCGAAGAACTCCCAGTTCACCATCACGACGGGCGCATAGTCGCAGGCGGCGTTGCACTCCACGTGCTCGATGCTGACCTTGCCGTCAGCGGTGACCTCGTCGGCCGCCAGGCCCAGGTGGTCGGACAGGCTGGACAGGATCGCGTCACCGCCCATGACCGCGCACAGCGCCGTGGTGCACACACCGACGTGGTACTCGCCGATGGGCTTGCGCTTGTACATGGTGTAGAAGGACACCACTCCGGTGACGTCCGCTTCGGTCAGGCCGAGCTGCCCGGCGCAGAACTCGATGCCGTCCTGCGACACGTACCCCTCTTCTGACTGCACCAGGTGCAGCAGGGGCAGCAGGGCCGAGCGTGATCGCGGGTACCGGCCGATGATCTCGGCGGCCTGCGGCGCAAGCCGGGCGCGTGTCTGTTCGCTGAGCGCCATTACCTGTCGACGCCTCCCATCACGGGATCGATGCTGGCGACCGCGGCGATGACGTCGGCGACCATGGAGCCCTCGCACATCACGGAGACCGCCTGCAGGTTGGTAAATGACGGATCGCGGAAATGCACCCGGAACGGCCGCGTGCCGCCGTCGCTGACGGCATGGCAGCCAAGCTCGCCGCGAGGCGACTCCACTGCCTGGTAAACCTGCCCGGCGGGCACCCGGAAGCCTTCGGTCACCAGCTTGAAGTGGTGGATGAGGGCTTCCATCGACTGGCTCATGATGTGCGCGATGTGATCAGGCGAATTGCCCATGCCGTCCGGCCCGAGCGCCAGCTTCGCCGGCCAGCCGATCTTCGCGTCACCGATCATGACCGGCTCGCCGCCCGTGCCGGTCAGCCGGTCCACGCACTGGTCGATGATCCGCAGCGACTGGTCCATCTCGGCCATCCGGACCAGGTACCGGCCGTAGACGTCGGCGGTGTCCTGCGTGGCCACATCGAAGTCGTAGGTCTCGTAGCCGCAGTAGGGCTGGCTCTTGCGCAGGTCCCAGGGCAGTCCGGCGGCCCGCAGGATCGGGCCGGTCACGCCGAGAGCCATGCACCCGGTGACGTCCAGGTGCGCGACGTTCCGCGTCCGGGCCAGGTAGACCGGGGCCTTATCGAGCAGCGCCCGCAGGTCACCGAGCAGGCCGGGCATGATCCGCACGTACTCGCGCAGCCGCTCCAGGGCGCCGGCGGGCACGTCCAGGGAGACGCCGCCGGGCCGGATGAACGCGTGGTTCATCCGCAGCCCGGTGATGAGCTCGAGCAGGTCGAGCGTCTTCTCCCGCTCGCGCATGCCGTAGATGAAGACCGTGGTGGCGCCGAGCTCCAGCCCGAACGTGCCGATGGCGGTCAGGTGCGATCCGATCCGGTTGAGCTCCATCAGGAGCACCCGGATGACGGAGGCCCGCTCGGGGATCTCCGCCTCGATGCCGAGCAGCTTCTCCACCGCGAGGCAGTACGCCGTCTCGTTGAACAGCGGGGCCAGGTAGTCCATCCGGGTGCAGAACGTCACGCCCTGCGTCCAGGTACGGAACTCCATGCTCTTCTCGATGCCGGTGTGCAGGTAGCCGATCACCGGCCGCAGCTCGGTGACGGTCTCCCCGTCCAGCGTCACCACCAGCCGCAGCACGCCGTGGGTGGAGGGATGCTGGGGGCCCATGTTGACGACCATGCGCTCATCGGAATTGCGCTCGGCCGCGGCCGCGACCACCTCGTCCCAGTCCCCGCCGGCCAGGTTGTAGACCCGGCCCTCGGCGTCGTACTCGTCGCCGGATGCCGCGTAGACGTCATCGGCCCCGCCGGGCCCGGCCTCAGCGGTGCCGGTAGCCGTGGCCCCGCGCGCTCGTGGTCAGCAGGAGCGGTCACTGGTAGGACCTCCGCTCGTCCGGCGGCGGGATAGTAGCGCCGCGGTACTCCACCGGGATACCGCCGAGCGGATAGTCCTTCCGCTGCGGATGCCCGCGCCAGTCGTCCGGCATCTCGATCCTGGTCAGCGCGGGGTGCCCGTCGAAGACGAGACCGAAGAAGTCCCAGGTCTCGCGCTCGTGGAAGTTGCAGGTCGGGTAGACGTCCACCAGCGTTGGCACGTGCGGATCGGCGTCCGGGGCGGTGACCTCGAGCCGCAGCCTGCGGTTGTGAGTAATCGACAGCAGGTGATAGACCGCGTGCAGCTCGCTGCCGGTCTCGTCCGGGTAGTGCACGCCGGAAACGCCCAGGCACATCTCGAAGGCCAGCGCCGGGTCGTCGCGCAGCCGCGCGGCCACCACCGTCAGCTTCTCCCGCGGGACATAGAAGGTGAGATCGCCGTTAGCGACCACGACCTGCTCGACGACGTCGCCGAAGCTGCTGCCCGCTGTGGTCAGCGAGCGGCCAGGCCGATCGGCGACCTCGTCAAAGTACGAGCCGTAGGGCCTCGGGCTGGCGAGCCGCGGCGGGCGCCGGACCTGCAGCCCGCCGTATCCGGACGTGTCGCCGGTGGTCTCGGTGCCGAACATGCCGGTCCGCGCCACCTGCTCGGCCAGGCGCTCCCGGCCCGCCAGCTCGGCCGGGTCCGGCGCGGCGCCGCCCTGCTCGCCGTCGCCCGGCGCCCGGCTGCACCGGTCCGGTCATCGGGTGCCGCCCGGGTTAGGGCCCTGGGCCGGCTGGTCAAGCAGGCCGAGCTCGGGCCGGTCGCCCGGACTCGGCCGACGGGTGGCCGAGCGCGCCGCCCGCAGTCAGCGGGAGCCGGCGGAGCCTGGCCTCCTCGAGCTCGGTGATCTGGTGCTCCCGGTTCACGCCCAGCTTCATGTTCTGGATCTTGTCGTGGAGCTTCACGATCGAGTCGATCAGCATCTCCGGCCGCGGCGGGCAGCCGGGCAGGTAAATGTCCACCGGCACGATGTGGTCAACGCCCTGGACGATCGCGTAGTTGTTGAACATGCCGCCGCTGGAGGCGCAGACGCCCATCGAGATCACCCATTTGGGCTCGGACATCTGGTCGTAGATCTGGCGGAGGACCGGAGCCATCTTCTGGCTGACCCGGCCGGCCACGATCATCAGGTCGGCCTGCCGCGGCGTGTTGGACGCGCGCTCCATGCCGAACCGGGCCAGGTCGTGGCGCGGGCCGCCGGTCGACATCAGCTCGATCGCGCAGCAGGCCAGGCCGAAGGTGGCGGGCCAGACCGAGCTCTTGCGCGCGTACCCGGCCACCTTCTCGACCGTCGTCAGCAGGACGCCGGCCGGCAGCTTCTCCTCAATACCCATGGCTAATCCCACTCCAGGCCGCCGCGCCGCCAGACGTAGGCGTACGCGATCAGCACCGTTGCGATGAAGGTCACCATCTCGACCAGGCCGAACACCCCGAGCTTGTCGAAGTAGACGGCCCACGGGTACAGGAAGATGATCTCGACGTCGAAGACGATGAACAGCATCGCCGTCAGGTAGTACTTGACCGGGAACCTGATGCCCAGCGGCTGCCTTGTCGGCTCGATGCCGCATTCGTAGGCTTCGAGCTTGGCCTTGTTCCATCGCTTCGGGCCGGCGAGCGAGCCCGCGACGAGTGAGAAGACAGCGAACAGCGCCGCGAGGATCCCGAGAACCAGGATCGGCACGTAGAGGCTCATTGCCCTGTCACCCCCTTAATCCGGATCAGCACGGTGATGGTCAGCGTGGGTTGGTTAACGCGCATTGCCGCTACGCCGCGGGCGTCATCTTAGACACCGCGTTCAGCAGGCGGTCCACGGCGTCGCCGCCGCGGGTTTCGGTCAGGTTGCCGAGCAGCTTCATGGTGAAGCGCATCACCGCCGGTCGCTTCACTCCGTGCCTGGTGCAGAACTGCATGACCGACGGCTTGCCGATCAGGTCGACGAAGACCCGGCCGAGCGTGTAGTAGCCGCCGTAGGCATCCTTCAGCTGGCGCGGGTAGGACTGCAGCACCTGCTCGCAGCCGGACGCGGTCGGCCGGGCCAGCGCCTGGGTGATGACGCGGGCGGCGATCTCCCCGGACTCCAGGGCGTAGGCGATTCCCTCGCCGTTGAACGGGTTCACCATCCCGCCGGAGTCTCCGGCCAGCAGCAGCCCGCGGGTGTAGTGCGGGGTGCGGTTGAAGCCCATCGGCAGGGCCGCGCCGCGCACGGGCTGAGTCCGGTTCTCCTCGGTGAAGCCCCACTCGGCCGGCATGGCTCCGAGCCACTTGCGCAGCAGGTCGCGGTAGTCGATCTCGCCGAACCCGGTCGAGGTGTTCAGCAGTCCCAGCCCCACGTTGGAGGTCCCGTCGCCCATGCCGAAGATCCAGCCGTAGCCGGGCAGCAGCGAGCTGCCGTCCCACAGGTCCAGCCAGGCCTCGAGGTAATCGTCGTTGTGCCGGGGCGAGGTGTAGTAGGTCCTGACCGCGACGCCCATGGGCCGGTCGTCTCGCTTGTGCAGCCCCATGGAGACCGACAGCCGGGAGGAGTTCCCGTCGGCCGCGACCACCATCCGGCCGCGGAACTGCCGGCCGTCCTTCGTTGTCACGCCGGTGATCCGGCCGGTCCTGTCAGCCAGCACCGGGCCGCTGACGTTGACGCCTTCGAGCAGGCGGGCGCCCGCCTTCTCCGCGTGCCTGGCCAGGATCTGGTCGAAGTCAGTCCTGGTGCGGACCAGCCCGTAGCCGGGATAGCTGGACAGCTCCGGCCAGTCCAGCTCGATCCGGCCGCCGCCGCCGATGATGCGCAGGCCCTTGTTCCTGCAGCCAGCCGTCGTCTTCAGGCGTCGGCACGCCCATCGCGGTGAGCGCCTTGACCGCCCGCGGCGTCAGGCCGTCACCGCACACCTTCTCCCGCGGGAAGGTGCTCTTCTCCAGCATCAGCACGTCCAGGCCGGCCGTCGCCAGGTAATAGGCAACAGCGGAGCCTGCCGGGCCGGCGCCGACAACAACGACGTCGGCGGTCTCGGCCGCCTCGGCCGGCCGCCTGCGGCTGGCGACCGCCGCGCTCGCGCGCGCCGAACCGACCAGCTCATCTCGAGGGGCCAAGTCTGGCGTGCCGGCGGGGGGTGCTTGCTCGGTCACGGACCCGTCCTGATCTGTCTTGTGAACCTCTTCACAAGAGCTTTCGTTGTCGCAGTGTAGTCCTGGCGGGGTAGCTGCCGTTCGGCCGCCCCGCGCTGGCGGCCGCCCCTGAGCACGAGGGCTCCGCCGGCTGACGGCGGCGGCGTCGGGAGCGGCCTCGTTCCCGTTCCTGGTCTTATCTTTGCACTGCCAGAACGCTAACCGGGACGGCGCGCCTCATGCAGGGCGACGACGCCGAGGGTGAGATTGCGCCAGCTCACGCCCGACCATCCGGCCGCCGCCAGCTGCCCGGCCAGGACGTGCTGGGCGGGCCAGTCCCTGATCGACTCGGCCAGGTAGTCGTACGCCTCGGCGTTTCCTGACAGCCGCCGTGCGACCACCGGGAGCACCCGGCTGAGGTACTGCTCGTAGAGCGCGTTGAGCTGCCGGACCGGCAGCTGGCTGAACTCGCAGATGACCAGCCGCCCGCCCGGCCTGGTGACCCGCAGCAGCTCGGCCAGCGCCTGCCCGGTGTCGGACACGTTCCGCAGCCCGAACGAGATCGTGACGACATCGAAGGTGGCATCGCCGAATGGCAGCCACAGCGCGTCGCCGGCCACGAAGCTGAGCCCGGCCGCGGGCCGCCGGGCGCCGACCGAGAGCATGCCGAAAGAGAAGTCACAGGCCACGCACCGCGCGCCGGTCGCGGCGAACGCGCGCGAGGACGTACCGGTCCCGGCCGCGAGGTCGAGGACAAGCTGACCAGGACCGGCGCCCACGGCTTTGCCGACGATCTTGCGCCAGCGGCGGTCCATGCCGACGGACAGCGCGTCATTGAGCAGGTCGTACCGGTCGGCGACCTTGTCGAACATGGCCGACACATCGGCAGGCTTCTTATCCAGCTGGGCCCGGGTCATGTGCTCAGCCTGGCATACAGGCGGCGGTGCTTCAGTAGGCCCCGTTACCGCCAGTCACGGCCGACCAGGTCTTCCACAGGATCTGCAGATCCAGCATGAACGACCAGTTCTCCACGTACCGCAGGTCGAGCCGGACCGCTTCCTCCCAGGGCAGATCGGAGCGGCCGTTGACCTGCCAGAGCCCGGTGATGCCAGGCCGGACCGCCAGGCGCCGCCGGACGTGATCGCCGTACAGGTCGGCTTCCTCGGGCAGCGCCGGGCGGGGGCCGACCAGCGACATCTCACCGGACAGCACGTTGAACAGCTGCGGCAGCTCGTCCAGCGAGTAGCGGCGGAGCCAGCGGCCGGCCCTGGTCACGCGCGGGTCAGCGCGGATTTTGAACAGCACCCCGCCGCCCTCGTTCTGGGCGGCCAGCAGCGCCTTCTGCTGCTCGGCGTCCGACACCATGGTGCGGAACTTGTAGATCTTGAAAGTGCTGCCGTCAACGCCGACCCGGATCTGGGAGAACAGCACCGGGCCGCCGTCCCCGATCTTGATGGCGATCGCGATGGCGGCCATCACCGGGCTCAGCACGGTGAGGGCCGCGAGGGCGAGCATCCGGTCGAAGGCGGCCTTCAGCAGCCTCGGTATCCCGGTGAACTCCGGGTGGTCCATGTACATCAGCGGCAGGCCGTCGGCCGGGCGGATCTTCGTCCGCTGGCCCGCCACGTCCAGCAGCGCCGGCGCTACGCACAGGCTGGTGTTGGTCTTCTCCAGCGCCCAGGCGAGCTCGCGCAGCCGGACGCCGCTCATCTCCGGACAGGACAGCACCGCGACCGTGTCCGCGCCGACCCGGGCGACCAGGTCGGCTACGCAGTCCACGCCATGCACGGCCGGAATGCCCGCGACCTCGGCCTCATCGGCACCGCCGACCAGGCACGCGGCGACAACCGACAGGCCGTGAAAGGTCTCACGGCGCAACTGGCGGGTCAGGTCGGCGGCCACGTCCGGGTAGCCGACGACCACCACCTTCTGCATGCACGCGCCGGCCAGCCGGGCCTTGTGCAGGTGCTTGCGCAGGGCGTACCGGGCGGCGAGATCAAGGGCGGTCAGGGAGGGGAACGCAACGACAACATAGCCGCGGGCCAGTTCGGCCTTGGCCGCATAGGAAATGATCGCAACGGTCGCAGTCAGAATGAGGCCGGCGTTGAGAATCCGGCGGAACTCATCGGAGCCAACCCCGACGGTGCGGGCGTCGTAGCCGTCCACCATCGAGACAATCGTCAGCCACACCAGCGGCAGCAGCAGCGTCCCGGCCAGGTAGAACTGCACCGGGCCGAGGTCGCTGAGCCGGATGGCGAATGCGAGCGCTCCCGCCGCCAGCGCGCACAGTGAGTCGAGCACGACGGCCTTGCGAATGTACGCCGTGGTCCACGACTGACTGACCCGCCGGTGCCGGGCCGCGCTGCCCTCCGCCGCCCACGGTTCCGACAAAACCGAGTTGCTAGTCAAGTCTCAGCCTCCCCTCCGAGCCTCGGCCGCCGACCCTGCGAACCTCCCGGTCCGTGGGTCGCTGACGTCCCTCCCCATGCGCAAACGTCTGGATAGACACTGACAAGACGCGCAGCCAAATCCATTGGTTGACTGCTTTAAGCCATCTGTCGGTTATTAACTCAGGAACATGATCAACAGCATCGAACCCCTGGTGGTTCGACATCGTACTGCGATACCGCTGTGACTCCTGGTAGAACACAGCAGATAAGACTTATCCACCTGCCTGCTCCTGAACAGCCACGCAGCACCGACTGGCCGGGGTTATTACCTATGGGCGGGGTTTAGCCTGATTTTTTGGACGGCTGAATGCCGCGATAAGTGGCGTGCCCGGCGACTGCTTTGAACGGCCTCAGCCCACGGCGACGGCCAGCTCGTCCCGGCCTGACCCGAGATGCCGCCTGATCTCGGCGAGCATGCGCCCGTGGTCGTAGCTCAGCTTGTCCTCGTAGGGCTCGGTCAGCGCGGCGGCCCGGCTCAGCGCGCGCTGCGGCAGCGCCGCCAGCGCGGCCTCATAGATACACCAGGACAGCTCGTCCAGCGCCACCCGGACCGGCTCGGCATCCTCGCCGGCCGCGCAGGCCCGGGCTAGCTTGTCCAGCTGCTCATCGGGCACCCTGGTCAGATCGAGCGTCGAGGTGCACCAGTCGACGCCGAGCTTCTCGTCCTGCTCGGCCGACCGCGCCTCGAACGCGCTCAGCAGCGGGCTGACGTCGCCGGCCGTAGCCGGGTCGTACAGGCCGGGGAAGGCCACCGACTCATAGCCGGGGTCGTGCCCGCTGAGGTAGATGGGACTGGGCGAGTCAGCCTGCTGCAGGGTGCCGACGGCGAGATCGAGCAGCGAGATCGGCATGCCCAGATCGTTGATCGTGTAGATGCGGAGCTCGCCGGCCTTAGCGCCGAGGCCGGCCACGAGCATCAGCTGCACCGACTCCCGTGCCGACTGGGCGTAGAACAGCGTGTTCGGGTCGTGCAGCCGGATCACGCCGGCCTGCGCCCACTGGTGCAGCCGCTCGTCGACGATCGAGTTGTCGACGACGTGCGTGAACCGGACGGCGGCGATGCTGGTGCCCGGCCGGGCGGCCGCGGTCCTCGCCAGCACCCACTCGGCAGCCCGCTTGGCCGCCGTGTAGACCTCACGCGAGTACGGCCGCAGGGCCTTGCCCGAGGTGGCGCAGATGACCCTGGCAACGCCGGCCTCCGCCGCCGCCTCGGCCACGTTCCTGGTGCCGAAGATGTTGGTGCAGACGGTCCGCTGGATCTCGCGCTCGGCCAGGCCAGGGTCTCGCTGGGCGGCCACGTGGAAGACGACGTCCGGCCTGACCTCGCCGAAGACGGCCCGCAGCGCATCGGCGTCGGTGATGTCGGCCCGGAGGTAGTCGACGCCCGCGTGCAGCGGCCAGCCGCCGGTCAGCCCCCGGCTGACCGACACCAGCCGGGCCGCGCCGTGGCGGCCGAGCTCGGCCAGCAAGGTCGACCCGATGCACCCGGTGCCGCCGGTGACCAGAACCGTCTTGCCGCTGAGCCACTCGTGCAGGTCGCCGTCGTCAACCGGAACGGACCTGGCCGCGATGGAATCGAATCGCTCCCGCTCGGCGATAGCGTCCGGCTTCGCCGCGATGAGCTCCCTGGTGAGCCGCTGCAAGTCGCCAAGCGCGTCGTCCGCCAGCAGCTGGCGGCCCTTCGGCGCCGCTTCCTGCATCGCCAGGATGATCTCCGAGACCGTCGGCACGTCCTCCCCCTTCTCCGCCCGGAGCGCCTGCCGGGGCGGTGTTCGGTCTTGTCACCTCGGCCGGGCGCGGGCGCCATTGTGGAGGCGCCGGGCCGGCGATATCCGGCGCTGCAGCCGGCTCGCGAGGCATCCAGTTTTTTCCGTGGCTACTTTGATATCTCGGCAGACGGCGCCAGGAGGGCCAACTGCCTGAATCGAGATCTTCGCCCGGCCGGCCCGAGCCTGACCAGTGCGCCCGGAAGTGCGCTGGCTGACGGCTTGAGACTGGTATGGCGCACTTGCTTGACGGGCAAGTCCTGATACTGGTTGACACGAAACAGCCGATTTCTCCGTCCGGCCGAAAGCCGCGGGACCGGATTTGCCGCCCGATTCGGCCGCTATTTTTCTAGCTTGCCAGTAGGAATAAGGCCATGGCCTGGCATTTAGCTGTATCACCGACAGGCGCTCATTGCTCCAATAAACTGGCGCCTCCCGCGCCCGGTACTCCCGAGCTGACGCATGCAAGCAGAGAAGGTGGAGCCTGATGAAGGTTGCGGTGGTCGGCCTCGGCTATGTCGGCACCGTGACGGCGGCCTGCCTGGCAGCCAACGGTCACGACGTCTGGGGCGTCGACGTTGACGTCGCCAAGGTGGCGGAGATCCGGTCCGGCCGGAGTCCGGTGGCCGAGCCCGGCCTGGACGCCCTGGTCGAGCGCACCGTCGCCGGCGGCACGCTGCACGCCACCACCTCGTGCGCGGAAGCCGTCGAAGCGGCCGAGCTGTCCCTGGTCTGCGTCGGCACGCCGTCAACCGCACGCGGGGCCGCCGACCTCACCTACATCAGGCGCGCTGTCGACGACATCGCGGCCGCAGTGCAGGCCGGCCCGGCGGCCGCCAGCGGCCGCCACAGCGTGGTCATCCGCAGCACCGTGCCGCCGGGCACCATCGAGGACGTCGTGACCCCGGCGCTGGCTGCCGCGGCCGGCCCGGTCGTGCTGGGCGCGGCCATGTGCCCCGAGTTCCTGCGCGAGGGCACCGGCGTCGCCGACTTCTACGCCCCGCCGATGATCATCGTGGGTACCTCGGACGCCGCCGTCGGCGAGACGGTGACCAGCGCGTTCGGCTTCCTTGACCAGCCCGTTCAGGTCGTCGAGGTCCGGATCGCCGAGGCGCTGAAGTACGCCTGCAACGCCTTCCACGCCACCAAGATCTCCTTCGCCAACGAGCTGTCCCGGCTGCTGCGGCACCTCGGGGTAGACGCCCGCGAGGTCATGACGCTGTTCTGCCAGGACGAGGTGCTGAACATCTCGCCCGCCTACCTGCGGCCGGGATTCGCCTTCGGCGGCTCGTGCCTGCCCAAGGACCTGCGGTCGCTGCTGCACCTGGCCCGCATGAGCGGCGCGGACATGCCGCTGCTGGCCGGCACTCTCGCCACCAACGACCTGGTCATCAACGACGTGGTCGAGCGGGTGGTGGCCAGCGATGCGCGCACCGTCGCACTGCTCGGCCTGAGCTTCAAGATGGACACCGACGACCTGCGCGAGAGCCCGAACGTCGAGCTGGCCGAGCGCCTGATCGGCAAGGGCTTCGATGTCCGCATCTACGACCAGATCGTGAATCCGGCGCGCCTGGTCGGCGCCAACCGGCGCTACGTGGAGGCCAAGCTGCCGCACCTCGGCCGGCTGCTCGTGCCCGACCCGGTCTCCGCTCTCGCCGGAGCCGACATCGCCATCGCGTCCACGAGCGAGCCAGCGGTCATCGACGCTCTGCTGGCGGCGCCGCCGGCGCACCTGATCGACCTGTCCGGCCGGCTGGATCAGCGGCTCGAGGCCATCCCCGGCTACGAGGGGATCGGCTGGTGAGCCGGATCCTGATCATCGTGCAGAACCTGCCGGTTCCGTTCGACCGGCGGGTCTGGCTGGAGAGCCGGGCGCTGACCGCGGCGGGCCATCAGGTCACCGTGGTCTGCCCCAAGGGCGCAGGCGACCCGTCCTACCAGGTGATCGACGGCGTCACCGTGTACAAGTACCGGCCCTACGCGCCCGGCGGCAGCAAGGCCGGCTTCATTGCCGAGTACGCGTACTCCTTCCTCGCGACCGCGTGGAAGACGCTGCGGGCGCGCCGGTCCGGCCGGTTCGACGTCATGCAGGCCTGCAACCCGCCGGACATCTTCTGGCCGATCGCCCTGGTCCTGCGCGCGGCCGACCGGACCAAGTTCGTCTTCGACCATCACGACCTGTGCCCGGAGCTGTTCGAGTCCAGGTTCGCTGGCGGGTCGCGGCTGGCCTACCGGGGCCTGCGGGCGCTCGAGCGGCGGACCCACCGCACCGCCGACCATGTGATCTCGACCAACGAGTCCTACCGCGAGATCGCCATCACCCGCAGCGGCAAGGCGCCCGCCGACGTCACCGTCGTGCGGACCGGACCGGACACCGGCCGGCTGCAGCGCGGGCAGGCCCGGCCTGAGCTGCGCCGCGGTCACCGCTACCTGGCGGCCTACATCGGCGTGATGGGCCCGCAGGACGGGGTCGACTACCTGCTGCGCGCCGCTGACGTGCTGGTGCACGAACTTGGCCGCACCGATATCGGGTTCACCCTGATGGGGTCGGGTGACAGCTTCGACGAGCTGGTCGCGCTGCGGGACGAGCTGCGGCTGGGCGACCAGGTGGAATTCACCGGCCGGGCACCGGACGAGCTGGTGACCGCAGTGATGTCGACCGCGGACCTCGGGCTGTCTCCGGATCCGAAGAACCCGCTCAACGACGTCTCCACGATGAACAAGTCGATGGAGTACATGGCCTTCGAGTTGCCCGTCATCGCATTCGACCTGCGCGAGACCCGGGTATCGGTCGGCCCGGCGGGTGTCTACGTCACCCCGAACGATGTCCGCGAGTACGCCGAGGCGATCGCCGAGGCTCGCCGACGACGAAGCCGAGCGCACCAGGCTCGGCAAGCTCGGCCGGGTCCGGGTCGAGCAGGAGCTCGCCTGGTCCCATCAGGAGCGCACCTACGTCGGGGTGTACGAAGCGCTGCTGAGCAACGGCCGGGTGCCGCAGCGAGATTCCGGGGGAGCCTGAGATGTGCGGGATCGCTGGCTGTTACCAGCAGGCCGACGGCCGCAAGCTCGTGGACATCATGAGCGACCGGATCGCGCACCGGGGACCGGACTCCAGCGGGCTGTGGGTGCACGAGACCGGCGAGGTCGCGGTCCAGCTTGGCTTCCGGCGGCTGTCCATCATCGACCTGAGCAGCGCCGCCGACCAGCCGCTGACCAAAGACGGCCTCACCCTGGTCTACAACGGCGAGCTTTATAACTACCGCGAGCTGCGGGCCGAACTGACGGCCCGCGGCGTGCGCTTCGCCACCGCCTCCGACACCGAGGTCGTGCTCGAGTCGTGGCGGTGCTGGGGACCGGATGCGCTGCGCCGCTTCCGCGGCATGTTCGCGTTCGCGATCGTCGACACCGCGACCGGCGAGCTCGTGCTGGCCCGCGATCCGCTCGGCATCAAGCCGCTGTACTACCTGCCGCGCGGCTCGGGCGTGGTGTTCTCGTCCGAGCTCAAGGCCATCGTTGCCGCAGTCGGCTCCGAGTTGTCGATCGAGCCGGGAGCCCTGGTCGCCTCGATGCTGTATTACTGGCTGCCCGAGCAGCGGTGCGCTATCGACCAGGTGCGCAAGCTGCCCGGCGGCTGCTTCGCGCGCTTCCGCCCGGACGGTACCGCCGACGTGCAGGCGTACTGGCAGGTCGCCGACGTCGCGGCCGAGGCCGCCGCGGGCGAGCCCGCCGACCTGCGCGCGGTGATCGAGGAGTCGGTCGCGGCGCACCTGATCGCCGACGTCCCGGTTTCCAGCTTCCTGTCCGGCGGGCTGGACTCGAGCATCGTGACGGTCCTGGCCCACCGGGCCAACGCGAACATCGACGCGTACACGATCACCTTCCGGGCGCAGGACCAGAAGCTCGAGGCGATGCCGGACGATGCGATCTACGCGCGCAAAGTGGCCGCCAGGTACGGCGTCGACCTGCACGAGATCGAGATCTCGCCCGACATCGTCAACATGCTGCCCCGGATCGTGGACGTCCTGGACGAGCCGATCGGTGATCCGGCCGCGATCAATACGTTGCTCATGTGCGAGGCCGCGCGGGAGCGCGGCGTGAAGGTCATCCTGTCCGGGATGGGCGCCGACGAGCTCTTCGGCGGCTACCGCAAGCACCTGGCCTGCATGCTGGCCAGCCGCTACGGCCGGCTCCCGGCGGCACTGCGGCACGGCCTCGTCCAGCCCGCGGTGAACGGCATGCCGGTCAGCGCGTTCGGCCGCGGGCTCCGCTACGCGCGCTGGGCCAAGCGCTTCCTGACCTTCGCCGAGCTGCCCGAGGAGCCCCGGTTCCGCCGCAGCTACACGTTGTATGACCGGGACGAACTGGCCGGGCTGCTGAGCCCGGACCTGACCGGCTACGTGGACGACGTGATCCGCGAGCACAGTGAGATTTACCTGGACAACGCACTGAGCGACGAAGTCAACCGGATGTGCCTGGCTGACTCGCGGCTGTTCCTGCCCGGCCTCAACCTGGCCTACACCGACCGCTCCAGCATGGCTGCCTCGGTCGAGGTGCGGACGCCTTTCGTTGATCCGGTGGTGGCACGGGCGGCCTTCTCGATCCCCGGCGACGCCAAGATCCGCGGCCGGCAGGGCAAGGTCGCGCTCAAGAAGGCGGCCGAGAACTGGCTGCCCGACGAGATCGTGCACCGGCCGAAGGCCTCCTTCAGCGCCCCGCTGCGCGCCTGGGTGCGCGGCGACCTGCGCGAGACCATCGACGACGTGCTGGTACGCGGCGAGCTGGTCGACTCCGGCATGATCCGCCGGGAGCCGCTCCAGCAGCTCATCCGCGACGAGCAGGCGGGCCGGGAGGACCGGTCCAAGCAGATCTGGCAGCTCCTGTCGATGGAGCTGTGGTACCGGCACGCTCAGTCGATGGGTGTCGGTACCCGATGACCCCGCACCACGCCCGCACCCGAGCCGGACACGCCCCGAGGACCTCATGAAGCAGATAGCCCAGAACTACAAGTCCGGGGAGCTCGCCGTTCTCGACGTGCCAGCCCCGTCCTGCCGCCCCGGCGGCGTCCTGGTGCAGTCGCTGTTCTCGCTGATCTCCACCGGCACGGAGATGATGAAGGTGACCGAGGCCAACATGTCCATGGTCGGCATGGCCAGGGCCCGGCCCGATCAGGTCCGCAAGGTGCTGGACGCGGTCTCTCAGCAAGGTGTCATGACCACGTACAAGAAGGTCATGAACCGGCTCGACTCCTACACGCCGCTCGGCTACTCGCTGTGCGGCGTGGTGGTTGAAGTCGGCCGGGGCGCCGAGGAGTTTCACGTCGGCCAGCTCGTCGCCGCGGCCGGCAATGAGCACGCGCTGCACGCCGAGCTCAACTGGGTCCCGGTGAACCTGTGCGTTCCGGTGCCCCGTGGCGTCGCCCCCGAGCACGCGGCGTTCTCCACCGTCGGCGCGATCGCCATGCAAGGCGTCCGGCAGGCCGAGGCACAGCTCGGCGAGACCGCCGTCGTCATCGGTCTCGGCCTGGTCGGGCAGCTGGTCGTGCGCCTGCTGGTGGCATCGGGCGTGAAGGTCATCGGCATCGACCTCGTTCCTGACCGCTGCGAGCTGGCCGAAAAGGCCGGGGCGCTCACCTGCGGCGCGCCCACCGACGAAGGGCTGCAGGCGATCGGTGAGTCGCTGGCCGAGCTGACCGGCGGCCGCGGTGCCGACCACATCCTGCTGGCCGCCGGCGGGTCAAGCAACGGGCCGGTCGAGCTGGCCGCGAAGCTGGCTCGGGACCGCGCCCGGGTGGTGGACATCGGCAAAACCAAGCTCGACCTGCCCTGGAACGCCTACTACGACAAGGAACTCGACGTCCGGTTCTCGCGCTCCTACGGGCCCGGCCGGTACGACGACTCCTACGAGCTTGAGGGCAGGGACTATCCGGTCGGCTACGTCCGGTGGACCGAGAAGCGGAACCTGGAGTGCTTCCTGGACCTGCTCGCCCGCAAGGAGCTCGAGGTGGAGTCGCTAGTGTCGGGGACGTTCCCGATGACCGACGCGAGCAAGGTGTACAGCGACCTCGCCGATGGCTCGCTCAAGGCCGTCGGCGTGCTGCTTGAGTACCCGGCGCAGGCCGTGCCCGAGGCCCGGGCCGCGACCAGCCTGGTGATCTCCGGCGGGCCAGGCGCCCGCGCCGCGCGGCGGCAGCACCGGTCAGCTGCAGATCGGCTTCATCGGCGCCGGCAACTACGCGTCCTCGATGCTGCTGCCGCACCTGGCCAAGCTCGGCCCGGCCCGGCTTGCGCACGTCGCGACCACCCGCTCGCTGTCGGCCGTGAACGCCCAGCGCCGGTTCGGCTTTCGCCACCGCCTCGACGACGGCCGAAGCCGTGCTGACCGACGACTCGCTGGACGCCATCTTCATCGTGACCCGGCACCACACGCACGCGGACCTGGTCTGCCGCGCGCTTCAGACCGGCAAGGCCGTGTTCGTGGAAAAGCCGCTGGCTCTGACCGGAGAGCGAGCTGACCAAGATCACCGAAGTCATCCAGAGCACCGGGAACGACCGGCTCATGGTCGGCTTCAACCGGCGCTTCGCGCCGCTGCTGACCCAGCTGAAGGGCAAGTTCGGCGACCCTGCCGGGGCGTCGGTTATGCGCTACCTGGTCAACGCCGCCGGCTCGACGCCGACAGCTGGTACCGGAACGAGGAGCTGGAGGGGTCCCGGTTCACCGGCGAGGGCGGTCACTTCATCGACACGCTCAGCTGGTGGGCGGGCAGCCCGGCCACCGAGGTATTCGCGGTGCCCGGGCCCGAGCGCGACGACGTCCAGGCCACCATCAGGTTCGCGGACGGGTCCAGCGGCACCATCTGCTACGTCACCACCGGCAATCCGCGCTACCCGAAGGAAACGATCGACGCCGCCGCCGGCGGCCGCAGCGCCCGGCTGGACAACTTCCAGCGGGCCGCGGCCTGGACCGGCCGGAACCGGACGAGCATCAAGGCGCGCGGAGGTCAGGACAAGGGCCAGCGGCGGCAGGTCGAGGAGTTCGTGACGGCGGTCAGGACCGGCGCGCCGATGCCGATCCCGCTTGATTCCCTGATCGCCACCACGAGCGCGACCATCGCCGTCGGCGAGAGCCTCACCCGCGGCGTTCCGGTCCGGGTGTGACCATGGCGGCATCCTCGCGGCTGAACTGGTACGTGCGGCGCCTGGGCCGCATGTCGCCAGCAGAGCTGGCGTGGCGTGCCGCTGACCAGGCCCGGCAGGCGGCCTGGGCCCGCAGGCAGGTCAGTCAGGATCAGCTCGCGGAGATACTCGCCCAGTCGGCCCTGCCCAGCCGTCCGCCCGGCTGTCCGCGCAGCCGGGAAGCCGCCGGTTTACCGCGGTGCTGCCGCCAGACGGCGCTGCGGCCGTCCCGGCCGAGGCCAGGGCCGCGATCATCGAGGCCGCTGGCCGGTTCTGGACGGGCATTTCGAGATCCTCGGCGTGCAGCGCGCTGACCTGGTCAGCCCGGACTGGTTCACCGATCCGGTGACCGGGCGGCGGGCACCGGCCGACCGCTACGCCTTCCGCATCAACCATCGGTCCGAGCAGCAGACCGGCAACGTCAAGCAGGTCTGGGAGATCTCCCGGCTGCACCACCTGACCCTGCTGGCCATGGCCTGGTACCTCACCGGCGACGATCGCTACGCCGAGCGCATCGCCGCCCAGCTGCGATCGTGGTGGGAGCAGAATCCGTTCCTGTCCGGGGTGCACTGGACCAGCGGAATCGAGATCGGCATCCGGCTGATCAGCCTGACCTGGATCAGGCGCCTGCTGGACGGATGGCCGGGCGTCCGGGCGCTGTTCGACGACAGCGACCTGGCCGTGCAGCAGATCCGCTGGCACCAGGAGTATCTGGCCGCCTTCCGCAGCCGCGGCTCCTCGGCCAATAACCACGTGGTTGCCGAGGCAGCCGGCCAGCTGGTCGCCAGCTGCGCGTTCCCCTGGTTCGCCGAGAGCGACCGGTGGCGCGAGTCGGCTGCCGGCCTGCTCGAGCGTGAAGTTGCTGCGCAATACCTTTCCGTCCGGGATCGGCCGGGAGCTTGCCTCCGACTATCACGGGTTCGTGGCCGAGCTCGGCCTGGTAGCCGCCATCGAGGCCGACGTGAGCGGCCATCCGCTGAGCCAGCCGGTCCTGGCCCGGCTGTGCGCCATGGTGGACGGCGCGGCCGCGCTGCTCGACGACGCCCTCAGGCCGCCGCGCCAGGGTGATGGCGATGAAGGCCGCGCGCTGGTCCTGGACGCGCCCGAGACACCCGTCCTGGTCCTCGCTGCTCGCCCTGGGCGAGTCACTGTTCGGCACGCTGCCGTGGTGGCCGAAGGTGCCCGCTGACGCGCGCAGCACGACCGTCGCCGCACTGACCGGGCCCGCGTGGCCGGCCGCGGGCCGCCCCGAGCGCCGCCCGTCGCACTTCGCCGACGCCGGGCTGACCCTGCTGCGGACCGCGGCTGGCGACGAACCGGAGATCTGGTGCCGGTGCGACGGCGGCCCGCACGGCTTCCTCAGCATTGCCGCCCATGCCCACGCCGACGCCCTCTCGGTCGAGGTCCGGTGCGGCGGCGTCGACATCCTGGCTGATCCGGGCACCTACTGCTACCACGGCGAGCCGGAGTGGCGGTCCTATTTCCGGTCCACCCTCGGGCACAACACTGTCCAGATCGCCGGCCAGAACTCCTCGGCCGAAGGCGGCCCGTTCCTCTGGCTCCGGCACGCCAGGACCCGGCTCATCAGCACGGTCGATGCGGACGCCAGCGCCCGGTGGTCGGCCGAGCACGACGGGTACGCCTCGCTTGAGCCGCCCGCGCGGCACCGCCGGTCAGTGGAGCTGGACCGCGCCGCGCGGACCCTCGCCATCACCGACGACATCACCGGCGGGCACGAGGTCACGATGGCGTTCCACCTGGGGCCGGCTGTCCGGGCCGAGCTGAGCGGACCCGTCGCCGAGCTGTCCTGGCCGGACTCGGCAGCGCCGGGACGGGCGCGATTTCTGCTTCCGCGGGAGCTCCGGTGGAGCCTTCACCGCGGCGAAACAGACCCTTACATCGCGGGCTGGTATTCGGCTGGCCTGGGCCAGCGCGAGCCCGCGATCACGCTGATCGGCACCGGCCGGACAGATATGAGCGCTTCTCTGCGCTCCTGTCTGGAGTTCCTTCCGGCAGCGCCGCTGAGCACGGGGGACGCACGACAATAAGCCATATACTGATGCGCATCCGATGCACCGCCGGGAGTAGTGCATTGAGTTACGCACTGTAACGAATAACCGGAGGTCGGATGAGCGATCAGCCGCTGGACCTGAGGCGGTCCATGCAGATCGTGCGCCGCCACAAGATTGCCGTGGGACTTTTCGCGGCGATCGGCGTGGCCGCGGGGGTGGCATTCTCCGTCGTCAACCCGCCTGGCGTAAAAGCTGAGGCACAAGTACTCTTGCCGCAGAGCGTGCATGAGGGGGCGACCGCAGGATGTTCTCGCCAAGACCTACCGGGTACTGGCACCCGCGCTGCCCCACGATTCGCCCTGCCACGACGGTGCAGAGCCTGCAGTCGCGCTGTCGGTCACGAATCCGGCCTCGAATATCATGCAGTTCACTGTCAGCAGCCCGACGGCCGCCCAGTCCGAGAGCTCGGCCAACGCGGCCGCCGCGAGCTATGTTGCCTACGTCACCGGCCTTCCCGCCAAGGAGAAGATCGCGGCGAGCCTGATCCAGCCCGCGGTGCAGGCGCACGGGAGTCGCGCTACGACCCAGGACATCATCTATGGCATCGTCGGGGGCCTGCTGCTCGCGATAATCGGCCTCGATCGTCGTCCTGGCCCGCAGCCGTCACGACCCGAAGCTCAGGACGCGGGACGAGATCGCCAACTCCATCGGCATCCCGGTGCTCGCTTCCATCGCCGTCGGTCATCCGGCCGACGCGGCCGGCTGGGCCCGGCTGCTGACCGAGTACGAGCCCGGCGCCGTGCACGCCTGGGGCATGCGAAGCGCACTGCGTCAGCTAGGCTTGTGGGGGGTGGATCCAGCCGACCCCAGCGCCGGGCGGCGCACCTCACTGGCCGTGCTGTCGGTGGAGAGCGACCCCGGAGCGCTCGCTCTCGGCCCCCAGCTCGCGGTCTTTGCCGCTTCGCTCGGCATCAGGACCACGCTGGTCATCGGGCCGCAGCAAAACCCGAATACGACGGCCACGCTGCGAGCGGCCTGCAACTTGCAGCCGGTGGCGTCGTCCCGCTGGTCCGGCTACCTGGAGGTGGTCGTGCTCGATTCCGCCGACAGCGGCGAGCCGCCGAACGCGGCCCTGACGGTCATCGTGGCGGTGGTGAACGCCAGCGAGCCGAAGGCCGCCGACACCATGCGTACGATGACGACCGTCCTGGGCGTCTCGTCCGGCGCGGCCACAGCCGAGGAACTCGCCCGGGTCGCGGTCAGCGCCGCGGCGGACAACCGGCAGATCACCGGCATCCTGGTCGCCGACCCGGACTCCGAGGACCGCACCACCGGCCGCCTCCCGCAGAGCCCAGCCCGACCGGCGCCGCGCACGATGCCCGCGCCGGTCGCCAAGATCACGACGGAGATCGGCCGGTGAACGAGACAGACGAGACCGTAACCTTTGCCAGGTTCGCCGGGCCGGAGCCGTCCGCCCGCGACTGGCGCGCGGACGAAGCCGCCGTCGATCCGAGCCCCGCCTCGGGCGTGCCGGGGCTGGTCAGCCTGGCCTTTATCACCTCGGCTATTCGCCGCCGGTACAAGTTCTGGCTCATTTTCGGGTTGATCGGCTTCATCGTCGGCAGCGCCATTTACGTGCTCAAGCCGCCGCCTTATAAAGCCATTAGCACGATCTACATCCAGTACAACATCAACGCTGACAACGGCGACGGCGGCTCGGATTATATCGCCACCCAGCAGAGTCAGATCGAGTCACTGCCGGTGGCCGCGATCGCGGCCAGGAAGCTTGGCGGCTCGATACCGGCCTCGACCCTGCTCAGCAAGTACGTCGTCACGGTCGTCACCGACCAGATCGTGACGGTCGACGATGAGCGCCCCCTCGCAGGCTCAGGCTATTACCTGGCTGAATGCCGTTGACAACGCCGCTATCGAATACCGGACCGCGTTCCTCAACGAGGCGCAGGCGTCGTATGTCGCGACGCTGAACAATTCCGTCGCCGCCAAACAAGGCGCAGGTCGCCGACGTCAGCGCGCAGATCGCCCAGGCCACGCCGGGCTCCAAGCAGATCACCCAGCTCAAAGCCAAGCGGGCTCGCGATGACGACCAGTCTCGGCGCGCTCGAGCAGAACGTGCAGTCCACCATCGTCAGCGGCCAGGTCGACACCGAGGTCAACATCAAGGGCGCCTAGATACCAGCCCGGCGACCCCGGTGCACCGCTCGCGGTTCAAGACCCTCGGCGAGTACTTCGGCGCGGCTCTCGGCGGTGGCCTCGTGATCGGCCTCGCGATCGTGATCGTCCAGGCGCTGGTCTCCACCAAGCTGCGCCGCCGGTACGACGTGGCGCAGGCGCTCGGAGCGCCGGTGCGGCTCAGCATCGGCCCGATGAACGCGCGTAACGCCACCAGGGCCGGCGTGCGGAAGGCGACTTCCCGCAACCGCGGCATCCGGCTGATGGTCAGGCACCTGCGTGATGTCCGCGCCAGCATCCCGCCGCCGGCCGCCCTCGCCGTGGTCCCGGTGGACGAGCCAGGTATCGCGGCCCTTGCGCTGGTGAATCTCGCCATCTCCTACGCGCAGAAGGGCCTGGATGTCGTGGTCGCCGACCTGACCGGCGGTGTCGCGGCGCGGCTGCTGAAGGTGAGCGAACCTGGCCTGCACAAGGTCGAGAGTGAGGGCACCCAGCTGACGCTGTTCCTGGCCGAGCCCGCGGCGCTCGCGCCGCGGGGGCCGCTGGCCGTGCGCGTCGCCGCTGCTGACCCGGACACGCCGGCTTCGGAACTCGTGAAGGCCTACACCTCGGCGGACCGGCTGCTGACGCTGGCCCAGCTCGACCCGGCCCTCGGCGCGGACCACCTCACCACCTGGGCGTCAGCCGCAGTCGTCACGGTGACGGCGGGCGAAGCGACCGCGGTCAAGATCCGCGCTGCCGGCGACATGATCCGCATCTCCGGTGTCTATCTCGCGTCCGGAATCCTCATCGGCGCCGACAAGAACGACGAGAGCTTCGGCAACTCCGAGCTCCCGATTTCGGCTATCGACGCCGAACTGCTCAACATCGGGTCGGCCTGAGCCTACGCCCGAGCCGACTGCGGCTATCAGGACAGGCTCTTGCGCACCGACGCGAGTGTCGTCCGGAGTTCGGCCATGATCGGCCGCAGGTCGCGGAAGTCCAGGCAGTCGTAATGCCAGGTGCGCAGGAACTCCGCCGCGAAGGTCCGTGAGCGCGCTGGACTTTGACATGCTGTCGGGACGGCCGACCGCGCACCGGTTGTTATTCATCAGCCAGCGCATGTCGCCGCGAAGCCAGCGCATCCGGTAACCCGTCCGGTAGCTGTCGGCGAAGTCGACCGGCGCTCCGGTCGCCCACTGCCAGATCATCAGCGGGAAGTCGATTCCGGTCTTGCGCGCGGTCTCGATGCCGCCCACGAGCCGGGCGTTGATCTCCATCAGCAGCGGGCGCCCGGACGCGTCCCGCCGGTACTCCACCTCGCACAGGCCTTGCATCCCGATCGCGGTTGCCAGCCGCACGGACAGGTCTTCCAGATCCGCCGGGACCGCGATCGTCTCCCGCAGCACCGACGCGCCGCCGAGCGCAGGGCTCGTCCTGAGCGCGGTGTAGGCAAAGCTGGCGTGGATCTCGCCGTCGGCGATGAAGAGGATCACGGCCTCGCGGCGGCCCGTTGCCAGTTCCTGGGCCAGCGCCTCGTTCCCGGCATCGAGGATCTTGCTCGCCGCCGCGTACGCTTCAGCCTCGCTGATGACCTCGACCGCCTGCAGGCGATCGCCAGCCTGCTCAGCCCAGGAGCTCACCGGCTTCAGCACCATCGGAAACGCCAGCCTCCCGAACACGGCCGGCAGCTCGTCGATGGCGCGCACCGGGATGCTGACCGGGGACTCGACCCCGAGCCCCCGCGCTAC
The DNA here is from genome assembly GCA_963818995.1 of uncultured Actinomycetota bacterium. Taxonomy (GTDB): domain Bacteria; phylum Actinomycetota; class Actinomycetes; order Streptosporangiales; family Streptosporangiaceae; genus JAJYUU01. The sequence continues at coordinate 145,881 of CAWFUM010000028.1, read as the reverse complement.
CTCCAGGGTGCGTTCCTTGTTGTTCGCGATCTCCAGCACGCAGTCGGAGGGCAGGGCGAGCTGGCAGCCGAGCGCCTCGAGCTTCCCGCGCCACGGGAGCAGAGCTGCCATGGAACCGTCGCTGCCGGGAAACACGGCGCGGGTGGGATGCTCGGCGACGAATTCCGCGACGCCCGCCGCGAACGCGTCGGCATCAACGGCAAAGCTCGGCAGGTCCAGGCTGACCGCGGAATAGCGGGAGCGGAAAGCCAGCACCGGCAGCGACGGATCGCATTCCGCGTAGCACTCGCCGGCGGCGACGCGCTTGCCGGCCTTGCCGAGACTGCGCACTGTGGCGAGCGCCTGACGGCTCCCGGCGTCCAGGATCAGGGCGTCGTACTCGTATCCGACGCGCGCAGGCACCGGCTCGCTCGTGGTCGTGGCACCCGCCGTGACTGCCGGCGTCACTGAACCCACCGCACTGTAGTCCATCTAGCTGTGCTGCCTTCCTCGGGCGGCCCGGTCCCGCGGCCGCAAGGATCGAATTACACAGCTTCAGCGGCCCGTGACACTTTACCAACCGGATACCTTCGGGCGGCGCTGGTCTGACAAGTTCTTTCGCGCCTTAGCCGCACTTCTCCGGTTAAGCCGGGACGAGGCGGGATGAGTTAGCCGGCGCTATTCCCGGTGCTTCCGGCGTCTTGCCCGTACGGTGCGTCTCGCCACTGCTGCCAGGTCAGAGCAGTGCCCTGGTTGCCAGCCCAGAACCCGTAGGTGCCGAGTGCGCCCGTACCGTTCCAGGTATAGGAGTTAGCGGACCAGACGTTGCCGAGGCCGCCGTTCGCACGCGCGACCAGGGCTGGGATAAGCGTGGAAGAACTGCATCAGGGTCGGCACGCCCGCGTTGAATGCGAGCAGGCCCATGTAGCCGCACAGGTTCTTCGTGGTACAGTCCCGGATCTTCGCCGTGTCCATGGTGAAGTTATTGTGCGAGACAATGACATTCCGGGTACCCCAGATGCAATTCAGCCAGTAATTCGCCGGCGGCTTGCCTGACCGCGCGGTGAGGCTGCCGCGGTAGTAATCCGCAGGCCCGCAGCCCCCGTACGCGGAGATCAGGATCTGGGCCCGCCCGTTGCTGGGCGCCTTGCCGGTCAGCGTGAAGGACCGGGCGCTCGCGGCGCTGGCGACCGTCCCGATCATCGCGCCGGTCTGCAGGTTGAACACGGCCATGCCCGCCGATGGTGCCTGCACCTGGTTCCCCATGTTCGAGTTCGCCTGGTCGCCGCCGTAGCCCGCGCACAGGGCCTTCAGGCCGCCAGCGGTGGTCACGCTCGTTCCCGCAATACGAGCATTCGTGCTGGTGAGCACATTGGTCTGGAGGTAGTAGGTGCGGCTGTCGGGCTGATCGAGCGCGCCGAGCGGAATGCTGCAGGACGAGTCGCCGTCCAGGTTCCCCGGGTAGCGGTTGGTGTCGGTGTAGGCCATGATCTCGCCGAAGTTATCGATGAGCGCGTTGCCCTCGACCTGCAGCTGGCCGGCGTAGCGGGAGGTCAGATGGCAGCGCGGAGCGCATCCCGGCACGCTGACCGACGTCAGGCTGGCGTTCCCGCCCGAGTTCGGCAGGTACAGCGCGGCGTACGGGAAATTGCCGCCGGCCCCGGTCACCGGCCCCAGTCCGTTGGTGCAGCTGACGTGCTGATAACAGGACGTCTTTCCGGCCGGCCAGCTGCCGTCGGAGGCCCAGCCGTTGCCGGCCAGGGTGTTGTCCGAGATCTTCGCGTTGTAGCTGGCCTCGTACTCGATTCCCTCGCCCCAGTTCGAGGAGATGTAGTTGCCGGAGATGTTCGCGCCGGTGTTATCGAAGTCGAGCCAGATGCCGGTGTTGTAGTTGTCGTGCACGTAGTTGTCGGTCACGTCGGCATTGACCGTGAAGAACAGCTTCCCGCCGCCGGAGCAGCCGCAGTCCTCGTCCGGGTACTCACCGAGCGCGTTCCAGCTGATCTCGTTGTGGCTGATCACGTCGTCGGCACCGGTTCCGTTGAAGGAACCCTGGGCGTTGCGGGTCAGGCAGTTGTACTCGATCGTCGTGTCGCCGGACATGCCGATGGCGTAGCCGCCGTTGCTGCCCTTGCCGCTTCGCGGGCGGCGCGTTGCTGCCGTTGTAGCCATACTCGTTCGGCCCGATGGTGTCGTACTTGTAGGTGTTGCCGCTGACGAATTCGGCGCCGTTCTCGTTGCCGAGGACCGCGTTATTCTCGCTGGCCCCGTAGTTCCTGATGGTCAGGTACTCCCAGGTCTGCTTCGCCGCGACCACCCCGCCGGTGCTCGAGCTCAGGTAGGCGCTTCCAGTTCCCGCTGGCGCTGCCGCCGTTCACCCCGTCGATGGCGGCCTCGCCCGCGGCCGCCGAGTAGCCGCCCAGGTAGACCGAGCCATCACCAGTGGACATGACCGCCTGGATGACGTGCCGGCCCGGCTCGAAGTAATACAGGGTGTGGCCGGAGTTGTAGCTGCCGCCGGTGGCCGCGGCCGTGTTGTTGCCCGGCTGGATATCACGCCCCGGCTGACGCCAGGGAAGTCTGACCGCGGCGATCCGTAGGTCGGCAGCCCGTGGGCTCCGCTCGCGAACGAGGAGGCGGGGCCGCTGTAGTGATAAGGCGAGCGCAGCACCGGCGTGCCGCAGATCGCCGTGCCGGCCTTGGGCGCGGCGCCGAAAGCGCCCGCGGTCGAGGTACCTGATCCCGGCGCGGTACTGTGGCCCGCCACCTGGCTGGCCGCGGCATCGTGGCCGGACGCCAGATAGTAGCCGCCGACGCTGGCCAGCACCGCCACCACCACCACGACGGGAACGACCTGGTACCTGCTGCGCGCCGCCAGCCAGGCCCGCAGCCCTGAGCCGCCGGGCCCCGAGCCGCCGGGCCCCGGCCCGCCGGGCCCCGAGCCGCCAGGCGCCGGACGGCCGGGTCGCCCGCCGCGCTGCCGCGAGCGTCCCCGTGCGTCCGCCGGCAGCGATCTGTCTTTTCTTGAGCCGAACATCGTCAGAATTGCCCTCTTGCGGCTAATCGGCACTAGTGCAGGGTTTACGCCGCTAGTTGCCTGACGCGAAGTAACGCGTTGAGTTAACCACCCGAAGGCGGCTTGTTCGCGGCAAACCTCACTATCCACGGCACCGGCAGCTTGCCGCACTGCAACCCCGCGATGGCCCCTGCCGGTCCGGCAGGGGCGACCGCCACAGTGCGCCTTATCTCTAAAGACCGCCCGGAGCTGCGCCCTGATACACGCCAGCCCCTGCCAGCCGGCGGAGGCGGCGCCATCCCTGGCCGGGCCGGCGCCAGCGCGGGTGAACTGCTGGTAAAACGTCCTGCTAGTGGCGGATGTTTCAGTAATATGCCTACCTATCGGAGGGGCTTGCCGCGGTGACCCTCGGCACGTAGGGGAGCGGACATGTACGGCACGGCATTCTTGTGATGGATGAGCAGACCGTCCAGAGCTTCTGGCAGCAGCACGCCTGCGGCGACGCCCAGATGGGCGGCCTCCGAGACCGCTTCCACGACGACTACGAGCGGTTCTTTACCGACTACGACGTCTTCCGCTACCAGACCGAGCGTCACATTCCGGCCTGCATTGCCGCCCTCAACGTGGCCGGTAAGAGAGTCCTGGAGATCGGGCTCGGCGAGGGCTCAGACTCCGAGCGGCTCATCAGGGAAGGCGCGCGCTGGTCGGGGATTGACCTCACCACCGAGTCCACCGAGCGCGTCCGCACCCGGCTCACCCTGAGAAAGCTGCCCTTCGAGCAGCTCAGGCAAGGCAGCGTCCTCGACCTGCCGTTCGCGGATAACTCCTTCGACCTGGTGTTCAGCCACGGCGTCCTGCATCACGTGCCCGACGTGCTCCAGGCTCAGCGTGAGATCAGCCGCGTCCTCCGGCCGGACGGCGAACTCGTGATCATGATGTACGCCCGGTGGTCGCTCAACTACCTGGTGTCCATCGCACTGCTGCGACGGGCGGCGCTGCTGGCCGCCGCCCCGCTCGCCCGGGCCGGAATGCTGCCGGACGCCGGCTCCGGGGGCCTGCTGCGTGCCCACCTGGAGAACGCCAGGACCACCGGGCTGCTCCGGTATCTGCGGCTGCCTGAGTTCACCCACCACAACACCGACGGCCCCGGCAATCCCTACGCCCTGGTCTACGACCGGCGCCGGGTCGAGCGCGACTTCCCGCTGTTCCGTGTCACTCGCGCGTACAAGCGGTTCATGCACGCGCCCCCGCTGCCGGTCCACCGGCTGCCCGGCGAGACCCTGCTCGGCTGGCACCTGTGGGTGCATCTGAAGCCGGCGGGCAGCCCGGCCGCGCGCCCGGCGCCGGCACCCGCCGCGAAGGCCTCCGCATCGCCGGCCCGGCCTGGCCGCTGACCCCGGTCACCCCGGCCGCGGGGCGGTGGCAGGAGCGTCGCGGGAACTATTTCCGGCCACCTCAGGTATCTGGACGAACCCAGGTAGGCTCTGATAAACGACGTCTAGCCACAGGTAATGGATAGGTCGGGCCGGCATGTATGAGGGCGGGTTCACAGTGATTTCGCTGCAGTGGGCAGCGAATGCTCGGCTGTCGCCGCTAGCCTGTCCGCGGGGGAATTAAGGCGAGCTTGGTGGGGGTCGCGATGACGGGTAAGCATGCCCGCGATCTGGCGATCCCTGGTCCGGTGACGCGGGCGCGGCCCGGCTGCTCCGGGGCGATTCGGCCTGGTGCGGGCGGCCCGCATGGCTGCTGAGGCGGCTGCCAAGGCCCGGCCCGCGGGGATGTCGCTGAGCAAGCTGATCGCCACCCTGCGCGCGCAGATGCTGCGCCGGATCACCTGGGGACTCGCCGACCAGGGCATGTCCAGCATCACCAATGCCGTAGTGAGCATCTATGTCTACCGGGCGCTCGGACCGGCCCAGTTCGGCGCTTTCGCCCTGGCTCTGGTGACCTACGCCTTCGGGCTGAATGCCTCCCGCGGGCTCGCCACTGACCCGCTCATGGTCCGGTTCAGCGGCAAGGACGTCACCACCTGGCGGCGCGCGGTCTCGCGGTGCACCGGCACCGCGACGGTGGTCGGCCTCATCATCGGCGCCTGCTCACTCGGCGCGGCCGCAGTCCTGCACGGCACCACCGGCGCGTCCTTCTGCGCGCTCGCGCTGGCCTTCCCCGGGCTGATGCTCCAGGACAGCTGGCGGTTCTCGTTCTTCGCCCACGGCCAGGGCGCGCGCGCGTTCGTGAACGACCTGGTCTGGGGAATCATGCTCTTCCCGGCCCTGGTGGTGCTGCGCGCCACCGGGCACGCGGACGTGTTCTGGTTCGTCCTCGCCTGGGGCGGGTCAGCCGGCGTGGCCGCGGCGATCGGCCCGCTGCAGTCCCGTGTCATCCCGCACCTGTCCGGCGCCTGGAGCTGGGTCCGCGACAACCGCGACCTCGGGCCCCGCTACGTGGCCGAGGGCGTCTCGAGCGCCGGGGCCAACCAGCTCCGCACCTACGGCATCACGTTCCTGCTGGGTCTCGCGGCCGTCGGCTACGTCCAGGCGGCCAGCACGCTCATGGGGCCGTTCGTCGTCATCTACTTCGCCATGTCGCTGGTGATGATCCCGGAGGCCAGCCGGGTCCTGCAGCGATCGCCGCGGCGCCTGCCGCTGTTCTGCGTCGCCATGGGCGGCGGCCTCGGCCTGGCCGGCCTCGCCTGGGGCGCGGTCCTGCTGGTCGGGCTGCCGCTCGGGCTCGGGACGCTCATCCTCGGGCACGCGCATCCGTGGCAGCCGGTCTATCCCCTGGTCCTGCCGCAGATGCTGGCGACGGTCGGCCAGGGGCTCGCCTCCGGCGCGTCGGCGGGGCTGCACGCACTCGGGGCTGCCCGCCGCAGCCTCCGCGCGATGGTGTGGACGTCGGTCAGCTACGTAGTGTTCGGGCTGGTCGGCGCCGAGCTCAACGGCGCTGTCGGCGCCCTCGAAGGGCTCGTCGTCTCCTCGGTCTTCGGCGCGGTGCTGTCCTGGTGGCAGTTGCGCGCCGGCCTGCGCGAGTACCGCGCCGCGCCGCCGGAGGCACAGCAGGCTGCCGCTGAGCACGCCCCGGGCCGTCCCGCCGGGCGGCATCGCACGAGCACGGCGACCGGCGAGCCTGCGACCGCGGCCCTGCCCGCCCCGGCCGTCAGCCAGTTCGCTTCGGCCCGGTCCTGCAGCCGAGTCGCCGCTGGTGCCACTGGCGCCGCTGCCGGACGACGACTGGAGCAGAGACGAAATAGAAGAAATCCAGATGACCTTGCCGCTACCCCGTATTAACTACCCGTAACAATTTGTTACCTCAAAATGAGGATCCAGAAAAAATGATTCGGATACCATCGTCACTCACGGTTTTCCCAGCTCGGAACAGGATGGCCACGTAGTGAAGGTCCTCGTTTCTGCCTTTCAGTGCTCCCCTGGCCGGGGCAGTGAGCCCGGCGCGGGCTGGCACTGGGCGACCTCGCTGGCAGACTACGGGCATGACGTGACCGTCCTGGTGGGGTCGGAGTTCAAGGATGCGATTCGCAACCACGACGACGACCATGGCATTGATTTCCGTTTCGTGGACGAGCACGTGTCACCGCTGACGCGGATCTCGAACTCGATGGGCTTGTATGAGACCTACCTGCGCTGGCAATCAGACGCCTTTCGCCAGGTGCCGCCGGGAAAGTTTGATGTCGTGCACCACGTCACGTGGGGATCGCTGCGGCTGGGCAGCAAGATGTGGCAGCTCCCGGTTCCGCTGATCTACGGTCCGATCGGCGGCGGCCAGCTCAGCCCGCCGCGGTACCGCGGTTTCTTCGGCCGCGACCGGCCGATTGAGTCGTTCCGGGCCGCATCGGCCGGCCCGCTCATGGCGCTCAACCGGCAAGGCCAGCAGACGCTGAGGCACGCGGCAGTGACGCTCGCCTGCAATTCCGACACCGCGAACGCCGCCCGCCGGGCCGGCGGCACCGACGTACGGCTCATGATGGCCGATGCGCTGCCCAACGACTGGGTCATCGAGGCCCGGGATAGGCCCGCGGGCACGCCCCTCGTGCTGTGGGTAGGCCGGATGCTGCGCCGGAAGGCGCCGACGCTGGCAGTTGAGGCGTTCGCCGAACTGCGGCGCCAGATGCCGGCCCGCATGATCATGGCGGGCGGCGAGGGTCCGATGCTGCCGGAGGTCCGGGCCGCAGTCGACCGGCTGGGCCTGGCCGGCGATATCGAGCTGCTCGGGCAGGTGCCCTGGGACCAGGTGCGCGACCTTTACGCCTCTGCCAGCGTCTTCCTGTTCACCTCCCTGCGGGAGTCCTTCGGCGGCCAGTTCCTCGAAGCACTCGGCAAGGGGCTGCCGGCGGTCGCGCTCGACCTGCACGGCATCGCGGACGCCGAGGTCGGCGCGGCTGCCATCAAGGTCCCGCTTCCCGACCGGCCGGCCGAGCTGCCCGGACGCCTCGCCTCGGCCTTGCAGACCGTGCTCACCGACAGCGAGTGGGAGCACCGCAGCACAGCTGCGGTCAAGTGGGCGTCCGAGCAGGTCTGGCCCGCCCGGGCAGCCGCCGTCACCGAGATCTACCGCGAAGTCACCGGACTCAAGCGCTAACCACCAGACCGCCGCGCCTCGCGCCGCCGCCCAGGGCCGATGCCGGCCTGGCCGCGCCAGGGCAAGGATGGCCGCTAGCCCGCGAGCCGGGCGGGAGAAGGCAGAAGGACAATGCGAGTCGCAATCAACTTGCTGACTGACAACCCGGAGAATCCCACCGGATCACACTGGGGCTATTCGCGGCTGGTGCCTGAGATGGCCAGGAGGCTTGACCCCGGCGAAGAGCTTTACCTGATCGTGAGCCCCAAGTCCCGCCATTTCTTCGAGGGCATGGGCCCGAAGGTGCATTACATCACCTACCCGTGGTCCAACGAGAAGCGCAATCTGCGCACGCTGTCTGAGCACGTGTACACGCCGGTTCGCCTGCCGCTGAGCCGGATCGACGTCTTCAACACGCTGATGGCGCCGGCGCTCAAGATCCCGCGCTCGCTGGTCGTGCACATGAAGACCATGCACGCCTTCACCGCCGGCGATTCGCTGGCGCCCGCCGCCCGCTTGTACCGGCGGATGCAGTATCCGCGGACCGTGCGGCTGGCTGACGCGATCATCATCAACTCGCTCAGCCTGCGCTCGGAGATCGAGCAGTACCTGACCGTCGACCCGGCCAAGCTGCGGCTCATCTACGAGGCCGTCGACCACGACATCTTCAAGCCCGGCGACGCCGAGGCGGCCAGGGTCGCTGTCAAGGCTCATGGCGTCACCCGGCCGTTCGTGCTGTTCGTGTCCTCGCTGTGGAAGTACAAGAACTGCGACGGGCTGCTGCGGGCCTGGGCGATCGCGCGGCCGCAGCTCGGTGACCGTCAGCTGGCAATCGTCGGCCACGGCCGGGACAAGGAGTACGTCGCCCAGCTGCACGCGCTGGCGGCCGAACTCGGCATTGCCCAGGACGTGGTCTTCGTGGGCGGCGTGCCGCTCGAGGAGACCGTGAACTTCTACCGGGCGGCGGACGTCTTCGTCTACCCGTCGTTCAACGAGACCTTCGGGCTGCCGATCCTGGAAAGCATGGCCTCGGGGTGCCCGGTCGTCACCTCCGACGTGACGAGCATGCCGGAGATCGCGGGCGGCGCTGCCGTGCTAGCCGACCCGGCCGAGCCGGCCGCCATCGCGCAGGCCATCCTCACCGCAGCCGGGTCCGGCGACCGGCTGCGAGCGGCCGGGCTTCAGCGGGCGGCGTCGTTCAACTGGGGAGCGACGGCTGCATCGACTCTCGAGGTGTACCGGGAGGTGGCGGCTCGCCGGAGGCCCCGGGCCTGAACGGCCGCTGCCGGGCCGGACCCGGCAGCTTTCTGGCCGGCCGCACCGGCACGCCCGGCGCGAGCGTCAGATCGCTCTCCTGGCCGCCGAACGAGGGCACGAGCAGCGAGGCCGCGAGGGCAAGCTCGAGCATGTAGGTGGTGGCGTCGGTAAAGCCCACCTCGGTCACCGATGCGATCAGGCTGTAGGTGACCAGGAACAGCGCCAGCGCCCGCCGGGCGCCGCGCGGCTGGAAGTAGCAGGCGATCAGCAGGTAGAGCAGGATGATCGCGCACACGGTGACGCCGTACAGCCCCTGCGTCTGGTAGGACGCCAGCCAGTTGCTGTCGATCGACAGGCCGTTGAAGGAACTGTTCGACAGGCCGAGACCGAAGATCTCCTCGAAGCCGGTCCGCGGACTGCTGAGGATCGCCGACCAGACCTTGGTCCGGCCGCTGAGATTGGTCAGCTCCGAACCGCTCTCCCCGCGGGCCAGCCAGGCGGTCAGCACGCCGGCGAGCGTGGTGACCGCGACCGACAGCACGATGGCCGCGCCGGCGAAGAACTTGCGCACTCTCGACTTGACCCCGAACAGGCTCAGGCCGGCCACGACGATGCCGGCCGCCATGCCGACGAGCGCCGTCCTGGTGTGCGTCAGCACCAGGACGGCGGCGCTGACCATGACGATCATCAGTGCCGTCCGGCCCCGCATCAGGCCGGCGAACCACATCACCGCGATCATGCCGCACACCACCGCGGCGTAATGCCCCACCTGCGGGTCGGGGATCGGGTAGATGACGCCGTTGAGGCGGCCGTTGTACATGGCCCGGTGGTGCGCGACGAAGTAGCCGACCACCGTCAGGCTGAGCGCGATCGACAACGTGATCAGGTACGTCCGGACCAGCAGCAGGTCCTTCCGGCCGAACCAGGGCGACAGGATCCACAGCGCGATGATGAACTCCGCCAGCCGGGCGACCCGGTAGTACGAGCCGAGCGTCGAGGCCTGCTCGGTCCCGATGGCGGCGCCGACCAGGAGCAGGCTGACCAGGAACAGGAAGACGTTGGGCCGGATGCGGACCCGCGGATTCACGCTCAGGGCCAGCAGGAGCGCGCCCTGGAGCGCGCCCTGGGTGAGGACCTTGCCGCCCGACGACGGAATCTTCAGGATCGTCAGGCCGGGCGCCCAGGTCAGCACGTTCACGGTCAGCAAGGCGAAGGCCCAGGTGACCCGGCGCCGAACCGACCGCTCGCGGGCGGTGTCGGTCTCGACCAGCGTCACCTGGCGGCCCGGGCGGATCAGCACCAGCGGTGAGATCATCGGCAGTCAGCTCCGGCCACGCGCGGCGAATGACATGGACTCCGCTTCCGTCGGGGGTTGGCGGCCGCCACAGAATGAGCATGGCCACATACCCGAAATTATCAGGACCGGCAGCTTCACGGCAGTCTCCTGGCGGACGTCAGCTCAGCCTCAGGATGCCTCGAGCAGTTCCCTGAGGCGTTCCAGGCAGCGGCCCCTGGTGGGCCCGATGCTCCCGACCGGGAGGCCAAGCTGCTCGGCGATCTCGACGTAGGAGGCCGGCGGGTCAGCCATCAGCAGCTCGAGCATGCGCTGCCAGCGCCAGGGCAGCCGCGTCAGGGCGTCCCGGACCTCGGCCGCTCGTTCTTCCGCCAGCAGCCGCTCGTCGACGGCGGGCTCGTAGGCGGCGCGGTCAACCAGGTCGCCGTCATCGGCGATCAGCACGACCTTCTTCCGCGCGGCGACCACGCGCAGGCACTCGCGCCGTGCGGTGACCGCGAGCCAGGCGCCGACCCGGGCCGGGTAGTCGAGCCGGTCGATGTGCTCAAGCAGCCGCAGCCACGTCATCTGAACCACATCGGCGGCGTCGCTCTCCGCGAGCCGGAAGTCCCGGGTGACCGACCAGATCAGCCTGCCGTACTGCTCGACCAGCCGCTCCCACGCGAGCATGTCGCCAATGGCCGCGCGCCGGACGAGCTCGGCCACCTCAGATCCGTCGGCGTCGCGCTGCTCCGCGATCACGCCGGCGGTCCGACTACTCAACGTAACCCCGCGATTGCACTTCGCCCGGGCAGACACCGCTCGACAACTGGAACCCCCAACCTGGCGACTCACCCCGCGCCGCGGCGACGACACCTGCAAGTCAGCTGACTACTGCATCACAGCGGACCTGTAGCAGGCCCGTCCGGATGTTAGGTAGACGCCTGAGCAAAGCAGGAGGTTGACGCCGTTACCTAACGTGACCGATATGAGATGCCATGCTATGACTACTGCGGCTGCAATCTCAGCTACTTGGAGTAATCGCTGTGCAACGCAGCCGTCAGCCTTGCCAGCAGCCGGTCACTATCCGCTGCACTGAATGCTGCTGCAGCCGCCGGGCGCGGCGTGAGGGCACTGCGCGTTCCAGGACGGGAACGACGCACGACCAGCCAGTCAGCCTGCAGCAGCCCCGCCGGGGGTTATCCCGCCAGGCGCTAGTTGTCGGTGATCATCGCGGCACCGACGGTGGCGCTGGTCGCCTCGTCGATGAGGATGAGGCCGCCGGTCTGCCGGTTGCGGGCATACGGATCGCAGAACAGCGGCTGGGTGACGCGCATCGTGACCCGGCCGATCTCGTTCAGGGTCAGGTCAGCCGCCTGCTCATCCCGGTGCAGCGTGTTGACGTCCAGCCGGTAGTGCAGGTCCTTCACGATCGCCTTCACCGTCCGGGTGGTGTGCTTGACCAGCAGCCGGCTGCCCGGCGTCAGCTTCTGGCTGTCCGCCATCCAGCACACCAGCGCCTCGATGTCCTGCGTGGCAGCAGGCTGGTTATGCGGGCGGCAGAACATGTCACCACGGGATACGTCCAGGTCATCGGCCAGCAGCAGGGTCACCGACATGGGCGAGAAGGCCTCGGGAACCGGGCCGCGCGCGGTGTCGATCCGGCTGATCGTCGTGGTGAGCCCGGACGGCAGGTGCATGACCTCATCGCCCGGCTTGAGCACGCCGCCGGCCACCATGCCCGCGTAGCCGCGGTAGTCGTGCAGTTCCGGGTCGGTGGCCTGGTGCGGCCTGATCACGTACTGCACGGGGAACCGGACGTCGATCAGGTTGCGGTCGGAGGCAATGTGCACACGCTCGAGGTGGTGCAGCAGGGACGGGCCGTCGTACCAGGGCATGTTGACCGACCGCTGCACCACGTTATCGCCGTGCAGGGCCGACATCGGGATGAAGGTCAGGTCGCCGATCTCGAGCTTGGCCGCGAACGCGGTGAACTCCGAGACGATCTGGTCGAACACGGCCGCGTCGTAGTCGACCAGGTCCATCTTGTTGACCGCCAGCACCAGGTGCGGGACGCGCAGCAGGGTGGCGAGGAACGCGTGGCGGCGGCTCTGCTCGGTCAGCCCGTTCCTGGCGTCCACCAGCACGATGGCCAGATCGGCAGTGGAGGCACCCGTCACCATGTTCCGGGTGTACTGGATGTGGCCCGGCGTGTCGGCGATGATGAACTTGCGCCGGGGCGTGGCGAAATAGCGGTAGGCCACGTCGATGGTGATGCCCTGCTCGCGCTCGGCTCGCAGCCCGTCCGTCAGCAGGGCCAGGTTGGTGTACTCCTCGCCGCGTTCCCGGCTGGTGCGCTCGACCGAGGCGAGCTGGTCCTCGAAGATCGCCTTCGAGTCGAACAGCAGCCGCCCGATCAGCGTGCTCTTGCCGTCATCCACGGACCCGGCGGTGGCGAGCCGCAGGATGTCCATGTACCCGAGGCCGGCGTCGGTAACGGTCATCAGAAGTAACCTTCCCGCTTGCGATCTTCCATGGCGGCCTCGCTGGCCCGGTCATCGGCGCGCGTCTGACCGCGCTCGGTGATGCGAGTCGCCGCGATTTCGGTGATGACGTCGGCAACCGTGGCGGCCGTCGACTCGACCGCGCCGGTGCAGGTCATGTCGCCGACGGTCCGGTACCGCACGCTCGTCTCGAACAACTGCTCCTCCGGCGCCCTGGCGACGAACTCGCTGTCGGCCAGCAGGATGCCATCGCGCTCGAACACGGTCCGGGTGTGCGCGAAGTAGATCGACGGGATCTCGAGGTTCTCGCGCTCGATGTAGTGCCAGACGTCCAGCTCGGTCCAGTTCGATAGCGGGAACACCCGGATGTGCTCGCCCCGGTGGATGCGCGTGTTGTAGATGCTCCACAGCTCAGGCCGCTGGTTCTTCGGGTCCCACTGGCCGAACTCGTCGCGGAACGAGAACACCCGCTCCTTCGCCCTGGCCTTCTCCTCGTCGCGCCGGGCTCCGCCGAAGACCGCATCGAAGCGGTTGTCGGCGATCGCGTCCAGCAGCGCCGTGGTCTGCAGCCGGTTCCGGCTGGCCCAGCGGCCCGTCTCCTCGACCACCTTGCCGGAGTCGATCGCCTCCTGCACCGAGGCCACCACCAGGCGCGCGCCGACCTCCTCGACCCGACGATCCCGGTAGTCGATGACCTCGGAGAAGTTGTGCCCGGTGTCGACATGCATCACCGGGAAGGGGACCCTGGCCGGCCAGAAAGCCCGCTCGGCCAGAGCCAGCATCACGATCGAGTCCTTGCCGCCGGAGAACAGCAGCACTGGCCGCTCGAACTCGGCGGCAACCTCGCGCATGATGTGGATGGACTCCGACTCGAGCACATCAAGCTGCGAGAGCAGATAGTCACCGCGGGGCGATGTCATGACGAAAGCTCCGGATCACTGGACGACGAACCTGCGGGAACCGGCGCTGGCTGGCCTGCCGCCGACGTACTGGCGCGGGCGATCGCGCCGAGCAGCTGCGGCGCCAACCAGACCGGGCTGATCAGGATATCCGGTATCGAGACGTCAGCCTGGTTGTATGCCAGCGCTGAGCCGTCGATTCTCGAAGTATGCAGGCCAGCGGCCCGGGCCACGGCGACCGGAGCGGCCGAGTCCCACTCGTACTGACCGCCGCCGTGCACGTAGGCATCGCACTCGCCGAGGATGACGGTGGCCGCCTTAGCCCCCGCCGATCCCATCGGCACCAGCTCCGCGCCAAGGTCGGCGGCCATCCGCTGCACGAACGCCGGCGGGCGGGACCTGCTCACCAGGATGCGCAGGCTCGCCGCGTCGCCGTCCGGCCCTGACGGCGTCGTCCGGGCCGGCGCGGCGCGCGGCTCGAGAGTGCTCAGCACGAGGTCCCTGGCCGGCAACGCGACCGCCCCGGCAGTCAGGTCGCCGCGCTCCCACAGCGCCACGTGAACGGCCCAGTCGGTCCGCCCGGCCTCGCCGAACTCGCGGGTGCCGTCCAGCGGGTCCACGATCCAGACCCGGTCCGCCGCCAGGCGGGCCCGGTCATCCCTGCCCTCCTCCGACAGGACCGAGTCGGCCGGCCTGAGCCGGGCCAGCTCGGCGGCGAGGAACTCGTGCGCCAGGAGGTCACCGGCCTTGCGCAGCGCGTCCGGCCCGGCCTGGGTCGCCGCTCGCACGGAGCTCGAGTGAGGCGGCGGCCGGCCGCGACGGCGAGGTCGCGGGCAAGCTCATGGTCAGATAGTAGTAGTCAGCGAAAGCTCCGATTAGTCGCATAAGCGAATCTTGATACTATACCTGGCAGACACGGAGAACTTCCCGCCGGCTGGCGGCGGTACTGCAGGCAAACGCTCGCCACAGGCTAATGCACCTCGTTCTGCGCGGTGGCGAGGCCATGCTCCACCAGGATCTGGGCGGACTCGGCGGCCCGGCCGAGAATCTCAGGCAGTTCCTTCCGCTCGGCCGCGGTGAAGTCCCGCAGCACGAAGTCCGCCGGATCCATCCGTCCTGGCGGCCGCCCGATCCCGACGCGGATGCGGTAGTAGTCGCGGCTGCCGAGGGCGCTGGTCACCGACCGCAGCCCGTTGTGCCCGTTGTCGCCGCCGCCGAGCTTCAGCCGGACCGTCCCGAATGGCAGGTCCAGCTCGTCGTGCACGACCACGATGCGGTCGCCGGCCAGCTTGTAGAAGGCCCGCAGCGATGCGACCGGGCCGCCGGTGACGTTCATGAAGCTCATCGGCTTGGCCAGGACGACGCTGGCGACCGGCCAGGCGCCCGGTCGCGGCCATCGAGCGTGACTTATCCCGCTTGAAGGTCACGCCCATCTCGGCCGCCAGCTCATCAGCGCACAGGTAACCGGCGTTGTGCCGGTTACCGGCGTACTGAGGACCTGGATTACCCAGGCCGACAATGAGCCAGCGATCGCCTTCGGCCATGGCGGCGTCAGTCTCGCTTCCCGGCTGCCGCTGGCCGCGACGCTGACGGCCAGCCACG
Organism: uncultured Actinomycetota bacterium; assembly: GCA_963818995.1. Lineage (GTDB taxonomy): Bacteria > Actinomycetota > Actinomycetes > Streptosporangiales > Streptosporangiaceae > JAJYUU01. The sequence goes on along the minus strand of CAWFUM010000028.1, from coordinate 130,779 downwards.
CCAGCGAAGCCCGGTCACCGCCGCGCCGCCTCGTCATGACGGCGTGCGCTCAGCGGTAAGACCAGGCTACGGCCGCTGCCGCGGTCAGCCTGATTCCTCAGCCGACTCACTGCTGGCCGCGCTGTCCGCGGAGGTCTCGCCAGCGGTCTCGCCTGCCGCGCCCGCAGGCGCCTCGGCCACCTCGACCGGCTCGGCCTCGCCGATCTCGGCGTCGATCTGCTCGGCAGTCGGGGCCGGGATGACGTGCAGGACCAGCATCTCGGGCTCAACCGCGAGCGTGGTGCCGGACGGCAGGGTCAGGTCGCTGGCGTGAACCGAGTCGCCGATCGCCATGCCCTCGACATCGATGTCGATGCCGCGCGGGATGTTCGTGGCCTCGGCCTCGACCGAGATCTGGATCAGCTGCTGGTCAAGCAGTCCGTCGGGGGCAACCTCACCGGAGACGTTGATCGGCACGTCAACGGTGACCTTCTCGCCGCGGCGGACGACCAGCAGGTCCACGTGCTCGACGTAGCCCTTGATCGGGTCGCGCTGGATGGCCTTCGGCAGCGCCAGCTGCGCCCCACCCGGCAGGCCCTCAAGCCGGATCAGCACGTTCGCGGTGCGCAGGGCAAGCAGCACTTCGTGGCCGGGCAGCGTCAGGTGCCGGGGCTCGAGGCTGTGCCCGTAGAGGACGGCCGGGACACGGCCCGCAGCCCTGGTGCGGCGGGCTGGGCCCTTGCCAAACTCCGTCCGCGGCTCTGCGGAAATACGTACCTCGGGCACTGTGGCACTCCTTGATATGACAGAAATCCTTGCGCAGTCTACCCGGCTGGCTCGGCAGCCGGGTAAATGGCGCCTGATCCGCGCCCTGACCGCGGCCGGTTAGCTCTGGCCGTCGAACAGGCTGGTCACCGAGCCGTCGCTGAACACCTCGCTGATGGCACGGGCGATCAGCGGCGCGATCGACAGCACGGTCAGCTTGTCGAACCGCTTCTCATTCAGGATCGGCAGGGTATTGGTGACGATGACCTCGCTGACCCGCGAGTTCTTCAGGCTGTCGACCGCGCTGCCGGACAGCACGCCGTGCGTGGCGGTGACGATGACCTGGGCCGCGCCCTGATCGAACAGCGTCTCCGCGGCCTTCACGATCGTCTGGCCGGTGTCGATCATGTCGTCCACCACGATGCAGGTCCGCCCCGCGACCTGGCCGACGACCTCCAGCACCCGCGCCTGATTGGCGACGTCCGGGTCGCGGCGCTTGTGGATGATGGCCAGCGGGCAGCCAAGCCGGTCGGTCCACCGCTCGCAGACCCGGACCCGGCCGGCATCCGGCGCCACCACCGTGACCTGGGAGACATCCAGCTTGTCCTCCAGGTACGACGCCAGGATCGGCAGCGCGAACAAGTGGTCAACCGGACCGTCGAAGAAGCCCTGGATCTGCGCGGTGTGCAGGTCCACCGCCATGATCCGGTCGGCGCCCGCGGTCCGGAACAAGTCCGCCATCAGGCGGGCTGAGATCGGCTCCCGGCCCCGGCTCTTCTTGTCCTGCCTGGCGTAGCCGAAGAACGGAGCTCACCACCGTGATCCGCTTCGCGGACGCCCGCTTGAGCGCGTCCACCATGATCAGCTGCTCCATGATCCACTGGTTGATCGGCGCCGTGTGACTCTGCAGTACGAAGGCATCGCTGCCCCGGACCGACTCCAGGAACCGGACGAAGATCTCGCCGTTGGCGAAGTCGTAAGCAGTCGTGGGGGTGGGCTCGATGCCGAGGCAGGCCGCGATCTCCAGACCGAGATCGGGGTAGCCACGACCGGAGAAGAGCATCATCTTCCGCTCGGGGGTAGCGGTCATGCCGGTCACTGGGTTCAATTCTCCTTGCGTTGCCACGTGCGCGAGCTAGCTGGCGCCGACGATTGCGCCGGCGCACTACGTCCTGTGCCCGGCTGCTCGCCGGCCCCGGCCTGAGGTGGACAAACGGGCCCACCACCGTGCCTGGCTCGATGGTGACGCCCTCGCAGACTGCCTGCATGACCGTGGCGCCGGCCCCCACCGACGTGTCCCGGAGCAGGCAGCCAGGGCCAACGCACGCGGCGGCGCCGATCACCGTCCGGCCTTCCAGCTGCGTGGCCTGCGAGATGCGCACGCCCGGCTCGATCCGCACGTCGACGTCGATCCAGGTGCTGGCCGGATCGACGATCGTCACGCCCGAGGCCATCCAGCGGGCCAGCAGGCGCTGGTTGAGCACCCGTCGGGCTCCGGCGAGCTGGACCTGATTGTTCACGCCCTGGACCTCATCGAAGTCAGCGCAGAACGCGCTGCCGACGATGTGCCCGTCACCACGCAGGATCGCGGGCACCTCAGTGAGGTATTCCTCACCGGTGGCGCAGGGCGGCAGGTACCCGCTTGACCGCGTCGGCCAGCAGGTCACCGTCGAATGCGAACATGCCCGAGCTCACCTCGGTCATCGCCCGCTGCTCGTCGGTGGCGTCCGCCTCCTCGACGATGCCGCTGATCTTGCCGTCAGCATCGCGGAGGATGCGGCCGTAGCCCTTGGGGTCCGGCGCCCGCGCGGTCAGCACCGTCACGGCGGCATGGGCGGCCTCGTGCTCGGCCGCCAGGCTGGCCAGGGTCGCGGCCCGCAGCATCGGGGTATCGGAGAACAGCACGATGACGGTGCCGTGAATGACGCCGACCGACTCGATAACCGTGCGGACCGCGTGCCCGGTGCCCCACGAGCCGCGGCGCTCCTGCAGGACGAGCACGGCTTCCGGGCAGTTCTCCCTGGCATAGCGCGCCACCTGGCCGTTCAGGTCGCTGACCACGAGGATGAGCCGCTCGGGGGCGAGTTCTCGGGCTGCCGCCAGCACGTGTCCCAGCATCGGGCGGCCGCACACCTCGTTCAGCATCTTCGGCGTGCTGGTCCGCATCCGGGTGCCCTCGCCCGCTGCCAGGACAATGACGGCGGCCGGACCGTCTGCAGTCACTCGGCTTGGCTCCTCTGCGTCGATCTCTGACCGGTCGATCCGCGACCGGGCTGTCTGGCGCGGCCTGGTCGCGCACCTGTCGCCGTCGGACTTATCGCTGTCGGACTTATCGATCTTGGGAGTGTCTGGGTACGGCGTGGCACTGCCGGCACCTGCAGCGCGCCGCCAGGGAAGTCACCCTCCCGACATCGGCAGGATACCGGCCGGTTACCTACCCACGGCCAGCCTGGGTGCCTGATCGCACCCGGTGCAACGCTTGCCCACGATCGTGCCACAAACTCGCGTGCGCCGGGCCGCACACCAGGAGCACGCCCAGCGCGATCAGCAGCGCCACTCCCAGCCAGCGAGCTAACCCCCGTACCGCCATCGCCACCCCCGGGCCCCGACCGCCGACCGGCGGCGAGGACAACCCGCGCCACTCAACCTGCCAGGCCAGGAACGGGGCCAGCCGGGACCCCGAGGCCCGCAGCTACCCGGAGTCCCGCATCCCGATTCCCGTCCAGGCGTCGTGATTTCCCCGTGCCGACTCTAGCGACACCATCGCTCACCTGCGGGGATGCAACCCGGCGAGCCCCCGGGATTGCACCCGCTCGCGTGGACGACCCAAAGAGCCACCAGCAGCCGCGAACGCTCTAACCCATCGACCGCCTTATCCTGGCGCCGGTATCCTGGGCGCAGGATTTGACCTTCCCGGGTCGTCTAGGCAGGCAGGACGGGGTCTTTTGGTGTCCCTAACGAAGGTTCGAATCCTTCCCCGGGAGCAGATGACAGCTGATCTAGGTTCACCTCCTTCCCCGCGCGCCCCGGAATGCCCTGGCCGCTAGCTGGCAGATCGATCAGGGAGTTTTCGCAGCGCCTGTGGCGCCTCGGCCATTGCCGCCGTCGCCCACCCTTCTATCTGCCGGTAGAGCTCCGTGCTGCGGCGGACCGTGATGACCAGGCAACCGCGATAACTCTCGCCTGTATTCCTCCGGACGGTCTTCGGATTGTGGCGCTTCAACGTCGGCCGCCGGAACTGACTATCAGGCAGCCCGGTCAGATCTCTCCAGAACTGCTCCGCTGCCTGAATATCCGCGCTTTCATGGATCAGCAAGCGGCAGATCAGCCGATCCGCGGTCACGGCCCGGCCACATCCGAGGAACCGCATAAAGAACGTGATCAGGTGAGGATCGCTGTTGGTAAAACCGACATGCTCCCGGACGGTCGTAGGTCTTGCTCTTGCTGCCCTCGCACCAGTACGCGATGGCGCCGGCGATCAGAATCTCACGATCGCTGACCGCGCCCGATCTGCGGCGCTTGCGGCATCCCGCGCACCTTGCCGGGCAGCCTCACGGTCTGCCTTGCCCGCCTCCCAGTAAGCGGCGAGGCGCGCGCCCGTCCGCTTGCCGATCTCCTCACGGCTCAGCCGCCCGGTGCGCGGCATGTCGCGCACCCAGAGCGAAATCGAGCCTTTCGAGACACCGAGTTCGGCGGCAATCTCGTCGTAGGTAGCGCCACCCGCCCGAGCTCGCGCGCTCTGGCGTGCAAGTCGTCCTTCGCCCGTGGCCGTGCCGTCCATGCCGGAGGGGGCACGCCGCGCAACGCGGAGTCCAGAAGCGAATTCCCGACGCCGAGAATCTCCTTGATTTCACGACGGGACTTGCCTGCGCGCCGCAGTGCGATTGCCTGCTCGCGCACCTCTGCAGAACTCAGCTTGTTCGTCATACTCGAATACTATTTCGAGGTACTGACAGTTGCCCTCATCAGATCGATACTGTGGTCGAGTGCAAGCAGCGCGGCGCTGGGTAGCTGACCGGCCGACGAATAAGCCGGGAGTGCGTTCGCCCATCCAGGTGGCCGGGCGCACCGAACCCGAGGTAGCGGCGGGCGCCAGCGACGGGCCTGCCAGCACCGAGGGAACCACAGGAGTAACTGGACGTTACGTATTCATAGCGTCGCCGAGAAAAGTTCTCCCGGTCGTTGTACAACCTACGGTCACGTAGGTTACGGTTACGTAAGCGTAATCCTGCTGGAGCCCCTGTCCACGGCCTGGCGGACCGTCTTACCCCCGCAAACGCTATGAGTGCCAGGCGAGGATCCCGAATGACCACTGTCCTTGACACCAACAGCACAGGCGCCGCGCAGGCTGTGTCCACCGGCGCACGGGCACCACTGAACGACCTGGAAGAAGAGCCCAAGGGCCGGTTCGAGAAGATCCTGGTCGGGGTCTTCGTCGCCGTCCCGATGCTCGCGCTGCTGGCGGCGATACCGGTCGCCTGGCACTGGGGCTTCCTCGGCTGGCACGATGCCGTCCTCGCCGTCGTCTTCTACTACATTTCCGGCCTCGGCATCAGCATGGGGTTCCACCGCTACTTCACCCACAGCTCGTTCAAGGCTAAGACCGGCCTGCGGGTCGCGCTCGCCATCGCCGGGTCCCTCGCGATCGAGGGCCCCGTGCTCACCTGGGTGGCTGACCACCGGCGGCACCACAAGTACAGCGACCGCGAGGGCGACCCCCATTCGCCCTGGCGGTTCGGCGACGACTGGAAGGCCCTGATCAAGGGCCTGTGCTGGGCGCACGTCGGCTGGCTGTTCGACGGGAACCACACCTCGCGCGAGAAGTTCTGTCCCGACCTGCTCGCCGACAAGCGCATGGTCAGGATCTCCAACTACTTCCCGGCCCTCGTCGCGGCCTCGCTGCTCGCTCCGGCGCTCATCGGCGGCCTCTGGTCGATGTCCTGGCAGGGTGCTGTCACCGCGTTCTTCTGGGCCAGCCTGGTCCGGATCGCGTTCCTGCACCACGTGACCTGGTCGATCAACTCCATCTGCCACACCTTCGGCAAGGAGGAGTTCGAGGTTCGCGACAAGTCCCGCAACGTCAACTGGCTCGCCATCCTGTCGTTCGGTGAGTCCTGGCACAACCTGCACCACTCCGACCCGACCTGCGCTCGTCACGGCGCGCTGCGCGGCCAGATTGACACCGCCGCCCGGCTTATCTGGTTCTGCGAGAAGTTCGGCTGGGCCTACGATGTCCGCTGGCCGGACGAGGCCAGGCTGAGCGTCAAGAAGACCGGAACGCGCGAGCTCGGGTCCATGACGCGGCGGGCCGCGCCGGAACCAGTTAGCAGCAAGACGGCCTGACCGACCATGATGGAGGAGTGACAAGCCAGTCCCCCCCGAATAATCGCAAGCGCATGACCGGCAAGGAGCGGCGCGAGCAGCTCCTCGACATCGGCCGGCGCCTGTTCGCCGAGCGCGGCCTGGACGGCACCTCCATCGAGGAGATTGCCGCCCAGGCCGGCGTCTCGAAGCCTGTGGTCTACGAGCACTTCGGCGGCAAGGAAGGCCTGTACGCCGTCGTCGTTGACCGCGAGGTCGAGCGGTTCCTCAGCATGGCCACCCGCCTGCTCGAGGGCGAGGACACCATGGCGAAGTTCGAGATTGCCGCGGTGCACCTGCTGCGCTACATCCAGGAAAACTCCGACGGCTTCCGCATCCTGGTGCGCGACTCCAACCCCACCTCCGGGTCGGGCACCTTCGCCAGCCTCATCAGCGATATCGCCAGCCAGGTCGAGTACATCCTCGGTGATGTGCTGAAGGCCAGGGGCTACGACCCCAAGCTGGCGCCGGTCTACGGGCAGATGCTGGTCGGCATGGTCGCGTCGGCCGGCCAGTGGTGGCTGGACGCGCGCAAGCCGAAGCTCGAGGAGATGGCCGCTCATCTGGTGAACCTCGCCTGGAACGGCATGCGCGAGCTGGACCCGAAGCCGAAGCTGTCGCCCGAGGCAATCGAGCTGCTCCGGCAGGGCCGGTAACGATAGGCCGGTAACGACCGGCTGTAAGGACCGGCCGGTCTCGCTCAGGCCTTGTGCGCGACCACGAACACCCGCCGGAACGGCAGCACGGTGCCATAGGACGCGGCCGGGTAAGCCGCCCGCACGCGCTCGCCGTACTCGCGAACGAACTCCCCGGCGTCGGCCGGCGTGAGCGCGCTCAGAACCGGGCGCAGCCCGGTGCCCTTGTACCAGTCGGTGACCGGGTCGGGCCCTTGCAGCACGTGCAGGTAGGTGGTCTCCCAGGCATCGACGGACAGCCCCCGGGCCGCGAGCAAGTCCAGGTACTCCTCCGGATCACCGGACTGACGGTTGAGCTGAACGCCGGCCAGTTTCGGGCGCCAGGTGTCCGAGCCGGCCAGCTCGCGCAGTACCGGAATGACTGGGCTGGTCGAAGTTGCCGGGAACCTGGAACGCGAGCCAGCCGCCGGGCGCCAGGTAACCGGCCCAGCGCGGCAGCAGCGCGAGGTGATCGGGCACCCATTGCAGGACAGCATTCGAGATGATCACGTCCGGTTGCCGCTCCGGCTTCCAGTCTGGTCACGTCGCCGACCGCGAAGGTGAGCCGCCCGCTGCGAGCGCTTTCGCCGTACTCAGCCGCCTGCGCGGCCGCGATCATCTCGGCTGAGGAATCAATGCCGGTCACCGTGGCGTCCGGCCACCGGCCGGCGAGCGCCGCGGTCAGCTGTCCGGGCCCGCACCGAGATCGGCCACGAGGCCGGGAGCGGCCGCGCCGATCCGGCCGGCCAGGTCGAAGAACGGCCGTGACCGCTCCCCGGCGAAGTGCAGGTACTGTGCGGGATCCCACATTAGCGTCAGCTCACTTCTCTCGACATCAAGATACCTTCCGCTGTCTATCGCAGGAGAAGTCTCGATGTCAAGAGATATGCTCCTGTCATGACACCCGGCGCACGACCCCCGCGGCCCGGTAGCGACGAGGTCGACGAGATCGTCGCGCGCTGGCAGGCTCAGCGGCCCGACCTCGATGTCGCGCCGATGGAAGTGCTCAGCCGCGTCTCCAGGCTGGCCCGCCACCTGGACCGGGCCAGGCGCGCCGCCTTCGCCGCGCACGGCCTGGAGACCTGGGAGTTCGACGTGCTGTCGGCGCTGCGCCGGCAGGGAGCGCCCTACCAGCTCAGCCCCGGGGCCCTGCTGCGGGCGACGCTGGTGACCTCGGGCACGATGACCAACCGGATCGACCGGCTGGCCGGCGCAGGCCTGGTCAGCCGCAAGCCGGACCCGCAGGACAAGCGCGGCGTCCTGGTTCAGCTCACCAGCGCCGGGCTGAGAACCGTGGATGCAGCGTTCTCGGCCCTGCTCAGCCGGGAGCGCGACCTGCTGACCGGCCTCAATGCCCGGCAGCGAGGCGAACTCGCGCGCATGCTGCGCGTCCTGCTCGTCCCCTTCGACGCTGCCGGGTCCGCCGACCAGCCTGCCGCCAGGGATTAGTGCGCGTTGGTCGCCAGCGAGAACTTGCTGACGGAGAAGTTCATCGGGACGCCGTCGGTGGACGCGATCTCGAAGCCGAAGTTCACCTGCGTGAGCACTTCGGTGCTCTTCAGGTAGTGATGGCGGATCAGCCACTGCAGCGCAGTCTGCAGGTCAACATGCCCGCTCGTCTCCTGGCGGCCGGTCAGCACGAAACTGAACATCTGCGCGCTGCCCTGATAGACGTCGAACTGCCGGCCGGAGATCACCGCGTGACTGATGACATTGCCCTCGGGGGTCTGGTTGTGGTTGTCCACCCAGACCATGATCTCGCCGCCGTGGTAGTTGTTCAGGAACATGTCGTAGGCGGCCTCGGCGTCGTAGTTCGCCCAGACGGCGGCATCTTCTCGGCGAACGAACTGCTGAGCGATGTCACTGAGCCGATCGCCGGGTCGCGGTAGTTCTGCTGAACGCACGGATAGGTCTTCACGCTGGTCGAGCCGGGCTGACTCGACACCACGCCCCAGCGCTGGTACGAGTTGGCCCAGACAGTCTGCGGGCCCGCCTGCGATTGATTCCACTCGTTGTTAAAGACATCGAAACCGCTGGTCTTCCACAGCCCCAGCTTCGCCGACGACTTCCAGGCGGATGTGGCCGGGAGCGAGGCGTGCACGTTCGTGCTGGGCGGCGGGCTGCTGCAGGCGGCTAGCCCGAAGCCAGCCAGCGCAACGGCGGCGAGGCAACGGCCGGCGGCCGGCGAGCGGCGGCGCGGCCCGGCAGGTGAACGCATGCGGCCCTTCAGGCGCGGAACCATGATCCTGAAGACTTAGACACGCAGGGACGTGCACAGGTTTACAGGATCATGGCCAGGTCAGCTCCGAAGTTACGCTAGCACCGGGCCGATGCCGCATATCCGCAGGGACCGGACGATCAGCCGCCGAGTTCCTCGGCCACGGCCAGCCACCGCTCCTCGAGCGCGCCGCGCTCCTGCTGGGCGGCCGTCAGCTCGGCACCGAGCTGAACCAGCCGCTCGTAGTCGGTGGCGCTGGCCGCCAGATCGGCCGACAGCCGTTCCTCGGCTTCGGACAGCCTGGCGATCTGCCGCTCGAGCCGGGCGAGCTCTTTCTGGCCGGCCCGCTGCTGCGCCGCCGACGGTGGCGGAGATCCCGGCCGGTCCGCCGCGGCAGCCGCGGCCGGGCCGGGGCGGGGCGGGGACGAAGCCCGTTCCCGTGCCTGAAGGTATTCGTCAACGCCGCCGGGCAGGAAGGCGAGCTGCCCGTCCAGCAGCGCCAGCACATGATCGGTCACCCGCTCCAGGAAATACCGGTCGTGGCTGACGACCACGACCGAACCCGGCCAGCCGTCCAGCAGGTCCTCAAGCTCGGTCAGCGTCTCGATGTCGAGGTCATTGGTCGGCTCGTCCAGCAGCAGCACGTTCGGCTCGGACAGCAGCATCAGCAGCAGCTGCAGCCGGCGCCGCTCGCCGCCGGATAGCTCGCCCACCCGCGTCCACTGCCGGTCGCCCCGCAAGCCGAGCCGCTCCAGCAGCTGGCTCACCGACAGCTCGCGCTTGCCGATCACGGCCGAGCCCCGGACGCGCTCGGCCGCCTCCAGCACCCGCATCTCCGGATCGACTGGCGGCGGCTCCTGCGTCAGGTAGCCCAGCTGGACCGTGCTGCCCGTGCGCACCTGCCCGGTAGCCGCCACCGGGCCGCCGGACGGAACCGGCAGGGCCCCGGCCATCAGCCGCAGCAGGGTCGTCTTGCCGGTCCCGTTGACGCCGACGATGCCCACCCGGTCGCCAGGGCCGAGCTGCCAGCTCACGTGATCGAGCAGCGGCCGCCCGGCAGCGGCAACCGAGATGTCCGTGAGGTCGATGACGGTCTTGCCGAGCCGGGCCGCGGCCATCCGGGCCAGCTCGACGCCGTCCCTGGCCGGCGGCTCGTCGGCGATCAGCGCGGTGGCGGCGTCGATCCGGAAGCGCGGTTTGCTGGTCCGGGCCGGCGGCCCGCGCCGCAGCCAGGCGAGCTCCTTGCGCATGAGGTTGCGGCGGCGCTGGTCGATGCCGGACGCGATGCGCTCGCGTTCGGCCTTGGCCAGCACGTAGGCCGAGTAGCCGCCGTCGTAGGCGTGCACCTGGCCGTCGGCCAGTTCCCAGGTCTCCTCGGTCACCGCGTCGAGGAACCAGCGGTCGTGGGTGACGATCACGTAGCTGGCCGCGTACTGGCCCAGGTAGCCGGCCAGCCAGCTGATCGCCTCGATATCCAGGTGGTTGGTCGGCTCGTCCAGCAGCAGCAGGTCGTAGCTGCCGAGCAGGAGCGCGGCCAGCGCCGTCCGGCGCCGTTCGCCGCCGGACAGGTTGCGGACGTTAGCGCCGAGGTCGATGCCGCCGAGCAGGGCCTCGACCACGGACCGGCTGCGCGGGTCGGCGGCCCATTCGTGCTCGGCCAGGTCCCGCAGCACGATCTGGCCGACGGTGCCGGTGAGCTCCTCTGCCTGCGGCAGGTAGCCGACAGTGACGTCACGGCCCCGCGTCGCCCGGCCCGAGTCCAGTTTCGCTACCCCGGCCAGCGCCGACAGCAGCGTCGTCTTGCCCGCGCCGTTGCGGCCGACCACGCCGATCCGCTGGCCGGTCGAGATGCCGAGTGATACCTGGTCGAGCAGCACCCGCTCGTGGTAGGCCTTGGCGGCCAGTTCCAGGTTGACCAGGTTCACGCCGGCTGCCCGTCGCGGACGACCACGGCTCCGGGCGCAGGGCCGCTGGCCCTGGCCACAGCGCGGCAGACGCCCGCCCCGGTAACGCCCACCGCGAGCTCGCGCGCGTGCGCGGCGTCGCTGGCCAGGAACGCGCAGGTCGGGCCCGATCCCGACACGATGGCCCCGAGTGCTCCGTGCTCACGTCCGGCAGTCAGCGCACGGCGAAGATCGGGCTGCATCGACAGGGCGGCCGGCTGCAGGTCGTTGGAGAGCAGCGGGCCCACCCGGGCCGGGTCGCCGGACCGCAGCGCGGTCATCAGCGGGTGACTGAGCTCGGGATCGCCTGGTTCCGGCCCGTCTCCGGCGGCCGCGCGCGCGGCCCGCAGCCGGTCGCAGGTGGCGTAGACCTGGGCCGTGGACAGCCCCTGGTGACCGAACGCCAGCGCCCAGTGGTAGCTGCCGGCCGCGAGCGCCGGAGTCAGGTGCTCACCGCGGCCGCGGCCGACCGCGGTCCCGCCGACCAGCGCGAACGGCACGTCGCTGCCGAGCCCGGCGGCGATCTCGCTGAGCTCGCGCTGCGACAGCCCGGTCTGCCACAGCTCGTTGCAGGCCACCAGCGCCGCGGCGGCATCAGCGCTGCCGCCGGCGAGGCCCGCGGCGACGGGAATGCGCTTGCGGATCTCGATGCGCACGGCCGAGCCCCGCAGGCCGGCCGCCTTGACCAGCGCGCTGGCCGCCTTCCAGGCCAGGTTGGACCGGTCCCTGGGCACGGCGCCCGCGTCCTCGCCGCTGATCTCCAGGGAGGTCTTGTCCGCCGACGTCACGGTGACCTCATCGAAAAGTGACACAGCGTGAAAGACAGTGACCAGCGGGTGATAGCCGTCGTCGCCGGGCGATCCCACGGCGAGCTGAAGGTTCACCTTCGCCGGTACCCGGACAGTAACGGCCGCCGGAGCAGGCCTGATTGCTGAGATCACGATCTGCTGATCGTATCCGGCTTTGCCGCGTGTGCCTCTCAGCGGCAAGCCACAGGCCGGCCAGCGCGCCCGGCAGCGTACGGCCGGTAGCGGCAGCGCCAGCCAGGATCTCAGCCGGCCGCCGCTGCTGCCGCGATCCGCGCGAAGTCCCCGATGCCGAGGGCCTCGCCCCGCAGCGACGGATCGACTTGCGCGGCCCGCAGCACGGCCTCGGCCGCCGCCGCAGTTCCGGCCCAGCTGGCCAGCGCCGAGCGGAGTGTCTTGCGCCGCTGCGAGAACGCCGCGTCGATGACCGCGAACGTCTGCTCACGGCTGGCCGCACCGCGCAGCCGGGCTGCCTCCGCAGCGGACAGCCGCTCCAGCGACACCAGCCCCGAGTCCACCCGCGGCACCGGCCAGAACACCGACCGCCCGACCGAGCCGCCCGCCGGGCCGCGGCGTACCAGGCCAGCTTCGCCGACGGTATGCCGTAGGTCCTGCTCCCCGGCGGCGCGCACATCCGGTCGGCAACCTCGGCCTGGACCATGACCAGCCCGCGGGCCAGGGACGGCACGGCGGCCAGCAGATGCAGCACGACCGGCACCGACACGTTGTAGGGCAGGTTCGCCACCAGGACGGTCGGCGGATCACCCGGCCGGCCCGCCACGCCGGGCAGCTCCAAGACCCTGGCCGCGTCGGCGGTCAGCACCTCGAGGCGGTCCGCCAGCTGCGGCGCCCGCGCGGCGACGGTCACCGGCAGCTCTGCCGCGAGTGCCCGGTCCACCTCGATGGCGATGACCCGCCGAGCCGCGGCCAGCAGCGGCAGCGTCAGCGAGCCGAAGCCGGGACCGACCTCCAGCACGACGTCATCGGGATGCAGCCCGGCCATCGCGGTGATGCGGCTGACGGTGCCGGCGTCGACGACGAAGTTCTGCCCGAGGCGCTTGCTCGGCTGCAGGCCGAGGCGCTCGGCCAGGGCCCTGATCTCCGTCGGCCCGAGCAGGTCGGACTGACTGAGCGAACCGGATCCCCGTTCCCGTCCGAAGCCAGGGCCGCCGGTGCCGTCAGCGCGGCCGCCGGACGCTACGGCTCCACGGCCCGAAGACGCGCTCCCCGGTGGCCGAGATGATCGCGCACAGCTTGGCCACATCCAGCTGCTTGGCTGCCGCCAGGGCCCTGATGGTGTGCGCGACCTGAGCCGGAGCATTGGACTTGCCCCGGTTCGGCGCCGGGGTCAGGAACGGTGCGTCCGTCTCGGCCAGGATCAGCTCGGCCGGCGTCACCGCGGCCGCCTGGCGCAGCGCGGCGGCGCTCCCGAACGTCACCGTTCCGGCGAAGCTCAGCACGTAGCCCGCCGCGGCGCACCGCTCGGCCAGGTCCGCGTCGCCTGAGTAGCAGTGAAAGATGACCTGCTCGGGCGCCCCGTCCGCGGCCAGGATCCGCAGCACGTCCGCGTGCGCGTCCCGGTCGTGGATCATCAGCGGCTTGCCTGCCTGCTTGGCCAGCTCGATGTGCGCGCGAAAGTGCTCGTGCTGCAGTCCGGCGGCGCGGTCCCAGTAGTAGTCGAGCCCGGTCTCGCCCATGGCCACGACCTTGGGGTGCGGGGCCAGCGCGTCTTGCAGCTCGGCGTCGCGCTCGCGGTCGTGCGGCCGCGTCGACCTCGGTCGGGTGTACGGCGACCGCCGCGTAGACGTCCGGGTGGGCAGCGGCGGACTCCGCGGACCACCGCGAGGAGCCGCGTCGCCGCCGACGGTGACGCACGGCGATCCCGGCGGCCGCGGCCTGCGCGAGCGTCGCCGGCCACCGGCCATCGCGTCCAGGTGGGTGTGCGCGTCGAAGACCGGGCAGGCGAGCGGCTCGGGTGCGGGCGCGGGCTGCTTCCTTACTGCTCTTGGCCCGCTGCAGTAATGCGGCGCGCCTGCATGGAGGCCGACCGTCCTCACTCACTCGGCTCCAGCCGCGCCAGTTCCTCGTCCACGATGGACGGGTCGAGCTTGGTGAACACCGGCGTGGGCGCGTCCAGCGGTCCGGCAGCAACCGGCACCGACTCCCACGGCGCGGCGTTCTGGTAGTCGCCGGTCAGCACCGAGTAGGACGGGCTGCCATCCTCGGTCACCTCGTCGATCCGCTCGGCATGGCCGCCCAGATCCCCGTCCCGCCCAGCACCTCGTGCACCGCTACGACGAGCCAGGCAGGAACGGCGTCAGCAGCGTCTTCACGTCGTCGACCACCTGCAGCGCGACATGCAGAACGCTGGCCATCCGGTCGGGGTCGCTCTCGCGAGCTTCCACGGCTCCATGTCGGACAGGTACTTGTTCGCCTCGCCGACGCCGCATCACCTCGGCGATCGCCGCCTTCTGCCGGGACCGGCCGAGCAGCTCGCCGACCGGGCGAACGCAGCCCGGGACGCGGCCAGCAGCGCGGTCCGCATCGGTCAGCTCGCCCGGCGCCGGGACCTCGCCGAGGTTCTTGGCCGTCATCGAGATGGTGCGGTTGACCAGGTTGCCCCAGTCGGCGACCAGCTCGTCGTTGTTGCGGCGCACGAACTCGGCCCAGGTGAAGTCGGTGTCCTGGTTCTCCGGGCCGGCGGCGGCGAGGTAGTAGCGCAGCGCGTCGGCGTCGTAGCGCGCGAGCATGTCGCCGACATAGATGACGACGTTGCGCGAGGACGAGAACTTGCTGCCCTCCATCGTCAGGAACTCGCTCGACACGACGTCCGTAGGGCAGGTTCAGCGCGCCGAGCGCGCCCGGCGTGCCGCCCTTGGCGCCGATGCCGGAGTAGCCGAACAGCATCGCCGGCCAGATCTCGGCGTGGAAGACGATGTTGTCCTTGCCCATGAAGTAGTAGGCCTCGGCGTCCGGCTTCTGCCACAACGGCCCGCCAAGCGTCCGGGTCGCCGGTGCGGCGGCCCACTCGATCGACGCCGACAGGTAGCCGATGACGGCGTCGAACCAGACGTAGATCCGCTTGTCGTGCGGTCGCGCCAGCCGTCCAGCGGGACGGGCACGCCCCAGTCGAGGTCGCGGGTGATCGCCCGCGGCTTGAGATCGTCGAGCAGGTTGAGCGAGAACTTGCGCACGTTCGGGCGCCAGTGGCCCTCTTGCGCGCAGCCAGTCGCCCAGCACCTCGGCGAATGCGGGCAGGTCGAGGAAGTGCTGCTCGGTCTCGAGGAACTTCGGGCGTCTCGCCGTTGATCTTCGAGCGCGGGTCGATCAGGTCGACCGGGTCGAGCTGGTTGCCGCAGTTGTCGCACTGGTCGCCGCGGGCTCCGGGTAGCCGCAGATCGGGCACGTGCCCTCGATGTAGCGGTCGGGCAGCGTGCGGCCGGTCGACGGGATGAACGCGCCGAGCGTCGTCCGCGCGAAGATGTAGCCGTTGTCGTAGAGCGCGCGGAAGATCTCCTGCGTGACCGCGTAGTGGTTCTGCGTCGTCGTGCGGGTGAACAGGTCGTACGAGAGCCCAGGCTGCAGGTCGTCGGGGATCACCGCGTTGTTGCGGTCGGCGAGCTCACGGGCGCTGACGCCCTCCGCGTCGGCCTGCACCTTGATCGGCGTGCCGTGCTCGTCGGTGCCGCTGACCATCAGCACGTCGTTGCCGTTCAGCCGCTGGTAGCGGGCGAAGATGTCGGACGGCACGCCGAAGCCGGCCACGTGGCCGATGTGCCGCGGGCCGTTCGCGTACGGCCACGCAGGCGCGACTGAGGATCTTGCGGCTGGTCATGGCACTCAGCCTAGCCAGTCAGCCCAGTCCTCGGCCTGGCCCGGCAGGCCGCGGCCGCGCGGCACTTCCGCCGCCGGGTCCTGACATGGTGCAATACCGGCATGGCCGGACAGGCGGACAGTGGCGAGGAGATCGGGCTGGGGCTGGCGGACGCGATCGGCCAGGTCAGGCGGGAGCTGGAGAAGGCGATCGAAGCCGGGGCCGACTCACCGGTCAGGTTCCAGCCCGGCGCGGTCGAGCTGGAATTCGAGATCGGGTTCGCCCGCACTGGCGGGCTGAGCGGCGGCTTACAGCTGTCGGTGTTGTCGTTCGGTGCTCGCGCCGATCGCGTCGCGACCCACACTCACCGGCTGAAGATCGCCCTGACGCCGGTGGACCGCAGCGGGCGCGGTCTCAAGATTGCCGACGAGGGCGGCCAGGACTCCGGACGCGCGAGCCATCCTCTCGATGACGGGCCGGACTGACGCGATGAGCCCCCTGGACGGCGACCGTGACGCCGGCGTCGTCCGGATCCGCACGGAACTGCCCGGCAGCGGCGATTACCGGTTCGGCTCCGGTTACCTGATTGCCGACCAGCTCGTCCTCACCGCTGAGCACGTGCTGCGCCCGCACTCCGGCACGCCCGCGGCGCCCGGCCAGCCCGCGCAGGTCATCACCGCGGCCGCGTTGCTCAGCGGCGACGACGACTGGCAACAGGCATACCTGGCGTGGTCAGATGCCCGGCGGGACGTCGCGGTCCTGGTCGCGGCCGGGCTGCGGCCAGATCACGTCACCCGGTGGGGACAGCTGCCTCCGGCACGCGCCGTCCGGTGGCGGGCCGTGGGCTATCCGCGCGCCAGCGGGAGCGAGTCCGGCCGCCAGCCCGCCGCGGTCGGCGGCACGGCCGACCGCGGCCCGCGAACAGATCATGTCCTGCCGCTCGGTGTCTCGCCCCGGCAGCCAGCCACGACCAGCGGCTGGAAAGGGATGTCCGGCGCTGCCGTCTTCTGCGACGAGCTGCTGGCCGGGGTCGTGATATCGGTACCCGACAACTGGGACAACAGCCTGGAAGCGTGCTGGGTGGGGGCGTTCGCCGCTGATCCGGCGCTGGCCCGGGTGCTCGGCGGGATTCCCCGGCTCGAGCCGATCGGCCAGCCGCCGGAGACCTCGACCGTGCCGGTGGGTTCCGGCGAGAAGGGACCGGCGACCCAGGCCGGGGAGGGCCGGGATCGCACCGGTCTGAGCGAGTCCGGTGACCAGCGACGCGAACCCCCTCAGCTCGCTCAGCCGTCGCAGCCGCCAGCTGAGCCGCCGCCGCAAGCCAGCCTGGTGCGCACGCCGCAGCGGCAGGCTGTGTTCCTGGCCCGGCTGCGGCCGATAGTGGACCGCCGGGAGCAGTTGCGAGAGGTCACTGAGCTGCTCGGCGGCAACAGGCTGATCACCTTGTGCGGCCCGCCGGGTGTGGGCAAGTCCCGGCTATCCGCCGAGATCGCGGCCAGCGCCAGGCCGGTCTATCAGGGCCGCGTCTGGGGCGTTCCGCTGGACGAGCTCCCCTCCGGATCCGGCCGGGCGCTGGTCGCCCAGCACCTGGAGCCTTTCGTCGGCGCGGATCCCAACCCGGCGGCCAGCGATCCGCTGGAGGCTTTGAGGCGGGTCCTCGGCGATGGTCCCGGCCTGCTGATACTCGACAACTGCGAGCACGTCACGGAGGTCGCTGCCGAGATCGTCACCCTGCTGCTGGCCGCAGCCGACGAGCTCAGGGTGCTGGCCACCAGCCAGCAGCCACTCGGCGTCCCTGATGAGCTGGACATCCGGGTCGAGCCGCTGAGCCCGGCCGACGCGGCCGCGCTCTTCGCGGATGTCGCCTGGACCGGGCGGGGCGAGCCAGCGCCGCGGCCCGACGTCGCGATCGGCGAAATCTGCGCCCGGCTCGGTTATCTCCCCGATCCAGTGCGGGTCGCGGCGAGCCTGGTGCGATCCGGGGTGGATATCGGCGAAGTGCGCGCCGGGGTCGCCAGCAATGCCCTCCCGGCGGTGCAGCGCGCGGTGGCCGAGAGCTATCAGCACCTCTCCGCCGAGCAGCAGCGCATGCTCCGGCTGACGTCGCTGTTTTCGGCGCCGTTCCGGCAGGACGACGCCGTCATGATCTACGGCCAGGACGACGAAAGCCCGGATCCGCGGCCGGAGGCTGTGCTGCGGGCGCTGCACCGGCGGGCGCTGCTCGAGCTCACCGACAGCCGGTTCAGCACGCTGGAGAGCACCCGGCAGTACGCCGGCCAGAAGCTCCGCCTCAGCGGCGAGGAGCCCGCGGCCAGGGACAGGTTCGCCCGCTACTTCCTCGGCCGGGCTGAGGCTGAGGCGGCCAGGAAGCACGGGCCCGGCGAACTGGATGGCCTGAGGTGGATGGATGAGAATCTGACGCACCTGGGGACGGCGCTGCGCATACTCAGCGAGCGCGCGCCCGACGCGGAACTGCATGCGCGGCTGGCTATCGCACTGGAGAACTTCTGGCGCCTCCGGGGATACCTGCGCGAGGGCACCGAGCAGCTTCGCGCCGTGCTGGCAGCGAGCCAGGTGCAGGGGCGCCTGCGCGCCGAGGCCCTGATGGCAGCGGCGCGGCTGGCCGACCGGCAGGGGGGCGCGGCCGAAGCGCACTCTCAGCTTGATGAGGCCGTGCGCATCGCAACCGGGCTCGACGATGTCGCCCTCGAGGCGGCGGCGCTGCTCGCTCGTGGCTACCTGCGGTATGAGTACGGCCAGGAGGACCACGGCGACCTGGAGCGGGCTCGCGAGATGGCGCACCGCGCGGGCCTGCGGTCACTGGAGCAGAACGCGCTGAACTCACTGGGCCTGGTCGCCCGGCGGCAGGGCGATCTGACTGAAGCCATGCGGTGCTACGAACGGAGTCTTGCGCTCGCTCAGGAGCTCGGCGATGTCCTGGCCCAGGGGGCGGTGCAGAGCAACATGGGCCTGGTGTGGCAGGACGAAGGTGATTACCCGCGGGCCAGACAGGCGTTCGAAGCCGCGCTGGCAAGCCACGAGGCGGCCGGGGAGGCTTACGCGGTGGCGGTCATCCGGCTCAACCTGGCCAGGAACGCCCTCGCCGAAGCGAAGTACGCCGAGGCCGAGACCTGGCTGACCGCCGGGCTAGCTGAGGCCGACAGGATCGGCGCCCGCGGTGTTGAGGCCTGGGCCTACGATCTGATGGGCTGGCTGGCCGAGGCCAGGGCCGCTGACAGCGACCCGGTCCTGACCGCGGACGAGCACCGCGACGCGCTGACGGCTGCGCTGCAGCAGTATGTCCGGGCGACAGAACTGCACGGCGAGCTGCAGGACGCGTGGCGGGCCGGGCTGACCGCCGAATCGGCGGGCGACGTCGCTCACGCACTGGCGGACGAGGAAGCGGCCGGGATGTACTACCAGCGGGCCGCCGGCTGGTTCCGCGCAGCCGGACATGAGGAGGACGCGCAGCGGGCCGACGATGCCGCCCGCGGCGGCGCCGGACCCGAGCCCGGCCCGGACGACCTGGCCGACCTGCTGTCGCCGGTATCGGCGGAGCTCGCGCGGTTTGCCGAGATGCTGGCGCCCGGCGAAACGCCGCCCGACCCCGGCCAGGTAACCGCAGCCTTCCGCGCGGCGATGGTCTTCGCTCTCGGCCATTCGAGCGATGACGGTGCCGCATCCGACCTGCTGCATTTTCAGATTGACGCCGCCGACGGGACCGAGCGGACGTGCCTTCCGGTGTTTACCGGGCCCGAGCCGATGCGGGACGCCTTGCTGAGGAACCCGGACTGGCAGGAACTGTCCGTACTGGAGCTGAACGGCGGCGCCCTCCTGGACAACGTGGATGACGACGTGCAGGTCGTCATCAATCCGTGGGACGACAGCGAGTTCATTTTCGCCGAGCGGAGCAGCAGTCCCCGGTGAGCCAGGCCGCCCTGCCCGCGGTCACGGGCGTTGCGGTGCGGCCGCGGCGTCAGCCTGACCGACGACGGCCGCGTACAGCTCGCGCCTGCGCAGGCCCAGCTCCGCCGCCACGGCGGTGATCGCGTCCTTGCGGCTCAGGCCCGCGTGAACCCGCTGCCGGACCTGCCCGACCGCCTCGGGCAGCGTGGCCATTCCGGCGGCCGGCGGCGCGCCCGCCACCACGAGCGTGACCTCGCCCAGGACGCCGTCGCGGGTTACCCCGGCCAGTTCGCCGAGGGTGCCTCTGAGCACTTCCTCGTGTGTCTTGGTCAGCTCCCGGCAGACCGCGGCCCGGCGGTCAGCGCCGAAGGCGGCAGCAAGCTCGGCCAGCGTGGCACCGGTGCGGCGCGGTGACTCGAAGAACACCAGTGTCCTGCGCTCGGTGGCGAGTTCCGCGAACCGGCGGGCGCGTTCCCCGGCCTTGCGGGGCGGGAAGCCCTCGAACGCGAACCGGTCGGACGGCAGGCCGGAAATCACCAGCGCGGTCGTGACGGCCGAGGGGCCCGGCAGCACGGTGACCCGGACCCCGGCCTCGGCCGCCGCGGCCACGAGGCGGTAGCCGGGGTCACTGACGCCGGGCATGCCGGCGTCGGTGATCAGCAGCACGTCCTGGCCGGATGTCAGTTCGGCCAGCAGCTCCGGAGTGCGGCGCGCTTCCACGTCGTCGTAGTAGGACACGACCCGGCCGGACAGCCGGACGCCCAGGGAGCCCGCGAGGCGGCGCAGGCGCCTGGTGTCCTCAGCCGCGATCAGGCCAGCCGCGGCGAGGGCCCGGGTCAGCCGGCCCGACGCGTCTCCCGGCTGGCCGATCGGCGCCGCGGCGAGCGTCAGCGTCCGGCCGTTCCCGGCACGGGCGCGCTGGCGGCGCCGGCCGGGCCGGGACCGGCCTCCCGCGGGCCAGGTTCTGACCCCGGAATAGCCGGATATGCAGGTGCTTCGCCGCTCGCCTGTTCCATTTCCCGGCCCAGGCTAGCGGCTGCGCGTCTTAACATGACTGCGATGAACGCCTACCAGACGGCGCGCGCCACCGATACCGCCGAGGGCACTGCGCTGACCAGGGCAAGCCGCCGCGGCAGCGCGCTCGTGCTCGGCAGCACCTTCTGGGGCTGGGCCGGCCCCTGCTGGTCATGATCTTCGGCGGCTTCCTGCGGTTCTACCGGCTGAGCAAGCCGGACGCGGTTGTCTTCGACGAGACCTATTACGTGCCGGACGCGAACTCGATCCTGCACCACGGCGTGGAATTCAACCACGTCAGCAACATCAACAGCATGCTCGTGGCCGGCAACCCGCACATCTTCCGCCAGCTCAACGGACAGTACGGCGAACTCGTCGCGCACCCGCCGCTCGGCAAGATCTTCATGGCGGCCGGGCAGTGGGTGTTCGGCCTGACCCCGTTCGGCTGGCGGTTCTCGGTGGCCCTCGTCGGCACGCTGTCGATCCTCCTGCTCGCGCGGATCACGCGGCGGCTGACCCGGTCCACGCTGCTCGGCTGCGTCGCCGGCCTGCTGCTGGCCCTGGACGGCCTCGAACTGGTGCTGTCCCGGACCGCGATCCTGGACATTTTCGTCATGTTCTGGGTGCTGGCGGCGTTCGGCCTGCTCGTCATCGACCGCGACCGGACCAGAAGCCGCCTGGAGGCGGCGGCCGACGAGGGCGGAACAGACGACATCGCCGGGCCGAAGCTGGGGATCCGCTGGCTGCGGGTCGCCGCCGGCCTGTGCCTGGGCGCGGCCTGCGCGAGCAAGTGGAACGGCCTGTACTTCCTGGTCGCCTTCGCCGGGCTGGCCGTCGCCTGGGATTTCGGCGCGCGGCGGGCTGCGGGTTATGTGAACTGGCTGGCCGGCGGCCTCCGCCGGGACCTCAAGTGGCTTCCGGTCTGGTTCATCCTGGCCCCCGCGGTGGTCTACACGGCGTCGTGGAGCGGCTGGTTCGCCACCAGCGACGGCTACGACCGGAACTGGGCCGCCGCCCACGGCAACCACACGCCCGTCTGGAATGTCATCGACTCCTGGTACCAGTACAACCACTGGATGCTGCAGTTCGGCCTCGGCCTGACCAGCTATCAGTCCTACCGTTCCAACCCGCTCGGCTGGCCCGTGCTGGCCCGGCCGATCTCCTTCTACTGGTGCGAGGGAAGCACGCCGAGCTGCCACATGCCGCCCAGCACGGCGTCAGAGGTACTGGCCATCGGCACGCCGATCATCTGGTGGGGCGGTGCCCTCGCGATCCTGTTCTGCCTGGGCTGGTGGCTCACCGGGCTGATCGGCGACCTGGCCTTCCACCGCATCGCGCGGCGGGACTGGCGCGCCGGCGCGCTGCTGCTGGGCATCGCAGCCGGCTGGCTGCCGTGGATCTGGTACTACTTCCACGACAACCGCACCGAGTTCTACTACTACGCCGTCGCCTTCGAGCCGTTCATGATCATCGCTATCGTCCTGTGCCTCGGGATGATTATCGGCCCGGCCCGCGCTGCGCCGGGCCGGCGCGCGATCGGCGCCGTCGGCGCCGGCATTTACCTCGTGGCCGCGCTCCTCAACTTCGCCTACCTCTATCCGATCCTGACGGCCGAGGTCATTCCCTACTCATCGTGGCTGTCCCGGATGTGGTTCCACAGCTGGATCTAGCGCTGCCGCAGCATATTTCTGCCCTGCCGCCGCGCGATGTTGGGGTGGTTTGACCAGGAGCGATGGCATAACGTATTCGCCTTGTTACGCAGATCACGCATCTAGTTACCGGCCAGTTACGTCCTAGCTGTGTCAGTTCACCGACCCGAGCGGAGCGGAAATGACGCAGATTGACCTGACGCAGGCTGAACCGACTCAGCCTGCCCTGACGGACGCTGAGCTCACCCGGCCCGATGCCGCCGTGCGGGCAGCCAGTCTGGCTGACCGGATGGCCGATCGTGACGAGCGGTTCGAGCGCGAAGTGATTCCGGTGATGAGCCAGCTGTACCCGTCGGCGCTGAGGCTGACCAGGAATCCCAGCGACGCCGAGGACCTGGTCCAGGAGACGGTGGCCAAGGCCTACGCGGCGTTCCATCAGTTCACTCCCGGCACGAACTTGCGCGCCTGGCTGCACCGGATCTTGTCGAACACCTTCATCAACAGCTACCGGAAGAAGCGCCGCGAGCCGATTGCCGATCTGGGCGTTGATCTGCAGGACGACTGGCGGACGGGCCGCGACCCGCTGATGCCCCCGGCCCGCTCGGCCGAGGTCGAAGCGCTGGAACGGCTTGCTGACTCCGAGATTCTGCAGGCGCTGCGCGATCTGCCGGAGGAGTTCCGGGTTGCCGTCTACCTTGCCGACATCGAGGGCTACCCGTACAAGGAGATCGCCGCGATGATGGGCACTCCGATCGGAACCGTGATGTCTCGGCTGCACCGGGGCCGGGCCAAGCTGCGCCAGCGCCTGATCAGCCACGCGCCGCGGCGGCAATTCGCGGCCGCATCCTGATCAGCCGGTATTTACTCCGCTCGCAGCAACTCCCCCCCGTTCCGGCCCACTCGCGGATCCTCGTCCCCGCACCCGCCCGCCGCACCCCCCGCAAAGCGCGGTCCCCCGGCCGCGCAGCGCCCCCGAAAAAGCGCGGTCCCCCGGCCGCGCAGCGCCCCCGCAGAAGCGCGGCTCCCCCGGCCGCGCAGCACCCCCGAGTGCCCGGATCTGCGTTCTGCGCAGGCACGTCTGTGCTGCCCCGGCGCTGCCCGTGCGCAGCCGCGGGGCCGCACTGTGTCCTTCGCCGCACTGTGTCCTGCGCCGCGTCCGGCAGCTGCCCCTTGCGCGCGGCAGCCGCACCGGACGAGCGGGCTATTCGCCGCGCCAGACCGGCGGGCGCTTCTCGGCGAAGGCGAGCGCGCCTTCCCGTGCGTCCGCTGAGGTAAAGACCGGATTGATGATCTCGCCCTGCCGGCGGAATGCTTCCGCGCTATCCCAGTCGGCCGATTCGACGATCACGCGCTTGGTCGCCGTGAGCGCCAGCGGACCGCCCTGCGCGATCCGCTTGGCGAACGCGGTCGCCGCCGCCAGCGCCTCGCCCGCCGGGACCAGCTGGTTCACCAGTCCGGCCGCCTGCAGCCGGGCGGCCGGGTAGTGCTCGCCGGTGAGTGCGATCTCCATGGCCAGGTGATAGGGAATCCGCTTGGGCAGCCGCAGCAGCCCGCCCGCGCCCGCCACCAGGCTGCGCCTGACCTCGGGGAGCCCGAACTTCGCCTCCTCGCTGGCCACGATCAGGTCACAGGAGAGAACGAGCTCAAATCCGCCTGCCAGCGCGTAACCCTCGACCGCGGCGATGACCGGCTTGGCCGGCGGCCGCTGGACGATCCCGCCGAAGCCGCGGTCCTCAAAGTGCGGCGAATCCCCGGTCAGGAAGCCCTTCAGGTCCATCCCGGCGCTGAACGTGCCGCCCGCGCCAGTCAGGATCAGGACCTGGACGTCCTTGCGGGCATCGAGTTCCGCGACCGCCGTCCCGATGCCGCGGGCGACGGCGCCGTTGACCGCGTTCCTGGCCTGCGGCCGGTTGATGGTGATGACGGCAACGCCGTCGCTGACCTCAGTCAGTACCTCGTCTGCCATCTGCCTGGCCGTCCTTACTACTTCGGCTGGAATCGGATGCCGCCGTCGAAGCGGATGACTTCGGCGTTCATATAGTCGTTCTCGATCAGGAACCTGACCAGGTGCGCGAACTCGTCCGCGGTGCCCATCCGCTTGGGGAACGGCACCGGGGCGGCGAGCTTGGCCTTGAATTCCTCGCTGGCCGCGCCACTGCCGTAGATGGGCGTGTCGATGATGCCGGGGCAGATGGTGTTCACCCGCACGCCGATCGCCGCCAGGTCCCTGGCTGCGGGCACGGTCATGCCGATGATGCCGCCCTTGGACGCCGAGTAAGCCAGCTGGCCGGTCTGACCCTCCAGGCCCGCGATCGACGCGGTGTTCGTGACCACGCCACGGGCGCCGTCCTCGTCGGCCGGCTCGGTTCTGGCCACGGCCGCCGCGCCGATGCTCATCAGGTTGAAGGTACCGATCAGGTTGACGTCGATGACCTTGCCGAACGCGGCCCGGTCGTGCGGCTCGCCGTCCCGGCCGACCGTGCGCTGGGCCCAGCCGATGCCCGCGCAGTTCACCACGAACCGCAGCGGCGCTCCGGCCGACTCGGCCACGGCGACGGCCGCCCGGACGGAGTCAGCGTCGCTCACGTCCGTGCGAGCGAACAGGCCGCCGACCTCATCGGCCAGCGCCTTGCCGCGCTCTTCATTCAGGTCGGCGACCACGACCTTGCTGCCGCCGGCGGCCAGCGCGCGGACGGTAGCTTCGCCGAGGCCGCTGGCCCCTCCGGACACGATTGCGGCAGTTCCGTTAAGTTTCATGGCCGGAGCATACTTCGGCGCGGCCCAGCTGTACCGAACCGGGTTCGGAAGGCCATCCCCTCCCGTCCGCCGGCAGAGCGGCAGATCTATTGTCGGATGATGAAATTTCCGGCATGGGGTTGACGGCACGTTTACCAGCCAGTAACTTACCGGCTGGTAGCTAGCTTGTGACGCCGGTCACACGGCCCCGGCTCGCCGGCCTGACCGGGAAATCGTTCCGTCAGCAGGGAGTCGCCGATGAGTTCCGATACCAATGCTCCTGCGTCAGGCCCAGGCGGCCGCCACGCGTCCGCGCACGGAAAGGTCCGCTGGCGGCGCTTCGCGCTGATCTTCGCGCCCGCGCTCGGCCTCACCGCCGTGCTGCTCGGCCTGACCGCCAACGGCGCGCTGGCCTCGTCGTTCTCGATCTCCGGACAGCAGTTCCAGGTCTCGGCCGACTCACTGAACGGCACCGGCTTCCAGCAGTTCGGCACCATCGACGAGACGGCGGGGCAGAAGCCAATCGCCGTCGCGGAATCGGAGATCGGCTCGGCGAAGATCGCCAACCTGTGCCAGAGCGTGGTCACCACGTTCCCGCTCGGCCTCGGCACCTACACGCTGAAGATCACTGCCGGCGGCGGCAGCACTCCGGTCCAGGCCGACTCCCTCATCATCGACGCTGACCAGCTGTCCGGCTCGACGGCGACATTCGGGCACATCAACATCGGCCAGGACGCCTCGACCCTGAACGCGGTCCCGGGCGCCCCCGAGGGGACCGCGGGCACGTTCGGCCAGCAGGCGAGCACGATCATCATCAGCAACCTGCGGCAGACCGCGTACTCGACCTCAGCCGGCACCTTCACGCTTCCTGGCTTCAGCCTGCACCTGTCAGCCGGCGACAGCTCCTGCTTCTGACCGGCATGAGTGACAGTTTCCCGCGTGAGGACGCCGCCGCGGACGCGCCCGGAGGCCCGGACGGGCAGGTGCCGCCCGAGGCAGCCGGCCCTCTCGGCGCGATCACCGCCGGCTGGCATGCCTTCACCGGCTGGCGGCGGCGGAGGCCGTTCTGGGGCGGGCTGCTGCTGCTGATAGCCGGGACCGAATTGCTCATGATCCCGCTGCCGGTTCACGCCATGGGGCTGATCCTGCACATAGGCACCGGCGGCGTACTCGGCATCCTGATCGGCGCCGTCCTCATCGTCTGCGGCCTGCTGCTGTGGTTCAACCCGGCGCAGCGCGTCTTCTACTCGATCGTCGCCGTCCTGCTGGCGGTGGCCGCGCTGGTGGCCTCGAACCTCGGCGGCTTCCTGCTCGGCACGCTGCTCGGCGTCATCGGCGGCTCACTCGGCTTCGGCTGGGCGCCACTGCGAGAGGGCACGGCAGGCCGGGGCAAGCGCCGGCGGAGCAGGACCCCAGCCGGACCGACGGGCAGCCTCAGCGCCCTGCTCGGCCGTCACAAGAGCACTAAGGCCGGGAACGACGGTGCCGTGATCCGCGGATTCGGCGCGTTCCCGGTCGTTCTCATCACCATCGCCGGTCTGCTGCAGCAGAGCTCGGCGGCCGCCGCCTGGCCCTCGTTCTGTCTGCCCGGACTGCCACCGGTTCCGATCCTGAATCCATGTCCGAGCCCCAGCCCCGCTCCCGGCGCCGGCAGCCCGAGCCCGAGCACCACCCCCGGCGCGAGCCTCAGCCCGTCGCCGGACCCGAGCGGGAGCCCGCCGGCCAGCCCGTCACCGAGCGCCAGCTCGTCGCCGTCGCGGTCGGCGGGCGCGACGCCGGGCCCGGCGACCGGCACGCCGGGCCCGAGTCCGTCGCCGCGGAACGGAACCGCGCCGGCACTCGCGGTGGCGTCAGCGCCGTCCAGCCTCACGGCCGCGTCCGCGGTGATCACCGGCTTTGCCTACGACGGGACCGTGACAGTGCGCACGACCAGCGGCAGCGTGCGGCTCATGCAGTTCTCGATGAGCTCGCTCGCCCTGACCTCGGTCGACCTCTCCGCGGGCCGGGGCACCGCCGTCATCACGACCAGGGCGCCTGGCCTCAGCCTGTCCGGCAATGTGGTTCTGTACGCCAGCAAGTTGTCCGGCGACCTGCTCGGCGTGCCGATCTCGATCACGCCGGGCAGCCCGCTGGCCACGATCCTGAAGGTTCTCGCGCCGCTCACCAGTGCCGTCCCTGTCCCGATGACGAACGTGGTTACCGACCAGCCGTTTACCTCGGCCGACAGTGTCGCGGCGAGTGGCCTCGACATCTCCTGAGCTGACGCAGGCTGGCGTCGTTGCCCGGCAGCTCATTGTCAGCAGGGTGTCGTAGCGTATCCATCAGCGACACCGCACGCGCCCAGGGATCAGCCAGCCGTGCCGCTGACGTGCAATCGGGAGGATCGCAGTGACCGCAATTGCAGCACCGGCCAGGCGGGGCAACCCGTGGGTCATCCTGATCGTGCTCTCGCTCGGGTTCTTCATGACCCTGCTCGACCTCACGATCGTGAACATCGCGATCCCCAACATGATCACCAAGCTGCACGCCTCGCTCGACGACGTCCTCTGGGTGATCAACGCCTACGCGCTCGTGCTGGCAGTGCTGCTGATCACCTTCGGGCGCCTCGGTGACCTGCTCGGGCAGCGCACGGTGTTTTTCGCCGGAGTCGCGTTGTTCACCGTCGCGTCGGCCGCGTGCGGGCTGGCGCCATCGCCGGGCTACCTCATCGCCTTCAGGGCCGTTCAGGGCCTGGGCGCGGCCATGCTCATGCCGCAGACCCTGGCCATTCTCACCATGGTCTTCCCGGCGGACCGCCGGGGCGCCGCATTCGGCATCTGGGGAGCGGTCGCCGGCGTTGCCACCGTCGCTGGCCCGACCCTGGGCGGCCTGCTCGTGACAGCCTTCGACTGGCGGTACATCTTCTTCATCAACGTCCCGATCGGCGCGCTCGTGCTCGTGCTGACCGTCATCCTGATCCCCGACCTGCGAACCGGACGCCGGCACAACTTTGACGTCAGCGGCGTTGCCCTGGCCAGCCTGTCGCTGCTCGCCATCTGCTACGCGCTCGTCGAAGGGCAGAAGTACGACTGGGGCACGATCACCTCGTTCATCTCGATTCCGCTGCTGCTCGCGGTCGGTGTCGTGCTGCTCGGCCTGTTCCTGTACCTGCAGGGCCGCCGCCAGGACAGCGAGCCGCTGGTGCCGTTCGTGCTCTTCAAGGACCGCAACTACTCCCTGATCAACATGGTCTCTGGCTTCATCGCCATCGGCATGCTCGGAATCTTCCTGCCCTTCTCCATCTACCTGCAGTCGGTGCTCGGGTTCTCAGCGCTGAAGGCCGGCCTGACCATGGCGCCGGCGTCGGTGCTGTCGATGTTCGTGGCCCCGGTGGCCGGGCGGATGTCCGACCGGATCGGCGGCAAGTACATCCTGATGGCCGGCCTGCTGCTGTTCGCGGGCGGCATGGGGTCGATCGCGCTCATCGCCCAGGCTAACTCGGCGTGGTACACGTTCCTGGCGCCGCAGATCGTGGCCAGCATCGGGATTGGCTGCGTGTTCGCGCCGATGACCACGATCGCGATGCGCAATGTGAACCCGATGATGGCCGGAGCCGCGTCCGGTGTGTTCAACACGACCCGCCAGGTCGGCACGGTCATCGGCACGGCCGGGATCGGGGCGCTGCTGCAGAACCGGCTCATCGCCGGGTTCACCAGCCAGGTTCAGCAGCGCGGCGCCAGCCTGCCCGCAGCAGCCAGGGACAAGCTGATTACCGGGTTCCAGGCAGCCGCGAAGGGCGGCCTCGAAGTCGGATCGGGTAAGCGGGCCAGCGGCCTGGCGGGCACGGTCTTCACGCACGGCTTCGTGGATGCCATGCGGCCGACCATTCTGGTGCCGATCCTGTTCCTCGTGGTCGGCGCGATCAGCTGCATCTTCATCAGGCAGCAGGCCGCTGCCGCTCCGCGCACCGGACCGGATGCCGCCGCCGCTAAGGCACGGACAGCGGATGCGGGCGGCGAGCTGACCGAGCCCGCCGCCACCTGAGCGACTGGCGCGGTCTTCTGCGCGGGGCCCCTGCGGCCAGGATCGGGCGGTCCGGCTGCCCGATCCTGGCGCCGGCGTAAGCGCGCGCGCCGGCCGCCCTCAGCCGGTGACCAGCAGTTCGGCGCCCCAGTCCGGTTCGTCGCCGGGCATGACGTCGGACTCAAACGGGAACCGGTCCGCGAATGCCGGACGCAGGTCCGACAGCCAGACCGCGTCCGGGTCAAAATCGGCGAAGAACGGCTGACCGACCAGTGCGGGATCACGGGCCTGGATCATGTGCAGTACGAAGACCTTCCGGCCGCCGATCTCGGCAACGCCGTCGACGCACACCTTGCCGGGTGTGGCCGACATCGACGGGCCGCGGACGGTCCGGCAGAGCCCCGACACGCTGCTGTAGGCGCCGCGGAAGATCTCGGCGGCGCGCGCGAGCGGGACCGCGAAGTATCCGTGCGGCCCGGTATCGCGCTCGATGAACATGTAGTAAGGCACGAGGCCCAGGCGCAACTGGGTCCGCCACATGTCGGACCAGATGCCTGAGCAGTCGTTGATTGTCCTGATCAGCGGGGCCTGGGTGCGGATGACGGCGCCGGTGCCGCGGATCCGGCTGATGGCCGCAGTCACCTGCGGAGGCTCAAGTTCGCGCGGATGCGAGAAGTGCGCCATCAGGGCCAGCGTCTTCCCCGATTCGCCGACCTCCTCAAACAGCCGCAGGGTGTCGTCAGCATCCGGATCGGTGATGAACCGCTGCGGCCAGTAAGCCAGCGACTTGGTGCCGATCCTGATCGACTCGATCTGCTCCAGGCCGGGTCCGAGCAGTGGCTCGACGTACCGGCGCAGGACACTGGCGCTCATGATCATCGGGTCGCCGCCGGTGATGAGGACGCTGGTGACCTCCGGATGCGACTGCAGGTAGGCGGTCACCCGCGCCGTGTCGTCGGTTGCCATCTTCAGATCCGGCTCGCCGACGAACTGGGCCCAGCGGAAGCAGTACGTGCAGTAGGCGTGGCACGTCTGGCCCTGCTTGGGGAAGACCAGGATCGTTTCCGGGTACTTGTGCTGCACGCCCGGCAGCGGCTCGTCGGCCAGGGCCGGGATGTTCAGCGCCAGCTGGCCGGCCGGGTGCGGATTGAGCCGCACCCGGATCGCGTGCGCGGCGGCCTGGATCTCCCGCTCGGGCGCGCCGCCTGCCAGCATGGCCGCGATCGGCTCGACATCCTCCGCCGGCAACATGTCTGCCTGCGGGAACACCAGCCGGTAGATCGGATCGTCGGGAGCCGCGGACCAGTCGATCAGCGACTCAAGCACATAGTCATTCGTGCGGAATGGCAGCACAGTTGCCACTGCCCGGACGGCAAGCCGTTCCGATTCGGGTAGCCCTGCCCTTGCTGTCAGCTGATCTAGGTGCTTGGCCGTATAGGCCCTGAATCCCCGGCCTTGCGCGGGTACCGCCGGCGCAACTTCCTGAACGCTCATGCAACTCCCTCCGGCCGCCACTACCTGCGGCGCCCTGGCTGTTCGCATGATCTCCCCGTGTCATGCCGCCGTCAGGCGTGCTCTTACTGGTGATTCCCGGCCCCGTCACATCAGACTCATTTGCCTGGGGTGACGTTACCGTCATGCCAGTTAAAGAAGTAACGATTAGGAAACGCTCGGCGGACGCTCAGGGTTGCCTGCAGCTCGCCTCAAATTTCCTCCCGTCGGGTCGCCTCCGCCTGGTCCCTGGGCGGGGCAGCGATGTACCCGGTGACATTAGCCCCAAACGCAACAACTCGGTGCCACCGCCCCGCTTATTCGCGCCGCGGCAGTGAGAAGCTAGGCGGCATGCGGGACATGATCCGGGCGGCGCGCTGACCCGGCCGGCGGAGCTGCCTGCCGCCGCAGGCGCCCGGCCAGCCGAGACCCAGAACGGCGCCGAGACCGGCGCCGAGCTGGCGTCCGATGCCGCCAGCCTGGCGCAGCGCGACTCGCACCAGACAATCGCCGTTGACGCAATGGGCGGGGATCATGCGCCCGCCGAGATCGTGGCCGGCGCCATTGCAGCGGCCCGCGAGCTCGGTACCCGGATCGCCCTGACCGGCAGGCCCGGCCAGCTGCGCCCGCTGCTGACCAGAGGCGGCTCGGCCGCCGATGTCTATATCGAGCCGGCCGAGGAATCCATCGCCATGGACGAGGGCGCGCTTGCCAGCTGGCGGCGGCCCCGCTCGAGCATCGCCGTTGCCTGCCAGCTGGTGAGGCGCGGGCAGGCGGGTGCCGTGATGTCAGCGGGCTCGACCGGCGCCGTCGTCGCCACCGCTCAGCTGCGGCTCCGGCTGCTGCCAGGCGTGACCCGGCCGGCGCTCGCGGTCGTACTGCCGACCCGGCCGACGCCAACGGTGCTGGTGGATGCGGGCGCGATCGCCGATCCCAAACCTGAGATGCTGGTCCAGTTCGCCCAGCTTGGCGTGGCTTACGCGGAGATCGCCTTCGGCATCGCCGAGCCGCGGGTCGGGCTGCTCACCATCGGGGCCGAGCCCGGCAAGGGCAACAAGCTGGCCCGCCGCGGGCACGAGCTGCTCGACTCCGATCCCCCGCATGGCGGGATGCCGATCAGCTTCGCTGGCAACGTCGAGGGCAGCGATCTGCTGGCCGGCCGCGCGGACGTGATCGTGACGGACGGCTTCACCGGGAACGTGGCGCTGAAGACGCTCGAGGGCACCGCCAGGTACGCGGGATCCCAGCTCCGTGACGTGCTCGGCAACTCCCGGTCAGCCCGGCTCGGGGCCCTGTTCCAGCGCCGCCAGCTGCGCGAGCTGGCCGAGCGCTTTGACTCCGAGACCTACGGCGGGGCCGCGCTGCTCGGGCTGGAGGCGGCCGTGGTCATCGCTCATGGCGACGTCACGGCCAAGGGCGCGGCCGCGGCCTGCCGGCTGGCCGCCGAGCTCACCGAGCGGCACATCACTGAGCGCATCAGGGAGCGGATGGGGCCGAGTCGCGGGGGCCACTTCCTGCGTCGCCCGTAATCCGCAGCCGGGTGCGCGACCGGATAACCGGTAGACGGGCCGGTAGGCTAGTGAGATGACTGATCCGGAAGCAGCACTGGGCGCGCTGGTGCAGCAGGCACTCGCGGATCAGCTCGGCGCTGACTACGCGGGCGCCGATCCGCTGATCCGGCCGTCCGGATTCGCCGACTTTCAGTCCAACGCCGCGATGTCGCTGGCCAAGCGGGCCGGCCGCGCTCCGCGGGAGATCGCCGGGCCGCTAGCCGAACGGCTCGCGGCCGCGCCCGCCGTCGCTGACGCGGAGGTAAGCGGCCCCGGTTTCATCAACATCACGCTGGCCGACGACTGGATCGCGCAGCAGTCCGCCGCGCAGCTCGCCGACCCCCGGCTGGGGGTGGCGCCAGCCGAGCCCGGCCTGCGGGTGGTGGTGGACTACTCCGGGCCGAACGTCGCCAAGGAACTGCACGCCGGGCACCTGCGGCCGACCGTCGTCGGCGACGCCATCGCGCGGATCATGGAGTACCTCGGCCACGACGTCATCAGGGCAGCGCACCTGGGCGACTGGGGCACGCCGTTCGGCCAGCTCATCGAGCACGCCCTGGACATCGGTGACCAGGCCACCTACGACCAGCTGGCGTCGGGCGAGTTCACCGCCTTCTACCAGGCGGCCAGGGCGAAATTCGACGCCGACCCGGTGTTCGCTGACCGGGCCAGGAAACGGGTTGTCCAGCTGCAGGCAGGCGAGCCGGAGACGATGCGGCTGTGGCAGGTCCTGGTCGACGACTCGATGGAGTACCTGCGCACGATCTACGCGCGGCTGAACGTCACGCTCACCGACGCGGATATGGCGCCGGAGAGCTTCTATAACCCGATGCTCAGCGATGTCTGCGATGAGCTGGAGAGCCGGGGCCTCGCGGTCATGAGCGAGGGCGCGCTGTGCGCGTTCCCGCCGGGCTTCGCGGGCCGGGACGGCAAGCCGGTGCCGCTGATGCTGCGCAAGAGCGACGGCGGCTACGGCTACGACAGCACCGATGCCGCCGCGATCAGGTACCGGCTGACCCAGCTCGGAGCGTCCCGGATCATCTACGTAGTGGGCTCGGAGCAGAGTCAGCACCTGCAGATGATCTTCGAGCTGGCCCGCCAGGCCGGATGGCTGGTGCCGCCCGCCACCGCCGAGCATGCCGTGATCGGGCTGATGACCGGTCCCGGCGGCCAGCGACTGCGCACCAGGTCGGGCGAGCAGGTCAAGCTCGCCGATCTGATGGACGACGCCGTCCAGCGGGCCAGGGCGGTCATCGCCGACCGGTACCCCGACCCCGCCGAGCGCGATCAGATCGCCGAGGCCGTCGGTATCGGCGCGCTCAAGTACGGCGACCTGTCCGTCGCCCGCGACTCCGGATACGTGCTGGACTTCGACCGGCTGCTGGCGCTGACCGGCAACACCGGGCCGTACCTGCAGTACGCGGCGGCCCGGATCCGGTCCATCTTCGGCCGGGCCGGGCTTGATCCGGCGGACGCGGCCGGCCCGGTCACGCTCGGCACGCCGGCCGAGCGGGCCCTGGCGCTGCGGCTGCTCGGATTCGGCCGGGCCGTCGACGATGTGACGATCGCGGCGGAGCCGCACAAGCTGGCGGGTTACCTGTTCGAGCTGGCGAGCGCGTTCACCACGTTCTACGAGCAGTGCCCGGTCCTGTCAGCGGAGGGTGAGACCCGGCAGAGCCGGCTCGCGCTGTCCGCGCTCACCCTGCGGGTGCTGCTGACCGGCCTCGGCCTGCTCGGCATCCCGGTGCCCGAGCGGATGTAGGGCCTCGTTCCCGTCCTGATCGATTGTGGTGGCAGTTCCCGGGAAGCTCCCAGCCGCGTGCCCCCGTTTACCCATCATCAGCGGCGAAGCTGAGTGCCATGGACACCATGAATCTCGGGCCGGGCGAGCCGGATCCGGCCCCGGCCGCCTTGTCGCGATCCGGCCGCACCAAGCGGCTCATCACTACTATCGGCGCCAGCGCGATCCTGATCGGCGGCGGAGCCGGCCTCGGCGTGGCCCTGACCGGCGGCGCGTCGGCCTCCACCACGTCCGGCTCCGGCGGGACTGCGGCGACGACGGCGCAGACCAACTCCGCCGCGGCCGGCCGCTGCGCCAAGATCGAATCCGCGCTGCAGTCCGCGGGCCAGAAGACCGCGGCGGCGCGGGTCAAGGCCATCTGCCGCCGGCCGCTGCTGCGGCTCGCGCTCGTCCGGGGCGAATACGGCCAGGTGACGTTCAAGGCCAAGACCGGCACGAAGACCATTGCGTTCGAGCGCGGCACGGTGCAGGCCGTGAGCGCATCGGTGCTCACGGTCAGGGCCGCTGACGGCACCACCTGGTCCTGGGATCTCACCTCGGCCACCAAGGTCCGGTCGGACCACAAGCAGGCGGCCGGGTCGGCGCTGACCACCGGTGACTCAGTGCTGGTCGGGGGCCCGGTGGTCAGCGGGGCGAAGGACGCCAGGATCATCAGGATCCGCCCGGCGTCGTCGTCGTCGCCGGCTCCGTCCACGTCGGCTCCGTCCACGTCGGCCTCCTCATCCTCCTGAGACGGCACCGGCGCGGTCGCGCCCGCTTCCGGGCGGCAGGGGTGCCCTGCCGCCCGGAAGTTGCCGGTAGCCTCAGGGAACCGGACCTGATCCAGCGCACCCGCGGCCAGTCGCGGCGGACTCGCCCGCACGGGCCACTCCGGCCAGGCGTGAGCCCGAGGACCCCATGACAGACAACGACCGCATACCCCAGGTGCTCGTCGTGGACGACGAGCCGAATATCCGCGAGCTGGTGGAAGTCGCACTCAAGTTCCACGGCTGCTCAGTCACGACCGCCAGCAGCGGCAAGGACGCGCTCCGGCAGGCTGAGACGGCCAGGCCCGACCTGATCGTGCTGGACGTCATGATGCCGGGCATGGACGGCTTCGAGGTATGCCGCCGCCTCAGGTCGGCCGGGAACGAGGTTCCGGTCATCTTCCTGACCGCGCGCGACACCTCCTCTGACACTGTCACCGGCCTGGCCATCGGCGGGGATGACTACGTCACGAAGCCGTTCTCGGTCGAGGCCCTGGTGGCACGGGTCCGGGCCGTGCTGCGCCGGGCCTCGCGCGCCCCGGCCGGCGGCGAATCGGACGGGACGGCCGCTCCGCTGCGAGTCGCGGACCTGGAACTGGACGAGGACCGGTGGACCGTGACGCGGGCCGGAGTGCCGGTCGAGCTGTCGCCGACCGAGTTCCGGCTGCTGGCCTACCTGATGCGTCACCAGGGCCGGGTGCTGACCAGGGCTCAGCTGCTTGAGGGCGTCTGGGGCTGGGATTACTCCGGCGAGTCGCAGATCGTCGAGACCTACGTCAGCTACCTGCGGCGCAAGCTCGACCCGCTCGGACCGCCGCTCATCCACACCCAGCGGGGCGTCGGCTACAGCCTGCGGCCCGAACGGCAGGATCAGGCCGGCGGATCGCCCTAGATGGCCGGCAATCCGCCGGCGGCGTGGCCCGGGCTGGCATGAGACGAACCCGCGGAGCCGGGCGGAAACTGTCGCTGCGAGCCCGCATGCTGATCGTGCTGGTGGGTGTCACCACCCTGCTGCTGCTCATCATGGGCGTCGTCAGCACGTTCCTGCTCGGCCGCCGGGTCGACAACCAGGTCGCCGCCGTCGACAAGCGCCTCACCTACCTGTCGCGAGCGCTGCAGGCCGACCCGCAGGACGCGCCCGCCCTGAAGGTGACCGACTTCGCGGTCATCGAGGTCCCGGTGACCGGTCAGCTCACGGTGCGCCCGCTCACTCACGGCGCACTGACCAGCCAGCTGACCGCGGCCACCCAGCAGCAGCTCAAGAGCCCCGCGCTCGCGCCCGCCGAAACCCTGGCCGGGCACGGCGAGCTGGCCCGGGCCCGGTTGCTGCTTGCGGGCCTCCCGTGCGGCCAGTTCCCGTCCCTGGGCTGCAAGCCGTTCACCATCGCGCCCGGGCTGCGGGCGGCCAGCCGCTGGGTACCGGCGGTCCGGACCGGCACCGGCGCCGGCGCCGTCCTGCTGGTAGCCGAGCCGGCCGGCAATCCGCGCAGTGAGGTCAGCGGCTTCGTCGTCGCCGAGCTGATCACCGGCGCCGCGCTGCTCGTGCTGGTGACCCTCGGCGGAGAGTGGCTGATCGGCCGGGGCCTGGAGCCGCTGGACGACATGACCAGGACCGCGAACGACATCACCTCCCGCGGCGACCTGACCGCCCGGATGCCCGACGCGAACGACCAGACGGAGGTCGGCCGGCTCGGCTCGTCGATCAACACCATGCTGGACCGCATCCAGCACGCGTTCAGCTCCCGGCTGCGGTCCGAGCAGAAGGTACGCGAATTCGCCGCGGACGCCTCGCACGAGCTGCGCACGCCGCTGACCACGATCCGCGGCTACGCCGAGCTGTACCGGCAGGGCGCGCTCGGGCCTGACCAGCTGCCGGACGCGATGCGGCGGATCGAGCAGGAAGCCGAGCGGATGAGCATGCTGGTCGCCGAGCTGCTCGAGCTGGCGCGGCTCGATCGCACCTCGTCGCTGGACCTCACCGAGACCGATCTGGCCGGCGTGGTGAGGGACGCGGTGGCGGATGCCATCGCGGTGGAGCCGGGCC
This sequence comes from uncultured Actinomycetota bacterium, assembly GCA_963818995.1. Lineage (GTDB taxonomy): Bacteria > Actinomycetota > Actinomycetes > Streptosporangiales > Streptosporangiaceae > JAJYUU01. The sequence continues at coordinate 94,280 of CAWFUM010000028.1, read as the reverse complement.
GCCCGGTCCAGGCCGAGGCTCCGCCCCGCCTGGTCGCCGTCGTCGACGAGCGGCGCATCCGGCAGGTGCTGGCTAACCTGCTCGGCAATGTGCGCGCGCACACTCCGGTCAGCACCCCGGTGGCGGTGCGGCTGGGCGCCATCACCGGAGGGGTGCTCATCGAGGTCGCCGACGCCGGGCCGGGCATGTCAGCGCAGGACGCGGCTCGCGCCTTCGACCGGTTCCACCGCGCGGCCGACAGGCAGGCCAGCGGGTCCGGTTCCGCGGTTCTGACGACCGACAGGGCCGGGAACGGGGCCGACGGGGCCAGCGTCAGAACCGGCTCGGGCCGGTTCGAGCGAACCAGCGGCAGCGGTCTCGGCCTGTCGATCGTGCAGGCGATCGCGACCGCCCACGGCGGTCAGGCGACGCTGGAGTCGGTTCCCGGTCAGGGCACCAAGGCGCGGGTCTGGCTGCCGGTCAGGATCGTCCCCTAGCCCCGTCCGGCCCGGCCTGGTCGTCGCCGTCGACTGGCAGTGACGGCAGATGCTCGAACATGTAGTAGACCGCGAGCAGGCCGAAAATGATCAGCGCCGTCACCGGTGAGACGAGCGCGACCAGGGTGCCGATCACGTAGCCGAGGTTGCCGATGGTGAACCGGACCGTCGACAGCCGCGGCCGGTGCACCCGGCGGCGCGCGCCGAGCTCTTCCTGGTGCGCGGCGAGGTAGATCCACGTGGTGCCGTAGCCGACCGAGATCACGATCATGACCAGGCCGTAGATCACGGCGGCGACGGTGGCCTGGTTAGCCCCGCCGTCCGAGCCAGTCAGGTGATCGGCGACGAGGGCGGTCGGGAACGGGATGGCGACGATGCCCATCAGCAGGAACAGGTTCAGCACCAGGACAGTGCGATTGACTTTGCTGACCTGCGACAGCATCGTGTGATGGTTGATCCACATGATGCCGATAGTCAGGAAGCTGACCACGTAGGCCAGGTAGGCGGGCCAGTAGTGCGCCAGGTTGTGGGCCGTCAGCGGCACCGTTCCCGGCCCGTTGCCCGCGGTTTTGTCGGCGATCGGCAGCAGGTTGAAGACCAGGATCGTGATCGCGACGGCGAACACGCCGTCGCTGAACGACTCAGCCCGCCGCGAGTCCACTCAGCCCGCCGCGCCGCTCGTCACGCATGCTCACGCCCGGTCACGCCCGCCGACGCCTGCTCATGTCTGGTCGCCGCCTGCGGCGGCCGGGCCGGGACCCTCGCCGACCGGGGTGACATCATCCTCCTCCGCCGCCAGGCCGTCGCCGGCCGGCGCCGCGCCGACGGCCGCCGGGACCTGAACCGACCGGATGAGCAGCTGGGCCACGTCCACCACCTCGAGTGACTCCTTCGCCTCGCCCGAGCTCTTCTTCGCGGCCACCGCGTCGCCGAGCATGACCAGGCAGTACGGGCAGCCGGTGGAGATGGTGTCCGGGTCGGTGCCGAGGGCCTCCTCGATCCGCTCGGTGTTGATCCGCTTCCCGATCCGCTCCTCCATCCACATGCGGGCACCGCCGGCGCCGCAGCAGAAGCCGCGTTCCTTGCACCGGTGCATCTCCTGTGACTGGATCCCCGGCACCTGCTCCATGATCTCGCGCGGCGGGGTGAACACCCGGTTGTGCCGCCCGAGGAAGCACGGGTCGTGGTAGGTGACCTTCTCCTCGATCGGCGTGACCGGCGTGATCTTGCCGTCCGCGACCAGCTGAGCCAGCAGCTGGGTGTGGTGGATGACCTCGTAGTTGCCGCCGAGCTGCGGGTACTCGCGGGAGATCGTGTTGAAGCAGTGCGGGCAGCTGGCGACGATCTTCCTGACGCCGGCCTCGTTCAGGGTCTCGATGTTCTGCTGGGCCAGCATGCTGAACACGAACTCGTTGCCCATCCGGCGGGCCGGGTCGCCGGTGCAGGACTCGGCCGGCCCGAGTACCGCGAAGTTCACCCCGGCGGTGTGCAGCAGCTGGGCGATCGCCTTGGTGGTCTTCTTCGCCCGGTCCTCCAGCGCGCCGGCGCAGCCGACCCAGAACAGGTACTCGACCTCATCGCCGATCGGGCCGTCAATGACGGGCACCTCGAAGTCGACCTCATTGATCCAGTCCGTGCGCTTGTTCCCGCCCATGCCCCACGGGTCGCCCTTGTTCTCCAGATTGCGCAGCATCGTGCCGGCCTCGGTCGGGAACGCGGACTCGACCAGCACCTGATGCCGCCGCATCCCGGTGATGTGGTCGATGTGCTCGATGTCGACCGGGCACTCCTCCACGCAGGCACCGCAGTTCGTGCACGACCACAGCTCGTCCGGGTGGATGACGCCGTGGGCCTCCTCGTCGCCGACGATCGGCCGGGCCGCCTCGGCCTTCACCGCGTCCGGCAGCGCCTCGCGGGCCTCGTCCGAGCCGGCCAGCAGGTAGGGCGCCTTGGCGAACGCGTGGTCGCGCAGCTCCAGGATGATCATCTTCGGCGACAGCGGCTTGCCGGTGACCCAGGCCGGGCACTGCGACTGGCAGCGGCCGCACTCGGTGCAGGTCGCCAGGTCCAGCATGGCCTTCCAGCTCAGGTCCTCGACCTTGCCGATGCCGAACACGTCCTCGTCCGGATCGGCCTCCTCGAAGTCGAGCACCTTGCCGTTCGAGCGCATCGGCTCCAGCGGCCCGAGCCCGTTCGGCCGCCTGCCGAACAGCACGTTGACCGGGGCGGTGACGATGTGCAGATGCTTGGAGTAGGTGACGAAAACGCCGAAGGCAAGGATGACGGCAAGCTGCAGCAGGATGAACGTCGTCTCGATGCCCTTGTTCGCGGCGCCGAGCGGGTGCAGCCAGTGGCCGACGAGCTGAGACGCGAACGCGCCCTTCGGATAGGGAAAGTCCCCGGTGTTGATCTGCGCGCCCCGGTAGATCAGCAGGGTCGCGACGACCAGGAAGATGCCGAGCAGCACCAGCCAGGCCGCGCCCGTGTGCGAGCCGGAGAAGCGCGACTTGCGGCCCTCGCGCTTGGGGTCAGAGCTGAGCCGGATAATCGCGAACGTGATGATTCCGGCAAGCACGGCAACGGCGAACAGGTCCTCGGCGAAGCCCACCCAGGCCCAGGTGCCGATCACGACGATGGCGAAATGCTTGCTGAACAGCGCGCCGTAAGCCTCGATGATGGTCAGTACCAGCACCAGGAAGCCCCAGAAGGTGAGCGCATGCGCCACTCCCGGCACCGTCCACTTGAGCAGCTTGCGCTGGCCGATGACCTGAGTCACCTGCGTCTCGGCGCCTTCAGCCGGATGCTCGCGCAGCGCTTCGATCCGCTCAGGGGCCGGCTGCCCGGTGCGCCCGAGCCGGTAAAACCAGAACAGGCGGCGTCCGGCAATCGCGGCCGCGACGACCGTCAGGGCCAGTCCGATGATGATTCGAAGCGCCAAGGCGACCTCCTGTCGGGGGCAATGGGTGACAGCGTAACGCCCGCAGACTCGGGCACCCGTGCCCAGAGCGCCCGAACCGCCCGCGGGCCTGCGGGAGGTCCGCGGCCATGCGGACGCGGCTGGTGGTCACTGCCCCGTTCCCGGCCCTGATTTCATACGCCAGCCGGTGACCTCGCCGGCCTGCGCCGACGGCGGGCCGAGCAGCCGGGTGAGGACCCGGCCGAGCGGCGACGCCGCGGTCGCATCGGCGACGATGACGCCCGGCTGCCAGCTGGTCAGGCCCGCTGACACGTCGCCGAGGGCCTGGTCGAGAGGCAGGGCGGGCCCGCGCACGCGGCCGGACGGTCCGGCAGCCAGCAGACCCGCCGCCACGGCCTCCCCGCGATACGGGCTGTCCGGCGGCAGGCCGGCCGCCCACAGCCGGTTAAGGTCGGCGGCGGCAGGGCCGGGGCCCTGGCCGTCGATAGCCGCCTTGCCGTCCGCGCCCGGACCGAGGAAGTAGCCGCCGATCATGGCGCCGGGCGCGCCTGTCTCCGCTGACCAGCGCATCGACAGGGTCAGGACGTTGGACGAGAGCGGGACTGCCAGCACGGCCGTGCCCGCGGCCAGGTGCAGCCGGGTGAGCACCGCGGACCAGCCGGGCGGGACCGGTGCCGTGCGGGCCGCGGCCAGCGGCCGCGGGACCAGCGGCAGGCAGCAGAGCGCGGCAGCACCGAGGATGAGCGCGCGCGACCTGCGCGCGGTTCTCGCCGCGCGGGCCGGAGACGGCCCGGCTCCGGCGCTCCCGCGGTCACCGCCCGCACCGGCTGGCGCTGCCGGGCGCGCGCCGCCCGGCGAACCGCGCGCAGGCCTCGTCGATCCCGAGCGCGAGCAGCACGGCCGCGGTTCCGTCCGCCAGGATCGACAGCCGGTCCGGCAGCGCCGAGGCGATGACCGGCAGCCCCTGGATCCAGTGCCAGGGCAGGTAGATACCGGAAACCGGGTGACCGCCGATCAGCGGCTGACCGCCCAGGGAAAGCAGCCACAAGATGGCCGCCGTGACGGCGGCCGCGCGGGCGGCGGGGCGGCGCCAGCTGATCACGGCGGCGGCAAGCAGCGCCGCGATCAGCGGCCAGCCCAGGTAGCTGAGGTACTCAGGAGCGCCGCCCTGATAGCGGGACGCCTCCGCGGCCGAGGCCGCGGTATGAAAGAGCAGGCCACGCTGGGGCGTCACGAAGCCGGTGAGGTCGGTCACGAAGAAGCCGGGCGGGAACACGGCGCCGTGCTCAGCGAGCGGCCCGCCGAACTGCGTGCGCAGTGCTGAGCCCGTCAGGGCCACCGTCACCACCGCGGCCGTCAGCAGGCCCGTCAGTACCGGCCGGATCCGGCTGAGCGCGGCGCGCGGCTTGCTGACCGCGAGCGCGGCCGCGAACAGCACTCCGGTCACCGCCGTCCACAGGGCCAGTTCCTCGCCGGTGAACAGCTGCCCGGCGAGCAGGACGCCCAGTAAGCAGCCGGTCAGCACGCCATCGGGCAGCCGTCCGGCCGCCGTCCGCAGCCATCCGGCCGGCTGATCGAGCCGATGCTGCCGGCCCGGCCGGGCCGGCGGCCCGGTCGCCAGCGTGAGGCCGGCCTCGACGAGCAGCGGCGGCAGGATGGCCAGCAGCAGGGCAAAGTGGCTCATGGCCGTCTGCAGGAGGGCCGGGGAGAACCCGTAGACCGCCCCGGCCAGCCCGGCAGCCCCGGTGCTCACCCCGCGCCGCCGCAGTACCCAGTACAACGCCGTCGCCGACCCCGCGAACCCGGCCGTCGTCAGGATGGTGAGGCTTGTCTGCGGCCCGAGCAGCCAGGTGACGGGAGCGAGCAGCACGCCGGCCGGAAGGACCGGCAGTGTTCCACATGAGGTTGACGCCGGCCGGCGCGTTCATCCCGGTGGTCACCAGGGCGGGCAGCTGACCGTGCCGCATGGCGCTCGGCCGCGTAGCGCATGAACCACGCGAACAGGTCCGCGTCGTGGGCATTGCCCGCGGTCATGCGGGAGGCCGGATCGGCCCATAGCCGCCAGGTGAGCACGCAGGCGGCGAGCAGGTAGCAGGCGGGCACGGCAAGCCGGGCCGGCTGGCGGCGCCGGCGGGCAGCGGCCGCGTCACCGGGCGGCGCCATCGCCGGCCGGGAGCCGGCGGGCGCCATGACCGCGGGCACGCGCCCCGGCACAAATGAGGTCACCGGTACGTCGGCTCCCTTCTTACCGGCCCGGTTATCGGCCGACCGTCGGTGACCAGGTGCGCCAGCGGCTAGCCTGATTCGCACGTCGCCGGATCCGGATCTGCCGCCCGATCCGGAGCTCACGGTACAGGTCATGAGATGTTCACGCTGAGTGATCAGCCATACACGTAAAGCGAGCGAGGATGATGGAGGAACGGGCCGCGGAGGGCGCGGTTCCGGCGCCCGGCTCGCCGGGGCCTGGCGGCCAGCACGGCGCCGGCACCAGGCTGGGGCGGCTGGCAGCGCTCGGCGGCTCGGCTGTCGTCCTCGCCGCCGCCGGCCTGGTCGCGGACGGCATCGCGTTCGGCGCCAAGCAGGCCTGCCGGGCGGGCGCCTGGAATACCGGCCTCGGCCAGTATCAGGCGCATTGCTACAGCGACATCTACCCGCTGTACTTCGGCGAGAAGCTGGCGGCCGGCCAGGTCCCCTACGTCGATCATCACGTCGAGTACCCGGTCATCATCGGCGCCGTCATGGAAGGCGCCGCCTGGGTGGTCAGGTCGATGGCCAATTCCTACACCAGGGGCCTGCAGTTCTTCGACGTGACGGTGGCGCTGCTGGCCGTGTTCCTGGTCGCGGGCGTGCTCGCCACGGCTTACTGCGCCGGGCCATCGCGCCGCTGGACGGCGCTGCTCGTGGCGTTCTCCCCGGCGCTGATCTTGTCCGCGTTCATCAACTGGGACCTCATCGCGATGGGCCTGATGATGATGTCGCTGGCCGCGTGGGCCGCCCGCCGCCCCGCCCTCGCGGGCGTGCTACTCGGCCTGGCGGTCGCGACCAAGTTCTATCCAGTGGTGGTGCTCTGGCCGCTATTCCTGCTCTGCCTCCGGGCGGGCAGGCTGCGAAGCTTCTGGATCACGGCCGGCTCGGGAGCGGCTGCGTGGCTGGCGGTGAATCTCCCGTTCATGATCGCCGCGCCATCCGGCTGGGCCACCTTCTACCTGTTCAGCAGCAAGCGCGGCGCCGACTGGGGCAGCATTTACTACTACTTCCAGCACATGCAGGTGCCCGGCGCCGGCACGTACTCGGTGCCGGACCTGAACCTGATGTCCGCCGGCGCGTTCGCGGTGGCGTGCGCGGCGATCGGGCTGCTGGCGCTCGCGGCGCCGCGCCGGCCGCGCCTGGCGCAGCTGGTGTTCCTGACCACGGCGGCGTTCCTGCTGACCAACAAGGTCTGGTCGCCTCAGTACGTGGTGTGGCTCGTGCCGCTGGTGGTGCTCGCGCGGCCCCGGATCTTCGGCTACCTCATCTGGCAGGTTGCCGAAGTGGGGTACTTCTATGCCATCTGGGCCTACCTGATCACCGTGATCGAGAACGGCGTGCCGACCGACGGCGGGATCAGCGCGACGCTGTATTTCGCGGCCGTGCTAGCCCGGTTCGGCACCGTCCTGCTGCTGTGCGGGCTGGTGGTGCGGGAGGCACTGCGTCCCGAGCACGATGTGGTCAGGTCCGCTGGGGCTGATGACCCGGCCGGAGGCGTGCTGGCCGGGGCGCCCGACCGGTTCGCGCTGCGGGGCGGCCTGCGCCGCCGGCTGCCTGCCCCGGCTCAGCCCGCCCACTGACCGGACAGGTAGAGCATGGCGATCACGACCGCCACCGGCGCGCTGACCGCCAGGTAGGCGTACCTGACCCAGGGCCACCGGCGTTCGTGCCGCGCCAGCGCGACCCAGATCGGGAAGATCACCAGCATCGTGCGCGGGCAGGACATGTACCAGGTCGCGGTGCCGAGCGCGAGCACGGCCAGTCCGCAGAACACCGCCTCCGGCCATCGCCGCCAGCAGCCGAAGGCCAGGGTCGCCAGGACCAGGGCGGCCATCGTGGCCAGCTCCACCTGGAACTCGAAGGCCGTGCTGGCGGCGAACGAATGCCGGAACGCCGCCCACCAGGTGGTGCGCAGCGCCTGCACCGGCGACACCAGATGCCGGTCCCAGCCGGCTTTCTCGGCCTGGGACCAGGCGAGCCAGGTGCCCGTGTTCACCCGCAGGTAGATCTCGTAGGCAGCCGGGCCGGCCAGGGCGGCCGCTGCCGTCGCCGCGTCGCGCAGCCGCTGGCGGCCGGTCCCGGCAGCCGGGCCCGGCCCGGCCTGGTCGCTCTCCGCGGCCGGACCCGGGCGCTCGTGCTGGCCGGTGAGGGCCATGACGACCAGCGCCGGGATGAGGAACAGCGTCGTCGGGTCGACCAGGCCCGCGAGTCCGGCCAGGACCGCCGCGCGCCGCCAGTTGCCGCGAGTGGCCGCGAGCCAGGCCGGCACGGCCAGCGCGAGGAACAGGGCCTCGGTGTAGCCGACCATGAGGAACACCGCCGCGGGAGCGGTGACCAGGTACAGGACGGCGCGGCGTCCGCGCGCCAGCCGGGCCAGGGCGACGACGGCAACGCAGCCGGCCAGGGCACAGACCGCGACCTCGGACAGCACCCAGTTGCGCAGAACGAGGTGGACAGCGCTGAGCACCGCCGGGTAGCCGGGGAAGAACGCGTCGTTATTCGGGACCGCCTGCGGCCCGAAGTAGCCGTGCTGGGCGATTTCCCTGAGCAGGGTTGCGTCCCAGTGCTCGAATCCGCCGGTCAGCGGAGCATGCGCGCGGCTGCTGCGAAACGCCCACGCGGCAGCCCAGGCCAGGGTCAGCAGCGCCAGGTGAGCTGCCGCCCAGATGCCGAGGGCGGCCCGGTCGTCGCCGCTGAGGCGGCTGGTCAGCCGCTGCCAGGACCGGAGTCGCGGCGGACTGTTCCGGCGCACCGGGCCGGCCTGGACCACGGCAGCAGGACCAGACTCGGCGTCGCGCTGCAGCATCCGTGCCCCCCTGAGTGCCGTTCCGGAAAGCCAACAGTAAGCGCTTGGCTACAGAGCACTACCAGAACTCGCCGGTGCTCGGTGAGCCCGGACGGAAGAGAAGTCTCATGTACCTTATGTCGGCTCGCGCGCGCGGCGTAGTCCCTGCCGTGACGGGTTTCAGGCTGCCCAGGCGCCGGCCCGTTCCGCGGGCGGCCATTGGCCCGGCCGGGCTCGGTCGGGGCCGCCCGAACTAACGCCGGAGCCCGGCCGTTGGACCGTACGAGGCCGTCAGGCCGCTGCGCGCTGCCGGTATCTGGACATTCGCGGCATCCTTCCCGATCTTTCGCTGGTATCGGGAATTTCGCCGGCGCCGCCGCAGTTCACACGAGCATGACAAGTAAAGTTGAGCCTACCAGACTCAACTCATTTGCCAGACACACCGACCCGTGGCAGACTTGAGCCGTCAGGGCTCAATCTCTTTCACTAGAACAAACCAAGGACAGAACACATGGCACGTGCGGTAGGCATCGACCTGGGGACGACCAACTCCGTCGTCGCCGTCCTCGAGGGCGGAGAGCCCTCGGTCATCGCCAACGCTGAGGGCTCGCGGACCACGCCGTCCGTGGTTGCCTTCGCGAAGAACGGCGAGGTTCTCGTCGGCGAGGTCGCGAAGCGGCAGGCTGTGACGAACGTTGACCGGACCATCCGCTCCGTCAAGCGCCAGATGGGCACTGACTGGACGGTATCCATCGACGGCAAGAAGTTCACGGCACAGCAGATCAGCGCCTTCATCCTGCAGAAGCTGAAGAGGGACGCCGAGGGTTACCTGGGCGAGACCATCACCGACGCGGTTATCACCGTGCCCGCGTACTTCAGCGACGCTCAGCGTCAGGCCACCAAGGAGGCCGGGCAGATCGCGGGCCTGAACGTCCTGCGCATCATCAACGAGCCCACCTCGGCCGCGCTGGCGTATCACCTGGAGAAGGACAACGAGGCCACCATCCTCGTGTTCGACCTCGGCGGCGGCACGTTCGACGTCTCGCTCCTTGAGGTTGGCGAGGGCGTCGTGGAGGTCAAGGCCACCAGCGGTGACAACCACCTCGGCGGCGACGACTGGGACCAGCGGATCGTTGACTGGCTGGTCAAGGACTTCAAGAACAGCTATGGCACCGACTTGTCCAAGGACAAGATGGCGCTGCAGCGGCTGCGTGAGACTGCGGAGAAGGCGAAGATCGAGCTGTCCAGCTCGACCGAGTCGCAGATCAACCTGCCGTACATCACCCACTCCGAGCAGGGGCCGCTGCACCTGGACACCAAGCTGACCAGGGCCGAGTTCCAGAAGATGACCTCGGACCTGCTTGACCGCTGCAAGGCGCCGTTCCAGCAGGTGATCAAGGACGCGGGCGTCAAGCTCAGCGCGATCGAGCACGTCGTCCTCGTCGGCGGTTCCACCCGGATGCCCGCCGTGGTCGAGCTGGTTAAGGAACTGACTGGCGGCAAGGAGCCCAACAAGGGCGTCAACCCGGACGAGGTTGTCGCCGTGGGTGCCTGCCTGCAGGCTGGCGTGCTGAAGGGCGAGGTCAAGGACGTCCTGCTGCTCGACGTGACACCGCTGTCGCTCGGCATCGAGACCAAGGGCGGGATCTTCACCAAGCTGATCGAGCGCAACACCACCATCCCGACCAAGCGCTCGGAGATCTTCACCACCGCCGATGACAACCAGCCGTCGGTGCAGATCCAGGTCTTCCAGGGCGAGCGCGAGATCGCCGCGTACAACAAGAAGCTCGGCATGTTCGAGCTGGCCGGCCTGGCTCCGGCACCCCGCGGCATCCCGCAGATCGAGGTCGCCTTCGACATCGACGCCAACGGCATCGTGAACGTGTCGGCCAAGGACCTCGGCACCGGCAAGCAGCAGTCCGTGACCATCTCGGGCGGCTCGGCGCTGGGCAAGGACGACATCGAGCGGATGATGCAGGACGCCGAGAAGTACGCCGAGGAGGACCGGCAGCGGCGCGAGGAAGCGGAGGTCCGCAACCGCGGCGAGTCTCTGGCCTACACCACGGAGAAGTTCCTCGCCGAGAACGCCGAGAAGGTCCCCGAGGACATCAAGGCTGAGGTCGAGTCCGCGATCGCTGACCTGAAGAAGGCCCTCGAGGGCACCGACACCGAGACCATCAAGACGGCCAGTGAGCATGCTGCTCAGGTGAGCCAGAAGATGGGCACCGCGATCTACGCCCAGTCGCAGGCGGCCAACGCGCCGGACGGCGAGTCGGGCGGGTTCAGCGGCGAGGCCGGCGGCCAGGACGACGATGTCGTCGAGGCCGAGATCGTCGATGACGAGCGCCCGGCCAACGAGGAGGGCGGCGCCGCCTGATGAGGCCCGACGAGGAGCGCCAGGGACCGGTCATCCGCGATCGCAGGCGGGTTGACCCGGTCACTGGCCAGGTGAGAAATACCGCCGACGCCGGCCCGCCGCGCGGGCCGGCGCCAGCCGGCGGGCAGCCGAAGCCAGGCAAGCACTCCGTGTCCCGGCCTGGCGGGGCGAGCGCGAGCTCGCCGGGTCAGCCGGGTGGCAGCGGCACCGCTAGCCCGACGCCGGACGGCGGGGCTGCCGGGGGTGCCGAGGGCGACAGCGGCGCGCCTGCCGACGCGGCGACGGCCCAGGCGGTCGTGATGCTGGCGGAGCGGACGGCGGATCTGCAGCGGCTGCAGGCTGAGTACGCCAATTACCGCAAGCGGGTCGAGCGGGACCGGCTGGCGGTACGGGAGCAGGCTCTGGCCAACGTGCTGAACGAGCTGGTGCCGGTGCTCGACGACATCGGGCGCGCCCGCGAGCATGGCGAGCTGACCGGCGGCTTCAAGTCGGTCGGCGAGTCGCTGGAAGGCATCGCGATCAAGCTCGGGCTGACGGCATTCGGTGAGAGCGGAGACCCGTTCGACCCGACGCTGCACGAGGCGCTGATGCACTCCTACTCAGCCGGACGTGAAAGAGCCAACGGCAGTGCAGATCCTCCAGCCCGGCTACAAGGTCGGCGAGCGGATCATCCGTCCTGCGCGCGTGGCCGTGGCTGAGCCCGGCGGCGATGAGGCGGATGATGCCGCCGGGCCGGCCGGGCCCGGTAGCGGCGACGCCGACGGCGACGGGACAGGCGAAGAGTGAGTCCGGGCCGCCGGCCCGCGAGGAGCGGGCCGGCCGCGCCGGCATCGAGATAGCTCACGAGAGAGGCCCGTTGAGCACCAAGGATTACCTGGAAAAGGACTATTACAAGACGCTCGGGGTGGCTAAGGGCGCACCGGCCGACGAGATCAAGAAGTCGTACCGGAAGCTCGCCAGGAAGTACCACCCGGACGCCAACGAGGGCGACCCCAAGGCCGAGGCGCGCTTCAAGGAGATCTCCGAGGCCTACAACGTGCTGTCCGACGAGAAGCGGCGCAAGGAGTACGACGAGGCGCGCTCGCTGTACGGCGGCGGGGTACGGATGCCAGGATCCGGTTCCGCGGGCGGCAACTACAACTTCGACCTCGGTGACCTGTTCGGCAACGCGGGCAGCGCCGGCGGCCGGCTGGGCGACATCCTCGGCGGTGTGTTCGGCAACCGGCCCGGCGGCGGTACCGGGACGCAGCAGGCCAGGCCGCGGCGCGGCGCTGACGTGGAGACCGAGACATCGCTGCCGTTCAGCGACGCGATCAACGGCGCGACGGTGTCGCTGCGCCTGACCGGCGAGGGACCCTGCAAGGTCTGCAAGGGAACCGGCGCCAAGGCCGGCACGGTGCCGCGGGTCTGCCCGACCTGCGAGGGCACCGGCCAGGGCAGCCGTAATCTCGGCTCATTCGCCTTTTCCGAACCGTGCAAGACCTGCCGTGGCCGCGGGCTAGTGGTCGACGACCCGTGCACGGAATGTTCCGGCAGCGGTCGTGCGATGAGCACCCGCACGATCCAGGCCAGGATCCCGGCGGGTGTCGCCGACGGCCAGCGAATCAAGATCGCCGGCAAGGGGGCACCCGGCGAGCGAGGCGGGCCGCCCGGTGACCTGTACGTGCGCGTGCACGTCGAGCCGCATCCGCACGGCACCTTCAGCCGCTCAGGGTCCAACCTGACGATCACGGTTCCGGTGACCTTCGCGGAGGCCACGCTGGGCGCCGAGATCAAGGTTCCGTCGCACGGCGGCATGCCGGTGAGCCTGCGGATCCCGGCCGGGACGCCCAATGGCCGCACCTTCCGGGTGCGCGGCAAGGGCGTCCGGCGGAAGGACGGTACGGCCGGCGACATGCTCGTCACCGTCAACGTCCAGGTCCCGAATGACCTGAACGACAAGGCGCGGGACGCACTCGAGACGTTCCGGGACGCCACCGCGGGCCCCGACCCGCGCGCTGAACTACTGAGGAATGCGAACGGCTAATCGCCGGGCGCCGGAAGGAACGACATGACCAGCCAGTTTGAGCTCACCGATGACACGCCTGTCTATGTCATCTCGGTAGCGGCTCAGCTGTCCGGCCTGCACCCGCAGACGCTGCGGGCCTACGACCGCCTCGGCCTGGTGTCGCCAGGCCGGGCGGCGGGCCGCGGCCGCCGTTATTCGGTGCGCGACATCCTCATCCTGCGCGAAGTGCAGCGGATGTCGCAGGAGGAAGGCATCAACCTGTCCGGGATCAAGCGCATCCTGGAGCTTGAACTGGCCGACCGCCGCAGCAGGCAGCTGCTCGCGGAGATGCACGCCGAGGTGAGCCAGCTGCGGGCTGAGCTCGAGTCCACCCGGGCCGTTGCCGCCAGGCTCGCGAACCTCGTCCGGAGCCGATCGGACGGAGCGGCCCTGGTTCCTGTCCATCATGTGAGCCGGGGGCACTCGGAGTCCGCCCACGGACTGCCGCTCGAGCCAGGCCAGGCCGTCGCCGCGGCCGCCGACATCGGGCCGCGACCCGCGGGGAACATCGCCGATTCGGGCTGACCCGGCCGCCGGGCGGCCGGGTCGCCGCCTGACATCGACCCGCGGGACGACCAGGCACAGCACGACCAAAGCACAGCACGACCAAAGCACAGCGCGACCAAAGCACAGCGCGACCAAAGCACAGCGCGACCAAAGCACATTGGGGAGAGAAGAACCAAGTGGACGAGAAGCTGACCAGGAAGAGCCAGGAGGCTCTGTCCGAGGCGGTGCAGCTGGCGGCATCGGCCGGCAATCCGAGCGTGGACGGCCTGCACCTGCTCGCCGCCCTGGTCCAGCAGGACGGCGGCACCGCGGCTCCCCTGCTGCGCGCCGTCGGCGCGGACCCGGCCGACGTGCTGAAGAAGGTGCGCGACCAGATCTCCCGGCTGCCGCAGGCCGCCGGGGCGACGGTCAGCGCGCCGGAAACGTCACGTCAGCTGCTGGCGGCGCTGGCGACAGCGGGCAAGCTCGCACGGGACATGACCGACGAGTTCGTGTCGACCGAGCATCTGCTCGTGGGCCTGGCCACCGATGGCGGCCAGGCAGCGACGGTACTGCGCGACGCCGGCGCCGGGCCGAAGCAGCTCACGGACGCGTTCGAGCAGGTCCGCGGGCACGCGCGGGTGACCTCGCAGGACCCGGAGGGCACCTACCAGGCGCTGGAGAAGTACGGCATCGACCTCACCCAGAGCGCCCGCGACGGCAAGCTTGACCCGGTCATCGGCCGGGACGCGGAAATCCGCCGGGTGATCCAGGTGCTGTCCCGGCGCACCAAGAACAACCCGGTCCTCATCGGCGAGCCCGGCGTCGGCAAGACCGCCGTCGTCGAGGGACTGGCCCAGCGCGTGGTCGCCGGGGACGTGCCCGAGTCGCTGCGCGGCAAGAGGGTGGTGGCGCTTGACCTCGGCGCCATGGTCGCCGGCGCGAAGTACCGGGGCGAGTTCGAGGAGCGACTGAAGGCCGTGCTCAACGAGATCAAGCAGAGCGACGGCCAGGTCATCACGTTCATCGATGAGCTGCACACTGTGGTCGGGGCCGGCGCGGCCGAGGGCGCGATGGATGCCGGCAACATGCTCAAGCCGATGCTGGCCCGCGGTGAGCTGCGGATGGTCGGGGCAACGACCCTGGATGAGTACCGCCAGCGGATCGAGAAGGACCCGGCGCTGGAGCGGCGGTTCCAGCAGGTCTTCGTCGGCGAGCCGTCGGCGGAGGACACCATCGCGATCCTGCGCGGCCTCAAGGGCCGGTACGAAGCCCATCACCAGGTGCAGATCTCTGACGCTGCCCTCGTCGCCGCGGCAACGTTGTCCGACCGGTACATCACGGCCAGGTTCCTGCCCGACAAGGCCATCGACCTGATCGACGAGGCTGCCTCCCGGCTGCGGATGGAGATTGACTCACGTCCGGTCGAGATCGACGAGCTGCAGCGCAGCGTCGACCGGATGAAGATGGAAGAGATGGCGCTGGCCAGGGAGAACGACCCGGCGAGCCGGGAGCGGCTTGAACGGCTCCGCGCCGACCTGGCCGACCGCCAGGAGCAGCTGACCGCCCTGGTGGCCCGCTGGGACCGGGAGAAGTCGAGCCTGAACAAGGTCGGCGAGCTGAAGAAGCAGCTCGACGAGCTGCGCGGCCAGGCTGAGCGAGCGCAGCGCGACGCTGACTTCGAGGCCGCGTCCCGCCTGATGTACGGAGAGATCCCGCAGCTGGAACGCCAGATTGCCGAAGCGTCGGCCACCGCCAGCGAGGAGGCGCCCGCGGGCGAACCCGGTCCTGGTGACGACGGGCCGCCCATGGTCAAGGAGGAGGTCGGCCCGGACGACGTCGCGGACGTCGTCTCGGCGTGGACGGGAATCCCGGCAGGCCGTCTGCTCGAAGGCGAGACCGGCAAGCTGCTGCGGATGGAGGACGAGCTGGGCCGCCGGCTGATCGGGCAGCGCGCGGCAGTGCAGGCGGTCTCCGATGCCGTCCGCAGGTCCAGGGCCGGGATCGCCGACCCGGACCGGCCGTCGGGATCGTTCCTGTTCCTTGGCCCGACCGGGGTCGGCAAGACCGAGCTGGCGAAGGCGCTGGCGGAGTTCCTGTTCGACGACGAGCGCGCGATCATCCGGATCGACATGAGCGAGTATTCCGAGCGCCACTCAGTCGCGAGGCTGGTCGGCGCGCCGCCCGGCTATGTCGGCTACGAGGAGGGCGGCCAGCTCACGGAGGCAGTGCGGCGCAGGCCCTATTGCGTCGTGCTGCTGGACGAGGTGGAGAAGGCGCATCCGGAGGTCTTCGACATCCTGCTGCAGGTGCTGGATGACGGCAGGCTCACTGACGGGCAGGGCCGGACCGTCGACTTCCGTAACACGATCCTGATCCTGACCTCCAACCTCGGCTCCCAGTACATCGCGGATCCGGGCCTGGACGAGGCCGCCACCAGGGAGAAGGTCATGGCCGTGGTGCGGTCGACCTTCAAGCCCGAGTTCCTGAACCGGCTGGACGACGTGATCGTGTTCGACGCTCTCAGCACCGATGAGCTGACCGAGATCGTTGACCTGCAGGTCCGGCGGCTCGCCGGGCGGCTGGCGGGACGGCGGCTGACACTTGATGTGACGCCCGCGGCGAAGGAGTGGCTGGCGGTCACCGGCTTCGACCCGGTCTACGGCGCCCGGCCGCTCCGCCGGCTGATTCAGTCGGCAATCGGCGACAAGCTGGCCAGGTCCCTGATCGCGGGCGAAATCACCGACGGCGACACCGTCCTGGTCGACCTGGATCAGGGGGCCGATGCGCTCAGCGTCGGCCGCGAGCAAGCTCCGGCGGCAGCCGGGCAGCCAGCCTAGGTCTCGTCCAGCATCGCGTCGTAGGCGTCCTCCGGTAGCCCGAGGTCGTTGCGGATGCGGTAGCGGAGCCTGAGCAGGAGGCGCAGTTCTGACTCGTCGTCGGCGCGCTGCTGGCCCTCGCGGTCGCCGGCCAGGCAGAGCTCGACGCCGGCGGTCGCCCATTCCAGGGCGGCCGCCAGGTCCGACTGTTCCACCAGCAGCTCGGCAACGAGATCGCAGGTGCCGGGATCGACCGGGCCCTCGGCCTGGACCCTGCTGATGAGGGCCTGCGCCTCGCCGGGCTGGCCGAGCTGGAAGAGCGCGCGCGCGAGCGGGACACGCGGATCAGTGAAAACGCGCCCGCCGTCGGCTATGGCGCGGCGGAAGCCGGTCACCGCCTCAGCTGGCTCGTCGGCGAGCAGCCACTGCTCGCCGGCCCGGACGAACGCCTCGGCGCGAGGCATCCCTGCGGTCTCCGTGCCGGTCGTCGCCAGATCGAACATCTCGCGGGCGGCAGCAGCATGATCACCACTGGCAGCTGCGTCAAACTCGATCGAGTCAAACTGCTCACGGCTCAGCACTGCCACGCCCCCACGGTATCCGGGAAATGGCATCTTTGCGGCACGGAATTGCGTCCGGTAATGGCTTCGTGACAATTACTGCCCATGGAGGGACACAGTGCTCGAATACTGCACAACTTTTCCCGCCGGGCCGCGCGGCTCAGGCAGACGCGTAGCGCTGCGCTTCCATGCCATCAGTGCCGAGAGCGCTCGAGAGCATCCCAGAAGCCGCGCCTGAGCGCGTGCCTGACCTCGTCATGCAGCAGCGAGTCGATCGGCAGCGCCGAGCCCTGCAGCAGCCGCGCCTCAAGGTCCGACGGCATCCTCGGCTTGCGCGCCAGCACCGCCTCAAGCCAGAGTGCAGGCGCATCCCTGGCTACTGCCTCGCCGAATCCGAAGCCCTCCGCGTGCGCCGACTGGACCGCATCGCCGACCGACAGCGCTGGCGGGGCCACCGGAGCTGACGGGCCGCCATAGGGCGGATACGGCATGCTCGCCGGGCCGCCGTAAGGGGCTGACGGCGGCAAGCCACCGTAGGGTGCAGAGCGCTCGGCCGGGTAGTGCGAACTACCGCCGGCAGGCAGCTGCCGCTGCTGCACTGGCGGCCGCTGCGACTCCGGTGGCGCCAGGCCGCCCGACGGCAGCTGGCCGCCGCTGTCGCCAGGACCCTGCTGCCCGGGGCCGCCGAAGCCAGACCCCTGGCCGGGGATCGGTTGCTGCGGTACGGCCGAGCCTGGCGGCAGCCCCAGCTGGCTCAGTCCGTGGACCTGGCCCGGCGGACGGCCGGGCTGAGGCGGCAGCGCCTGCTGCGAAGGAAGGCCCTGCTGCGAAGGAAGGCCCTGCCCCGAAGGGAGGCCCTGCCCCGAAGGGGGCCCTGCCGCGAGGTGAGTCCTTGGTGGCCGCCACCATTGGGCTGGCCAGCGCCGTTAGGCTGGCCGGCGTTCGGCTGCTGACCGGCAGCGTTGGGCTGGCCGGCGCTGTGTGGCGGCATGCCGTTCTGGGGAACTCCAGCGGAGCCACTGCCACCGTAACCACCGGCGCCGGGCACACCGCTTCCCGGCACACCGCCCGGACCGACCGGATAGCCGTTCTGGACGCTCTGGCCGAGTCCGTTCTGCTGCTGATTCAGCTCCGGCAAGCCGCCGCCCTGGTTCAGGCTGCCAGGAACCGACCGAGCGCCCAGGCCATTGTCGCCGTAGCTGCCGGCGGGCAGACCGTTGCCCGGCGAGCCGTTGCCCCCGAACCCGTTGCCCCCGAACCCGTTGCCGGGATGCCCGTTGCCGGGCAGGCCACGAGCAGGCAGGCCATTCGCCGGTCCGGTGCCGTGCTGGAGGCCGGCGTCCTGACCACTGCCCGGCTGCATCCCGAGTGGCTGGTCACCATACGGGCTGCTGCCCGGTAGCCCGTTGGACCCGCCGTGCGGCAGGCCGTTGGAGCCGCCCTGCCCGTTGGCCGGGCTGCTGCCCTGAGGTGCGGTTCCCTGCATGCCACCGAGTGGCGCGGGCGGCAGGCCGCTCACCGGGCCGCTGACGTCGACGCCGCCGGAGATTCCGCTCGGGGCCTGAGTGCCGGGGTCCGGCAGCGGGCCGCCGCCGCCGTTCGCGGTGGAGTACCCGGAGCCCGGAAGAATGCCGCCGGAGCCGTTCTGGCCAGCTGCCTGCTGCCCGAACTGACCGGGCGCACCGACCTGGCCGGGCGCACCCCGCTGGGCCGGTGTGCCCACCTGGCTCGGGGGCACCCGGCTGGCCCGGTGCCGACTGCGGCCCCGGCTGCCCGGCCCCGGCGTGCGGCTGCGCTGCCGGCGCTTGCTGTCCGGCCAGCGCCTGCTGCCTGGCCGGCTCCTGCTGGCCGGACGCTGCCTGCTGCCCGGCCGGCTGAAGTCCGGCCGCCACGGCTCCCGGCATCCCGCGGCTGGCGTCGGGACTCGGGTAGGGCTGCTGCGCCGGCACGGGGGCAGGCAGCTGGACCTGACCCTGTCCACGGGCCGGGTCTGACTGACTCTGCTGGCTGCCGCTCTGGGCCGGGGAACCAGCGCCGCCCGATCCGCCAGAACTCGCGGCCGCGGCGAACCTGGCCGCGTCCTGGCCGGGGCCCGGCTCTCCCGCCGCCGGCACCGGAGTGCTCAGGCCGACGAGGGCAGCGGGCTCGAACTCGGCCGCCACCGGCGAGGCATAGATCCGCTGCGCCGGAGCCTCGATGGCAGGCTGCGGGCCGCTGGCCTGCGCGGAGATGGCCGTCGGCGCGCGGTACCCGGTGGCGGCCAGCTGCGGCTCTGCCCCGGAGATCAGGTCGGCGTACGGCCGCAGGTGCGCGCCGGACACCTCGATGAGGTCGTCGCATTCCTGCCGGAGGGCCCTGGAGACGACATCACTGCCGTCCGGGGCGGTAATGGTCAGCAGCACCGCGCGAATGCCGAGGTCCTGCACTTCGGCGATGACCGGGGCGAGGTCCTCCTCGGCGCTGACGATGACCACGTCGCCGACGGCATGATTCCTGGCCAGCGCCGTCAGATCCTTGCGGATCTCCGCTTCCACGCCTTCCTTGCGGTTGGGCCGGATCTTGCTCAGCCGGAGTTTGACGCCGGGGATGTCGGCGAGCGCGTCGTGCTCGGCCGCGCGGTTGCCGTCGGCCGAGGTGTCGTACCAGTAGCAGCGCAGCAGCGGGAGGCCCGTGCGGTCTCTGGACAGGCTGCCGAGCAACTTCACCAGACCCGGGTAATCCCAGGACACCGAGTCACGATTGCGAGTGCCGTGGACGGTCTGCGCGCCTTCAGCGAGCGCGTAACTAGCGTCCACGAACAGCGCGCAGCGGTCCAACGCGACACCGTCCTTCCCTTGCGCGTGACGTTACCAGCGGCTGATGGCGGCCGTGGCACATAGCGCGGATCGCGGACGTATCCACCAGGCCGGTTTCGTGCCGCCAGTTCGGCACATGTGCATGTTGCGATTCTGGCAGCTGTCCGCGGCCAGGCGCCGGAGATGCGACCGGCCCGCAGAAGCTACCAGGCGGCGGCCAGTGCCCGGCCCGCTCGCCGGGTAGGCTCGGCAGCCGTGACCGATCGAGACGAATTGCTGGCCATGATCAGGAAACTCGCGGTCGTCCAGGGCGAGGTGATCTTGTCTTCGGGGCAGCGCGCCGACTGGTACATCGATCTGCGGCGGGTCCTGCTCGACGGTCGCGCGGCACCGCTGGCAGGGCGGGTCATGCTCGACACCACCGACAGTCTCGCCTACGACGCCGTGGGCGGCCTCACGCTTGGCGCAGATCCGGTCGCCACCGCGATGCTGCACGCCGCCGCCGCCCGCGGGCGCAAGCTGGACGCCTTCGTCGTCCGCAAGACGGAGAAGGCGCACGGCCTTCAGCGCCGGATCGAGGGGCCGGATGTCGCCGGGCGGCGGGTGCTCGCGGTTGAGGACACGTCCACGACCGGCAGCTCCGTGCTGACCGCCGTGGACGCGCTCCAGGAAGCCGGAGCAGAGGTCGTCGGAGTGGCCGTCGTCGTCGAGCGCGGCGCGCGGCTGAAGATTGCAGAGCGGGGGCTTCCCTACCTCCCCGCGTTCGAGCTTGCCGATCTCGGCCTGGGCTGAGGACGCTTTCCGTCAGTGGTGCGAGAACGCATTGAGCGCGAACGCACCCACTAGCAGCAGCGCCAGAACCGTCACCGAAAGCAGCACGACGCCGGCATAGCGGCGGCGTTCGGCGGGGTCCGCGTCGTGGTGTCCCATGTCTGCAGACTAGACCCGCACGGGCCGGCGGCCCGGTAATGCCCCACAACTGGGCCTGCAGGCTTGGGCGCCCGCGCCGCCTCCGCAATACTGGGCGCAGTGAATAAGCGCAGTGTTTGAGCCTGACTGAGCACGAGAGGATTCCGCGCCATGCCCATCGCGACGCCCGAGGTCTACGCGCAGATGCTGGACCGGGCCAAGGAGCACGGCTTCGCCTACCCGGCCATCAACGTGACCTCCAGCCAGACGCTCAACGCCGCCATCCACGGCTTCGCCGAGGCGGAGAGCGACGGCATTGTCCAGATCTCGACCGGCGGGGCCGAGTACCTGTCCGGCCAGGGCGTGAAGGACATGGTCACCGGGGCTGTGGCGCTGGCACATTTCGCCCGCACAGTGGCGGCGAAGTACCCGGTCAATATCGCCCTGCACACGGACCACTGCCCGAAGGACAAGCTCGACGCCTACATGCGGCCGCTCGTGCAGATCTCGGTCGAGCGGGTCCAGCGCGGCGAGGACCCGCTGTTCCAGTCTCATATGTGGGACGGCTCGGCAGTGCCGCTGGAGGAGAACCTGCAGATCGCCACTGACTTGCTGGCCCGGTGCGCCGCCGCGCACATCGTGATGGAGATGGAGATCGGCGTCGTCGGCGGCGAGGAAGACGGGGTCGTCGGCGAGATCAACGAGAAGCTGTACAGCACGCCCGGGGACGCGATCGCCACCGCTGAGGCACTGGGCCTGGGCGAGCGCGGCCGGTACCTGCTGGCCGCGACCTTCGGGAACGTGCACGGCGTCTACAAGCCGGGCCACGTCAAGCTCCGCCCGTCCATCCTCAAGGAGATTCAGGACGCGGCCGCCGCCAAGTACGGCAAGGACAAGCCGTTTGACCTGGTCTTCCACGGCGGCTCGGGGTCTGACCTGGAAGATATCAGGGAAGCCATCGGCTACGGCGTCATCAAGATGAACGTGGACACCGACACCCAGTACGCCTTCACCAGGCCGGTGGCGGGGCACATGTTCAGCAACTACGACGGCGTGCTGAAGGTCGACGGCGAGGTCGGCAGCAAGAAGGCCTACGACCCGCGGGCCTGGGGGAAGGCCGGCGAGGCAGCGATGAGCGACCGGGTCGTGCATGCCTGCGAGGACCTGCTGTCCGCGGGGACGAAGCTGGCCTGATGACAAGCTCGCGACCGGGAACGAGGCCGCCCGGGGTCAGCGCGGCCAGCCGGCTGGCGGCTGCTGGTGCTCACCCGGCAGGATGATCACATGATGCGAGAGAACCTGCTCGGCGGCCCGCCGGAAACCCTGCTCCCTGATCAACCCGGAGGCACGGGCGGCGCTCGCCGCTGCCAGTGACCCGGCCGAGGTGGCTGCCCGGTTCCCTGACTACCGCGCGGCCTGGGCCGCGCTGGCCGAACGGGCGATGGCGGCCGGGGACCCGGTCACGGCCTACGCGTTCGCCAGGACCGGCTATCACCGCAGCCTTGACCAGCTGCGCCGGGCGGGCTGGAAGGGGCACGGGCCGGTGCCCTGGCAGCACCAGCCGAATCAGGGCTTCCTCCGCTCACTGCACATGCTTGGGGCGGCAGCGGCGGCGATCGGCGAGGACGACGAGGCGGCCCGGTGCGAGATCTTCCTGGCTGACTCCAGCCCGGCAGCGGTCGCGGCACTCAGCTCGTAGTTCAGCGCCCGGACGTAAACTTTTCCGCGCTCTGACCCCGAAAAGTCTTCGTGATCATGATGGGTACGCGGCTCCGGGCAAGTCGGGCCGCGACCTCAGGCCTGTCCGGTAACATCTGAATGCAAGAGCCCCTTGCCGCGCTTGCAATTTCACCGCAAAGACGTGGGCACGGGGCTTTCGTTCTGTTACGGGAAGGACCTGTGACATGCCCGCCATCGTGATCGTCGGCGCGCAGTGGGGCGATGAAGGCAAGGGCAAGGCCACCGACCTGCTCGGCGACCGGGTTGACTACGTCGTCCGCTATCAGGGCGGCAACAACGCCGGGCACACCGTGGTCATCGGCGACGAAAGCTACGCGCTGCACCTGCTCCCGTCGGGGGCCCTGTCGGAGCACGCGACCTCGGTGATCGGCAACGGGGTCGTGATCAACCCTGAGGTCCTGCTCGAGGAGATCGACGGCCTGATCCAGCGCGGCGTCTGGCGGGACCGGCTGCTGATCTCGGCCGATGCGCACCTGATCATGCCGCACCACGTCGCGCTGGATAAGGTCACCGAGCGCTACCTCGGCGACGCCCGGATCGGCACGACCGGCCGCGGCATCGGCCCGGCCTACGCCGACAAGGCCGCCAGGGTCGGCATCCGCGTGCAGGACCTGTTCGATCCCGGCATTCTGCAGCAGAAGCTTGAGCTCGCCCTGCGGGAAAAGAACCAGGTCCTGACCAAGGTCTACAACCGGCGGGGCATCGACGCCGACGCCGTGACCGAGCAGTACCTCGCTTACGCGGAGCGACTGGACCGCTACGTCGCTGACACCGGGCTGGTGCTCAACAAGGCGCTTGATGAGGGCCGGGTCGTGCTGCTGGAAGGCGCTCAGGCCACCCTGCTCGACGTCGACCACGGCACCTATCCGTTCGTCACCTCGTCGTCGCCGACCGCAGGCGGCGCGTGCGCCGGATCCGGGCGTCGGGCCGACCAGGATCACCACGGTCATGGGCATCCTGAAGGCCTACACCACCAGGGTCGGGGCCGGCCTGTTCCCCACCGAGCTGACCGATGCCCAGGGCGAGTGGCTGCGCAAGGCAGGCGCGGAGTACGGCACGACCACGGGGCGCCCGCGCCGCACCGGCTGGCTCGATACCGTCATCGCGCGCTACGCCACCCGGGTGAACGGCCTGACCGACTACTTCATCACCAAGCTCGACATCCTGTCCGGGCTGGAGAAGGTGCCGGTGTGCGTCGCCTACGACGTGCACGGCAAGCGGTTCGACGAGATCCCGATGACCCAGACCGACTTCCACCACGCGGTCCCGGTCTACGAGTACCTCGACGGCTGGTGGGAGGACATCTCAGACGCACGTGACTTCGCTGACCTGCCGAAGAACGCGCAGGCCTACGTCCGGGCGGTCGAGGACCTGATCGGCGCGCCGGTTTCCGCTGTCGGCGTCGGCCCGCGGCGTGATCAGACGGTCCAGCTCCGCGACATACTGTGACCCGCGGTCACGAGCCAGCGCCCCCGACGCCCGGATAGCCGATCGCAAGACCGCCGGAACCGAGCTCCACCGAGATCAGGCCGGCCGCGCCGGGGCTGGTCAGGCCGGGGGCGACATGCACGGCCCCCGCGCTCGCGGCGTCAGTGATCCGGTAGCGGCTCGCCGGCGGCACCGTGATCTTCCCGCTGCCTGATCCGATCGACAGCGACAGCGACAGCGGCGCGCGGTCGAATCCCAGCAGCAGGAAGCCCGACCCGACCCCGGCAGTCAGCCGTCGCGAGGTCAGGCCGGTCACCGCCCTGATGCTGCCGGAGGTCACGCTGGCCAGCACCGGCCCGCTGAGGTAGGCCAGCGTCAGGCTGCCGGAGGTCGCGTCCGCGCGGACCGGGCCGGCCAGGCCGGTGACGGCCGCGCTGCCGGCCCCGACGCTGACGGCAACGGCGACGGTGGCCGGCACGTGCAGGGTCAGCCCGGCCGAGCAGTCCTCGAACAGGTCAGGTGCCGGGCACCGCACGCTGATGGCCAGCGTCCTGCCGTGCCAGGCGTGCCGTACGACCGGCCGGGAGAACAGCCAGGTCAGCTCGCCGCTGACGCTGACCTGGCCGGGCTCCCCGACAGTGACGGCCACCGCGTTACCTGGCGCGCTGACCTGCACCGCGGTGACGGGGTGGCGGTAGAGGCCGAGCTGGGCGAACTCGTGGTGCAGGTCCTGCTTCAGCGCGACCCGCAGCGCCGGCGGCGTCACCAGGACGACGGCCGTCAGCACCGCCACGACGACCCAGATCCACCGGTGGCGCGGGCGGGCCGGCCGGGGCCTGCCCGCGCTCATCCGAGCTCGAGAAAGCGCAGCACGGCCAGCACGCGGCGGTGGTCGCCGTCGCCCGGATGCAGGTCGAGCTTGGTGAAGATGCTGTTGATGTGCTTGGCCACGGCGCTGTCGGTGATGACCAGCGCCTGGGCGATCGCGGAGTTGGACCGCCCCTCCGCCATCAGGCTCAGGACCTCGTGCTCGCGCGGCGTCAGCCGGTCGAGCGGATCGCTGCGCCGCCGCACCAGCAGCTGGGAGACCACCTCGGGATCGAGGGCGGTGCCGCCGTCAGCGACGCGCCGCAGCGCTTCGACGAACTCGCCGACGTCAGCGACCCGGTCCTTCAGCAGGTAGCCGACGCTGCTGGTATTGGCCGAGAGCAGATCCGCCGCGTACCGCTCCTCGACGTACTGCGACAAGACCAGGACGGCCACCTCCGGCCACTCGCGGCGGATCACCAGGGCGGCCCTGATGCCCTCATCGGTATGGCTGGGCGGCATCCGCACGTCCACGATGACCGCGTCTGGCTTCTGCGCGGGCACGGCGGCGAGCAGCTCGTCCGCGTCGCCGACAGCGGCAAGTACCTCAATCCCGGCGGCGGCGAGCAGCTTGGTCAGGCCCGCCCGCAGCAGGACTGAATCCTCGGCGATCACGACGCGCACGGCAGCTCCACCATGATCACCGTCGGGCCCCCGGCCGGACTGTCGATCGTCAGGGTGCCGTCCACCGACCGCGCCCGGTGGGCCAGGCTGGCCAGCCCGGTGCCGCGCGCCGGGTCAGCGCCGCCGGCGCCGTCGTCGCTGACCCTGATCAGCAGGACGTCACCGGTGCGCCTGACGTGGATTTCGGCCTTCGTGGCGGCCGCGTGCCTGGCGATGTTCGTCAGGCACTCAGAGACCACGAAGTAGGCGACAGCCTCGACTGTCGGCGACGCCCGCTGCGGCACGCTGACGGTCACGCGGACCGGCAGCGGTGCCCTGGCCGCGATCCCGGACAGGGCCGCGTCAAGACCGCGGTCCTCCAGCACCGCCGGATGCAGCCCGCGGACGAGGTTACGCAGCTCGGCCAGCGCTTCCTTCGCCTCCTCGTGGGCATCGGCGATGACCTGCCTGACCGGCTCGGGCGCGTCGGTCATGGTGGCCCTGGCCAGGCCGAGATTCATGGCGAGCGAGACCAGCCGCTGCTGCGCGCCGTCGTGCAGGTCACGCTCGATCCGGCGCCGCTCGGCGTCGGCCGCGTCGACCACCCCGGCGCGGCTCTCGGACAGCGTCTCCACCTGCCGCTCCAGCTCCAGCGACCGGCTCGGGCCGAGCAGCGCCCGCCCGGCCCTGGCGTCGAGCCAGGTCACGCCGGCCGCCAGGAACGGAGCCGCCAGCAACAGGACGATCCCGCCCAGGGTCAGGCTCACCTTCAGTTTCGGCGGAACCGACTGGGAGTTGCTGTACGGGGAGGAGAACACGAACGTGTTGACGATAGCTCGATGCCAGGGCCGCGCCGGCGGCCCAGCTCGCGAGGGTGGCGATGCCGCCCAGGGCCAGCACCGGCCCGACGACTGACGTGATAGGCAAGCTGGCGCCAGGTTGCCTCCGAGCGCGCCGCGGTCAGCAGCCGGCCGGGCGAGGCGGCATCTCCGCCCGCGGGACGCGGGATGTCAATGCCGAGCAACGACCAGAACCGGTGCCGCTGGATGGCTGTCAGCGGCGCGCGGGCAAGCAGGATCAGCCGCCAGGCCAGCGAGCATGGCCGCCGCCGCCTGCCACAGGCTTGATGACAAGGAAGTGCAGGCAGGATCCAGGGCGCGACCAGCACCGCGATCGCGGCGAGCTGCACCGGCACTCCGGCGACCACGAAGGTGGTGTTCCTGAGCGATCCGGCCGAGCAGCCGGAACGGTGCCGCAGCCGCCCGGCGGCCGTCGCCGCCCTGCGACCGCCGCTGCCATGCGCACCACCGTATGCGCCCGCCGCGGCTGCGCCGCCATGGAGCGCAGGCCCGCCTCCGGCCGGTAGCTAGCACCACCACCGTTCCGGAATCGCGCGCTACTGACCGCCGCCGCTCCGGCCGCAAGGCTGATGTCCGAGCCCGCGACAGCGGGCACGGAAGGAGCCGCGGACATGCAGACCGCATCGCCGGCATCCGGCTGTGCGTGGCCGGACGGACCGGGGAAGCAAGGCCGCCGGATCTGTCTCCCTGGACAGTCCGGGTGGCGGGGCCTCAGTCGGCGTGGCCGGCGCTGGAGATCTACGAGGCCGGGATCTTGCTGGACGTGATGAGTTCCACCCGGCTGGCGGGCTCGCTGCTGCGGGGAGCGCGGACGGCCGAGAGCGCTCGCGGCCCGTGCGCGCTGGCCTGGGGACGCCTGCCTGCGCCCGGCGCCCTGCTGCGTGCCGACTTCGGCCTCGGGCGGCGGCGGCCCTGGTCCGCGGGAGAGGTCATGGTGATCGGCTCGTGGGGCTGGCTGGCCGTCGCCGCGGGCGGTTTCGATGCCGTCATCGTCAGCTCCGGCGGCCGCTGCGCACGGGCCCGCCTGCACCGAGACGGCCGCGACCGAAACAGCTGCACCGGGACCATCGGCCGCGAGGCCGATGGCCGCGATGATGTCGCCGGCCGCCGCTCAGCCGCCGCGCCCGGCCGCCGGACAGCTCCGCACCGGACAGGGACGCTGGCCCGCCCGTTGCCCGGCCGCGCCCGCGACTGGCCGGCCCGGCGCAGACCGGCCCGCCGCCAGCTGCCTCAGTCCGCAGCTGATCGCGCTTGGCCTGGCCGCGGCGGGCGCGGGCATGCTGCCGTGGCTCGTCTATCTCGCCGTGAGCCTGCCATCGCATCCGATCGCCTGGCACTGGCCCGCCGCCTGGGTCGGCCTGGATGGGATGGAGGCCGCCGGCCTCATCAGCACCGGCATCCTGATGTTGCGCCGGGATGCACGGTACTGCCTGACCGCGATGGCTACCGCGTGCGCTGCTGGCCGCCGACGCCTGGTTCGACGTCACGACCGCGCCGCCGGGCTCGGGCCAGCTGATCTCGCTGCTGATGGCTGCCGCGGCGGAAGTGCCTGCCGCGGTGCTGTGCTGCTGGCTGGCCGGTCCGGCGCCCGCGCCGGCGACCTCCGGCGCCCAGCCGGCCGCAGCCGTCGCGGCCAGCTCAGCCGGTAGGCTCGGCGCCGTGCGAGTACTACTCCTCGGCTCGGGCGGCCGTGAGCACGCGCTCGCCCGGTCGCTGTCCAGGGATCCGTCGGTCACTGAACTGCACGCCGCGCCCGGCAATCCCGGCATCGCCGAGGTCGCGGAACTCCACCCGATCACCCCGACCGACCCCGGCCAGGTCACGGCGCTGGCCGCGAAGACAGCGGCGGACCTCGTCGTGGTCGGCCCGGAAGCTCCGCTGGTGGCCGGCGTCGCCGACGCGGTCCGGGCGGCCGGATTCGCGTGCTTCGGGCCGGACCAGGGCGCGGCGATGATCGAGGGTTCCAAGTCGTTCGCTAAGCAGGTCATGACCGCGGCCGCCGTCCCGACCGCCGCCGCCAGGACGTGCCGCACCGAACAGGACGCGGCCGCTGCGCTCGACGAGTTCGGATCGCCCTACGTGGTCAAAGCCGATGGCCTGGCGGCCGGCAAGGGCGTAGTCGTGACGAGCGACCGGCGCGAGGCCCTGGAGCACGCGCGGACATGCGGCACCGTGGTGATCGAGGAGTTCCTTGACGGGCCGGAGGTATCCGTCTTCGCCCTGTGCGACGGCACCACCGCCGTCGCGCTGCTGCCCGCTCAGGACTACAAGCGGGCGCATGACGGGAACGCCGGCCCGAACACCGGCGGCATGGGCGCGTACGCGCCTCTTGGCTGGGCGCCTTCCGGCCTGGCCGCCGAGACCATGGCCACGGTCGTGCTACCCGCGCTGGCCGAGCTGGCCCGGCTCGGCACGCCGTTCAGCGGCCTGCTGTACACCGGGCTCTGCCTGACCTCCCGCGGGCTGCGGGTGGTGGAGTTCAATGCCCGCTTCGGCGATCCGGAGTCGCAGGTGGTGCTCGACCGCCTCGGCACCCCGCTGGGCGGCCTGCTGGCCGCCGCGGCAGCCGGAGACCTCGCTGCGGCCGGGTCACTGACCTGGCTGCCCGGCGCGGCCGCGGCCGTCGTCATCGCCGCCGAGGGATACCCGGCCTCGCCGGTCAGCGGCGACCTTATTGACGGCATTGATGAGGCCGGGCGCGTTCCCGGTACGTATGTTCTTCATGCCGGGACCGCCTACGACAGCTCAGGGCGGCTGACCGCGAGCGGCGGCCGGGTCCTGAACGTCGTCGGCCACGGCGCGGATCTCGCCGCGGCCAGGGCGAGCGCGTACGAGGCAGCGGCCCTCATCCGGATGCGCGGCGGCTGGTACCGGCGCGACATCGCGGCCAGTCCGGCGCCGGGGACCCGCGAAGATCTATGACCGCCGGCGCGTCCGCCGCCGGGTCAGCCGGCGGCCTACGCACTGTGGCTGGCGGCGCTGGCCGTGCAGCTAGGCTCGCCGCTGATCGTCCGGCCGGCCAGTTTCTTCGAGCTGCGCCCCGAGCACTTCAGCGAGCGGCACAGCGCGCTGTTGATCGTGGCGATCGGCGAGTCGGTCGCCGCGGTGGGCATCGGCGCGGCCGGCCCGATCAGCCATGCGGCGAGCGTCAGCTGGCGGCTGCTGGCCAGCGCGATCCTCGGCCTGGCGGTCGCGGCCGCCCTGTGGTGGATCGTGTTCGGGGCGGGCGATGAGGACCGGGCCCGGCGGGCGCTGGCCCGTGCTGATAGCCGGCGACGGACTCAGCTGGCACTGGGTGCGCTGTTCTACGGCAATATCCCGCTGCTGCTCGGGCTGGTGGCAGTCGCGGCCGCGATCCTCAGGGCTGTCGTCACGGCCGCGGGGCACCCGGCGGCGGTCACGGTGCTCGGCCGCTCGGCGGGACCCGGCACCGGCATCAAGATCGCGCAGGCGGCCGTCCTGGCGGCCGGAGCTGCCCTCTTCCTGGCCGGCGACGTGGCCATCCGGCGCATCCTGCGGACGGGCCCGGTCCGGCAGCGCGCCGCGGCGGCGGTGCTGGCCCTGGCCACCATGGCGATCGGGGCCGCCGCCGGGCTGGACGCTCAGCTGCTGGTCGTGGCGGCAGTGCTGGTGCTGCCCCTCATCGCCGAGCGAGATGGCGACGGCAGCGGCGAGACGCCCCCCGGCCAGGCCAGCCGGCGGCGAGCCGGCTCCGGCTGATGCGGCAGGATAGTGGGGTGATAGACCGCTACACGCTGCCCGAGATGGGCCATGTCTGGAGCGAGGCGCGCAAGTACGAGCTCTGGTGCCAGGTCGAGACGCTCGTGCTGGCCGCGCACGCCCGGGCGGGCACGGTGCCCGGAAGATGCTGTCGCCCCGGTGGCGGCCGCGCCGCCGCCGACGCCGGAGGCGGTCGCCGCGCTGGAGGCCGTGACCGGTCATGACGTGATCGCGTTCCTGTCCGCGTGGGCGAACAACACCAGCCCCCGCGAGGCGGCCGCCTGGGTCCACTACGGCATGACCTCCTCGGACCTGCTGGACACGGCGCTGGCGCTGCAGCTGGCCGAGTCCACCGACCTGCTGACGGCCCGCTGCGAGAAGCTGCTGGCCGTGCTCCGTGAGCACGCTCTCGCGCACCGCGCCACCCTGCGGGTGGGCCGGACGCACGGCATCCACGCCGAGCCGGACGTCTGGGGGCACCGGGTCGCGGACTTCGCGTTCGCCATCCACCGGTGCCGGGACCGCTTGCTGCGGGCCCGCCAGTCGGTCGCCGTGGGCAAGCTGTCCGGTCCTGTCGGCACCTACTCGAACATCGACCCGGCCATCGAGGCCGAGGTCCTCGGCGAGCTCGGGCTGCGGCCCGCGGACGTCGCTACCCAGGTGGTGCTGCGCGACGGCATCGCGGAGTGGGTGAGCGTGCTGGCCGTCATTGCCTCGGTCTGTGACGCGATCGCGATCGAGATCCGGCACGGCCAGCGGACCGAGGTGGCCGAGCTGGCCGAGCCGTTCGGCACCGGCCAGAAGGGCTCATCGTCGATGCCGCACAAGCGGAACCCGGTGAAGGCCGAGCGAATCAGCGGGCTGGCCCGGATCGTGCGCGCTCAGGTGGTCCCGGTGATGGAGGGCATCCCGCTGTGGCACGAACGCGATATCTCGCACTCCTCCACCGAGCGCGTGGCGCTGCCCGATGCTGCCATCGCCACTGATTACCTGCTGGAGCAGACCACCGCGATCATGGAAGGCCTGGTCGTGGACGCCACCAGGATGCTCGCCAACCTGGAGTCAAGCCACGGTCTCATTTACACCTCGGCCGTGCTGCTGGAGCTGGTAGCCGCCGGGATGTCCCGCGAGGATGCCTACGCCCTGGTCCAGGGAGCGGCGATGGAGACCTGGCAGTCGGGGGTGCCGTTCCGGGAGACGCTGCGGCGGCACGCCGCCGTCCGCGGGCAGGAACTCGACGAGGCGCGGCTGGACGAGGTATCCAGCCCGGAACGCTACGTACGGCGCCTCGGCGGGGTCTTCGACCGGCTGGAGAAGCTGGCATGACCGCCGCTGACGGCTCCGCGGGGCCCGTTGGCGCGCTGCCGGGGCTCAGGCACGTGTACTCCGGCAAGGTCCGCGAGATTTATCAGACCGATGACGGCGTGCTGCTGCTGGTGGCGTCCGACCGGATCTCCGCATTTGACTATGTGCTGGAAACGCCCATCCCGGATAAAGGCAAAATTCTCACCAGGCTTTCCGAGTGGTGGTTCGAGCGGCTCGGCGATATCGTGCCGAACCATCTCGTAACTGCTCCGGTCCCGGCCGAGCTCGCGGGGCGAACAATGGCCTGCCGCCCGCTTCAGATGGTGCCGGTGGAATGCGTCGCCCGCGGTTACCTGACCGGCAGCGGGCTCGCCGATTACCGCCGCGACGGCGCGGTCGCCGGTGTCATTCTGCCGTCCGGGCTCACCGACGGATCACGCCTGCCCGGCCCGCTGTTCGACCCGGACAGCAAGGCGCCGCAGGGGCAGCACGACGAGAACATGACCAGATCGGAGCTGACCGCCCTGGTCGGCCAGGACACGGCTGCCGAGCTGGAGCGGATCACGCTGGCCGTCTATCAGCGGGGCGCCGAGGTGGCCGCCGGCCGCGGCATCATCGTCGCCGACACCAAGATCGAGCTCGGATTCGATGACTCCGGGGCCCTCCGGCTCGCCGATGAGGTACTCACCCCGGATTCGTCCCGGTTCTGGCCCGCCGAATCCTGGCAGCCCGGCCACAGCCAGATCTCCTACGACAAGCAATTCGTCCGGGACTGGCTCACGTCGCCGGAATCGGGCTGGGACAGAAACGGCGGCCAGGCCCCGCCGCCCCTTCCGGACAGGGTCATTGAGCAGACCCGGCAGACGTATGTAACGGCGTATGAACGTATCACGGGGATGCATTGGAACTGAGCGGGGTAACCCTCGTGGTGACGCTTTGAAATCGTTCAGCTACCTTACGTAACACTGTCATCATGGTCTGGGGGGCTCGGTACCGGTGGAATACTTGACGGCACGACAAGCGGGCGATCTGGATGATGGTTGCCTGCCATCTGCATGGGCAGAGGACCCGGGTCCGTTCCGGGGCGTCGGCATGATGCAGCCAACCGACGGGAGTTCCATCACGATGACGAGCGGTCCAGAGACCCGCTATATCGTCCGGGGCGGCAACCCGCTTCAAGGCACCGTCTTCGTGCAGGGCGCCAAGAACGCCGCACTCAAGATGATCGCCGCGTCACTGCTGGCGGAGAAGGGCCGTACGGTCCTGCGCAACGTCCCGGTGATCGAGGACGTCCGGCGGGCCGTCGAACTGGCCCAGGCCGTCGGCGCGGTGGTCAAGTTCCACGAAGCCGAGCGGACTCTCGTCGTCGACGCTTCCGAGCTGACCAGCTCGGTCCTGCCCGCGGAGATCGCCCGCCGGTTCCGCGCCTCGGTGCTGTTCGTGCCGGCTCTGCTGCACCGCCTCGGCGAGGCCACCATCGAGGGCATCGGCGGCTGCAACCTCGGCAGCCGCAGCCTCGACTTCCACTACCGCGGCTTCGCCCGTCTCGGGGCCATCGTCGAAGAGGGCGACTCGGTCATCCACATCAAGGCCGACCAGATGCGCGGCGCCCACCTGTACCTGGACACGCCCTCGCACACCGGCACCGAGAACCTGATCATGGCGGCTTCGATGGCGCCCGGCACCACGATCATCGACAACACCGCGCTCGAGCCCGAGGTGCTCGACGTGATCGCGTTCCTGACCAAGATGGGCGCGCGCATCACCGGCGGCGGCACCGGATTCATCACCGTCGAAGGCGTCGATGAGCTGACGGCCGTCGAGCACACCGTGATGGCCGACCGGATCGACGCCGGCGTCTTCGCCATGGCCGCCGCCATCACCGGCGGCGAGATCAGCCTCGTCGGCGCCTCCCTCGAGCACTTCGGCGTGGCGCGGTGGAAGCTCGAGCAGATGGGCGTCGAGTTCGCCACTCACGGCGCGATCGTCCAGGTGCGCCGGGAGCGGCAGCTGCGGCCGATCAACGTGATCACTGACACCTATCCCGGCTTCGCCACCGACCTGCAGTCGCCGATCATGGCGCTCAGCTGCCTGGCCGACGGCACCAGCTACATCCGGGAGACCATCTTCGACGGCCGCTACATGCTGGCCGAGGAGCTCAACAAGATGGGCGCCAAGGTCGAGGTGGCCGGCAATGCCGTGCTCGCGCACGGGCCTACCCCGCTGCACGGCTGCGAGGTCATCGCGCACGACCTGCGATCCGGGGTCGCCCTCATCCTGGCCGGCCTGGCCGCCGACGGCGAGACGGTTGTCGCGCCCGGTTACCTGATCGACCGGGGCCACGCCTCCGTCGCCGCCCGGCTGGCGACGCTCGGCGCGGATATCACCAACGAGGTCGTGAGCTAGCAGGAGCCAGCCCGCTGCCGCCTCGCTGGCCGCTGCCCGGCTGCCCCTGACCCGCGCCGCTCGGCGCGCCGGAACCACCCCGGTGCGTGACCGGATGACTGTGCCTTCTTCCCGGCGGGCCAAGACTGAGCTACGAAGTAAGTAGCAACAAAGTCAGAACCGGGGGGATGGGTTGACAGAGTGGCTGACAGCGGCGGACGGGGCAGTACGGGCGACTACCTGCGCGCCCATCAGGAAGTAACGGTCGGCCTGATCGGACCGCATGCGCTGCTGGAGCGGATCGTGCTGGCAGCGGGCCTGCCGGGCCCGTCGGCAGGCATCTTGCGAGTGACGGCCGCCGACTCCGACGAGGAGATCGTCAGCTGCCGGCTGCTGCCTGCCGCCTATGCCGACGAGCACACCGCGCCGGATAAGGTCGCCCGGCTCGGCGCTGTCGACGCGTGCCTGTTCGCCAGTCCCGCGCCGCTCGCCTATGCGCGGAATGCGGGGGTGCTCAGCAGCCCCGCCGTTCACATCCAGCTCGCCGACGGGCCGTTAATCGCGGCGCTGCTCCGCGCCGGCCGGGCTGGCCTGGATCCGGCGCGGGCGAGCTTCGACACCTTCAGCAGGCTGGACGTCACGCACGCGCTCGCCGAGACCGGCGTCACCGCTCACCGGGTCCACGTCCGCGAGGAAATCGCCAGCCCGGCCGCCCTGGCCTCCTATCACGCCCGGCTGTGGCAGCTCGGCCAGACCTCGGCCGCCGTCACCTGCCTGGATGAGGTCGCGCGCCGGCTGACCGCGGGCGCCGTCCCGGTCGTCACCGTCCGGCCGTCTGACCACGCGATCGCGACCGCGCTGCGCGCCGCCATCCTGCTCGCCGAGCAGCGGGCCCTGGCGGCGGCGCAGCTCGCCGTCATCCTCATCGAAGTGCCCGAGCTGCGCGACTTCGGGAGCGGCCGCACCTCCCGCCAGGCACGCGACGAGCTGCGGCTGGCCGTCCACGGGCTGCTCGTCCACGAGGCCCAGCAGTTCGCTGCCGCCGTCAGCCCGGTCGGCGAGCATGGCTTCCTGGTGCTGGCCACGAGCGGGTCCCTGGCCGGAGTAGCGGACGGCGAGCTGCCGTTCGCGGCCGCCGCCGCGGACCGGCTGGGCGTCGAGCTGGATGTCGGCATCGGCACCGGCCGCTCCGAGCGCGAGGCGGAAGAGGCGGCCCGGCGGCGGCTGGACGCTGCGGTCAGCGCGGGGCCGTCCCGTCGTACCCGCAGCCGGCAGCGGCCGCAGGCCCGGCTCTCCGTCGCCGCCTCCGGACGCCCTGCGACCGGCCGCCGGGCTTCCGGTCCAGCCCCGCCCGGCGGCGCCGATGCGCGCCGCCGACCGCCCGGGCGGCGCTCGCGCCGGATCCGCGCCGGCGAGCCTCAGCCGGCTGCGCAGCCTGGAGACCCTGGCCCTGCTGGCGCAGAAACTGGCTGCGGACGCGACTCCGGTCGTCGACGCGGAGCTGACCGGTCAGCTGCTGTCCGTCACGCCCAGGACGGCGCGGCGGCAGTTGCGCGCGCTGGCCGACGAAGGACTGGCTCTCCCGCTGCCGCCGCGCCGGAGTCCGCATCCCGGCCGCCCCCGGCAGTCCTACCGGCTCGTGGTGGAGAAGCTCGACCGGACGGCGGTTCCGTAGGCGGCGCCCCTAGCCGGGCGACGCCGGGGCGCGTGCCAGGATGCTGGGATGAGCGCATCCGCGGTTCGATCTTGTCGTGCGCGGCGGGACGGTTGTCAGCCCCGGCCGCCGTGAGATCGCCGACGTCGGCGTGCGGGACGGACGCATAGCTCAGCTCGGCGGCGCCATGACCGGCGCGGATGACGTCGACGCCCGCGGTCTCCTGGTGATCCCGGCTGGCATCGACGCCCATGTGCACCTGGTCTGCGCCGCGCTGGCCGAGGAGCTCAGGCAGGCTCGGCGAGCGCGAGGTCTGGGTGGACGACTTCTGGAGCGGCTCGCTGGCGGCGATCGCGGGTGGCATCACGACTGTCGGGAACATGACGTTCGCGCTGCCCGGCGAATCCATGTCCGCGGCCATCGCGCGGGACATGGCCGGCGGCGCCGCCGAGGCCGCCGTCGACTGGTTCCTGCATCCGGTGCTGGCCACGCTCGGGGACCAGGCCACCGGCGAGATTGCCGCGCTCGCGGCCGCCGGGCACACGAGCATCAAGATGTTCCTGTCCGACCCGGAATTCGCCGCCGGCACGCCCGGCCTCGCCGACGCGGTCGCCGCCGCAGGCCGGGCCGGCTCGCTGACGCTCGTCCACTGCGAGGACGCCGGCCTGCTCCAGCGCGCTGGCCGTGAGCTGATCGAGTCCGGGCACGGCGCGATCAGCCACTTCCCGGCGGCGCGGCCGGTGAGCGCCGAGGTGGCCGCTGTCGACCAGGCCATCGCCTTGGTCCGGCAGACCGGCGCGCCCGCCTACGTCGTCCACCTGTCCTCCGCCGCGGCCCTGGACCGGTGCCGCCGTGCCCGCGCTGCCGGGCTGCCCGTCTACGTCGAGACCCGGCCGCTGTACCTGCACCTGACCGGGGAGCGCTTCGGCGAGCCGGACGCGGCGAAATATGTCGGCGCGCCGCCGCTGCGGGACCAGGCCGACCGCGACGCGCTCTGGCGCGGCCTGGCGGCGGGCGAGATCGACACCGTATGCAGTGATCACGCTCCGTGGACGCTGGCGGCCAAGCTCGACCCGGCCCTCGACGTGGTCACCGCCCGGCAGGGTGTCGCCGATCTGGAGACGCTGATGCCGATGCTGTACTCCGAGGGCGTCGTGGCCGGACGGATCTCGCTGGACAGATTCGTCGAGCTGACGTCGTGCAGCGCCGCCCGCCTGTTCGGCCTGTACCCGCGCAAGGGCGCGATCGCCGTCGGGTCCGACGCCGATCTTGCGCTCTGGGACCCGCAGGAACGCAGGGTGATCGACGGGACGCGGATGCAGTCGCGGGCCGGCTACTCGGTGTACGACGGCTGGACGGTCCAGGGCTGGCCCCGGTTCGTCATCAGGCGCGGCCAGCTCGTCCTGGCCGATGGCGCCAGCACGGCCCAGCCCGGCCAGGGACGATGGGCTCGCCGCGACACGGTCAGCCCGCCGTCAGCCCGCTAGCCGGGCTAGCGGGCGGGAGTATCCGGGTGCACCCGGCAGGCCGCGTTGTAGTGCTTCAGGGTCAGCTTCCCCCGTGCGTACGCCCACGAGCAGGTACAGGAGCTCGGCACGTGGTCGGATGTGATGACCTCGGTCGGCACGCCGCTGCGCCGCTCGGCGCGACCGGGCTGATACGGCAGCGGCTGCCCGACCAGCGCGAGATCCGCCCCCTCGGTCCTGGCCTCCTGGACTGCTCCGCCCGCCAGCGCGAGCCACTCCCGCGGCCTGCCGTCCGCCGAGGACGGGACTTCGGGCCGCCGCCGCACGCGCACCCTGGCTCCGGGAAGCTTGTCACTCGCCCGGCTCTCCACATCAGCCAGAATATCCGCTGACGGGCCGGGTGATTCGCATCACCGCGGGCCGGGCGGTGACCGCAGGACGGCGAAGTCGCGCTCAGCTGCGGCCGGAGGCATGATGGAGCGACGGCATTCGTCCGCTCAGCGAAATGAGCTGTGATGTTCTTCCTCATCAGAAAACTCTGGCGCCGCCGCCAGGCGAAGGCTGCCGAGCGTCGCGTTTACCTGGATCAGGGGCGTCAGCAGGGCGGACACGGCCCGGATCACGCACCGGACCCGATCGCGGAGCAGCAGGTGAGAACGGACCGCTGACTGGGCTGACGCCGTAGCCGCCGGGACCGGCTCAGCTGGTCCAGCGGCCGATCACGTCCCGGCTGAACCTCGCCATCTCCTCTCGCTGCGGGGAGAACTGCAACAGCATCAGGCCGACTCCGGCCTGCTCATAGGCCCGCAGCCGGGCTGCGATCTGACGTCCGGTGTCCCGATCAGGCCGCTGCGCAGCCCGCGATTGGACACGCTGTACTCCTCCAGCGAGACCCGCGACTCCAGCTGCGAGCCGGCCACGAAATCCTGATAGGACGCGTAGGCCCCGGCCGAGGACCTGACGTCGAGGATGCGCTCCAGCTCGGCCTGCGCCTGCGCCTGCGTGTCCCGGCAGATTACGTAGCCGGAGACACCGAAGGTCAGCGGCGCGCCGCCGGCGGCGGCCCGGCGCTGGCTCAGGTCGGCGACTTTGGCCGCGATCACGTCCGGCGCGTCACCATGCATGACATAGGCGTCGGCCCTGGCCGCGATCACGTCCTTCGCCTTCGGCGACTCCCCGCCCATGTAGACCGGCGGCAGCCGGGACGGCTTGGGCTCCAGCACGGTGCCGTCGAGCTGGTAGAGCGGACCCGAATGCGTGACCGTGTCGTCCCGCAGCAGCCGCCCGACGATCTCCAGCCACTCCTGCGTGCGGGCGTAGCGGGCATCATGCACGTCAAACGGGGCACCGTACTGGGCCGCCTCGTCCTTCCACCAGGACGACACGACGTTCAGCGAGATCCGGCCGGGCGCGATGAGGTCGAGCGTGGACAGCGCCTTGGCCGTCAGCGCGGGCGCGTGGTAGTTCGGCCGGACGGCCAGCATCAGCTCGAGCGTGCTGGTGGCGGCCGCGACGGCCGGGGCCAGGGTCCAGCAGTCCAGCGAAGCGGCCCGGTGGCCCTTGATGTCGTTGAGATTGAGCTCGGCGATCAGCGAGAGGTCGAAACCGAGCTGCTCGCTCTCGGCCGCCAGGTCGCGGAGGTAAGGCCAGGACACCGGCATGCCCTCGTCAGTGACGTTCCGCAGCCAGCCGCCGAAGATCGGCATCCAGTACCCGAACCGCATGGTTCCTCCGCTCGCCCCGGCGCCCGTCAGCTACCGGCCCGCCGCCAGCAGCCGGCCGAGGTAGGCCGCCACCGCCGGCAGCGCCGGGCGGTCCGCGGCCGCCTCGATCTCGGCGTTGTAGTTGGTCGTCGTGTTGATGTCGTAAGTGACCAGCCGGCCATCGGCGGTCTCGATGAACTCGAAACCGGCGATGCCGATGCCGTGCGCGGCGGCGAAGTCCAGGTACCGGCCGGTCACCGGATGGTCGAACCCGGTCCGGAGCGCGAACAGGCTCGGCTCCGCGGCGGCCGGGCCGCCGCCGGGGCTGACCGCGCAGGCGTCCGCCGGGCACAGCTGGAAGCCGCCGCGCGCCGTGTCGGCGGTGATCGCGTAGATGAACTCGCCGCCGACGATCTCTGCTCTGGTGATCCGCGGCTCGGCCGCGACCAGGTATTCCTGCAGCAGCGTGATCCCGTCCACGGGCGGCTCGTCGTCCGGGCCGGCCAGGTAGGCATCAAAGTCCGCGTGCGACGCGAACAACCGCACGCCGAGGCCCTTGCCGCCCTGGTTGTGCTTGGCGATGAAGGGAACGGGCAGCTTCTTCGCCGCGGCCGCCAGCCCGTCGCGGCCGGCGACGGCAATCGTCCTCGGCACGTCGAAGCCGGCCGCCCGCAGCGCTGCCAGCTGCTCGACCTTGCTCATTTCCAGGTCGATAACCCGGCGGCCGTTGACCACACGGCGGCCCGCGGCTTCCAGCCAGGCCAGCACGCCCCGGGTCTGGTCCTTGGCGAACGGATGGCCGCGGGTATGCGAGGAGGCGCTCATCCGGGACCAGAAGACCCCGGCCGGCGGCGCGGCGTCGAGGTCGATGGCCGCGTCACCGAGCAGCCACGGCTCGTGCGGCAGGCCGGCCGCGTCGAAAGCGGCCGCGAGCGGCGCGTACCACTCCGGGTTCTCGTGGATGACGTAGAGCTTCGGCCGGGTGCTCGCAGACGTCAGTGCTCACAGCGTCAGCTTCATCCCTTCATGGGAGGCCACGAAGCCCAGCCGCTGGTAGAAGCGGTGCGCGCCGGTCCGCGACTTGTCCGACGTGAGCTGAACCAGGGCGCAGCCCCGCCGCCTGGCCTCGTCCACCGCCCAGGTCATCATCGCCGCGCCGAGGCCGCTGCCCCGGCTGCTCTCGGCCACCCGGACCGCCTCGATCTGCGCCCGCAGGGCGCCCCGCGCGGGCCAGGCCGGGCAGGAACGACAGCTGCATGGTGCCGACTACCTCGCCACCGGATTCGGCGACCACGAGCAGGTGCGCGGGATCGGCGTCGATCGCCTCAAAGGCGGCGGTATAAGCGGCCAGGTCGGCGTCGCCGCGCACGCCGTCACGGGTCGCGCCGAGCTGATCGGCGGCGATCAGCGCGACGATCGCCGGGATGTCGTCGCGCCGGGCCAGCCGGAGAGCCACGCTGCCTGGCCCGTGCCCGATCTCCGCCAGCGCCGTCATAGCCCCATAATGTCGTATTCGCAGGGCCGCGCATGACGGCAGGTCAGCGGAGGCGCGGTCCGGCCCACAGCGACCAGTCGCCAGCGGTGGCCCCGGTCTGGCCGGGCTGCTGTGAGCACGGCCTCCAGCTCAACCGGGCCGCAGCAGATCGCGAGGCCCCTTTCCCGACGCGGAAATCCGGCCGGTCAGGCCCGGTGAGGGTAGCTGGCGGCCGCGGCGAGGAACGCGTCATTCGCCTCCGGGTCCGCGATCGTCACCCGGACACCATCCGGCGGATAGGGCCGGACGCTGACCCCGGACGCATCGCAGGCGGCGGAGAAGTCCTCGGACTGGGAGCCGAGCGGCAGCCAGACGAAGTTGGCCTCCGTCGGCGGCACCGTCCAGCCCTGGCCGAGCAGCTCCTGCCGGACCCGGTCCCGCTCCTTGACGACGAGCTCCACCCGCTCCAGCAGCTCCGGCTCGGCCGCCAGCGAGGCGATGGCCGCGGCCTGGGCGAGCGAGTTCACGGCAAACGGCAGCATCGTCTTGCGCACCGCCTGGGCCACCGGCTCAGGTCCGATCAGGTAGCCAACCCGCAGCCCGGCCAGGCCGTAGGCCTTGGAGAACGTGCGCAGCACGGCCACGTTCTGGCGATCAGCGCAGAGGCTGAGGCCGTCCGCGACCTCGGGGTCGCGGACGTACTGGACGTAGGCCTCGTCGATGACCACCAGGCAGTCCGCCGGGACCTGATCAAGGAACTCCGTCAGGTCCGCGCCGCCGGACCGCGGTGCCGGTCGGATTGTTGGGCGTGCAGACGAAGATGAGCCTGGTCCGGTCGGTGATCGCTGCCGCCATCGCGGGCAGATCGTGCGCGAACCCCCGGAGCGGCACGCGCACCGAGGCGGCGCCGGCCAGGTCGGTCAGGTACGGGTAGGCCTCGAACGAGCGCCAGGCGTAGATCACCTCGGCGCCGGGCTCGCCGACCGCCTCCAGCAGCTGCTGGGCGATGCCGACCGAGCCGCAGCCAACGGCGACGTGCTCCGCCGGAACGCCGAAATGACCGGCGATCGCCTCGGTCAGCGCGACGGCCCCGTTATCCGGGTAGCGGTTGACATACCGCCCGGCATCGGCGATGACTGCCTCGACCGAAGGCAGCGGCTCGTAGGGCGACTCATTAGCGGAGAGCTTGAATGTCTTGCCGCCGGTCGCGGTCGGAGCCCGGCCCGGCTTGTAGCCGGCGAACTGGCCAAGGACCTGCCTGAAGCGTGGTGACTGCTCGGACACCGATGTCCTCCTGACCTGCTCGCCGCTGCCGCCCGTGCCTCTCCCCGGTCCGGCTGTGGTCACAGGGTAGCGGGCGGCTGGCTGACCATCTCAGGGTACGGCGCGCTCCGGCCTCGGACGGCCGGGCCGCAGCAGGGATGGCCGCAGCATCGGCGGGTGCAGCAGCTCCGCGCTGCCGCGGCGGTAGAGCTGGGCCGGGCGGCCGCCGCCGGACGCGGTCACCGCCCCGGTCTCGACCAGGAAATCGCGCGCGCCGGTGACCTTGCGGTGGAAATTGCGCGGGTCCAGCTGGACGCCCCAGACAATCTCGTACACCCGGCGCAGGTCGGCGACCGTGAACTCGTCCCGGCAGAAGGCGGCGGCCAGGGCCGTGTACTCGAGCTTCGAGCGGGCGCGTTCCACCCCGTCCTGCAGGATCCGCTCGTGGTCGAAGGCCATCTGGGCCAGCGCTCTGACCGGTTGCCAGGACATCTGCGGGGTGTCCGGCGCCGGAAGGTCAGGCGCCAGCCCCAGGTAGGCCACCGAGACCGCCCGCCGGGTCGGGTCACGGTCCGGATAGCCGTAGCTCTGCAGTTGCTCCAGGTGCACCGGCTCCCCCGGCAGGCCGGCCCGCTCGGCGAGCACCCGGACGGCCGCGGCCGGCAGATCCTCGTCGAGCCGGATAAATCCGCCCGGCAGCGCCTGCATCCCGGCATACGGCTCGGAGTCCCGGCGCCAGGCCAGGGTCGCCAGCTCGCCACCCCGGACCGTGAGAATCACCAGGTCCACGCTCACGCCGATTCGAGGGACGGTCACAAGGGGCACGGTAGCGCGCCCGGCCGGGCGTGACCCTCGTCTCAGTCGCGGGCCGGCCAGCGACCGCCAGGCCGCCGGCCTAGGAGCCATGATCAGCCGACGTTAGAATTGTTGCGTGAACCGACTTGGGGAGCTTGAGCGCGCCATAATGGACGTGCTGTGGGAAGCCTCGGACCCGCTCAGCGTGCGCGAGGTCAGCGGGCTTCTCACCGATCGGGACCTGGCTCACACCACCGTGATGACGGTCCTGGACCGGCTCGCCAAGAAGGGCTTTGCCCGGCGAGAGCGCAGTGGCCGTGCCTGGCACTACCGTGCCGCGGAAACCCGGGAAGCCTACGTGACCGAGCTTATGCTGAGTGCGCTGGACCAGACCGGTGACCGGCAGGCTGCGCTGGCGCGCTTCGCCCGCAGTATGTCCGGCACCGAGGCCCAGACTCTGCTCCGGGCCCTGGGAGCGCTCGGCGGGGCTGCCCGGGGGTGAGCGTGTCCGCTTCCGTCGTGATCCTCGCCGCGGTAGCCGTCGCCTGCATTCCCGGTGCCAGTGCCCTCGCCGCGGCGTCGTGGCCGCGCCGGTCGCCGGCTGCGGCCATCCTCCTCTGGCAGGCAATCGGACTCGGCTGGGGCCTGGCCGCCGTCGGCGCGCTCATCGGCTTCGGCGTGACCGCGCGCGGGACGGCAGTCGCCGCCGGCGCGCTCGCCCGGCTCGCGAGCATAGCCAGGACCGGCATTCCGCCTGCGGTCATCGACCTGGTCGGAGCGCTCCGGCTGGTCTGCCTGGCCGCCGGAGTGATCTTGCTGGCGGTGCTGTGCTGGATCCTGGTCGCCGCCTCGGCATCGGTCGTGCGGGCCCGCCAGCGGCAGCGCGAACTGCTGAGCCTGCTGGCCCACGGTGATCCCAAGGTGCCCGGCGCACTGGTCGTTGACCACCCGGCCGCCGCCGCGTACTGCCTGCCGGGCCTGCGGTCCGCGATCGTGATCAGCGCCGGAACCCTCGACCTGCTCGATGCCGACGAGCTGGCGGCCGTGCTCGCGCACGAGCGGGCGCACCTGCGGGAGCGGC
This sequence comes from uncultured Actinomycetota bacterium, assembly GCA_963818995.1. GTDB lineage: Bacteria > Actinomycetota > Actinomycetes > Streptosporangiales > Streptosporangiaceae > JAJYUU01. The sequence goes on along the minus strand of CAWFUM010000028.1, from coordinate 51,518 downwards.
ATGACCTGGTCCTGCTGCCATTCCTGGCCCTGCTGCGGGCCTTCCGCTGGGCCGGGGTCGCCCGGCGGGCTTACGGCGCCGTCGGCCTGCTCGTCGAGATGCACGCCGACGACCGCGCCCTGCGGCAGCGGCCCGCCCGTGAGCTGGCGACGGCCCTGCTGCGGGTCGGCGCCGCGGGCGGCGGAGGCGTGCCGTCCGGCGCCCTCGGCGTCGCCCACCGGGCCGAGGAGTGTGAAGTCGCCGCCCGCGTGGTCAGGCTGCTCCGCCCGGCCCCCGGCCTGAGCACGACCGTGCTCGGGCTGATCGTCGTGGTCTCCGCTGCCATCGTCGCGGTTCCGGCCGCCTTGCTCGTGCTGCCGCTGCACTGACCGCAGCAAGCGGCCGGGCCCCGGAATCCGGGCCCCGGCCGCTGCTGTCCTGTTTCCCTCATCGCCCGGCTACCCGCGCACGCCCCGGTTATGCACCAGGTGAGGGCGTTGCGACCGGCGATCCGGGCACCGGCATGCAGGCCGGAACGGGCAGTGTCCTGCTGGCCCACAAGAGCACCTGGCCGGGCGCCCACGGGACTGCCTGGTACATGCGCCAGCTGCCGGGCACGGTACGGCGGCTCTCGGTGTAGCACTGGCCGCCGCGCTGTACCCGCCACTGGGCCACCCGCACGCCCCGCCGGGCGAGCATCGCCTCCACCTGAGCGGCAGTTTTGCCGGTGAACCGCAGGCCGTGCATGGCTTCGCCCTTCGCCGTGACCAGCCCGGCCGACTCGTACTGCTCGCCTGGCCGGGCCGACGGCGACCGGTCCGACGTGCTCGCCCGGACTGGCGGCCGAGGTCGCCAGCAGGCCGGCGACGGCGAGCGCGGCGAGCGTGCCCGGCCCTGCCAGTCCGGCTGCCTCGGTGTCTGTGACCGGCGAGATCTGGCCCACGATGTTCATGCGAAATCTCCGTTCGTCGCGCAGCCGAGAACAACGGCGATCTGACCGGGCTCAAGTCCTTCCCAGCTGGCGAGGGCGAGCAGTTCGCGATCGGCCTCCGGCAGCGACCGGAAGGCGGCGGCCATCTCGGCTAGCTCGCCGCTGAAGTCGGCCGGCCGGTAGGACACGGCCAGGTCGGCCTTCAGCCGGTCGGCCAGCGCCAGCCGCCGTCGCTGGCCGCGGTGATGATTGGCCAGCACGCGGCGCGCAGTGCCGTAGAGCCAGAGCCGGTCCTCGCCGGCGGGCGGGACCTGATCAAGGCGGCGCCAGGCTGCCAGGAAGGTCTCCGCCAGCACGTCGGCGTCGCGCACTCGCGGCGACGTCAGGCGGAGACAGCAAGGCAGCTCCCTTCGACACCGGGTACATGTCCGGCTGGCGGCCGGCATTTCGGAAGGAGTCAGAGGTCACGGCCGTTACTTCCTGACAAGGTAAGCGCTGCCGGACCGGCCTGCGGCAGTCCGCAGAACCGGCGGCGCGGACAGGAGCCAGGTCATGCCAGCAGTCACCAGCCCGCTGAGCGCAGGGATCGTCGCCTACCTGGGCACCCAGCGGCTCGGCCGGCTCGCCACCGTGGATGGCACCGGCGCGCCGCAGAACAGCCCGGTCGGGTTCCGCTACAACGCCGAGCTCGGCACCATCGATATCGGCGGCCGCAACATGGGCGCCAGCCGCAAGTTCCGGAATCTGGCCGGCAACCCGAAGGTGGCCTTCGTCGTCGACGACATTGCCTCGGTCCAGCCCTGGCGGGTGCGCTGCGTCGAGATCCGCGGGCACGCCGAGGCGCTGCGCGAGCAGGCTTCCCAGCCGCCGGGCTTCTCGGCGGAGCTCATCCGCGTCTACCCGGAGCGGGTCATCAGCTTCGGCCTGGAGCCGGCCTGAGCGGGCGCGGTCGCGTCAGTCGGCGATCCTGATGCGCAGCCGCCGGAACCCGCGGCCCTTGTTCTCGATCTTGGCCACCTCGATCCGGCCGATGTGCTTCGTGCTGGCCACGTGCGTGCCGCCGTCCGCCTGCTGATCAAGCCCGACGATGTCGACGATGCGGACCTCGGCGACGTCCTCGGGCACGAGGTTCGTGGCTGTCCTGATGATGTCGGGCAGCGCGAACGCATCGGCCCGCGGCAGCACGCGCACGTCGATCCGGCGGTCGGCGCCAATCTCGGCGTTGCAGGCGGCCTCGACGGCGTCCTTGAATCCCGCCGGGAGCTCAGGCAGATCGAAGTCCATCCGCGCGGAGAGCTCCTCCATGTTGCCGCCGGTCACCAGCGCCCCGTAATCACGGAAGACCACGCCGCACAGCACGTGCAGCCCGGAGTGAGTCCGCATCAGCGCGGTGCGGCGCTCATCGGCCAGCGCGCCGCGGACTGCCGCTCCGGCGGGCGGGACCGGGTCGCCCTCGGCCGGGATCAGGTAGAGGTCGTCGCCCTTCCTGGCGCCGGAGATGCGCGTCTGGACGCCGCCCCACAGCAGCACCCCTTCATCCGGCGGCTGGCCGCCGCCGCCAGGGTAGAAGGCCGAGCGGTCCAGGACGATCCCGTCCTCGCCGCTGTGCACGACCACGGCGTCCCACTCGCGCAGGGTCTGATCGGCCAGCTCGAGCCGGTGCGTACGCCACTGCGATTCACTCATGACAGGACTCCGCTCGCGCGCCGCGGCACCAGGCCGGGACGTGCGAGTCCCGGTCACGGGGCGGCAGTTCGGAAGTTATTGCCCGTCGAGCCTAGCGCTTCGCAGCGGGCAGCCGGGCTCACCAGGGGCCGTAGGGCCCCATGTGCTGGCCGCCGCCGCCGGCGCCGATCGCCTTGACCTTGGGCCGGACATCGACCAGGTAGATGGCGGCCGCGACGAACGCGATGATGGGGAAGAAGCTCAGCAGCGTCAGGTAGCCGACGGCGCCGCCGATCCCGATGACGAAGGCCACGCCGAGGATGATCAGCCAGATGGGCTTGGTCTGCTTGCCCGCCGCCGGGAATGCGGCCTTGGGACGGCGGATGGCATCGCCGAACGCCCAGGCCTCGATCACGAATGCCCCGAGCAGGAGCACCCAGAAGAACAAGTTGACAACCGTGAGGGCTGTCGGGTTTACGAGGGTCACGGCGACACGCTACCTGGTCCCGGCGGCGGCGGGAACTGATGAACCGTGCCACCCTGGCCCGCGTCCTCGGTGTCAGCAGCCCCGTTGTCAGCAGCCTCATCGTCAGCAGGCTCGGGCGTCTGCCAGGGTCCGGCGGCGAAGGTGCCGCCCGCCAGCTCATCCAGGTCGGCGTAATCCTCGTCGTCCTTCGTCGCTGCCGTTCGCGTCCGGCGATCCGGCGTACGGCGTGGCAATCGCCAGCCGGCGCGGCGGCCGGCCAGGGCGGCCGGGGTGAGGTCTTCCGGCCAGGTCAGGGCGAGCTCGTCCGGCGGCAGTCCGGCGTCGTCTTCGTCGATCTCGCCCGCTTCGGCCCGCGCGATCGCCGTCTCCCGGCGGAACGAATCGTAGATTTCGATCAGCATCTGCTTCTGCCGCTCGGTCAGCTCCGCGTCGGTCAGCACGGCGTCCCTGACGATCGAGCCGGGCGGCCGGTCCTCGAGGAACCCGGCCTGGACGTACAGGGCCTCGGCCGAGATCCGGAGCCCCTTCGCGATCTGCTGCAGGATGTCCGCGCTCGGCCGCCGCAGGCCGCGCTCGATCTGGCTCAGATACGGATTGGAAATCCCGGCCGACTGCGCCAGCTGGCGCAGCGAGATCTTGGCCTGCTCCCGCTGTTCCCTGATGTACGCGCCGATGGCGCCCACGTTGACCGGACTCATGACGTCAGTCTGGCACTGCGGTGCTTGCAACAGCAAACGCCCCAGCTAGCAGGTGACTCCGGTCACATCGGGCTCGCCGGAGCACCGGCTGGGAATCGGCGCCGGAAGACCGGGCGTTCTTGCTTATGAGCACCCAAGGCCGGCCTGCCGGCAGGCAGCCGGACCGCGCCGCTGGCCGGGCGACCGGTGCAGGCAGGCGGCAATTTCTCCCGGTCACCACCGCTGCCGCGGACTCCGAAGCTGGCCACCTCCTGGCACTCAACCGCTGGCGCCGAACCCCTGGCACTGAACCCCTGGCACTCGAAACGGAGCCGCTATGCGCTGGCCTACCGCCCGGACGCGCCGTCCGCCGGAATCGGATATACCGCCACGGGCCAGCGTGCCCGGCCGGCGGCGGCTGGTGATCGCCGCCGCGGGCCTGGCCGGCGTGCTGGTGGTGGCTCTGATCAGCGCCGCGTTCGCGGGTGTCTTCAGCGGCACCCTGCGGGCTGCGGCCGCCAGCCCGCCGGCCGGTCAGCCGGCCCGGCCCGCCCGGACGGCGCCAGCGACCCCGGCCCGCGCCGGCGGCCCGGCCCCGGTGGCCCGCACCTCGTGCGCATCGGTCGCCCACATCGGCGACTCCACCTCGGTCGGCATGGTCTCGGCGCAGTGGCTTCCGGACGCGGCGCAGCGGCTCGGCGCGCAGTATCGCGACGTCGGGGTGCGGCACGTCCTGATCAGCGCGTCCGGCGGCCGGTCGATCGTCGAGGAACTGCCGGGCCAGGTCAACGGCTACCGGGTTGCCAGCGCGTGGTACCAGCAGGGCTACCGCGGCTGCTGGGTGTTCGCCCTCGGCACGAACGACGCGGCCAACGTCGCCGCCGGATCGGCCGTGGGACTGACGGCCCGGATCGAGGAGATGATGTCCGCCGCGCACGGCGAGCCCGTGCTGTGGGTCAACACGCAGACTGAGCTCTCCAGCGGGCCTGGTCCGAGGCCATCATGCGGCAGTGGAACTCGGCGCTCGCCGCGGCCTGCCCGGCGTACCCGAACCTGCGAATCTTCGACTGGGCGGCCCTGGTCAAGCCTTGGTGGCACCTGGCGGACGGGATCCACTACACCTCGGCCGGTTACGCCATCCGCGCGCATGCCATTGCTCGCGCGCTCGCCACCGCGTTCCCGGCAGGCGGCCACAGCAGCGGGTGCGTGGTGGGCTACCGGCGACCACCCCGGTCCGTGGCTGTAGCTGACGGACCGGGCCGAGCGGGCAGGCGCGCCGGTTACCCGCCATTGTCCGTGCCAGGTTTTGTCGATCACAATACGTAATTAAGAAACTATCTGGGTACTTCCCCGGTCGCTTGAAGTGTCAAGGCCCGGGGGAAAAGATGCCGAAGCCGGTTGGCTCGGAGCAGCGCTATATGCCAGGGCTCGACGGCTTGCGCGCCATTGCGGTGCTCGCCGTTATCGCCTTTCATGAGCAGTTCGGCTGGGCACCGGGCGGTCTGCTCGGCGTCGGGGTGTTCTTCACCCTTAGCGGCTTTCTCATCACCGATCTGCTTCTCAGCCGGTGGCTGGCCGCCGGCCGGGCCAGCCTCGCCAACTTCTGGGCCCGCCGCGCCCGCCGCCTGCTGCCCGCGCTATTCGTCATGCTCGCGATCGTCACCGCGTGGGTGACGCTGCTGGACCGGGCGCGGCTAGCGAACCTGCGCGGGGCCGTGGCGGCCGCCGCGACCTACTCAAGCAACTGGTATATCATCGCGGCGGGCCAGTCCTCTTTCGCGGTTCGCGCCGCCCCAGCCGCTTGACCACCTGTGGTCGCTAGCTGTCGAAGAGCAGTTCTACCTGATCTGGCCCTGGGTTCTGCTGGCCGGCCTGTACGTCATCCGCCGCCGCCGCAACGCCGCCGCGGTCCGCTGGCTCGCCCTTCCGACGCTCGTTCTCGCCGCCGCCTCAGCCGTGCTCATGTGGGTCATCTATCAGCCTGCGGTCGATCCGACGAGGGCCTACGAGGGCACGGACACGCGCGCCTGCGGCCTGCTGATCGGCGCGGCGCTCGCAATGGTGTGGTCCAGCAAGATCGCGGGGCGGTCGAGCCGGACCGTGGCCAGGGTGCTGGACGTCCCGGCCACCGCCAGGGCCTCGCGGTCATCGGGCTGATGATCTGGCGAGTCGGTCAGTACTCGGACTTCCTCTACCACGGCGGCCTGGTGGTACTCGCCGTCGCCACCGCAGCCGTCCTGGCCGCCGCTGCCTGCCCGGCCAGCCTGATCGGCGCTGCCATGGGCTGGCGCCCGCTGCGCTGGATCGGCGTCCGGTCTTACGGCATCTACCTGTGGCATTATCCGGTCATCGTGCTGACAACGCCGGCCAACGCGTCTGAGGACCTGCCCCGGGCCGTCTGGCAGATCGCGGCCAGCATCGGCCTGGCGGCGCTGTCCTGGCGGTTCATCGAGGAGCCAGTGCGGCATGGCGCCATCGGCCGGGCCTTGAAGCGCATTCGCGCCGGTCAAGTGGCTGGCGTCGGCGCCTCGCGCCTGGCTGCCGCCACCGGGGCAACCGGCGTCCTGGTCGTCGCCTGCGCCGGGCTCGCCGGAGCGGTGGCCGTCCCGGTCGCGTCGAGCGCGGCGGCGCTCGAGAGCAGGGTCGGGAGCGCTGTCGAAATCGACCAGTTCCGTCGCTCACGTCAGTGCCAGGCATCCGAGCAGCACTACCTCGCCCGGCCCGGAGTCGGCCGCGCTGCAGCAGCAGAACGGGCCGCTGCGCACGTCCTGCACCTCCGTCGCGCACATCGGCGACTCCACCTCCGAGGGCATGGTCTCGCCTGATTACCTGCCGGACAGGCGCCAGCGCCTGGTGGCCAGGTACGAGGACGTCGGCGTGCAGAGCGTCTACACCAACATCACCGGCGCCCGGTCCGTGGTCGAGGTGCTGCCTGGCACCACGAACGGCTACAACGCCGCCCGCGGCCTGATCTGGCAGGGCTTCCGCGGCTGCTGGGTGCTCGCGCTCGGCACCAACGACACCGCTGACGTCGCGGTGGGATCGAATGTCGGGCTCACGGCCCACATCAACGAGATGATGCAGGTCACCCGCGGCGAGCCGGTCATGTGGGTGAACGTGATCTCGCTGCTGCACAGCGGGCCGTACGCCGAGCCGAACATGCGGAAGTGGAACGACGCGCTGATGAAGGCCTGCGCCCGGTACCCGAACATGCGGGTCTTCAACTGGGCCGTGCTGCCGAAGCGGAGCTGGTTCATCAACGATGGCATCCACTACACCTCGGCCGGCTACGAGAAGCGGTCGCTGTTTATCGCCGACGGGCTGGCCGAGGCCTTCCCGCAGTCCGGCACGAACGCGAACTGCCTGGTGAGCCTGCCCAGGGCTGGTTGCCCGCAGCCAAAGCCCAAGCCGTCGCCAACGCCGACGGCGAGCGGCGGCAGCCCGTCCCCGAGGCGCCCCCGGCCACGGTCAGCCCGGCAGCGCCGCGGCCCTGATCTCGCCGACGACGGCGCCGCCGCCGAAGACCGGGCTGGTCGCCAGCCCGGTCAGGGCGCCGGAGTCCGAGCCTGGTTCGGCTTCGGCGCCCAGCAGGCGCAGCAGGCCGACAGTGACCGGGACCCGGCCGCGGGCGGCGCCGTCCTCGGTCTTAAAGGCACCGGCCCGGCCGTCGGCCAGCGCGAATCCCTCGACACCCTCGGCGCCGGACTTCAGCAGCAGGCCGGGGACCGCGGCCATCAGGGCCCGCTCCGGGCGGGCAGTGCCGGAAGTCCACTCCGGGTGGGCGCGCATCGCGTCGGCCCCAGCCCGCTCGGCGGTGCCAGGCTCGGCGGCACGACGGCCCTGAACGCCCGGGCCAGGCCCAGCACGGAGATGGCCATCAGCGGGGCACCGCAGCCATCAACCCCGATCGCGGCGACCGGCTCGCCTGCCAGCCGCGTGATGGTGTTCCCTGATCTCCCGCTGCGGCGGGTACCCGGCTCGCGGTAGCTCTCGGACGGTCCGCCGCGGCCCGGCGGCGCGGGTCGGCCCTTGGCGGCGTGCTCCCCGCTGCAGTTCATGTAGATGCGATCGCGGTCAGCCCCGGCCCTGATCATGGCCAGGTTCGCCTGCTCATCGAGCGGATAGTCGGGCGGGCACTGCAGATCGTCCTCGGTGAGCCCGGCTGAGCTCAGGATCAGCGCGGACCCCGGCCACGTGAAAGTCCTCGCCGGAGTGGCTGGCGGCGGCCAGCGCCAGCGGCTTCGCCGTCCAGCTTGAGACCGCAGCGGAGCATCGCCGCCGCCTGAAACGGCTTGTTGGATGACCGCGGGAACATCGGCTCGGCGGCCGGGCCGCCGGACAGCAGCACCTTGCCGTCGGCAGCGAGAACGGCAATCGCGCCCCGGTGCCGCGACTCGACGACACCGGACCTGACGACCTCGGCCAGGACCGGGTTAACGGTGCTCCGGTGGCGGCGGCCACGTCAGCGGCGGGATTCCGGCTGTCAGCGGTGATCGGGCACCCCCAGCATGTCGCGCGCCGCGGCAGGCGTCATGGCCGGCCGCTGAGCCAGTTCGGCCGCTGCTGCCGCCCGCTCGACCAGTTCCGCGTTGGCCTCGACCGGGCGGCCGCGGGAGAAGGTGACCGTGTCCTCCATGCCGACCCGCAGGTGACCGCCGGCGGCCAGCGCGGCCAGCAGCACCGGCAGCGAGGTGCGGCCGATCCCGGTGGCCGACCAGGTGGCGCCCGCCGGAAGTGCCGCGACGGCCTGTACCAGTGTCGCCGCGTCGCCCGGCATGCCGCCGGGGACGCCCATCACCAGGTCGCAGTGCACGTGTCCGCCGGCCGGCGGCCCGAACTGCGCGAGCAGGCGGTGCAGCGAGGCGATGTGCCCGAAGTCGAACAGCTCGAACTCCGGCACCACGCCGAGCGACTGCGTCTTCGCGTACAGCTCGGTCATGAAGCCCCAGGGGTTCATGAACACGTCGGCACCGAAGTTGACCGTGCCGCAGGTCAGCGAGCAGGCATCCGGGCCCGCGTCCAGGACGGCCAGGCGGCGTTCGAAGCTGTCCGTCACCGCGCCCCCGGTGGACAGCTGGACGATCAGGTCAGTGGATTCGCGCAGCGCGTGCACGGTGTCGCGCAACCGCACCGGGTCCAGCGTCGGCCGGGCCTCGGCGTCCCTGATATGCACATGGATCACCGCGGCGCCGGCCTCGCGGCATTCCTTAGCCGTCGTGACCAGCTCATCCAGGGTGACGGGCAGGGCGGGAACGGCGGACTTCTCCGACTCTGCTCCCGTCGGGGCCACGGTGATCAGGGTGGCCTGGCCGGACCTGGCCGCTCTGCCGGATCCGACGGTCGTGCTGTCAGTCATGGCTGGTCTGCACCCTCCTGTGCCGCGCGGTGCGGGCTACCGCAGTCTATTCGGCCCCGTTCCCGCTCTTATGGCAGGTCGCGGACGCGCCGGGGTGATCTGCGGCACCAGCCCGCGCGGGCGCGTGCCAGAATCTCGGTCCGTGAGGGCAGTCGTGCAGCGCGCCAGCCGCGCCAGCGTGACCGTGAACGGCATGGTGGCGGGCCTGGCTGACCGCGCCGGGCCTGGTCGTCCTGGTCGGGGTCACGCATACCGACACCGCCGCCGTCGCCGGGGCGCTCGCGAGCAAGATCTACCACCTGCGCATCCTGGCGGAGGAGAAGTCGTGCGCTGACACGGGCGCGCCGCTGCTGGTGATCAGCCAGTTCACCCTGTATGCGAGCACGGCCAGGGGGGCGGCGGCCGAGCTGGAGCGCGGCGGCGCCCGGTCCGGTGGCGGAGCCGCTGGTGACCGCGTTCGCGGATGCGCTGCGCGCACTCGGAGGGAGCGTGGAGACCGGCGTGTTCGGCGCGGACATGCAGGTCGAGCTCGTTAACGACGGCCCGGTTACGCTGATCGTCGAGGTCTGACGGCTGCTAGCTGCGGGTCCCCGCGCCCGCCGGGCGGGCCCCGGCCAGGTTGCGGCGGGCGAACTCCAGCGACTCGGCCAGGTCAGCCTGCCGGTCACCGAGCGTCGGCGCCCGGTGGGTGCTGACCTCCAGCACCACATGCCCCTCATAGCCGGTGTCGGTCAGCAGCCGCAGCAGCTCGGCGCACGGCTGGGTGCCGCGGCCGGGAACGAGGTGCTCGTCCGGCAGCCCCGGCTTGGTGCCGTCACCCAGGTGGACGTGCGCGAGCCGGTCACCGAGATCGGCGGCCATCGCCAGCACGTCGGAGCCCGAGACCGCGGCATGCGAGACGTCCAGCGTGGCGGCACGGCAGTCCATCTCCACCGGGTTCCAGTGCGGGGCGTAGGCGGCGATCTCCGTCTCGCCGCGCAGCAGCGGGTAGAGGTTCTCCACCGCGAACGCGACGTTGCCGCCGGCCGACAGCTCGCCAACGCCCTCGGCGAAATACCGGGCGTACTCCCGCTGCCAGCGGAACGGCGGGTGCACGACGACAATCCGGGCGCCGACGGCCTCGGCCAGGTCACGGGACTTCAGCAGCTTGGTTCACGGGTCGCGGCCCCAGACCCGCTGCGTGATCAGCAGATTGGGCGCGTGCACGGCCACGACCGGTATGCCGTGATAGTCCGAGAGCTTCTTCAGCACCTCGGCATCCTGGCTGACCGGGTTGGCGGTCACCATGACCTCGAGCCCGTCGTAGCCGAGCCTGCTCGCGGTCTCGAACGCATCCGGAGTCCGCTCCGGGAACACCGAGGCCGTCGACAGCGAGATCTTAATAGGTGTCACGCCAGTGACCTGCGCAAATCGTCTCTCCTTAGCCCGCCCGGGCGGATCCAGGCGGGGCGCCCGGCGGAACTTCCGCCGCGGTCGCGGCCGCCGGGGTGCGCCGTTCGGGGCTGGCCCCGTGCCTCCAGCTTATGCCGGCCTGCGCGCCGCGCTGCCGGACGACGGCGCAGTGTCGGCAGCACCCGGTACGTTCCCAGCATGGCGAGATCTGCAACTGCCGCTCTGTTCGAGTGCTCGGGCTGCGGGTGGCGCAGCGCCAAGTGGGCGGGCCGCTGCGGCGGGTGCGGCGAGTGGGGCACCGTCACCGAGGGCCGGGCCGAAGAGCTCGGCCGGGCCACCTCGCGGGCGCAGCTCCGGCCAGCCCGGCCGGCGACCGCGGCGGTTCCGATCGGCCAGGTCGACGCCGCTGCCGCGCGGGCACGGCCCACCGGGATGGACGAGCTGGACCGGGTACTGGGCGGCGGCCTGGTGCCGGGCGCGGTCGTGCTGCTGGCCGGCGAGCCCGGGGTCGGCAAGTCGACGCTGCTGCTCGAGGCGGGCGCGCTGGCCGCGGCCTCCGGGCGCGTCCTGTACGTCACCGGCGAGGAATCCGCGGCCCAGGTCCGGCTGCGGGCCGACCGGATCGGCGCCGTCAGCGACGCGCTGTACCTGGCCGCGGAGACGGACTTCGCCGCGCTGCTCGGACACGTGCAGGCCGTTGACCCGGCGCTGCTCATCGTCGACTCAGTGCAGACGATCAGCGCCGCAGGGGTCGACGGCGTTCCGGGCGGGGTCACTCAGGTGCGGGAGATCACCGCGGCGCTCACGGCGCTGGCCAAGCAGCGAACGATGACGACGGTGCTGGTCGGCCACGTGACCAAGGACGGGTCAGTCGCCGGACCGCGCACCCTGGAGCACCTGGTCGACGTGGTGCTGCACTTCGACGGCGACTCCCGCGGCCAGCTGCGGATGGTCAGGGCACTGAAGAACCGGTACGGCCCGACAGACGAGTTCGGGTGCTTTGAGCTCGGCGAGTACGGGCTTTCCGGCCTGGCCGACCCGAGCGGCTTGTTCCTGTCGCAGCGGCACGACCCGGTCTCCGGCACGTGCGTGACGGTCACCCTGGAGGGCCGGCGGCCGCTGGTGGCCGAAGTACAGACACTCGTGGGTCCCGTCGTCGCTGATCTGCCGCCCCGGCGCGTGGTCTCCGGCCTGGACTCCTCCCGGGTGGGCATGATGCTCGCCGTCCTGCAGCGCCGCGCCCGGCTGGAGCTTGGCCGCCGCGACGTGTTCGCCGCGACCGTGGGCGGCGTCCGGCTCAGTGAGCCGTCGGTCGACCTCGCGGTCGGGCTCGCGGTCGCCAGCGCCCTGGCCGACATCAGCGTGCCGCCGGATCTGGTGGCGATCGGGGAGGTCGGCCTGGCCGGCGAGATCCGGCGGGTCACCGGCATCCAGCGGCGCCTGGCTGAGGCGGAGCGGATGGGCTTCCGGCGGGCCATCATCCCGGCGGGTTCCGGGGTCGCCTCCGGCAGTTCCCAGCCGCCGGCCGCCCCGGAGGCTGTCCGGGCAGGGAGCGGGCGCGCCCGGCTGACCAGCGTGCCTGCCGACGGCCCGCGGCCGGTGAGCGTACGGCATGCGGCCGCGCGGCCAGCGGACCCGGCTGACACCGGCGCCCGGCACGGGCGGCGGGACGGCCTGCGGCCGCCTGACACGGTGGCCGGCACCGAGCTGGAAGTGACCGAGGTGACCGATATGCGGGGCGCGATCAGTGCCGCGCTCGGCCTGTGACGAGGTTAGCGTGTGCTCGGGCGGGCAGTTCAGCGCTGCAGTCCCACCCCGCCGGGCCTGTTCGTCACGGCTAGACTGCCGTGACGAGGCAAGATCGTGAGGCAGGTGCTGACCCGTGAGCATCGCCCGAGATGAGCGCCGGCGCTCCGCGCTCGCCGTCGTGGCACCGGGCACCGCCCTGCGTGCTGGCCTGGAGCGGATTGTCCGCGGCAACACCGGCGCGCTGATCGTGCTGGGCCACGACCAGACTGTCAGCCAGATCTGCTCGGGCGGCTTCGAGCTCGACGCCCCGTTCTCGGCCACTCGCCTGCGGGAGCTGGCCAAGATGGACGGCGCGATCGTCCTCGACGGGCCAGGCACCCGCATCCTGCGGGCTGCGGTCCAGCTCGTGCCGGATCCGAGCCTGCCGACGCAGGAGTCGGGCACCCGGCACCGGACGGCCGAGCGCGTCGCCAGGCAGACCGGGTACCCGGTCATCACTGTCAGCAAGTCCATGCGCACCATCGCCGTCTTCGCAGCCGGGGAACGTTACGTGCTCGAAGACTCGGGCGCCCTGCTGACCAGGGCTCACCAGGCGCTGGCGACCCTCGAGCGCTACAAGCGCCGCCTGGACGACTCGGCCGCGGCCCTGACAGCCCTGGAGATCGAGGACAGGGCCACCGTCGGCGATGTCGCGGTGCTGGCTCAGCGGCTGGAGATGGTCGGGCGAATCACCGACGAGATATCCGGCTACCTGGTCGAACTCGGTACCGACAGCGGCCTGCTCGGCCTGCAGGCCGATGAGCTGACTGCCGGAACCGGGCGCGATCGAGCGCTCCTGCTGCGCGACTACGCCCCGCGGGCGCGCCCGGCAGGCGAGCGGCCCGCCCGTGCCGGGACTCAGGCCGGGCCGGCGGATGCCGCCGCTCCGGGCGGCCGGGACGCGGTGCTGGCCGCCGACCGGGAACTCGGCGGTCTCAGTGCTGACGACTTGCTTGACCTGGCCGCTGTCGCCGAGGCCATCGGGCTCGATGCGTCCGACGGCCTGAGCCGGCCAGTGAGCGCTCATGGCTACCGGCTGCTCGGGCAGGTCCCGCGACTGCCAGCGACGATCGCCGACGGTCTGATCGAGCAGTTCGGCGGGCTGCAGAAGCTGCTGTCGGCCAGCGCGGACGAACTACGTCAGGTGCCGGGCTTGACCCGGCTCAGGCCCGGTCAGTGCGCGAGGGCCTGTCCAGGATCGCCGAGTCAGCGCTGCTCGAGCGGTACGCCTGACCGGTGCCGCGGAGCCCGGTGCCGCGGAGCCCGCAACCCGGGCTGGGCTGGGGACGTCAGCCCATGCTGAACGTGAGGGCGTTGCTGGCGAGAGAGCCGTCCCTGGCCGCGGCGCTGTAGGTGCCGGCCGGGGCAGCCGCTCCCGGCACCGGGCAACCCGGCGACGAGTGCTGGCCGTCCCACGTGATCGGCACGACGGTCGGCACACCCCGGTGCAGCGTGGTGACGAGGGAGGCCTGGCCCTCGGCGCAGTCGGCGGACGTCCAGATCAGCTTGCCGCCCGCGGAGACCTGCAGCAGCACGTGGCGCGCGCCGATGTTGAATGCGCACGACCTGCTGGCCGTCGACACCACGTCAACCTCGAACTGCGGCGTCTCCCGGAGGGAGTAGCTGGCCTGGCTGGAGAACAGGCTCAGGACGACGTCGCCGGCCGGGCAGGGCTGCAGGCCGTAGTTCGCGGCCGGTTTCCCGGCTGCGGGCAGGCCAGCCGCGGCGGCTCCCTGCGTACCGGAGCCGGCCGACGCGTTCGCCGGAGTGCCGGACACCGGCCGGGTCGGCGCGCGGCTGCCCGCCGGAGCGGAGCCGCCGAGCGCGCCGGCCAGCACCCACACGATCAGCGCCAGAACCGACAGGACGATCATGAGCGCGACGCACCGCCGCCGCCAGTAGACGCTGTTGCTGACCGGCGCCCGGGTCGCAGGCGGCACGCGGACTCCGCCCGCCGCCGGACGGGCGGGCCGGAGCAGGCGGGGCGGCTCTGGCCTCAGCGCCGACTGGGCTAACGGCGACGAACGCTGAGCCGGTGCGTGCCCGCCTGCGGAGCGGCCCTGCCTGGCGAGTGCGGCGCGGCGGCCTGCGCCTGCGAGTCCGCCGGCGTTACGAGTTTCACCGGCGTTGCGGGGACGGCCGCCGTCGCCGGGCCGGCCGGTTCCGAAAGTGCCGCCGGGGCCGGGGCAGAAACGGCCCGCGTCGCCGAGCCGCCCGGCTTCGAAAGCGCCGCCGGGACGGCCGGGACGGCAGGCCGGTCGGGTCCAGCCTTCTGAGATGGCACAGCTGGCGTCGCGAGCCGGCGAGGGGCCCGGCCCCGGCGCCGCCGCCCTGGCGGAAACCGCCGGCGTCTCTGTGCCAGCAGGCCGCTCCTGTACGCCCTTGGCCGACACTGCCGGCGTTGCTGTGCCAGCGGGCCGCCCTGGTACGCCCTGCTTGGCCGACACCGCTGGCGTCGCTGACGCGGGCGACGGATCCGGCGCCGCCGGTGGCGGACACCGCTGGCGTCTCCGGGCCGGCCGCCTTCGACGGCGCCGCCGGCACTGTTGGCCCAGGCGGGCCGGGGAAGATCACGGGTGCCGATGAAGCCGGCGGCAGACGGCGCGGCAGGCGCGGCGGCCGGAGTGGCAGGCACGGAGCCGCCAGGCACAGCCAACGCTGACGACGACGGCCGAGCCGGCGGTGGGGTGCGGGCGCCTGCCGGGCATCCGGCAGGCGCCGGACCGGAGACGCCGCCGGGGGGCGGCACCGCGCCGGACGGGCTAGCGGGATTCACCGGACCTGACGGCTTAGCCGGGCTGGGCGCTGGGGCCGTAGACTGCGCGGGCCGCTCTGGCGCCTCCGACGGAACGTAGGCTGCCCATCGCTGAGTATGCAAGAACTCGGGTCCGGGCGCGGCCTGACCCGCCGCGCATCCCGAGCTGCGTTGCCGCAGCTAACGGCGTTGCCCACGTTGCTCCTGCCTTGCGGCAAACGGGCTGATCCGCCGGGAGCGGCAGGCTTCGCGGTGACCGGTCAGCCTTTGCGGGCCAGCACCGGCGCCCGCAGCTCCGAGCCGGGACCGGCCGGGGCAGCCCGCTGGTCATGCGCGTCATGCGAGGATCGGGGCACATGAGCTCGCCCTATTCAGACGCCGTCCGACGCTGGTATTCCGAGAACGCCAGGGATCTGCCCTGGCGGCGTCCTGACGCAACCCCGTGGTCCGTCATGGTCAGCGAATTCATGCTGCAGCAGACACCGGTCAGCCGTGTCCTCCCGGCTCACGCCAGGTGGCTGGAGAGATGGCCCGATCCGGCTGCTCTCGCCGCTGCGACCCCGGCCGACGCGGTGCGCCAGTGGGACTGCCTGGGCTATCCGCGCCGGGCGGTACGGCTGCACGCCGCCGCTGCGATCATTACCAGCGAGCATGACGGCCGGGTCCCGGAGTTGGCCGAGCAACTCCGCAGCCTGCCGGGCATCGGTTCCTACACCGCGGCCGCGATCGCCAGCTTTGCCTACGGCAGGCGTCATGCGGTACTGGATACCAATGTGCGGCGCGTCCTGGCGCGGCTGGTGACCGGTGCGGGACTGCCGCGGCCCGCGCAGACGGCGGCCGAGGTTCGGCTTGCCGAATCGCTGCTGCCCGAGGACGGGGCGGGAGGCTGCTCAGTGGTCTGTCGGTGTGATGGAGCTGGGCGCTCTGGTCGTACCGCCGCCCGGCCGCGATGTGCCGACTGCCCGCTGGCCGCCGGTGGCGCGGGGGTTGAGGCTGGGCCGGCCTTTGCCCCCGGCGCACCGCAGCCAGGCTGCCTATTCCGGCAGTGACCGCCAGTGCCGGGGCCGGTTGCTCGCCGTGCTCCGGGCGGCCACCGGCCCGGTCCCCGCAAGCGTGCTGACTGACGCCTGGAATGACTCAGCGCAGCGAGCGCGCGCGCTCGCTGCGCTGATCAATGACGGGCTTATCGCCCGGTGCGCCGACGGCTCGCTCGCCCTGCCGGGCGATGAGACGGCGGTCGCGCCGGGCGTCTCCCGTTAGTCGGACGCCGTGGCCGTAGCCCCGCTGGCCCCGGCCTTGCTCTCGACTTCCACCGGCGGCGCGTCGGGTAGCTCCGACGGCTTGTTGACGCCGTTGAGGTGAACTTGGCGTCCTCGCCCGTGCCCTCCGCGTCGACGATCACGATCTGGCCCGCCTTGAGCTCGCCGAAGAGGATCTTCTCCGACAGG
Source organism: uncultured Actinomycetota bacterium (assembly GCA_963818995.1). Classification (GTDB taxonomy): domain Bacteria; phylum Actinomycetota; class Actinomycetes; order Streptosporangiales; family Streptosporangiaceae; genus JAJYUU01. Next base: position 35,040 of record CAWFUM010000028.1, on the reverse strand, counting down.
TGGTCCTCAATCTCGCGCTGGATCGTCCTGCGCAGCGGCCGGGCACCGAGCACCGGGTCGTAGCCCTTCTCCGACAGCAGCTTCTTGGCCGCCGGGCGGAGCTCAATCCCCATGTCACGATCGCGCAGCCGCTCATCCACCTTGGTGATCATCAGGTCGACGATCTCGAAGATCTCTTCCTGGCTGAGCTGGTGGAACACAATGATGTCGTCGACACGGTTCAGGAACTCAGGCCGGAAGTGCTGCTTGAGCTCCTCGCCCACCTTGTTCTTCATGCGGTCATAAGAGCCCTTGGACTCGCTCGCCGCGCCGAAGCCCACCGTGACGCCCTTGGAGATGTCACGGGTGCCGAGGTTCGTGGTCATGATGATGACGGTGTTCTTGAAGTCGACCACGCGGCCCTGGGCGTCGGTCAGCCTGCCGTCCTCCAGGATCTGCAGGAGCGAGTTGAAGATGTCGCCGTGCGCCTTCTCGATCTCGTCGAACAGGACCACGGAGAACGGCTTCCGCCGCACCTTCTCCGTCAGCTGGCCGCCTTCCTCGTAACCGACGTAGCCGGGCGGGGAGCCGAACAGCCGGGAGACTGTGTGCTTCTCCATGTACTCGCTCATGTCCAGCTGGATGAGCGAGTCCTCGTCACCGAACAGGAACTCGGCGAGGGTCCGCGACAGCTCGGTCTTCCCGACGCCAGACGGGCCGGCGAAGATGAACGATCCGCCCGGCCGCTTGGGGTCCTTCAGGCCGGCCCTGGTCCGCCTGATTGCCTGCGACAGCGCCTTGATGGCATCGTTCTGGCCGATCACGCGGCGGTGCAGCTCGTCCTCCATGCGGAGCAGCCGCTGCGACTCCTCCTCGGTGAGCTTGAACACCGGGATGCCGGTGGCGGTCGCGAGAACCTCGGCAATGAGCTCCTCGTTGACCTCAGCCGGCGTGTCCATGTCGCCGGCCTTTCCACCTCTTCTCCCGCGCGTCCTTCTTGTCGATCAGCTGCTTCTCGGTGTCACGCAGCGAGGCGGCCTTCTCGAAGTCCTGGGAGTCGATCGCCGACTCCTTCTCGCGCCTGACGTCGGCGATGCGCTCGTCGAAGTCACGCAGGTCCGGCGGCGCGGTCATCCGGCGGATCCGCATCCGCGACCCCGCCTCGTCGATCAGGTCGATCGCCTTGTCCGGCAGGAACCGGTCGCTGATGTAACGGTCGGCCAGCTGAGCTGCCGCCACCAGGGCGTCGTCGGTGATCGTGACGCGGTGGTGCGCCTCGTACCGGTCGCGCAGGCCCTTGAGGATCTCGATCGTGTGCGAGATGGTCGGCTCGGCGACCTGGATGGGCTGGAACCTGCGCTCCAGGGCCGCATCCTTCTCCAGGTGCTTGCGGTACTCATCCAGAGTGCTCGCGCCAATGGTCTGCAGCTCGCCGCGAGCCAGCATCGGCTTCAGGATCGACGCAGCATCAATCGCTCCCTCGGCGGCACCCGCGCCCACCAGGGTGTGGATCTCGTCGATGAACAGGATGATGTCGCCGCGGGTCCTGATCTCCTTGAGCACCTTCTTCAGGCGCTCCTCGAAATCACCGCGATACCGCGAGCCAGCCACCAGGGCGCCCAGGTCCAGCGTGTAGAGCTGCTTTTCCTTGAGCGTCTCCGGGACCTCGCCCTTGACGATCTTCTGCGCCAGGCCCTCAACGACGGCGGTCTTGCCGACACCGGGCTCGCCCACCAGGACCGGGTTGTTCTTGGTCCGGCGCGAGAGCACCTGCATGACGCGCTCGATCTCCTTGTCCCGGCCGATGACCGGGTCCAGTTTGCCCTCTCGCGCTGCCGCGGTGAGATTCCGGCCGAACTGGTCGAGAACCAGCGACGTCGACGGAGCGCTCTCGGAGGGCGCTCCGGCTGCCGCGGGCTCCTTGCCCTGGTAGCCGTGCAGCAACTGGATGACCTGCTGGCGAACGCGATTCAGGTCGGCGCCGAGCCGCACCAGCACCTGCGCGGCGACGCCCTCGCCCTCGCGGATCAGGCCGAGCAGGATGTGCTCAGTGCCGATGTAGTTGTGGCCGAGCTGCAGGGCCTCGCGCAGCGAGAGCTCGAGGACCTTCTTGGCCCTGGGCGTGAACGGGATGTGCCCGGACGGCGCCTGCTGACCCTGGCCGATAATCTCCTCAACCTGCTGGCGTACGGCTTCGAGGCTTATCCCAAGCGACTCAAGCGCCTTAGCTGCGACACCCTCTCCCTCATGAATGAGGCCAAGCAGGATGTGCTCGGTACCGATGTAGTTGTGGTTGAGCATCCTGGCTTTTCCTGTGCCAGGACGACAACCCGCCGCGCTCGGTCGGTAAACCTCTCGAACATCTGTCGCTCCCTCACAGCGCGGTCGGTCCAGGAACTAGCCCGTCCCTTCCGCATGTTAGCCCGTGTGCCGGGCAGCACCATGCCGTGCGGCATGGCGCTTTAGTCAAAACGTTCCCCGCCACTAGGGCGTTCACCCCATTGAACCTGCGGCAACAGGCGAGTGTTCCCAGCTACGCCCGCAGCGAAAGCAAATGTTGAGCGGCTACGCCAGCAGCGAACGCGGCGGGCCGGGAGGGGCGCGAGGGGCGGGCCGGACCATGGGACCGAAGCCGGGGCCGGTCCCGGAGGGCGACCTCGAGTCACCAGGCGCGCCAGAGCTCTCAGCGAGCCAGAGCCCTCAGAAAGCCAGAGCGGCCGGATCACCGGGTCAGCGACCAGGCAGGCGGCCTAACCGAGCCGGGGGGCCGGGAAGCCCGGTCTCTGGGTAGTTCGTCCGGGTTTCGTCATCCAGGACCCGGATCTGTCGGCACCAGGGGCGGTGGCAATCCGGCCGCGCCGGGGCTACGGGCCCCGCAGGAGCCGCGGGGGGCCAGGCGGCGCGCCTGGCTCGGCCGCTGCCGGCGATGATCCCGGCCCGAAGCCCTGGCTTCCAGGCGCCCCCGGCATCAGGTGTGGGGTGCGCGGCGGCCCTTGAGTCCTGCGTCTCAGTACGAGACACCGCGTCCCCGGCGCAGGCCGGTCCGGGCCGGGCGCGCCCGCGGGGCCGAGTCAAGCGCACCAGTCATGCAAGCTCCGGCCGCCCGGCCGGGCGGCCGGAAAGGCGGCGCTGACGCCCGTGCCGCAGGCAGGATCCGTCGTCCGGAACGACTGGGAGCGCCTCCGGCTGGGCGAGAGCCGGCCCAGCCGCTTCTGGCTGACGGCGGTCTAAAGCGCGACGCGGCACGGGGTCCCCACAGGCTTCCGCACGGCCATCGATGCGAGAGCCTTTACAGGAACGGGGAGTTCAGTTCGCCGGGGCGTGCAATCTCAGCCAGCCGCACGCCGGTCGTGCCCGCAAGCCACGCCGACGGATCGCCGCTGCCCGGCTGACTTGAGTGTTAGTCAAGGCAGCCAGTCAGGCTGAGCCCGGCCGGTCAGGAAATGTACATCCGGGCGGTTAGTGAGTGGCTTCGTATTCCTGAATGATCGATGCCGGAATACGACCGCGCTCACTGACCTTCTCGCCGCGCTCGCGGGCCCACTGCCGGATTTCTGAACTGCGCTCCCGGCCAGGGCCAGTGCGCGACTTGCGCCGCCGCACCGCCGCACCGCTCGCGCGCCTTGCATGCTCGATGTATCCGCTGAAGATGTCGTGCAGTTCTTTAGCGTGCGCCGAGCAGACATCGATCTCGTAAGCAGTGCCGTCAACGGAGAACGAAACAGTCTCGTTCCCTTCGATCTCGCCATCGTGCGGCAGATCACAAACCACCGTCACTACGGTCTTCTGTACCATCAGGCTGCCTTTCACTGAAGTCTTTTAGGCAGTTAAAGATATACCACGCCTGGCCACAGGACGATTCGAGATAGCCGTTTAGGCCTTTCGGAATCTCAGCGCCGATGCGGGGCGTGAACAATGCGAACGGCAGCCGTAACTAAGCGTAATCGTCCTAGTGCGGTGCTTATCTGTCCCGAGCCGGGCTGACGGAGTCCGCGCCGCTGGCCGGAGCGCCGTCACCCGGCTCGGTCTCCTGCCGGGTGCCGGGTGCCGGGCCGGCGGGCGTAGCATCCTCGCCGTCCTCGGGACGGCCCGCGGCGCCGCGCTTCATCTCGTGGCGCAGGAACATCACGATCGCGGTGATCACGACAGCTGCCATAAGAAGAGGCGGCGTCAGCGCAGTCAGGTCGTTCATCGAAGTCGTGCCCCCTTCCGGCGCTCGTCCAGCCTAGCTGCCTGGCACGGGGCGCCCGCCGCCTGGTACACGGCGCCAGCGGCCCGCTGCGGCGCGGCCAGGCGCGGCCGAGGGGCCGGATCCGGCCGGAAGCTGCGCGAGAGCCGTCGCGCGGCTGTTTGCCAGGCCGAATCGCACCACAGCCCGCTGCCGGGAAGCAGCGGGCCGGAGAGATGGCGGCGCAGCCTGAACGCGGCGGAACCGGATTTGCCTGCTAGCCGCACCGGCACATTCCCGGGCGGCGCCAGAAAACGCCGGGCAGTCACTAATCACGCCCGGATCAGCACCAGCGGGGAGGCGCGGCCGCCGTTCTGCGGTGGCCAGCCGCCGCACCGCGGCCCGGTCAGCCTCGCGTCTGACCTTGGCGCCGTTGCGGCCGGCTATAAGGCCAGGCTCTTACGCTGCACTCGCACGCCGGGCTCTTACTCCGCACCGTCACCCCGCCCTGTTATTTCGGCCGGGCCCGCGGCCCCGCTTACGCGGCGCGGTTAACAGGCAGCGGCCGGCGAAGCGCTGGCCAGCAGACCGCAGCCACGTGTTCCGCCGGCGCTCACATTCGCAGCAGCATGCGCGTGTTGCCGAGTGTGTTGGGCTTAACCCGATCGAGATCGAGGAACTCGGCTACGCCCTCGTCATAGGACCGCAGGAGCTCGGCATAGACCTCGGGAGTCGTCGCCTGGCCGTCGATCTCGGTAAATCCGTGGCGGCGGAAGAACTCAACGGCAAAGGTGAGCACGAATACGCGGCTCACGCCAAGTTCGCGTGCGGTGTCCAGCAACGCGACGACTATCTGATTTCCGACGCCGCGGCCCTGATGGCCATCCGCCAGCGCAACTGTCCGGATCTCCGCAAGGTCTTCCCACATCACGTGCAAGGCGCCGCAGCCGATCACTTCTCCGTGCGCTGAAGTGGCAACCCAGAATTCCTGCACATCTTCGTAGAGCGCCACGGTGGGCTTGTCCAGGAGCCGGCCGGACCGGGCGTTCGCGTCGACCAGGGCCCGGATCGTGCGCACGTCCGCGGTCCTGGCGCGCCTGACCGCATAGTCCATCCGGGGTGCCTCCGTCGCTTGCCGGGCCGGTGGTCTCATCAGGCGAATCTTGCGCAGTTGTCCGCCGGATGTGAGCATGCCAAAAATAACGGAGGACTGGCAATTCGGTTGTCAACTGACTGTTACTAACCCTGCACGTATTGCAGCGAACCGCAGGCCAGCGGCTTATCACACGCAGATCACACACCCTCAGCGTACGCAGTGACACGCCGCGTGACCTGCGGCGATGCCGCGATGCGGGGATAGGCGAGTGACCTGCGAGGACTATGTAGCGAAGAGCGCGTCCGCCGTCACGGACATTAGGGAAGCCCAGCCTGGCGATACCGGACAGGCCAAAAACTTCCCCGTTTCAGCCCGCGACAACGCCGTTCTCTATTAATCTCCATCGCTGATACCCGTTGCAGGCAGCCCGATGGCCGGGCGGCCCTGTGACGGCCCGCCGAGTTCCTGATCGCCGAGGCGACCAGGGAGCCGGGGACCCAGTCAGTCCCCGGGGTGAATCGGCAGGCTTTCGGACATCCGACTGGTCCGGGGCCCGCCGTAGGGCTTCTCCAGCCCGAACCCGTCAGCTAACCCGGTAGGCGGTCCAGGAGAGGAGAGCACGTGAATCGCATGCCGCTCAGCAGGCATGTAGCACGGCATTCACCATCGGTATCCACGAGCGCGCGGCGGCGGGTCGCGCGCACGACGACCGTCCTGGCCGGCGCCGCGGCCGTGTGCGCGGCGATCTTCCCGGCCGGACCGCGACGGCAGCTCCGTCCGCGCGGGCCAGCACACCCGGCAGCCTGAAGGCGATCCTGGCGGAGGCCAACGCGCTGTCTCAGCAGATCGACAACCTGAGCCAGCAGTACGACAGCCTCAAGATCCAGCTCACCCAGGCCAAGTCCGAGGCGGCAATCGCCCAGCAGAACGCGGCGCGCGACCTTCAGCTGCTCGGCGCGGCCCGGAGTTCCATCGGCGCGATCGCGATCGAGAACTATATGACCGGCGGGGTCAACCCGACCCTCCAGCTGCTGACCGGTTCCTCCCCGCAGAGCCTGCTGAACCGCGCCTCGATCATGACCCAGATCCAGCACGAGAACGGCGCCAAGGTGAACCTCGTCGCGGCTGCCGAGAACGCTGCCACTCGGGCGCAGGCATCTGCCACCCAGCAGGAGCAGCAGGCCAAGGCCGTCGAGGCGCAGATGACCGCCAAGGTTGCCGTGATCCAGAAGAAGGAAGCCTTCTTCAACAGCCAGGCATTTCAGAAGGCAGCGGCGATCTACGCCGGACCGGCAGCTACCCCAGCATCGCCGTCAGAGGTGACTCGATCGGTGTCCAGGCACTGCGGTTCGCGCTGACCAGGGTGGGCGACCCTTACGTCTGGGGCGCCGCGGGCCCGAGCGCGTTCGACTGCTCCGGACTGGTCAAGTGGGCCTACGCTCAGGTCGGCATCAGCCTGATGCACTACACCGGTGACCAGTGGAACGAGGGCGAGCACATCTCCCGCAGTGAGCTCGAGCCAGGGGACCTGGTGTTTTTCTTCCCCGACATCGGGCACGTCGGTCTCTACGTCGGGAATGGGCTGATGGTCGACGCCCCCACGTTCGGCCAGCCGGTCCAGGTGCAGCCGGTGTTCTGGAGCGCTTATGTCGGAGCCGTCAGGATTGTCGCCTGATTCCGCCCCCCTCAGCTGACTGACGAGCTGGAATCCCCCGACGCTGCCCGGCCAGATCCCCCCTCTGGCCGGGCAGCTTTATGTCCGCGGTCAGACTGGCTTCACCAGCGGGAACAGCACCGTCTCGCGGGCCGGGGCGCCGGTCAGCATGATGAGCATCCGGTCGATCCCCATCCCCATGCCGCCGCTCGGCGGCATTCCGTATTCCAGGGCGCGCAGGAAGTCCTCGTCCAGCTGCATGGCGTCGGGATCACCGCCAGCCGCCAGCAGCGACTGGGCGGTCAGCCGGCGGCGCTCCTCGACCGGATCAGCGAGCTCGGAGTAGCCGGTTCCGATCTCGGTGCCGAAGGCAACGAGGTCCCATCGCTCGGCCAGCCGCGGGTCGTCCCGGTGCTGCCGGGTCAGCGGCGACACGTCGACCGGAAAGTCGCGGTAGAAAGTCGGCTCCACGGTCCGCGCCTCGACCAGATGCTCGTACAGCTCCAGCACGATCTGGCCGTAGGTCCAGGCCGGCTGCAGCTCGACGTCGTGCTTGGCGGCTAGCTCGCGCAGCCGCTGCTCCGGTGTATCCGGCGTGATCCGCTCTCCGGCAGCCTCCGACAGGGCTTCATGCACTGTCAGCTGGCGCCAGGTCCCGCTGATGTCCACCTCGGTGCCGTCTGCCCGGCGCGCGACCTGACGGCCGTAGGCCGCGACGGCGGCCGCCTGCAGCAGGTCGGTGGTCAGCGTCGGCATGGTGGTGTAGTCGCCGTAGGCCTGGTAGGCCTCGAGCATCGTGAATTCGGGATTGTGGGTCGCGTCGGCGCCCTCGTTGCGGAAGATGCGCCCGATCTCGTAGACCCGCTCGATGCCTCCGACGAGAAGCCGCTTCAGGTAGAGCTCCAGCGCGATGCGCAGGTACAGGTCCAGGTTGAACGCGTTGATGTGGGTGGTGAACGGCCGCGCATTGGCTCCGCCGTACAGCGTCTGCAGAACCGGCGTCTCGGCCTCCAGGTAGCCGCGGGCGTGCAGTTCCTCCCGGATCGACCTGATGACCGCAGCCCGGATCTCGGCCATCTGCCTGGCCGCGGGATTGGTGAGCAGGTCCAGATAACGCTGCCGCACCCTGGCCTGGGGATCAGTCAGGCCCCGGTGCTTATCCGGCAGCGGCCGCAGCGCCTTGGAGGTGATCGCGAACGTGTCGGCCAGGACGGACAGCTCACCCCGCCGGGAGGAGATGACCTCGCCGGTGACGCCCACGTGGTCGCCGAGGTCGACGTCGGATTTCCAGGCAGCCAGGACCGCCTCGCCGACCCGGTCCAGCGACACCATCACCTGCAGCTCGCCGGTCCCGTCCCTGATCGTGGCGAAGCACAGCCTGCCGCCGTTGCGGTTCAGCACGACCCGGCCGGTCACCCCGACCCTGATCCCGGTGGCCGAGTCCGCCGGGATATCACCGAATTCGCGCCTCACCTCCGCGATGGTGTGCGTTCGCGGGTAGCCGACCGGATACGGGTCGACGCCCGCGGCGCGCAGGCGTTCCGCCTTGGCCAGCCGGACCGCAGACTGCTCAGGCAGTTCCGGGCCGGGTCCGGCGTGCTGGTCGTCCGCCATCTGCCCGAGGTTACCCGCGGCTCGTCAGCCGGTCACCGCGGCATCGCTCCCGGCCCGGCCGGCCGGAGCGCGATCAGCGCCAGGACGGTCGGCGCCGAACGGTCGGCAGTGTTCCGCTCGTAGATCAGCCGCAGCCCGATCAGCGTCAGCCACGGCTCATAGGCGTCGATCACCGCGACCTCGTCGATGACCAGCGGGGCCAGGCCGCCGGTCGCGATAATGGTGACCGCGTCCGGGTCAGCGGGTGCCAGTTCGGCGGCCATCCGGCTGGCGATGCCCTCGACCTGGCCGGCGAAGCCGAAGATGATCCCGGACTGCAGCGCCTCGACGGTGCTCTTGCCGATCACCCGGCTGGGCCGGGCCAGCTCGACCTTCAGCAGCTGCGCGGCCCGGCGGGACAGCGCGTCCACGGAGATCTCGATGCCCGGCGCCAGCGCCCCGCCGAGAAACTCGCCCCGCTCGCTGACCGCGTCGAAATTAGTCGACGTGCCGAAGTCCACCACGATCGCCGGGCCGCCGTACAGGTGCACGGCCGCGACCGCGTTCATAATGCGGTCGCTGCCCACTTCCTTCGGGTTGTCGTACCGGAGCGGAACCCCGGTCTTCACTCCCGGCTCCACGATGACCGCGGGCACGTCGCCGTAATAGCGGCGGCACATCTCCCGCAGCTCGTGCAGAACTGACGGCACCGTGGAGCAGAGCGCGATGCCGCTTACGTCCGGTTCGCTGAACACCGCGCTCTGCCGGAGCAGGCCCTGCAGCAGCACCGCAAGCTCGTCGGCAGTGCGCTCCGGATCGGTGGAGATGCGCCAGTGCTCCACCACCTCGGGCCCGTCAAATACGCCCAGCACCGTGTTGGTGTTGCCGACGTCTATGGTCAGAAGCATCTGGCGTCCCGATCGTGCTAGTGGGCCTGAACCAGGTCGAGGCCGATGTCGAGAGCGGGCGCCGAGTGCGTCAGCGCCCCCACGGCAAGGTAGTCCACGCCCGTCCCGGCGACCGCGCGGGCGCCCTCAAGCGTCAGGCCGCCGCTGGCCTCAAGCAGCGCCCGGCCGCCGGCCAGCCTGACCGCCCGAGCCAGGTCCGGCACGGCGAAGTTATCCAGCAGGATAAGGTCGGCGCCGGCCGCGAGCGCTTCGGCCACCTGGTCCAGCGTGTCGCACTCGACCTCGAGCGGCAGGCCCGGCGCGCGCGCCCGGACCGCCGCGAACGCAGCCGCCACCGACCCGGCCGCGGCCACGTGATTGTCCTTGATCAGGGCCGCGTCGGACAGCGACATCCGGTGGTTGACGCCGCCGCCGCAGCGCACCGCGTACTTCTCCAGCGCCCGCAGGCCGGGGGTGGTCTTGCGGGTGTCCCTGATGCGGGCCGCGGTACCCGCCACCGCGTCGGCCCACTGCCGGGTCAGCGTCGCGATGCCGGACAGGTGACATAGCAAGTTCAGCGCGGTCCGCTCGGCCGTGAGAATCGGGCCGACCGGGCCGGATACGGTCAGCAGCACCTCGCCGCCGGCAACGCGGTCGCCGTCCGCCGCGCGCATCACGGTGGCCAGATCGCCCGGCACCAGGCCGAACACCGCCTGCGCGACCGGCAGCCCGGCCACGACGCCCGCCGTCCTCGCGACCAGCTCGGCCCGCCCGGTTTCGCCGGGCGGGACGGTCGCGGCAGTCGTCTCGTCGATGCCGCCCGCGAGATCCTCGGCCAGCGCCGCCGCCGCGATGGCGGTCACCTGCTGCGGGTCGAGCCCGGCGGCGAGCAGCCTGGTCACGATGCCGTGCTCGAGCGCGGGAACGGGCTCGTCCGGGCCGGCCGTAACCCGCCGGCGCGCGGATTGATCGCCGGTCATCAGGCGCCCCCGTCCAGGACTGGCTCGAAGACAGTGCTCAGGCCCGCGTCGCCGAGCGAGCTGATCAGATGGCCGCGCCAGGCCTCTTCGGGCGCGCCGAAGTCCTCGCGCCAGTGGCTGCCCCGGGTTTCCTCGCGGGCGAACGCGGCTGCCGCCAGCGCGGACGCGACCAGGTGCAGGTTGGTGGCCTGCCAGGCGTCCGCGTCGGGTTTGTCGCAGCCCTGACGGCCGAGCTCGGCCAGGCCGGCACTGGCGCCGGACAAGCCCGTTCCCGATCTGAGAACGCCGGCGCTGGCCGACATCAGCTGCTGCAGCGGGCGTACCACAGCCGGGTCGAGCAGGCCGGCCCGCTGCCCGTACGGCCAGCCGCCGCCGGGGCCAGGGACGCTGGCAGGCGGCAGGCCGCGAGCCAGCACCGCGGCGATCCGCTCGGCGAAGACGAGGCCTTCGAGCAGCGAGTTTGACGCCAGCCGGTTCGCGCCGTGCACGCCTGTGCAGGCGGTCTCCCCGCACGCGTACAGCCCCGGCACGCTGGTCCGGCCGTGCAGGTCCGTGCGGACGCCGCCGCTGGCGTAGTGCGCGGCCGGTACGACCGGGATCAGCTCGGTCACCGGGTCGATGCCGTGCTCGCGGCAGCTGGCCAGGATCGTCGGGAACCGGTGCTCCCACAGCTCCGCGCCGAGCCCGCGCCCGTCCAGGAACATGTGGTCGGTGCCGGCGGCCATCATCTCGCGCATGATCGCCTTCGCGACGACGTCGCGCGGCGCCAGGTCGGCCAGCGGATGCTGGCCGGCCATGAACCGGCGCCCGGATGCGTCGGTCAGCACAGCGCCCTCGCCGCGCACGGCCTCGGAGATCAGCGGCTGCCGCCCGCGGGAGCCGGCGCCGAGCCAGAACACCGTCGGGTGGAACTGGACGAACTCCAGGTCCGCGACTTCGGCGCCGGCCCGCAGCGCGAGGGCGACTCCGTCTCCGGTGGAGACCGGCGGGTTCGTGGTGGCCGAGTAGATCTGACCGAACCCGCCGGTGGCCAGCACCACGGCACGGGCGTGCACCGCGCCGACGCCGTCGGTCTGGCCCTCGCCGAGCACGTGCAGGGTGATCCCCGCGGCCCGGCCGTCTTCTGTGAGCATCAGGTCGATGGCGAGCGCGTGCTCGATCACCTCAAGCTCGGCACTGGCCCCCGCGTCGGCCAGGGCCGCGAGCAGCGCCCGCGAGATCTCCGCGCCGGTGGCGTCGCCGCCGGCGTGCGCGATCCGGCGGCGCAGGTGCCCGCCTTCCCTGGTCAGCGACAGCGGCCCGGCCGGTTCCCGGTCGAACTCCGCGCCGAGGGCGATCAGGCGCCGGACGGCGCCAGGCCCGTCGGTCACCAGGGCCCGCACCGCCGCCACGTCGCACAGGCCCGCGCCGGCGGTCAGGGTGTCCTGCAGGTGCTGTTCCGGCGTGTCACCAGGACCGAGGGCAGCCGCCACGCCGCCCTGGGCCCACCGGGTCGAGCCGTCGTCCAGCACCGACTTGGTGGCGAGCAGGATGCGCGCGTCCGGCAGCGCCCGCCGGATGGCGAGCACGGTGGTCACGCCGGCGACGCCGGAACCCACCACCACCACGTCCGTCTGCTTATGCCAGCCGGGCGGCGGCGCGAGCAGCCGCCTGGGTATCACTCCGGGCCGCCGGACAGCTCGACCGTCACGTTGTCGATGAGCCGGGTCCGGCCGACCCTGGCCGCGACCAGCATGGTGGCCTGGCCGCGGTAGGCGGGAGCGACAGTCGGCGAACGTCACCGGATCGGCGAGGACCAGGTAGTCGAGTTCCACCGGCGGGCGCGCGGCCGCGGCCGCGTCGAGCACGGCGCCGGCGGCAGCCAGCGCCGCGGCCGGCCCGTAGCGCGCCGCCGCGGCGCCGGCCGCGAGAGCGCGCGAGAGCGCGAGCGCCGAGGCTCGCTCCGGTGGCGACAGGTAGGCATTGCGGCTCGAGGCGGCCAGGCCGTCCGGGTCACGGTGCAGCGGGGCGGCCGCAATCGTGACGCCGAGATCAAGGTCCCTGACCATCTGCCGGATCAGCGCGAGCTGCTGGGCGTCCTTCGCGCCGAAGACCGCAGCGTCCGGCCGCGTCAGCTGGAACAGCTTCAGCACGACCGTCAGCACCCCGTCGAAGAAGCCGGGCCTGGAGTTGCCCTCCAGCAGCAGGCCGACCGGCCCCGGGTTTACCGTCACCATCGGCTCGGCCGGATAGATCTCCGGCCGGTCCGGGTGAAATACGGCGCTGACGCCTTCCTCGGCGCACAGGGCCAGGTCCTGATCCAGCGGGCGCGGGTAGCGGTCGAAGTCCTCGGCCGGGCCGAACTGCAGCGGGTTGACGAAGATCGACACCAGCACGCTGCCGTGCGGCCCCGCAAGCTCGCGGGCGACCCGCAGCGGAGACCGGTGCCCGTCGTGCAGCGCGCCCATGGTCGGGACCAGCACGACCGGGCCGGGCAGGCCGGCCTGGCGGCGGCCAGCCCCGTGCGAGTCCTGATCAGCATCGGGACCGACGGCCAGCTCAGCCTGGTCAGATCCGGCACGCCCGCCTGCTGCACTGCCGTCACCGGCGCGCCTCAGCCAGCACGTCGAGCAGCCGCTGCGCGTCCGGCGCGCTCAGCGTCCCGCTGGCCAGCGCCCTGGTGGCGGTCAGCCGCGCCAGAGCCAGGTACGCGGGCAGGGCCTCGGGAGCGTCGGCACGCAGCGCCTCGACGTGCCCGGCCACGGTCTCGGCATCGCCGCGGGCGACCGGGCCGGTCAGCGCCGCGTCGCCGAGCCGCAGGGCGTTGTCAAGCGCGGCTGACAGCAGCGGGCCGAGCATCCGGGCCGGCTGCGCTACCCCGGCTCTGGTCAGCAAGTCCTCCGCCTGGACGACCTGGGTCACCAGATGGTTAGCGGCTCCGGCCAGGGCAGCGTGGTACAGGCCGCGGTCAGCCTCGGCAATGAAGACCGGCTCGCCGCCCATCTCCATCACCAGAACCTCAGCCGCGGGGCGCAGCACCTCCGGCGCGGTGACCCCGAAGCAGATCCCGGCCAGCCGGTCGGCGTCGTCGGCGCGGCCGGTGAAGGTCATCACCGGGTGCAGCGCAAGCGGCAGAGCGCCGAGATCCGCGGCTGGCTGAAGCACGGCCAGCCCGTGCCGGCCGCTGGCATGAGCGAGCAGGCGGCCGGCCAGCGGCGCTCCGGTCGCGGCCAGCCCCCTGACCAGTCCGCTGAGGGCGTCGTCGGGCACCGTGAGCAGGACCAGGTCAGCGCCGGCGACTACGTCCTCGGGCTGCAGCACCGGGGTGCCGGGGAGGAAACGCTCCACCCGGTCCCGTGAGCCCTGCGACACGGCCGAGGCGCCGGAGACCCGGTGGCCGGCCCGGCTGAGGGCGACCGCCAGCGCGGTGCCGACCCGGCCGGCACCCACGACGCCGACGTCCAGCCGCGCCGGATGCCCGGAAGGCTGCAGGTCGAGCGTCGCGGTCCGGGCCGGTGGCAGACGTCAGAGCCGTCCGGGCCGGGTGAAGCCATCGCCGCCGCAGGATGACCGGGTCAGAGGTCATAAGCCGTCCGGTGCCGCGGCCTGGTAGATGTCGTCGATCGTGCCGCCGCCGGCCGGGCCGGTGCGGCCAGCTCAGAAGGAGGCTGCCGGAAGATCAGCCAGCCGTCGTGAGCGTCCGCGAGGGGCAGGCCGAGAACGTCGCGGAAGAATGCCCGCGCGGCGTCCGCGTCGCTCGCGTACGCGATCGAGTGCATGCCCGTAATCACCGGCTCATGACCGCCTCCGTCTGATGTCCCCTGACCGAGCATCCTCCCCGATCGGGCGCGGCCGGGCGCGGCCGGGGGCCGGGCAGGCCCGGCCTCACGAGTGCCACTCCCAGCTATCCCGCGGCCGCTGCGCGTCATCATCGCCGCCGGAAGCGTCGGGCGGCTCCGGGGCGCGGCAGCATCGTTCCAGGTAGAGCGCGGCGGCGATAAGCGCGATAGCGGCCGCGACCGTCGCGCCGGCGACGCGGGCGTCGCGGGCCGGAATCGACTTGTCCAGCGACCCGAGAACGTAGATGAGGTAACCGCTGGCCAGGCCGCCGAAAGCCGACCCTGCCGCTGAGCTCGCCTTGGCCAGGGCGACCAGCCTGGCCACTGCGATCGGCGCGATCGGCTTGGTGGCGCCCCGCCGCCGGGTGAGGCGGTTGCGGACGTGCCGGCCGACCGCCGCCTCGCCAATTGCCAGCGCACCGAGGGCGGGCACCGCGGTGATCGGGATCAGCGGCAGGTTCTCGAACGTCGCCCTGGTCGCCAGCCACGCCACGATCGCACAGACGGCGAAGACGCCGGCCAGGGCGCCCGGACGCGTCATCTGCATCCCGCGCTCACCTCCCGGCCACCCGGTTCGGCAACGTCAGCCGCAGGTCGGGCCTCAGCCGCACGCCGTCCGTGCCGGCCGCCGCCAGCAGTCCGGCCACCCGGCCGCGGCCGGGCAGCACCGCCGCCGGATCGAGCTCCAGCCAGGGCGCGAGGACAAACGCGCGCTCGTGGGCACGCGGATGGGGCAGCGTCAGGACCGGGTCGGAGCTTATCTCCGTTCCGCAGGCGATGATGTCCACGTCCAGCGTCCGCGGTCCGAAGCGCACGGTCCGCTCGCGCCCGGCCGCCGCCTCGGCAGCGGCGCACCGGGCCAGTACAGCACGGGCCGGGAGCGCGCTGACCGCTAGCACCACGGCGTTGAGGTAGTCGCCCTGCTCGGGGCCGCCGACCGGAGCGGTCTGGTACACCCCGGACACCGCCTCCCAGGCGAGGCCGCCGTTCGCGCCTTCGGCCAGGACATCGATTCCGTGCTGCAGGCTGGCCAGCCGGTCGCCGAGGTTGCTGCCGAGCGACAGGACAACCTGCCGTTCGCCGTCCGGCCCGCCTTCATGCCCGGCCCCGGCGGACGGTGACGGAGATGTCAGCGACCGCCTGCCGCACTGGCGCGTGCGGCTTGTGCACGGTGACCTCGGCTTCGACCACCACGGGATCGGCCAGGCAGGCGGCGGCCAGCCGGTCTG
Source organism: uncultured Actinomycetota bacterium (assembly GCA_963818995.1). Classification (GTDB taxonomy): domain Bacteria; phylum Actinomycetota; class Actinomycetes; order Streptosporangiales; family Streptosporangiaceae; genus JAJYUU01. The sequence goes on along the minus strand of CAWFUM010000028.1, from coordinate 19,636 downwards.
CCAGCGTCTCGATGAGAGCGACGGGCTCTCCGGCCACGATCGCCGCCAGCCGGTCGGTGATGGCACCGTAGTCGGCGGTCCGGGTCAGGTCGTCGGCAGCCGCCGCGGGCGCGGTGTCCAGCCACAGCGCCGCGTCCACGATGAACTCCTGCCCGTCCGCGCGCTCGTGCTCGTACACCCCGTGCCGCCCGTGCACCCGCAGCCCGGTAATGGAGATCCGGTCGGTCATCAGCCCCCACCCGCCCGGGTTTCCAGGCGCCACCGCGTCGCGACCCGCACGGCGTCGATGTTCCCGGGAACCGCGTGCACGCGCACGCACCACGCGCCCGCGGCGACGGCGAGCGCGGTCAGCGCGATGGTCGCGTCGTCACTGCGGGAGAACGTCCGCGGCCGGCCGTCCTGGCCCGCCAGCAGCCTGCCGAGGAATCCCTTCCGCGACGCTGCCACCAGCACCGGGAACGGCTGCGCGTACCCGTCCGGCCTGGCGACCTGGTCGAGGCTGGCGAGCAGCTTCCAGTTGTGCTCGGCCAGCTTGGCGAAGCCCAGGCCCGGATCAAGGATGACCTGGTCCTCGCCTATGCCGGCGGCCTTAAGCACGGCCAGCCGGGCGCCCAGCTCGGCTCGCACCTCCGCGACCACGTCGGTGTAGACCGCCGGACCGTACATGTCGGCGCTGTGCCCGCGCCAGTGCATCACGACGTACGGCACCCGGGCTGCTGCCACCACGCCTGCCATCTCGGGGTCGGCGAGACCGCCGCTCACGTCGTTGACCATCCGGGCGCCCGCCCCGAGTGCCTGCCTGGCCACCTCAGCGCGCATGGTGTCCACGCTGACGTAGCTGCCGGCACCGGCCAGCGCCTCAATGACCGGCAGCACCCGGTTCAGCTCGTCCCGCAGCGGCACCCGCCCGGCGCCCGGCCGCGTCGACTCGCCGCCCACGTCGATGATGTCCGCCCCCTGGCCGGACAGCTCCAGGCCATGCGCGACTGCTTTATCGGGATCCAGCCAGGCACCGCCGTCGGAGAATGAGTCCGGCGTGACGTTGACGACGCCCATGACCAGGCAGCGGTCAGCCGCGAGGCCGGCCAGCGGCGCTCGCGCCGCGCGAGCGGCGGGGTTCGCCTCGGCGGCCGCGTTGCCGTCAGCGTCAGCGGTCATAGCAGCCAATCTACGTCTCCCCCGTGCCGTCACGCGCCGCCGGCGCCGCACCGCCAGGCGGCCGGAAGGGCCCGCGCTGCGCCGGCGCAGCGGCGGCCGGGCAAATGGCCCGTATCCTCCGCCGTCCTGCCCGGAGCCGGCCGCGGTGCCGGGGTTCTGGACCGGCTAGCGGACAGCCGTCTTGCGGCCGAACGTGGTCCGCAGCTGCCGCCTGATCCGCCCGAGGCGCAGTTTCCTGCCCAGCCGCCGGATCTCGACCGTCGGCCAGACCAGGAAAGCCTCGGCCTCTAGCGCGGCCAGGCCGATCCTCGGCGCGTCCCTGGTGCCGGGGAAGACGAGGAAGCGGGGCACCCACTCGGGGCTGAACTTGGCATTGAACTTGTACAGCGACTCGATCTGGAACCAGCGCGACAGGAACAGCAGGAACCCGCGCCAGGCCCGCAGCACCGGCCCGGCCCCGATCCGCTCACCGCGCTCGAGCGCCGCCCGGAACATCGCGAAGTTCAGCGAGATCCGCTTCACGCCGAGGTCGCTGGCGGCCTTGATCGCCTCGACGATCAGGAAGTCGTTGAGGCCGGGCGCTGCCGACCTGTCCCGGCGCATGAGGTCAAGCGACAGACCGTCGCTGCCCCAGGGGACGAAGTGCAGGATGGCCCGCAGGACGCCGTCCTGCGTCGCGGTCGCGACGACGCAGCGGCCGTCGTCCTTGCCGCCGACCCGGCCGAGAGCCATGGAGAAGCCGCGCTCGGTCGGGCTGCCGCGCCAGCTGTCGGCCTGCCGGGTCATCCGGGCAATCTCGGCCGGCGGGATGTCCTCGACCCGGCGGACCTCAGCGGTGTAGCCCTGGCGGGAACCCGGCTGACCATCTGCCTGACGTTCCGCATCGGCCGGCCTTGCAGGCTGAAGTCCGCCACGCTGACGATGGCCTCGTCGCCAAGCTCGAGCGCGGTCAGGTTTCCCTCCCGGCACCAGACTTCGGCACCGAGCTCACCGCAGCCGATCACAGCCGGTACCCAGGCGTGCCGGGCGGCCTCATCCAGGAAGGTATGCATGGCTCCGGGCCACGCTTCCGGGTCGCCGATCGGGTCGCCGCTGGCGAGCATGACCCCGGACAGGACCCGGTAGCCGATGCAGGCCTTGCCGGTGGGGGACCAGATGATGCTCTTGTCGGTGCGCAGCGTGAAATAGCCCAGCGAGTCCTGATCCCCGTAGCGGTCAAGCAGCTCCCTGATCGCCTCGGCGTCCGCCGACGCGCAGCCGGCTGGCCGGCCCGGCCGGGCGCAGGAACAGCAGCAGCGCGACGATGAGCGTGAACAGGCCGAGGCCGCCCATCAGGAAGCCGAAATGGTCGGTCCGCTGCTCGGTATTGAACGTGACCGGACCGGAGAAGCCCACCAAGTTCGCGATTACCGAATAAATGCGCGGCCCGAGCGAATAGTTGCCGCTGGTGCCGCCGATGACCGTTATCGCGATCAGGCCGAGTACGAGGTCAGCGACCACCAGACCGCACAAAACCCAGAGCGCGCGCCACCGGGACCGGCGGTCGCCGACGGCATAAAACTGCCGCCGGTAGGCATACAGCGCGATGAGCAAGGCCGCCGAGATAGCCGACTCAGTCGGATGGAAGTGCGGGAGCGGGAGGTCAGGCTGCAGCCGGTGCAGGACGATGCCGACACCGGCGTGGATGACGAGGCCGGCCGCGAGGAGCGCCATGACCGCGGCCCAGGCCCGGCGCTTACGCCGCCGCAGGCCGTGCGACAGCATCAGCAGCAGCAAGCCGATGATCACGTCGCTGGTGCGGGTCAGGTTCGCCAGCGTGCCCGGTGCCAGGTCCGACAGGCCGCGCAGCCGCCGGTAGTACAGGCCGGGCAGCAAGCCCTCGATGATGTAGCCCAGGCCGATGATCAGCGCCGCCAGACCAGTCGTCAGCGGCACCCACCGAAGCTGCTGGCGCAGGTCGGTGTCACGGACGACGGACGGCTGCGAGCGCCGCTCATCGCCTCCGGATATGGGCTCTGCCGGCTCTGGCCCGCTGTTCTCTGTCATCTCGGACGTGAAGGTAAGGCCCCGGCTCACAGGGCTCAGCGTAGTCGTCGCCTTCTCAAGCCGGGGAAAAAGAACGGCATTGATAGGGCCAGCCGGTTAGCGGCGGTCGGTCAGCAGGCTCATTGCCTCTGCCCTGGTGCTCTCCGAGTTCAGGAAACTACCCCGCACTGCCGAAGTAACCGTCTTCGCGCCGGGCTTGCGGACACCGCGCATAGACATGCACAAATGCTCGGCCTCAATAATGACGATAACCCCGCGGGGCTCGAGAGTATCCATCAGAGCGTCGGCAATCTGGCTGGTCATCCGCTCCTGCACCTGCGGTCGCCGGGCGTACAGGTCGACGAGCCTGGCCAGCTTCGAGAGGCCGGTGATCTGACCCTTCTCGTTGGGGATGTAGCCGACGTGGGCCCGGCCGAAGAACGGGACCAGGTGGTGCTCGCAGGTCGAGTACAGCTCGATGTCGCGCACGAGGACCATCTCCTCGTGGTCGGCGTCGAACACCGTGGTCAGCACATCGGCGGGCGTCATCCGCAGCCCGGAGAACTGCTCGTTCAGCGCGCGCGCGACCCGCGCCGGAGTCTCGCGAAGGCCGTCACGATCGGGATTCTCGCCGACCGCGAGGAGTATCTCGGTGACCGCGCGCTCGATCCTGGGCAGATCGAAGTCGCCGTCGCTCAATGACCCTCGCCATCCGGGGTGCCGTTCTCGCCGCGGGCCAGTCGTGACCGGCCTGCCGTCCTGCCCTGGCTGGCCGCCTAGCGGACTGCCGCCGCCCAGCGGGTTGCCGCCACCGAGCGGGTTACCGCCGCCCAGCGGTGCCGCCGCCGAGCGGGTTGCCGAAGCCCGGCGAATTTCCCGGCGGAGGCGGAGCGGCAGGCAGGCCCGCTGCTGACGACTGCCCGTTGCCCAGCGACTGAGCCATGCTGCCGTCGGTCGCCGCGGTCAGAGCCAGTTCCTTGGGCGTCAGGACCGGCGGCTTCTCGGACGGGAGCCGCTTGCCGTACCCGGTGTAAGACCCGCGCGTCGGCCGCTTGTGTACCGGCGCGAAGATCTCCAGGACCTGGTTCCGGGAGAGCGTCTCGTGCTCCATCAGCTGCAGCACCAGGTGATCGAGCACGTCGCGGTACTGAACCAGGATCTCCCAGGCCTCGTCGTGCGAGGACTCGATGAGCCTGCGGACCTCGTCGTCGATCGCCGACGCGATCTCCTCGGAGTAGTCGCGGGCGTGCGACATGTCCCGGCCCAGGAACGGCTCGCCGTCGCCGGTGCCGAACTTGCGGGCGCCGAGCCGTTCGCTCATGCCGTACTCGACGATCATGGCGCGCGCGATCGATGATGCCTTCTCGATGTCGTTGGCGGCACCGGTGGTCGGCTCGTGGAAGACCAGCTCCTCGGCCGTCCTGCCGCCCAGCAGCATGGCCAGCTGGTCCATCATCTCGGCCCGGCTGACCAGGAACTTTTCCTCGGCCGGGGCAGCCGCGGTGTAACCGAGCGCGCGGCCGCGCGGGATGATCGTGATCTTGTGCACCGGGTCGGCATTCGGCAGCGCGTGCCCCACCAGGGCGTGGCCGCCCTCGTGATAGGCGATGATCTTGCGCTCTCGCTCCGACAGCAGCACGCTCTTGCGCTTCGGGCCGGCCGTGACCCGGTCGATGGCCTCCTCCAGGAACGCCATCTGGATCTGGGTCTGGTTGGCCCGCGCCGTCAGCAGCGCGCCTTCGTTGATGACGTTGGCCAGGTCGGCACCGGTGAAGCCGGGCGTTCGCCGGGCAATGAGGTCCAGGTCGACGTCTGGCCCGAGCGGCTTGCCGCGGGCGTGCACCCGCAGGATGCCCTTGCGGCCGGCCAGGTCCGGCTGCGCCACCACGATCTGGCGGTCAAACCGGCCGGGCCGGAGCAGCGCCGGGTCCAGGATGTCGGGCCGGTTCGTGGCGGCGATGACGATGACGCCGCCCTTGGTGTCGAATCCGTCGAGCTCGACCAGCAGCTGGTTCAGCGTCTGCTCCCGCTCGTCGTGACCGCCGCCGAAGCCGGCGCCGCGGTGCCTGCCGACGGCGTCAATCTCGTCCACGAACACGATGGCCGGCGCGTTCGCCTTGGCCTGCTCGAACAGGTCACGCACCCGGGAGGCACCGACACCGACGAACATCTCCACGAAGTCAGAGCCCGAGATGGAGTAGAACGGCACGCCCGCCTCGCCGGCCACAGCCCTGGCCAGCAGCGTCTTGCCGGTTCCGGGCGGGCCGTACAGCAGCACGCCCTTGGGGATCTTGGCGCCGATCGCCTGGAACTTGCCGGGACTCTGCAGGAACTCCTTGATCTCCTGGAGTTCCTCGATCGCCTCGTCGGCGCCGGCCACGTCGGCGAAGGTGGTCTTCGGAGTGTCCTTGGTGATGAGCTTGGCCTTGGACTTGCCGAAGTTCATCACGCGGGAGCCGCCGCCCTGCATCTGGTTCAGGAACACCATGAACAGCAGGAAGATGATCAGGAACGGCAGGTAGCTGAAGATCAGCGTCCAGAACGAGCTGCTCTTCGGCACCTTCACCGTGTAAGCGGACCTCGGCAGCGTCCCCTTGTTAACCTGCGTTTGCAGGTCATTGGCAATCTGCGAGCCCTGCGCCCCGACCCAGGATGACTCCCAGTTCTGGCCGCTGCTCGTGGTCATCTGGATGGTCTGGTCAACGTCGGTCAGCGTGACCGACTTCACCTGACCCTTCTGGATGGCCTCGATCGCCTGCGACGTGGGAACGAGCTTGTACTCAGGCCCGGTGTTGACGAGCTTGTAGAGGATCACAAGGATGATGGCGACAAAGAGGATGGCGAGCACCCAGCCGCGGAAAATGCGCTTCAGATCCATCGATGAACGGCCCACAGGTCCGGCCGGTCCCTCCTGACGAGCCTCGTGCCCCGCCGTCCCGGCGAAGCTACCTTGCGTTCCAGCGCGAATGCGCGGCTAATTCTTCCCGCCCGGTAGGCACGGGAATACTCGACGGTACACCGCGCCGGCCGTGACCGGCACGCGGCGGGCCGCACAGGGGCAATGGCGACCGCCTTACGCGTCTTACCCACGTTAACGAAATTCATCGCCAACTCGGTTCCCGCAGGAAGAGCCGCTTTCTGGCTAGCCGCCCTGCGGCCGGTAAACGTGCTCGGCCAGGGTGCCGATGAAGGGCAGGTTCCGGTACTTCTCCGCGTAGTCGAGGCCGTAGCCGATAACGAAAGAGTCATCAATCTCGAAGCCGGTGTAGGCGACGTCCACATTCATGCGGGCCGAGTTCGGCTTTCGCAGCAGGACGCAGACCTGGACCGACTCCGGGCCGCGGGAGCGCAGGTTGCCGATCAGCCAGGACAGCGTCAGCCCCGAGTCGACGATATCCTCCACAACCAGGACATGACGGCCGCTGATGTCGATGTCCAGGTCCTTGAGGATGCGGACAACACCCGACGACTTGGTTCCGGAGCCGTAGGACGAGATCGCCATCCAGTCCATCTGGGCCGGCAGGTGCATGGCCCGGGCCAGGTCGGCCATCACCATCACCGCGCCCTTGAGCACGCCGACCAGCAGCAGTTCGCGCCCGGCGTAATCTGCATCGATCTGGGCGGCCAGCTCACCGATGCGCTGGTGCAGCTGCTCCTCGGTGATCAGGACATCCTTGAGATCTGGCCCCATGTCACTCGCGTCCACCCGGGTCCTCCGATCGCGCCGCGGTCTTCGCCAGGGGAACGACCCCCGGACCCCCCGGTCTGGTGAAGAGCAGCCTGCCATACCGGCGCTGGCACCGGACACCGCCGGGCAGGTCAGCGCCGCGCTGGCCGTGCCAGCCAGTGATCAGCTCGTCCACGCTGGCGATATGCCGCTGCGACAGCGCGCCGGCCGGGCTGCCCGCTGCCAGCGCGGCACTGCGCAGCAGCCGGTGCCTGATGGCCTCCGGCAGTGCCGCGAGCGCGTCGGCGGGCCAGCCCGCGGCCGCGGCGGCCCCGGTGCCGCCGAGCTCGGCCGCCTGCGCCGCCGCCAGGGCGTCAAGCACGTCGGCATCGGCACGCAGCAATGCCGCCGTCCGCGCCAGCGCGCCGGCGACGCCGGGCCCGAGCGCGTCCTCCAGGGCCGGCATCAGCTGACGGACCCGGACCCTGGTGAAGGCGGGGTCGCTATTGTGCGGGTCGTGCCACGGCTGCAGGCCGAGGGCCGCGCACGCGGCGGCGGTGTCAGCACGCCGGATGCGCAGCAGCGGCCGCAGGTACCGGCCGGACTGCGGCGCCATCCCGGCCAGGGACCGGGCACCGGAGCCGCGGGCGAGTCCGAGCAGGACGGTCTCGGCCTGGTCGTCGAGCGTGTGGCCGAGCATGATGCAGGCGCCGGCCTTGTCCGCGGCCTGGTCAAGCGCGGCGTACCTGGCCTGCCGGGCGGCCGCTTCCGGGCCGGGGTACTGGCCGGTCAGCCCGCCCGGCCGGGTGACGGTCGCCGCTACCGAGAGAACCGGCGCCAGGCCGAGGTCCTCGAGCGCGGTGACCACCCGGGCGGCTTGCGCCGCCGAGCCCGGCTGAAGTCCGTGGTCGACCGTGACGCCGCCCGCCGCGACCCCGGCCCGGCTGGCCTCGAAGGCGAGCGCCGCGGCCAGCGCCAGCGAGTCCGCGCCGCCGGAGCAGGCGGCCAGCACGACGGCACCGGGCCGCAGCCCGGCCAGCGCGTCCCGGACGGCGTGCCGGGTCGCCGCGACGGCCGGGTGCGGTCCCACCGCGTCCGCTCAGTCTGCGGCGGCGGGCAGGCTGCCGCGATCGACCCGCTCCAGCCACAGTCGCGGGTCCGCCAGCTCGTCCTTGGTCGGCAGCGTCTGCGGCGCCGTCCACACCTTGTTGAACGTCGCCATGCCGGCCTCGTCCACGACGGTCTTCACGAAGCGCGAGCCCTGTTCGTACTGCTTCATCTTCAGGTCGATGCCGAGGATGCGCCTGATGGCCTGCTCGACCCGGCCCGCGGAGCCGCGGCGGGCGCTGAACTTCGCCCTGATCTCGGCAACCGACGGGACGACAGCCGGCCCGACCGCGTCCATCACGTAATCGCCGTGGCCTTCCACGAGCGTCATGACGCTCGTCATCTTGTCCAGGATTTCCCGCTGGCGCGGGCTCTGGATGGCCTCGATGAGGCTCTCGCCATCGCCGCCGCGTACCGCGCCGGCAACGGCGTCGGCGGCCGACCGCAGCCGGTCCAGGATCGAGGCCGGGTCGAGGTCGGACGCGAGCAGGAAGTCCGACATCTGCTCCTGCACGTACGGGCGCAGCCATGGCACCGAGGTGAACTGGGTCCGGTGGGTCTCCTCGTGCAGGCACACCCAGCGCCGGAAGTCATGCGGGTCGACGTCGAGCTCTCGCTCGACCATCACGATGTTCGGGGCGACGAGTGTCAGCCGGCCCGGCGGGCGCGCTATCGGCGGGCGCATCCGGGTCCGGGGGCAGGAACAGCTCGTACTGACCGAGTACCCGCCCGGCCAGGTAAGCCAGGATCAGGCCGGCCTGCATGCCGGTCACCCGCGAGCCGACGGCGGTGATCACCGAGCCCGGCTGCGGCGCGCCCGGGCTGTTCTCGGCCATCTTCCTGGCCAGCGGCTCGAGCACCACCCGGAAGCCGTCCACGTTGGCGCGGATCCAGCCGGGCCTGTCGACGACAGCTACCTTCCCGTCGTCCGCGGACCCCGGCAGGCCGGTGAGCTCGCGAACCGGCTCGGCGACTGCGGCAGCGAGCTGGCGGAGCTCGGCCACAACCTTCCTGGCCTCCGCCATGCTGACCTGAGGGCCCGGCCTGACCCAGCGGGTCCCGGTGGACGTAGCGACCTGCCAGTCAATCATCTGAGTGCTGCTCACCCCTCCACCGTACGTGGACTCGGGGACTCCCGCCCCGCGGGGCCGCCGCCGCACTAGCGGCAGCCGCAGCCGGCCAGGGTGGCGGCCAGATCGACCATCGTGGTCGCCGCCGCGGCCAGCCCGGCCGCCGGGATCCGGTCGGCCATCACCGCGAACGCCAGCAACTCGCCGTTCCTGGCGTATGCGGTGCCGGCCAGTGCGGCGACCGTGTTCAGGTTCCCGGTCTTGGCCCGCACGACGCCGAAACCGGCCTTGCCGCCCAGCCCGAAGACGCTGCCGCCGCGGCTGAGCGTGCCCGAGAAGCCTTCGACCGGCAGCCCGGTCAGGACCGGCCGCAGGCGCGGGTGACTGGCGGCCAGCCGGATCAGCTGGATCAGCACCGACGGCGCGATCCGGTCGTCGGGCGACAGCCCGCTGCCGTCGACGACACTGAGGTCGCCGCTGACGCCGAGGCCGCGCAGCACCGAGGTGACCGCGGCCGCGCCGCCGCTGAACGAGGCCTGCTGGCCGGTGGCGATGGCGACGTGGCGGGCCAGGTTCTCGGCGATGACGTTGTTGCTTTCCTCGAGCATCAGGCCGACGACGGCCGACAGCGGCGGCGACTGCACAGTGGCCAGCATGGTGGCGCCGGCGGCTGGTCACCTGACCGGGCGTGCCGCGGACCCGGATGCCGTCGGCGGCGAGAAAGCGGGCGAACGAGACCGCTGCCAGCCCGGCGGGATTGGCTGAGCGGGGGCCGTTGGACGCCTCGTTGTCGGCCGGGCACCCCGCTGGCGGTGACGCGGCCCTGGTCAGCTGACAGCGCGGTGATCACCGAGGTGTTGCCGGTGCTGACATAGCTGGCGGGCCAGCCCGGCGCCAGCCCGGGCCCGGTATACAGCGAGGTGTCGTAGCCGACGCGGACGGTGCGGTGCCCGCGGGCCCGCAAGGCTTTCGCCGTCTGCGCGGCCAGGGCTTTCAGGGTGGCGGGCTGCGGATAATCCGAGGCCGGCGGTGAGCCTGCCGCCAGCGTCGGGTCGCCGCCACCGACCAGCACGATCGACGCCGGGCTGGAGCCGGTGACCACCGTGGTGCGGAATCGCGCCGACGGCCCGAGTACCTGCAGGGCGGCGATCGCGGTCGCCAGCTTATTAGTCGACGCGGGCGCGAACCCGGCGCTCGCGTTGCGCGCGTACAGCACCTGCCCGGTCGACAGGCTGGTGACGAGGACCCCGACCGAGGAGCCGAACGACGGCGAGCTCACCACCGGGCTCAGCGCCCTGGCGACGCCGGCGGCGGTGGCGGCGGCCGAGGCCGGCGGCGCTCCGGCGGCAGCGCCCAGCACCTGGCCGGGCCCCGCCAGCTGGCCGGCGTAATCGTCGGCGCCTGCCAGAGCGCCAGGCGCCCCGGCAGCAGCGCTGCGACGGTAAGCCCGGCCGCGACAGTGAAGGCGGCCAGCACCGCCAGTGCCGCCGCCACCAGGCGGGTATGCCGACGCAACGATAGATTCCCTTTCGGAAGCTGCGCGATCTCCGCGAGTACCCCGCGCGGAAGTGCGACCCCGGTAGCTACTAGCCAAGAACTACCGGGTAGACATCAGCCAGGCAACCGGACTGCGTCATCGAGGCGCTGGGAGTGCGCAACATGGAGTTCGAAGTAACTATCGAGATTCCCAAGGGGCAGCGTAACAAGTACGAGATGGATCACAAGACGGGTCGTATCCGTCTAGACCGGATGTTGTTCACGTCTACTCGCTATCCCGCTGATTACGGGTTCATCGAGGACACGCTGGCCGACGATGGCGATCCTCTTGACGCTCTTGTCCTGCTTGACGAGCCGACTTTCCCCGGCTGCCAGATCCTCTGCCGCGCCATCGGAATGTTCCGGATGCGGGACGAGAAAGGCGCCGACGACAAGGTCCTGTGCGTGCCGGCGACTGACCCCCGCATGGCCCACCTGCGTGACATCACCGATGTGCCCGCTTTTGACCAGCTCGAGATCCAGCACTTCTTCGAGGTCTACAAGGCGCTGGAGCCCGGCAAAGAGGTAGACGCCGCTACCTGGGTCGGCGTCGACGCGGCCCTGGCCGAGATCAGTGACTGCCGGGCGCGGCTGGCCCGCAGCGAGGAAGACCACCCTGGGTGATCAGGGCATGAAATGGGCAGCACACAGTAGTTGTTAGTGATCAGTTGGCCGCATGACCGGCCCGGTCGGCCCTGGCCGAGAGTTTTATCCCTTTTTGTTGTCTAAGTCGGAGGTGGTGTCATGTCCCAGCCTGATGACGTTCTCAAGGAGACGCCGCTCTTCGAGGCGCTCAGCGACGAGGACTCCCGTGCGCTCCGCTCCGGAATTATCGACGTGAACCTCGACCGGGGCGAGCGCCTGTTCGCCGAGGGCGACGCCGGCGACAAGCTCTACATCATCCTGTCCGGGAAGATCAAGCTGACCAAGGCGGCGCCCGATGGCCGGGAGAACCTGCTCAGCGTGCACGGGCCCGGCGAGATGTTCGGCGAGCTGTCGCTGTTCGACCCGGTCCCGCGTACCTCCAGCGCGACCGCCCTCGTCAGCGCCCGGCTGGCCGGCCTGGCCCACGACGATCTGCGGACCTGGCTGAGCACGCGCCCCGAGGTCGCCATGCACCTGCTCCAGGCGCTGGCTCAGCGGCTGCGCCGGATCAATGAGGTGAAGGCTGACCTGGTTTTCACTGACGTACCCGGCCGGGTCGCGAAGGCACTGCTCGATCTCGCCGAGCGGTTCGGCGTGCCGACGCCGGACGGCCTCCAGGTCAACCACGATCTCACCCAGGAGGAACTGGCCCAGCTGGTCGGGGCATCGCGGGAGACCGTGAACAAGGCACTCGCGGACTTTGCCGCTCGCGGCTGGATCCAGCTCGCGGCCAAGTCGGTCCTGGTCACCGACACTGACCGGCTGCGCAAGCGGGCCCGGTAACACCGGCACGACCTTCCGGGGCGGGACCGCGCTGGCAACGGCCGCCGCCGCCCGCCGGGCCGCGGCCGGTCTACCAGGACACGCCGGGCGGGAGTTCCTGCTGCTGGCGCAGGTAGCCCAGCTGCGCCCGGACCGACGACTCCGCGAAAGGCCAGAGCGCCTCGTCGACGGCTGCGTACACCCGGCGGACGATCTCGCCCGGCGTGCGGTCGCCGGCCGCCAGCGCTGCGCGGACCTCATCGAGCCGCTCGGCCCGGTGGCTGAGATAGAAGTCCAGGACGCCAGCCGGATCCGCCAGCAGCGGGCCGTGGCCGGGGAGCAGAGCCGTCAGGCTCGTCTCGCCGGCCAGCGTGCGCAGCTGCCGCAGCGAGCTCAGGTAGTCGCCCAGGCTGCCGTCATCGGCGATGACGGCAGTTCCCCGGCCGAGCACGGTGTCCCCGGTCAGCACGACGCCGTCGGCTGGTAGCTCCAGGCAGAGCGAGTCCGAGGTATGCCCGGGCGTCAGCATGACCCGCAGCTCGCAGCCGCCGCTGCCGACCACATCGCCCGCGCCCAGGCCCTCGCTGCCGAGTCGGTGCGCCGGGTCAATCGCCCGCACCGGCGCGCCGGTGAGCTCGGCCAGCCGCGGTGCGGCCGCCGAGTGATCCAGATGCCGGTGCGTGAGCACGATGTCACTGACCCGCTGGCCGCGCTCGCCGGCGACCGAGATGATGCGTTGTGCGTGGCCCTCGTCGTCAGGACCGGGATCGACGACCACAACCGTGGCGGAGCCGGGTTCGGCGATCAGCCAGGTATTCGTGCCGTCCAGGGTCATCAGCGACGGGTTCGGCGCGAGTACGCAGCGCGCGCGCTCGGAGCCGGAGCCGTCGATCCCGGCGGCCGGGATGCCGGCCGGGAGCGTCACGGCCGGCCGCCGGGAGTGACCGGAAGCTCGCTGAGGCCCGGCACGGTCAGCCAGACCGCGCCCTCGCGTAGCTGAATCTCGGGAATGATCGGGGCGACCTGGCGCGGGCCGGTGAGCACGGTGGCGAGGTCGCCGCAGTCGGCGAGCTCCGACAGGCTGACGGCCGTCGGCGGGAACAGCCGGATCTCGCCGCGCCGTCCTGCCGCGATCGCCTCGGCGGGCCTGACCCAGGCGACTTCGGAGGCCTCGCCGCCTACGTCCCTGGTCCGCTGGCCGGCCGGCAGCGCCGCCGCGAAGAACCTGGTGTCGAACCGGCGCGGCTCGATGACCGGCGTGATCCATCGCGACCAGGGCCTGAGCAGATCGGCGCGCAGTACGAGCCTGCGGCGCGCGAGCACCTCGGCCAGCGACACCGAATGGTCAAGCAGCGCCTGCCGGTCAGCCTCCCAGTCGTCGCTGGTGGTGTCGGCGACGACGGAGTCCGCCGACTCCCCGGCCAGCAGCACCCCGGACTCCTCGAAGGTCTCCCTGACCGCGGCGCAGACTAGTTCCCTGGCCTGCGCTGGCGGCGCGTCGAAGATCCGGCCCCACTCGGCGGCATCGGGCCCGGTCCAGGCCACGTCCTCGTCGGCGTCCCGCGGGTCAACCGAGCCGCCGGGAAAAACGTAGGCACCCGGCGCGAACGCCATCGACGCCTTGCGGCGGAGCATGTATACCTCAAGGCCGGTCCCGGCTGGCCCGCAGGCGACTCCCGCAGCAGCATGACGGTCGCCGCGTCGCGGGGCTCCGCCGGAGCCTGCTCGCCGGCCAGGACCGCGCGGGCGGTCTCGCCGAGCTCGCGTCCGATCCTGACCGAGGCAGCCTTAGCCGCGTCCTTCGCCACGTCCCTGCCTCCCGGCCGGCCTAGTCCCTGACTTCGACGATCAGCTCAACCTCGACCGGCGCGTCCAGCGGAAGCACTGCGGTCCCGACCGCGCTGCGCGCATGGCGGCCCGCGTCGCCGAAGACCTCGAGCAGCAACTCGCTCGCCCCGTTGACGACCTGCGGCTGGCCGGTGAAGTCGGGCGCGCTGGCCACGAAGCCGGTCAGCTTCACGACGCGCGCGATCGAGTCAAGGCCGCCGGCCACCGAGGCCGCGGCGGCCAGCGCGTTCAGCGCGCAGGTGCGGGCCAGCGCCGCCGCCTCGGCCACGCCGACCTCCGCGCCGACCTTGCCGGCCGACACCAGCTGGCCGTCGACCATCGGGAGCTGACCGGCGGTGTAGATCAGCATGCCGGACCGGACTGCGGGCACGTAGGCCGCGAGCGGCGGGACGACCTGCGGCAGCTCAAGCCCGAGCGCGGTCAGCCTGGCCTGCGGCCCTGACGGCCCAGCGGTCATTCCTTGACCCGCTTCAGGTAGGCAACGAGCTGCTCGGGATTGGGGCCGGGAACGACGGTCACCAGCTCCCAGCCGTCGTCGCCCCAGCCGTCGAGAATCTGCTTGGTTGCGTGCACAAGCAGCGGCACGGTCGCGTACTCCCATTTGGACATAGCCGAACCCTACAGTGGGCGCCTGCCGGCCTGTCCAGGTCGCTCGGGCTTGCCCCGGCTCCGTGATCGCTGCTGCCGCGGGGCGCTTTAGCGCCTGCGCCGCAACGCGCCGCAGTCAGCTACGATCACGAACTCGGCCCGGCCTCCTGGTCAGCCGCGGCCTTGCTCGCAACCGGGTCGGGGAGCTGCCCGTTCCCGCCCGTTGACGCCGGATTGTCGTGACCAGCGTGCGCGGTGCCGATCTCGCCCTTCTCGGCCGGCGACAGCTCCGGAATCGCGGGGACGTCCGGAATGTCGAGCGGCACATCCGGGGCGCCGGCGATCGCGGCCGGGTCGGCTATCTGATCGAGAGCTGCTCCTTCCTTGCCTGCGCCGTCGCTGAAGTCGCCCATCGACGCCGAATCGTCGGCGTTACCCGGGCTCCCTGAGCTCGGCGTGAACTTGTCGAAGAACCGCAGCAGCTCGACCGGGATCGGCATGACCAGCGTGCTGTTGCGCTCGGCCGCCACCTCGACCACGGTCTGCAGCAGCCGCAGCTGCAGCGCGGCCGGGTCGCGGGCCATCACGTTCGCCGCCGCGGCGAGCCGCTTCGAGGCCTGGAATTCGCCGTCGGCCGTGATGATCCGGGCGCGCCGTTCCCGCTCCGCTTCGGCCTGGCGGGACATCGAGCGCTTCATGCCCTCGGGCAGCGACACGTCCTTGATCTCAACGCTCTCGACCTTGACGCCCCAGGGAATCTCGGTGCCCTCGTCGATGATCGTGCACAGGCGGCGGTTGACCGTGTCGCGCTCGGCCAGCAGCTCGTCCATCTCGGACTGGCCGATGATCGACCGCAGCGAGGTCTGCGCCCGCTGGGAGATCGCATTCTGGTAGTTGAAGACGTTGATCGACGCCTTGATCGGGTCGACCACCCGGAAGTAGACCACCGCGTCGACCCGGACGCTCACGTTGTCCCGGGTGATGCCTTCCTGAGCAGGCACGCCCATGGCGATGATCTGCTTATTGACCTTGACGATCTTGTCGCCGATCGGCCTGATGAAGGTGAGGCCAGGCTGCCTGACGCCCGGCAGGACGCGGCCGAACCTGAAAACGATCGCGTCCTCATACTGCTGCACTGTCTTGATGGACTTAGCCGCCGTGACAATTCCGGCAACGATGAGGACTGCAAGGATGGCGAACAGCGCGTCCATGTAACGGACACCTTCTTCCCCTGTACCCGTTCAGCGAGCGGGCTCTTGCTACCCAGCCTAGTTACTTTCCACGTAAGTCAAGCCGACGATATAACGGGCAAATACCCCAGGTGTCCGGCCAGCCTGTGCCGGGCCACCCGGGCTATCTATTCCCCCGGCGCGGATAACCTCCAATCGTGGCTACGCGTGACACCGACTGGGACGGCGTGCGCCTGCACGTCGTGACCGGCAAAGGCGGCACCGGCAAGACCACCGTGGCCGGCGCGCTGGCGCTCGCCCTTGCCGCGGATGGCCACCGGGTGCTGCTCATGGAGGTTGAGGGCCGGCAGGGCATCGCCCAGCTGTTCGATGTGCCGCCGCTCCCGTACGCCGAGCGGCGCATCGCCGTCGGCCCCGGTTCTGGCTCCCGCCCCGGCGGCGACGTGTTCGCCCTGGTCGCCGACCCCGAGTCAGCCCTCATCGAGTACCTGGAGATGTTCTACAGCCTCCGGCACGCCGGCACCGCGCTGGCCAAGCTCGGCGTGATGGACTTCGCCACCACCATCGCCCCCGGCCTGCGGGACGTGCTGCTGACCGGCAAGGCCGCCGAGGCCGTGCGCCGCAAGGACGGCAGCCGGGGGCGCCACTACGACGCCGTCGTCATGGATGCCCCGCCCACCGGGCGGATCGGCCGGTTCCTGAACGTGACCAGCGAGGTCTCCGACCTGGCCCGGGTGGGACCGATCCGCGGCCACGCCGACACCGTGCTCAGGGTCATCCGCTCGCCGGAAACCGTCGTGCATTTCGTGACCGTGCTGGAGGAGATGCCGGTGCAGGAAACGCTGGACGGCATCGCCGAGCTGCGCGCGCTCGGCGGCATCAGGCCCGGCGCCATCATCGTGAACATGACCAGGCCGCTGGCGCTGCCGACGGACGAGCTGCGGGCCGCTGCCGACGGCGCACTTGACCAGGCCGAGCTGTCGCTCGGGCTGAAGGCCGCGGGCCTCGACGACGGGCCGGTCCTGGCGGGCGCGCTCGCCGCCGAGCTGACCGAGCAGGCCAGAACCGCTCTCGGCCAGGCCGAGCAGCAGGAGCGCCTCGACGCGGCCGGGCAGCTCTGCTATCAGCTGCCGTGGATCAGCGGCGGAATCGACCTGGCCGGGCTGTACCAGCTGGCGGCAGCGCTGCGCGAGCAGAAGGCCGCCTGATGACGGGCCGGACACCGCCGCCGCTGGACGTCGACCGCCTCATCGACGACCGGCGCACCCGGATCATCGTCTGCTGCGGCTCCGGCGGGGTGGGCAAGACGACGATCGCCGCGGCGATCGGCCTGCGGGCCGCCGAGCGCGGGCGGCACGTAGTGGTGCTGACCGTCGACCCGGCACGCCGGCTGGCCCAGTCCATGGGCCTGTCCTCGCTGGACAACACGCCCCGGCTCGTGCCTGGTGTCGGGGCGGACGCGCGTCAGGCCGGGAACGGCGCGGAACCGGCCGGCAGCCTGCACGCCATGATGCTGGACATGAAGCGGACCTTCGACGAGATCGTCGAGGCGCATGCGGATCCGGACCGGGCCGCCCAGATTCTGGCCAACCCGTTCTACCAGTCGCTGTCTTCCAGCTTCGCGGGCACGCAGGAGTACATGGCCATGGAGAAGCTCGGCCAGCTCCGGCGAGCCGATGAGTGGGACCTGATCGTGGTCGACACCCCGCCGAGCCGGTCCGCGCTGGATTTCCTGGACGCCCCGCAGCGGCTGGCCCGGTTCCTGGACGGCAAGCTGCTGCGGCTGCTTGTCGCTCCGGCCAAGGTCGGCGGCCGCGCCTACCTGCGCGTGCTCAATGCCGGCTTCGGCGTCGTCACCGGCGTGCTGACCAAGATCCTCGGCACTCAGGTGCTCAGGGACGTGCAGACGTTCGTCAGCGCGCTCGACACGATGTTCGGCGGATTCAGGGAGCGGGCCGACTACACCTATCAGCTGCTGCGGGCGCCCGGTACCTCGTTCCTGGTGGTCGCGGCGCCCGAGGACGACGCGCTGCGCGAGGCGTCGTACTTCGTCGAGCGGCTCGACACCGAGCGGATGCCGCTGGCCGGGCTGATACTCAACCGGGTTCAGCAGGTGCCGGCCGCGCAGCTGTCAGCGGCCAGGAGCCTGGCCGCGGCCGAGGTCCTGCAGGCATCGGCGCCAGACGGGCCGGAAGCCGCGGCCCGGGGGCTGACGATTGCGGCGCTGCGGCTGCACGCGGACCGGATGGAACAGGCCGCGGCCCAGCGCCGGACGGCTGAGCATTTCACCGCGGCCCACCCGCTGGTGCCGCTGGCCGAGATACCGGCCCAGGCTGAGGACATTCACGATCTGGACGGACTCCGCCAGATCGGCGGCGCCTTCGCTGCCGAACCGCAGACCCGCGCATCCTGACGACCCGCGCATCCTGACGACCCGCGCATCCCGGTCAGGCGGTGCGCGGTCACCGGACCGCAGCGCCGCCGGCGTTGCTAGCTTGCGACGAGCTCGTCCCCGGTGCGCTCGTAGTGGTTGCGCGCGTCCTCAAGCAGGTCGCGCCAGGACATCACATCCGGCCGGCGGCGAAGCAGCGCGCGGCGCTCACGCTCGGTCATGCCGCCCCAGACGCCGAACTCAATCCGGTTGTCCAGGGCATCGGCCAGGCACTCGGTCCTGACCGGGCAGCCGCGGCAGATCAGCTTGGCCCGGTTCTGCGCCGCGCCCTGGACGAAGAGCTCGTCCGGGTCCGTTCCCTTGCACGCGGCACGCGCAGTCCAGTCCGTGATCCACATGTGGCCCAGCTCCTCTGATCGTCACGCCCGCGGGGGGTGATCACGCCCGGGTGGCGTTCAGTTGCGGTCCGGAGCCGACTCGGGGCGACAGGCTCCGGCGAGTGATGGTCGCGGAAGAGTAACTTACGGAAGTCGAGCGCGCAGCGCTAGACCCCGGCAGGCCCATTTCCTGAATAGCCCAGATGAGCTATGCAGACACAAGTGACGAGTAGCTACAGTGCGGCCACTGAGCGCGCGCGCTCGTGGCACAGAGCGACTACTAAAGGCGTGCGGTTGGTAACTCGCGGCGACCTCACACTGCTCAGGGGACTAGATCAGAAGACGATCTGTTCGCCCTGTGGCTGCTGGTTGCCGATGCAGCGTAGCCTGAGCCCGTGCAAATCCCTTGGCGCCGCGCCGGCGCGACCTCCAGCACCATCGGCCGCATCCTGCTGATGACGCTCGTTGCCGCCGTGCTCGTGGCGGCGACGGCGCTGCCGGTGATCGGCCTCACGGGTGTGGCCGTCAGGGACGCGGCCAACACATTCAACACACTTAAGGTCGGCACCCTGGGCGCCGCGCCGAGCCGGTCCGTGGTCTATGACTCCGAGGGCCAGCCGATCACGTACTTCTACCCGTACAACATCTACCGGGTGCCGGTCTCCTACAACCAGATCGCCCCGGTGATGCGTAACGCGATCGTGGCTATCGAGGATGATGCCTTCTGGACGCAGGGTGCGCTTGACCCGCGCGGCACGCTCCGTGCGCTCCTCAGCACGAGCAGCGGCTCGCAGCTGCAGGGTGCCTCGACCCTCGCCCAGCAGTACGTGAAGAACGTGAAGGTACTCGAGGCAGGCAACAACGCGGTCGCGGCCGAGGAAGCGCGGGCCCCTAACCTGCAGCGCAAGATTCAGCAGCTGCGGCTCGCGAGTGACGTGGAGCATGAGCTCTCGCCGCAGGAACTGCTCGCCAGCTATCTCAACGTGGCCTATTTCAACCAGCACGCCTACGGCATCCAGGTCGCGGCCCAGGTCTACTTCAGCAAGAGTGCGTCCCAGCTGACGCTGCCGGAGGCCGCCCTGCTCGCCGGGATCGTTCAGTCGCCGACTGCGTATGACCCGGTGGTCAACCCGAATGACGCGACCGCCAGGCGCAACGAGGTCCTGACCCGCATGTGGCAGCTGCACTACGTGTCGAAGGCCACGGCGCTCGCCGCCGAGAAGTCGCCGCTCGCCCTGCACATGTCGTCGGTGCCACTCAACGTCGGCTGC
>CAWFUM010000027.1:0-83468 GCA_963818995.1 uncultured Actinomycetota bacterium | reverse complement strand
GCCGGGCTCAGGCCGGCGGCGGCACAGTCAGCTGGTTGCTGACCGAGGCGGCGTGCCGGAGCGTTCCCGGCAGCACTACGCGTACCTGATCACCAGCCAGGCGCTTGCCGTCGAGCAGGAAGATCGCCGTACCGGCCGAGTTCAGCCTGGTCGTGCGCAGGTAGGTCCAGTTCCCGCCGGCGGCCTGCGCCGCCAGCACGACGACATTGCCGGCATCGGCGTACCCCGAGCTGATCGTGAGCACGTCCGCGCGGCCTGAGGAGCCTGGCGTTAGCGCCGCTGTCAGCAGCGGACTCACCCGCACCAGCAGGCCGGCGCTGCGCACGCCTCCGGCCATGGTCAGCCGGAAGACCGCGTTCTGCGTCAGGGCTGAGACGACGACGGCTACGTTCCCGTTCGCGTTCGTCTGCGCCGTCCCGGCGATCCGCCACGTTCCGTGCCCGGCCGGCCATTCCAGCAGCGTGACCGTGACACCGGGCTCGCCGCGGCCCGAGCTCAGCAGCTGTCCGTCGATGGTCACGGCCGAGCCGGCCGCGATCTCGCTGGCCGACGCCGACACCAGCAACTGGCCCGGCCGCGGCGGGCGCCGAGGACGCGGCGCCGCCGGCGGGCGTTGCCGCGGCCGACGGCGAGGGCGTGGCCGAGCCGTGCGCCCTGACTCCGGGGCCGGCCGGGCGCGCCCTGATGCCCGGATCCAGCCGGGCCGGCCGCGGCCGGCCGGGCCGGGCGAATCGGGCACGCCCACCGCACCGAATACCTGGTGCGCGAGGTGCTGAACCGGTGCCGGGAGCACAGCGGCATAGGCCGCCGCGGTCGTGCCGCTGAGCAGCGTCACTGCCGCGGCCGCCGCCACGGCCCACCGGCCGGGCCAGCGGAATGCGCGGCGAGGCAGCGCTTCAGCCGGCCGGAGTGCGGCTTCCGGCGGCTCCCCGGCAGTGATGACCGCGGTGTCGGCCGGCGAGGACGGCGACGTGGCCCACGGGCTGAAGTTAGCCCGGAACATCGTCAGCGCCGCCCGCTCGCCCTCCAGCTCTCCCGCTGCCGGCCCTCCGGTCAGCGCGCGGAGCAGCTCGTCCAGTCCGGGCTCGGCGGAGCCACTCCCCGCCGGGCAGGTCGAAGCTCATCGGTCCGCCTCCTCCATCGTCCGGACTGGCCGTGCGGATGCCGGCGCGTCCGGCCGGGCCAGGTCCGGGCCGGGCGAGGGCGCCGCCACGCCGGCATCCCGGCGGGTGAGCGCCCGGACGGACGGGTCGTCGGCGAGGGTTCTCAGCCCGCGGTGCAGGGCCACCCGGACCGCTCCGGCTGACTTGCCCAGGATCCTGGCCACGTCCGGCGTGTCCAGCCCGGCGATCACGCGCAGCGCGACGGCCTCGGCCTGATCTTTCGACAGGCCCGCAAGCAGGGCAACGGCTCGTTCCGCGGACATGCCGTCCAGCACCTGATCCTCGACTTGCTGCGCGTCGGCCAGGGTGTCCAGGCCGCCCGGCATCGGCGCGGCCGGCCGCCGGGATCGTGCCCTCGCCGCGTCGATCGCCCGGTGCCTGCCAACGGTGAACAGCCAGCGCCGGAAGTCTTCCTCGCCGCCGGTGAACCGGTGCAGGTCCCTGACCACCTGGAGCCAGGTCTCGCTCGCCACGTCCTCGGCGTCTTCGCAGCCGACGACGCGCAGGAACCGCAGCAGCCGTGGCTGCAGCGCCCGCCACAACTCAAGAAAGCCAGCCTCGTCGCCAGTGCTCGCCCTGGCCAGGGCATCGCCGAGCACCTCGGTGTCAGTCGCCATCGCGCCAGTAGAGTCGCACACGGGCGGGCTTGCCGTGGTCATGTCCGCGGACCCGGAATGCCCGCCCGTGCGAGATTCCTGCCTGACCGGTCAGGACCTGGCCGAGGCGATGGTGTCGACCCGGCTGACGGACCGGTCCAGGTTCGGCGTGCCGGGGAAGACCAGGCGGAAGTTCGCCGGCCTGGCGCCGACGTGAACGCGGAAGAACACGTGCCCGTACGGCCGGGTCAGCTTGAGCTGCATCACGTGCCACTTGCCCTTCGGGGCCAAGGCGCTCCAGCCACACGCGCAGATGCCGAAGGTCAAACCGGCCCGCGGTCAGGTGGCCGTTAATGATGGCGGTGGCCTGGTGCGGGCGGGCAACCGGCTTAGTGGTAGCTGACGGCAAGCCTGGTCGGGATGCGGTGGGCGACGGCCGTGGCCGCCACCGGCGCGATGGACGCGCTGGAAACTGTCGTGACACCGGTCACGGCGATCGCGGCCGCGGCGGCAACCCCGCCGATACGGACAACCAGAGACGCAGGACGACGCATTGTTCTCCTTCAGGTTGGGCCTCGGTCACTGAGGCCGCCGACAACACCCACGCAAGCGACCGGGTTCCCGGCCGGCGTTACTGCGGGAAATGTGACCTGTGTCACAGTCGTGACGGCACGGTCGTCCGGCCGACCCGTCAGGACCGGAGTGTCGGTAGCTGCCGCTTGACTGGCGGCATGGAAACCTCGTCACCGGGCCAGGCCACGCGGCCTCATCCGCGGCGTGATCCTGGCCGAGAGCCTCAGGCCGGGCACCAGCTTCGACGGGCACGGGATGCGCGTGCTCCGCTGCAGCCGCTACGAGGTCACCGGAGCAGCGGCCTGGCAGCCGACGGTCTGGACCGCCATCGAGTTCGACGCCCCGGCGGAAGCAGCCGGCCCGCTGGCCCGCGAGCTGAGCGAGATCCTGCTCAGTCCCGGCTGGTACGTGAACTGGACCGACGGGCATGAGTCCACGATCGTGTTCCCCGGCCGGATCTTCCGCTACCTCGCATGGTGACGCGCAGGGGCGGGCCGCAGCGCAGGAGCACGGGCGCCAGTGCGGCGTGCCCGAGCCCCAGCTGGACTGGACCGATTAAGGCCGGTCAATCGCCTCCCTCAGCAACCGCTTCAGCGGCTTGCCTGACGGATTGCGCGGCAGTTCCGAGCGGAACTCGACCTGTCGCGGCACCTTGAAGTTCGCCAGTCGCTCGCGGCAGTGCGCAATGACGGCCTCCTGCGTGACCTGCCAGTCCGGGCCTGACGACGACGAACGCCTTGCCGACTTCGCCCAGCCGCTGATCGGGAACGCCGACGACGGCGGAGTCGGCGACCCCGCCGAGCCGGGCCAGTACCTGCTCGACCTCCGCTGGGTAGACGTTGAACCCGCCGCAGATGTACATGTCCGTGAGCCGGCCGGTGATCGTCAGGTTGCCGGCGTCGTCGAAAGTGCCGACATCGCCGGTGTGCAGCCAGCCGCCGGCGTCGATGGCGGCGCGGGTCGCGGCCGGGTCGTCCAGGTACCCCAGCATCACGTTCGGGCCGCGCACCAGGATCTCGCCGCCGCCGCCGTCGCCGCGCCTGCCCCCCGCCCCCGCCGCGGCCAGCCTGATCTCGAATCCCGCCGTGGCCCGCCCCGACGTGGTAGCCACGGTGCGCAGTGAGTCCCCGGCCCGGCACATCGTGACCACGACCGCCTCGGTCAGTCCGTAGCCGCTCAGTATCGTGTCGAAGCTCAGCTCAGCATGCATCCGTTCGATGAGCGCGGCCGGCACCACCGTCCCCCCGGTGACGGCAACCCGGAGGCTGGAGAGGTCATAGCGGGCCCTGGCCGGGTGATCGAGGATGGTCTGGTAGATCGTCGGCGCTGCGGGCAGCACCGTGATCTGCTCCGCTTCGATGAGGCGCATCGCCTCCCGCGGGTCGTACACCAGCTGCGGAACGAGCGTCGCCCCGGTCAGCAGGCACGCCAGGATTCCGGCCTTGTAGCCGAAGCCGTGGAAGAACGGATTGGGCGCCAGATAGCGGTCGGCCCTGGTGATCCCGGCGCACTCAGCCCAGGCCGCGGCGACCGCGAGCGCCTGGCGGTGCGCGCTCATCGCGCCCTTACTCCGGCCGGTCGTTCCCGACGTGAACAGGATGTCGCTGACGTCGTCCGCCGCGACGGCCGCGCTGCGCCTGGCCGCCGCCCCGGCTGGCGCTGCCGCACCGCGCTGCTCGAACTCGGCCCAGTCGACGGCTGCAGGCTCGGCCGGGCCCGTCGCCTCCGGCTGGCTCTCGACCGGTATCCGGATGACCAGGCGCAGGCTGCCGAGCCGGCCGGGTTCAGCCAGCTCAGCCTCCCGCAGCGTACCGGAGCCGGTCGGTGCCGAGAAATCTCCCGGCCACGAACAGGGCCCGGGCGCCGCTGCGGCCGATGACGTCGAGTGCCTCCGGCCCGGTGAACCGCGTATTCACCGGCACCAGGGCCGCGCCCGCCGCCTGGGCGCCGAGCGCCGCCAGCACCCAGTGCCAGGTATTCGGTGACCAGACCGCCACCCGGTCACCGGGCTCGATGCCGTCGGCCACGAGCGCGGCCGCGACCGCGTGGACGCGCTCGCGGAGCTGCCGGAAGGTCAGCCGGACTCCGCCGGGATCGACGATGGCCGGCTGGTCCCCGAACAGGCTGGCTGCGCTGTCCAGCGCCGCGGGGATCGTAAGTTCCACCAGGCTCCCTCAGGCAAGTAAGTGCTGGTAGATCGAGCCTAGACGGGAAATGCCTTACTTAGCCATGATCCTGTAGACCTGTGCACGCTCCCGCGTGCATAACTCTTCAGGATCATGAACTCGGGCGAAACGCCTCAATTGCCTCGGCGTCACCGGCCCGCGCGGGCAGGAAGTACCCGGCCCACTCCGCGGCGTCCGGATACGAAGACTGCTCGCGAATGGCCGCGCAGGCGGCGCTGATGTCGAACTCCGTCCGCCGCAGTGAGACCGCGCCCGCCGACAGCAGGGCCCAGTGCGCGCCTGGCCGCCCGTACGGCATGCCGACGCTGCCGGGGTTCACGATCAGCCGGCCGTGCGCCAGCCGCGCGAACGGCATGTGGGTGTGCCCGCACACCACTGTCCGCACTCCCTCGCGGCAGACCGCCGAGTACCTCCGCCCACTTCTCCAGCCGGGTATCCGCCAGCACTACTTCCGCATCGTCACGCGGCGTGCCGTGACAGAACACCACCGGCCCGAAGCCGGCCACCTCCAGCGTGACCGGGTGCGGCAGCCGGGCCAGCCAGGCCACCTGGTCGGCGCTCAGCTGGCCTGCGGCCCAGGGCGAGATCTCATCCGGGATCTCAACGTCCTCGCCGCGGGCCAGCGCGACCAGCTCGCGGTCGGCGTTGCCGCGGACCCAGGTCACCCGGTCACCCAGACTCAGCAGCCGGTCCAGCACCGGGACGGGCTGCGGGCCCGCCGCGATGTCGCCGGTCAGAACGATCTGGCTGGCCGCCGCCACGTCGGGTTCCGCGAGCACGGCCTCCAGGGCCGGCAGGACGCCGTGGATATCGGACAGCACCGCGATTGAACCAGTCACGAACCCATCGTGCCCGAGCCGCAGCCGGGCGGGCCGCGCCGCCAGCAGAGATTGCCCGGCCGTTACGCGTGCCGCACGCAAGTGCGCGGCGCCGGTAGGCCATGATCATCCCATGGCCGACCCAGAGCTCACCCGCCTCGCCCGCGCGATCGACGCGCGATGCCGCCTGCACGGCAGCTTCGTGCTGAGGTCCGGTCAGGTCGCGGCTGAGTATTTCGATAAGTACCTGTTCGAGGCCGACCCGCTGCTGCTGCGCGGGGTGGCCGAGCACATGACGGTGCTGGTACCGCCGGACGCGCAGCTGCTCGGCGGCCTGGAGCTCGGCGGCGTGCCGATCGCCACGATGCTCAGCCAGCTGACCGGCATCCCGACCCTGTTCGTCCGGAAGCAGGCCAAGGAGTACGGCACCCGCAAGCTCGCCGAGGGTGACGATCCCGCCGGGCGGCACGTCGTGCTGATCGAGGACGTCATCACCACCGGCGGGGCCGTGGCCGCCGCGGCGCTCGCCCTCCGCGACCTCGGCGCGACGGTCACCACGGTCATCTGCGCGATCGACCGGTCCGCACCCGGCCAGAGCGTGCTGCCGGAGGCGGGCGTTACCGTCCGGCCCGTGTTCACCAAGGCTGATCTCGACGAGGTGCAGCTGACCGGATAGCTACATCCGCTCGATGATGGTCGCCGTGGCCATCGCGCCGCCGGCGCACATCGAGATCAGCGCCGTGGTCGCGTCCCGCCGCTCAAGCTCGTGCAGGGCGGTCGTGAGCAGCCGCGAGCCGGTACTGCCGACGGGGTGCCCGAGCGCGATGGCGCCGCCGTTCACGTTGACCTTGTCGGCATCCGGCTGATGCTGGCTCATCCAGGACAGCACCACCGACGCGAACGCCTCGTTGACCTCGAACAGGTCGATGTCCCCGATGGTCATCCCGCTGCGCTCCAGCACCCGCCGGGTCGCGGCCACGGGGCCGTCCAGGTGGTAATAGGGCTCGTCGCCGATCAGTGCCTGGCTGACGATCCGGGCCCGCGGCCGCAGTCCGAGCTCGCGAGCCTTGTCCTCCGATACCAGCAGCACCGCGGCCGCGCCGTCGGAGATCTGCGAGGAGGTGCCCGCGGTGTGCAGCCCGTCCGGCAGCACCGGCTTGAGCGCGGCCAGCCCGTCCAGCGTGGTCTCCCGGAGTCCCTGGTCCCGGTCGACGCTCGCGAATTCGCCGGTCGGCTGGCCGTCAGCGGCCAGAACAGGCGCCTTGACCGGAACGACCTCGCGGTCAAAGCGACCCTCGGTCCAGGCGCGCCGGGCATTCTGCTGCGACCGCAAGCCGAATGCGTCGAGGTCAGCGCGGGTGATGTCACGCCGCCGGGCGATCCGCTCAGCGGCCTCGAACTGATTCGGCATGTCAATGGTCCACGAGTCCGGGCGGGGCGAGCCGATCCCGGTGCCGATGTTGGCGCCGAGACCGACGCGGCTCATGGCCTCGACCCCGCAGCCGATGCCCACGTCGATCGCGCCCGCCGCGATGAGCCCGGCAATGAGATGGACGGCCTGCTGGGCCGAGCCGCACTGCGCGTCCAGCGTCTGGCATCCGGCGCTCGACCGGCAGTCCGGCGTTCAGCCAGGCGGTCCTGGTCACGTTCCCGGCCTGCTCGCCCGCCTGCGTCACGCAGCCGCCGGCCAGCTGCTCGACCTGCGCCGGGTCGATCCCGGCCCGCTCGATCACCGCCGTCTGCGCCCGGCCGAGAATCTCCGCCGGGTGCAATCCCGACAGCGCACCCCGCCGTTTGCCCACCGGGCGTCCTGACCGCCTCGACAATCACCGCAGCGCCCACGTCAGCTCCTTACCTAGCCCGCTCTCATCGTAGAACGCGGTACTGAAATCCTCAGTACGTGACCATTCACCCGCGCTTGCCCGGCATGTTTGAATCTGACTAGAACACGTTACAGATCCGGAGGCCCGCCATGCCCGAGCCGCAGATCGCGCCCGGCTTTGACCTGACCGATCCTGACCTGTACACCAGCCGCGTCCCGCAGGAGGAGTTCGCCGCGCTGCGCCGCGCCGAGCCCGTGCGGTGGAATCCGCAGCCATCCGACATGGGCTTCCACGACGACGGGTTCTGGGCCGTGACCCGCCACCGGGACGTCGTCGCGATCTCCCGTGACAGTGACACGTTCTCCAGCTACGAGAACGGCGCCATCGTCCGCTTTCCCAGCGGCAACACCCGCGATCAGGTCGAGCTGCAGCGCGTGATCATGCTGAACACCGACCCGCCGCACCACACCAAGATCCGCGGCATCGTCTCCCGCGGCTTCACCCCGCGGGCGATCAATGACCTGCGGTCAGTACTGGCCGAGCGGGCCGGGAAGATCGTCGCGCTGGCGCTGGAGCACGGCACCGGCGACTTCGTGACCGACGTGGCCTGCGAACTGCCGCTGCAGGCCATCGCCGAGCTCATCGGGGTCCCGCAGGAGGACCGGCACAAGCTCTTCACCTGGTCCAACGACATGGTCGGCTACGACGATCCCGATTACAACGCCGACGGCGAGACCGCGGCCGCTGAGGTTCTCGGCTACAGCATGCTCATGGCCGAGGACCGGCGGGCCTGCCCGCGCGACGACATCGTCAGCAAGCTCGTGCACGCTCAGGTCGACGGCGAGGAGCTCACCTCCGACGAGTTCGGCTTCTTCGTGATCCTGCTCGCGGTGGCCGGAAACGAGACGACGCGGAACGCGATCTCGCACGGCATGCTGGCGTTCCTGGATAACCCGGAACAGTGGGAGCTGTTCAAGACCGGCCGGCCGCGGACCGCCGTCGACGAGATCGTCCGCTGGGCGACCCCGGTGACGGTCTTCCAGCGCACCGCCACGAAGGACACCGAACTCGGCGGCCAGCAGGTCAGGGCAGGCCAGCGCGTCGGCATGTTCTACCGGTCGGCGAACTTCGACGAGGACGTCTTCGACCACCCCGAGCAGTTCAGCATCATGCGCAACCCGAACCCGCACGTCGGCTTCGGCGGCACGGGCGCGCACTACTGTCTCGGCGCTAACCTGGCCCGGCTCGAGATTGACCTGATGTTCAACGCGATCGCCGATGCGATGCCGGACATCAGCAAGGCCGGCGACCCGCAGCGCCTCAGGTCGGGCTGGCTGAACGGGATGAAGCGCCTCCCGGTCACCTACCGGTAGCTGCCTACCCCCTGGCGGCGAGGCGGCGCGATCGCGGGGGATTAGCTCGCCGCAGTCATCGGCCTGATGCCATCCAGTGTGTCCCCGAGGCGGTCCTTCTCGATCTCCAGGTCAAACCGCGTCTGCAAGTTCAGCCAGAACCGGTCGGAGGTCCCAAAGAACCGCGCCAGCCTCAGCGCGGTGTCAGCCGTGATCCGGCGCTGGCCATGCACGATCTCGTTGATCCTGCGGGCCGGCACGCTGATCTCCTTAGCCAGCTGATACTGACTCAGCGATAGCGGGGCAAGGAACTCCTCGTAGAGGATCTCACCAGGATGGACGGGCGGCATGACCGTCTCTGGCGTCATGTGTTGCTCCTCAGTGATAGTCAACGATCTCGACGTCTTCGGGTCCACCGTCTGACCAGAAGAAGCAGATCCGCCACTGCTGGTTGACGCGGATGCTGTACTGTCCGGCGCGATCGCCCGAGAGCTTCTCTAGCCGATTGCCAGGCGGAACGCGGAGATCCGTCAGCAGCTCCGCTGCGTCCAGCATCGCTAACTTGCGCCAGGCGACTCGCTGAACGCTTGGGTCAAGGCGGCGGCATCTCCGCCGCTCCCAGACGGCCTCCGTGTCCTTGTCCCTGAAGGATCGCAGCACGGGTTTGATGATAACGCATCGCGTTATTAACGCGCAGCGTCAACAGGACCATAGCTGTGCTCAGGCTGGCTGGCGGCTAATCGGGAGTGTCGGCGACCACCCACATGGAGAAGTACTGCGACCCGCCGCCGTAGGCGTGCCCGAGCGCCGTCCTGGCCCCGGCGACCTGATGCTCGCCGGCCTTGCCCATCACCTGCATGGCCGACTCGGCGAACCGGAGCAGCCCCGACGCGCCGATCGGGTTGGAGCACAGCACGCCGCCGGACGGGTTCACCGGGATCGAGCCGCCGATCTCGGTCTCACCTGACTCGGTGAACTGCCAGCCCCTGCCCTCCGGGGCGAAGCCGAGGTTCTCCAGCCACATCGGCTCGAACCAGGAGAACGGCACGTAGATCTCGGCCACATCGATCTGGGCCAGCGGGTCGGCGATGCCGGCCGCCTGCCAGAGCGCGGCCGCCGCGTCCGAGCCTGCCCGCGGGCTCACGTTGTCCTTGCCCGCGAACATGGTCGGCTCGGTGCGCATGGCCGTCGCCCGGATCCAGGCGACCGGATGCGGCGACGACTCAGCCGCGGCCTGATCGCCGATGATGACCGCGCAGGCGCCGTCCGATGACGGGCAGGTCTCGTCGTAGCGGACCGGGTCCCACAGCATCGGGGATGCCTGCACCGACTCCAGCGTGATGTCCGGCTGCCGCAAGTGCGCGTACGGATTGCGGGCGCCGTTGCGCCGGTCCTTGACCGCGACCATGGCGCCGATGTGCGCCGGGGCGCCGCTGCGCCGGATGTAGGAGCGAATATGCGGGGCGAAGTAGCCGCCCGCGCCGGCCAGCAGCGGCATCGAGAACGGCGGCATGATCGACAGCGCCCACATGGCGTTGGACTCTGACTGCTTCTCGAAGGCCACCGCCATGCACCCGCCGGTGACGGCCGGCCTGGACCAGGCTGGCCGCGACGTTGCCGGTCGCCCCGCCCACCGAGCCGGCCGTGTGCACGCGCAGCAGCGGCTTGCCGACGGCGCCGAGCGCGTCGGCCAGGTACAGCTCGGGCATCATCACGCCCTCGAACAGATCGGGCGCCTTGCCGACGACGACGGCGTCGATGTCGGCCAGCTCGAGCCCGGCGTCGGCCAGCGCCCGGTCGATGGCCTCGCGGCACAGGCCCGCGATCGACACATCAGCCCGCTTGCTGCGGTGATGGGTCTGGCCGGTGCCGAGTACGGCCGCCCTGGGCCTGGCCGGACCGGGCTTCACCGGGCCTCCAGCACGCACACGAGGTTCTGCTGCAGGGCCGGGCCGCTCGTCGCGTGACCGAGAACGCGGCCGGCAGCGCCGGCCATGATCTGCCGGGCGGCGTGCCCGATGCGGGACAGTCCGGCCGCGAACATCGCGTTCCCCGCGAGAGCGCCGCCGGACGGGCTGATCCGGGCCGGTCCCGCCAGCCCGAGCGCGTCCCGCAGGATGAGCTGCTGGTGGGTGAACGGCGCGTGCAGTTCCGCGACCTCCACCCCGGCCGCTCCGGCCGCCGCTCCGGCCGCGGCCGCTGACGGGGCGGCGGTCAGGTCCCGGCCGCCCAGCTCGGCCGAGTCGATCCGGTGCTCGAATCCGGTGATCCAGGCCGGCCGCGAGCACAGCTCCCGCGCCCGGTCCGCGGACGCGATGATCACCACGGCCGCGCCGTCGGTGACCGGGGCGCAGTCATGCGCCCGCAGCGGGTCGGCCAGATACGGCTGAGCAAGCAGCTCATCGGCGCTGACCTCGCCGGACAGCTGCGCCCGTGAGTTCGACACGGCCGCGGCCCGGCTGGCGACGGCGACTTCGGCCATGTCCCGTTCGGTCCACAGGCCCTGCTCGAGCCCGAGCCGCGCCTGCAGCGCCGCGATCGCGACCGAGTCCGGCCACAGCGGCGCCAGCACGTACGGATCGAGCTGGAGCGCCAGGACCCGGCGGAGGTCACCGGCGGACGACTTGCCGAAGCCGTAGGCCAGCGCGATATCGGCCTCGCCGGTCAGCACCTTGATCCACGCCTCGTACAGCGCGAACGCGCCGTCCATCTCGACGTGCGACTCCATCACCGGCGGGAACGCCCCGATCGCGTCGACCGCGGAGACAAACGAGAACGCGCGCCCGGCCAGGTAGTCCGACGAGCCTGAGCACCAGAAGCCGATGTCGGTCCGCTCCAGTCCGGTCTGATCGAAGACCTCGCGGAAGATCGGAACCAGCATCTCCACGCCGTTGGTGGTGCCGGCCGTGCGGCGGACGTTCGGGGCCTCGGCGAAGCCGATCACGGCAACGTCGGGCCCGGCAGCGTCAGGCACGGGAGCGGCAGGCACGGGGCGTCAGGCACGGGCGGCAGTCCTCACAGGTGCTGGGCGTAGGAGTCGTAGGGCGCGTCCGGCTCGCCCGTCGGCTCGAAGTGGCTGATGTTCTCCGACGTCGGCCCCCACTCCTCGCGGGGCCGCCAGACCGCCCGGACCCGCAGGCCCATCCGGACCTCGTCCGGGCTCGCAGCCGAGTATGAGGTGCTGGAACGCAATGTCGGCACCATCAAGCAGCACCTGCGCGGCCACGTACGGCGACGGCACGCGCTGCCCGCGGAAGGGCACGTTCACCACGCAGAACGTGGTCACGATCCCGCTGTCAGGCAGTTCCGACATCGGTCGTGGTCGGCACCCCGTCGGTCGGGCAGGCCCCCCGCGGCGGCACGTAGACCTTGCCGCACGCCGGGCAGCGCTGCCCGACGATCCGTCCCTGGGTCAGCGCCCGCAAGTAGCGGCTCTCCTCCGGCGAGGCACTGTGCTGATAATGCAGCGCGACCGGCGTGGTGATCATCTTCACGTCGCCGGATTCGCTTTCGGGAACGAGGCCGGCCGCATTGTCGGCCGTCGCCGGGGCGGCCCCGTTCCCGGCTGGTTCAAAGCATTCGATGTCCCGGATGTGCCCGCTGCGCCGGACAGCCCAGCGCGGGCGGACTCGCAGGCCGGTGCGCATTTCGGCCGCGCTGCCCGCGTCCACCGCGTGCAGGAGAGCGGTGTCCGCTCCGTCCAGCCTGATCAGCGCCCAGGCGAACGGGCGGTTCAGGGGCTGGCCTTCGCTCGGCTCGGGCTGCCAGGACCAGGTGGTGACCGTGCCCAGCGGTCCGACCGGGACGAGCTCGGCCGGCGGCGCGAAGGTCACCGGATCGTACTCGGCGGGCGGTACGTGGACCCGTCCGTCCGCACCGCGCGAGCCCAGGATGCGCCGGTCAGCCAGCGCTGTCATGAACTCGCTGAGCACCGGGCCGAGCGACCGGGTGTAGTCGAAGCTGATCTCCAGCGGGGCAGTGAGCGGCGAAGTCACGGATGAAAGTGAAACACGTTCTAGCCGCGGGCGCCAAGCGCCCGCACGGCCTGAAGCCGGGCCTGACGGGCAGACGGCCGACCATCCCCGGCCTCGCTCGTCTCCCCGGCCGCCGGCCCGGCTCCGCTTCCGGGACAAATACGGTCGTTATTTTTCGCCTTTCAATTTATTTGGGATGATATGCCTGACTTATGGCTTCCATGACTTTCCGCGCAGGTAGCGTTGGAGCTAGCGGGGGACGCGGATTCGCCCGGACCCCGCGACCGAGGAGTACCAGATGACCAGCACTGCCGCCCGAGCCAGCCTGTCCGCCAGGTCCGCAGCCGACCAGCTCGCCGCTCCGCCCGCGCGCACCACTGTCTCGGCGTCGTGCGGATCGCCGACCACCAGCAGGGAGCCGCTCAGCCAGTGGACAACCGCTGACGCCTGGCACTCCGCCAGGGACGGCCAGGCGGCAGCCGTGCGCACGCCCGGAGCCTCGAGAGCGGCGAAAACTGCCTCCGGGTTCGCCGCGGTCGGCCTGGCGACCCGGATACCGGCGCTGGCCAAGTGGATCGCCGCCCGGCCGAGCTTCACGTTCGCCGAAGCCGCGGCCGCGGCCGCCCCGTCGCCGTGCAGTCTGACCGTGATGGCCTACACGCTCCCGGACGCCCGGCTCGCCGCAGCGGTTGCCGAGCTCGGCTACGTGGTGACCGCCGGCGGAAAGAACGGCTACACGGTAACCGCCCTTGACGGCAAGCCCCGGCTGGCCGTTGTTCAGACGTAGCCGTTCCGGGGCCGGGAAGGCGCCGGCTAGCGGCCGCGGAACTCGCGGCGGCCGCTTCTCGGCGAAAGCGCGCGGGCCTTCCCTCGCGTCCTCGCTGGCGAACACGGCCATGCCGAGCCGGGCCTCAAGGGCGAAGGCCTCGTTCTCCGCCAGCCCCTCGGACTCGCGGATGGTGCGGAGAATCGCCTGAACGGCGAGCGGCCCGTTCGCGGCGATCCGGGCGGCGATCTCCAGCGCGGTGCCGAGTGCCTGGCCGTCCTCCACCACGTGGCCGATCAGGCCGATCCGCAGCGCCTCGTCGGCGGAGATGTGCCGGCCGGTCAGCAGCAGGTCAGCGGCGACCGTATAGGGGATCTGCCGGACGAGCCTGACGGCCGACCCGCCGAGCGGGAAGAGGCCCCAGCGCGCCTCCGACACCCCGAACCGGGCGCTGCGGCCCGCCACCCGGATATCGGTTGCCTGCAGGATCTCGGTGCCGCCCGCGATCGCCGCTCCCTCGACCGCCGCAATCAGCGGCTTAGTCAGGCGCCGCCCCTTCAGCAGCGGCTCGATCACCGAAGGATCGAACCTCCCGCTCCGGAACGAGTCAGCGGGCGGCGCCGCGGCCATGGCCTTCAGATCCGCGCCCGCGCAGAAGGCACCCCCGGCCCCGGTCAGGATGCAGGCCCGGATGCCAGGATCGCTGTCGACCCGGTCCCAGGCGGCAGCCATGATCGCCATCATCGGGCCGCTGAGGGCGTTGCGGGCGTGCGGCCGGTTCATGGTGACGATCAGGACGTGACCGCGCACCTCGACCAGCGCGTGCGGCTGCTCGCCGGCCGCGTCGTCCGGGATGGTGGTCACCGCGGAGTCCTCCTTGGCGGGAAAGCGATATTTTCAGCGGCCTGGTTGCCCCGAACGATAACACGTTCTAGTTTCGTCCCATGGCGCTCAATATCGCGGATCTTTTTGAGCATGCTGCCGACGCGGTTCCCGAGCGCCTGGCCATCGCCTGCAACGACGCGGAGATCACCTACTCGCAGCTCGACCGGCGCAGCAATCAGCTCGCCCATTACCTGGCCAGCCACGGCGTGGGCGAGCGTGATCATGTCGGCATCTACGGACGGAACTCGATCGAGCTGATCGAGACCTTCCTGGCCTGCTACAAACTGCGCGCGATTGCGGTGAACATCAACTACCGGTACGTCGACGCCGAGCTGCGGTACCTGTTCACCGAGGCGGAGCTTGTCGCGCTGGTGCACGACCGCCAGTTCTCCGCCCGCGTCGCCGGGCTGCTGCCCGAGTATCCCGGCATCGGGGCGGTGCTGGCGATCGATGACGGCACCGGCGCGGGCCTCGAGAGCAGCACGGACTTCACCGCCGCGCTCTCCGGGCAGCCGGACAACCGCGATTTCGGCGCGCGGAGCGCGGACGACATCTACATGCTCTACACAGGCGGAACCACCGGCTATCCCAAGGGCGTCCTGTGGCGGCACGAAGACATCTGGCGCACGCTCGGCGGCGGAATCGACTTCGCCACCGGCGAGCGAATGCCCGACGAGTGGGAGCAGTCCCGCAG
Organism: uncultured Actinomycetota bacterium; assembly: GCA_963818995.1. Taxonomy (GTDB): domain Bacteria; phylum Actinomycetota; class Actinomycetes; order Streptosporangiales; family Streptosporangiaceae; genus JAJYUU01. The sequence goes on along the minus strand of CAWFUM010000027.1, from coordinate 68,638 downwards.
GGCGGCCGCCGCGCCGGCAGGCCTGGTCCGGCTGTGCGCCGCGCCGCTCATTCACGGCAACGCGCAGTGGGCAGCGACGGCGGCGCTGTTCGCCGGCGACACAGTGGTGTTCGTGCCTCAGTTCAGCGCCGGCGAGGTCTGGCGAACCGTGCAGCGGCGCAAGGTCAACGTGCTGATCATCATCGGCGATGCCATGGCGCGGCCGCTGATCGAGGCCTACCGCGAGGAGCAGTACGACGTGTCCTCGGTCCTGGCGATCTCCAGCAGTGCCGCGCTCTTCTCGCCGAGCGTCAAGGACGAGTACCTGACGCTGCTGCCGGGCATTGTGGTCACCGATGCGATCGGCGCCTCCGAGACTGGCTTTACCGGCCTCGGCTACGTCAGCGCCGGCAATAAGCGAGCCGAGGGTCCCACCGTCACGCCGGGACCGTCGACGATCGTCATCGACGAGCACAACCGGCCGCTCGGGCCGGGCGGGACCGGCCGCCTGGCCCGCGGCGGCAACATCCCGCTCGGTTACTACAAGGATCCGGTGAAGACCGCGGCACTGTTCGCTGAAGTGGACGGCGTCCGGTACGCGGTGCCCGGTGACCTGGCCCGGGTCGAGGACGATGGCTCGCTGACGCTTCTCGGCCGCGGCAACACCTGCGTGAACACCGGCGGCGAGAAGGTCTACCCGGAGGAAGTCGAGGGCGCGCTCAAGTCTCACGCCGACGTCTTCGACGCACTCGTGATCGGCGTGCCTGATGAGCTGCTCGGGCAGCGGGTCGCCGCGCTGGTCCAGCCGCGGGCCGGGCGCTCGGTCGACCTGGCCGCGCTTGAGCAGCCATCTGCGGGCGCGGATCGCCGGGTACAAAGTGCCGCGGTCCGTCTGGCTCGTGCCGGAGATCGGCAGGACGCCCGCCGGCAAGGCCGACTACAGCTGGGCCCGCGCCTACGCCACCCGGCAGCTCGCCGGGACGGCGCCGGACAGATCTGCAGTCAGCCTGAGGGGATCGCCGCATGCGCACGCCGTTGTGTGACCAGCTCGGCATCGAGCACCCCATCGTCGGATTCACTCCGTCCGAGCACGTCGCCGCGGCGATCAGCCGCGCCGGCGGCCTCGGCGTTCTCGGCTGCGTGCGTTTTAATGACGCGGCCGAGCTGGACAAGGTGCTGGACTGGATGGACAGTGCCACCGGGGGGCGCCCGTACGGCATCGACGTGGTGATGCCGCAGAAGGTCCCGGCCGAGGGCGCGGCAGTGGACCTGAACCAGCTCATCCCGGCCGGGCACAAGGACTTTGTTGATCGGACGCTTGCTCAAGCTCGGCGTGCCGCCGTTGCCGGCCGGCGCGGAAGCCAGGGAGGGTGTACTTGGCTGGCTGCATTCGGTCGCGCGGGCCCAGGTTGAGGTAGCGCTCGCGCATCCGGCCCGGCTGATCGCCAATGCGCTCGGCTCGCCGCCCGCCGACGTGATCGCGAGCGCGCACGACCGCGGCATGCTGGTCGCCGCGCTGGCGGGCAAGGCCGCGCACGCCCGGTCGCATGTGGCCGCCGGCGTCGACATCGTGGTCGCGCAGGGGTACGAGGCCGGCGGCCACACCGGCGAGATCGCGAGCATGGTGCTGGTGCCGGAAGTCGTCGACGCCGTCGGCTCTGAGGTGCCGGTCCTGGCCGCCGGCGGGATCGGCAGCGGGCGCCAGATCGCTGCCGCTCTCGCCCTCGGCGCGGCCGGCGTCTGGATGGGCTCGGCCTGGCTGGTCACGAGCGAGTACGCCGGGCTCTCGCCGCTGCCGGGCCTGCGCGAGGCGCTGCTCGCGGCTACCTCCTCCGATACGGTGCGGTCGCGGATCTACAGCGGCAAGCCAGCCCGGCTGCTCAAGAACAGCTGGACCGACGCCTGGCTAGAGCCAGGCGCGCCCGCGCCGCTGCCGATGCCGCTGCAGAACCTGCTCGTCGCCGATGCGCACCAGCGGCTGATGCGGTCCGGCAACCCGGACGTGATCCCGATGCCGGTCGGCCAGATCGTCGGCCGGATGAACGAGGTCCGGCCTGTTGCTGACGTCATCGCCGACGCTGCTGACCGAGCTGGAGGAGGCCGTGGCCAGGCTGGGCGGGCTGCGGCGGTGATCAGTCGTCCGGTACCGGGCGGTCTTTCTTCGGCAGCCTGCTGACGACCGCCTCGTAGGACAGGTCGATCGCCTCGGCCAGCTCCTGCGCCGGGATAGTGCCGCCGAGACGCAGCGAGTTCCAGCCCGACCTGCCGATGTACGGCATCACCGACGCGTCCTCCGGGTACCGGCGCAGCCATTCGTCGGCGATCTCGCGGGTCGCGCCGCACTTGAGGCCGATCGTCGCGCGGTCCTCCGAGCCGAGGAACGCGAAGATCTTCGTGCCGACTTTGGTGACGACGTCGCCATCCCACGGCTCGTCCTGCCAGGAGCCAGGCTTGGCCAGGCAGTAGGCCAGCGCTTCCGCCCAGGTCAAAGTCGCCTCCTCGAGGTCACATTCTGGTGTACTCACGCACGGTTAAGACGCCTTGCTACCACACCTGGTTGCTCTGCCAGGCGGACAACTGTGCGGAGTGCGCGCGGATCGATCGATCCGGTGCCTCGCGGTAGCGTCGTCAGGGCAGCACGCCGCGGCGAGCGAGCCGGGCCCGCGGCGAATGGTCGGGCCTGGAGCGAGATGAACCTGGCGTTCGGCATCGCCGCCGCAGTGGCGGGCGCAGCCTGCGGCTGGCCCGCGAGCAAAGCCATCGCCGCCTTCTCCGCCGCGCGCCGCGGACTCCGCGGAGTCCGCCGGCGACCCTGCCCGGCTCCAGCCTGCCGGAAGCTGGCCGGCGCGCGCCGGAAGCGGCCCGGCGCGCGCCGGAGCGGGCTCTCGCCCGGAGCCCGCGGGAACCGCTGGATCCTCCCGGTCCTGGCGGCGGCCGCCATGGGTGTGCTCGCCGGCGCGGCAGCCCTGCGGCTGCATCCGGCTGGCGCCGCGATCGCCGGATGCTGGCTGGCCAGCTGCGGCTTACCGCTCGCGGTGATCGATGTCCGCGCCAGCCGGCTGCCGGATGCTCTCACCGCGACCGCCCTGGCCGGGGTCGGGGCGGGCCTGCTGGCGGCCGCGGCGGAATCCGGCAGCTGGGCCGGGCTGGCCCGCGCGGCCGCGGGCGCCGGCGCAGTCGGTGCCTTCTTCGGGCTGCTGGCGCTGATCCGGCCGGGATCGGCTGGCCTGGGCGACGCCAAGCTCGGCCTCAGCACCGGGGCGCTCGCCGCCTGGTTCGGCTGGGACGTGCTGCTCTGGTCGGTGTTCGCCGCGTTTCTGCTGGCCGCGGCGACCGCGCTGGCGCTGCTGGCGGCCCGCAGGATCTCGTTCCGGTCGGGCAGTCTGCCGTTCGGCCCGTTCCTGCTAGCCGGATGCCTGGCAGTGGTGCTGCTGGCCGGCCCGGCCCGCTAACCGCCCGCGTGGCTCGTGCCCGCCTGCAGGCCCGTGCCCGCCTGTCAGCGAACAGGGCCGGCGTAGGTGATGCCGACGACGTCAGCGCGCTGCTGCGACAGCACCCAGTCCGACACGTCTGCGAGGTCAATCTCGGCGTGCAGCGCCTGCGGCCCCGGCGAGCCGGACTCGGCCAGCACCTCGCCTAGCGGTGAGATGACCATGCTCGGGCAATGCTGGGCCGGGCTGGCCACGTTGGCGGCAAGCACGAACCGCTGTGTCTCCGCCGCACGGGAGATCAGGTGACTGCGCCAGACGCCAGCCGGGATCCGCGGATTAGCAGCGTAGGTGAGATAGGCCAGCAGCCGGGCTCCGCTGCGCGCCAGCACGTGCCATTGCTCGGGATACTTCAGCTCCCGGCACAGCTGCACGCCGACGGCAAGACCATCAGGGCCGGGGAACGCGCCGGCGAGGCGGAGCAGCGGCAGCTCGTTCCCGGCCGTCAGGCGACCTCTCTCATGGAAGGCCAGATTCACCTTCTGGTAGGTCCACCGCTCGCCGGCCGGGCCGAAATACAGGGCCGCGTTGGACCAGGTCCCGGCCTCCGGCAGCAGCGAACCGCAGAGCAGGTGGACGCGGCGCTCGCGCGCCGCGGCCGCCACCTCGGCCAGGCAGCCGGCGAGTTCCGCCGGATCAAGGGCGGCCAGCCCGGACAGGTTGTCGTCGTAGCCGGACACCGCGGCCTCGGGAAGGACGACCAGCGCACCCGGCCCCGTTTCCTGCCGTAGGAAGGTGGCAATGCGCCGGGCGTTGCGGGCCGGCTGCCAGCCGGTCTCGAGCTGGCCGATGACCACCGGAAGCCGCACGCCCGCTCCTGACTGGCTCAGCGCCGGACCGCTGCCAGTCAGCGGGTGCTGACGGCCAGCGGCCCGCTTCGCAGTTGCCGCCAGTCCAGTTTGCGGCAGGACCGGCAGCCGTCGGTGGGGTACACGACAACGCGGCCCATGCGCTGGCCGACGAGGCCGAGGCGCCAGAAGATGCCCGCCAGCGGGGTCTCGTGGGCAGCGTCAACCAGGATCGCGCCGATCCTGCTGGTGCGCACGTAGGACTCGAACTGCAGGATGGCCGCCGGTGTCGGCCGGTCCAGCGCCTGCACGAGCCGCGGCAGGTCACTGTGCGGGGTGATCGCCTGATTGATAAAGCCGCCGCCCAGCCGCACGTAGAAGCCAGTCTCGGCCTGCCAGAGCATCCCGGCATTGCCGACCTCGGACACCACGACCACGATCTCGCCCGGCCGGAGAACGTGCCGGTACTGGCCGGAGGTGATGAACGACGGCACCGTGGACGTCGAGCGGACATCGAACGTCGGCACATCCATCGCGATGAACGCGAGCACGACGAGGGCCAGCGGCCACCGGCTCCACTGCCGCCGGGCCGGACCAGCCAGCCACAGCGCCGTTGCCACAGCCAGGATCAGGAACGCGAACAGCATCAGCCGGGACGGGTAGGCATTGCGCAGGATCGGCAGTTCCCACAGGCGGCCCCACGGCAGCCTGGCGACAACGCCGCCCTCGAAGTACAGGTACGGGCCGAAGGCCGCCACGATAATGAACACGAGCATGCAGGTCAGGAACCGGACAAGCCTGCTTCGACCAGCTGCCGACGGCCAGCAGGATGACGAGCAGCAGCAGCGGCACCCCGATGTAGCCAGCCCCCGACGACTCGGCCGGGCCATGGGCCAGGTGGGCGAGCCAGCCGATGCCCAGGGTGCGGGTCTGTCTCGGCACGACCAGGCTGAGAACGTCCAGGCCGGTGATCGACGAAAGCTTCCCTGGCTTCGTGCTCAGCGCGTAGACCAGATACGGCAGCGCCAGCACGATGGCGGCGACGAAGGCCAGGCCGATGTACTTGGCCGCCCGCAGGACGACCGGCCGCGCGTCCCGGCCGGCCAGCGCCAGGCCGAGCAGCACCGACACCACCAGGATCCCGGTCATGTCGGCGAAGGTCTCGAGGAACAGGTAGAACTGGGTGGCCATGGCGAGGGCGGCCAGGACCACGAAAGCCCGGTTGCTGATGCTGCCCTGCCACCAGATGACGACAAGGTAGGCCAGGATCGGCACCAGCAGGCTGAACGTGAGGTTGAGCTGCCCGGCCGCGCTGTGATTCATCTCGTAGGCGGAGAACCCGAAGACCGCTCCGCCGACCACGGCAGCCCAGAACCTGCCGGTCAGGCGGCGGCACAGCAGGAACGCGGCCCAGGCCGAGAGCGGGATGGCGATGACGCTCAGCAGGTTGAAGGTGGCCACCGGGCCGGTGATCAGCGTCACCGGCGCGGCGAGCAGGGCCAGCGGCGGGACGGTGGTGACCCAGGCCAGCGAGTAACCCGCGGGCGCTCCCAGCTGGTGGGTGTAGAGCGGGTTAAGCCCGTGTACCACCGCGTACGGCCACCAGCGCAGGCACCAGACGTAGAAGTTGGGATCCATGCTGACCTGGTCAAGCCGCGCCCGGCCCAGGTGGAGGAGCAGCTCGCGCCCCCCGGTCGACAGCCAGGCCAGCAGGTAGATCGCGAGCGCGAGGCCGCCTTGCGCGGCCGGGGACCTGAGCCAGGGCCGGGATCCGGCCGGGCTGCCCGGAGTCCTGCGCAGCGGGCGCGGGCAGGAGGAAGCCGCGCGAGCGGCTCAGCCCGGCGGTCATGCCGGCGGCAGCTGCGCGCGCTGCCCGTTAGCGTGCGGGGCCTGGCTGGCGGCGGGCCACGGGACGCTCGCGTCCGCACCGCCGCGGGCGGGCGGGGCGAATCCGCGCGCTTCGCGGACGAGGTAGAGCGGCCTGGCCCTGACCTCGTCGTAGATCCTGGCCACGTACTGGCCCACCATGCCAATCACAATCAGCTGGACTCCGGCCAGGAACGTGATCGTCACCAGCAGGGAAGCATAGCCGGGAACCAGGCTGGGGTCGGCGAGCTTGATGGCGATCGCCACCAGGCCGTACAGCACCGAGGCGCCGGCCATCAGCAGTCCGAGGCCCAGCGCGAGCTTCAGCGGCGCGGTGGAGAACCCGACGAACCCGTCAAACGCCAGCCGCAGCATCTTCCGCAGCGGATACTTACTCTCCCCCGCCTCCCGCGACGCCCGCGCATACGGCACCGCCGTCTGCCGGAACCCCACCCACGAGAACATCCCCCGCACATACCGGTTCCGCTCCCGCATCAGCAAGAACGCATCCAGCGCCCGCCGGTCCACCAGCCGGAAATCCCCCACCTCCACCGGCTGCTCAATCTCCGCCAGCCGACGCTGAATCCCGTAAAACAACGTCGCCGTCTTCCGCTTGAACAACGTCTCCCCGTCACGGCGCTCCCGCACCGCGTACACCACCTCAAACCCTTCCTGCCACCGCGCCGCCATCTCCAGGATCACCTCCGGCGGATCCTGCAGATCGGCATCCATCACGATCACCGCCTGACCCGCCGCCACATCCATCCCCGCGGTAATCGCGATCTGATGACCAAAGTTCCGCGACAACTGCACGACCTTGAACCGCGGATCCCGCTCATTAGCCGCCACCATCAGCTGATAACTGCCATCCCGGCTGCCATCATCAACCAGCACCACCTCAGCCGGCCCATCCAGCCGATCCAGCACCTCACCCAGCCGCCCCACCAGCGCCCCGAACGACTCCTCCTCATTAAAGATCGGGATCACAATGGAGTACTTGATGCCATCCACGGATCCGCTCTCCCCGTTACACTCTCGGGCAGCCCCCTGGCCGCGACCAATCACACTAACCTCGACTGCCGTAGAGCCGACTTTCATGAAAAATGCCGCACACCGCCGCCGGAGCGCGTCATTGCCGGCCGGGAAGGCACCGGGCCGGCACCAGCGCCTGCATGTCCCTGATTACGCCTGGTGACGGTGCTGTGAAGGGCTCTTCCGGGGCAGAATCGGCGCTGACCAGCGCCGACCGGCAGGATCATACGCATCGGATCCCCCTCGCCGGCCGACCCGTGCACCCGCGTATCCGCTGGCAAGACCAAGCGCAGGGGCCACGCGTTCTGGTGGCTGTGCCTGTGGCATGGAGCCTATCGGCACGCACCGACCGGTAAGGTAGCCGATCGGTAAAATCTTCCCCTACTTGGGCGCCAGGACATCGCGCCAGCAGGTGCCGCCGGTGACGCACAGCGACACCCTTACCCGGATGACCGCTCCGCTGCACCAGCAGACTCAGCACCGGCTGCCGCTGGCTAGCCGCCGGTTTTCCGCCCGTGGATGATCTGGGCCCTGGTCAGCGCCCGGCAGGTCCGGCAGCCGTCAAGCTGGTAGACGATCACATTGTCGATGATGTGGCCCCGCAGGCGCATCCGCCAGAAGATGCCGTCCCAGCGCACCGCATGCTTCAGGTCCACCAGGACGGCACCGATGTGGTCGGACCTGACGTAGCGCTCGAAGGCTGCCACCGAGGCCGGCGTGGCGCTTGCCAGTCCCTGCACCGGCATCGGGAGGTCGGTCCGGGTGTTGAGGCCCGCGTTGATATAGCCGCCGGCCAGCCGCATGTAGAAGCCAGTCTGGGCCTGCCAGAGCATCCCGGCGTTCCCGATGGACGAGACCACGACGACGATCTCGCCGCGCGACAGCTTGTGCTCATAGGTGCCGTTGCTGATGAAGGCGGGCACGGTGCCGTGCGGAGTGACATCGATCGGAACGGTGTCCAGCACGATGAACAGCGCTACCAGCCCGGCCAGCGGCCACCGCAGCCAGGCCAGACGGCGAGCGGGCCCGGCGAGGAACATGGCGACCAGGATGGCCAGCGCCAGGAAGGCGAACAGCATCAGCCGGGCCGGATAGGCGTTCCGCAGGATCGGCAGATCCCACAGCGGTGCCCACGGCAGCCTGAACACCTGGTGGCCGGCCACGAACAGCGCCGGGCCGAGGGCGGCGACGATGATGAAGGCCAGCATGCAGACCAGGAACCGGACGATCCGGCTTGACCAGTAGCTGACCGCTACCAGCACCACGACCGCGAGCAGCGGAATCCCGACGTAACAGGCCGACGAGACCTTGCTGGGCTCGGCGGCGAGATGCGCGAGCCAGCCGATGCCATAGGTGCGCTGCGGCCGCGGCAGCACCAGGCTGGCCACGTCCATCCCGGTGTTGACCGCCGCGGGGTTCGGCGGCTTGCTGGCGAGCGCGAACGCCAGATAGGGGATGGCCAGCACAATCGCGATCACGTAGGCCGTGCCGGTGACCTTCGCCAGCCGGAGCACCTCGGGCCGGTACTGCCGCCCGGCGATGACGACCCCGGCCAGCAGCGAGACGACCAGGATCGCGGTCATGTCCGCGAAGGTCTCTTCAAAGAGGTAGAACTGGGTGGCCATGGCGAGCGCGGCCAGGACCACGAAGGTGCGGGTGCTGATACTGCCCTGCCACCAGATGACGATGAGGTAGGCCAGGATCGGCATCAGCAGGCAGAACGTGAGGTTGAGCTGGCCCGCCGAGACGTGGCTCATCTCGTAGGCGGAGAAGCCGAAGACCGCGCCGCCAAGGAGGGCGGCCCAGAACTTGCCGGTCAGGCGGCGGCACAGCACGAACGCGGCCCAGGCCGACACCGGGAGCGCGACGGCGCACAGCAGGTTGAAGGCCACGACGGGCCCGGCCGCGAGCGTCAGCGGCGCCGAGAGCAAGGCCAGCGGCGGGACGGTGGTGACCCAGGCCAGCGAGTGACCGGCGGGCGCGGCGATCTGGTGCGAATACAGCGGATTGAGCCCGTGCGCGATGGCATACGGCCACCAGCGCAGGCACCAGACGTAGAAGTTGGGGTCCATGCTCTGCTGGAAGAGCGTGGCCTGGCTCAGGTGAGCGACGACGGACCTGAAGACCGTCGGTACCCACACGACGACGTAGATCAGGAGGGCCAGGGTCCCCTGCAGTACCGGCCGTCCGAGCCAGGCGAGCGGCGTCGCGACCGCGGCTGCCTCAGGCTCCTCGTACTCGACCACCGGCGCCGCCGCCTTCCCGGAACGCCCCTTATCCGGGTGGCTGATCGCCGTCATGACGGCGGGACTCGCTCCCCGCGTGTGAGCGCATCCCCGGTCGAAACAGGCAGCACGTCCCCGGTCCTGGCACGGCTCGCGGGCGCGAATCCGCGCGCTTCGCGGACGAGGTAGAGCGGCCTGGCCCTGACCTCGTCGTAGATCCTGGCCACGTACTGGCCCACCATGCCAATCACAATCAGCTGGACTCCGCTCAGGAACGTGATCGTCACCAGCAAGGAAGCATAGCCGGGCACAAGGGACAGTCCAGCCAGCTTCATTGCAATGGCGACAACACCGTATAGCACCGAAGCGCCAGCCATCAGCAAACCCACTGCCAGCGAGAGCTTCAGCGGCGCGGTGGAGAACCCGACGAACCCGTCAAAGGCCAGCCGCAGCATCTTCCGCAGCGGATACTTACTCTCCCCCGCCTCCCGCGACGCCCGCGCATACGGCACCGCCGTCTGCCGGAACCCCACCCACGAGAACATCCCCCGCACATACCGGTTCCGCTCCCGCATCAGCAAGAACGCATCCAGCGCCCGCCGGTCCACCAGCCGGAAATCCCCCACCTCCACCGGCTGCTCAATCTCCGCCAGCCGACGCTGAATCCCGTAAAACAACGTCGCCGTCTTCCGCTTGAACAACGTCTCCCCGTCACGGCGCTCCCGCACCGCATACACCACCTCAAACCCTTCCTGCCACCGCGCCGCCATCTCCAGGATCACCTCCGGCGGATCCTGCAGATCGGCATCCATCACGATCACCGCCTGACCCGCCGCCACATCCATCCCCGCGGTAATCGCGATCTGATGACCAAAGTTCCGCGACAACTGCACGACCTTGAACCGCGGATCCCGCTCATTAGCCGCCACCATCAGCTGATAACTGCCATCCCGGCTGCCATCATCAACCAGCACCACCTCAGCCGGCCCATCCAGCCGATCCAGCACCTCACCCAGCCGCCCCACCAGCGCCCCGAACGACTCCTCCTCATTAAAGATCGGGATCACAATGGAGTACTTGATGGCATCCAATTGGTCTCTCTCCATGCCTCTCGCGGCCCGGTCAGATCGCGGGAATTCGGGTTAGCCGGGCCGTAACGGTCCAGTCACCGGGGCAGGTACCGCCCGGCGGGAGGCCAGGTACAGCACCAGCAGCCAGCGGCCTACCTGACGATACCGGCCCCGCGAGAGCAAAACCCCGATCATCCCTGCAGCAACCTTTGAGGTAACGCTCAAACCCGGACCTCAGCCGTATTTCGTTCGCCCTGCGCCGCCTGCGGCCACGCTAGGGTCCGCGCCTGACCGTCAGCAGGCCGCCGGCTCGCAGTAGCCGCTGATGGCGGCCACCGGCCTAGAGCTGGCCGATGTTCAGGACCTTTCTGGCTGGCGGCGCGACCGGCGCGGGCACTGAGTTCCAGTCCGAGAACGTGATCGCATCGCCGGCGGACTGGATCAGGACCGGATAGGGCGTCCCCGTCGCGGCCACGTCGAGCACGCTCTTGCCCTGGCGGAATTGCAGGACTGACTCCCCGTGATAGGTGGCCGGGACAAAGTGCTCGCTGGTGTCCTTCGATGCGGACGGCAGCTTGCCGAACGCCTGCCTGGACAGCGAGGACAGGCTGAGCGACCCGGTGATCTGGCTGGCGGCGGAGCCCGGCAGCTCGATGTACTTGCCGCAGATCGCGGCGCAGGCCGCTCCCGGCACCCTGGCCACCTTGAGGAAGGCCGCGTTCGCCTTGATATAGGTCTTCCCGCCCACCGCCAGCATCTGGAACCCGCCGCCGCCCTCGGTAAAGGAGCCGGACAGGCCGGTCTTGCCGTAGAAGCTCATGTTGAAGCCGGTCTTCTGCGGCCCGTCCGTGACGGTTCCGGTCATGTGGACGCTCTTCGCCGCCTTGAGCGCCGCCTGTACCTCGGGGAGGATCTCCGCGGCGGTCTTAGTACTGCTGCTTTGTGACGTACTGACCGAGCCTGAGGACCCCGCGGAACCTCCGCCGCAGGCTGCGGCAAGCAGGCCCGCCATCATGACCGGCACGACCACGCCGTAGTTCCGCTTGCCCATCAGTGCCCTCCGCTTCGCTGGCGCGGGCCACGCTGTGCGCCGCTTCGGATCGTATATCCAGCTACGTCATTACTTCTACTGATAAGCGGCGACGCTTGGGCCGAGCCGGAGCCGCGCCCGGCATCATCCGCCGGGGAGACCGTGCCCGTCGATTACCGGCTGCAGGGAGGTCATGGCGCCGTCGAGGTGGCCCCGGATGATCCGGATCGGCATCCCCATGGCAGCAGCGATCTGCGCATCTTCCAGGCCGGCCAGGTAACGCAGCGCTATTGCCTCCCGTTGCGGCGCCGGGAGCTCCCGGAAGGCGAGCAGAATAGCCTCGTCGACCGCGCCGGAACGAAAGCGGGCCGAGGGCTGGATTGGATCACGGGCGGCAGGTATCCGGCGCATGCCCTGATGCGAACGCGCCAGGCGAACCACAGCACGGATCAGGTACATCAGGCCTTTCTCGGCGTCGCGGAGGCGAGACCAGGCTCCGTGCATAGCGGCGAATGCGGCGGCAGCGATCTCCTGGCCTGCCGCGACGTCGTCGATCAGGACCGTGGCCAGCACAGCGATGGCGCGGTAATGCGCCTCGTACATCGCGGTCAGTGCCTGATCTGCGTCCCAGCGGTGGCTCCGGTGCCGCGCGCCTTGTCCCCCCGGCCCGGTCACGCAACGACCGGGCAGCCGGGTCTGGTCACACCGGCACCAGGCTTCGGGAGATGGTCCCGTATCCTTCGCCGGCCGCGTCAACCAGCAGTTGGAGCGTCGAGGCCACCTGCATCCGGATGCCTGCAGGCAGCTTGTTCATGATCCGCGCCAGTTCGTGCTCGCGCCAGGCGACGACCCGGCCGACGAGGTCCTGCCCGGCCGGAGTCAGTGACAGGGTCACGACGCTGCGGTGCCCCGCCTCGCGGCCCCGGCGGACATATCCGGCGGCAACCAGCCGCGCGGCCAGCCGCGTTACGGTCGAGGCTTCCAGCCCCAGCGCCCGGGCCACCTGCACGGACCGGACCTGCCCGAAGTCGGCGAGTACGGCCAGCATCCGGAACTGCGGGAGTGTCACGGAGCCGCCGAGGACGTCCAGGCTCCGCAGCGCGACTCCGGCCAGCACCCGGGTTGCTGACTGCAGTACTTCCACGGTCTCGGGCGGAAGCTCTGCAGGCGAATATTGACAGCTTGATAGCGTTGTCATGGGCAAGTATTGTAATTACCAACAATTGCCTTGCGTAAGACTATCCGCAGATCATCCAGGCCGTCTTTTACCGGGGCACAGACGGCCGCGAAAGATATGGCTTCTGCCGCGGCGGTCAGGAGCGCCTTGCCCCGCGCGCCCATCGCCCGAGCACCTGCGCCGGCCGGAGCAGCAGCATCCGCAGGTCCTGCCCGGCTGCCGTGAACCAGTCAGCGGGAATGCCCATCACCCGCTGCGGCTCCTGGCCGGATGCGGGGCCGCGGTCGTCCGACGCGCGCCCGGTGTCGCTCCCGGCGGCCGGATCCTCCTGCCTCCCGGACCTTGTGCCTCCCGGCAGCGGAAAGCCCAGCACCCGGTTCGGCTCCGCACGATCGGCCGCCCGCCCGTCTCGTGGTCCTGCCACTCGCTCTCCTCCGCCGTCACGACCCGGCTGCTCAGCCGCGGGCGTGCCACGGGTTGATCACGTCGATTCCAGTCTCCCTGAAGCGCGCGGCAGGAGGGCCGGCCAGGGCCGGCCCTTCCTGGTGTGGCGGCTGCTGCCTCGCTACTCAGCGTGCAGCGCCGTCGCGGTCCTGGTCGCGGCCGCCCAGCTGGCCGGCAGCAGCGACCCGATCACGGCGATCGCGAGTCCGGCGAGAGCCAGCGCCGCGATCTCCGCCGGGTGGTACACGTTCACCAGATTCGCGGGCATGCCGACGTCGGCCGACCTGGCCATGGCCGGCAGCACGATGCCGTGCAGGAAGATGCCGGCCGGGACCGCGATCAGGCCTGCCACCAGGCCGGTCCCGGCCACCCAGCACACCACCATCGCGATGGTCTGCCGCGGCGTCATCCCTACCGCCTTGAAGACACCGAGGTCGTGCACCCGCTCCCTGGTGTACAGCACGACGGTGTTCAGCACGCCGAGCCCGGCCACGATCGCCAGCAGCAGCGTGAGCGTGCCGATCAGGCCGATCATCAGGTCCACGGTCTGCGAGTTCCGCTGGTTGGGAGCCACGAAGTAGGCGGACCCGAGCCTGGCGGTCAGCCCCTGCACGTACGCCGACTCGTCGGTGCCTGGCCGCAGCCCGACGTCGTACTGGCCCGGCGTCAGGTTCGGCTGAATCGCGGCCAGCGTCGGCCAGTCCGTGATCATCTGAAGGTCGCCCGCGAAGACCTCCCCGACGATCCGCGCCCGTGACCTGCCTGCTGCCGCTCAGGAGGGTGACGGTGTCACCGACCGAGTCGCCGGTCGCGGTGAGGAAGGCGGCGGAGACGTCCACCTGGCCGGGGCCGGTGTACCAGCGACCGCTGACCATGTCGTAGCCGGTCCAGCTGGCGTCGCCGCGGAACGCGGTCACCTGGACCTGCTGCGACAGCCCGGCCACCGTGACCTGGTCGTCAGCCTCGGCCACGTAGTGCAGCGTGCCGGGCTGCGCGTGCAGCGCCGCCCCGATCTGCCGCTGCGCCTGCCCGGCCGATGGCTGGCTGGCCGGCGACGGCGAGCCCGGCCTGGCCGCGACCCTGATCCGGCCGCCGCCCGGGCCGTTCGAGCCGGGAATGAGGACCTGCACCTGCTGCGCCTGCGCATGCGACAAGGCCGCGACCACGAGATCGAGCGACGTGCCGAGACCGACCGCGAGGGTGATCGTCGCCGCGCCCAGCAGGACCGCGACGAGGGTCACCGCCGTGCGGGCCGGGCGGGCGAACGGCGCGGCCAGGCCGATCGTCACCGGCCGGGGCAGCCGCAGCCGCGCGAGCAGCCGGTGGGCGGCATAGCCGCGCCCCGTCCGGGGCGCGCGGCCGGTCGCGATCGCCTGGACCGCGCTGAGCCGGCCGGCCCGCAGGGCGGGCAGCAGCGCCGCGATCCCCACCAGGCCGAGCATCACTGCGGGAACGCACGCATCGACCCACACCGGTACCGCCAGCGAGCCGACTCCGTACGCCTGGGCGGTCTGGGCCAGCACCGGCTGGGCCACGAGGTTGCCCAGCAGCACCCCGCCCAGGCAGCCTGCTACCGCGGGTACCGCGACCTGCCCGGTATAAGCAGCCAGGACCTGGCCCGGCGTGAAGCCGATGCTCTTCAGAATGCCGATCCGCCGGTAACCCGCGACGACGGCGCCGCTGACGACGTTCGTCACGATCAGCACGGACATGACCATGCCGATGATGCCGAACGCGAACAGGAACGGCACGAACGGCGCGATGTTTCCCGTCTCACTGGCCTTGGCCGCCAGGTAGGACTGCGTCCCGGTCACCGTGCCGGCCGGGAGGGTTCTCGCGACCGCGGCCATGTCAGCGGTCAGCGCGGCCGGGCTGCCCGCGCTCGCGAACCGGTAGAGCATCTCCGCACTGGCCGGGCTGCCCGGCGCCTGGAGTGCCGCGATCTCGCCGGGCCACACCCAGCCCTCCGCCGATCCGGTGACCGAGGAGGCAATGCCCACGACCGTCAGCACGGGCTTGCCCGGCGCGCTGGTCACCGTCAGCTTCGTCCCGAGCGGGAGCCCGACCTGCGGCCCCGAGCCGCCTCCTCCGTCGTCAAGCACGACCTGGCCGGCCCCGGTGGCCCAGTGGCCCGCCTGCAGGGTGAGGTCGTCGACTCCGCCGCCCGGGGCTGGCCGGCCGGCCAGGGTGAGTGGCGGCAGCGAACCGCCGATCACGCAGGGATTCTTGGGCCCGGGGTTGCAGCCTGCCTGCCCGCTCGCCGTCGTTGAGATGGTGGCCTCGGCGAAGGGCCCGGCGGCTCCCGTCACGCCGGGCACGTGCCTGGTCGCCGCCAGCTGCGCGGTAGTCGCCCGGCCGGAATCCACTGTGGCGACGACATCGGCGCCCTGCTGGGCGGTGAAGGCGTGGTCGAACGGGGCATTCGAGTCCACCACGATCGCGAGGGCGAGCACGGACGCCCCGGTCGAGATCAGCAGCACCAGGCCGATCACGACGGTCTGCACCCGGCGCCGGGTCAGGCCGCCTCGTACTGCCCGGCCCACCGGACCGGTCCTCATGACCGCACCGGCTCTGCGGCCCCGGCCCCGGCTCCGGCAGCTCCGGCTGCGACGTCAGCCACGACCCGGCCGTCGACGATCTGGACGGTCCGGCCGGCGTACCGCGCCGCCAGGTCCGGGTTATGGGTCACCAGGACCATGGTCTGGCCGGTGGTGTTGAGGTCCAGCAGCAGCTCGCCGATCTCCTCGCCGGTTGCCGTGTCCAGCGCGCCGGTGGGCTCATCGGCCAGCAGCAGCGCCGGCCGGTTGACCAGCGCCCGCGCGATCGCGACCCGCTGCCGCTCGCCGCCGGAAAGCCGGGCCGGATAGGCGCTGGCGTGCCGCTCGATTCGCAGCGCGGCCAGCAGCTCCGCGGCTCTCGCCCGGGCCGCGGCAGTACGCATCCCGGCAAGCTGGGCGGGCAGCAGCACGTTGTCGGCGACGGTGAGATCGTCAAGCAGATTGAAGAACTGGAAGATCATGCCGATCTCGCGCCGCCGGAAGCGGGCTACGCCGGTCTCGCTGAGCGTGTCGACTCGCTGGCCCGCCACCGTGACGGCGCCGGCGGTCGGCCGGTCCAGGCCGGCGATCAGGTTCAGCAAGGTGGACTTGCCGCTGCCCGAGGGGCCCATGACGGCAACCGCCTCGCCGGGCGCGATTGCCAGGGTGACGTCATCCACGGCGGGATGGCCGTCATTGTCATAGCGCTTGGTTACGCCGCTGAGCTCGATGAGTGTGTCCATGCCGGGACGGTAGGCCTCGCGGCCAGCGCCGCGCGTCGCCCGGCGGATGCAGATCGGGAGGCGTTCCGGGTGATCGCGGGCCGCCGGTCATCCCTGAGATGTACGCGCCTCGGCTGCGCTGCGGACGGCATGCTGCCGAATCTGGGCCACAATAAGGTCATGACCGAGGTCACGGCCGTCCTGGCGCCGAGCAAGGCACGGCAGCTGATGGCATTCGCCCGCTCAGCGGAGCCGCGCAGCGCGCTGTCCGCCCGCTCGCTGGCCGGTGATGTGCTGTTCGCCGCTCTCGTCGCGGCCGCCTCGCTGGCTGCCGTCTCCCTGAGCTACCACGGCGGCCAGGCGGCCGCCCTGGTCACCTCCGTGCCCCTGGCGGCCCGCCGGCGGTTTCCGCTGGCGGCGTTCCTGATCGTGGTCGCCGGGGCGCTCGCCACCAAGAACCACGCCACTGACGTCACGTTCCTGGCCATCGTCATCGCCGGGTACTCCGCCGCCGTGCACAGCCGGTTCCGCGGCGCGGCCCTGCTCACGCTGGCCCCGGCCGGCGTGCTGGTAGCGGCGGTCTTCTGGCGGGCTGAGCCGTCGCTCGCGGTGATCAACGTCGGCCCGCGGCTGAACCTGCCCGGCCACGGGAAGTTCGTCGTCCCGGTGACACCTGGGCTGGCCGGCCTTGAGTCCGTGGCCTCCGGGCCGCTTCGGGTCGGCGGGCTGCTTGTCCTGGTCTCGCTGGTCTCGATCGCGATCTTCGGCGCGGTCGTCTATACCGGCGACCGGATCCGGCGCCTTCAGGCGGAGCACGAGGCAACGACTCGCCGTGCGCTGCGGCTTGAGCGTTCCCGTATCGCCAGCGAACTGCACGACGTGGTCACCCACAACGTGAGCGTGATGATCGTGCAGGCGGGGGCCGCGCGCCAGGTACTCGGCGGCTCGCATGACGACGCGCGTCAGGCACTGCTGGCGGTCGAGGCCAGCGGCCGGGCCGCGATGACCGAGCTGCGCCATCTGCTCGGGCTGCTCAGCCCGGCGCCGAGCGCCGCCCCCGCTGCGGGCGAGAGCGAGATCGCGCCGCCGGCGGATCTGGAACCTCAGCCGGGACTGGGACAGCTCCGGCCGCTGATCGACCGGGTCGCGGCGGCAGGCCTGCCCGTAACCCTGGAGCTGAGCGGCGGCTTGCACGACTTGCCGCCGGGACTGGACCTGGCCGCGTTCCGGGTCGTGCAGGAAGGACTGACGAACGTCATCAAGCACGCGGCCAGGGCCACGGCCTGCGTCACGGTCGGCCTGAGCGACACCGACCTGATCGTCGAAGTCGCCAACGAGAGGCGGCCGGCCGCAGTAACGCGGCCGGGCCAGGTCCCGCCCGCGGTGCCGGCGGGCGGCGGACGCGGCCTGCTCGGGCTGCGCGAGCGGATCGCCCTGTACGGCGGGGCGCTGGATGCCGGGCCGCGTCCCGGCGGCGGCTGGCGGCTGCGGGCCAGCTTCCCGCTCGAGCCGCTGCCAGCCGGCGCCGGCTACGGGGCGGCGGCAGCACCGGCCGGCTGCTGGCGATGACTGGCGGGCCGCTGCTGACCGGCACAGGCGAGCCGCCGCGCGTGGTGATTGCCGACGATCAGGCGCTGGTGCGCGGCGGCTTCCGGATGATTCTCGGCGCCGCGGGCATCCCGGTGGCGGCGGAGGCAGCTGACGGGGCCGAGGCCGTGGCCGCGGTGCTGCGGCACCGGCCGGACGTCGTCCTCATGGACATCCGGATGCCGGACATGGACGGGCTCGAGGCCACGCGGCGCATCGTGGCCGCGCCGGCCGCGAGCGGCTGCCGGGTCATCATCCTGACCACCTTCGATCTCGACCAGTACGTCTACGCGTCGCTCACCGCCGGCGCGAGCGGTTTCCTGCTCAAGGACGTCTCACCCGAGCAGCTGATCGCCGCCGTCCGGATGGTCCGCGAGGGCGACGCCCTGCTGGCGCCGTCGATCACCAGGCGGCTGATCGAGCGCTTCGCGCCCGCGGCGGCTGATCGCGCGTCCGCGCACGGCAGCCTGGCTGAGCTGACGCCGCGCGAGCTGGAGGTACTGCAGCTGCTGGCTCGCGGGCTGAGCAACGCCGAACTCGCGGCCGAGCTGACCCTGAGCGAGGCGACGGTCAAGACTCATGTCGCCCGGATCCTGGCCAAGCTTCAGCTGCGCGACCGGGTGCAGGCCGTCGTTCTCGCCTACGAGAGCGGCCTGGTCGGGCCCGGCCGGTGGCAGCCCTGACCGCGCGGCAGCTGGCTGCGACCCGGTGAGCGGCACCACCATTCCGCCAGCGGCCGGCGACGGACTTGCCGCACTCGTCAAAGCCGACCTGCATGTGCACCTGGTCGGCTCGGCCGCACCGCACACCGTCGCTGCGCTGGCGGCCCGTTATCCGGGGGCCGGCGTGCCATCCGACCCCGGCGAGCTGGCGGAGTTCTTCCGGTTCCGCGACTTCGGTCACTTTCTGGAGGTCTACGCCGCGGTCAGCGATCTGGTGCGGACCGCGGCGGACGTGGTCGCGATCGTCGCGGGCCTGGCCGCCGACATGCGCGCCCAGGGAACTGCCTATGCCGAGGTGACTGTCACCCCGGTGTCCCATGCCCGGGCCGGCATCATGGCCGGCGAGCTCGCCCGGGCGCTGAATGCCGGAGCCGACTCGGCCCGTGCGGACGGTGTGGAACTGGCCTGGATCTACGACATCAACGGCCGCGACGGCCGGGAGGGGGCCCGGCGCACGCTCGACGCCGCCCTGCGCTATCCGCCGGCGGATCTGGTCGGGTTCGGCCTCGGCGGCCCGGAGGCCGGGGCGCGGCGCGCCGACTTCCGGGCCGAGTTCGCGGCCGCGCGCGCGGCCGGCCTGCACAGCGTGCCGCACGCGGGCGAGAGCACCGGCCCGGAGGAGATCTGGGCGTCCATCGACGAGCTCGGCGCGGAGCGAATCGGCCACGGCATCGCCGCCGCGAGCGACCCGCAGCTGATGGAGCACCTGCGTCAGCGGCAGATCACCCTGGAGATCTGCCCGTCCAGCAACGTCGCTACCAGAGTCGTTCCCGCGCTTGGTGCCCATCCCCTGCCGCGGCTGCTGGCGGCCGGAGTGCCCGTCGTCCTCGGCAGTGACGATCCGCCGATGTTCGGCACCAGCCTGCTCGGCGAATACCGCCGGGTCCGCGACCATCTCGGGATCACGGGCAGCCAGCTGGCCGCGCTGGCCCGGGCGAGCATCGAGGCCAGCTTCGCTCCCCCTGCCCTCCGGCAGCGGCTGCTGAGTCGGTGGCGGGCCGGGATCGGCCGCACTGACCCGGACCAGGCCGCCGGCTGCTAGCCGGGAGAGCTAGCCGGTTGCTGACGGTCTGTCCCGGCCGGCCGCGCCTGGCTGCCCGGTACCGGCGCCCCGGCGGCGGGCGGTACCGGCGCCCCGGCCGCGGGCGCAGGACTCAGGACCAGCTCGACCAGCAAGACGGCGACATCGTCGTCGAGACCGTGCCGGGTGTGCTCCCGCAGCTGTTCCAGCAGCTCGTCCAGCGCCAGCTGCAGATCCGGCTGGCTCAGTGCCTCGGCTTGCCGATCGAGGCGGAAGAATTCGCCCGCCTGATCCCTGGCTTCCATCAGCCCGTCGGTGAAGAACAGAAGCCGGTCGCCCGACCGCACCGTGAAGGTCGACAGATGCAGGTCCGGCCGCAGGCCGAGCGGCGAGGCGAACGCCTCCGGCGTCATGGGCCGGAGCTCGCCGTCGTCCGTCAGCCGCAGCGGCGGCGGATGCCCGCAGATCACCAGCTGGATCCACCCGCGCGGATCGAGCTCGGCGAAGACCGCGGTCACGAAGTCCTCGTCGCCGGCAGCGCGGGAGACGGACAAGTCGACCGCCCTGGCCACCTCGGCCAGGGAGAGCCCTGGCTGGGCACAGGCGTCACGGAAACTCGTGGCGGCGACGCTCGCCAGCCGGACCGCGGGCAGTCCCTTGCCCCTGGTGTCGCCGACGAGCCAGCGCGGATGCGGCCCGTCAGCCACCACTTCGAGTACGTCCCCGCCAACCCGCGCCTCGGCCGAGGCCGAGAGATACCGCGACGCCAGCCGGGCCGACGGCACGGCCTCGGGCACCTCGCGCAGCAGCGCGCTCTGCGCGACCCTGGCCACCGCCCGGGCCTGACTCAGCCGCCGCTGGGCCGCGCTGCGCAGCACGGAGTTAGCGACCGCGAAGGCTGCCAGCAGCGTCAGCACGACGAGCCGGGAGATAACCGAGCCGGCCAGGTCGGCGCCGCCGAACACGATGACCAGGCCGAGAAGCACAGTCCAGCCGGCCATCAGGCCAGTCAGCCGCGGCGACAGCACGAGGGAGGCCAGCAGCGGGGCGATGGCCAGCCACGCCAGGGTGGCGAACGGGCGGCCGACGACGAACTGGACCGCTGCCAGGCCGGTCACCGCCACGGCCAGGACGATGCCGACGATCGGGCCGCCGCGAAGGCCGCCGTTGACCGGGCCGGCCGGCTCCAGCCAGACCCCGGCCCGCGACGGAAGCGGGCTCTGGGCAACCCCGCGCCATGACCGGTCCGGGCCCATCCCCGGTCGCTTCAGCCCCAGTCTGGCCCGCACCCGCATGCGGGCGGAGCCGGGCTGCGCCGGCCGTGCTCCGATGCGCCTCACCAGCCTTCCGCCCGCACTGCGCCACCCGGCTGCCCGGCCGCGCTGAGCCAGCCTGACCGCCGCCGGCCGGCCCGGTTGACCGCCGGTCGGGCCAGCGGCCCGGTCCGGCGCGCGCCCTGCGACCGCCCGATGGCGCCGTGTACCCCGCCAGCTTGCCCCGATAGTCGCCGGGAAACCTGGCCTTCCCGGTCATTGTCGCTCAGCTGAAATCTTATTCAGCTGCGGCTGCGCCGGCCCGCGCCAGCACAGATCTGCGAGCCGCCCGCGGTGTCAGCGCGCTGACAGCGGCGTGTCAGCGAGGCCCGCGACCCTGGTTGCACATGCTGCGACTACTGATGGGGCTGCGATGGCCACTGTGATCGAGGCCGAGGGCCTCACGAAGAGATTCGGCGCCACTCAGGCGCTGGCCGGAATCGACATCTCGGCCGAGAGCGGCCAGGTCCTCGCTTTGCTCGGGCCGAACGGAGCGGGCAAGACCACGGCGGTGCGAATCCTGTCCACCCTGCTGCGGCCGGACGGCGGGCGAGCCCGCGTCTGCGGCTACGACGTGGTCTCCGAGGCGGTCCAGGTCCGCCAGCTGCTGGCCGTCACCGGCCAGTACGCGTCGGTGGACGATGAGCTCACCGGGACCGAGAACCTGATCATGATCTGCCGCCTGCTGGGCCTCAGCAGGCCGGCGTCGCGGTCCCGCGCCCGCGAGATGCTCGGGCGCTTCGAGCTCTCCGCCGCGGCCGGGCGGGCGGTCAAGACCTACTCCGGCGGCATGCGCCGGCGGCTTGATCTTGCCGCCAGCCTGCTCGGCGACCCGAAGATCCTGTTTCTGGACGAGCCCACCACCGGACTTGACCCGCGGGGACGCAGCCAGATGTGGGACACCATCCGCGGCGTCCTCGCCGGCGGGGCCACCGTCCTGCTGACCACGCAGTATCTGGAGGAGGCCGACGAGCTTGCCAGCCAGATCGCCGTGATTGACCACGGCCTGGTCGTCGCGTCCGGCACCCCGGCGGAGCTCAAGGCCAGGACTGGCAGCCAGACCCTGCTGGTACGCGCGACCGACAGGGCGGTCACCGCGCAGGTGGCCGACGTCGTGGCCGCGGTCGCCGGCACCCGGCCGGAGGTGGCGGCTGACACCGGGCTGGTCACCGCCGCGGTGACCGACCCGGCGATGGTCCCGGCCATCGTCAGGAAGCTCGACGACGCGGGAATCGTGGCGGCCGAACTGGCGCTGCGGCTGCCCAGCCTGGACGAGGTTTTCATGACACTGACCGGACATCCCGCCGAGGACGAGAACGCCGGCGACCTCGAAACGCGTGAGGGAAGTGCAGCGTGACCGCACCGGCGGCGAACGTGATAACCGGCACCCGGCCAGCGGCGGCCGCACCGGACGGGCGGCCGCGGCGGGACCTGCGGCGGCGGATCGGCGCCCGGCAGACGCTGGCCAACGGGCTGACCCTCGCCTGGCGCAACGTGACCCAGCTCAAGCACTCGCCAGAGAAGCTGATGGACGTCACGCTGATGCCGATCGTCTTCCTGGTCCTGTTCCTGTACGTGTTCGGCGGCGTGGTGGCCGGCAGCACGCACGCCTACCTGGAGATCCTGCTGCCTGGCCTGGTCGGCCAGATGGCCATGTTCACGTCGATGGGCCTCGGCACGGCCCTGTGCGAGGACATCCACAAGGGTGTCTTCGACCGGTTCCGCAGCCTGCCGATCGCCCGCAGCTCACCGCTCATCGGCGCCGTGCTCGGGGACACCGTGCGATTCGGAGTGGTAATGGCCGTGCTCACGGCCTTCGGCTCGGCTCTTGGCTTCCGGTTCCACACCGGACCGCTCGCGATCGTCGCCGCCTACGCCCTGGCCTACGTGTTCTACCTGGCCATCTGCTGGGTGTCCGTGCTGGTCGGCCTCATCGCGCCGTCGCCGGAGACCGTGCAGGGCATCTCGTTCATCTGGACGATGCCGCTGGTCTTCGGCAGCAGCGTGCTGCTGTCCGATACCCGCACCATGCCCGGCTGGCTGCAGGCCTGGGTGAAGGTCAACCCGGTCAGCCACCTGGCCGACTCGGTCCGGGCGCTGACCATCGGCGGACCGGTCGGCGACCACGCTTTCTACACGCTGGTGTGGGCGGCCGGCATCGTGGTCGTCGCCTTCCCGCTGGCGATGCGGATGTACCGCAGGCGCGTGTAGCGCCAGGACGGGGCCGGGAACGGGCTCGACCGGGGCCAGTCGCTGCCGCCCGGCACAGCGCCCCGGGGCTCAGGGCGTGACCGCCAGCGCCTCGGCCCGGCCCCAGCCGCGTCCGCGCGCGACGGCCGCGTCCGCCTCGGCCGCGCTGAGGACGCCGTCGATGGCCGCCTGAGCCCGGGCGACTTCCAGGCTGGCCGTGTTCCGGAAGCCCTGGAGCCGGTGCGCGAGGCCGAGCAGCTCGGCCGCCCGGACGTGCTGGCCGCGCGCGGCGGTCAGCGCGGCGATCCCTTCGATGACCATCGCGAGCGCCGGGTTGCTGGGCAGGATCGCCGCCAGGCCGTGCGACAGCTGGCCAAGGGCACGCTGGTGCCAGCGCGCGGCGCCGGCCAGGTCGCCTTCCTGCTCGGCCACGCAGCCGAGCCTGGTGAAAGTCGTGGCGGCAGCTGCGGACATGTCCGGTCGCCCGTCGTGCGTCTCCACGATCTCCAGCGCCTGGCCGAGCAGGTCCCGCGCGCCAGCCAGGTCTCCCTCGCGCCGGGCGATCTCGGCGAGGTGGATGTATCCGTGGGCGGCGTCATCGAGCTCGCCTGCCTTCTCCGAAAGGCGGACGCCTTCCTCAAGGTCGCAGCGGGCGGCGGCGACATCGCCGGCGAGCACCCGGGCCCAGCCCAGCGGGATTCGCATGGTCTTCCCGAGGTTGCCGGTCAGCCCTTCGTCGGCGAACTTCTGGACCTGTTCCAGCGAGCGCACCGCGTCGGCCGGCTGGCCTTGGGCCAGCGCCACCTGAGCCAGCCCGGTCAGGCAGCCAATCTGCACGAACCGGTCGCCGATCTCGCGGATCAGCACGTCTCCGGCGCCGAACTCGGCCGCCGCCGCGTCGATGTCGCCGTCGCTGATGGCGAAATGACCGGCGAACATGTGCCGCGCGGCCCGCACCCACGGATCGGGATGCCCGGACAGCGCACTCAGCTCGCGTCTGGCCCGCTCTTCCTCTCCGGTGAAGACGGCGAGCATGGGCGCGATCAGTGCCAGCAGCGGATCGTCGGTGCCGGACGGCAGCACCAGCCGACGCAGCGTTCCCTGCAGTTCGCCGGCGCCGGCTCCGGGGTTGGCGGCGAACCCGCTGATTGCTGCGATGATCGTGCAGATCGCATACGCTCCGGCGAGGCCAGCTGGAGGCGAGTCTCCGGCTGCCTTCAGCGCCTCGGCCGCCCACTCGCTGGCCTCCGCGTCGTAGTCACGCATCGCCCAGAAGAGCGCCAGCGCCCGGACGGACCGCAGCACGCGCGCAGCGTCCCCGGCATGGAGGAAATGGCGGATGGCAGCGGCGCAGTTGTCGTGCTCGGCCGTCAGACGGTCCAGCCAGGAGATCTGATCGGAGCCGCGGATCTCAGGCTCGGCCCGCTCGGCTAGCGCCAGGAAGTAGTCAGCGTGCGCGGCGGCCGCCGGGCCGGCCTCGCCTGCCGCGGCCAGCCGCTCGGCGGCGTAGGCCCGCACCGTCTCCAGCAGCCGGTACCGGACGTGCCGCTGGCCGGATGCCACCACCAGCGACTTGTCCACCAGGGCGGCGATGATCTCCACGATCGCAGCCTGATCGCCGCCGAGGGAGCACACCTGCTCGGCGCTCTCCGGGGTGGCGCCGCCGCTGAAGACCGACAGGCGCCGCAGGATCGCCCGCTCGGTGTCGTCGAGCAGATCCCAGCTCCAGTCGACGATCGCGCGCAGCGTCTGATGGCGCGGAAGCGCGCCCCGGCTGCCGACCGACAGCAGCGCGAACCTGTCGTCGAGCCGGTCAGCTACCTGACCGGGCGTCAGCGAGCGCACCCGCGCGGCTGCCAGCTCGATCGCGAGCGGTATGCCGTCCAGGGCCCGGCAGATCCGCACGACCGGGCCGGCCGTGTCCGCGTCGACGTCGAATCCCGGCCTCACGGCGCTCGCGCGGTCGGCGAACAGGCGCACGGCCGGGCTCGCCGCTGCCTGCTCGACGGTGGCGTTGGCCGGCGGCAAGGTCAGCGAGGGAACCGGGCACAGCGTCTCGCCGGTTAGCCCGAGCGGCTCCCGGCTGGTGGCCAGGATGCGGACGCCCGGAGCGTCGGCCAGCAGCCGGCCCGCCAGCCAGGCCACGGCGTCGAGAACGTGCTCGCAGTTGTCGAGCACGAGCACGAGGCTGCGCGCGGCGAGTACCTCGCTCAGGCGGTCAAGCGGGTCGGCCGCAGCGAGAAGGGAGGCCTCGACCGGGTCGGCAAGCCACGCTTTCTCCCGGCCGTCCACGGCCGTCAGTACCGCCTGCGGGACCTCGGCGCCGTCGCGCACGGGTGACAGCGGCACGAACCAGACGCCATCGGGCGCGTGGTCGCCGATCCGGGCACCAGCCTCGACGGACAGCCGGGTCTTGCCCGAGCCACCCGGCCCGGTCAGCGTGACGAGCCGCGACCCGGTCATCAGCGCGGCCAGGTGGTCAAGTTCGTCATCCCGGCCGACGAAGCTGGTCAGCTGCGCCGGCAGGGATCCGCCGCGGCGCCGCTGTACGCCCGGCGCGGCCGGGTCCGCCGGCCCGGAACCGGCTGCCGCTCTGCTGGCAGCCGCTCTGCTGGCAGCCGGTCTGCTGGCAGCTCGCCTCGCAGGATGGCCAGGTGCACGTCGGCGAGCGCAGGCGACGGGTCGATGCCCAGGGCCGTGGCAAGGGTTCGGCGGGTGTCGTCGAAGACGGCCAGCGCGTCCGCCTGCCGCCCGGCCGCGTAGAGCGCGCGCATCAGCTGGCCGCGGAGCCTCTCGCGCAGCGGGTGCTCGTTGGCAAGCTGCTCGACTTCGGGCACCAGAGCGGCGCCCCGGCCGAGCGCCAGGTCCGCTTCGATCTGCTCCTCGGCGGCTGTCAGCCGGAGCTCAGACAGCCGTGCGATCGCCGGCGCCGCGAACTGCGCGTCGGCCACGTCGACGAGAGCCGGCCCGCGCCACAGCCCCAGGGCGCGGCGCAGCAGGTCCGCGGCCCTGTCTTCGCCGGCCCTGCCTTCGCCGGCCGCGTCTTCGCCGGCCGCCGGGGCAAGCGCCGCCCGGACGAGCCGCTCGAACGTGAAGGCGTCGATCTCGCCGGACGGTACTGCCAGCCGGTAGCCCGTCGGCCCGTACTCGACGAAAGCTTTGCCGGCGACCGCCCGCAGGCGCGAGACCAGAGCCTGCAGCGCGTTGCCGGCGTCGGCGGGGCCGCCGCCGGGCCACAGGTCGTCCGCAAGCGTGTCGACCGGCACGGGGCGGCCGTCGCTGATCGCCAGCCGGATCACCAGGCTGCGCAGGCGGGCGCCGGCGACCGGCAGCAGCCGTCCGTCCGGGTCCCGCACTTCCAGCGGGCCGAGTATGCCGATGCGCATGCCCATCTTCCTGAATTCCGGCCATGCCGATCCGGTTGCCGGCCGCAATGGTGGTGGAAGCCGCGGCCGCCGGCCAGTTCTCGCCTCCCAGCGTAATGCCGGGAACGCCGCGGGCCCGGCGCCCGGACCTGGCCGGCCGGACCCGGGACCCGCCGGGACGCCACGCGGAGGCAGCGCGGTTTGCCGGTTCACCGGTCAGGTGGTGAGATCGGCACGTGATCCCGGCTGATCGGCGCCCGCTGCTCGTCCTGACTGGAGTGAGCCGCAGCTTCGGCCCGATGCAGGCACTCCAGCCGATCGACCTGACGGTGACCGCCGGCCAGTGTGTCGCGTTCCTCGGCGTGAACGGGTCGGGCAAGTCCACCTTGCTGCGCATCGCGGCCGGCCGGGACACGGCAACGGCGGGACAGGTCCGCTACGACGGGCAGCTGCTGAGCGAGGATGCGCTGGTGGCCCGCACCGAGATCGCGGTGGTGGGCGATCCGGCGAGCGCCTACCCGGATCTCACGGTCCGGGAGCACCTGCTGATGGTCGCGGTAGCCCATGGCGCCGGGCCGGGTGCGGCCGGCCTGGCCGACGCGGCGCTCGCCGAATGCCGGCTCGCTGACCATGCGGCGGCCCTGCCGGGATGGCTGTCCAGCGGGCAGCGGCAGGCCCTCCAGCTGGCGGCTGTGCTGGTGCGGCCACGGCGGCTGCTGATCCTGGACGAGCCCGAGCAGCGGCTCGACCCCAAGGCCCGTCAGTGGCTTGCGGGCGTGCTGGTCCGGGAGAAGGCTCGCGGGGCGGCGCTGCTGCTTGCCACCCATCATGTCGAGCTGGCCGAGGCCGTCGCCGATGAGGCGATCGTGCTGCTGGACGGCGCCGTGATCAGGCGGGGAGCGCCGGCCGAGACCATGGCCGGCCTGCGATGAGCGCCTGATGGCCGGCACCGCCGCGGCGATCGAGATTCCCGACAGCACCGACGCCACGGTCAGCTTGCTCCGCGAATTGCGGCGCGGGCACGTCGCCAGGCAGGCGGCCAACGTTGCTTACTGGCTGTATGTTGCCGGGCTGATCACGCTTATTTACGGCGGCTGGCTCATCGCCGCCATCGACTCGGCGCTGAGCCATCCGCGGCCGCCATTTTCCGGCACGCCGGCGCTGATGCGGGCGGCCCCGGCGGCCTTGTGCGCTCTGGCCTTCCTCGCCGTCGCCGGGCTGCTGTGGGACGCTCGCTGGCGCGGTCCGGTGACCGTCAGCCAGGCGACTGCCGACTGGCTGCTGGACACGCCGGTGCGCCGCGAGCGCCTGCTGCGACCCCGGTACCGCGCGTCGGTGCTGGTCCGCCTGCCGCTGGCGGCGGTCGCCGGCCTGGTTCCGGCGGTCTTGCTGCTGTCGGCCGGTCTGGGCGGCACCGCAGGCCACTCGCTGCGGCTGGCCGGCCTGGCGATGCTCAGCACGGCCCTGGTCGCCGCCACTGGTACCGGCCTGGCCGCGCTGGCCGAGGGCCGCCCGGCCTGGCGCTATTCGCGGGCCTCGTCGGCGGCCGGCCCCGCGGCGCTCGCGGCCGTGCTCGCGGCGCTGGCGGCCGGGCTGCTGGCGGCGCTCGCGGCGGCCGGCTGGCTGCCTCCCTGGGTCGGTACGGCGCTGCTGTGGTCGGGCCCGTGGGGCTGGGCGGTGCAGGGGCTGGTGGCGCTGTCCGGAGGTCATGCACCGCAGTGGCCGGTCGCGCTGGCCCTCGCCGCCGCGGCGGCCGCCGTCGCCATCGCGGCCGGGGACCGCGCGGCGGCCGCAATACCGGCCGCGGGCCTGAAAGCGCGGGCCCGCATGATCGGGAGCATGTCGGCGGCGGTGGCAAACCTCGACGCGCGGCGGGTGGGCACCGCCTACCGGGAAGCAGCCGCCGGGCTCGGGCGGATCCGGTTCAGGCTGCCGCTCCCGGCGCGCCCGGAACTGGTGCTGCCGTGGCGCGACGTGACCGCGCTCCTGCGGGCCCCGTCCCGGCTGGCCTGGGCCGCTCTGCTCTCGTGGGCCGCGGTCGGGCTCGGCGCGCTGGCCGTGCACGCGCCGCACTCGGCCCTGCTTCCCCTGGCAGGCGCGCTGAGCCTTGGCTACCTGGCAGCCGGCAACCTGTGCGAGGGAGCCCGGCTGGACGCCGACGACACGCGGCGATCCGGCCAGCTGCCGTTCCGTTTCGACAGCCTGGTCTGGTGGCACGCGATTGTGCCTTGCCTGACGCTCGCCGTCCTGGGCGGCATCCCGGCCGGGGTGCTGGCGGCGGTGACGGGACGGCCCTCGCTGGTGCCGGTCGTGGCCGCGGCCATCGTCGTCCTGGTCGGCGGGGCGCTGGTCAATTCCTACCGGGGCCCGCTCGAAGCCGAGGCTCTCTCGAACGGCTTCGAGACTCCGGTCGGCAGCACCGGCAGCATCGTGGTCGTGCTCTGGTACGCGACCGGCCCGTTGCTGGCGATCGCCCCGCTGCTGGTGCTGGCGAACCGGGCCATCTCGGCCGCTGGCCACGCCGCGATCCCGGTGGTCGTGGTGCTGTCTGCTGCCCTGGCCGCGTGGCTTGGCGGTATTGCCAGCCGCCGGGCGCGCAAGCTGCGCAAGTCCTGACCGGTGACGCCGCGCGCTCCTGATTCCCGGCGCTAGGCGGCGGGCGGCTTCAGGCCGTCCATGAGCAGGTTCAGCAAGCGGCTGGCCTGGTCATGCTGCCCGGCTTTGCCAGCCACGGTGAAGATGCCGATCAGGCTGGCGGCAACGTCCTCGGCGGTGACGTCGGCGCGAAGCTCGCCGGCGGCACTGCCGGCGGCAAGGATCGTGGTGATCGCGTCGAGGAGCTCAGCGCGGGTCCGGGTTTCGGCGATCTCGCCGGACTCGATCATGGCCAGCAGGGTGCCGAGCATGCCGTGCTTGGTTGCCAGCCAGTCGCCGAACAGGTCCATCCACCGGCGCATCGCCGTGGCCGGGGGCAGCTGTCGGAGCAGCTGACGGGCACCGGCGGTCAGCCGCTTGACCTGGTCGTGATAGACGGCGTCGACCAGGGACTCGCGGCTCGGGAAATGCCGGTAGAGAGTGGCGATCCCCACCCCGGCCTCGCGGGCGATGGCGCGCATCGACGGCTCGGATTCCGAGGACGCGAAGACGCGGGTGGCCACCGCGAGCAGCGTGTCGCGGTTGCGGGCCGCGTCCGCGCGCAGCGCACGGGCGTCGGCATCACTCAAACGGATCACGCTCCAATTGTGCTAGCCTCGTTCTCGTAACCGGAGCATAGTCCGCTTGAGTATCTTCTCTGCCTGGGAGACACAGGGTGACCGAACACGGTCTCGCGGCCGGCACTACCCGCACCGTGCGCTTTGCCGAGTACGGCGAGCCGGCCGACGTCCTGCACCTGGAGACCGCGGCCGTGCCCGAGCCCGCTCCCGGCCGCATCCGTGTCGCGGTGCATGCCTGCGGGCTCACCCCCGCTGACTGGGCGCTCTGCCGGGGCCTGTTCCCCGGCCAGCTGCCGCGCGGTATCGGAACCGAGGTATCCGGCACCGTGGACGCGGTCGGAGACGAGGTCAGCGACGTCGCCATCGGTGACCTCGTCTTCGGAACGGCCGACTGGCGCGATGCCCCGGTCGCGGGCGCATCCGACCGCGCGATCATGGACCACTGGTTCGGCGTGCCGCCGGGACTCGAGCCCGCTCAGGCCGCCGCCCTGCCGATGGCGCTCGAGACGGCCTACCGCAGCCTGGCCCAGCTCGGGCCTGCCGCGGAGCACACGATCCTGATTCACGGTGCCGGGACTACGGTCGGTTTCGCCGCCGTGCAGATCGCGCTCATCGGCGGGGCCCGGGTGCTCGCCACGGCCGGGGAAACGTACGCGGACCAGCTGCGTAGTCTCGGCGCCGCGGTGACCGCCTACGGGCCGGGCATGGCCGAGCGGGTGAGCGCCCTCAGCGACGGCCCGGTCGACCTGGTCCTCAACACCGCGCCGGTCGGCGGCGCCCTGCCGGACCTCGTCCAGATCGCCGGCGGTGACCCGCAGCGCGTTCTGACGATCTCCGACTTCGCCGCCGCCAGGGAACTCGGCGTGCGTGACAGCTTCGAGGATGGCCAGACTCAGCGCTTCGACGTGTTCCCCGAATACGCCCGGCTCGCCGCCGACGGCAAGTTCACGGTGCCGGTCGCCGGAACGTTCCCGCTGGAAGACTGGCGCGCGGCCCTGGAGATTAGCCTCAGCGGCCGGGCCGCGGGAAAGCTCCTGCTGCTGCCGTGACCCGCATGCGAGACGATCTGTCTCCGCCAGTCCCCGCTGGAGACGCCCGATCACGGCGACCCTGCCTGATTCGGCCAGCCGTGTGCCCCGGATGTGCTCCTGGCGCTGGCCCAGCAGTACGCGTATGTCTTTCCCAGTGATTCCGCGCTGGCCATGCTCGCCGGGCTGGGACCGCTGGCTGAGATCGGCGCCGGCACGGGCTACTGGACCCACAGGCTGCGCTTGATCGGCGCGGATATTGTCGCCTTCGACCAGGCGCCACTCGACGGGAACCGCGCCAACAGGTATCACCCGGGCACCCGGCCCTGGGCCCACGTCGAGCAGGGCGATCAGACTGTGCTGCCTGGTTATGCTGACCGCGGCCTGTTTCTGTGCTGGCCGCCATTGTTCTCGTCGCTGGGTGACTGCCTGACGTACTACGGCGGGGACACGGTTGCCTGCATCGGGGACGGCGGCTATCGCACCGCCAGGCTCGACCGCCTGCATGAATCCTTCACGAAGGTGGCCGCGGCGCCGGTCCGGGCACTCGATCCCTCCCCCGGCACCCGGCCCCAGCTCACGATCTGGAAGCGAACGGCGAGATCAAGATGATCCGTCAGGCGGGCTTCCGCCTGCCGCAGGCGTGACCGGCGCTTCGAGCCTCACGGAGTGCTAGCACGAGGCCGCCGGGGGCGTTACCCACCTTGGCGACTCCCGTTAGGGACATCAGACTTCAGGTCGTACACGCCACTCGCCGCGTCTGTGGAGGTACTCGGAGGCATGAGGCAGGCACTGCGGTTCGCCTGGTACTGCTTCCGCGCTACTTTCGGCCGGCGCTGGGCCGGTTATCTCAGCGTGGTCGCACTGGTCGGGCTGACCGGCGGTATCGCGATGGGCGCGATCGCAGCGGCGAGACAAACTCAGTCGTCCTACCCGGCCTTCCTCGACGCCAGCAATCCCTCCGATATGACCGTGTCCATCTTTGCTCCGGGCACCGGCGCTCCGGTCAGCCCGCTGACGACGAAGATCGCCGGCCTGTCAGGCGTCAGGGGAGTCAGGACCGTCATCACGCCCCATGTCGTTCCCCTCACCGACAGCGGCGCCCCCCGACTCGGCAGCCTGGCCGACGTCACGGTCATCGCCAGCGCGGACGGCATGTTCCTCGACCAGGACCGTCCGGGTCTCGTTCAGGGTCGCCGGGCGGACCCGAGCCGGGTCGACGAGATGGTCATGACCCAAAGCGCGGCCAGCCTTCTCGGTGTCCATGTCGGTGAGTTCGTGCCGATGGGCTTTTACACCGATGCCCAGTCCTCTCTGCCGGGGTTCGGCACCCCCGCAGTCGCGCCCCGGCTTGAGTTTCGGGTGCGACTGGTGGGAATCGTGGTGTTTAATAACGCGATCGTCCAGGACGACATCGACCGCGCCTACGGCTTCGTCATCCTCACCCCGGCCCTGATCAAGCGGATCACGCCTCTGGCGCCCCAGACGGGGGCGCCGGTCACCTACGCGTTGCAGCTCAACCACGCCGGCTCTCGAGGTCCCGAAGATTGAGCACGAAATCATCGGCCTGCTCCCGCCGGGGGCGACCACCGAGTTCCACGTCACCTCACGCGTGGTCAGCCAGGTGGAGCTCGCCGTCAAGCCCGAGTCGGTAGCTCTTGGCGGATTCGGGGCGATCGCCGCCCTGGTCTGCCTCGTGCTCGGGTTCCAGGCCGTCTCGCGGCAGTTGCGATATTCCGACGACGACCGCCGGGTGATGCGCGTTCTGGGGGCGGGCCCGGCTCTGAGCGCGGCTGACGGATTGATCGGCGCACTCGGCGCCGCCGTTCTCGGGTCACTCGCCGCTGTCGCGGTCGCGGTCGCGCTGTCGCCGCTCGCTCCCATCGGGCCGGCGCGCCCCTTCTACCCCGGTCGCGGAGTGGCCTTCGACTGGACGGTGCTTGGCGGCGGACTGGGCCTGCTCGTGATGGTGCTCAGTGCGGCCGCGATCACCCAGGCCGCTCGTTCCGCGCCGCGGCGCGTCGCTCGGGCCCGGCAACGGCCGGATCGAACCTCAGGCCTCGCGCGCGGTGCCGCAGCGGCCGGCCTGCCGGTGGCCAGCGTGGTCGGGGCGCGCTTTGCCTTTGAGCCGGGACGAGGGCGCACCGCGGCACCCGTGCGCTCCGCGCTCGCGGGCACCGTTCTCGCCGTTGTCATGGTGGTCGCCTCTCTGACCTTTGCCAGCAGCCTGCAGACGCTCATCGCTCATCCGGCGCTGTACGGCTGGAACTGGAGCTACGCGCTCGAGCCGACCAACGCCATGCCCGCTCAGGCTTTGAGAGTTCTCGGCCGTGCCCCTGATGTGGCTGCGTGGAGCGGGTTCGATTACAACGACGTCCAGATCGACGGCCAGACCGTCCCGGTCCTCTTCGCCCGGTCACTGGGCGAGGACGTGTCGCCGCCGATCCTGTCCGGCCACGGCGTCGAGGCCGCGAATCAGATAGTCGTCGGTGCCTCCACCCTCGCCGTCCTGCATGCTCATGTGGGCGAGTGGGTGTCGGTGAGCTTCGGGGCTCCCGCGCAGGCGCCGCTCTACATCCCGCCGACGAGATTGCTGGTCGTGGGCACCGCCAGCTTCCCGGCCGTGGGTTATGAGAGCCTCGTTGCCGACCACACCTCGATGGGCACGGGTGCGCTGTTCTCCGAAGGAATCTTCCCCACGGCATTTCAGCGAGCCCTCGCGAGTCCCGACCCGAACCTCAACGGCCCGGAACTGGTTTTCGTGCGGCTCAAGGGCGGTGTGAGTCAGTCGGCCGGCCTTGCTGAGATGCGAAGGGTCGCTAACGCGGCCGACAAGATCTTCGCTTCCGACCCCCACGCCCAGGGCAATAACGTCGTAGTCCTGGGCGTTCAGCGTCCGGCCGAGATCGTGAACTATCGCAGCATCGGCTCGACTCCGTTGATTCTGGCCGTGGGTCTGGCCACCGGGGCCGTCGTCGCCCTCGGCCTGTCGATCGGAGCCTCAGTGCGCCGCCGCAGGCGAGACCTGGCGCTGCTCAAAGCGCTCGGCTTCACGAAGGGACAGCTGTCCGCTGCTATCGCCTGGCAAGCGACGCTGACGGCCGTCGTCGGTGCCGTTGCCGGCATCCCCCTCGGTATCGCTGGCGGCCGCGAGCTGTGGACGCTCTTCGCCCGCACTCTCAGCGCCGTGCCTAATCCCACCGTGCCGACTCTGTCGGTGCTGCTGGTCGCTGCCGGTTCCCTTGTCTTCGCCAATATCGTCGCGGCCCTGCCCGGGCAAAGCGCCGCGCACACCTCGGCCGCGATCGTTCTGCGGGTCGAGTGATCGGCAGGTCTGGACAGGTAGTTCAGCGGGCTGACCGGGCGACATCGAGGACGTGAGCCGGCGCGGGCTCGAAGGCGTGTCGTGTCTTAGGCCGCGCCCGGGCTCAAGGCCTCGAAGCCGGCCGTCCGGGACGCCGCACGCAGCTCCGTGTCGTAGACGACCATCGTCGACAGCACCTCGGAAACCGACTCATGCTCGATGTGCTCAGGCCGCCGGTTGGCCGCGCAGTGCAGCTCGGTGTGCAGCAGCAGCGAAGCCACCAGCGTGTCGCCGTTTTCTGAACGCCGCTGAAGATGGTCAGCCAGGCTGGCTGATTCCTTCTCCTCGACGAGGAGCCTTCGTCGCCGCTGAAGTATCGACGTGGACGATCACCGATCGCCTCTGACGTCCGCGATAATTTCCGCGCTGGACAAGGGTGAGCTCACGCGCCGGACGCTGCGCAAGTCTACCGGCCTGTCCTTGCGCGGCTCCCGGATCTTTCCCGCCGCCGCCAGTCGCTCATATGGCGTCAGGGACGGGGGGACGAGCACCGCCGCCACCTCACCGTGGTTGGTCACCTCGATCGTTTCCCCGGCGGCTACTGCACGGAGCACTTCCGCGCTGTTGTTGCGCAGTTCCCGGTGGCTGATCGTCCGCACGGGCCACCTCCCTGTCCGTAGCAATCGGAGCACAAA
This sequence comes from uncultured Actinomycetota bacterium, assembly GCA_963818995.1. Lineage (GTDB taxonomy): Bacteria > Actinomycetota > Actinomycetes > Streptosporangiales > Streptosporangiaceae > JAJYUU01. The sequence continues at coordinate 33,840 of CAWFUM010000027.1, read as the reverse complement.
AGCGCGAGTCGGCATCGTCCAGCACCGCCGGCAGGGGACGGAACTGTCAAAGGTAGCCGCCGGGCGCGAGCCAGCCGCAGATGCCGGAAACGTCGTCTATGGTCCTGACCAGCTGGGTTGCGTCCCGGTCGTCCGGTCGCGATGATCACCGGTCATGTGCCTGCGGTTTCGTCTTCCTCCTGATCACGGTGGCCGCCACGGGGCTGCGGCTGTCGCGGCGCAGGGAGGCTAGGGAAGACAGCGGAGATCCTGATACTGCGCCATCAGCCTGCTGTCCTGCAGCGGCAGCGGCCGCGCAGCCCGAAGCTAAACTGGAGATACCGCGGCGCTGTCGCCAGGACCAGCTGGCGCGGTTCCGTCCGGGCGCTGGCCTGCCAGGGGCAGCCGCGGGCCGGGCGGGGGGGTGCTCCGGGCCTGGCTGGTGGTCAGCTGGCCGTCTTTCATCAGTCCGATGCGCTGCGCGCGGGCCGCCACGGCGCTGTCGTGGGTGACGAGCACCAGCGTCAGCCCGCGCGAGCGCCACTGGTCCTCGAGCAGGCCGATGATCTCGTCGCGGGTGCCTTCGTCGAGGTTGCCGGTGGGCTCGTCGGCGAGCAGCACCGCGGGTTCCTTGACCAGCGCGCGGGCGATCGCGACCCGCTGCTGCTGACCGCCGGACAGCTCGCCCGGCAGGTGGCGCAGCCGGCCGCCGAGCCCGACGGCTGTCAGCGCCTGCTCCGCCCGGGTTCGGCGCTCGTGCGCGCTGACTCGGAGCGGGACCAGCGCCGTCTCGACGTTCTCCGCGGCGCTGAGGGTGGGGATCAGGTTGAAGGTCTGGAAGATGAACCCGATCGAGCGGGCCCGCAGCCGGGTTAGCCTGGTCTCGGGCATCGCGGCGAGGTCCAGGCCGTCGAACTCGACGATGCCGGAGGTCGGCCGGTCCAGGCCGCCGAGGATCTGCAGCAGCGTGGACTTGCCGTGCCCGGTCGGGCCCTGGATGGCGAGCCATTCGCCGGCCGGGATTTCCAGGTCCACGCCGCGCAGGGCGGCGACTGTGTCGTGGCCCTTCCGGTAATTCCTGACGACGCCTGACAGCTGGTACATCGTTTCGTTTCTCCCGGTCCCGGTCATTCCACTCTGGACAGCGCGGCCGCGGGGCGCAGCCGGGCGGCCCGCCAGCCGCCGAGCGCGCCGGCAATCAGCCCGCCGGCGACGGCCAGCAGCACCGCGAGCACGATCAGGTCCGTGGTGACGGGCGCAGTCAGGGTCACCGACACGGTGTGGGCGGTGCTGGTCAGCGCCTGCCGCAGAGCATTCCCGGCACCCGTGCCGGGGCCTGTCACCGAGGCGGCGTTGGCCGGCCCGACGATTGCCGACAGCTTCGGCGCCAGCTTGTCGATCAGGGCGGCGCCGGCGTATCCGAGCCCGACTCCGGCCGCTCCGCCGATGACGCCGATCGCGATCGACTCGCCGAGTACCTGGCCGACGATGCGCCTGCTCTGCCAGCCCAGCGCCTTCAGCGTGCCGAACTCACGCACCCGCCGGGCAACCGCTGCCATCGTCAGCAGGCTCGCCAGCGCGAACGCCGCGATGAGCACGGCAGCGGACAGCCACTTGCCCAGGTTGTTGGCCAGGGTGGACGCGCTGGCGATCGACCCGGTCACCTCGCTGGCCAGGTCGCTGGAGTCGGTGACGGTGGCCGAGGGCAGCGCCGCGCTGATCTCCTTCTGCACCGACGGGATGTCGGCGGCGCTGGCAGCCGACACGTCGATGGTGTTGACCTGGCCGGCCAGGCCGCCGGTCCCGGTCCTGCCGATGGCCTGGGCCGTGGCCAGGGGTACGTACAGGTCCGGGGCGCTGCCGGCCTGCGGCACGCTGACGATCCCGATGACGGTGAACTTCGTGCCGCCCACGCTGACCGCGGAGCCGACGCTCAGCTTGTTCTGGGCCGCATAGCCGGAGTCGGCGACCGCGTCGTCGGCTGTCGCGTCGGCGGCGGTGAGCGCATGGCCGGCGGTCAGCCTGGCGGCGCTCAGCGGGCCGAGCGCGCCGCCGGCCACATCCACGCCGTCGACCGTGAACGAGCCCGTGGTGAAGTTCGAGCTGAAGCTGCCGGTGCCGTTGATCGCCGGAACTGTCCCGGTGACCGTGACGTCGTTGAGGGTGAGCCCGCCGGCCGCGGCCGTCACGTCGCGCTGCCCGGCGACCCGCGTCACGGACCCGGAGCTGAGGGTGCCGTACTGGCTGCTGACCAGGTCATTAACGTTAACCTTCGTGCCCGCGGTCGCTCCGCTGCGCAACGACTGGATCTGCTGCCGGAACCCGAAGGAGGTCGACCCGCTGCCTGAGCCCGCCGCCGGGGGCTGGGTGACGGTGAGGTCGGTTCCCGCCCCGTACAGCGCGTGCAGCACGCTGGCCTGCGAGTTTTTCACGCCGTTCGAGGCGGCCGTCACGGTGATCACCAGGCCGACTCCCAGTGCCAGGCCCAGCGCGATGAAAACAGCCTGACGCATGCGCCGGCGCAGCTCGCGCCGCAGATAGATGAAGAACACAGGGACTCCTTAAGACGTCCTGGGGGCTGTGGCATTCACCGGCGAGGCAGCCCGTGGAGCCTGCCGGGCCCGGCCCGGGAATCGTCGCCCCCGGGCAGCCCGTGGCAGATTTGTCAACCGTGGTGGATTGTCATCCGTGGTTGCCTACTTGAACAGTAGACCGCACCGGGGCTAGAATGTCAACCGTGGTTTACTATATTTCGCGCCTCCTCCGTCACGCCGGGACCGGCGACTGGTGACCACAGGCCAGCCACCCGGCGGCCCGCGCCCGGCACAGGAGGGGCTCGGCGGCGCCCTGCGCCGCGCCCTGGCCGGCTACCGGCGCCGTATGGACGCCGAGCTCGCGGCGGCCTGCTTCACTGACCGGCGGTTCCTTGACGGCCGCGTGCTGGGCATGTGCGCGGGACCGGGCGAGACCACCGTCTCCGAGATCGGCACCGGGCTGGGGATCACCCGGCAGGGCGCCAGCAAGATCGTCGCCGGGCTGAGGGAGCGCGGCTATCTGGCGGTGACCCCGTCGGCAGCCGACGGCCGGGAGAAGATCCTCACCCTCACCCCGCTAGCGGCCGGGTACCTCCGGGCCAGGCGTCAGGCAGCTGACGCCATCGAGGCGACGCTACGTGAGCAGATCGGCGCCGACGCGGAAGAGCAGCTCTTCCGGTTCCTTGACCTGATCGCGGGCGACGATCTGACCTCCGGCGACCAGCCGGCCATCCGCGCGCTCAGGTCGGCTCGACGCGCACGATCAGCTGTAGCGCAACGGCGCCGGCGTCGCCGCCGACCTTCTCGTCTCGTCGCTGTACGCAGGCAGGCGGTAGCTCATATCAGGGCCCGTTCCCGGCTTCTGGTGTGCTGCTAGTCAGCCTGGCAACGGCCGCGAAGCTGTCGGTGAGCAGTGGCACGAGTCCTGGCGAGGCTCCGGTCGCCGCGAGCAGCTCCCGGTGGCGGATCGCGGCGCTTCTGAGCACCGCCACCGCCAGCCGGCCGAGGACCTGGTCGTCGAACTCTGGCTCTGGTCCCCCGCGGCGAGCGCCCACGGCGTCGGTGATCGCCGTCTCGAGTTTGCGCAATGGCCGCGGCGATGACCGGCGGACGAGCTCGATCGGCCGGGGGAATTCGATCAGGCGCGCAAGTGCGCCGTCGCCGGAATGTCCGTTCAGCTGGCCCGCGACCGTAATCATCGCGCGCTGCACGGCGGGGTACGGCGCTTCGCCGGGCGGCCGGTTACGGATCGCATGGCACAGCATTTCCGTCCAGGTGATCGCCTCCTCTGCCAGCAGGCCCTCCTTGCCGTCGAAGTACCGGTACAGGGTGCGCTCGGTAATCCCCGCGGCATCGGCTATTGCCCGGACGGTCGTGTTCTCGTAGCCGTGCAGTGCGAACAGGCGCTGCGCTGCTTCGAGTACCGCAGTCCGCGTGGCCTGCTTGCGGGCCTGGCGCCGGTATGCCTCACGCTGCTGCGCGGGCGAGTTTGACGACGGCGTGTCCATCTGCCTATTGTGTCATACCTGACAGCCTGTCATATATGACAGGGACTGAGAACCGTATCGTGAGGGGCGCATGTGAGAGTGGCCGGCCTGCTGATCAGCCCGGGCGCGCTCGCGGCGGGCGGACATGGTCTGCACGGGATCTTCGGCGGTCATCACGGGCTGCGGATCCTGGTGCTGGTGCTCCTCGTCGCCGCAGCCGCGGTCGTCGCGGTCGTGCTCACCCGGCGGGCCCGCGCGCGGCACCTGCAGAAGGGGCGGCCTGTGATTCGGCCCGGGCCCGCCACTCCCGCGCCCGCCACCGCCGTGGAATCGCCCGCGCACGCCCTGGCGGGATCACCGGGCCCGGCCAGCACACGCCGGGACGGCGGGACGATCGCCGCGCGCGGCCTGTCCAAGCACTACGGCGAGAAGCTGGCCGTCGACGATTTGTCCTTCGAGGTGCAGCCCGGTCGTGTCACCGGGTTCCTCGGCCCGAACGGCGCGGGCAAGTCCACGACGATGCGGATGATCATGGGCCTCGACGCGCCGGACCGCGGGTCGGTGACCGTCTACGGCCGGCCGTACCACGAGCCTCGGCTGGCCGCTCCGCGAGGTCGGCGCACTGCTGGAAGCGGGCTCGATCCATCCCGGCCGCACCGCCTACGCGCACCTGTGGATGCTGGCCCGGACCAACAGGATCCCGAAGACCCGCGTCGAGGAGGTCCTCGAGATCGTCGGCCTCTCCTCGGTGGCCCACCAGCGGGCCGGCCAGTTCTCCCTCGGCATGGGCCAGCGCCTCGGCATAGCCGGGGCGCTTCTGGGTGATCCCGGCATCCTGCTGTTCGATGAGCCGGTGAACGGGCTGGACACCGACGGGATCCGCTGGGTCCGGCAGCTCCTGCGGGGCCTGGCCGCCGACGGCCGCACGGTCTTTGTCTCCAGCCACCTGATGAGCGAGCTGGCCCAGACCGTGGATCATGTCGTCGTGATCGGCAGGGGACGCCTGATCGCTGAGATGCCGATCGCGGAGTTCACCTCCCGCAACGCCCGCGGCTCTGTCCGGGTGCGCTCGCCGCAGCTTGATCACCTCCGGCCGGCGCTCACCGAGGCCGGAGCTTCCCTCACCGCCGAGCCCGACGGCGCACTGCTCGTGCGCGACCTGGCAGCCGAGAAGATCGGCGAGCTCGCCTGGCGGAAGTCGATCCTCCTTTACGAACTCGCGCCGCAGTCCGCCTCTCTCGAGGAGGCGTTCATCGAGTCAACCGAAGGCAACCTCGAGTTCCGCGGCGACCGGCCGCGCCACGAAATCGCACCGGTGAGTGAGCCATGACAGCCGAAGAATCCCTCCCCCCGCTGGCAGACGCCACGGCCGTGACCCGGCCAGGTCACTACCGGTTCCGCGCCGTGCTGGACTCGGAGCGGATCAAGATCGTCTCGGTTCGCTCGACGGTCTGGACCCTGCTCGCCACGGCTATCGTCGGGATCGGCCTGAGCGCGGTCGTCACCTCCGCGCAGTCGGCGCGCTACACCGCGCGGACGCCCGCCGCGCAGCAGGCGTTCGACCCGACCCACTCCAGCCTGTCCGGGATCTTGTTCGCGCAGCTCGCGATCGGCGTCCTCGCAGTCCTCGTCGTCACCGCCGAGTACAGCACCGGAACCATCCGCGCCACCTTCTCCGCCGTGCCGCGACGACCCCTCGTGCTCACCGCGAAAGTCGTCCTGTTCAGCGCGATCACCTTCATCGTCGGAGAAGCCGTCTCCTTCGCCGCGTTCCTCATCGGGCAAGGGATCCTCGCCGGGAAAACGCCGACCGCGTCGCTGTCCGACCCGAGCGCCGTGCGCGCGGTTACCGGCGGCGGACTCTACCTCGTCGCGCTCGGGCTGCTCGCGCTCGGCATCGCGACCGTCATCCGGCACACCGCCGCATCGATCAGCATCTTCGCCGGCTCCCTGTTCGTACTGCCGATCATCGCCGCCGTCCTGCCCTCGTCCTACTCCGACGACATCAGCCGGTTCCTGCCCCAGCAGATCGGAACCGTGATGACCACCGCGCACTACCACGGCACCGACACCTTCGGCCCCTGGACAGGGTTCATCATCCTGTGCGCCTACGCAGCCGCAGCACTGACCGCCGGAACAATCCTGCTGGCGCGCCGGGACGCCTAGCGGCGAAGACACCAGAGAGGATTACCCCCAAGGCAGCCGTCCACCGCCTCGCCCAGCTCTACCACCAGGAACTCGGCCAGCAGACCAGGCCTCCCACAGGCAACTGCTGCTTCCGCCAGCGGATCACGCGGACCCTGACCGGGAGCAGGACCGGCCAGGAGCTGCACCTGCGGCATTCATCCGCTCGTGCTCGACAACGGCCTCGGGCCGGCCTGCCCGGCGCCGCCGCGCCCCGGCCCCTTCTGGTTGCGCTGGAGCTGGCGGCCCCGCAGCTCGCTGATCGCGGGCGTCAGGGAAAGCTGACGCTGATGTTCAGGCCGCCTCGGGCCGGGCGCTGGCGGTGAGCTCGGCGCCGTGGACGCTGACGATGGAGCGGACGATGGCCAGGCCGAGCCCGTACCGCCGGCCTGGCGGATCCGCTGGGTGCCGATCCGCTGGAACGGCTGGAAGAGGCGGTCGACTTCGTCGGGTGGTACCAGCGGCCCGGCGTTGCTGACCGTTACGGCCGCCCGCCCGTCGGTGATGGCCGTGGAGATCTCGACCCGGCCGCCGTCCAGGTTATGCCAGCCCGACCCACACGTTCACCTGCTCCGGTCTGGCCACCCTCGCCGCCCCTCGATCGTCTCGGTTAACCGCCGGGAAGGCCGTCCATGGTGCGCTCGCCGTCATCCACCTTACGAATCAGCGATTAAGCCGCATATCGCCATCAGAGGTTCACGCACCGACCGTGCCGGCGGCAACACCCCCCAGGCCATACCTGCTGCAGGGGGCAATGAGCCATACCGGCACCGCCGGACTTCCCAGGCCCAGACCGTACTTGCCTGGGCCTGATGAAGAAGGTAAGGGGGCAATGCCGTGGCCCCAAGCGCCACCGCCGTCCGGGAGAGACGGGAGCAAGTTAGTCATGCCCTGGGCATATACCGCCGGGACTCACGTGGCGCACGAGCAGCCCTGACCAGAGCATCCGGCCGTATGGCGCCTGCGGCGTCGCAGGGCCCACCACCAGGTGGCGGCGGCGACTCCTCCCATCATTACCTCGGCCCACGCGGGAACGTGGCAGAGCTTGCCTGCCAGGCCTCCTGCGCCGCCGAAGACGCCGATCCCGATGAGCGGGACCAGGCAGCATCCGAGGCATGCCAGGGCGGCAAGGGCGGATATCCCGGTGGCTACCAGGCGCCGGCTGACGTTAGTGAGCTTCACTGCTGTCCCCTTGGTCAGGATGTCCGAACGGGATGGGGCAGCATTCGCTGGCCGCGCAGGCGATCAGGTCGTCGCAACCTGCCTCGATCGCGGTGCGCAGTGTCGCGGCGATGGCGCGCAGGTCGGTGATGCGCGATTCGATCTCAGCCAGCTTCTCGGCAGCGCGGGCGTTGAGACCCGCGTCAGCCCGGCCGTCGTGCCGGTGGCTGCTCAGATCGAGCAGCTCGGATACCTCATCCAGGGTGAAGCCGAGCCGCTGCGCAGTCTTGATGGCGCGGAGGATCGTCAGGCTCTCAGCCGGGTACATGCGGTGGCCGCCCAGGCTGCGCTGCGGCTGGGCCAGGAGACCCCGGCGCTCGTAGTAGCGCAGAGTCTGCAGGTTCACCCCCGCGGCATCAGCCAGCTCGCCGGAGCGAAGCCTCTGGCTCATCGGGCCCGGCTGATGTCGCGATAGCGGCGGGCCAGCGAGTCGAGAACTGCGGTGTGCGCGACGTCAACCCGCACATCCAGCGTCACCTGCGTCTGTGACACTGATACGGCGAAAGTGAAGAAGGAACAGCAGTCAGACTCGCGGCTCGCCAGATCGCGTACCCGTTGTTCCAGGTCTTGCTGACCCCGCAGGTACAGGCGCAGATGGGTCTCGGTCGGGCGGTCGAAACCCGAGCCCGCCGTCGCGAACAGGTCATCAAACTCGGCCGCTCGCACGGGCCGCTCAACGCTCGGCAGCGTACACGACTCGGGTACCCACGCCAGTCCCTCTGCCACCGACCCAGCATAAACCGGTACCCAGGTACCGGATGCAACAAGCAAAACCAGACAGGCTTACCTCGGCCGGCGCCAGAACGCCCGTCCTCACCAGGGTTCGTGACCCGGCAGACCCCGGATTCATCCCCGGGGACACGCCCGCGGGGGCCTTTGCCTCGCCGTGCCGCGTAGACAGCGACGGTGCCGAAGACCAGAACGAGGATTCCGTAAACACCGAGCGGCGCGGCGGCAGCGGCACCGAATGCGCTCCTGGCGATGCCAGCGGCTACGGCAAGGTACCGCATTACGGTACGCAGGATGATCACGGCGCGCTGCCTGGACGGAGCGCTGAACCGAGGTGCAGCTGGCTGGCAACCTCCCACGGCAAAACCGAGCACCTCTGTCGGCGCTACTCCCGCCGCGAGGACCCCGCCGCCAGCTGCGATCCAGTCACCAGATGACTTGCAAGCCACGCCAGCACAGGCAGGCTGACGGCGGGTGACCGCCAGCACCAGCACCAGGAGCCGTGAGGCAGTCCGGATCGCAGCTACGCCACTGAACGTCATCTCGGGGCGAGCTGCCGGGGCAGCCTGTCGTGTGCAGCCAGCCCGCCTGCTAGCCGCCCGCCTGCGCTGGCGGGCGTCGGGGCGGGCAGCGTGCTCGGCGCCGTTGAGGTCGGCGTGCCGGTCGGGGTCGAGGTGGGCGTGGACGTCGGCGTTGAGCTCGGGGTCGAGGTGGGCGTGGACGTGGTGGGCCGGCAGGCCGGATTCGCGACGGCAGCCGGGTCAGACGGCCGGGCCGCGGCGAGGCAGCGCGGTTCAGTGCATCGGGACGCTATTGGCCGGGCGGGTGGCTGGTGATGGGCGTCAGCTGGTGAATGTCGTGGCGGCGCCGTAGCGCCGAGATCTCGGCTTGGTCTGGTGGTCCTCCGGCGGCAAGCAGGTCGGTGAGTTCCTGGAGGTAAATCTCGTGGCCAGCCGGGGAGACGAGGAACAGCATCCGGGCGGGCTGGGGGCCTGGGTTGAAGAAGGCGTGCGGACAGCCGGCGGGAACGAACATGAAACTCCCCGGCCCGCCGCGGAACACCGTGCTCCCGGTCGACGACTCCCAGGTGCGCCAGTCGCGGCTGGCCGTGGCAGCTGGCTGGAAGGCGAGCAGGTCGAGTTCGCCTTCCAGCACGTAGAAGACCTCTTCCGCCTGATGGTGCAGGTGTGCCCCGACGTCGAATCCGGGGGGGACATCGGCCTCGAACGCCGACCAGATCTTTGACTGCTCGGCGCCCGCCTTCAGGGTCATGGTCTGGATTCTGCGGCCGCCTCCGGGCGGGAGCAGTAGCCCGTCGGTCATCTCTGCTCGCTTTCTATGTTCGGGGCGTCCACCCAGTCTGGCGCAGCCATGTCTCCAGCCGCATCAGGCCCGGGTGCTCCGCCCGCAGCGCCGAGAGGTCGGCTAGCTCGGACGGGTGCTCGTTGAAGAACGTGAACATCTGGGCCAGCTGCGCGTCGAAGGCACGGACCTGCTCGATGGGCGTCTGCCGGAAACGTGCCGGCAGGCCGCAGACACGCCCGAAGGTCTGGGCGATCTGCGGCGGGGTGAGTATGTCTCCGGCGATCTCGACGGTCCGGCCGGCGAACTGGTCCGGCCGGTCGAACGCGATCGCCGCGAACGCGCCGATGTCCGCCACCGAGATCAGCTGCATCGGAAGCTGCGGCCGTACGGCGAGGCTGACCACAAGCTCGCCGTCGTCCAGGACGGGACGGTTGTAGGTGACGAAATTGTCCATGAAGGAGACAGGACGCAGAATGGTCGCGGGAAGCCCGAGCGCCCGGATGTGCTCCTCGATCCGCGCCTTGCTCTCGTAGTAGGGGATTCCCGAGCGGCGCCTGCCCCGTTGAGCGAGCTGTACACAAGATGCCCGATGCCGGACTCCCCGGCGAGGTCGGCCACCGCCTTGCCCCGCCTTTACGCGAATCCGGTTCTTTGTCCGCCATCTGTCCGTGCCGGCGGAGAGGCGCTGGTCAGGGCAGTGCGTGTTCTGGATCTTGTCCGGCGGGGTCCCGCTGAGTCTCACCGGTCCGGCTGCGCCGTCATGGCACGTGCAGGATGAGCGTGTCGTCGACGGCCCGCAGATCTTCTGCGTCGGAGGTAACGACATGCAGATTCCGCTGCCTCGCGCACAGGGCAACCGACACATCGACCACGTCAGCGTGGCCCGACCTGCCGCACAGCAGGCCGACCGCCCGGGCGACCGGGTCGTCCAGGGCGACGACCTCCGTGCGCTCATCGGTGAGCAGCGCGGCGATCCGCGCCTGCCGCGGCCCGCCGCGCCACGCCTGCGCAACGGCGCCCGCGGGCACCGCGATCTGCCAGTCTCGCTGGTCGATCTCCTCCAGCAGAGCCTGCATCCGCCTGCTGCGGCGCTCGATCGCGATCGAGAGCGCCGGCATCGAACGTGATCGTGCCGGTCACTCGACGCCCAGCGCCCGGCGAGCCCACGCGTAATCCTCCTCGTCCGGCGGCCCGTCCTCGGCCCGCATGTCAGCCACCAGGCCGGTGATCGATCTGACCCGCGCCGACTGCGTCATCGCATCGGCGATATAAGCAGAGACCGAGGCCGCCCGGCCCTCGCGCACGGCCTGCCGTGCCTGCTCAGCAAGTTCGTCCGGCAGGCTCACAGCCAGCTTCGTAGTCATACCAGCAGGATACCACAGTCATACTCCGTTAGTACCGCGGTGTATCCGGCTAATGTGCGGGCAGGCCAAATGCCCTGTGACAGCCGTGGCACCTGGCCAGCCGCCAAGCGCGCTGGCAGGCGCGGATGATGCCGGGGCGGCCGCCGGGCCATCGCAGGCGCCGGCGCAGTTGACGACCAAGGCGGCCGGACGTGGGTGACGGCGCTGTCCCGTCCGGGTGGCGAACGCTGGCGCAACATTCGCACCGACGGGCGCAAGCGACGCTCTTTCAAGGACGGGAGCGACCCACAGCCGACTCGCGCCGGAGCGCACGCAACTCCGGCCTGGGAGGACGGAATAGCCAGGGCGGACGCAGGCAAGCCGCCGTCCCGTGACTTCTGCAGCTTCAGTTCCTCGGGCTCGGATCGGGCACGCACCGAGCGCGCGCGCCACCTCGCCGGATGGCATGCGATGCTGCTCGGGCGGCTAGCCGGATCCGAGGCTGAGGACCTGCTGGACCGGCTCGCGGCGCACCCCGCTCTTGGCGGCCCCGAGCACACCTTCTTCCAGGCTCGGCTAGCGCAGCTTCACGGCGACATGGAGTCAGCCCGCACGCTGGCCAGGGCATGCCTCGATCGGCTGCGAGGGCACAACGGTTTCGCCGACTTCGCCGCCGCGTTCGGGGCCGAGTTGCCTGCATCCACCCAGCAGAAACTTGCCGAGCGGGCGCGCCTGGAAGCCACCGAGAACCGGTGACGACGGCCGGCTGCGACGCTGCCACGTAACACCGGGGCGCGCCGGCCTCGAAGCAGCACACCGTTTCACGACGCACCGCAAGCCCGGCAGACGCTGAAACCATCTGGGCGACTGCTAACGAAATCCTGTTGCGTCCCGGCCCGACGCTGCCGCATCCTGACTAGCTCACCCGAAGGAGGCGGCTCATGCCGAAGCAACACAGGTAACGCCAGGAAAGCCGGCCGAGTAGTCCGACTCGGCGCTGGCCGCTACGAGGAGAGTGCGTCGTGCGCAACCACGGCGAGAAGACCAAGGACATGATCGAGTCGGTGCTGCCATCGACCGCCGGGAAATGGGCCCGTGAGCAGCGCAGGCTGATCCACAAGCGGGCCCGCTCACGGCAGCGGGTGGCACTGGCCGAAATGCGGGCGATCTACGACGACACCGGCGTGGACTTCCGCAACGGACGCCGCAAGTCCGAGCTGAAGTGGATGGTTTCCGACCGCCGGGCAGCCGACAACGTCGGGGCACTGACCCGCTGGGCCGCCGCCGTCGTCAAAGCCGACGCCCGCCTGGGTGACGCACCGCTGCACGTTCAGGTCGCGCACTTCGCTGCCATCTTGCCGTCCGGCGTCATCGGTGCGCACGCCGTTCAGCACATCGAGTGGGCCCTGACATACCTGTCCCAGCGTCCGGCGCGGGATGCAAGCCGGGGCTCGTGGCGCAATCGTCCGAGGGAGCGTCAGCGGATCCTCGCTGAGGCGCTGCGCCAGGTGATCGCCCGGGGAGGTCATGGCGACTTCAACGACGCCCTGCGGCGTGCGTACGGGGGCCATGGAATGCAGGAGTCACCGCCTGCCGAGGGCCGGTTCCTGCGTGGCGCGCACGACATCGATGCCTTCTCGGCCGAGATGGCCCACCTCGGCTGGGTGCTCGATGCCGCCCGCTCGGCAATGTGACGACCCCCGTTCGGCGCTACCTCTCCGTTGTCCCGCAAGGCGGCCGGCATGTCTTGGGATGCGCGCAATGGTGCTCGCTGCCGGAGCGTTGCACTCACCGATTCAACCGCCCGGTGCGGAACGACCGCTGGCGTTACGGTGCCGTTCCCTGCTGAAGCTCAGCGGAACCTGAGCGTGGCCGTTGTCGCCCTCGCTAGCACGCGGCTCGCCTGCCTGGCCGGCCACGGCGGTCCGCCGCGTCAGCCGGCGGCATGCGTCTCCGCCTTCCCGGCCAGGAGCTTGCGTATTGTCACACCTATGGCCAGCCTCAGCGGCGAAGCTCTTGCCGGGTTCCCAGCTGACGTCGCGCAACTGCCGAAAGGTCAGTCTGCGGAAACGGCATCAATCACTGGACAGAGCTGCTGATCTTAAGGCCATCCGTCGGCGAACAGGTGCCGTACGCCTCTGCCAGTTCAGCGACTGGTGATCGATCCTCGAACGTGGGAGCACGGGTTTTTCGGATCCGTGCAATAGCTTCCGGAGCGAAGGAGGAGGGGTCGAGATGCCGAACCTCATCGATGACAGGCACGCCGACATCGATTCGAGTGCGCACCCGGTAGCTGCCGCTGGGTCCTGGTTGTTACCGGGCGCGGTGCGGATGCGCCGCGCCGGCGTTTCCCTGCCGGCCGTGCGGCTTCAGGTGGCCGCGGAGCAGGGCGAGTCCCATGCCGATGAAGGCGGCGTCGGGGACCGCGGCCGCCGCGGTCCGCGCGGGGTGGGCAGGCCCGCGGCTGCTGCCACCAGGATGACTCCGGCCATCAGGGCGATGCCGGTCCAGCGCGGCAGCACTCCGGCCCGCGCGACGGCCAGGCCGAAGGCGAGGCCGCCGGCCAGCATGATCAGCCCGTGCACGGTCATCCAGGCACCGAAGACCCTGGTCAGGTCCTGATAGCTCGGGGTCCTGGCGATCAGCGCGTAGACCACGGTGCTGGTGAAGAACACGTAGGAGTAGGCGCAGGCCACCGCGCCGGCCAGCCCCAGGTGGCCGATCCGGGGACGCTGCACCGCGTACAGGCCGAGGACGAACAGCGGAATCGCCGCTTCCCCGGCGTAGGTCAGCGAGAGCCGGAACGTGGAGAATCCGCCCGCCCTGGGCCACCTCGATCAGATCGGAGATCAGGTACAGGGCCGGGAAGATGATCGCGGCCAGCCCGACGATGAGCGGCAGGTCGATCCGCGTGTCTGGACGCCGGGAGGTCCGCGCGGTGCCGCCGGTCTCTTCCGGCCGGCCGGGAACGGGCGGGGCACGAAGGCGCGCCGGGCCGACGCCAGGCGACCTGCGGGCCGTGTGGTGGTCATGGTTACATCCCGGTAGGGCCGGGCAGCCGGGCCGGCTTCCCGGGGCAGCGACTCGGCCCGGGTCTTGATGCCGCGGAGCATCCGGCGGAGCATGGCGAAGTCGCCGAACTCCAGCAGGACGACGCCGAGCAGGGCGGTCAGCGGGTGCTGCCAGTCGTACACGGCGCGGATGCGGGTGACCAGCCGCGTCCCGCCGCGGCCGTCCGGTGTCAGCCGCCACGCCCAGGTGCTGTCCGGCTTGGCCCAAGCTGGAAGCTTCCACGCTGATGGCGTTGGTGTGTGTTGACGGACGGGATGTAGGCGATACCCCATTCAGGCTCACGACTCCGCTGACCCGCCGAGGCCAGTGACTCTGAGTCCTTGCTCCTTGCTGTGCTGCATAAAAGACTATAATCTTGGTCTATGGTTATGTTGCCGTTGTCAGACGTAAAGGCGAGGCTGTCGGAGATTGCCGAGGAAGTGGACCGCACGCACGAGCGCGTCCACATCACTCGCAACGGCCGCGAGTACGTAGTTCTAGTGGCCGCAGAGGACCTTGAGTCCATCGAGGCGACCCTGGAACTTCTCGCCGACCCTGCCGCGCAGCAGCGGATAGCGCAGTCCCAGCAGGAGATCGCACGCGGCGAGGGCCTGTCGCTTGACCAGGTGGAACAGTTGATGGCGGAGCGCTCCGGGAGGCACGGAGCGTGACCTACCAGGTCGTCATGTCCCCTACGGCCGCCCGGCAGCTGCAGGAGAGACTGCCGGAAGCCGTCGCCTGGGCCTGCTACGAGTTCCTCCGTGGCCCCCTGGCGGAGGAGCCGCGCAGGGTGGGGGCACCGCTGCGCAGGCCGTTCGAGGGCTGCTGGCGCGCCAGGCGCGGCGAGTACCGAGTCAGGTACACGATCGATGACGACACCAAGCAGGTCCATGTCCTGGACATCGACCATAGACGCGATGCCTATCACCGCTGACCTTCGGCCGGTCCCCGGTAAGCCGCATGAGTCGCCACCCGCTGGAGGAGATCCGCCTGGCCCTGCGCACCTGGGCATTCAGCATGCGGCTACGCGGCAAGGCCCGGCCGCCAGAGAACATCGCCGCCGTGGTCCGATGGCTCGAGACCGCCACCATCCCCGTATCCGACCTCGCCAAGCCAGGCAGCGGCCCCGCCCGTACCCGGGCGCTCCTCGACCGGATCAGCAAGAAACAGGACGGGCGCACAGCTGGCCCACAGGGACAGCCGGCGGTATCGTCAACCGCTCACGTTTCGCCCAGCCGGTTAGCGCGCGCAAGTGCCTGACCTGGGGTTTTCCGGTGGCAGGTGTTGGGTTCGAACCAACGTAGGCTGAGCCGACGGTTTTACAGCACGCTCGCTCCGCCCAGGTCACCCCCCGCTGACCAGCGCGGATGCGCTTCGAGGCGCGTTTGCGGGGTACCGCCGTCCGCTATGCGTCCGTGGGCGCCGGGTTTCGGGGTCCGTGCGGTCCACGGACGAGCACGGACCAGCCCACGGACGGGGCGCGGAAAGGCCACGGACGGGACCGATGGGAGCGGTTATGTCGACCGTCCGCCTCGGGTGTGTGTCTCTGACCTGCTATTTCAGGATTCTAGACTCGCTGCCGTCATAAGGGCCGCGACGCTCTGCAAGCGCAGCGGGCGACTTGGACACGTTGTAGGCGGCGAAGCCCTCTTGGTCGAGCGTTCCGTTCCCGCTCGAGACGTGCACCATGGCACCGCCCCCGTGGCCTGCCATCAGTGACCCGTACGCGGCAGAAAGAAGACGTCCGTGGACAGGGTCAGCGACAGGTCGCCGGCTGACGTCGAGACGGCGGGTCCCGGCGCCGGGCGGTACCCGGCACTGGTGACGAGCACATCGACGGGCCGGTCGCGTCGACCAGCTCGCCGATGACGTGCGAGGCGGACACGTCGAAGGCGAGGAACTCTGCGCGGCCGCCGTGCTGCTCGATGTCGCAGACGACAGCGGCCCCGTGGTCTGCGTTGCGGCCGACGATGATGACCTGCGCGCCGTCCGCCGCGAACGCCGAAGCCCCTTGTTCCAGGCCGAGCCGGGCCTGCCTGGCCAGCAACGGCGTCGGCAAGGACGATCATCGGCGCATCCGAGACGGGTTTCACCGGGCTCGGATACGTGTCAGCAGGCAATAAGAAGGCCGAGGGCCCGACTGTCACGGCCGGCCCGTCGACGATCGTGATCGACGAGCACAACCGGCCGGTCGGCGCTGGCGGGATCGGCAGGATCGCCCCGATGAGGGTGCGCCTGATGATCGGCCGCTTGACGAACTGGCTGGCGTCCGCGCCCTACCGCCGGCCGCCCGTCCCGTCCGGCCACGGCGAAGCCGACGAGCAGTGCGACGGCCACGATGGCGGTCAGGTCGGCGAACGTCTCCATCATCAGGTAGAACTGGAGCGCCATCACCAGCCCGGCCAGGATGACGAACGTGCGAGTCCTCATGGCGCCGTCGCGCCAGACGACGATCAGGTAACCGAGGACGGGTCCGGGATGACCACGGGCTCGCCGTGGCCGCGGGCGTAGACGGCGGTGGCGGCCGCGCCGCGTCGCGTTCCCGCCCTGACAGTCGGCCGCAACGATCCCGCTCACCCCTGTCCGGCCATTTGCTGCTGCGCGGCCATCCAGTTGTTGTTGTCTATGTGACCCACTACCGCGTTATTTGGCACCAGCCGCAGGCATTCGTCCATCTTGGAAATGACCTGCGGTACCGGCTGAATGCTAGCGGGCAGATTGAACGTAGGGTCGCTGGGGCGCGGCGGGTAGGGGGTGGGGTCTGGCCAGTTCGGCTCGCCGTGGGAGCGCATGCACCGGGCGAAGTTCAGCATGCCGTTCCACTCCTGCCGCACCACGGCTGCGGCGTTCGTCGACCCGCTGCCGCCAGGGAGCAGGTGCGCGCAGGTTCGGGTAGCGGTCTGGAACTGCGAGTTGCCAGCAGCCAGCCGGGACAGGGTGGTCTTATCGAACCCCCCGCTGCTGTCCGGGTCGGGGAAGTCCGGCACGCCGTGGGACCGGACGCACTCGGCGTAGGCGGCCGCCTTGGAACTCGCTGACCCGCTCGCCGTCGCTGAGCTGCCCGAACCGGTGGATGACGAGCTGTCGCTGCACGCCGCTGCCAGCAGGGCCAGGGCGGCGGTGGCGATGATCGCGGCCCCGGTTCGCGCTGCCGACTGTCGTGCTCGCCGCGGCCGGCGCATTACGCGAGTGCTGAGGTTCATCGTGGTTCTCCTCAGGGGTGAGTGATCGTGCTAGCTGCCACCGGGTCACGGGCGTACCGCATTGTCCAGGCGTGCGTGGAGCAGACATGGGAGTTGTCAGACGGTCCAGAGAGCCCGGGTCGGTGACAGACGGGCGGCGCGGATGGCGGGCAGGAGCCCGGCGAGGGCGCCGATGAGCACGGCGGCGGCGAGGCCGCCGGCCCAGGCTTCGGGCGGGATGACGACGGGCCAGCCCTTGGCGTGGGCGTAGGCGGCGGTTGCGGCGGCGCCGGCGAATACGCCGATGACGCCGCCGGCGAGGGATAGCAGGATGGCCTCGGCGAGGAACTGGCCGCGGATCTGGCCGCGGGTGGCGCCCAGCGCGCGGCGCAGCCCGATCTCGGAGCGGCGTTCCAGCACGGAGATGACCATGATGTTGGCGACCCCGATGGCGCCGACGAGCAGGGCGACCGCGCCGAGCCCGAGGAACAGGGTGTCGAGGGCGCCCTTGGCGTCGGCCTGAGCGGTGAGCGCGGATGATGCCTGAGAGATGGTGACCTGGCTGGGGTTTTGCGGGCTGGCCTCGGAGGCGAGCAGGTTGTGGACCGCGGTGGTGGCGGACGGGTTGTTCACGGTGCGGACGTAGATCTGCGAGGGGTTGCCGTCGAGGCCGAGGTATTTCTTTGCCGCGGGGAAGCCGACCAGGACCGAGGTGTTGATCTCCGGGGCATAGGCGTCCGGGACCGGGTTGAGGATGCCGGTCACGTAGAGCCACATCCCGCCGACCGGGCATGGATAGCTCTGATTGCAGACCCAGATCCGCTCCCCTGGCCGGATCCGGTCGATGCCCAGCATCTGGGCGGTCTGGGCACCGAGCACGGCGACCGGCTCGCGGGCGGTAGCGGCGTTGAGGAACCGGCCCTCGGCGATGCTGGTGCCGGCCGCGGCGGGCAGGCCCAGGCTGGCGGCGTCCACGCTCAGCGCGTTGGTTTCGTCCGGGGGGATCAGCGGACTGCGGTAGGCGTTGACGTTGTTGACGAGGCCGGTGTACTGCACGTTCGTGACGCCGGGCAGCCGGTCGATCATGCCCGGTGCCGCGTCGGACAGCTCGACGGGGTTTCCGGAGAGGTCCTGGCCATTGCTGACGGTCAGCAGGTTGGTGCCCAGCGCCTGGATCTCGTCCAGCAGCACGGCCTGGGACGAGGCGGCCAGGCCCAGGACGGCGACGATCGCGGCCACGCCGATGGCGATGCCCAGCGCGGACAGCGATGCGCGCAGCTTGCGGGTCGCCAGCCCGATGCTGGCGAGGGCGGCCAGGTCCAGGGGGTGCAGCCGCGCCGCGGCCGGGGCGGCCGGCCGCGGTGACGTGATGGTCATGACGGTCCTTCCTGCCCGGGGCGGGGGCGGGCGGGCGGGCGTCTGGGGCCGCTGCCGCGGGCCCGGCGGTCGTCAGGGGCCGCGCGTCCGGTCACGGGGACGGGGCTGGTGTCGGCGGTGATGTGCCCGTCGAGCATTTCGATGCGCCGCCGGGTGCGCGCGGCGACGGCGTGGTCGTGGGTAATGACGATGATCGTGGTCCCATGCTGGTTGAGTTCTTCCAGCAGGTTCAGGATCTCGGCGCCGGTGGCCGAGTCGAGGTTGCCGGTGGGCTCGTCGGCTAGCACCACAGGCGGGCGGCCGACTATCGCACGGGCGATGGCGACCCGTTGCCGCTCCCCGCCTGAGAGCTGGGTGGGCCGGGCGGCGGCCCGGCGTGCGAGCCCGACTCTCTCCAGCGCGGCGGCGGCGAGCCGCCGCCGCTGGTCGCGGCGGATGCCGGCGTAAAGCAGCCCGTCGGCGACATTCGCCAGCGCGGTTTGGTGCTCGGCGAGGAAGAACTGCTGGAATACGAACCCGACCCGGGATGCTCGCAGCGCAGCCAGCTGGCTGTCGGCCATCGCCGCCACGTCCAGGCCGGTGACGCGCACGCTCCCGGAGGTCGGTGTGTCCAGGGTGCCCATCAGGTGTAGCAGCGTGGACTTGCCCGACCCCGATGGTCCCACGATGGCGGTCAGCTCCCCGGTGCTCACCGCCAGGCTCACCTGGTCCAGCGCCCGCACCGGCGGATGCCCCGGATATTCCTTGCTCACCTGGTCCAGTTCCAGCACCGGAACCAGCGGCGCAAGCCAGGCTGTGGCCGTGGCGACCGCTGCGCCCGCCTGAGCGGCGGTCATGAGGACGCCACCACGACCCGCTGCCCGGGCGTCAGGTTCCCGGTCACCTGCACCAGCCCGGTGGCGCCGTCGAAGATCCCGGGTGTCACCGGCACGTACTGCCTCGTGCCCCGAGGGCCGGCGACCTCCACCACGTACCCGCCCGGCGAACGCGCCAGCAACGCGGTCACCGGCACTGTCAGCACGTTGCGCGCAGCGGCGGTGGTGATGTTCACCGTCACCGGCGCCTGGTCGAGGCTGCCGGCCGCGCCCGGGTCGGTCAGCTTCACCTGCACCGGAATCGTGGTGACCGTGCCGTTCTGCGCGGACGTGGTGGTCGCCACCTTGCCGACCGAGTACACCACGCCTGGCGTGACTGTCCCGTCCGGGAGTGTGACGGTCACCCTGTCACCCGTCTTGACCTCCGTCTCCTGGGAGACGTCCAGCGGGATGGTCACCACATGCCGGACCGACGTCGCCGCCAGCACCGGCCCGGACGACTGGCCGCCGAGGGTCCCGGTCACCTGGGTCACCCGGATCGGGTTCGGCTCGAATACCACCTGCCCCAGCGACAGCGACCCCGGCGGAGCCGAGACCCCCAGGTGCTCTTCAAGCTGCTGGACCGCGTACGCCGTCTCCGCCGAGTAGTAGTCCCAGCCCGCCGCGGCAAGCTCCGCGCGGTTCGCGTCTCCCAGCGCAGCCAGGTCGTGGTTGAGCTGGGTCACGTCCGCGCCGGTCACGCCCTCGCTCAGGGTCCGCCAGGCCGGCACGGTGCCGTATAGCAGCACCACCGGTGAGCCGTTGCCCGTCTGGTACAGCACCTGCCCCTGGCGTATCACCTGCCCGGCCGGCGGCAGCGAGGTCAGCGTCCCGCCGCCCTGCCCCCGCACGGTATAGGACCCGGCATACCCCAGCGTTGCGGCCACCGGCGTCGTCGCCGACAGATCCTCCCGAACCACCGCCACCGTGGCCGGCGCCGCCCCGAGCTGCCCGGCCCCGGGCGACGCGGCCGCCGAAAACACTCCGGCCCGCCACCCGGCTACCGCCCCGGCACCCAGCACCACCACCACGCCCGCGGCAAGCAAGCCGCCCCGGTGGCGCCTGCCCGCCGCCCTTGCCCCGCCAGCCGTCACCGCCCCCGAGGTCCTGGCGGCCCCCGCGGACGCTAGAGCCTCCGCCTGCTGCCCGGCGTCCCGGCCGTGCGAGACCATCTCACTCACGATCCATCTCCGTCCCTTCCGCCTCCGGCCAAGGGCGGCCCGTGGCGCTGCTGCAGCAGCGACTGCAATCGCTGCTGCCCGGCCGTGGCCCGCGATCCGCTTCTCGTTGTACGGGCCCGCATCGGCGCCGTGGCTCCGGCGCGGCACTGCCACTCACGGTCTCACCCCCACGCCAGCAGCGAGCCCGCGTGCTCCAGGCGCTCGCATTCGCTGATCGCAGCGCTGACCTGCGGCGGAGCCGGACGCGGCACCCTGATATTGAAAACAGGGCGCCCCTGGGAATCGATGGTGGGGTCTGGCCAGGCCGGCACCCCGCGGGAGCGCATGCACCGGGCGAATTCCAGCCCGTCGTTCACCGCCTGCTGCACCAGGGCCTGAGGACAGGCGCCGGCCAAATAGCACTGCTGGAGCGAGCTGGCGGTGAGCGACCCACCGGTGGTCGGCAGCAAGTGCTGGCAGGCTCTCTGGGCCGCATTGAACCGGGCGGTGCTGACCCCGAACGCCTGCGCGTCGGGCTTCGGGAGCGTTCCGCTGCTGCCGGGGTCGGGGTAGGCCGGCACGCCGTGAGAGCGCATGCAACTGGAAAAGCCGACCGCTGACGGGGAGCTCGCTGGGTCGCCCGCAGTCGGTGAGCCGCCGGAACCGGTGGATGACGGGCTGCCGCCGCTGCATGCCGCCGCCAGCAGGGCCAGGGTGGCGGCGGCGATGATGGCGGCGGCTGTTCGCGCTATCAGCGGCCATGTCCGCCGTGGCCCGCGTATGACGCGGGTGCCGTCGTTCATCATGCCCTCCTTAGGGCTGGGTCGTGGCTGCGGGTGGTCAATCGATGTGCAGTCTGGCGGGTAGCCCATGACACGAGCGGAACAGTGATTGTTAAGCGGATGTCATCCGCGTGGGCGCATGGGGAAATGTGAGGCCGCGTCTGCGGATCGATGCGTCAACGGCTTTTACGGCGTCACTCGAACGACTCCGGGGCGTTCGGACCTGCCAGGCGCCCGCATTCGGTCAACTTGGTCTCGAACTGGCTCGTATGCGACGCAGCGTCGGAAATACCAGCCTTAGTGATATTGAAAACGGGGCCACTGGATCCACCGTTGGTTGGGTCGGGGAAGTTCGGCACCCCGTGGGAGCGCATGCACCGGGCGAGCTTCAAGTCGCCGGTCATCATCTGCTGCACCAGGGCCGGCGGGCAGTCGCTGTTCGACATGCATTGGTAGTCCTCTTGTTGGGTTGACCCGCCTGTCGGGAGCAGGTGCTGGCAGGCTTGCTGGGCGGCCTGGTACTGGGAGCTGCTGACCCCGAGGCGCTGCGCGTCGGTCTTGGGGAGTTGGTCGCCGCTAGTGGGGTCGGGGTAGTTCGGTACGCCGTGGGAGCGTATGCAGGCCGAGTAGGCGACCGCTGACGGGGAGCTCGCCGAGTCGCCCGCTTTCGGTGAGCCGCCAGAGCCGGTCGAGGACAGGCTGCCGCTGCATGCTGCCAGCAGGGCCAGGGCGGCGGTGGCGGTGATCGCGGCCGCGGCTCGCGCTATCGGCGGCCATGCCCGCCGTCGCCCGCGTATGACGCGGGTGCCGCCGTTCATCACGCCCTCCTCAGAAGCTGAGTTGTAGCTGCGCCTGGTCGTCGCTGTGGATCGGGATTTGCTGCTTTCCGATTCATCGGCTGCTCCGTTTGAGGTGGTCCGCGGCGCCGCGGCCTTTCCACTCTGGCGGGTAGCCCATGACACGAGCCGAACAGCGATTGTTAAGCGGATGTCATCGGGGCTAGCGCACAATGTGCAGGTGCGAGTGCTGGTCGTGGAGGATCACGTGGCGCTGGCCAACCGGATTGGCGAGGGCCTGCGCGACGCCGGGTTCGCCGTCGACGTCGTCTACGACGGCGCGGCAGCCCTGGAGAACACGACGAGCACCGACTACGACGTGATCGTGCTCGACCGGGACCTGCCGGCCGTTCACGGCGACCGGGTCTGCCGCCAGCTGGTGCGCGACGGCTCGCCCGGCCGCATCCTGATGCTTACTGCAGCCGCGGACGTCGAGGATCGGGTCGACGGGCTGGAGCTAGGCGCGGATGACTACCTCGGCAAGCCGTTCGCCTTCCGCGAGCTGATCGCGCGCATCCGCGCCCTGGGGCGGCGCGGACCCGGCTCTCCCGCTGTCGTGCAGCGGGGTAACCTGGTGGTTGATCGCGCGCGGCACCGCGCCAGCCGCGCCGGGATCCCGCTGACCCTGACCCGCAAGGAGTTCGGCGTGCTGGAGTGCCTGGCCGGCGCCGACGGCGCTGCGGTCAGCGCCGAGGAGCTGCTCGAACACGTGTGGGACGCGCACGCCGACCCGTTCAGCAACACGGTCGCGGTGACTATCCGACGGTTGCGGCGCAAACTCGGCGACCCGCCGCTGATCGAGACCGTCATCGGCGTCGGCTACCGCCTGTGAGACGGCATCTCAGTGCCCGGTCGCGGCTGACACTGCTGTATGCGTCGCTGTTCACCCTCGGCGGGACCGCGCTGGTAGTGATCACCTACCTGCTGGTCGCGCACTTCTTGCAAAGCACGACGACCACCAGGGTGCCGCCATCGATCCAGACGGTGATCGGAAAGTGCATCGTGGCGGCGAAGACCCAGGGTGGCGTTCGTGCCTTCAACCAGTGCGCCGCGCTGTATGAACACGGTGTCGCCCTTGGCGCCGCTGCGCAGCGCAGCGCGACGCTAGCCCACCTGCTTATCTACTCGCTGCTCACCCTGGCCGGCGTTGCACTGCTCGCCACGGCTGCGGGCTGGATCGTCGCCGGGCGCATCCTGCGGCCGGTGCACCGTCTCACCGCGGCCGCGCGCGAAGCAAGCGAGCAGAACCTGTCCCAGCGAATCGCCCTGCAGGGCCCGCGCGACGAGTTCCGTGAGCTCGCCGACACGTTCGACACGATGCTCGAACGGCTCGACCGCGCGTTCACCAGCCAGCGGCAGTTCATCGCCAACGCAAGCCACGAGCTTCGCACGCCGCTAACCGTCATGCGCACCGCGATGGACGTCGTCCTCGCCAAGCCGGAGCCGACGCGGGAGGAGCTGGTGTCGATGGCCGCCGATGTCCGCCAGGCCGTCGATCACTCCGAGCGGCTCATCGAGGCACTGCTGGTACTCGCGCGCAACGATCAGGCGCGCGCCCTCACCGACCCGCTGGATCTAGCCACCGTCGCCGAGGACGCACTCGAGGGAAGGTCTGCGGGCCGCATCACGACGACGGCCACGCTCGGCGAAGCCCCGGTGACCGGCGACGGAGTGCTGCTCGAGCGGCTCGTGAACAACCTGCTCGACAATGCCGAGCGTTACAACATCGCGGGCGGCACCGTCACGATATCGACGACCGTCCACGACGCGGCATCCGTTCTTCGCGTGGTCAACACCGGAGCAGTGGTCCCCGCCGATATGGTCGAGCACCTGTTCCTGCCGTTCACCCGGCTCGACGACCGAACCCGCCACGATGGCTTCGGTCTCGGCCTCGCCCTGGTGTCGTCCATCACCACCGTCCACAACGGAACGGTGCATGCCACCGCCGTGCCGACCGGCGGCCTCGACATCACCATCCGACTCCCGCGACGCGATAAACCCGTCGCCCCGGCGCCGCCCGACACCTAGGCGTTTGGGTCCTGCCACTCTTCGTCGAACACCATCCGGGCGGGAACGGGCGCTAACTCATGCACGGCTCTCCGGCCTGACGCGGCTTGCCGGGCCAGGCCCGCAGCAAACGTATGCTGACCCCCGTCCGCATTGAGAATGAGCGGCGAACCGGTCATCCGGCCGCCATGCTCGGGCTACCGTCGGCTTCGCAGGACGGACAGCCCGCCGTGCGACTAGTAAGTGCGCATCCGTTCGCTCGCGGATTCACCGCCGACGGGACCGAGCTGGAATCGGACCTTCTGGTGCTGGACTGCACGCCCGGCGAGCACGAGCACGCTCTTGCAGCCCGCACCGATTACGGCGTCCTACGGTCTCGGACGCTTGGATACTTGGTGGCCTGACCCCGAAGCAGCTTGCTGTCCGACGGCCGTCGCGGTCGCGGGCGCAATCGCGACTGGGGCACCAGTCGCTGCCCGCTGTCGGTCGATGCTCGAGCGGATCAGCCGCAAGCAGGACGGAACCGCGGCAGCAGCCAACACGGCTGCGTGTACTACGCCGCAATGCGCCCGAAGAAGCCGTCGAAACTGCGCCCGGAGAATCTTGCACGCTTGCCCGGCGAAGGCCGGGGCGAGGTGCTCCTGACTGGCTCCGAACTGCGCAGCGGCACCTGGTGGACCGACAGCGGCTCGGCCCGGCAGCGCCGCGAGCTCAAGCACCGCCCCCGCGGCGAGACGCGGCCAGTACCCGTCCATCCAGAGCTGGTCGCGCTCCTGAGCCAGCATCTCAAGAAGTATCCGCCCGGCCTGGACGGGCGCATCTTCACCGGTCCGCGTGGCGGCATTTTCAACGACCGCGCTTACCTCAAGATCTTTCACCAGGCCCGCGCTGCCGCGTTCGCGCATTTATGCCAGATGCGTCTCCGGCCAGCAAGCCGTGGCAAAGCGCCGCATCGAGGAAGCCACCAGGCCCCAGGCCGGCTAGATGATCAAGACAAGAGCCCCGGCAAACTTTGACACGTATTTGCCACAGGGAGCGGCGCAGAGGCACTCCAGCCGCACCAGCACTCGCCAAGATCAGCGCCGATCCGGGTTATCCCAGGTCAGAGGGAATTTCTACGGGTGGTGGCAGGTGTTGGGTTCGAACCAACGTAGGCTGAGCCGACGGTTTTACAGACCGCTCCCTTTGGCCACTCGGGCAACCTGCCGTGCGCCGTTCCGCAGAACGGGCACTGTGAAGGATAGCGGAAGTGGCCTGTTACTTCAGCATCGCGGCCCAAGGTCCGGCAGGCGGCGGCACAGTCAGCATCAGCACGCCAGCGCCAGCGCGGCGATAACCTGGGGGGCGTGGCAGCCGAATCTTCCTTCGACATCGTTTCGAAGATCAATCATCAGGAAGTCGACAATGCGCTGAATCAGACCGTCAAGGAAGTCGGCACCCGGTTCGACTTCCGCGGCGTGGGCGCCTCCATCGCCTGGTCCGGCAAGGAAGCCGTCGAGATCAAGGCGAACAGCGAGGAGCGGGCCAGCGCCGTTCTCGACGTGTTCAAGGACAAGCTGGTCAAGCGCCAGGTCTCACTCAAGGTCCTGGACGCCGACGAGCCCAAGCTCTCCGGCAAGGAGTACCGCCTGCACGTCGGCCTCAAGGAGGGCATCTCCCAGGACGACGCGCGGAAGATCTCCAAGATCATCCGGGATGAGGGCCCGAAGGGCGTGAAGGCCCAGATCCAGGGCGACGAACTGCGGGTGTCGTCCAAGAAGAAGGACGAACTGCAGGACGTCCAGGCGCTGGTCAAGGGCCAGGACCTGGATATCGCCGTCCAGTTCGTCAACTACCGGTAATCCGGCGGCTCTTCCCCGGCCGGTCCCGGCTAGCCGCTGACCGGCACCACGTGCCAGCGGCCGCCGTTGAGGTCGAGGTTGTTGCCGCGGGCCTGGCCAGGGGCTGAGTCGCCGACGTAGGTGTACAGCGGGTGCCCGTCGTAGGTCTCCTGGGCCGATCCGTCCGGGCGGGTGATCGTCGCCAGGTGGCCGGTAACCCCCGGCCCGGCGGTGAGCGGTCCGCCCACAGGCGGCCAGTAGACGGCGCAGGACCCGTTGCAGGCCGATCTGGCCGCCGTATCCGGCGCGAACCAGTACAGCGTCCGCCCGGCCGCGTTGGCCAGCACCGCGGTCCCGCCGAGGTGCGTGATCCGCAGCAGGCCGCCCGTCGCGGTCCGGCCGGCCGCGCCGCCGCCGGAGTGGCCGGCCGGGGCGGGCGTTCCCGCTTCCCCCGGCGCCGGCGAGCGCCCCGCCGAGCAGGGCCAGGGCCGCGACGGACACGACTGCCGCGCCGAGGCCGGCCTGCCGCCCGCTCAGGCCGGGCAGCGCGGCGGCGCGGGGCCGGTGGCGGGCCATCGCATGGCCGGGCCGGGAGCGGCCGGGCCGGGAGCGGCCGGGCGGCACCGGTACGGCGGCGCAGACGGCGAGCGCCGCGAACGCGGCCACCTCGAGGATCCCGGCCGCGATCCCGGCCGTCGTCCGGACCTCCCGGAACCCGAACAGCCCGAATTGCACCGTCAGCAGGTACCCGCCGAGCGTGCTGAGCGCGAAAAGCGCGCCCGCGGCCGCGGCGAGGCGGCTGCCCGTGACCAGCACCAGGCCGCCGAGGATGAAGCCGGCGACCACCTGGACCAGGAAAAGCGGGCCGATTGCCGGGATTGTCCGGTAGCCGGTGAGGTACAGGTCGAGGTGGATAGCCGCGGTAGCGATCAGCAGGCCAGCGCCCGCGAGCCGGAGCAGCAGCCGCGTTGCTCTCATACCTGGTACCACGGCAAGGCCGGGCCACGGGTTCACCAACTGTGCACCCGTCTGTCCTGGCTGACCTGCCCCGACGTGGGAGCATCACGGTGGAGGCCGGCCGCGTGTGTGCGGCGCGCCGGGCCGGGCAGTATCACGGCCGCTGACCGTGCTGGGATAGGACAGTGCAAGCCGGGGACCACCAGGGCCGGACAGCGCGGCGCTGTCGCGAGACTAGCGCCGCCGCCGCACTGACGCCGCCTGACCACCGTCGTGCCACCTTGAGAACCGTGCTGTCAGCCGTCCATCGAAGGAGACGTCAATGATCGCCGTCCCGCCCCTCCGGGAACGCAAGGCCTGGCAGGCACTGGAACGCCAGTACGCCGACATCGGCCAGCGTCATCTGCGCGAGTTCTTCAGCGAGGATCCCGGCCGGGGGGAACGGCTGACCGCCGAGGCCGAGGGCATCTACCTCGACTACTCCAAGAACCGGGTGACCGACGAGACCATGCGGCTGCTGGTCGAGCTCGCCGAGGAGTCCGGCCTGCCCGAGCACCGGGACGCGATGTTCGCCGGCGAGCACATCAACGTGTCGGAAGACCGCGCGGTCCTGCACGTCGCGCTCCGGATGCCCGAAAGCGAGCACCTGGTCGTCGACGGCCAGGACGTGGTGGCCGAGGTGCACCAGGTGCTGCGCCGGATGCGCGCCTTCGCCGGCCAGGTCCGGTCGGGCGAATGGACCGGGTATACCGGCAAGCGCATCCGCAACGTGGTCAACGTCGGGATCGGCGGCTCGGACCTCGGGCCGGTGATGGCCTACGAGGCGCTGCGGCACTACTCCGACCGGAGCCTGACGCTTCCGCTTCGTGTCGAACGTCGACTCCACCGACTTCGTCGAGGCGACCCGTGACCTGCGGGCCGACGAGACCCTGTTCATCATCTCGTCCAAGACGTTCGGCACGCTGGAGACGCTGACCAACGCCAGGTCCGCGCGCGACTGGATCACCGGCGAGCTCGGCAGCGAGGACGCGGTCGCGAAGCACTTCGTCGCGGTGTCGACCAACGCCGAGAAGGTCGGGGCGTTCGGCATCGACACCGACAACATGTTCGGCTTCTGGGACTGGGTCGGCGGCCGCTATTCGATGGACTCGGCTATCGGGCTGTCCACCATGATCGCGATCGGCCCGGATAACTTCGGCGAGCTGCTGGCCGGGTTCCACGCGATGGACGAGCACTTCAGGACCGCGCCGCTCGCCCGGAACCTGCCGGTCATCATGGGCCTGCTGTGCGTCTGGTACGGCGATTTCTTTGGCGCGCAGACCGTCGGCGTCATGCCGTATGACCAGTACCTCAAGCGGTTCCCCGCCTACCTGCAGCAGCTCACGATGGAGTCCAACGGCAAGCACGTCACGCTCGCCGGCGAGCGCGTCGACTACCAGACCGGGGCGGTGTTCTGGGGGGAGCCGGGCACCAACGGGCAGCATAGTTTCTACCAGCTTCTCCACCAGGGAACGAAGTTGATTCCCGTCGATCTCCTGGGTTTCGGGAAGTCACTGAACCCGCTCAGGGACCATCACGACATCCTGTCCTCGAACGTGTTCGCGCAGGCCCAGGCGCTGGCCTTCGGCAAGACCGAGGAGCAGGTCCGGTCCGAGGGCACGCCCGAGCACGTGGTCCCGCACCGGGTGATGGAAGGCAACCGGCCCACTAATGTGCTGCTGGCCGAGGTGCTCACGCCCCGGCTGCTCGGCTCGCTAGTCGCGCTGTATGAGCACAGCGTGTTCACCCAGGGCTCGATCTGGCACATCGACTCGTTCGACCAGTGGGGAGTCGAGCTCGGCAAGCAGCTGGCCAATCAGATCGCGCCCGGAGCTGGAGGCCGAGTCCGAGCCGG
This sequence comes from uncultured Actinomycetota bacterium, assembly GCA_963818995.1. Lineage (GTDB taxonomy): Bacteria > Actinomycetota > Actinomycetes > Streptosporangiales > Streptosporangiaceae > JAJYUU01. The sequence continues at coordinate 5,138 of CAWFUM010000027.1, read as the reverse complement.
AGCTGACGCACGACTCTTCGACCAATGCCCTGATCCGCCGCTACCGGTCGCTCAAGGCCAGGCCCTGAGACCTCGTTCCCGTCCTTACCCAAACTGAAAGGCTAACCACGATGCCAACAGACAAGCCCATGCAGCTCGGCATGATCGGGCTCGGCCGGATGGGCGCCAACCTGGTGCGCCGGCTGATGAAGGACGGCCACCACTGCGTTGCCTACGACCGCAGCCCCGACGTGGTGAAGCAGCTGGAGTCCGACGGGGCCACCGGCTCGGCCGACCTGGCTGACTTCGTCAGCAAGCTGGAGCAGCCGCGGGCGATCTGGATCATGGTCCCGGCCGCGGTCGTGCAGGGCACGCTGGAGCAGCTGAAGCCGCTGCTGGCCGAGGGCGACATCGTCATCGACGGCGGCAACTCCTACTACCGCGACGACATCACCAGGGCCAAGGAGCTGAAAGCGGCAGGCATTCACTACATCGACTGCGGCACCAGCGGCGGCGTGTGGGGCCTGGACCGCGGCTACTGCCTGATGATCGGCGGCGAGACCGGGCCGGTGCAGCACCTGGACCCGATTTTCAAGACGATCGCGCCGGGCGAGGGCAGCGCGGAGCCCACGCCGGGCCGCAGCCTCCCGCGCTGACGGCACGGGCAGCACCGCGCCGCACGGCTACCTGCACTGCGGCCCGAACGGCGCCGGGCACTTCGTCAAGATGGTTCACAACGGCATCGAGTACGGCATGATGGCCGCGATCGGCGAGGGCCTGTCGATCATCAAGCACGCAGACGTGGGCCTTCAGGAGCAGAAGGCCTCGGACGCCGAGAACACGCCGCTGCGCGACCCGGAGGCCTACCAGTACCAGATCGACGTGGGCGAGGTAGCCGAAGTCTGGCGGCGCGGCTCGGTCATCGGCTCCTGGCTGATCGACCTCACTGCCGACGCATTCGCCAAGGACCCGAACCTGGACAGTTTCGCCGGGCGGGTGTCGGACTCGGGTGAGGGCCGGTGGACCGTCATGGCCGCGATCGAGGAGGGCGTGCCGGCCTCGATCATCACCGCGGCGCTGTACGAGCGGTTCGAGTCGCGTGGCCTGGGCGACTTCACTGACAAGATCCTGTCGGCCATGCGCTCGGAGTTCGGCGGTCACGCAGAGCAGAAGGGCTGAGCCGGTGCAGCACGAGCTGGAGGTCGCGCCGGACCCGGCGGACGTGGCGGCGAACGCCGCGACCTACGTGGCCGGTCTGGCCAGGGCCGCGGTCGCTGACCACGGCCGGTTCACCTTCGCGGTCAGCGGCGGGCACACGCCGTGGGCGATGTTCGCCGAGCTCGGCAAAGAGGACATGCCGTGGGCGGACGTCGAGCTGTTCCAGGTGGACGAGCGGGTCGCGCCGGAGGGCGACCCGGACCGCAACCTGACTCACCTGCACGAGAGCATCGGCGATGCACCCGCACGGGTGCACCCGATGCCGGTCAACGACGCCGACCTGGAGGCGGCCGCGGCCGCCTACGCGACCGTGCTGCCGCAGCGATTCGACCTGGTCCACCTCGGTCTCGGGCCGGACGGCCACACCGCCTCGCTGGTGCCGGGCGACCCGGTGCTGGAGGTCACCGATGCGCTGGTCGGGGTGACCCAGCCGTATCAGGGCCACCCGCGGATGACGCTGACCTACCCGGCGCTCACCAGGGCCGACCAGTTGCTGTGGCTGATCACCGGCGACGATAAGAAGGAGCCGCTGGCCAGGCTGCTGGCCGGCGATGAGTCGATCCCGGCCGGCCGGGTGCTGGCCACGCGATCGCTGATCATGGCCGACGCGGCGGCGGCAGGCTGACGAACCGCCCGCGCTGCCGGCCCGCCGCTCCGACGCCGTCATCGCCAACCCCCCGAAGAGCGAGGACCTCATGACCGTCACCACCAGCAAGTCGCCCGCGCACGGCACCATGCGCCGGCCCGAGGACCACGTGATCGTGCTATTCGGGGCCACCGGCGACCTGGCCAAGCGCAAGCTCCTGCCGGGACTGTTCCATCTGGCCGCGGCCGGCCTGCTGCCCAGGAAGTACAAGATCATCGGCTCGTCCCCGGCCAGCTTCGCGATCACCGCCGAGCAATTCAGGGAGCACGCCAAGCAGGCCGCGCAGGATTTCTGCATCACCAAGCCGTCAGCGGAGAAGGACTGCTGGGATGAGTTCCGCGAGCACCTGTCGTTCGCGGCCGCAGACCCGGACGACTACGGCCCGCTGAAAGACGAGGTGGAGAAGGCCGAGAAGGAGATCGGCTCCGGGCGGCGGCTGTTCCACCTCGCCGTGCCGCCGTCGGCGTTCTCAGCCGTGGTGACGATGCTCGGCGACGCGGGGCTGGCCAACGACACGACCCGGGTGATCATCGAGAAGCCGTTCGGCACCGACTACAAGTCCGCGGTCGAACTCGGCGACGCCGTGCACGCTGTCTTCGACGAATCCCAGATCTTCCGGATCGACCATTTCCTCGGCAAGGAGTCGGTCGACAACATTCTGGCGTTCCGCTTTGCCAACGGCCTGTTCGAGCCGGTCTGGAACCGGTCGCACATCGCCTACGTGCAGATCGACGTTCCGGAGACGCTGTCGATCGAGGGCCGGGCCGACTTCTACGACAAGACCGGCGCCTACCGCGACATGATCGTCACGCATCTGTTCCAGGTACTCGGCTTCGTCGCGATGGAGCCGCCGGTGGCGCTGAACGCCCAGCAACTGCGCACCGAGAAGCTGAAGGTGTTCGACTCATTGCGGCCGGTCGACATCCGGCACGTGGTCCGGGGCCAGTACGAGGGCTACCGGGACGAGAAGGGCGTGGCGCCCGGCTCGCAGACCGAGACGATGATCGCGCTGAAAGCCGAGGTGGACAACTGGCGCTGGCACGGCGTGCCGTTCTACCTGCGGTCCGGCAAGAGCCTCGGAGCCGGGCGGCAGGTGATCACGCTCGGCTTCCACGAGCCGCCGCTGCGGATGTTCAAGGCCCACCGCAAGGACATCCCGGACGGCCGCCGCAACGAGATCATCATCGACTTCGCCGATCCGGGCTCGATCACCGCCAAGTTCCTGGCCAAGGAGCCGGGCGCGGAGATGTCGCTCGGCAGCGAAAAGATGATCTTCAAGTACGGAGACTCGTTCGCCGCCGCCAACGCCCTCGAGGGCTATGAGCGGCTCATCCTGGACGCGATGATCGGCGACCAGTCGCTGTTCACCAGTTCCGACGGAATCCTGCGGCTGTGGGAGATCTCGCAGCCGCTGCTGGACAACCCGCCGCCGGTCGAGTCCTATCCGCGCGGTTCCTGGGGACCTGACTCCGTGGACAAGCTGGTCGCCCCGTTCCACTGGCATCTGCCGAACTCATCCTGAAGTGCCCGGCCCGCTGAGGAGGCGCGCATGACGCCCGGATACGACAAGCCGCTGTACCTGGTGGCCTTCGATCACCGCGGGTCGTTCGAGAAAGACCTGTTCGGCGCGTCCGAGCCGGTACCGCCGGACGTGCGCGACGGCATTGTCGGCGTGAAGGAGATCATCTTCGACGCGTACCTGCGGGCGCTGGCCGAGGGGGAGCCGCGAGACGCCTGCGGTGTCCTGGTGGACGAGGAGTTCGGTTCCGACGTCGCCCGGCGGGCGAAAGCCGAGCGCGTCCCGCTGGCGATGCCGGTGGAGAAGTCGGGCCAGGAGGAGTTCGAGTTCCAGTACGGCGACGAGTTCGGCGCAGCATATCGAGGCATTCGACCCGACGTTCGCCAAGGTACTTGTGCGCTACAACCCGGACGGCGATCCGGAGCTGAACCGCCGCCAGACCGAGCGGCTGGCAAAGCTGAGCCACTGGCTGCGTGACCGGGACCGCAAGTTCCTGTTCGAGCTGCTCGTGCCGGCAACGAAGGACCAGCTCAGCCGGTTCGGCGGCGACCAGCGCGCCTATGACCGCGAGCTCCGCCCTGATCTGGTGGTGGCCACGATCGCGGCCCTGCAGGCAGGCGGGGTGGAGCCCGACATCTGGAAGATCGAGGGACTGGACAGCACGGAGGCCTGCGAGGCCGTCGTAGCCCAGGCCCAGGCCGAGGGCCGCAGCCAGGTGAAGTGCATCGTGCTCGGGCGCGGCGCGGAGGAGCCGCAGGTCATCGAGTGGGTGAAGATCGGGGCCAGAGTCGACGGCTTCGACGGGTTCGCCGTCGGCCGGACTCTGTGGGAAGACGCGCTGAAGAAGTACCTGGCCGGCCAGGCGTCGCGGTACGAGGCGATCGAGCAGATCTCCTCGCGCTACCGTGACGTCATCCGCGCCTACCGCAAGGCCGAGCCTGCCTACAAGCGCGGGGAGGAGTGACGATGGCTGCTCCTTCCGTGAAGCTGCTCCTCGCCGATGTCGACGGGACGCTCGTTACGCAGGACAAGGTGCTCACCGATCGCGCGGCCGCGGCGGTGCGCAAGCTGCGCGACGCGGGCGTGACCTTCGCAATTACCAGCGGCCGCCCGCCCCGCGGGATGGCGATGCTGATCGAGCCGCTGGACATCCGGACACCGATCGCGGCGTTCAACGGCGGCCTGATCGTGGACCGGGACATGACCGTGATCGAGCAGCGGGTGCTGCCCGATGACCTGGTGGTCCCGGTGTCGGACGAGATGGCGTCGGCCAAGCTCGACGTGTGGCTGTACTCAGGCGCCGACTGGTACGTGCCCGCGCTCGGCGGCCCGCATGTGGACCGCGAGGCCTGGACGGTCAAGTTCCAGCCCGAGGTCATGAAGAACGGCGTCAAGGACCTGACGAAGAACGTGGCCAAGCTGGTAGGCGTCAGCGACGACCACGACGCAGTCGAGAAGGCGACCAGCGCCGTGCACGATAAATTCGGTGACCACGTCACGGCCTCGCAGTCGCAGCCGTACTACCTGGACGTCACCCACCCGAAGGCCAACAAGGGCGAGGTGGCGAAGTACCTCGCGGCTCAGTACCAGCTCGAGCCCGACGAGATCGCGACCATCGGCGACATGCCGAATGACGTGCTGATGTTCGCCCATTCCGGGCTGAGCATCGCTATGGGCCAGTCCAGCAGCGAGGTTAAGCGCGCGGCCCGCCGGGTCACCACCTCGAACGAGGACGAGGGCTTCGCCAACGCCGTGGAGAAGTTCATCCTCCGCGGC
>CAWFUM010000026.1:0-468318 GCA_963818995.1 uncultured Actinomycetota bacterium | reverse complement strand
CGAGGAGCTGGAGAAGAACGCAGGCCCGCTGACCGGGAAGCTCGTGCTGGACTGGGGTGCCGGAACCGGCATCGCCAGCCGCCAGCTGGCCGAGCGCGGGGCCACGGTGATCTCGCTGGACATCGGCGAGCAGATGCTGCGCCGGGCGCTGGCGCGCAGCCCGGCTGCGCATTGCGTGCTGGCCGACGGAAACCGGATGCCGGCCCGGACCGGATCGGCCGACCTGACCACGTTCGCGCAGTCCTGGCACTGGTTCGACCAGCAAGCCGCTGCCGCCGAGGTGGCCAGGGTCCTGAAGCCGGGCGGCTTCTGGGCGGCCTGGTGGAACCGGGCACGGGCCGACGGTGACCCCTGGTTCGACGCCTACCGGGAGCTTGTCACAGAGTCGTGTCCCGGCTACCCGCGGCAGACCGGGAGGGAAGCGGAGAACGGGCCGGACTGGACCGACCCGCTGATCGCGGCGCACGGACTGATGCAGCCCGCCGGGACGGTCATCGTGCAGTGGACGCGCGAGGTAACGGCCGCTGACTGGATCACCGACGACCGCAGCAAGTCCTACTTCATCGAGCTTGAGCCGGCCGCGCGGGAGTCGGCGCTGGCCGAGGTGGCGCGGATCATCGCGGCCGAGTTCCCGGACGGCGAGATGTCGGTGCGCTATATCACCAGGCTGCTGCTCGCCCGCAAGGCCGGCTGACGGGCCTGCTGGCGGCGCAGTCGCCGGTCAGGCCGGCGGAATGGTGGCAACCCGCTCGCCGCACTGCGACAGCGAGTAGCCGGGCAGGCTCGCGAGCTGGTCGAGCAGCCACTGCGAGGACAGAGCGCGGTACAGGCCCTGAATCTCCCGCGAGCCGGCGTGCGCGGCGGGGACGACGAGGTCGAATCGCTCGGCTGTCAGCGGCACGAAGGCCAGGTCGTAGGCAAGGGCGGCCGGCTCGGTGGCGATCCCGGCGTCGGCGAGGCCAGCGGCGACCGCCGCGGCTACTTCCAGGTGGCCGGTCGCCCGAGTCGAATAACCGGGCAGCTGGCCGCCGTCAACTCCGTGCCGGGCCAGCTCCCGGTCCAGGACCCGGCGGGCCTCGGCGCCCGGTTCGCGGTTCACCAGCCGCAGGCCGGCCGCAGCGACGTCGGCCACGTCGGTGATCCGGCCGGCCAGGTCGGGACGCAGCACCAGGCCCTCGCGCCAGGAGCAGAAGCCGATCACCTCGCCGCCGCCGCGCAGCAGCTCCCTGGCCGGCCCGGTGTTGTAGTCACCGGAGCGGCCGCGCAGGTGAGCGCCGGCCACGTGCACCAGTCCGTCGGCGGCCAGGCTCAGTGCCTCCTGGCTGGGACACGGCCACCACACGAACGACACCGGCGGGTCGAGCAGGCTCAGCGGAAGCTCGATCAGCGGCAGGGCCGGGTCGCAGCCCGCGACGACGAGCGTCGGCCGCGGCGGCCCGAGCGGGGTGACTTCGCCGGCCGACGTCACCCGGCCGCCGGCCGGGACGAAGCCGGCTCTGGTCACGGTGCCGCCGGACAGGGGCAGGGCCACGAACGCGTCGCCGACCGGGGCCAGCGAGACCCGGACTCCCGGCCGGGCCAGCGGGGCCGGCGACCGGACCGGCACGACCGGCTCGGGAAAGGCGGGACCGAACAGTTCCTCGACCGTGAGCCCGAGTGCGCGGGCCAGCGCGAGCGCGACTCGCAGCGACGGATCAGACAGGCCGGCCTCGACCGCCGACACTGCCTGCCTGGACACCCCCGCCATCCCGGCCAGCTGCTGCTGGGAGAACCCGCGGGCCTGCCGGGCCAGCCGCAGGCGCGCTCCGCTGGCGTGCGGCACGCCGGTATCCGGGCGCTGGCCGGGGCCGCCGTCAGCCCGCTGCCCGGTCACGGTGCCACGCCCGCGCGGACGCCGCCGGTGACGGCCCGGCCACCCGGACCGAAGCACGGCGGATCAAGGACAGTCACGGTCAGCCGGCTGCCGATGCTGCCGGGCCGGTCCGCCAGCCTGCAGGTCACCGGGCCTGCCGGGGCGGCTCCCTGGTCGGGGACGGCCAGCACAAGGTCGGCCTCGAAGCCAGCTCCGGCGGGCCTGATGGCCGCGATCGTTCCCGCCAGCACCAGTCCCCGGCCGGGTGCCCCGCCGGCCACCACTCGGTCGGGGTGGATCCCGGCGAAGACCCCTGGCCGGCCGGGGACCGCGGCAAAGCCGAGGTAACCGACCAGCTCAGCGACGCGGGCGCTGGCCGGCCTGAGCACAACCTCATCGGGATCGCCGAGCTGCAGGACGCGCCCGGAGTCCAGCACCGCCATCCGGCTGGCGAACGCCTGGGCGTCGGCGAGCTCGTGCGCTACCAGCACCGCCGGCACGGCCCGCTCGGTCACCAGCGCGACCACCAGCGCGGTGAGTGTCCGGCGCAGGCCGGCGTCCAGGCCCGAGTACGGCTCGTCAAGCAGCAGCGCGGCACAGTGCGCGAGCAGCAGCCGGGCCAGCGCGGCCCGGTGCTGCTGGCCGCCGGACAGCCGGGCCGGCATGGCCCCGAGCAGGTCTTCGATCCCGAGCGCGGCCGCCAGCTCGGACAGCTCCCGTCCGTGCCGGTCGGTGGCCCTGGCGTAGCCCAGGTTGTCGCGAACCGACAGATGCGGGAACAGGCCGGGATCCTGCCGCAGCAAGCCGACCTGGCGCCGCCAGGGGGGAACGGCGACCCGGGGTCTGGTGGTCCTGGTGAGCACCCGCCCGTCCAGCTCAACCAGGCCCGCCCGCGGCTGGACCAGACCGGCGATGGTCTCCAGCAGCGTCGATTTCCCCGCCCCCGACGGCCCGAACAAGGCGAGGCGTTCGCCGGGGGCCACCTCGATGCATGCCTGCACGCAGAAGTCGCGGCGGTCAACCTCGACGTCGGCCTTGAGCACGCGCGCTCCAGATGTAGGCGGCCAGTGGCAGTGGCAGGGCCACGACCAGCAGGACCAGCGCGTAAGGAAGCGCCGAGGCCAGCCCGGTTTGCTGCAGCGTGGTGTAGATCTGCAGCGGCAGCCCGTACGGATGATAGGCAATGATGATGACGGCCCCGAAGGCTCCCATCGCTCTGGCCCAGGCTACGGCAAGTGCCATCGCCAGGCCCGGCGCGGCCAGCGGCAGCGTGACCCGGCGGAATACCCGCCGGGGCCGGTCCCCGAGCAGGGCCGCCTGCTGCTCGAGTCGGGGGTTCACCGCGCTGAAGGCAGCCTGAGCGCCGACGACGTAATAGGGCGCTGACTCGTAGATCTCCGCGATCACGAGCGCCAGGAAGGTATTGGTCGCGGTGAGGTTGAAGTGCCCGATCAGGTTCCCGAAGGTCGTGTAGGGGCCGACCATGAACACCAGCAGCAGGCCGATGACCAGCGGCGGCAGCAGCAGGCTGCACAGCACGCCGGCCTCCCACACACGCGGGAACGGCAGCGAGCCGCGGGCCAGCAGGTAGGCCAGCGGGGTGCAGACGACGAACAGCACCGCCAGCGTCACGGCGCCGGACTCGAGCAGAGATGACCAGCGGATCGAGGGCGCCCGGATAGTCGAGCGAGCTGACGATCGAATGCCAGGACAGATGGGTGAGCAGCGTGATGACGGGGCCGAGCAGCGCGATCCAGATGATCGCGGCCCCGATGACGGAAACCGCCCCCGAAACCGACCGCAGGCTCCGCGGGACGGCCAGCGGCCGGCCCGGCCGGCCGGGCTGCCCGGGGTCTCCCCCGCGGGCAGCGCCGGCGGCCGCAGCCGGGCTAGCCGCCCAGCTCACTGCTGATTGCGGCGGGTATCGCGCTGGTCGTGCCGGTCGCGGTCAGCGGCAGCAGCTTGAAGCCGCCCGCCTTGTACAGGGCCAGGCCTGCCGGGGACAGCGTGTACTTGACGAACGAGATCGCGGCCGGGGTCGGCTTGCCGATGATGGTGATGTCGATCACCTGCGGCGAGCCGCTCTTGGTCGTGGGCTTCCCGCCCGGCGGCGTGACCGTGACCGTCGCCTTGGCGTACTGCGCGGCGAGGGCGGCGTCGCCCAGGTTGATCGCCGGCGGCAGCGGGATGTAGTCCAGGTGCAGCTCGATCGCCTGGGTGATGAAGGCGCTGGAGGCGTCCAGCTGCCCGGACTGCAAGGTCGAGTCCAGCGACGACTCGGCGTAGATCTGCGACGACTTTGACGAGCCGGCCGGGCCGCCGAGGATCTTGGTCACGGTGTCGGCGGGCAGGTGGTAGTACTGCTGGGCGAGTTCCAGCATGTAGATGAAGTCGCGGCCCTGGGGGTCAATCGCCGGGTCAGTCCGGCCGAGCTTGAAGCCCGGCGTCTGCATCAGCGTGAAGAGGTCCTTCAGCGGCTTGGACCCGTCGGCGATCGCCTTGAACTCGGGCGCGTACTTGCTCTTGGGGTTATAGGCCACGACCATCGATGTGCCAGCGTACTGGACGTACCACTTGGTGAACTTGGGGAACAGCGGGGTGACGTTGTCGCCGCCGACGCTCTCGAAGACGTTCGGATGGATCTCGCCGCTGGCGATATCCGACTCCAGGTCGCCCGACGAGGCGCCGAAGCCCGAGTACTTATATCCCTCCGCCTTGGTGAAGGCCGGACCGTTGACCTTCTCATTCAGATATTCCAGCGAGGAGGCGTACGCCACGCTCGCCGTGCCCGAGGCCGTCGTGCCGGAACTCGGGCTCGAGCTTCCGCCCGAGCCGGATGGGGAGCTGCTGCAGCCGGCTGCGGCAGCTCCGATGCAGGTCATTGCGATAATCGCGGCGATCTGGGCGCCGCGCCTTTGAGTAAGGGCCACCATCCCTCAGACGATAGCTAGCATAGCTTGCGCACCGCAAGAAAGATGGACACGAGTCGCCGCGTGTCTCGCTGGCGCCCTCAGTTCTGCCAGAGCGGGCCTTCAGCTAATCTTCAGCAGCTTCCGCTTCGATAACAGTTGCGGCTGCACCAGCCAGCGCGCCTTAGCATTGACTGCGGCACGGCGATCGCATCAGGCAGCGCCTGCGGTAGCAGCAGCTCCCGGCCGGACGGGGCCCCGGCTAGCTGTGTGCCAGCAGACATTTCCCAGGAGCAAAAGGCGAGGCGGGCATGGGCAAGGCTGAGCGGATCCGGCGGATGAACGCTCGGGAGAGGATCGCAGCGCAGCAGGCCGCCGCGCGCCGCGCCGAGGCCCGGCGCCGGATGTTCATCGCCGGCGGCAGCGTGGTCGCCGTTCTCGTGATCGTGATCGTCCTCATCGTGGTCAAGGCGGTCGGCGGCCACTCGCCGGCGACAGCCAGCACGGGCCACAACGCCAGCACCGCCGACATCACGACGGTCAGCAGTGAGCTGGCGAGCGTCCCGGCCAGCACGCTGAACTCGGTTGGCGCCGGCAACGGCGTGTCCAAGCTGATCGCGACCAGCGGGCAGCCCGCCCTGACCTCGGGCGGCAAGCCGGAGATCGTCTACATGGGCGCCGAGTACTGCCCCTACTGCGCCGCCGAGCGCTGGGCCATGGTGGTCGCCCTGAGCCGGTTCGGCAGCTTCTCGAACCTGAAGCTCATCCACTCCTCCAGCGGCGACGTCTACTCCAACACTTCGACGCTGTCCTTCTACCACTCCAGCTACACCAGCAAGTACCTGGTCTTCAGCCCGGTCGAGATGTACGGCGAGAAGGCGACGTCCTCGGGCGGCTACAACACGCTGCAGACGCCGACCAAGGCGCAGACCGCGCTGATGTCGAAGTACGACGCCGCGCCGTACGTGCCGTCAGCCGACGCCGGCAGCTTCCCGTTCGTCGATATCGGGAACCAGTACCTGGTCATCGGGGCGCAGTACCTGCCGTCGAATCTGGGCTCGACCCAGTCCGTTGACTCCTCGCACTACGGCCTCACCTGGACCCAGATCGCGGCCGACCTGAAGAATCCGTCCAGCTCGGTGGCCCAGGGCATCGACGGCGCGGCCAACTCGATCACCGCGGCCATCTGCAAGATCGATAAGAACGCCCCGGCCAGTGTCTGTAACTCCGCTGCCGCCAAGGCCGGGTCAGGAGCCCTCTGATGGCCAGCCAGCGCTCCGGCAGCCGGGGCGGCCGTCAGGGTCAGCTGGCCCGCAGCTCGCCGACGGCGCCGTGCCCCGCTCCTGCGCCAGCCCACGCCAGAGCCACCGGGTCGCGCACCATCGGGCGCCGCCAGGCTAGACCGGGACGGGGCGGCCAGCGGCCGGTCCCGCCCAGCCGCCGCGGCTGCCGCCGTCCGCAGACGGCTTCCGGCAGCGGCGCACCGGCGCGGGCGCCCCCGCACCGCGGCCTCCGGCGCGCCGCCGGGGGCTCCGCCAGCACGCAGGCCGGGCCAGCGGCCGCGCCGGCTTTGGTCGCCGTTCCGCCAGATGGGCGGCGCGCCGCTCGTCACGCTGATCCTGTCGCTGTACGGGCTGGGCGCCTCCATCTACCTGACGATCGCGCACTACGACACCGCGGTCACTCTGGTCTGCTCGGATAAGGGCCTGATCAACTGCGAGGAGGTCACGACAAGTCCGGAGTCGGTCGTCTTCGGCATCTTCCCGGTCGCCGTACTCGGGCTGGCGTTCTACGTCTTCATGGTCGCGGTCAACTCGCCCTGGGCCTGGCGGCTGAAGTCGCCGGCGGTCCGGTGGGCGCGGCTGGGCTCGGTCATCGTCGGAATGTGCTTCGTGCTCTACCTGATCTACGCCGAGGTCGACGAGATCCACGCCATCTGCCTGTGGTGCACCAGCGTGCACGTCGCGACCTTCCTCATCTTCGCGGTCCTGGTCTTCTACTCCGCGTTCAGCTGGGAGAAGCCGGCGGCCGTGAGCCAGCGCTAGCTGCCGCATGCGATCATGGGCCGACAGGGCGTAGCGAGCAGGCGCCCGCCCCTAGCCCGTCGCGGGCTTGCCGGGCGGGCCGCTGCGAGGTGAACCGGGGACTATCGCCGCCGTCGAGGGGTCGATCCTGAGCATGAGTAAAGCTGACCGCAACAGGCAGCAGGCCGCGCGGGCGCGGATCGCTGCTCAGCAGGCAGAGCAGCGCAAGGCCGAGAAGCGACGGCGGATGATTGCCATCGGCGCCATCGGGGTGGCCGTTGTGGCCGTGATCGGCATCATCATCGGCGCGATCGCCAGCAGCGGCGGGCCCAAGAAGCAGTCGGGCGGCAGCACCGGCGCGCTGCCAGCCAGTGTCCAGGCCGACCTCAGGGTGCCGGCCAGCACCCTGGCGACCATCGGCGGCGGCACCGCGATCCCGTCCGGGATCAAGGCCGTCAGCGGGTCCGCGCTCGCTTCGGGCGGCAAGCCCGAGATGCTCTATATCGGCGCGGAGTGGTGCCCGTACTGCGCGGCCGAGCGGTGGGCGATGGCGGTCGCGCTGAACCGGTTCGGCTCGTTCACGCCGCTGAAGGGCATCCACTCGTCCTCAACCGACGTCTATCCGAACACCGCCACGCTGACCTTCTACCAGGCGAAGTACACCAGCAAGTACCTGGTGTTCACGCCGATCGAGAACCAGGATGTCAATCACAATCCGCTGGTGACGCCGACCGCGGCGCAGCAGGCGATCTGGACCAAGTACGACCCGAGCAACGGCTATCCGTTCATCGACTTCGCCAACAAGTACATCGCCGGGACGACCTATAACCCGCAGATCCTGCAGGGGCTGACCTGGAGCCAGATCGCGGCCGACCTGAACAACCCGTCGTCGGCGGTGGCCAAGGGCGCAGGCGGATCAGCCAACCTGTTCACCGCGGCCATCTGCAAGATCACCGGGAATCAGCCTGCCAGCGTGTGCACGACCGCACCGGTGAGCGCGCTCGAAGGCGGCCTCTAGCGCCGCGGCTGCCAGCCTGCGATGGGGCGTCGGTTACCGATCGGTGCCCCTCTTAAGGCACCGATCGGCAACTCACGCCCTTTCAGCGCTGATCATTCCGGCCCGTGGCTGACCGCCTCGACGTTGTTGCCATCCGGATCACGGACAAATGCGCCGAAATAGGTCTCGTGGTATTCGGGCCAGACCCGCGGCTCGTGCAGGACTTCAGCGCCGGCGGCCACGGCGGCATCGAAGAAGGCCCGCACCGCCGCGCGATCCGGCGCCGCGAAGGCGAGATGCGACTCGCGGAACCCGTCACCGGTCTGCTGGGCGCCGATCCAGAAGTCCGGCATCGGCGGAACCCCGTAGCCGATCACCTCGCCGAAATCCATGACGCGCGGGGCGCCAAGCGGCGCGAGCACGGCGTCGTAGAACGCGGCGCTGGCGGTCAGGTCGGCGCACTGGATACTGACGTGATCGATCATCTGCTGCCTCCGGGTCAGTCGGATCGGTGCCGGTCAGCCCTGCGGGCTGGCGATCTTCTGGCCTCGCAGGAACGCGACGATCGCAGCCGTGAAGGCGCGGGCCAGGTCACGCTGGAACGAGGAACTGGTGAGCAGCCTGGCATCGACCGGGTTCGTCATGTTGCCGCATTCAATCAGTACCTTGGGGACGGTGGTGAGGTTCAGGCCCGCCAGGTCATCACGCACGATCAGGCCGTCGTGACCGTAGTAATCGCTCTCGGGCATCGAGGTGCCGGCGAGCATGGCCGCGCGCACGTCCGCGCCGAAATGCTGCGAGGCGCCGATGACGGCATCGTTCGGGCCATCGGCCACGGGCTCCAGAACGGTGAAACCGCGGCCGCTGGCCGGCCCGCCGTCGGCGTGGATATCGATCGCGACATTCGCATGGGACCGGTTGATGATCTCGGCCCTGGTGGTCACGCACGGCCCGATGCCCGCATTACTGTCCCTGGTCATCACCACCCGCGCGCCGTCAGCGATCAGATCTGCCCGCAGGTAACTGGCCACGCTGAAGTTGAAGCTGGCCTCGGTGTAGCCGCTGGCCGTCTCCGTTCCCGTCGTATCGCAGGTCTCGTTCTCGCGGCCATTCCAGATCAGCTGGTTCACGATCGCGGCGGCATCGCGGTTCCGGCCGTTGTGGCCGGGATCGATACCCACGACCTGGCCGGCCAGCGGAAGCGCCGACGGTGCCGCCGGCGGCGATGATGATGAGGAGGAGGAGGAGGAGGAGGAGGAGGAGGAGGCGGCGAGGCGGACCCTGTGCCCGGGGAAACCGAGCTGGCCCCGTCCGGCGCGTCCGCACTGCGGGACTGGTCCTGCGGTGACTGTGCCGCCGACGGACGGGGCCCGGACGGGGCCCGGACGCAACCGGCGCAGAGCGCGGCGATCAGGAGTGCGACGACCGCGCCCGGCCAGATCGTTTCCCGCATTGTGCGAGACTAGCCAGCTTTGCGACCAGGCGCCGCGGTACCGGCAGGCTCAGGCGGCGGCCCAGTCCGCACTCCGGGCCCAGAGCTCGCCGGCGAGCTGCGCGGTCGCCACCGGGCTCGGCTCACGCTCGGCGCAGCTGTCGTAATAGCGGCCGGTCTGCTCAGCGACGTCCGGCGATGTCGCGCAGTACAGCGAGGTCTGCGCGCCCTGCTCGACGGTCAGCATGCGGCGGGTGACGAGCGGCCGGACCGGCCACGGGATCCGGCGCCAGATGTCGGAGGCGACCACTCCCGGGTGCAGGGAGTAGCTGGTGACCCCGGTGCCGGCCATCCGGCGGGCCAGTTCCTGGCTGAACAGGACATTGCACAATTTGGAAACGGAGTAGGCCGCCATCCCGGTCAGCCGCCGGCCGCCGGCCGCCTGAGACTGCCGAAATCGACGCCAGTAGCGGCATAGTGCGCGTCGCTGGCGACGGTGACGACCCGGGCCTGGCTTGCCACCAGGCAGTCAAGCAAGGCAGTCGTGAACGCGAAGTGGCCGAGATGGTTGACACCGAACATCAGCTCAAAGCCGTCTGCGGTCAGCCCCCGCCGGCCGCCGACGCCCGCGTTGTTGATCAGCCCGTGCAGCGGCTCACCGAGGGCCAGGAACGCGTGCGCGCTGGCCCGGACGGCGGCGAGGTCAGCGAGGTCGAGCTCCAGGAAGCTCACGTGCGCGGCGCCATGGGCGGCAGCGATCTCAGCCGCAGCCGCGCGGCCCTTCTGCCCGGACCTGCAGGCCAGGTGTACTCGCCCGCCGCGGCCCGCAAGTGCTCTCGCCGTCGCCAGGCCAATCCCGGTGTTGCCGCCCGTCACCAGGAATGTCCGCCCGGTCAGATCGCCCATGCCCGCCCGCCTCCGGCTGTCTGGCAGGCCGCCCGCTGACGGCCGAGAAGGCCAAGCGTTGCGTACGCCGGGCCGGACCGCAACGCGCGGCCGGGCCGCCCGCATCTACCCTTGCAGCCGGTCCCTGAGCCTGGCCGGCGGCGGCGCCGGAACCGGACGGCCTGCGAGCGTGCGCAGCCTGGATACCTGCCAGGAGTGGTTGACCAGGCCCGACGCGCGGACGCGGCCGGCCGGGTCGACGAAGATCAGGTGCGGGCCGGTCGTGACGTTGTAGGCCGCGTACAGCTCCGGCGAGCCCTGCAGGATCGTGATGGCATACAGGCCGAACTCGGCCAGCACCGACCTGACCGCCGGGCTCGCCTCGCGCAGGAGCAGCACCACCTCGGTCGGCGTGCCGTCAATGGCGAGGTCGCGGAGGCCGTCCGCCACTGACGGGAATGACCGCAGTGAGTGATCGGCGAGAACGACCAGCTGGAGCGGCAGCGCGGGAGGCGAGGTATGCACGGTGCCGTCCTCGCCCGCTAGCGACCAGGACGGGGCACGATCCCCGGCCGCCAGCCCCGGCCGCGCCGGAGCGGCCGCGCGGGCGCGGCGAACGCGCACCAGGCAGAACACGGCCAGTGCGGTGGCGGCCGACACGGCGGCGGCGCCGGCTGCACTGCCAGCCGCCCCGCTCACGCCGCGACCGCCGGCTGAATCGCCCGCCGGGCCGTCCGCCGGGGGCGCGCCGCCGTCATCATGGCTTGAACTGAACCACTGGCACACAGTGAGATCAAGCAGTGACACAGAGTAATCGCTATCTCCGCCGCCGCGGCCGGACGGCAGGGCGCCCGCGCCTGCTGCTCGGGTAGTCAGCAGGCGCGGGCGCGCTCGGGGGTGATACGCCCGGCCGGGATCCTCCGGCTAGCCGTGCAGGAGAGGACGGCCGAGCGGTACCGGGCCGCCGCCGGTGGCCGAGGAGGCCGTGCCGACGAACAGGTAGACGCCGAGTGCGGCGAACGCGAGCACGACGACGCCGCCCGCCTTCGTCAGGCCGGCCGAGCCCTGGCTCGTACCGAGCAGGACCAGGAGCAGGGCCACGTCGACGAGCCCGAGCAGCGCGGTGAACGCCACCGGCAGCCGGAGCGTCGCCAGCGTCAGTGCCACGATGATGATCAGCCACGCGGTCAGGAACAGTTCCTGCGTGCTGGTGACGGCAGTGGCCGGGACCACGAACCAGTTGTGCGTGAGCCCGAGCACGAGCACGGCGTAGCTCAGCCAGAAGCCCGCGAACGTGCCGAAGACACTGGCCACCGCGCTCTGGCCGAGGGCGGCAGCCCAGATCGTCGCCGCGAACAGGCCGAGCGACGTGGCGGCCAGGATGATCGCCAGCGGCGCTCCGACGGCGGCGGCGGGCACCATGCCGACGAGCGTCAGCCCGAGCGCCACCGACCCGACGATGAACGTCGGCAGTCCGAGCGACATCGGATCGCCCGCGAGCGGGCCCGCGACCGCCGCGCTGGCCTCGGGCTCGCTGACCGCGACCACGTCGACCACCTCCGCAACTTCCGCCGGGCTGCTCATCCGCGCCGCGCCTGCATGCGCAGATTCGTCAGATGCGCCAATTGCGGTCATGGCCGCCTCCCTCACTCCGAACGTGCTCGGCCCGCGACTGCGGGCTCTGCTTCACTCGTACCGCCCGGGCAGCGGAAGGAGACTCTCAGTTTGAGTCAGCGATTACATCGGTGCTGGTCAGCCTGCCGGGACCACGATCCCGTACTCGTGGATCTTGCGATAGATGGTCGCCCTGGACATGCCGAGGGACTCCGCGGCCTTGACTTTGTTGCCATCGAAATCGAGCAGGCTGTGCACGATCGCGTCGCGCTCCATGGACTCGAGCGGGCTCAGCAGCCGGCGGCTGACGGTGCGGCATTCCGGCGGCAGGTCCTTGGGCTTGATCACCCCGGTCCGGCGCAGCTGGACCACCCGGCGCAGCACCTGCCACAGCTGCTCGGTATTGCCCGGCCAGTTGTAGCGCAGCAGGAGCTGCAGGGCCTCGGGCGAGCAGACCAGGCGGCCGGGCGGGTTGAGCTTATTGAGCAGGAACGGCACGAGCTCGTGCAGATCCTCGATGTGATGCCGCAGCGGCGGGAGCTCCACCGTGCACGGGAAGAAGCGCAGCAGCCGGGCCAGGTCGGGTCCCGGCCTGCTGCGGGCCAGAGTGACCGCGATCCAGAGCGAGTGCGGCCGCCCGGCCGCGACAGTCTCCTGCAGCGCGGCCGACAGCGCGTGCAGCTTCCGCGGGCTCAGGCGGTCCACGTGCCGGAAGACCAGGCTGCCGGACTCGCCGGCCAGCTCGGTCCTGGCCGTGGTCAGCCAGTCCTGCCCGGCCGCGTCAGCTGCGTCGATCACATGGAACCAGCCCGCCGGGTTACGCCGCTGATGCACAGCGCGCAGGACGGCGATCTTCCCGCTGCCCGGCTCGCCGCCGAGCGCCAGCCACTCCCCCGATGCGTAGGCGGCCTCGACCTGGCTGCAGCCGCGCAGCCAGAGCGGGCCCGATCCGACCAGGCCCGGCAGGTACATCCGGGTATGCGGGACCGGCTCGGCCGACACCCGGCTGGCCGGATCGGCTAGCCGGACGTGCACGACGCCAGCTCGCGGTGAGTGCGAGCCCTCCAGCGGGCGGCAGTACAGCCGGGCCGTCACGCCGGTCGGCAGCGCAACCTGGACCGGGCCGTGCTGGCCGATCTCCAGGGCCTCGGCCGCCTGCCCGAGCAGCACGGCCTGATCGGCCGGATCCAGCACCTGGCGGGCGTAGTCATTCAGCATGACGGTGTCCCGGCTCAGCGCCAGCACCATGCCGCTCGTGCGCTTGCAGGCCCGCAGGTACTCCTGCAGCAGCTGCACTTCCTGCGCGCTGGTGTCGGTCAGCAGCGCCTGCATGATCTGGTCTGCGGTCGTCTTGGCCAGCGCGATCAGCAGCGGATCGGCGTCCTTGCGCCAGCAGGTCAGATCGACCGCGCCGACGGTGCGGCCGGACACCGGATGCCGGATCGGGACGCCCGCGCAGGCCAGGTCCTCCAGGTGCTCGGCGTAGTGCTCGTGCCCGAAGACGTGCATCGGCTGGCCGCCCTCCAGGGCGGTGCCGATCCCGTTCGTGCCGACGAACTCCTCCGCGTAGCTGAAGCCCGGTGCCAGCCGGACGCCATCCAGATGCCGGTCAAGCTCGGTATCAGCCGCCATCCGGGAGAGCACGAGCCCGTCCGCGTCGGTCAGGATGACGCTGATGGGCTGGCCGTCCAGGGCCTCGCGCAGACTGCGCAGAACCGGCAGCGCGCTGCGGGTGAGCGGGGTGTCCAGGTCGGGATCGCGGATATAGCTCAGGTCGATCCTGTCCGCGGCCACCCGGGACCGGCGGGAGCGCCACCAGGAAGCGAGGATCGTGTCCCGGACGTGATAGGGCTCGACGGACTCCGCCGTCAGGAAGCGTTCGCGCGCCCTCGCCAGTCCCTTGTCGTCGGCGGGAGCCGATGGCTGCCTTGCCGTGTGTAACATCAGCCGCCTCCTGCCAGAGCCGCAGGGCTCGCCCGGGCCGGAATGGGGGCCCGGTCCGGGCGCCGGTGAGATTGCGCTTCGCCTTCAAGGTAAGCATGCCGCCAGACCAACCTGTCTCAAGTTGAGACCTCCCGCCTCATCCGGGCGGTTTTCGATGCCGTAATGCCAGCCGATCAGCCACACGAGACTTTCAATCCGTGGAGCATCGTGAACCTGGTGTTCCACCATCTGGCCGAGCAGGGATTGCACCCCATTCTGGGCGAATCGGGTGATCCCGGTGCCCCCGCCGCTGACCTGCTCAGGACTCTCGGCATCACGCCCGCGGCTGAGGGCAGCCGGCAGCTCGCTGACAGCGTCAGGAACGAGCTCGAGCAACTGCGCAACGCCGTCTTCGGCGGCGAGTAGCCGGCGCCGAGCGCGTTCCCGCCCCGGCAGCGGCGAAATGCGCCTGTTGCCTGCCGGAAACATCCCTGTCTCATGTTGAGAGCTCCCCCGGCTTGCCAGCGAGGTGTGATCGGCACCACGAGGAATCCCGTGCCGGAGGGATTCGCGCGTCCGCCGCCGAGGTGTGACGCCGGCGCTGGCAGCTGGAGCCAGCACCGCAAGCAGGGCCGTCTCGGGTCGGCCGGACCAAGGAAGGGGTGACTATGAGTCGCCAGAGCGTCGCCAAAGCTCACCAGAAGATTCAGGAACTCGCCTGGGAACCGCAGTACCACGAGCCCGTCTCGCAGTACGGCACCGACTACACGTTCGCCAAGGCCCAGAAGAAGGACCCGCTGAAGCAGGTCCTGCGCTCCTACTTCCCGATGCAGGAAGAGAAGGACAACCGCGTCTACGGCGCGCAGGACGGCGCCATCCGCGGCAACATGTTCCGCCAGGTACAGGAGCGCTGGCTGGAATGGCAGAAGCTGTTCCTGTCGATCATCCCGCTGCCGGAGATCTCGGCCGCGCGGGCCATGCCGCTGCTCTTCCGGACGGTCCCGAACCCTGAGCTGCACAACGGCCAGGCGATCCAGATGATCGACGAGGTCAGGCACTCGACGATCCAGCAGAACCTCAAGCGCCTGTACATGAACAACTACATCGACCCGGCCGGCTTCAACTCCAGCCTCCGCAACTTCCAGAATGACTACTGCGGAACGATCGGCCGGCAGTTCGCCGAGGGCTTCATCACCGGTGACGCCATCACCGCGGCGAGCATCTACCTGACCATCGTGGCCGAGACCGCGTTCACGAACACCCTGTTCGTGGCCATGCCGGCCGAGGCCGCCGCCAACGGCGACTACCTGCTGCCGACGGTGTTCCACTCGGTCCAGTCGGACGAGTCCCGGCACATCAGCAACGGGTACGCCACCCTGCTGATGGCGCTGGCCGACGAGAGCAACCACCAGCTGCTCGAGCGCGACCTGCGCTACGCCTGGTGGAACAACCACCGCGTGGTGGACGCCGCCATCGGCACGTTCATCGAGTACGGCACCAAGGACCGGCGCAAGGACCGCGAGTCCTACGCCGAGATGTGGCGCCGCTGGATCTACGACGACTACTACCGCAGCTACCTCGTGCCGCTGGAGAAGTACGGCCTGGTCATCCCGCACGACCTCATCGAAGAGGCCTGGAACCAGATCTGGAACAAGGGCTACGTGCACGAAGTCGCCCAGTTCTTCGCCACCGGATGGCTCGCCAACTACTGGCGGATCGACCCGATGACCGACAAGGACTTCGAGTGGTTCGAGTACAAGTACCCGGGCTGGTATGACAAGTACGGCAAGTGGTGGGAGAACTACAACCGCCTGTCCACGCCGAACGGTCACCACCCGATCGTCGCCGAGAGCGTCGACTACGTGTACCCGCACCGGTGCTGGACCTGCATGGTCCCGTGCCTGGTCCGCGAGGACATGGTCGTGGACGAGGTCGACGGGCAGTGGCGGACGTACTGCCACGAGGAATGCCGGTGGACCGACGCCGTCGCCTTCAGGCCCACCTACCAGGGCCGGCAGACGCCGAACATGGGCCAGCTCATCGGCAAGCGCGAGTGGGAGACGCTCTACCACGGCTGGAACTGGGCCGATGTCGTGTCCGACATGGGCTACGTCCGTGACGACGGCAAGACCCTGGTCGCCCAGCCGCACCTGAACCTGGATCCCGGCAAGATGTGGACCCTGGATCACCTGCGCCGGATGCCTGAGGTGCTCAGCCCGAACGTCCTGCTCAACGAGATGACGGACGAGCAGCGGCAGGCATTTGTCGCCGACTACAACCGGCAGGGCCCGGCGGGTCGCCCGGCCCCCGCGGACGCCTAGCCCGGCCCGGCAGGGAGGGGGCCGCCCGGCCGGCGGCCCCCTCCCGCACCAGCCTGCCAGCGTGCAGGCCACCGGCCGATCCCAGTCCGGCCCAGTCCGGCCGGTAATGCCCAGCACAGCCCAGCGAACCCGCGAGGGGGGTCATGTCCGAGAAGCACGTCGTCCGGTTCGAGCCGGTAGGCATCGAGATCGAGGTCGGCGAGGAACAGACCATCCTGCGGGCCGCTGCCGAGCAGGGCATCATGCTCATGCACGGCTGCAAGGAAGGACAGTGCGCGGCCTGCAAGTCCTTCATCCTCGACGGCGAGGACGTCGAGCACGACAAGTACTCCACCTTCGCGCTGCCCGACTACGAGCTCGAGGAAGGCTACACGCTGCTGTGCCGGGCGCATGCCTACGAAGACCTCACCATCGAGCTGCTCAACTACGACGAGGAGATGATCCGTTCCGGCCTGCCCATCCAGCAGGGCGTCGCGGAGGTGGTGTCGAAGGATGCCGTCACCCACGACATGCGGCACCTGGTCCTGCGCCTGATCGAACCCGGCGAGATCAAGTTCTTCCCCGGTCAGTACATGGACATCGCGATCCCCGGAACCGAGGCGGTCCGGTCGTTCTCGATGGCGAACACCTCCAGCCGCGAGAGCGGGCTGCTCGAGTTCATCATCAAGGTCTACCCGGACGGCCAGTTCTCCAGGTTCCTGGCCGAGAAGCTGGCCGAGGGCGACCGGCTTGACCTGACTGGCCCGTTCGGCGTCTTCACGCTCCGTGAAGGGGACGCCGACCTGGTCTTCGTCGGCGGCGGGGCG
Organism: uncultured Actinomycetota bacterium; assembly: GCA_963818995.1. GTDB lineage: Bacteria > Actinomycetota > Actinomycetes > Streptosporangiales > Streptosporangiaceae > JAJYUU01. Next base: position 451,555 of record CAWFUM010000026.1, on the reverse strand, counting down.
GGCCTCGCGCCCATCCTGTCGCTGCTGCGGACGCTGGCCGAGCGCGGCATCGACCGCAAGGCCACCTTCTTTTACGGCGCCCGGACCCGCGCGGACCTCTGTTTCGAGGCCGAGTTGCGCGAGCTCGAGCACAAGCTGCCGAATTTCCGTTACCTGCCGGCTCTGTCCGAGGCAGGCGGTGACGACGGCTGGGATGGCGAGACCGGCCTGATCACCGACGTAGTCAAACGGCACGCCAGCGACCTGGCCGGTGCGCACGCGTATGTATGCGGACCGCCGCCGATGGTCGAGGCAGCGCTGCCGCTGCTCGCCAGCCTCGGTGTCGAGGAGAAGCGCATCTACTACGACAAGTTCACCTTCACCGGTAACCCGGAGGACTGAAAGAAGGGCCCCATGAGCGAGACGACGCAGGAGCGCAGCGTTCCCAAGCCTGTCTTCACCGACGCTGAGGCAGGAGCGAAGACCTTCCCGGACTCCACGGCCCGGCGATTCAACTACTACACGCCCGCCAAGCGCAAGCAGTCCCACTACGAGGACGTGACGGTCGAGGTACAGCCCGACCCGCGCCACTACCTGGCCCAGGGCTGGCTGTACGGCTTCTCTGACGGCCGCGGCGGGTACCCGCTGGACTGGACCGCGCTGAAGGCGTGGGGCTCAGACCGGCCCGAGCCCGAGCGCTACCCCGGCTCAGGCGGCAAGGGCTATGACTGGCCCGCGACCGGCTGGCATGAGTTCCGCGACCCGAACGAAGAGTGGGAGCTCACCTTCTACCGGTACAACTCCAATGTCGTCCGGCAGCTCAACCAGAACGTCGACAACGCCCGCCAGGCCAAGGCGTTCGACCAGTGGAACCCGAACTGGGTCCGCTTCGTCGAGTCGAATGTCGGCGCGTGGATGCACGTGGACCACGGCCTCGGCCTGTACCTGTACGCCAACGCCAACCGGCGCGCGCCCACGAACATGCACAACAACGCGATCTCGGTCAACAGCATGCACCGCATCCGCGCGGCCCAGGACCTCGCGCTGTACAACCTGACGCTGACCGAGGAGATCGACGGTTTTGACGGCGCCGCGCACCTGGCGGCGTGGAACTCCGAGCCGGCCTGGCAGGGCGTCCGCGAGGTCGCCGAGCAGCTCACCGCGATCGACGACTGGTGCGAGGCCATCTTCGCCGCGAACGTGGTCTTCGAGCCGCTGGTGGGCGAGCTGTTCCGCAGCCAGCTGGTCATGCACGCAGCACCGCGGAACGGCGACTTCGTCACCCCGACGCTGGTCGGGGCCGAGGAGTACGACTTCGCCGAGCGGGACCTGCGCTACACCATCCCGATGTTCCATCTGCTGACGAACGACCGGGAGTTCGCTGACCACAACAAGGGCCTGCTGCAGGACTGGCTGGCCACCTGGACCGGGCGTGCCATTGCGGCGGCGCGCACCCTGCAGCCGCTGTGGTCGCAGCCCGACGCCAAGCCGCCGCGCTTCGAGGACGGCCTGGACGCCGTCAAGAGCCGCTTCGCCGTGATCCTGTCCGACCTCAACCTCGACGCACCGAAGGAGCTGAACCAGTGACCACGTTCAAGACGGCCGAGAGCCCCTACAAGTCGGACAACACGGCTTCGAACAGGGCCGGATTCACCCTGATGAACAATCAGATCGGCGCGGTCGTCGCGCAGGTCATGGCCACCAAGCCCAACGTCACGGTCACGCCGCTCCCGTCGATGATCAGCGTCGACGCGGTCGGCCGCATGGACGTGAACTACGACGAGGTCTCCGAGGCACTCGGCGAAGAGCCCGGCTTTTTCGATGCGGCCGAGTTCGAGGAGAACATGTCCACGCACTACGGCCGCATGATCCACACCGACGAGGCGACGATCATGTTCGCCAACCCCGAGGATGCGGCCGACTACCTGGGCTTTGACCTGACGCCAACGTCGGCGTAGGACCGGAAGTAAGTACTCACAGGCAGCCAGGCAGCATCAGGAGGCACCCGTGTACGAGAAGGACGGCGAGAAGTACTTCGTAGTCGACAGCCATATGCATTACTGGAACGCGGCACCGGATAACTGGGTGCCGGGCGCCGAGCAGTACGCCAAGGGCTGGATCGAGTGCTTCCACGCCTACCAGGGGCTGGGACCACCAGAGACGCACTGGAGCATCGAGCACTTCCAGAAGTACTCAGAGGATGACCTGATGAAGGACGTCTTCGAGGACGGGTACGTGGACGTGGCGATCTTTCAGCCCACTTACCTGAAGGAGTGGTACTCCGAGGGCTTCAACACCACCGAGCGCAACGCGCTGATGGGCGAGAAGCACCCGGGCAAGTTCATCTACAACACCCGGTTCGATCCCCGCGACGGCGACGAGGGGCTGAAGCAGCTCCAGCGCAACGTCGAACGGTTCGGCTCCAAGGGCGTCAAGCTGTACACCGCCGAGTGGAACAACGGCTCGCGCGGCTACAAGCTCAGCGACCCGGCGGCCTACAACTTCCTGCAGGCCGCGCAGGAGCTCGGGATCAAGAACATCCACGTGCACAAGGGCCCGACCATCTGGCCGCTGGACAAGGACGCGTTCGACGTGTCCGACGTCGACCACGCGGCGACCGATTTCCCGGCCCTGAACTTCATCGTCGAGCACGTGGGCCTGCCCCGGATCGAGGACTTCTGCTTCATGGCGACCCAGGAGCCCAACGTCTACGCCGGGCTGTCGGTGGTCATCGGCGGCCTGATGTACGCCCGGCCGAAGTTCTTCGCCAAGGTCATCGGCGAGCTGCTGTTCTGGGTCGGCGAGGACAAGATGACCTTCGGCAGCGACTACGGCATCTGGGAGCCGAAGTGGCAGATCGAGGGCTTCGTCGACTGGGATTACCCCGGCGAGGAGTTCTCCGACTTCCCGCGGCTCGGCGTGGCCGGGAAGAAGAAGATACTCGGGCTCAACGCGGCGAAGCTCTACGACATCGAGGTGCCGGCCGAGTGCCAGCTGCCCGCTGATGCCGGGACACCGGCCGCCAGGGACGACGCTCAGCTGGTCGACTAGGGCGATGACAGCGACGGCAGCTAGCAACACGCAGGGCTGGCAGCCGGCCGGGCGTGACCAGGTGCGATCTGGTGCCGGGCGGGCCGGTGACGGCCCGCCCGGCAGCGGCCAGCCCGGCACCGGGCCCCTGCTGGCGGCCCTCGGCACCGTGCGCGACCCGGAGCTGGACGAGCCCATCACCTCGCTCGGCTTCGTGGCGTCGTGCACGCTGTCGCGGCGACGGGGACGCCGAGGTCACCCTGAGGCTCCCGACCTACTTCTGCGCGCCCAATTTCGCCTACCTGATGGTCGCGGACGCCTACGACGCGGTGATCGCGCTGCCGGGCGTCCGGGCCGCGCACGTCGTTCTCGACGATCATTTCGCCTCCGACGCCATCAACGGCGGCGTGGCCGCGCAGGCCGGCTTCGCCCGGTCCTTCGACGGCGAGGCCGTGGGCGAGCTGCATGACCTGCGGCGCAACTTCCTGCGCAAGGCCGTCATGGCCGGCACCGACCAGGTCTGCCGGACGCTGCAGGCGGCCGGCACCAGCCAGGCGCGGCTGCGCACCCTGACCCTGGGCGAGGCGCCGCCATCGCGGGCACTCGCCCGCCTGCGCGAGCGCCGGGCCCAGCTCGGCCTGCCCGCCGGCGACGACGCGCTGCTGCTGATCGACCCGGCCACCGGTGCCCCGGTCAGCGAGCAGGACGTGCCGCTGCACCTGCGGCGGGCCCGCGTCACCGCCACCAGCCTGGAGGCCAACGGCAGCATCTGCCGCGGCATGCTGCGCCACCGCTACGACACGTCCGGGCTGGGTGAGTCCGAGCCCGGCCAGCCGGACATCAACGAGCCAGGCCGAAGCGAGGAGACCCCATGAAGGCTGTCCGTCTGCACGCGTTCCACTCGCAGCCCGTCGTCGACGAGGTACCCGAGCCGGCGATCGCCGGCCCGCTGGACGTCATCGTCAGGATCGGCGGCGCCGGCGTCTGCCGCACCGACCTGCACATCATCGAAGGGCAATGGGACGCGGCCATGGGCACCCCGCTGCCCTACATCCTCGGCCACGAGAACGCCGGCTGGGTCCACGAGGTCGGCTCGGCCGTCACCAGCGTGGCCCCCGGCGACACCGTGATCCTGCACCCGACGCCGACCTGCGGACTGTGCCGCGCCTGCCGGGCCGGCCAGGACATGCACTGCATCAACTCCAGCTTCCCCGGCCTGTCCACCGACGGCGGCATGGCCGAGTACCTGCTCACCTCAGCGCGCGCCTGCGTCAAGCTGGACCCGAGCCACCCGGCCGCAGGACGTCGCGGCGCTGGCCGACGCCGGCATCACTGCCTACCACGCCGTCCGCAAGGCGATCCCGCTGCTGTACCCGGGCACCACCTGCGTGGTCATCGGGGCCGGCGGCCTCGGCCACATCGGCATCCAGTGCCTGGCCGCGCTGACCGCCACGAACATCATCGTGGTCGACCGCAACCCGGACGCGCTCAAGCTGGCCGAGCAGCTCGGCGCGCAGCACACCGTGGTCGCCGACGGGAACCAGGTGCAGGCCGTGCTGGACCTGACCGGCGGTGCCGGCGCCGAGGTCGTGCTCGACTTCGTGGCCGAGCAGGGCGCGGAGAACGACGGCTGGGCCATGACCGGCCGGGCCGGCTCCTACTTCGTCATCGGCTACGGCGGCACGGTGCACATCCCGACGCTGGACATCATCTCCACCGAGCGCAACATCATCGGCAACATCGTCGGCACCTACAACGAGCTGGCCGAGCTGATGGTCCTGGCGCAGGCCGGCAAGGTGACCCTGCACACCAGGACCTACCCGCTCGACCAGGCTCTCGAGGCGCTCGCTGACCTGGACGCGGGCCGCGTGCGCGGCCGCGCGATCCTCGTGCCCTGACGGCCGCGCGCCGCCGGGCGCGGCGGCCGGATCCGACCTCGTTCCCGTCCGGAAGACCCATCGCAAGCACCGCGCACGTCAGGGAGGACGCATGGCCAAGGAACTCCGCTTCGGGGCGGAAGCCCGCAGCCTGCTGCTGGCCGGAGTCGACCAGCTGGCGGAGGCGGTGAAATCAACGCTCGGTCCCAAGGGCCGCAACGTGATCCTGGAGAAAATCACCGGATCGCCCGTCGTGACCAACGACGGCGTCACGATCGCCCGCGAGATCCACCTCAAGGACCAGTTCCAGAACATGGGCGCCCAGCTGGTCAAGGAAGCCGCGATCAAGACCAATGACATCGTCGGCGACGGCACCACGACCGCGACCGTCATCGCCCAGGCGGTGGTGCGCGAGGGCATGCGGGCGATCGGCGAGGGCGCCAACCCGGTGCTGGTCAAGCGCGGTATCGACATCGCCGTGGGCAAGCTGGTCGAGCACTTGCAGAAGGTCGCGCACCCGGTCTCCACCGAGCAGGACTTCGCCAGGGTCGCGGCGATCTCGGCCAACGACGACGAGTACGTCGGCGCCGTCATCGCCAGGGCGCTGCATACCGTCGGCGACGGCGGCATCGTCACGGTCGAGGAATCGGCCATGAACGGCATGTCGGTGGACTTCGTCGAGGGCTTCGAGTTCGAGAACGGCTACCTGTCCCCCTACCTGGTCACCAACCCGGCCAGCCTGGAGGCGGTGCTCGACGACCCGTACATCCTGCTGTGCAGCGAGAAGATCACCAAGGTTCAGGAGCTCATGCCGCTGCTCGACAAGATCATGCGCGCGCCGCGGCCGCTGCTGATCCTGGCCGAGAACGTTGAGGGAACCGCCCTGTCCATGCTCGTGCACAACCACGTCAACGGCGTGTTCAGGTGCTGCGTGGTGCGGGCGCCGGGCTTCGGCGACCGGCGGCTGCGCAAGCTCGAGGACATCGCCTCGATCACCGGCGGCGCGGTCTACAGCAGGCAGTCAGGCTTCAGCCTGGAGACCATGACGATCGACCAGCTCGGCCGGGCCGCGCAGGTCCGGGTCACCGCCGAGCGCACCGCCATCATCGACGGGCGCGGCTCGGCCGACGAGGTCGAGTTCCGGCTTGCCCAGCTGCGGGCCGAGCGGGACCGGGCGACGTTCGGCATCGACGAGGACGTGCTGACCGAGCGCATCGGGGCCCTGTCCGGCAAGGTTGCCGTCATCCGCGTCGGCGCTCCGACCAACGCCGAGCTGAAGGAACTGCAGCACCGGGTCGAGGACGCGCTGTCGGCGACCAGGGCGGCGATGGCCGAGGGCATCGTGGCCGGCGGCGGCTCGGCGCTGCTGCACGCGCGTCCGGCCCTGGATGACCTCGGATTGTCGGGCGACTACGCTACCGGAGTGAGCATTGTCGCGAGCGTGCTGACCGCGCCCGCTTTCCTGATCGCCGCCAATGCGGGTTATGACGGGAACGAGGTGGTGAGCCAGCTGGCCGGACTCGGACCTGACGACGGCTTCGACGCACTCGAAGGCCGCTACGGGAACATGATCGAGATGGGCATCATCGATCCGCTCCGGGTGGCGCGGTCCGCGCTGCAGAACGGCGCGTCGGTCGCCGGGCTGCTGCTCACCACCAACACGCTGGTGGCCGAGGAGCAGACCCCGTGGGGCGGCAGCGCGGCGCTGATGACCGAGTTCGGCCCGCTGGACGGAGGCCTGAACCAGCCGTCGCCCGACTCCAGCACGCCGCAATCGCTGGGGCTCGGCCCGTCGATCGGCTGACGTGACGCTGGTCGGCAGGACCGGTCCCAGCGGCGCGATGGTGACGGCCGAAAGCGAGGTAGCGCACCGGGCGGGCGCGGCAGAGCTGGCTCTGCTGCGCTCGCGCGGACGGCTGCGCGGAGTCGTGGCCTTGCTCGGGCCCGCGTTCGTCGCCGCCATCGCCTACGTTGATCCCGGCAACTTCGCCACGAACTTCTCCGCGGGCGCCGCGTTCGGCTACAGCCTGGCCTGGGTCATCGTGGCCGCCAACCTGATGGCGATGCTGGTGCAGTATCTCTCGGCCAAGGTCGGCGTGGCGACCGGGAAAGACCTGCCGGAGCTGTGCCGCGAGCAGCTGCCGCGAGCGGTCTCCCGCGCCCTGTGGGCCCAGGCTGAGCTGGTGGCCATGGCCACCGACGTGGCCGAGTTCGTGGGCGCCGCCATCGGCCTGAATCTGCTGTTCGGCGTACCGCTGCTGGTTGCCGGGCCTGATCACGGCGATCGTCGCCTTCGGCATCCTGGCCCTCGATCAGCGCGGCTTCCGCCGGTTCGAACTGGCCATCATCGGGCTGCTCGGCATCGTCCTGCTTGGCTTCGCCTACGACCTGGTCGCCGTGCATCCGAGCGGCGCTAGCATCGCGGCCGGGCTGGTGCCTCACGTCGGCACCTCGGCCAGCCTGCTGCTGGCTGTCGGCATCGTCGGCGCCACGGTGATGCCGCACGTGGTCTACCTGCATTCGGCCCTCACCAAGGGCCGGGTTACCTGCCGGGACGACGCTGAGAAGCGGGAGCTGGTCCGGTTCCAGCGCGTTGACGTGCTGATCGCGCTCGGCGCCGCCGGGCTGGTGAACCTGGCCATGCTGTTCGTCGCCGCGGCGCTGTTCGGGCACGCCGGACGGTCCGGGCCGGCGGCGGCGGCGGGCGTCGATCGAGGCCGCGCACGCCGACCTCGGCCGATTTGTCGGCGGCGGCGCCGCGCTGGCGTTCGCGGTGGCCCTGCTGGCCTCCGGGCTGTCGTCCTCGAGCGTCGGCACCTACGCCGGGCAGGTGGTGATGCAAGGGTTCATCGGCCGCCGGATGCCGCTGTTCACCCGCCGCGCGCTGACGATGCTCCCGGCCCTCATCGTGCTGGGCCTCGGCCTGCCGCCGACGACCTGCCTGGTGATCTCGCAGGTCGTGCTCTCGTTCGGCATTCCGTTCGCGCTGGTGCCGCTGGTCGCGCTGACCCGGCGGGCGGACATCATGGGCCCGCTGGTCAACTGGCGGCTGACCACCGGCGCGGCCGCCGGGACGGCCGGGCTCATCATCGCGATGAACATCTACCTGCTGGGCGTGACCCTGCTCCGCTGAATACCGCGGCGGGCCGGATGTTCCTGAACTGCCATTGCTCGCCAATAACCTGATTACTGATGGCGTTGCTTGCCCCTACTCCGCCATGCTCGTGATATGAAAGGGAAATGGCATTTCCTTCCCTGAGGCGACTCATCGACGGGGCCATTCCGGACATAACTTTAAGCCCCAGCCAAAAGCGCGCAGGTCAGAAATCGGCTGGTGATAAAACGCGCTTTACTTCGGCTCCGCTCCCGCGCCAGGCCTACGCGCCGGCTGAGGAGCGAGCCTCTGACCTGGGCCAGCAGAACGGCCGGCCGGCCATCAATCTGCCTCGCCATGATCGTGCGGGATGAGGCGCAGGTCATTGAGCGCTGCCTGGCCAGCGTCCGCGATCTCATTGATTACTGGGTCATTTGCGACACGGGCTCTATCGACGGAACGCCCGATCTGATATCCCGGATCCTGGCCGGCATACCCGGCGAACTGCATCACCGGCCATGGCGGAATTTCGGCTCTAACCGCACGGAGCTGATGGCATTCGCGCACGGCAAGGCCGATTACCTTTTGCTTGTTGACGCAGATATGACGGTCACCCGGAATCGCCCGGTTGGCGAGCTGACGGCGGACGCCTACCTGCTGCGGTGCGGCGGCGACTTCGAGTACTGGGTGCCGCGGCTCGTGCGCGGCGACCGGGCCTGGACCTTTACCGGAGCGACCCACGAGTACCTGGACAGCCCGGAGCCCTACGCCACGGAGCAGTACCCGGCGCTGTCGGTCGAGCATTTCGCGGACGGCGGATCGCGCTCGGACAAGCTGCCGCGGGACCGGGCGCTGCTCGAGGCACGCCTGCGGGAGCAGCCCGATGACGAGCGGGCGGTGTTCTACCTGGCGCAGACGCTGCGAGACCTGGGCGAGCGGGACAAGGCCATCGCGCTGTTCGCCCAGCGCGCGGAGATGGGCGGCTTCGAGGAGGAGGCGTTCTACGCGCTCTATCAGGCCGCCGTCCTGACCGCCCAGACGAATCCGGTGGCCGCGCTGCCGCTGCTCTTCGACGCGTGCGAGCGCCGCCCGGGCCGGGCCGAGCCGCTGTACGAGATCGCGCGCATCGCCCGTGATCGCGGCTGGCACCGGCTGGCCCATTCCATGACCTCACGCGGGCTGGACCTGCCACGGACCGATGACCTGCTGTTCGTGCACAAGTGGATCCAGGACTGGGGCCTGCGCCTGGAGCACGGCATCGCCTGTTTCTGGCTCGGTGACTACGACGCGGGCCTGCGGGCCAATGACGAGGTGCTCCGGGCCCCCGGCCTGCCGCCGCACGCCGGGGCTCAGGCGCTGAAGAACCGCTCGTGGTGCGCGCTGGAGGTGAGGCGGGCCGGTCACGAGGTCCCGCCGCTGCCGGCCGAGGCTCTGCGGTTCGTCGACGGATCCGCGCCGCTACTCGGCGACCTGATCTCCGCGGCCCGCTTCGCCGAAATCAACCTCAGTGCTGTCGCGCCCTGGCCGCTGTTCAACCCGAGCATCGCGCCGGAGGCTGACGGAGGCTTCCGGATGATCGTCAGGTCGGCGAACTACGAGCGCTTCGTCGCCGGCAACTACCTGCCGCTGACACCTGACGATGTCATCCGCACCGCCAACTACGAGGTCGTGCTTGACGGCAGCTTCGGCGTGCGCAGCGCGACTCCGATCAGTGACGATGCCGCGCCGCGGCTGCAGCACGCGCGCATCGTCGGCCCTGAGGACTGCAGGCTGGTCCGGTGGCGCGGCGACTGGTGGACGTCGGCAACCCGGTGTGACCTGATCGCCGACGGAGTCTGCCGGATAGCCCTGGCCCGGCTGCGAGACGGCCAGCTAGATCCGCCGCGGCTGCTCCCGTCGCCGGTCCCCGGCCGGCACGAGAAGAACTGGATGCCGTTCGTCGCGGGCGATGAGCTGTACTTCGTCTACGGCTGTCATCCGTTCACGGTGCTGCGCTTCGAGCCGGATGCCGCCACGCTCACCGAGGTGGCCGTGACGCCGACGCCGGCGGTCATGGCCGGCCTGCGCGGCGGGTCGCAGGGCGTGCCCGTGCCCGGCGGCTATCTGTTCGTGGTCCATGAAGCGCACGATGAGCTGGGTGAGCGGAGCTACACCCACCGTCTCGTCGTGATGACCAGGGAGTTCAGGCCGGCAGGTCTGTCGGAGCCGTTCTCGTTTACCCACGACGGCATCGAGTTCTGCGCGGGAGCGGCCCGTGCGGCCGGCGATCTCGTGCTGAGCTTCGGCCTCAATGACCGCGTCGCCGCCCTGGCGGTCGCGCCGCTTGATCAGCTGCTGTCGCTAGTTCTGCCGCTCAATCCAGATAGTGACCCGATTCACACAGACGGGGATGTCCTGACATGAACGAGGAACTGAACGGTCCAGAGTCCACGGCCAGCGGCCCGCGCCGCCTGAACCGGCGTCAATTCGTCACCGGCACCGCCGCCGGAGTCGTGACGTGGCTGACCGCCCGGCAGCTGACCGGCCGGGCCATGGCCGCGGTGACCGAGCCGGACCGCCGCGCCACCATCATCATTCACCGGCATCATCATCACTCTCCGACCGGGCCGACCGGCTCAACCGGCCCGACGGGCGCGACCGGCCCGACGGGGCTGACCGGGCCGACCGGCATCACCGGGCCGACCGGAATGACCGGCCCGACCGGAATGACCGGCCCACCGGCATCACCGGGCCGACCGGGACAACGGGCTTCACCGGGCTCAGCGGCCCGACCGGTCACCACCATCACCATCATACGACCGCCGCTGGTGGTGGCTGTGGGGGCCGCAGGGCGTGTAGCAATCCGGCGGCAGGCACGCATGCGACTCAGGCACGGCCGGTGGCCGTGCCTGAGTCGTGCCGGCGGTCCGGGCTGGCCGCGGCAGGAGGTCCGGGAGGCCCGAAGCAGGGCGAGACCGGCCGCTCGGTGATCATGTTCTGAGACCGGCGGACGGAGCCGAGAGCCCCGCCGAGCTCCGCCGGGCCGAAAACCCGCCTATACTCCGCGTAATGCCTTTCGCCACGCTTCCTCAGGCCGAGCAGGTCTCCGGGCGCGACCGGCGCCGCATTGCGGCCGTCGTCGCGGCGATTGCGCTCGTCGTGGCGGCGATCGCGGTCTGGGCCGCGGTCCGGCCAGGCAGTTACGACGTCTCCGCCCACGGCTGCATCACGGTCAACGTGCCCGGGCCCATGGGCGGCAGCCTCGTGCATCAGTGCGGCGGCGCGGCCAGGGCGACCTGCGAGCACGCCTACACCGGGACCGGCAAGGTGTCGGCGCTCATCAGACCGCAATGCCGCCTGGCCGGCATCACTCAGGCGCAGGTCTCCCCGGCCGGCTCCTGACCCGCCAGCCTGGCCGGTGGCGCGGTCAGCCCCCGGTGAGCAGCACATCCGCGTCGAAGCAGGTCCTGTCACCGGTGTGGCAGGCGCCGCCGGCCTGGTCCACCCGGACAAGCACGGCGTCCCCGTCGCAGTCCAGCGCCACCGAGACGACCCGCTGGATGTGCCCGGAGGTGTCGCCCTTGACCCAGTACTCCTGCCGGCTGCGCGACCAGTAGGTGCACCGGCCGGTCGTCAGCGTCCGGTGCAGCGCCTCGTCGTCCATCCAGCCCAGCATCAGCACCTCGCCAGTGTCGTGCTGCTGGGCGATGGCCGCGACGAGCCCGTCGTCGTTCCGCTTCAGCCGGCCGGCGATCTTCGGGTCGAGACCCGACGCCGCGACGTCAATCACGCATCGATAACCTCCTGTGCCGCTGCCGGCCGGATCCGGTGCCCGGCCGCGGCCAGCGCCTGTTTGACCGCCCCGATCGTCAGCTCACCAAAGTGGAACAGGCTCGCCGCGAGCACCGCGTCAGCCCCGGCATCGATCGCGGGGCCGAAATGGCTCAGCGCTCCGGCGCCGCCGCTGGCAATGACGGGAACGGGGACTGCGCCCCTGACAGCCGCGATCAGGCCGAGGTCGAATCCGGCTTTCGTGCCGTCCGCGTCAACGGAGTTCAGCAGGATCTCGCCCGCTCCCAGTTCGGCCGCGCGGGCGGCCCAGCTGACCGCGTCCATGCCGGTGCCGCGCCGCCCGCCGTGCGTGGTGACCTCAAATCCCGACGCGGTCTGCGGCGCCCGCCGGGCGTCCACCGACAGCACGATGCACTGCGCGCCGAATCGCCTGGCCGCCTCGCCCAGCAGGTCCGGCCGGGCGACGGCGGCCGTGTTCAGCGCGACCTTGTCTGCGCCCGCCCGCAGCAGCCGGTCCACATCCTGAGTGCTGCGCACGCCGCCGCCGACGGTCAGCGGGATGAAAACCTGCTCGGCCGTCCGCCTGACCACGTCGTACATCGTCTCGCGGCCGTCGCTGGACGCGGTGATATCGAGAAACGTCAGTTCGTCGGCGCCCTGCCGGTCGTAGCTGGCGGCCAGCTGCACCGGGTCGCCGGCGTCGCGGAGGCTGGCGAAATTGACGCCCTTGACCACCCGGCCGCCGTCGACGTCCAGGCACGGGATGACCCGCACGGCGACCGTCATAGCGCCGCCACCTCCGCGGCGCCGCCGGCGGCACCGATGCCCGGCCTCCAGGCGATCGCCTCGACCTCGACCAGCATCCGCGGGTCGATCAGGCTGCTGACCTCGATCATCGAGGTTGCGGGCCGGGTGCTGCCGAACGCCTCCGCGTGCGCCCGGCCGTACTCCTGCCAGCGCGAGATATCCGTGACGAACAACCGGGTGCGCACCACATCCGCCAGTCCCGCGCCGAGTGCCTCCAGGCCGGCCGCGACATTGGCGATGGCACGGGCAGCCTGGCCGTAGGCATCGCCGGGGTGCACGAACTCGGCGCCCGCCACCGAGGTGCAGCCGGAGACGAACACGTAATCGCCGGCCGCCACCGCCCGGCTGTAGCCGACGGCAGGCTCCCACTCGGTTCCGCTCGACGCCCGCCGGATGGCGCGATCGGCGCCCCCCGGCCAGCCTCTCCCCGGCCGCCCGCCGCCGCCCCCCCCGCCGCGCCGGTCACCGTGCCACCGCCGCGAGTGCGTCGGGCAGCGTGAACGCTCCCGCGTACAGCGCCTTGCCGACGATCGCTCCCTCCACGCCGAGCGGCACCAGGCCCGCGATCGCCGCGAGGTCAGCCAGGCTGGACACGCCGCCGCTGGCCACCACCGGCCGCTCGGTCCTGGCGCAGACCCGGCGCAGCAGGTCCAGGTTCGGTCCGCGGAGCATGCCGTCCTTCTCGATGTCGGTGACGACGTAGCGCTCACAGCCGGCCGCTTCGAGCCGGTCGAGCGCATCGCCGAGCTCGCCGCCGTCGGTGGTCCAGCCGCGCGCCGCCAGGCGGGTGCCCCGCACGTCTAGCCCGACCGCGATCCGGCCGCCGTGGCTGGCGATGACGGCGGCGACCCAGTCCGGGTCCTCCATCGCGGCGGTGCCGATCACTACCCTGGTCGCGCCGGTGTCCAAGGCCGCGGCCAGCGCGGCGTCGTCGCGGATCCCGCCGGACAGCTCGACTTTCACGGTGAGGCGGCCGATCAGCTCGCGCAGCTGCCCGCTGTTCGACCCGCGGCCGAACGCGGCGTCGAGGTCCACCAGGTGAATCCAGTCGGCGCCCGCATCCTGCCAGGCCAGCGCCGCGTCAACCGGGTCACCGTAGCTGGTCTCGGTGCCGGCCTCGCCCTGCACCAGGCGCACGGCCTGGCCGCCGGACACGTCGACGGCAGGCAGCAGCTCAAGCGCCTCACATCCGGTCACGCGAGAACCTCCAGCCAGTTGGCCAGCAGGGCCGCGCCGGCGTCGGAGGACTTCTCCGGGTGGAACTGCGTCGCCATCAGCGGGCCGTCTTCGACCAGGGCGACAAATGGCTCGCCGTGCGTGGTCCAGCCCGCGATCGGCGCTGCCGACGCAGCTGTTCGCGGGGGCGGCGGCTGCAGCGCGGCGTAGGAGTGGACGAAGTAGAACATGGCGTCCGGCCCGAGGCCCGCCAGCAGGCGGGAGGCCGGGTCTGCGTCGACCCCGTTCCAGCCCATGTGGGGAAGGACTCCAGCGGTCAGTTTCTGCACCACGCCCGGCCAGCAGCCCACCCCCTGGGTTTTCTCGCCATGCTCGTCGCCCGCCTCGAAGAGGATCTGCATGCCGACGCAGATGCCGAGCACGGGACGGCCGCCGGCCAGCCGCCTGGTGATGACCTGGTCACCGCCCGCTGCCCGCAGCCCGGCCATGCAGGCGGCGAACGCGCCCACACCCGGCACGACCAGACCGTCGGCGGTCAGGGCGGCGTCGGCGTCAGCGCTGATTTCGGCGTCCGCGCCGGCCCGCTGCAGGGCGCGCTGCGCTGACCGCAGGTTGCCCGAGCCGTAGTCGAGCACCACCACGCTCGGCCGGCGGCTGGTCACGGCTGCTCCTGTCCACGATCACTGATGCGGGCTGGCGGTTCGCCGACCCCCCTCCAGGCTATCGAGCGGCGCCGAACGCCCACGACCGAGCAGGCTCCGATCGCCCGCCCGTGCGCCGGGCGCGGTGTTTCCTGCCGCCGGCGCCGGGTAGCTGCGGGGCTGTCATCCGAGAGGGAGTGAGTCATGTATATCGGTATCGGCACCATCGTGCTGATCATCCTCATCGTGCTGATCGTGATGTTCCTGCGCCGGGCATAACCGGCGTCCGCTCCCGCTGCGCCGGGGCGACTCCGGTGCCGCCAGGCGGCGTGCGAGAGTAAAAGCCCGCGACGCAGGAGGCACGATGGACATCACCCAGCTGATCCTGGACGACCACCACGAGCAGCGCCGGCTCTTCGCGATGCTGGAGCAGATTGACTCGTCCGACACGAGCGCCCTCACCGATGTGTGGGGCCGCTTGTCGGTGTTCCTGGAGCTGCATGCGGCCGCTGAGGAAGCGATCTTCTACCCCGAGCTTCTTCGGCTGGCGATCGGGTCGCGGCCGGTAGCCAGCGTGGAGCCGGAGACTATCGATGCGATCGGCGACCACAACGAGATCAGGGACGCGGTCGCCGCGGTCGCCGGCCACCAAGTCGGCAGCGACGCCTGGCGGGAGGCGGTCGCGGCGGCGAACGAGGCCAACAGCGATCACATGGGCGAGGAGGAGCGCGAGGGCCTGACCGACTTCCGGCGCCTGGTCAGCCTGCAGGAACGGCATGACCTGGCGGTGGCGTTCGCGGCCTTCGAAGCGCGGAACTTCGCCGGCGTGACGCCGGTGGATAAGGACCCGGAGACCTACGTCAGGCAGACCGAGGCGGCTGAGCGAGTGCTGCACGCGCCTGGTTCGCTCGGCATCGGCGGCCTGCGGACCTGACCGGCGTCAGAACCGCCAGCATCGTCTGCACGAAAACTTTTCCGGGTCAGGGGCCGGAAAAGTTTACGTGCTGATGCCGATGCCGCTTACAGGACGCCCTTCGTGCTCGGCACGGCGCCGCCGGAGCGCGGATCCGGCGCCGCCGCCGCCCGCAGCGCCCGCGCGAATGCCTTGAACTGCGCCTCCACGATGTGGTGGGGATTGCGCCCGCGCAGCACGTCCAGATGCACGCAGATGGCCGCCGATTGCGCCAGCGACTCGAAGAAGTGCCTGGTCAGCGTCGTGTCATAGGTGCCGATCAGCGGAGACAGGCCGTCCGGCTCCGTGTGCACGACGTACGGCCGGCCGGACAGGTCGACGGCGGCGCGCACCAGCGTCTCGTCGAGCGGCACGAGCGCGTCGCCGAAGCGGCAGATGCCGAGCTTCTCCCCGAGTGCCTCGCGCAGCGCCTGGCCGAGCGCGATCGCTGTGTCCTCGACAGTGTGATGCGCATCCACCTCGAGGTCGCCGCGCGCCTGCACGGTCAGGTCGAGCAGTCCGTGCCGGCCAAGCTGAGCCAGCATGTGGTCGAAGAACGGCATGCCGGTCTCAGCCCGGCCGCCGCCGCCGCCGTCGAGGTTGAGTTCGACGAGCACCTGAGTCTCGTCGGTGACCCGGCCGATGCGCGCTGTCCGAGTCACTGCAGTACCGCCCTCGGGATCGCCGTCAAGGACCTTGATGAGCTCGGCCAGGAACGCGGCATTCTCCGCCGTCGTCCCGATGCTGACGCGCAGCCAGTCCGGCGGGCCGATTTCCCTGACCAGAACGCCGCGGTCGAGCAGGGCCTGCCAGGTCGCGCGCCGGTCGGCGAACCGGCCGAACAGCACGAAGTTGGCATCGGAATCGCCGGCCTGCAGGCCAATCGACCGCAGGCTGCCGACTAGCTGGTCGCGCTCGGACCTGATCGCGTCGACGCAGGACAGCAGTTCGGCCGAGTGGCGCAGGGCAGCCAGCGCCACCGTCTGGGTGAGAGCGGACAGGTGATACGGCAGCCGCACCAGCAGCAGCGCCTCGACCACGGCCGGATCAGCGGCCAGGTACCCGACCCGTGCGCCGGCGAGCGCGAACGCCTTCGACATCGTGCGCACCACGACCAGGCGCGGGTATCGCGGCAGCAGCCCCAGGGCGGTAGCGGCCGGATCCCGGGAGAATTCCGCGTACGCCTCGTCCACGATCACCATGCCGGGCGCCAGCGCGCAGACCGCTTCGATCACCTCGAGCGGCGTCGCCGATCCGGTCGGGTTGTTCGGCGAGGTGAGGAACACCAGATCCGGCTGGTGGCGGCGGACGGCCGCGGCCACCTCGGCCGGGTCCAGCCTGAAGTCGCTGGCCCGGTCCGCCGCGATCCAACCGGTTGAGGTCGTCTGGCTGATCAGCGGATGCATCGAGTACGACGGCTCGAAGCCGAGCGCGGTCCGGCCAGGGCCGCCGAAGGCCTGCAGCAGCTGCTGGATGATCTCGTTCGAGCCGTTGGCAGCCCAGGTGCTCGCGCTGGTCAGGCCGTGGCCGAGGTAGTCCGCGAGCGCCGCCCGCAGGGCCATGGCGTCCCGGTCGGGATACCGGTTGAGGCCTGCCGCGACCTCGGTGATCGCCCGCGCTGATATCCGCGACCAGGGCCGGCGATGGCGGATACGGGTTCTCGTTGGTGTTCAGCCGGACCGGCACGTCCAGCTGGGGCGCGCCGTACGGGTGCCGTCCGGCCAGGTCGGCGCGGATCGGCAGGCTGACCCGGTCGCTGCGTAGATCGGTCACGGCTGCTCCCGAGGGGCCGGGACGCGGACGCGGACGGCCTGCACGTGCGCGGTCAGATCCTCCGCGCCGCCGAGCGCGTCCACATAGGGCGCAACCTCGGCCAGGGCGGCCTGGTCGCACTCGACCACATGGACGCAGCGCAGGAACGACAGCACCGACAAGCCTCCCGTATAGCGCGCCGTCCCGCCGGTGGGCAGCACGTGATTGGAACCAGCCAGGTAGTCCCCCAGTGACACCGGCGCCCAGGAGCCGACGAAGATCGCCCCGGCGTTGCGCACCCGCCGGGCCAGGATGGCCGCGTCCCGAGCCTGAATCTCCAGGTGCTCGGGGGCCCAGGCATCCGACACGGCGATCGCGGCGTCGGCGTCGTCGACGATCACGCAGGCCGACTGCCCGGCCAGCGCGGCCTGGACCCGGTCGGCGTGCTTCGCCGACGAGGCCGCTTTCGCCAGCTCGACGTCCACCCGGTCGGCCAGTGCGGCGCTCGTGCTCACCAGCAGGCAGGCGGCCAGCGGGTCGTGCTCAGCCTGCGCGACCAGGTCGGCCGCGATGAAGCTAGCCTCGGCGCCGTCATCGGCCACGATCGCGATCTCGGTCGGGCCGGCTTCGGCGTCGATCGCGACCCGATCCCGCAGCAGCCGCTTGGCCGCGGCGACGTAGATGTTTCCGGGCCCGGTGATCACGTCCGCCGGCGCGCAGTCCTGCGTGCCGTAGCCGAGCATCGCGATCGCCTGCGCGCCGCCGGCCGCGTGCACTTCGGTGATGCCGAGCAGCGCGCAGGCGGCCAGGATCGCCGGGTGCGGCAGCCCGCCGTACTCGGCCTGCGGCGGGGACGCGACGGCGATCTCGGTGACCCCGGCGACCTGAGCCGGGATGACGTTCATCAGCACGGACGAGGGATAGGCGACCAGGCCGCCCGGCACATAGACGCCGGCCCGGCGCACCGGCAGGTAGCGCTCGGTCACGGTCGAGCCGGCCGCCACCGCGGTCCAGGTCTCGGCCGGGCGCTGGGCCTGATGCACCAGGCGGGCTCGCCTGGCCGCCTCGGTCAGGGCCGCGCGCAGCTCATCCGACAGGCCGGCCAGCGCAGCCGACAGCGCCTCGGCCGGGACCACGGTGCTGGCGAGATCCACCTGGTCGAATCTGGCTGTGTAGTCCCGGACCGCAGCGGCCCCGCGCAGCCGCACATCCTCGCAGACGGGCCGGACCTGCTCGATCGCGGCGCTCACGTCCAGCGCCGCGCGCGGCAGCATCGCGGCGATCTCGGCTGCGGGCATGCGCGACGGCGCTTTCCCGCGCAAGTCGATTCTGGGCAGCACCCGGCTACTCGACAATCTTGCTGATCGGGATCTCCAGGATGTCGAAGCCGCCGGCCGCCTTGAGTGCCGGGATCAGCGTGTTGACGCCGCGCTTAGGCACCACGGCCTCGACCGCGTGCATGTCGCCGCGGGCCAGTGAGGTGACGGTCGGCGACGACATGGCGGGCAGGATCTCGCTGACCGCGTCCAGGTCGGCGGCGCTCACGTTCAGCTTCAGCAGCACGTTGCCGCGAGCACTGATGGCACCGCGCAGCAGCAGGGCCACGTCCTCCATGGCGTCCCGCTTGGCCGGGTCGGCGTAGGCAGCCGGATTCGCGATCAGCTCGGTGTAGCTGGTCAGCAGCGTGTCCAGGATGCGCAGCCCGTTGCGCACCAGCGAGGCGCCGGTCTCGGTGAGATCGACGATGGCGTCCACGATGTCGGGCACCTTGGCCTCGGTAGCGCCATAGGACGGGATGACCACGGCCTTCACTCCGTGCGCCTCCAGGTACCGGCGGGTCAGGGCCGGGAACTCGGTCGAGATCCGGACGCCTTCGGGCAGGTCATCGGCGGTCCGCCAGGGCACCGAGGCCGGGACGGCCAGGACCACCCGGACGGGATCGGACGTCGCCTTGGAGTAGTGCAGCTCCCCCAGCGATTCCACCTCGGCGCCGGTCTCGGTGATCCAGTCCCGGCCGGTGATGCCGAAGTCGAACAGCCCCTGCTCGACGTAGGACGGGATCTCCTGCGGGCGCAGGAACCGGACGCGCTCGATCCGGGGGTCGTCGATCACCGCGTGATAGTCGCGCTCGGACGAGCGGCGTACCGTCAGGTCGGCAGCATCGAACAGCTCAAGTGTGGCCCGCTCAAGCGAGCCCTTGGGTATTACCAGTGATAGCACTTCTCAGCTGCCCTTCAAGCGCGGAGCCCCGTGCCTGTCCCCGGGCAAGACTACCGTGACAGGCTCAGCCGATTTGGACCAGTGTCGGCGGGCGGCAAGGCACACGGAGGGAGCAGCGGATGACCGACCGGCCCGACCAGGCCCCGCTGCCGGCGGGCGCAGGGGTGAGCGCCACCCTGGAGCTGCCGATGGAGCTGAACCTGGCCGAGCACGTCTGCTACCTGCAGCGGGACACGCCGGGCATGATCGTGCGGGAAACGGCCGACCTGCTCATCGCCGACAGCGGCCTGGACAATGACTCCTTCAATTTCGTCGGTGCGGCCCGGTTCACGACGGCCAGCGCACTGGACAGGATCGCGGTCACGATCGCCGGGCTGGAGGCGCTGGAGCGGCCGTTCGCGTGGCGAGTCGGCCCGGCCTCGACGCCGTCCGGCCTGTCCGGGCTGCTCGCCGCGGCCGGGCTGCCGGCCATCGGAACGGAGCCGGCCATGTGGCGGCCGCTGCCCGGCGCCGGGGGGGCAGACGGCGGCCTGTCGGAGGGCGGCCCGGCCGAGGGCAGCCGGGCGGACGAGCGGCCCGGCCGAGGGCGGCCTGTCGGAGGGCGGCCCGGCCGAGGGCCGTCGCGCGACCGGGCTCGACATCCGCGTCGCCGGCAACGTCGCCGGGCTGCGCGACTGGGCCTGGGTACTCGCGGCCGCCGCTGACCCGCTGCCGCTGAGCGTGGTCGAGTTCTATGCCCGGACAGCGGACCGGGCGCTGGCGCCCGCCGCTCCGGTCCGGTTCCTGACCGGTTACGCCGATGGCCGCCCGGTCGCGACGGCCGAGGTCTGCTGGCACGCGGACGTCGCCGGGCTTGTACAACATCACCACGCTGCCTAGTCACCAGCGCCGGGGCTTCGGCACGGCGATGACAATGGCTGCGCTACGCCTCGCTGCCAGGCGGGGTGCCGCCGCGGCGGTGCTGCAGGCCTCGGCCCAGGGCGAGCCGGTGTACCGCAGGCTCGGTTTCGAGGTTTTCAGCGCCGTGACCGAGCACGCGCTGGGCCCGTGAGCCGAGCTGCCGGCCAGCTAGCCTGGGCGGATGAGCGATATTGACGCCGCTCGCCGGCTCGCGCTCTCGCTGCCGGGCACCAGCGAGGAACCGCATTTTGACATGACCTCGTTCCGGGTGAATAAAAAGATCTTCGCGACCGCGCCGCCGGATGGCCGCCACCTGCATGTCTTCGTGGCTGAGGACGAGGTGGAGGCGTGCTGCGCCGAGGATCCGGCGGCGTTCGAGCCGCTGACCTGGGGCCAGCAGGTGCGCGGGCTGCGGATCCTGCTCGCCGCCGCGACCGATGACCGGCTCGCCGAACTGCTGGACGAGGCGTGGCTCCGGCGGGCGCCGCGGCGCCTCGCAGCCGAGCGGGACTCAGGAGGAGCCGGATGAGCTACCAGGCCGACCCCAGAGTCGACGCCTACGTTGGCGCGCTGCCGGACTGGCAGCAGGACATCTGCCGCGAACTGCGTGACCTCATTCATGCTGCCGATCCCGAGGTGACCGAGACCATCAAGCGCACCCGGCAGCCGTATTTCGTGCTGTCCGGTAACGTCTGCGCGCTGCTGGCGGCGAAGGATCACGTGAACCTGTTCCTGTACGACGGCGCTATCGTCCCCGACCCGGAGAACATCATCACGGCCGGCCACGGCAACGCGACCGCCCGCACGATGGCCGTCTGGCAGGGCGAGACGATCAACGCCCGCGCGCTGACCGTGATGCTGCGGCAGATCATCGCCAACAACCGGGCCGGCGGCTGGCGCACGATCAAGGCGCGTTCTGAGCGGCCCGGCGGCTGATAGCGGGAGCCGCCCGGCTGATAGCGGGAGCCGGGCGGGCATGATGCGGGCAGGGCGCGCCGCCGGACCGGCCGGCAGCGCCAGTGCATCGCGGGCCGGACCCTGACCGGAGGTGGCGTAGATGGCCGAAACGGCTGATGTCCTGGTGGTCGGGGCCGGCCTGGCCGGGCTGACAGCGGCCCGCGACCTGGTGGCGGCCGGGCATTCGGTGCTTGTGCTCGAAGCCAGGGACCGGGTTGGCGGCCGGGTGGTCAGCGAGGACATCGGCGACGGCAAGATCGTCGAGATGGGCGGGCAGTGGGCTGGCCCGACGCAGGACAAGCTGTACGCGCTGGCAGCCGAGCTGGATGTGCCGACGTTCCCGACGTTTGACACCGGCAGGAAGGTGCTGCATTTCAACGGCAAGCGGGGCACGTACACCGGAGCCATCCCGCGGATCAACCCCCTCGTGCTGGCCGACATCGGCCAGGCCCAGATGCGGCTGGAGGCGCTAGCGAAGAAGGTGCCGCTGGACGCACCCTGGACGGCCCGCGGCGCGGAGAAGCTGGACGGCCAGACCTTCGAGACCTGGGCGCGGAGAAACACCGCCAGCAAGAGCGCGCGCGTGCTGCTGACGCTTGGCGCGGAGGCCGTATTCGCGGCCGAGCCGGGCGATCTGTCGATGCTGCACGTGCTGTTCTACTCACACTCGGCAGGCTCGTTCCAGCGTCTCATTGACACTGGCGGCGGAGCGCAGCAAGACCGGTTCGCCGGCGGCTCGGCCCTGGTAGCGGAGCGCCTGGCCGCCCGGCTCGGCGACCTGGTCCGGCTGTCGGCGCCGGTCGGCCGCGTCGAGATCCGCGGTGACCGGGTCGATCGCGTCGGGACCCGGCGGGGACTTCGAGTGCCGCCGCATCCTGGTCACCGTTCCGCCGCTGCTCGCCGGGCGGATCGAGTACGAGCCGGACCTGCCGCCGTGGCGGGAGCAGCTGACGCAGCGGACGCCGATGGGGTCAGTGATCAAGACGCAGGTGATCTACCCGGAGCCGTTCTGGCGCCGGGACGGCCTGTCCGGCCAGGCCACCGGCGACGGCGAGGGCTCACGGGTTGTCTTTGACAATTCCCCGCCGGACGGCTCGCCCGGCATCCTGCTGGCGTTCCTGGAGGGCGACGAGGCGCGGCGGCTCGGACGCGAGCCGCTTCCGGTGCGCCGCCAGGCGGTGGTCGACTCACTCGTCCGGTATTTCGGCCCGCAGGCCGCCCGGCCCGAGCGCTACCTGGAGCGTGACTGGCAGCAGGAGAAGTGGAGCGGCGGCTGTTACGGGACGCTGTTCGGCCCGAACGTCTGGACCCGGTACGGGCGGGCGCTGCGCGAGGCGGTCGGGCCGATTCACTGGGCGGGTACCGAGACGGCATCGCAGTGGGCCGGCTACATGGAAGGCGCGATCCGCTCCGGCGAGCGCGGCGCGGCCGAGGTTCGCGCGGCGCTGGCCGGCCAGGACGCGCCGGACTACGTAGCTGTCCCGGCCGCCGCTGTCCGTTGTCCCCGATCTGACCGGACCCGCGGTGGGGCGTGATGCTGGATGCGCAGACCCTAGGCGGGCGGCAGATCCAACCCGGCGCCCGTCAGCCCCCCGCTCAGTCCTGACCGCTGCCAGCGATGGCAGCCGGCCCGGCGAGCGGCACGGCGGTTGCCGGCGGCGCGGCGCCTGCGGGCGTCAGCGGGCGGCGCGGCCGGCCTGCGACCGCGGCGCAGGGTCACCGCGGTGAGCGCGCCGACCAGGCCCGCAGCCGCGGTCGCATACCAGCCGTGCCGGAACGCGCTCAGTTCAGCCCCGGCCCCGTGCGGGCTGCCGAGAACGGCGACAAGCATGGCAACGCCGACAGCGAAGCCCACCTGACGGAGCATGTTCACGACTCCCGAGCCGGTCGCGAACGACGGCGGCGGCAGCGACGATGCCGCCGTCGACATCAGCGACGGCAGGGTGAGCCCGACGCCGATGCCGGTCACCAGCATGCCCGGCAGGATCTCCAGGTAATTCGGCTGCAGCTGGACGGCCACCGCCCACCAGATGACGCCGGCCGAGAACACGGTTGCGCCGGCCCCGATCACGACCGCCGGGCCGAAGCGGGCGAGCAGCCGCCCGGTGACCAGGAATGAGAACAGCGGGACCATCACCGGACCGGGCGCCACCGCGAGCCCGGTCGCGAGCGGTGACCAGCCCCAGACGTCCTGCATCCACAGCACGATGGACAGCAGCATGGCGCCGAAGGAGACCGAGAACAGCAGGGTCGCCAGCGATGCGCCGGAGAAGGTGCGCACGCGGAACAGCGCCGGGTCGATCAGCGGGTTGTGATGGCGAGAGCAGTGCAGTGCGAACAGCCCGAGCACGACCACCGCGGCGGCCAGGACACCGACCGTCCGGCCCGAGCCCCACCCCCAGGCATCGCCGCGCACCAGTCCCAGGGTGAGTCCGCCTACTCCGGCCGTCACGAGCAGAGCCGACAGCGCATCCGGGCGCGGGCCGGGATGACCGGGAACGTCCGGCAGCCTCCGCCAGCCGATGATCAGCGCGGCCAGGCCGATCGGGACGTTGACCAGGAACACCCAGCGCCAGCTGGCGGTCACGAGCAGCCCGCCGATGACGGGCCCGAGCGCGGCCGCCATTCCGCCGACGGCCGTCCAGGCCCGCACGGCCCCGCCCCGGCGCTCGGCCGGATAGCTCGCCATGACCAGCCCGAGTGAGGTCGGGGTCAGCAATGCCGCGCCCGCGGCCTGCACCAGCCGGAAGGCGATCAGCATCGGCACGCTGGCGGCCGCGCCGCAGGCCGCGGACCCGGCCGTGAACACGGCCACGCCGAGCAGGAACCCCATCTTGCGGTTGTGCTGGTCGGCGAGCCGCCCGAACAGCACCAGCAGGGCGGCGTAAATGATCGCGTAGCCGTTCAGGATCCAGGACAGGGCGCCGAGGCTCGGCTCGTGCAGGTCCACCGCGATCTGCGGCAGCGCCACGTTCACGATGAACAGGTCCAGGCTGGCCATGACCACCCCGGCACACACGATGACCAGGACCTGCGCCGGTCGCAGCGGATTCGCGCGCGGGCCGCTGAGCGACCCTGGCTTAGCTGACTCATAGCCAGACTGTACGTTGCTGGCTTAAGCTTGCGCAAGTCAGCTACAGTAGGTCTCTGTGGATTCCTCAGCGGAGATCCCGCACACGATCCGGATGGCCGGGCCCCTGTCGCCGCGCGGCGACTGGACGGCCAGCCGGTGCTCCATGGCCAGCGCCCTGGAGGTCATCAGCAGCAGGTCCGCGATGCTGATCCTGCGGGAGGCGTTCTACGGCACGACCAGGTTCGACGACTTCGCCGAGCGCGTCGGCATCAGCGAGCCGGTAGCAGCGGCGCGACTGCGGGAGCTCGTCGATGACGGCCTGCTGGTTCGCGAGCCGTATCGGGAGCCCGGCCAGCGGACCCGGATGGAGTACCGCTCACCGACAAGGGAGCAGAACTGCTGCCGGTGCTGGTGGCGCTGATGCGATGGGGCGACCGCTGGCTCGCGCCTGCCGGGGCGCCGGTCGTGCTCCGGCATACCGGCTGCGGTGAGGTCGTGCAGGCCGAGCTCCGCTGCGGCGCCGGGCACGAGGTCGACGCCGGGGATCTCGAGCTGGACCTCGGCCCCGGCGGACGCGGTCGCGAGCGCGCGCGAGCGGTAGCTAGCGCTCCGGCTAGCCGGAGCGGCAGCCCGGGCCCGGCGCAGACGCCGCCGGGAGTGGTGCGAGTGCACGCTGATTCGCCGGGTAGATACTGCGGACCATGAGCGCGGAACAGCAGGACAACGCAGGAGCAGGCGGCCGGGTCAGGCGCATCGTGCTGGCCGTCGACCGCGCGCAGCAGGACCGGCCGTGGCTCGCCATCGGCGTGGCCACCTACAAGAAGTTCAGCGATGACCAGGCCGGCAACCTGGCCGCGCTGATCTCGTACTACGCCTTCGCCTCGATCTTCCCGCTGCTGCTGGTCGCCTACAGCATCCTGGACATCATCGCGCGCGGCAGTTCCGCGGTGGCCGGCCATCTGACCCAGGCGCTCAAGAACTTCCCTGTCGTCGGCCATACGCTGGGCGAGTCCGTGAACCAGGGGCTGGGCAAGACCGGTTTCGCGCTGGCTGTCGGCATCGTGCTGACGCTGTACGCCTCCCGCGGCGTGGCGACGGCCATGATGAACGCGATGAATGCCGCCTGGGAAGTGCCGCAGTACCGGCGGCCGGGCTTCGCCAAGGCGCTGCTGCGCAGCTTCGGGCTGATCGCGGTCATCGGCCCGGGCCAGCTCATCACGATCGCGCTATCCACCATCGCCGGGGGCACCGGCCACCTCGGCGGCTTCCTTGCCGAGGTCGGCGGCGTTGCATCGTGTCGCTGTTGCTGAACATCGGGCTGTTCTGGCTGGGATTCCGCATTGCGACCGCAGCGCAGGTGAGCGCCAGGGCCATGCGCCTCGGCGCGATCCTGGCCGCAATCGGGTGGCAGATCCTGCTCACGATCGGCGGCACCCTCGTTGGTCACGCCACCAACTCGGCCTACGGCACCTTCGGCGTCGTGCTGGGCCTGCTGGCCTTCTTCTACCTGTCCGCGCAGCTGACGCTCTACTGCGTCGAATTGGACGCCGTGCGCGCGCTGCGGCTGTGGCCGCGCACCCTGGCGCCCCCGCCGCTGAGCGACGCCGATGTGCGGGCCTATCAGCTGTACGCCGAGTCGACCCTGCACCGGCCCGAGCTCGCGGTCACCGTGCGCGAGGTAGCCGCCGGCCCGCAGGCGCAGCCGGCGGGCGGGCACGCGGCAACCGCGACCGCTACCGTTCGCGAGACGCCGCGTCGTCGCTCCCGGCCGCGCCACCGGCAGTAGGCTGAGCGGAGCCGACGAAGGCCGCATACGGGAGGCACCATGCCGTTGTTTTCCAGCCAGCAGAACCAGGGAACCGCGACGTGGGAGCCGCAGGCGGCCGACACCAGGCTCGCCCAGACGGCCGGGGCTAATCCGTCCGGCGTGTTCACCTCCGACCTGTCCGTGTCGGAGTATGTCCTGCTCGGCGAGGCCGGCTTCGAGCCGCTCGGCTTCGTCGTCGGCTCGTCGATCTACCACATCGGACTGCAGGTCGGCCGGTGGAACCAGAACCAGGAACTGCAGGTCCTCACTCAGGCCATGTACAACGCGCGGGAGCTCGCCATGTCCCGCATGCAATCCGAGGCTGATCACCTCGGGGCCGACGGAATCGTCGGGGTGCAGCTCCGGATGCAGATGTACGCCTGGGGCCAGGGCTGCCTCGAGTTCATCGCGACCGGCACCGCCGTCCGGCACCTGACCGGCGAGGGTGCGCACCGCGCGCCCGACGGGCGTGCGTTCACCTCGGACCTGTCGGCGCAGGACTTCTTCCGCCTGCTGGCCGCCGGCGCAGTCCCGGTCTCGTTCGTACTCGGGACCTGCGTCTATCACATCGCTCATCAGGGCGTCATGCAGTCGCTGCGCCAGGCGGGCCAGAACCAGGAGATGCCGCAGTTCACCCAGGGTGTCTACGAGGCCCGCGAGCTCGCGCTGACCCGGATGCAGGCCGAGGCCGAGCAGGCCGGCGCCTCCGGCATCGTCGGGGTCACGGTCGAGGTGAAGAACCACGTCTGGGGCGAGCACGCGACCGAGTTCCTGGCGACCGGGACGTCCGTGCGCCGGCTCAGTGCGGAGCACCGGCTACCCGAGACCTCGCCGCGGCCTACCTTCACGCTCGGCCTCGACAGCTAACGCGGGGCCTCAGCCGGGCCCGCGCGCCCGAGCGCGGCCGCCGGCCTGCGGCTGGCGGCGCGGCGACGGCAGCAGCGGCGGCGCTCCGATCGTGCAGTTCCGCGGCGGGGCGACCACGACCGGCGGAGTGCCGCCGACCGCCAGCACGTTGTTGTCGACCAGGAGCGCCGTCAGCACCGCGGCTGCCAGCAAGATGACAGCGCAGGCAATCGTCGCCCGGTCAAATCCCTGATTGAAGACCAGTGGCTGGTGGTAGCTCGCGGCGCCCAGCCCGACGGCCGCCGGCAGGGCCGCCACGGCGACGAGCCCGGCCGCCCGGGCGACGGCATTGTTGACGCCGCTGGCCACGCCCGCATGCCGGACGTCAGCGCTCGCCAGCACCGTCGCGGTCAGCGGCGCCACGGTCAGGCACAGGCCGAGACCGAACACGATCACGGCTGGCAGCACATCAATGACGTAGCTGGCGTGCGGTCCGATCCTGGACATGAGCGCCATGCCGACCGCGAGCGCGACGATGCCGATCGTCATCGGCCACCGCGGTCCGACCCGCTGCGCCAGGCTGCCCGACCTCGCCGACAGGGCCAGCGTGAGCACGGTGACTGGCAGCAGCGCGGCGCCGGCCTGGAGCGGAGTGAACCCGGACACCACCTGGAGCTGCAGCACCAGCAGGAACAGCAGACCGCCGAACGCGGCGTAGACCAGGAAGGTGATGAGGTTGATCACCGTGAACTGACGGGAGGCGAAGACGTTGAGCGGCAGCATCGGCGCGATCTTGGCCGGCGACCGGGTGCGGCGCCGCTCGACCAGGACGAATGCGATCGCGGCACCGAGGCCGGCCAGCGCCGACACCACGACGCCGATCTTGCCTGACCCTTCCGGCGCCTCGATCAGCGCATACGTGAGCCCGCCCAGGCCGAGAGCAGCCAGGACCGCGCCGGCAATGTCGAACCGGCCGTGCACCGTCAGATCCTTGCTTTCCGGTACATGCCGTATCGTCACCGTGATGACGGCGACTGCCAGCGGCAGGTTGAGCAGGAACACCCAGCGCCAGCCCGCCGTCTGCACCAACAGGCCCCCGACGACCGGCCCGATCGCCGCTGCGACGCCGCCGAGCCCGGACCAGGCGCCGACCGCGCGCGGGCCGCTCATCGGGCGCGAAGGTGGTCTGGATGATCGCCAGCGATCCGGGCGTCAGCAGCGCTCCGCCCGCTCCCTGCAGCACCCGGGCCGCGATCAGCACGAAGATATTAGGCGCCAGGCCGCACAACACCGAGGCCAGCGCGAACCAGACCACGCCGACGAGAAAGACACGCCGGCGGCCGAGGCGGTCTCCGAGCGAGCCGCCCAGCAGGATCAGGGCGGCCAGCGTCAGGGAGTAGGCGGTGACTGTCCACTGCAGCTCGCCCAGCGACGCGTGCAGATTCCGGCCGATCGTCGGCAGCGCCACGTTGACGACGGTGGAGTCCAGCAGGGCCATGCTGGAGCCGAGCACGGTGGCTGCTAGCACCCAGCGGCCCCTCGCGCTGCTGACCCGCAACTGCGGGGACTGCGCCGCGCGGTCGACATCGTCCACTCACCGATCGTCTCACCATGCCGGGAGCCGCCGCACCCGGCCGTGCGGCCGTGGCGGCGCACAAGAAGCCGCCCGCGAGGTCGGCTGACCTCGCGGGCGGCTCTGCGGAGCAGCGGGAAGGCTGCGTCCGGTTGTTCCTACCGCGCGCCTGACGGCGGGTTTGCCGGTCCGGTGCCCTCATCGGGCCTGGCCGGCGGTGACCCGGCGGCCGGACCGGAGCCAGGCCGCCCCTGTCCCCCGCCCGGTATCGGCTGAGTGCCGGATGCGCTGGAGCCGGATACCACCCGCTGGGTGCCGGGCGGCATCGAGGCGGTAGTCGCCCCGGCCGACCCGTGCACGTCGGCCTCATCGGCGGCCGACATCGTCATGGTGTGCTCCGCCTTAACGTCGCCGGATCCGGCGGCCGGGCTGGCGCCGACCTGGTGGAACAGCATGAAGACGCCTGCGGCGAGTACCGCGCCGACCAGCGGCGCGATCAGGAACAGCCACAGCTGGCTCAGCGCCAGGCCGCCCACGAGGATGGCCGGGCCGAAGCTCCGGGCCGGGTTGACCGACGCGCCGTCGATCGGGATGCCCATGATGTTGACCAGGGCCAGGCTCAGCCCGACGATGACACCGGCCACCGGCGCGCTGGCTTCCTTCCTGGTCGCGCTCAGCACCACGAGCACGAACACCGCGGTCAGGATGACCTCGGTGAGGAACGCGCCGCCGCCCGAGGCGTGCAGCAACGACAGCTTGCCGTAGCCGTTCGCGCCCAGGCCGATCCTGGACTTGCTGTAGAACGGCGAGCTGTGCATGACCCACAGCAGCAGCAGCGCCCCGAGCAGGCCGCCGATGAGCTGAGCGACCCAGTAGCCGAGCATGTCGATGATCGAGATCCGCTTCGCCAGGTAGGCGCCCAGCGAGACCGCCGGGTTGACGTGGCAGCCGGAGATCGGGCCGACGACGGCGACCAGGCCGAGCAGGACCAGGCCGAACACGAGGCCGGTCAGCAGGATCCCGGCCGCGACACTGCTGCCGAATGCCCGGAAGCCGAAGGTCACCGTGGCCATGCCCGCGCCGAAGAAGACCAGCAGCGCCGTGCCGACAAGCTCCGCGGTATACCGGCGCGCCATCGCGCCATCGATCATCGCGGACCCGCCGGCAGGTCCTGATCCCCCGAATCGGGGCCGTGTACGTCCGGAGTCAGGCAGCGACTGCCCGGTGGCTGATTCAGCTGCCGGGCTGCTCGTCGACCTGGTCGTCATATCCCACCCCCATGAGCGTGTTCCGGGGCCTTCGCCAGACAGGTATGCCCACTGCATGAAGTCACAAAGCTACGGATCGTGACGAACTCGCAAGTCGCGGGCACACCGAAAGGGCGTGAGTTCCCGATCGGCGCCTCATAGTGGGGCACCGATCGGCAATGCAGGCCCGATGTGCCGTGCAGCCGGCAGCGCCGCACCATCGGCGAAGCGCACTAGCTACAGGTCGGGCCAGCTGTGCGCAGGCTGATTAGTCACCATTCGCTCGATATATCCCTGCGTCATCCGGCGGAGTGCCTCACGCCGGTCAGACCGCCCGCGCTCCAGCTGGCGAACGGCGCCTACCTGCCAGGTGGCTCCCGTCCGGCCGGTCAGGCAGCGCTGCTCGATGATCCCGAGCATCCGGTCGGCGTCCGCGGCGTCAACGCCCCACTGCCGCAGCCCCTCCCAGGCCTGGGGCAGCAGCCGCCGGAGGGTGAGCTCGGTGACCGGGGCCTCGCCGATGCCGGGCCAGTACACCCGGGCCTCGATGCCGTGCCGGGAGCCCTCGACCAGGTTGTCGGCGGCGGCCGCGAACGACATCTGCGTCCATACCGGCCGCTCAGTCTCGGCCAGCGCCCGGACCAGGCCGTAGTAGAACGCAGCGTTAGCGATCACGTCGGCGACCGTCGGGCCCGCTGGCAGCACCCGGTTCTCCACCCGCAGGTGCGGACGGCCGTCCTCGACCGCGTAGACCGGCCGGTTCCACCGGTAGACGGTGCCGTTGTGCAGGGTCAGCTCGGAGAGCCGGGGAGCCTCGCCGCTGTCCAGGGCAGCTGCCGGGTCCTCGTCCTCGCGCAGCGGGAGCAGCGCCGGAAAGTACCTGAGGTTCTCCTCGAACAGGTCGAAAACCGAGGTAATCCACCGCTCCCCGAACCAGACCCGCGGGCGCACGCCCTGCTGCTGAAGCTCTTCCGGCCGGGTATCGGTGACCTGCTCGAACAGCGGAATGCGAGTCTCCCGCCAGAGCTCACGGCCGAACAGGTAGGGCGAGTTAGCCGCCAGCGCGACCTGGATGCCCGCCACCGCCTGGGCCGCGTTCCAGTAGCTGCCGAACGCTTCCGGGCTGACCTGGAGGTGGAACTGGACGCTCGTGCAGGCCGCCTCCGGCATGATCGAGTCCACGTGCGTCAGCAGGCGCTCGGTGCCGTCGATGCAGATCCGCATGTCCTCGCCCCGGGCGGCGATCATCTGCTCGTTGAGCAGCCGGTAGCGCGGATTGGCTGACATCGCGTCGGAGGTGACATCGCGCTGGCGCAGCGAGGGCAGGATGCCGATCATGACGAGCCGGCTCCCCGTTCCCTGCGCCCTGGCTGCGGCATGAGCGAGCTTGCCCCGCACGACGTTCTCCAGCGCGGCCAGCGCATTTCCGGTCAGCTGGCGCGGCGGGACATTGATCTCCAGATTGAACCGGCCGAGTTCGCTCGCCCAGCTCGGATCGGCGATGGCGTCCAGCACCGTCGTATTGGTCATGGCCGGCATGCCGTCCGCGTCAACCAGGTTCAGCTCGATTTCCAGGCCCACCTGCCGTGGCTCGGTGTCGAACCTGGACTCCCGCAGCATCCGGGCGAACACGTCAAGGCACTGACGGACCTTCTCCCGGTAGGCGCGCCGATCTTGCTGGCTAACAGTGATGGACGGGACATCCCTGCCCATAAACGACCCCTCCAACTGCTTACCTGGGCGGGGGACTCGGTTCCACATTCGCACGTAACAAGGCGCCTGACCAGGTGTGTCCCGGTCTCGTCCTGATCCAGCAGGAAGCAGCTAGACCCATGCCCGCAAAGCACGCCGGAATCACCAGGTCCGTTAAAGTTCATTTAGCGGGCTGTTGTGCGATGTCTGGTGCTTCGGCAGGAAACCGGTCAGGATCGCCCCGGCCAGGCCCGCGGTCCGGGCACAGGCGTCGCGTGCTCGTTCCCCGGTGTCTATCCCCAGGCGGCCGCGACAAGCCCGGCGGTGAGTTCGCGGGGCGTGGCGCCGCCGCGCGACACGTACAGGGCGTTCCCGGCAACGTACAGGAGCCAGTTGCCGTCCGGGCTGACGGCCAGGCTGGTGTGATCGAGATTCGGGTACCCGACCGCGACCTGGCGGACGAGCGCTCCCGCGGTCGTCACCTCCCACATCAGCCGTGAGTTATTACGGACGGGAACGCCCGCACAGCAAGCCCGGCTCACGAAGAGGTCGCCGTCGGGCATATACACGCCCTCCCGCAGGTAGCTGTCGCGCACGTTCGGGCTGCCCGTCACCGGCACCGTCGTCGTCCCGGCGCCAGTCAGGTAATACCGCGCCCGCGCGGTATCGACGAGCACCAGGTTCCAGCCCTCGTTGTCCTGGATCGCCTCGACCGACACGGCGAGATGGTCGTTGTCCGCGGCCCAGGACAGATGCGAGATAGGCGCGGGCAGGCCGTCTCCCTGATTCGCCGGAACCATGGGCAGGCTCGTGGTCGCCCCGGACGACAGCGTCCTGATATCCAGCCGGTACAGCGGGACCAGGTTCGGATTGGCCGGGACGCAGCCCGTGGTCAGGTTCGGCTCCTGCGCATAGGCCAGCCTGGTGCCGTCGGGACTGACTGCCGGGAGGCGGCCGGTGGTGATGACCGCGGGAGTGCCGCCGCCCGCTGGCACAGCCTCGATCTTGCTGGAGCAGCCGCTTCTGACCGCGTAGTACACCATCCCGGTCGCCGAGACCGAGACCTCGTCCGGCAGCACCCGGGCGGGCGCGAGCGTGCTGGCGATCGAGCCCGTCGCCGGGTTCAGCGAGACCAGAGCGCCTTTCGCGGTCACCGCGACAATGGCGGGCGGAGTCGCCGCGACGGCGCTGGCTGAGTCCGACGCCGCCGCGGAGGCTGATCCGGAGGTCGTCACTGTCACCGCCGGCGCTGGCCCGGACGGGCTGCCACCGCACGCCGCCAGCACGGCCGCGAGCGCGACCGCAGCAGCCCGCCGGCAGGGCGCGGCCCACCGCCCTCCGGCTGGGCGCCGGCGCGGAACCGCCGCGCGTTCGCGACCGCGGCCGGGCAGCGGCGAGCAATCTGGTGGCAGACATGCGGTCTCCATAGCGGGCAGCAATGGCAAGGGGGATAAGAGCACCGGACCGTGCAGGTACCAGCAGAAATCTGGGATGATCCTGGCAGCGCCGGCGGCGCTCGGCAATAGCTGTCCGCAATTGCTCCGTGCTGTCAGCGAGAGCGCTATCCGGGCACCGCGCGCGCCATCCGGCGGACCGCCTCGGTAATGAGTTCCGGCGATGTGCCGATGTTCAGCCGGGCAAAGCCGCTCCCCTGCACGCCAAACGCAGGGCCAGGGCTCAGCGCAACCCGGCCGCCTTCCAGGAATGCGGCCGCAGGGTCCGGGCCGAGGCCGAGTTCACGGCAGTCGATCCAGGCCAGGAAGCTTGCCTGCGGAGCCTGGTAGCGGGCTGCGGGCAAGTGCGCGGCCAGCTCATCGGACAGCTGCCTGGCATTGGCGGCGATCTGCGCGACAACCGCGTCCAGCCACGGCCGGGCGTGCCGGAACGCGGCGACGGAGGCGTGCACGCCCAGATGGGACGCGAGCAGCGCCTCCCACCGCTCGGTGAGCAGGCCCGCCGCATCCCGTTCGCCGGCGATCGCGATCCCGCATTTCACGCCGGGAATGTTCCAGCCTTTGGACGCCGAGGTGAACACGACGGCCCTGCGGGCGGCCGGATGATCGACGGTGTGGAAAGGCACGTGCCGTGCGCCCGGCTGCACCAGCGGCGCATGGATCTCGTCCACCACGAC
Organism: uncultured Actinomycetota bacterium; assembly: GCA_963818995.1. Lineage (GTDB taxonomy): Bacteria > Actinomycetota > Actinomycetes > Streptosporangiales > Streptosporangiaceae > JAJYUU01. Next base: position 418,030 of record CAWFUM010000026.1, on the reverse strand, counting down.
CGGCACGCCGCGCCGGTCGCACATCTCGGCAATCGCCGCCAGCTGACCGGCTGACCACACCCGGCCGACCGGGTTGTGCGGATTGCAGAGCAGGTAGGCGGACGGTCCCGGGCAGCGTCAGGGCGTGGTCGAGCGCTTCGAGGTCCAGCTCGTAGTGCCCGCCGGGACCGGCTGCCAGCGGGGCCTCGACGATGCGCCGCCCGGCCAGTTCGAGGCGGAAGAAGAACGGCGAGTACACCGGCGGGCTGATCACGATGCCGGCGCCGGGCCTGGTGATCGCCTGCATGTACTCGGCGATCCCGGTCATCACGTCCGGGATCGCGAAGATCAGGGCCGGGTCCGGCGACCAGCCCAGCCGGTCGGCGGCGAATTCAGCGAACGCGTCGCCCAGCTCACCCTTGTCCGGGTAGCCGAGATCCCCGGCGGCCAGCGCCGCCCGGATCGCGTCCTTGATCTCCGCGGCCGGGTCGAAGTCCATCTCGGCAACGAACGCGGGCAGCACGTCCGGCGGATAGGTCCGCCATTTGTGACTCGTGCGCTCGCGCAGCCGGTCCAGTGAGCAGTCGCCGAGAATCGGGTCCACTCTGCGGATGGTAGTCCGCGGCGGCCGCTCACCGCGGGCGGCCAGGGTCGAGCTCGGTCATTACTTCGATCTGGTATATTACGATCTCGTGATAACACGAACCGATCCTGACGGCGCCATCACCGCGCTGCATCAGGCCACCCACGCAACGCTGCACGCGCTGGCCGCGCGGCTGGACCACCTGGGCCTGACCGCATCCGAGCACAATGTGCTGGCCGTCCTGGCCGACGGGGAGGCGCGTGCCGTCGGCGAGCTGGCGGCCGCCACAGGCACCAGGCCGACAACGCTCACCAGCGTGCTGGACCGGCTGGAACGCAGGGCGCTGGTGGTCCGCGAGCTCGATCCGGCAGACCGGCGGTCGTTCCTGATCGCGCTGACGGACGCCGGACAGCACGCCGCCGGCGCCGTGCAGGCAGCCATCACCGACGTCGAGAACACCGCGCTCGCCGGGATTACGGCCGGGCAGCTGGCCGGATTCCGCGCGGTTGACCAGGGCGCTCGCGGAGGTGCGCTGATGACCGGGTCAGCCCACCCGGCGCCGGACGAGCTTGCCGGGCTGCTTGGGCACGTCACGACCGGCGACGGCACATTCGGGCATCGACAGCACGTGCACCTGGCCTACCTGGCCGTCCGCGCCTACGGAACCGCGGGCGCAGTTGACAGGATGAGCTCCTGGCTCCGGCACATCACGGCCTATGAGCGGATCCCGCAGAAGTACCACGCGACGATGACACGAGCCTGGACGGAGCTTGTCGGCCACCACGCGGAGTCAGATCCGGCAGACGACTTCGCCGAATTCGCTACCCGTCATCCGGCGCTGCTGGACAAGCGGCTGCTGCGCCGTCACTACTCCCCGGCCCTGCTGTCGTCGCCGGCCGCGCGCCAGGACTGGGCTGAGCCTGATCTGACCCCGTTCCCGTGGGCTTAATGGCCTGGCTGCCGGCCGCGAGGCTCGCCTCCACGGAGCCGATCTGATCAGATGAGGGCCATGGTCATCACGCGGCACTCGGGGCGGTGGACGCTGGCGGACCGGTTCGCTTCCCCGTGGCATTACCTGCCGTTCGAGGTGCCTGCCGGCGCCTGCGCGATCCGGGTCGGGCTTGAGTACGAGCGCTCCGGCGCCGTGATGGACCTCGGTTGCCTGAGCAGTGCCGGGTTCCGCGGCTGGTCCGGCGGCGCGCGCCGGTCGTTCGTCATCGCTCCCGGCGCCGCCACGCCCGGCTACCTGCCCGGCGAGCCGGAGCCCGGCCAGTGGCAGGTGATGATCGGGCTGCACCGGGTGCCGCCGGAGGGCGCCGACTACACCGTCACCGTCGAGGTTTCGCTCGACGCCCGGCGAGCTGCGACCCGACGAGCCGCCGGGGCCGATGCCGCAGCTCGCCGAACGGCCGGCCCGCCGGATCCTGCCCGCGACGCCGGGCCGCCAGTGGCTGGCCGGCGATCTGCACGCCCATACCGTGCACTCCGACGGCGTGATGACAGTCCCTGAGCTGACCCGGTTCGCGGCCGGGAAGGGCCTCGACTTCATCGCCGTCACCGACCACAACACCATCAGCCACCACGCCGAGCTGCCCGCGGCCGCCGCGGCGCACGGGGTGACCTTGCTGGCCGGGCAGGAAGTCACGATTGAGGCCGGTCACGCGAACGCCTTCGGCGACGTCGGCTGGATCGACTTCCGCGAGCCGCCCGACCACTGGCTGGAGTCGTGCGAGCAGGCTGGCGGCCTGCTCTCGGTGAACCACCCCTACGGCGGCCAGGTGAGCTGGGCCGCCCCGATGAAACGCCGGCCGCCGCTGCTCGAGGTGTGGCACTGGAGCTGGCTTGACACCCGGTGGACGACCCCGCTCGGCTGGTGGCAGATCTGGGATCCGGCCGCGATTCCCGTCGGCGGCAGTGACTGGCACCGGCCCGGATCGGATGCACCGCCTGGCACGCCGACGACCTGGGTGGAGGCCGAGGACACCGGGCCGGATGCTGTGCTCGCGGCGATAGCGGCCGGACGGACGGCCATCTCGGCCGGACGGGACGGCCCCGCCCTGCTCCGGGTCGGAGACGAGCTGATCGCCAGCGAAGCCGACGGGATGATCCTGCACGGCCCGGACGGACCGTGCGCGAGGGTACGCGGCACGCTCGCGAAGTTCCCGGCCGCTGACGGCTGTCACCGGCTAGCCGATCCGGCCGGGGCAACCGTCGCGCTCACCGGCTGACCAGGGCCTGACTCCGGCCGAACGCAGGGCCGGCCGGGCAGCCCAGGCCCGAGCCGTCCCAAAGGCCGTCAGCTGTGCCCGGCCGCGGCAAGCTCCTGGCTCACCGCCGCTGCCGTTGCCGCGGCCGCCAGCCGGGCAGGCGCCTGGCGCCCGCCGCGACCCCGGCCGCGACAACGACCTGGATCGCCAGCACCACCAGGAACGCCGTGCTGATGCCAGTGCCATCGCCGGCGAGCGCAAGGAAGAGGCTGCCGAGCGTGGCCACGCCCAGGGCCAGCGCCGTCTGCTGCGTTGTGGTCAGCACCCCGCTGCCAGCCCCGGCCACGGCCGGCGGCACTTCGGACAGCACGATGCCGAACAGCGGGCTCATCACCAGGCCCTGGCCGAGCCCGGCAACCGCAAGCCCCGGCGCCAGGTCGATGACGGACAGGTGCGGCCAGCCGAGGTACACCGTGACGCCGAGGATGACCAGGCCCGCGGCCTGCAGCAGGCCGCCGGCGGCGAGGACCTTCGCGCCGAACCGCGCGAGCAGCCGGGAGGTGGACAGGGATCGCGAACAGGAACGTCGCCGCCATCGGCACCAGCCCGAGGCCTGCTGTCAGCGCGCTCGCGTGCAGTCCCTCCTGGACCAGCAGCGCATAGCAGAACATGAACGCGCCGAAGCCCGCGAAGAACGGCAGTGCCAGCACGAGCCCGCGCCGCATGCTCCGGTGCTGGAGCAGGGACGGCGGCACCAGCGGGGTCCGGCCCGTCCGCTCGGCCTCGCCGCTCGTAACGGCCGAACGCGATGGCGGCCAGCGGCGAGATCACCAGCATGGCAATAGTCCAGACCGGCCAGTGCAGCGACCGGCCCTCGGTCAGCGGGACCAGCAAGGTCAGCACCGTCAGGCCGAGAAGGACAGTGCCAGTGCCGTCAATCGGAGCGGGCGCGCCATGCCGGGTGTCGGGAACATAACGCCTGGCCAGTACCAGACCGACTAGGCCGATCGGCACGTTCACCAGGAAGATCGGGCGCCAGCCCAGGCCGTCGATGTTCGCGGCCACCAGCACGCCGCCGAGCACCTGGCCGAGCACCGCGGCCAGGCCGCCGGTGGCGCCGTAACGAGCCAGCGCCCTGGTGCGGCGTTCGCCGGTGGTAGCCGCCTGAATGGTGGCGAGAATCTGCGGCACCATCGCGGCAGCCGAGGCACCCTGGGCGACCCGGCCGATCACGAGGAAGTCCGCTGTCGGCGCCAGCCCGCAGGCGAGCGAGGTCAGCGTGAACGCGGCCATCCCGATCAGGAACAGCCGCTTGCGGCCGATGCTGTCGCCGAGGCGCCCGCCGAGCACGAGCAGCAGGGCGTAGGCGGTGGCGTAGCCGGACACGACCAGTTCCAGCAGCGGCTGGCTGGCCTGCAGGTCACGGTCGATCGTGGGCAGCGCCACGTTGACGATGAAGAAGTCGATCATCGGCAGCAAGACCCCGACGAGGATGACGGCCAGGCCTGCCGCAGTCAGGGTCTGCGGTTCCGTGCCAGCACCCCGAGGTGCCGTGTTCGTTGGGGTGGTTCGCCAGAGGGGTGCTCGCTAGCGCGGGCAAGTGCGTGGAAGGCATGTAGCCAGAGTGGCCGATAATCCTAGCCAGGTACTAGAGCCTGCTTATACTGGTAGTGACAGTACCTGGCAACACCATAGAGATAACGGCATACTGGTATGCATGAGCCCCATCCGTGAGCCGAGCACCCGTGAGCCGAACCCGTGAGCCGAACCCGTGAGTAGGCATCCATGAGCGAACAGACCCTGGTGAGCCCTGCGGGCAATGGACGACTGAGTCCGAGCCCGGCCGCCGGCAGCGACGGGCGCCCCGAGGTTCGAAGCGCGGCTCGCAACGTCGCGGCCCGTGAGGTCGCGCTGCAGCGACGCCAGGAACTCGCCGGCTTCCTTCGCAGCCGCCGCGAGCGGATCGCGCCCGAGCAGGTCGGTCTGCCGCCGGCCGCCCGCCGCCGGACTCCGGGCCTGCGCCGCGAGGAAGTGGCGACACTCGCCGGCGTTGGCGTCACGTGGTACACGTGGCTCGAACAAGGCCGCGACATCAACGCTTCCCCGCAGGTGCTGGACGCCGTCGCCCGGACGCTGCTGCTTGACCCGCACGAGCGGGATCACCTCTTCCGGCTGGCTGACTCCGCCGACGGCAGCGGGCAGCGGGAATGCGCCACCCTGCCGCCAACCGCTCAGGTCCTGCTTGACCAGCTCGACCCGTATCCGGCGTGCATCCGCAACGCCCGGTACGACGTGCTCGCTTTCAACGAGTCGTTCGACTCGCTCATGGGGCCGCTCGGCGGCCTGCCGTTTGAGGAGCGGAACTCGCTCTGGCGCGCGTTCACCAACCCGCTGTGCCGGAGCAGGATGCTCGACTGGGAAGAAGGAGCACGCCGGATGGTCGCCGAGTACCGGGCGGCGATGGGCGAGCATGTGGCCGAGCCAGCCTGGAAGTGCCTGGTCTCGCGGCTGTCCGCCGCGTCACCGGAGTTCGCCGAGCTGTGGGAGCGGCACGAGGTTGCCAGCCCGGAGAACCTGACCAAGCGGTACCTGCATCCCGAGCTCGGCCTGATCAAGCTGAACTACACCCACCTGTGGCTCGGCCAGCGCCTCGGCACCCGGATGACGACCTACAGCCCGGCGGACGAGCAGAGCGCCCAGCGACTGCGGCAGTTGCACGCTCACGCGCCGCTCCTGGCCGAGGTACCGGAGATGGCCCTGCCCGCCGTGGCCGCCATGTCGGGCTGACCAAGCCCGGCCTTGGCCCGGTGCGGGCAAACCCTGGCATACTCGCAGCCACGTGAGCACGCGGGCGAAGGGATATCGATGGCATCGCAATCGCGCTGGGGTCTGACGCTGCCGCTGAGCGGGATTCCGCTCGCCGGTCAGCAGGATCTGGTGTCGAGTCTGCCGGGTCTCGGCTACACCGATGTGTGGTCGGCCGAGCTCAACGGAATTGACGGGTTCACGCCCCTGACACTGGCGTCGCAGTGGGCTCCGGAGCTGCGGCTCGGAACCGCGATAGTCGGCATCTACACGCGCGCTCCCGTTTCGCTGGCCGTGCAGGCCGGGACGCTGGGCGCACTCGCTCCGGGAAAGTTCGTCCTCGGGATCGGCACGTCCTCGCAGGTCGCGGTCGAACAGTGGAACGGCATCCCGTTCGAGAAGCCGTACCAGCGCTCGCGGGACATGCTGCAGTTCCTGCGCGAGGCGCTGGCCGGGGGCAAGGTCACCCGCGAGTACGAGACGTTCTCGGTGAACGGCTTCCGGCTCGACCCGGCACCCGAGGTTCCGCCGGCCCTCGCGCTGGCGGCGCTCCGGCCCGGCATGGTGAAGCTGGCCGCCGCCGAGGCCGGTATCGCGATCACCAACTGGCTGGCCCCGAAGGACGTCCCCAAGGTGCGCGGCGTGGCCGGCCCGGACTGCGAGCTGGTGGCCCGCATCTTCGTCTGCCCGACCGCCGACGCTGACACCGCCCGCTACATCGGCAGGCGGATGATCGCCGCGTACCTGACCGTGCCGGTGTACGCGGCGTTCCACCAGTGGCTCGGCCGCGGCGAGATCATCGAGCCGATGCTCGCGGCCTGGAACGCCGGCGACCGGAAGGGCGCCCTGGCCGCGATACCGGACGCGCTCGTGGACGAGCTGGTCATTCACGGGCCGGCCGAACAGTGCCGGGACCGGGTCGCCGAGTATCACGCGACCGGCCTGGACACTCCCGTCATCGCGATCTCGCCAGTGCCCGGTCTGGACCTCGCGGACGCCATCAGCAAGCTCGCCCCCGCCTGACCGGTCCTGGGCCCTGGGCGCGGCAGTCAGGCGTCGCGTCCAGGCGGCTGGCCCTGCGCTGATTGCGCGCGCAATCGCCATAGGGCCAGCGCGGCAATGACACCCACGGCGCCGTCAATCGGCTTATCTGGCGCACGCGGGTCGTCGCGGCCGGGCCGGTGAACCGGCGGATCGGCAGGCTCACAGAGTTACCGGCGGCCAGCTATTGTGCTGCGCCGCGATCGGATCGCCAGCGAACTCGTGCATGGAATCCAGGTTGTCGTCCGCCGGGTATTTCGCCGCGGCCGGGCCGTCGGCGAACGCGTGCAGGATGTTCACGGTCACGTGCCTGGTGAAGGCCGCGGTCCGCGGGTTCAGGCCGAACGACCGCAGGCCGCCCATGGACGCGACCCAGCGCATCGTTCCGGCCGCGAAGACCCCGGCTCCACCGCTGTGGGTGTAGTAGGCCGAGTCCGAGTATGTGCGGATGCCGCGGCAGGTCAGCGGCGAGTGCGAGAGGACCTGGATGGGCCGTTCGACCGGTGATCCGGGGTTCACCCGGTCGTACTCGATACCGACGAGGCCGGTAAAGCTCGTTCCCTTCCTGACGCCGGTGCCGCGGAACATCCAGGCATCGGGCGTGGCGACGACATAGGCGGCGTCGGTGGGGTTTGACTCGTACAGAGTGCCGATCAGCGAGGACTCCGGATCCGGGTTCGGCGGCTCGCGCCAGTCACTGGTGACCAGCGCGTTGTCCTTGCCGTACATCGGATCCTGCAGGTAGCTGGTCTTGTAGCAGATCACCAGCCGCCGGTCCCCGAGCGGCGTGCTGGCCAGCCGGGTGCGCCGGAAACAGCAGTTCGCGCCGAGAAAGGCTACGTTGATGCCGGCGTTCCTGGCCGAGGTGACGTTGGCTCGCTCTGGCGGCGACCAGTACTCGTCGTGCCCGAGCGAGAACAGCGAGCTGGCGCCGTCGAGCAGGTGCGGATCGCGCGCGATGTCCATGCTGGAGACGTACGCGAGCGGCAGCCCGGTGCGCTCGGCCAGCTCGATGAACTTGCGCTCGTGCCACAAGAACATGAAGGCGCCGCTACCGTCGTAAGGCCGGTCCAGGCTGACCGCGAACGACCGGTTGTTGTAGTCGGCGGTACCGCCGGGACCGTTGTACAGGTCGTAGCCGCCCCACATGTTGTAGGCCTGCCACGTCTCCGTGCAGTTCTTGATGACGGTCTTGCCGCTGGTGTCAGCCGACCGCACAGTCACCGGGACATAGCGCTGCGCCCCCGCCTCTGAGTCCATCCGCAGCAGGTAGGAGCCCTCGGGCCAGCCATCGGTGGGGATGGTGGCCGACAAGCCCCAGTCCGTGCGGACGGTGTTCGTCGCCCGGATGATGGCGGGCTGACGCTGCCGGTGCCCCTTGAGGGTGGCCGATTTCCAGACCAGGCGGGCCTGGTCGCCGCCGTACCAGCCCATCCGGAAGGCGCTGACGGTGAAGGAGCGGGCGGTCGTCGATGCGTACAGCGTGATCGGCTCGCCGGGAAGCACGCTGGCCTGGCCCGCGTACCCCTGCATTGCGCCCTGCGGACCCTGATGCCTGATCTGCCAGTGCGGGTCGCCGGGCTTGCTGTTCTCGCTCACCGTGCGGTGGTGCGTGGCTGCCAGCCGGCCTGCGCTGGCCGGAGGCCGGCCGCCGGACGTGGCTGCCTTGTCGGCCGCGACGGCGGCCGCGGCGGCACCCGCGGCCGCCGCTGTCAGGCCGAAGAAGCGCCGCCGCGAGTGCCGCCCGCCAGGCCCGGCAGCGGCCTGACCCGGAGGCATGGGCACCCGGTCCTGAGCCCGGCCCGCCTGTTCCTGAGCCCGGCCCGCCTGTTCCTGAGCCCGGCCCCGAGCCCGGCGCGCCGGGGCCAGCAGCTGGCGCTCCAGGACCTGCGTCCGGGCCGCGCGTCACGACACGGCCCGCCCGCCGCTCGGTGCGGCGCCGAGATGGTCCCCGACCGGCGGCAGCACCTGCTCGTTCGGGCGCGGCGAGGTCCGCACTCCGGCCGCGATGCCCGATCTCAGGCAGGACCGGATCGCGCGCCGGTCACTCGCGCCGCGGTAGGTGCGGATCCAGCGCCGCACTGTGGCGCCCGTGTACAAGACGCGCTCGCCGGGCGCCAGGGACGGCGTCCGCAGAGTCCAGATCTTGTTGCGGACCTCGTAGAAGAACCGGTCACCGGGGTCGGCGTCCGCTCCGCCGAACGCCCTGGTCTTGTGCACCACCACGCTGGCCGGGCAGAGCAGGCCTACCTGGTCCCTGAGCAGCCGGGTGGTGAACTCGAAGTCGTCGTTCCAGAGGAAGAAATCCGCCCTGGGCAGCCCGCGCACCCGGCACTCCGCCGCCTCGACGAGGATCGATACGAAGGAGGCCGACCGGATAGGGATACACCCGGCCTGGTCGGCCGCGTGCAGTTCGGACCGGGTCGCGAGCGGCCGCCGCCGCGGGGTGTTCATCGGGTGCTCGCGCCCGTCGGTCCAGACCACCTTGCTGGCTACCAGCACCGGCGGGCGACCTGGATAGTTCTGCCTGGCCTCGATCAGGGCCCGGAGCGCGCCGGGCTCAGGCACCGTGTCGTCATCCATCATCCAGATGAGGTCAGCGCCCTCGGCCAGGGCCAGCGCCATGCCGTGCGCGAACCCGCCGGCGCCGCCGTAGTTGGTGTCGAGCTGGGCGAGCCGCACGTCCGGAAACCGCTCTCGCACGGCCGAGGCCGATCCGTCGTCTGAGGCGTTGTCGACCACCCAGACCAGGTCCGGCGGGCGGTCCTGGGCCAGCACCGCCGGCAGTGCCTCCAGCAGAAGGTCGCGGCGGTTATAGGTGACAAGGACGGCGACGACCACCGGCGGGTCGGCCATAGGCCGGCTGGCGAGCGTCACTGCCCGGTCCGGTCACGCGTTCTTCCTCGCCCTCGAGCGCTCTAGAACCTGCCACGCGAGGATGCGCAGCCGGCGAACTGAGGAGTGGCGGCTGCTGAGCTCCCGCAGCGTCCGCTTCAGACGCGGCGAGGACGCTACGCCTACTTTTCCCCCCCGCGGAGTGGCGGCTGCTGAGCTCCCGCAGCGTCCGCTTCAGACGCGGCGAGGACGCGACCGCCGACTCGACCCGATCGGCCAGGCTGCCGATCCCGCCGTTGCCTGGCTGCGGCTTGGCCGCCGGGTAGGCCTTGCGGTACTGGTTTACCACGAGAGTGGCCGCTGCATGCACCGCCGCGTCCAGCACCGCGCCGGCCGGCTGCTCGTCCGGCCGGACATCCGGGCCCTTCGGCTCGGCCGGCAGCAGCTCGTCCAGATCGCCGATGATGTCGTAGGACCGATCCCGCAGGCCGGTAATCAGGGCCTCGGCGTGTTTGGCGGCCCAGGGAGCGCGGTCCGCCGGGAGCGTCAGCCGCTGCCCTGCGGGTCGTGCTGCCAGCGCCTTGTGCGCCAGGGCCTCCTTCACGTTCCACATGTAGAACCAGTCGGGGACGTCGTCAGGCAACTCCGAATTGAGGCGCCGCAGGAACTCGGTCTCCGCGAGGCCAAGGGAGGCATTGGCCCGCGCCCGGCTGAGGTCGACGCTCCCCGGCTCGACGCCCAGCAAGCCGGCGAAACGGTCCCAGAGAACGTTCGGCCCGGCTGCGCGAGCCGCCGTGGTGATCAGATGGATGCGGTCGGCCGGGACCTCGCGGGACCACATGTCCAGAATGGCGAGAGTGTCGTGGACGCGCCAGAACCAGAACTCGCGGCGGTCCCGGGCGACCGACTCGCGGTCGATCACGTCCTCCAGCCAGTCCTCCCAGCCCAGCGAGTTGCGATGCTTAACCGTCTCCTGCCATTCGGCCGGCAGCAGCGTGGCGATGTCGCGCGCCGTGAGCACGATATGGACCTCAGCGGGCTGGAGCGAGGCCACCGCGCGGCGGGCCTCCGCCGGATCCGCGGCCGCGAACAGCTCGTGCGAGATGACCGCGACCCGCCCGGCCTGGCGGGCCTGGGTGGCGAGGATCTCCCACTCGCCGTTCCACGACCCGGCCGGATCGGCCGGCAGCTTCTGGATGCCGCGCAGATCCTGGCTGGCGCGGAAATGATCTTGAGGATGATGGCCGGGCAGCACGACCCCCTGGGCAGCCAGCGCCGGGCGGTTGCTCCACATCACCTGCTGCAGGAACGTGGTACCGGTTTTAGGCTCGCCGATATGCAGGAATACCTGAGGGCGGTGCCGAGCGGCACCGGGCCGGGCCGCCTGCTCTGGCATATTCTGGTCAGCGATGGCGTCCGCCATCAGGCCACCTCACGGGCTTTTGTAGGGAGGAGCATGCCGGGGCCAGCCTAATCGCGGCCCACGGGGTCGCAATCGTCGATACAGTAATCAGGACAAAGTGTTGCCGGCGCTTCGTCAGCAGACGTTCACCTGAGAGCTAACTTACGTGCAACTCGGGTAAACAATGAGCAGCCTTGGGCGCACTACTGTCACCTGCCGTCCGTGAGGCGTCCGCTGACGCCGGTCATCGCCGGATTCTGGCGGACCGCCTGGAGGTACTAGGTCGTGCACGAGCCGTTTGCGCTTCTCCTCGCCGTCTATGACGGTGACCGGCCTGACCACGTCCGGCGTGCCCTGCGCAGTGCCGTGGACGAGCAGACCGTCAGGCCGGACCAGGTGATCATCGTGCGGGACGGCCCGGTCCGGGGCGAGCTGGCTGACTGCCTGGACGAGATCACGGCCCGCTGCCCGGTCCCGGTCACCTTCGTCCGGCTTGAGCACAACAGCGGCCTGGGTCCCGCACTCGACCAGGGCCTCGCGGCCAGCAAGTTCGACATCATCGCCCGGATGGACGCGGACGACATCGCCCTGCCGCGCCGGTTCGAGGTCCAGCTGCCGCTCCTGGCGGATGCTGACATTGTCGGCGCGGGCCTGCTGGAGTTCGTGGGTGACACGGACCACATCGTGGGCCAGCGGGTACCGCCGCTGTCACCGCCGCATATCGCCCGCTACGCGCGGATGCACGACCCGTTCAACCACCCGACCGTGGTCTACCGGCGCCGCGCCGTGCTGGCCGCGGGAGGTTACGGCGACCTCCCGCTGATGGAGGATTACGCCCTGTTCGCCCGGATGATCCAGACCGGCGCGCGAACCGCGAATGTGGCCGATCCGCTGATCTACTACCGGGTCGGCGAGAGCGCCTTCAAGCGGCGCGGCGGCGCGGCCCTGCTGCGGTCGGAACTGCGGCTGCAGCGCGAGTTCCGGCGTACCGGCTTCACCTCCGTCTCCGAATACCTGCGTAACGTCGTCGTGCGGGGCGGCTACCGGCTGATCCCGTGGTGGCTGCGGCGGGCCGTCTACCGGCCGCTCGTCGCGGTCTTCGGCAGGAACCGCGACCGCGCGGCGGTCGCGCGGCACACCGGAACGCCGGAACGGCCCGACTCGCCGGAGCAGCCAGAAACATCGCAGCGTCCTGGATCGCCGCAACGGCCGGAGACGGCCGGGCGGCGGCCAGGATCACCGGACCTGACAGTGGAGCGGGAGTGGCCGCAACAGGACCTGCCCTCAGCGGACTTGCGGCACGACCCGGCGGGGCGGTGACACGGTGAATATCGACCTTGTCGTCGTCGGTTCTGGCTTTTTCGGGCTGACCATCGCCGAGCGATGCGCGAACGACCTGGGCCTGCGCGTACTCGTCATCGAGCGCCGGCATCACATCGGCGGCAACGCCTACAGCGAGAACGAGCCGCAGACCGGCATCGAGGTGCACCGCTACGGCGCGCACCTGTTCCACACCTCCAACGCCAGGGTCTGGGACTACGCCCGGCGCTTCACCGACTTCACCGGCTACCAGCACCGCGTCTTCTCCGCCTACAAGGGCCGGGTTTACCCGCTGCCGATCAACCTCGGCACCATCTGCGAGTACTTCGGCCGGATCATGTCGCCGGACGAGGCCAGGGCGCTGATCGCCGAGCAGGCCGCCGAGGTGCCGCCAGGCACCGCGGCCAATCTGGAGCAGAAGGCAATCTCGCTGATCGGGCGCCCGCTGTATGAGGCCTTTGTCCGCGGCTACACCAGCAAGCAGTGGCAGACCGATCCGGCAGAGCTCCCGGCCGAGGTCATCAACAGGCTGCCGGTCCGCTACACCTTCGACAACCGCTACTTCAGCGATACCTACGAAGGGCTGCCGGTCGACGGCTACACCGCCTGGCTCCAGCGGATGGCGGACCACCCGAACATCGAGGTCCAGCTCAACACGGAGTTCGCCGACCTGCGGTCGGACCTCGTCGGGCACGTCCCGGTCGTCTATACCGGCCCGCTCGATGCCTACTTCGGCTACTCGGCCGGGGATCTGGGCTGGCGCACCCTCGATTTTGATCTTGAGGTGCTCAACACGGCAGACTTCCAGGGCACTCCGGTCATGAACTACGCCGACGAGGACGTCCCGTTCACTAGGATTCACGAGTTCCGGCATTTCCACCCGGAGCGGGCCTGGTACCCGGAAGACCGGACGGTCATCATGCGCGAGTACTCACGCTTCGCCACCCGCGCTGACGAGCCGTACTACCCGATCAACACCCCGGAAGACCGGGCCCGGCTGCTGGCTTACCGCCAGCTGGCCGGGCAGGAGACCGGCGTCCTGTTCGGCGGGCGCCTCGGGACTTACCAGTACCTCGACATGCATATGGCGATCGGAGCGGCACTGAGCATGTACGACAACCGGCTGCAGCCCTACTTTTCTGCCGGAGAGCCCCTGACCCGGCTGGAGGGCGGGGAGTGACCGCCGCCGAGCAGACGGCCACCAGCCTCCGCGTCCTGCAGCGAGTCGTCTTCCCCGGCGACGATCTTGACGTCGTTCCCCTGTATGTCGAGACGAACCCGGATCGCGGCTCGGCCGAGCTGGCCGCCGAGCTGGCCACCGAGGCCCTGACCGGGGTTAAGACCGACACCCTGAGCGTGCAAGCGCCGAGCGCGGCAGCGAGCGAGGCCCAGACCAGCATCCGGTTCGGGCCCGATGTCGCCGCCTATCCTTTCGAGGACGCCGGGCCGCGCAGGTCTGCCGTGATCAGCGAGGGCAGGCGCGTCTCCTTCGCCACCTACATGAACGGCTTCCCGGCGAGCTACTGGCGCCGGTGGACCACGGTCGACTCGGTCACGCTGCGCATCCGGGTCGCCGGCGAGTCGAAGATCATCCTGTATCGCTCCACGGCGCGCGGCCTCAGTCATCCGGTTGAGACGATCAGCATTCAGTCCGACCAGCCCGAGACCATCGAGCGGACGCTGTCGCTGGCGCCGTTCATCGACGGCGGCTGGTACTGGTTCGACATCGTCGCGGGGCCGCACGGCACGACTCTCATCGAGGCTGACTGGCTCGGGATGGCCCCGGACGTGCCGCACGGCCGGTTCAGCATCGGGATCACCTCGTTCAACCGCCCGGACGAGCTGATGGAGCAACTGCGCACGCTGTCGCAGGCGACCGACCTGCACCCGCTGCTCGATCATGTCTACGTCATTGACCAGGGCAGCGGCCGGGTGAGCGATCAGCCTGGCCTCACCGACGCGGCCAAGGGCCTCGGCGACCGGCTCCGGGTGATCGAGCAGGGCAACCTGGGCGGCTCCGGCGGCTTCTCCCGCTCCATGGACGAGACAGTGCGGGCCGGGCAGAGCGACTACGTCCTGCTGATGGACGATGACGTCCAGTTCGACCCGGAATCGATACTCCGGGCGGCCACCTTCGCTGACCTGGCCCGCCGCCCGACCCTCGTCGGCGGCAACATGTTCAGCGCCTACGACCGGTCACTGCTGTATGCGTACGCCGAGGCGGTGGGACCGCTGAAGTTCTGGTGGGGACGGGCGCCGAACACCAAGTCGCGGCACGACTTCGGCCGGCGGAACCTGCAGAACACACCGTGGCTGCACCGCAGGGCCGACTCCGATTACAACGGCTGGTGGATGTGCCTGATCCCGGCACAGGTCATCCGCGAGATCGGCCTGTCGCTGCCGGTCTTCATCAAATGGGACGACGCCGAGTACGGGCTGCGGGCCCAGGCAGCCGGATATCCCACCGTGTCCCTGCCCGGTGCGGCCGCCTGGCAGGTGCCCTGGGACGACAAGGACGATGCGCGCGACTGGCAGGCCTACTTCCACCTGCGCAACCGGCTGGTAGCCGCGCTGCTGCACTCGCAGCAGCCGCACGGCGGAAAGCTGATCCCGGAGAGCCTTGAGCGGCAGCTGCAATGCCTGCTGTCGATGCAGTACTCCACGGCGGCACTGCGGCTGATGGCGGTCGAGGACGTTCTCGGCGGCCCGGATCACCTGCACCGGGAGCTCGGCACCAAGCTGGCGCAGTTGCAGGCGGTGCGCAAGGAGTATCCGGACGCCAGGAGCACCACGGACCTGGAGAGCTTCCCGCCCGCGCGGCGCCGGGCCCCGGATGCGCTCAAGCAGGAAACCACCCCGACCAACAAGCTCAACCTGGTAACCAAGGCCAGCGCGGGTACCGCCCGCCAGTTCAGGAAGCCGCGGCCGGGGTCGGCCAAGCGCCCGCAGCTGGTCCTGCCGTATCAGGACGCGTCCTGGTGGGTCCTGGCCGGGCTGGACAGCGCCGTGGTGTCCTCGGCCGAGGGCACAAGCGCCGCGTGGTACCGGCGGGATCCGAAGTTGTTCCGCTCACTCGGGTGGCGCAGCATGGTCGCCCACCGCCGGCTGCGGCGGAACTGGGCTCGGCTGGCAGCCGACTACCGGGCTGCCTCGGCTGACTTCAACTCGCCGGAGCGGTGGCGCGAGACCTTCGAGGCGTCGGTGGTCCCCCGGCCGGACAGGCCGTGAGCTCAGCCGGGCCCGAGCACCGCTGGCAGGTAACGCCCGGCCAGCCGGCCGAGGCACCCGCGGCGCCTGCCGCCGCGGGAGCCGGGCCGGCCACTGAGCGCGGCGAGGGTCCGGGGAACGGCTCCGGGCCTGACCGCCGGGCGGGGACTGCGGCCGCCCGCGCGAGCGCCGGACCTGGATGACGGCCGAGACAGCGGCCGGCGGCGGCAGCCTGCGTCCGCGCCCGGCCGGGCCGCGGCCAGATACGGGCCGGTTGTCATTCCGGCAGTGGTCATGGCCGTCCTCGGACTGTGGGGGCTGTCGCGCGGGTCGGCGATGGGCAACGACGAGGTCGCCACCAAATGGGCCGCCCTGCTCAGTCTTCGCCAGCTCGTGCACCTGCTGCACCACGTCGACGCTGTGCACGGGCTGTACTACCTGCTGATGCACTGCTGGGTGATCGTCGGCAGCAGCCCGGCGGCGCTGCGGGTTCCGTCGGTGCTGGCAGCGGTCGCTGCCGTCGTCATGGTCGCGGTGCTGGGGCGGCGGCTGACCGGGTCGGCCTGGGCCGGACTGTTCGCGGGCCTGATCATGGCCCTGACCCCGAGTATCAGCTTCTACGCGCAGACTGCCCGCTCGTACGCGCTCGTGCTCGCCTGCGTGCTGGCCTCGACGCTGGCACTGCTGGCCGCGCTCAAAGCCGAGACCGCAGCCGGGACCGCAGCCGCAGCCAGCCAGCCCGCGGCGCGGCGCTGGGTCCTCTACGCGGCCCTGATCGCCCTCGGCGGCTACCTCAATGAGATTGCCCTGCTGGTCCTCGCGGCCCACGGGGTCACCGTCCTGCTGGCCCGGTTCGGCCGCCGGGCGGTCGGCCGCTGGATAGCCGCCGCTGCCGCCGGCGCCATCGTCGTGGTGCCGCTGCTGGCTCTCAGCGTCCGGCAGGACCAGGCCGTGTCCTGGATAACCCGCCCTGACCTGGCCTCCCTCAGGACGCTGTTCCATGATTACTTCGGCGCTACCACCGCGGTTGCCGTCATCCTGCTGATCTGCGCGGTCATCGCGCTGGTCCCCGGCCGCGAGGGCGGCGCAGCAGCCACCGTGGTGGCGGCAGCGCGGGATTTCGCTGCCGTCAGTGGCCGCCCCGCTGCTGGTGCTCCCGGCCGGTCTGCTGCTCGCCGAATCCGCGTTCGGCACCCGGCTGTATGTCGACCGGTACGTGCTGTACGGCGAGGCCGGGGCCGCGCTGCTGGCCGGTGCCGGCGCGTACCGGCTCGGGCAGTGGCTGGCCCGGCTCAGCGCACCCCAGCTAGTTGCGCTGCCGGGCCTGCTGATCTGTGCGGTCGCCCTGGTGGCGCAGCTCGGGCCGCAGTCGAGGATCCGCACCCCGGAAAGCCGCATGTATGACTTCGGCGGCCCGTCCCGCTATCTGGCAGCCGGCGCCCGGCCCGGCGACGGAGTGCTGTTTCTCGGCACCCTGTTCCGCAAGGCGGAGCTCGGGTACCCGGCCGACTTCCGGCAGGTTACCGATTTCGCCATGGCTGAGTCGCCGACGCAGGCGGGCAACTTCAGGGGCACCGACAAGCCGGTCGCCACCGTCGATCAGCTCATGCTCGGGTACCGCCGCATCTGGGTGATCGGGCCGGCACCGTCGGCCGCGCTGCCGGCGCCGCTGGGCCAGGAAAGCGGCGCGCTGCTGAGCCATTTCTCGCTGGCCGGAACTCACCACTTCAAGGGCATCACCGTCACCCTCTGGATCCGGCGCTAGCGACCGCGGCGCACCCTGCGGGCCCTGGTTACCAGCTGCCGGGCAGCTCGCGCCCGTACCAGGCCTCGATGATCCCGTGCGCGATCGACACCGGCGGCGGCAGCCGGAGCGTGCCGGCGTTGATGGCGGCCGCCAGCTCATCCCGGCTGTACCAGTTGGCCTCAGCGATCTCGTCGGCATCCACCTGGATCTCGGTGGTGTCGGCCGCCGCCCGGAAGCCCAGCATCAGGCTCTGCGGCATCGGCCACGGCTGGCTGCCGAGATAGGTCACGGCACTCACCGCGATCCCGGTCTCCTCCGCGACCTCGCGGGCGACCGCCTGCTCGGCTGACTCCCCGCCCTCGACGAAGCCGGCCAGGATGGAGACCCGCCGTTCCGGCCACATGGCGTTCCTGGCCAGCAAGGCACGGTCGGCCGGGTCGGTCACCAGCACGATCATGGCCGGATCAACTCGCGGGAAATGCTCGCTTCCGTCGACGGGGCAGCGGCGGGCGTGCCCGGACGAGACCGGGTCGGTCGGCGACCCGCACCGCGGGCAGTGCGTGAAGGTCTCGTGCCAGTTCGCCAGCGCGACCGCGTGAGTGAGCAGGCCCGCATCGCGGTCCGACAGCAGCGGCCCGGCCTCGCGGAGCGGGGCCGGGCGCGTCCCCGGTGGCGGCGGATCGGGCAGCGGCCCGGCCACGCCGAAATAGGCCACCCCGGCGTCATCGACTCCCAGCAGGAACCGGACTCCGTCCGGCGCGCCCGCGGGCTCGACGAAACCCAGCCCGGTCCGGTCCGCACCGGTCTCGATCAGGGCCTGGCCCCGCTCGACCACGATCACGCGAGTCGCGGGGCTGGCCCAGGCCGCCGTCAGCCATTCATCGTCAGCGCGCAGATGAGCCGACCGCTCGACCTCGCCGCGGGCCAGAGTCAGCCTGCTGAGAGCCGGACCGGTAAGCGCCGGACCGGCAAGCGCGGGCCCCTGACCGGGCGCAGCGGCTGCGCCCGGCGCCCGCGGGCCGTCCGCCGCGCCGGCACCGGACCCGGCCGGGCGCAGGCCGCCGCTCGCAGGCTCGCTCGCCGCGGCGCTCACCTGCCTGCCGTCAGCTCGCCAGCCGCCGCGGCCAGCTCGTCCCACAGGTAGGCCGACGCCTCGGCGCCCTTGAGCAGCAATGACATGTCCACCCGTTCATTCGGTGCGTGGATTCTGTCCGAGTCAAGTCCAACTGCGACGAAGACTAGCGGTGCGGCCAGGATGTCGGCTAGGTCGGCTTCCGGCCCGCTGCCGCCCTCCCTCGTGAAGAGGATTTCGGTGCCGAACGCGCGTTCCATCGCGCGCAGGCCCGCCCTGACCGCCGGGGAATCCATCGGCGCGAAACACGGACGGACACCGTGCCCGGAGGCTGTCACCGAGGCCTCGATGCCGGCCGGCAGGTGCTCGCTGACGTACTGCCGCAGGCCGGCGATGATGTCGTCCGGCTCCTGGCTGGCCACCAGCCGGAACGACAGCTTCGCGTGCGCCCTGGCGGGCACGATGGTCTTGCCGCCCGGGCCGGTGTGGCCGCCCCACATGCCGTTGACCTCCGCCGTCGGCCGGGTCCAGACGCGTTCGAGCGTGCCGTAGCCGGCCTCTCCGGCGGCGGCGCCGCTGTTCCCGGCCTCGGCCAGCCACGCCTTCTCGTCGAACGGCAGCTTCGCGATGAGCTGCCGCTCCGCGGCCGATAGCGGCAGCACGTGGTCGTAGAAACCGGGCACGGTCACCCGGCCGCCGGCGTCGTGCAGGCCGGAGAGCAGGTCGGCCAGGACATGCAGCGGGTTCGGCACCGCGCCGCCGAACGAGCCTGAGTGCAGGTCCCGCTCCGCACCCCGGAGGCTGATTTCCGCGTCCACCACGCCGCGCATTCCCACGCACATGGACGGCACGTCAGCCGACCACATCGTGGTATCGGAGACCACCACCACATCGCAGGCCAGCCGGGCGGCGCGGGCCCGCAGCAACTCGGCGAAATGCGGTGAGCCGGACTCCTCCTCGCCCTCGATCAGCAGCTTGAGAGTGACCGGCGGCGCGGTCGCGCCGGACGCGGCCAGGCTGGCGCGCAGGCCGAGCGCGTGGAACAGCACCTGTCCCTTGTCATCGGAGGAGCCGCGGCCGAGAAGCAGCCCGTCGCGCTGAACCGGCTCGAACGGCGGGCTCTCCCACTCCTCCAGCGGCTCGACCGGCTGGACGTCATGGTGGCCGTACACCAGCACCACCGGTGCCGCCGGGTCGCTGGCCGGCCACTCGGCAAAAACCGCCGGCAGTCCCGCCGGCTCAGACTGGCCGGCCGGCCAGACCTCGGCCACCGGAAACCCCGTTCCCCGCAGGTAGGTCGCAAGCCAGTCCGCCGATCTGCCGACGTCCTCACGGTGACCGGGATCCGCGGAAATGGACGGGATGGCCAGCCACTCACTCAGCGAGCCGAAGAAATCCGCGGCATGCTCCTCGATGTACTGGCGAACGTCCATGGTGCTCCCTCGCTGACGGGGCTCTGGCGGCTCGGCGCGCGGGCCATGCTGGCGCGCAGTCACGATCGTAGTAGCGGGCTGCCGGGCCGGCGGGACCGCGACCCTGGCGCTCACCGTGGCCCGAAGGAGGCGTAGGTTGCCGGAGCAGCCTGGCGAGACGGACCTGAGGAGATCCGATGAGTAACTGGACGGCCGCGGAGGTTCGGGCGGCGGCCGCGGAGTGGGTGTGGGTCCCGCCGGACGCCGAGCAGGTCGTGACGGCCGACTACCAGCTGATCGCCTACCCCGCCTACTTCCAGCAGCCGACGCAGGTCGCCTGGTCCGCTGCCAGCCGGCCGGCCGGCCAGCTGGTCGACGAGGTGCTCGGCCAGGCCAGGGCCTGGGGCCGGGACAGCGTCTACTGGTGGGTACGGCCGGACACCCGGCCGCACGACACCGAAGACGTCCTGCTGGCCCGCGGCGGCAGTCTCGCCGAGACGGTTCAGGTCCTGGCCTATGACATGACCGGCGGGCTGCCCGACCTCAGCCTGGACAGCACCGCGCAGGCCGAGCTCGTGACTGACGAGCGGACCCTGCGGGCCAGTCACCGGGTGTCGGCCGAGGTCTGGGACGAGCACCGGGAGCGGACGCCGGCTGTCATCGCCGAGGAACTGGCCGACGCGCGCGCAGGCCGTGCGGTCGGGAGCCGACTTCCGGATCGTGGTGTTCATTGACGGCGAGCCGGCCGCTGCCGGAGGCTGCGGAGTCGTGGGCCTGGTGGCCAGGCTCTGGGGCGCCGGAACACTGCCGCGATTCCGCGGCCGCGGCGCCTACCGGGCCCTGCTGGCGGAGCGCATGCGCGTGGCCCGCGGCTACGGCGCCACGCTGGCGCTGGTGAAGGGCAAGGTGGACACCTCCGGCCCGATTCTGCGCCGGGCCGGCTTCACCCCTTACGGCGAGGAACGGGCATACTGCGTGCCGGTGCCTCCCTGACCGGGCCCGGCCTGCCGGGTGCAGTGCCGCGCCCTGATCGAGCCCCGTGAGCAAGGAGGATCGGATGATTGTCGCGTTCTCGGTGACACCGCTCGGCGTGGGCGAGGACGTCGCCGATTATGTCGCCGATGCCGTGCGGGTGGTGCGCGCGAGCGGTCTGCCGAATCGGACCGATGCCATGTTCACCACGATTGAAGGCGAGTGGGACGAGGTCATGGCCGTGGTGAAAGGCGCCTGCGACGCCGTGGCCGCGCGGGCGCCGCGGGTCAGCGTCACGCTGAAGGCCGACATCCGGCCGGGAGTCACCGGCGCGCTGGATGCCAAGATGGAATCCCTGGAACGCCACCTGGCCGGCTAGCGGCACCCGGCCGGCGTGTACCCCGCAGCTAAATGGGGTTCTCCGGGTGATGGAAGTCCCATTCCTGCAGCGCCGCGACCGCCAGCCAGTCCAGCCCGTGCGCGGCCTCGGCCTCGATCCCGTGGGCCAGCGCCGCCATCGCCGCGGCGGCGGCGTAGCCGTCTGCCTCGTCAGCCTCGCCGTTCTGGCCCTCCAGGGCGTGGACCAGCAGCTCCTTCGCCGCGGAAGCCCGCGCGGGCGAGTGCGAGTAGGAGTTTGCCAGGTGCGAAATGGCTCGCCGCACCACGCGCTCGGCCAGGCCATCGCTCATGGCGACCCGTCGTTCCGTCACCTTGCATGCCTCCATCTCGTTGACCCGCGAATCTTACCCAGTGCGGGAGCCCGGTCTGGCAGTTACCGCGCCCCTGCGGCCGTCCAGGCAGCCAGGCCGAGGCGGGTGAGCTCGGCGTTACCGGTCACTTCCCGTCCGTCAGGACCGGACGGAGGCTCGCCCGGCCGCCACTGCCGCAGCCACGTCCGCCGCCTGCAGCGACTCCCGGCCAGGCAGAACGAGACAGCAGTCTGGACAGCACTTGGGACAATCGAAGTGCACGCCCGGTCCGCCCGCAACGTGAGGAGCTGCATGGCCGGCCAGAATATCCGCCATCCGGTCTTTGCCCGGTTCTACGCGCGGCTCAGCGTCTGCATGGAAGGGAGCGGAACGGGGCCCCAGCGCCAGCGGCTGCTGACCGGGCTGACGGGCTCGGTGCTGGAGGTGGGCGCCGGGAACGGGCTGAACTTCAGTCACTATCCCGGCAGCGTCTCGCGGGTCCTGGCGATCGAGCCGGAGCCGCATCTGCGCGCACTCGCCGAGCAGAACGCGGCCACTGCGGCCGCCGAGATCACGGTCGCGGACGGGACAGCCGAGCACCTGCCGGGCGGCGACGGGCAGTATGACGCGGTGGTCGCGACGTTGATGCTGTGCTCGGTCCGCTCCCCTGCCGCGGCCTTGTCCGAGATGCGCCGCGTGCTGCGTCCGGGCGGCGAACTGCGGTTCATGGAGCACGTGAGCGCAGAAACCCGCGGCTACCGCCGCATTCAGCGGATCGCTGACGCGACCTGCTGGCCCGCCTGCTTCGGCGGCTGCCATGCCGGCCGCGACCCGCTCGCGGCGATAGCGGCGGCCGGTTTCCGCGTCCGGGAGCTGACCAGGTACCGGTTGCCTGATAGCCGGTTCCCGTGGCCGACCGCGCCGCATGCGCTCGGCATCGCCGTCCGGCCATAGCCCGTTCGCAGGCGCAGCCGGTCCGCGGGCGCAGCCCGTTCGCAGGCAGGCAGCCGGTCCGCGGGCGCAACCGGTCCGCGGGCGCAACCGGTCCGCGGGCGCAACCGCGCGCCAGCCCGCCCGTTCACGGGCCGCCGCCCGCAGGTACCCGCCCGCAGGTGCCGATTGCGGGCGGCGGCGTTTGCCCGCAGCCGGGCCGCATGGCCTCACGGGCCGAGCGGCGCGGCCGCGGCGCGGCCGCGATGGCTGCCGTCCTCGCCGGGCGCGGCAGGCCCGGCCGGCTCGAGGCTGTCGATGAGCGCGGCGAGCCCGGGGCCGTCAAGCAGGTCGGCCGGGCGCACCGTCGTGTTATCCCGCACGTAGTAGAACGCGGCGCGCACCTGCTCGAGCGGCACCGCCGCGAGCTTCGCCCAGGCCAGCCGGTAGGCAGCCAGCTGGACCGCCACTGCGCGCTGCTCAGCGGGCGAGCCGGGGCGGCGGCCCGTCTTCCAGTCGACAACGTCGAATCCTCCGCCCGGCGCGTCGGCGAACACCGCGTCGATCCGTCCGCGGACGAGCCGGTCGCCGATCTTCGTCTCGAACGGCACTTCGACCTCGGCCGGCCACCGGCCAGCCCAGTCACCAGCTTCGAAGGCATCCCTGAGCTCAGCCAGCTCCGGATCCCCGCCCTGCGCCGCCTCGTCGTCGGCGGCGCCTGGCAGCTCGTCAGCGTCGATGAGCTGAGCCTGGCCGAAGCGCTGCTCGAGCCACTGGTGAAAGCTGGTGCCGCGGGCAGCCTGCGGCAGCGGCCTGCGCGGCATCGGGCGCCGCACCTGCTGCGCGAGCTCAGCGGGATCGCGGGCGATCGTCACCAGCGACGACACCGGGAGCTGGCGGGGCAGGCTGACCTGCACGGCCTGGCCGGCCTGGCGCCGCTCCCGTTCGGCCAGGAGCAGATCGGTATCGCGGGCCCAGTCCGCCATGAGCTGCTGGTGCGGATCCTGCAGTCCCGGACCGAGTTGCTGCAAGGCATCCGTCGCAGCGAGCGCGGGTTCAGCCGCCGGCGCGGCCGGAGCGCCGGCCCTGAGGTCGCGGGCGGCCGCTTCGACCAGCGCGGCTGCGGCGCGGACGGCGTCGTGGCGCGCATCCGCGACAGTCTCGGCTGGCCAGATCGCCGAGGCGGGCTCGGCCAGAGCCGGATTCACCGCATCGGGAGCCGGCTCCGGCTCCCACTGGCTGACCTCCCCGGCGCCGTCCTCGCAGGCGGTCCGTATCTCGGTCAGGAACTGCGACGGGCCGAGCCGGGACGTTCCGTCGGACCACCAGTACCCCGAGCAGCCGAGCAGGTAGGCCGCTCTGGTGGCGGCCACGTAGCCAAGCCGACGTTCCTCGGCCAGATCGCGCGCCGTGCAGGCGGCGGCGAATGCCGTCAGCTCCGGCGTGGTCAGGCCGGGCAGAACGGGCAGGTCCGCGGCGTCACCGCGCAGCCCGAACGGCAGCAGCCGGGCATTCTCGGTCCACCGCGTGGTGACGCGCGGCTTGGCCGGGAACACGTGCCGCAGCGAGCCGCCCGCCAGGCCCGGCACGAAGACCGCCGCCCATTGCAGCCCCTTGGCGGCGTGCACGGTCGCCAGCTTCACCGAATCGGTGTCACCCACGCGTCCGGCCTCCAGGCCGAACTCCTCCGATTCGGCGGCGGCGAGGTAGGCCAGGAACGCGCCTAGCGTCGGCTCCTGGGCATCACCGGCGAACGCGGCGGCCGCATCCGCGAATGCGTCCAGGTCGGCCCTGGCCGCCGCGGGGTCCGCGCCGGGCCGCGAGGTGACCTCGATGTCCAGCCCGAGTACGCGCTCGACCTCGGTCACGAGCTCGGCCAGCGGCCGGGCCACGTGGCCGCGGAGCATCCGCAGTTCGGCCGCGAGCGCGGTCAGCCGGGCGAAGCCGGCAAACGAGAACGCTGCCGGGCTGCCCAGGTCATCGAGCGCCTCGACCAGGCTCCCGGAGTCCCTGGTGAGATCGCTCACCGCTCCGTCCATCAGCTCGTCCTCGCGCGAACCGGGCTGAGCCGGGATCTGGCCGGGCTGCGGCCGCCCGGCAGCCGGCGCCATGCCCGGTGCCGGCGGCGCGTCGCCGGCCGAGTCAGATCCGGCCGCAGGAACAGCCTCGGCTCCGCGTGCCAGCGCGCGCGCCCGGCGTCCGAGCGCGACCAGGTCGGCGGGCCCGATTCGCCAGCGCGGCGATGTGAGCAGCCGGGCCACCGCACCTGCGGCGGTCGGGTCGTAGATGACCTGAAGAGTGGCGACGATGTCCGCGACCTCGGGAACCGTGAGCAGGCCGCCGAGGCCGACGACCTCAACCGGGATCTCGCGGGCCTCCAGAGCGGCGCGCAGCGCCGCGAACTGGGTGCGCTTCCGGCACAGCACCGCGATGTCGCTCGGCCGGACACGCGCGCTCACGCCGCCGG
The DNA here is from genome assembly GCA_963818995.1 of uncultured Actinomycetota bacterium. Lineage (GTDB taxonomy): Bacteria > Actinomycetota > Actinomycetes > Streptosporangiales > Streptosporangiaceae > JAJYUU01. The sequence continues at coordinate 393,362 of CAWFUM010000026.1, read as the reverse complement.
GCCACGGCCTTCCGTCTGGTGCCAGCCCCGGCGGCAGATCCAGCACGTCTGCTACCTGGCCGGCGATCCAGGCTGCCTCTTCCTGCACGGTCTCGAGCAGAGCGCAGCGGACGCGGCCGCGGTCAGCCCGGGCCGGAGGCGCCACCAGCAGCGGAACATCCGGGGCCGCCTCGCGCAGGTCGGCCTGGATCGCGCCCGCCGCGGCCAGTACGTTGCCGGTGTTGCGGAAGCTGGTCGACAGCACTCGCACCGGCGCGGGCTCACCGCCAGCGGCGGCGAAGTCGGTGCGGAACCTGCGCAGATTGCCGGCGCTCGCCCCGCGCCAGCCGTAGATGGACTGGCACGGATCGCCGACGGCGGTCACCGGGTGGCCGCCGCCGAACAGCGACGACAGCAGCACCAGCTGCGCGTGCGATGTGTCCTGGTATTCGTCCAGCAGGACAACCTGATAACGGGCGCGCTCGGCCTGGCCGACGACGGGGTGCCTGGACGCGATCCGCGCCGCCAGAGCCATCTGGTCGCCGTAGTCGATAACCTCCCTGACCCCCTTAGCGCTGGCATAAGCCGCCGCCAGCGGCAGCAGCTGCTCCCTGGTGCGCTGCGTTCTGAGGATGTCGGTGACGGCCTTCGGCACGCGACCGGTCAGCCCGGCCGCCAGCTCGTCCAGCCAGCGCCCCGTTTCCTGCACGTCGGCCGGGCCGCGGAGATGCTCAGCGAGCTCGCCCGCGAGGGCGAGGACGGCAGCGGTGACCGTGGCGGGTGTCCACTCGAATGCATCCGTTGGCCCGTCATACGCGGCTATGACTCTGGCGGCCAGCTGCCAGGACACCGCGGGCGTGATCAGCCTGAGTGTCGGCTCCAGTCCCTCGCGCAGCGCATGATCGCCGACGAGGCGGCCGGCGTAGGAATGGTAGGTCGAGATCACCGGCTCGCCGCCCAGCAGCTCGCCGGACTCGCCCTCGTCCGATGGCAGGACTGCCCCAGCTCCGCGAGCTGCCGGGCGGCACCAGGGGACTCGCGTAGAGCGGATCGTCGAACGGCAGCATCGGGCTAGCAGGACCGCGGCGCCGGGCCGCGGCCGTTGCCCGGCTGCAGGCCAGCGCGGCGCAGCCCTGTCAGCCGCGTCCTGACGCGCTCGGCCAGTTCCGCGGCAGCCTTGCGGGTGAAGGTGAGGCCGAGTACCCGTTCTGGCCTCACGAACTCGTTCGCGACCAGCCAGACCAGGCGCGCCGCCATCGTTTCGCTCTTGCCGGATCCCGCGCCCGCGATAACGGCCATCGGCGCCAGCGGCGCGCTGATCACGGCGGACTGCTCAGGTGTCGGCTCCTCCGCGCCGACCAGCCGGGCCAGCTGCGCCGGGCTGTACCTCGGCCGCGACGTCACGGCGTCACCTGGCCGCCGCGCTCATCGACCGGGCAGCTGGACGCCACCGGGCACACCCGGCAGCCGGGGTTGGCGGTGGCGGTGAACACCGGCCCGGCCATCCCGGCGGCGACAGTCTCGACCAGTTCGCGCGCCCAGCCCGGGTCGGGATCGGCGGCGAGGCCGCGCTGTGCCTGGACGCGGACGCTGGCCTTCAGCGCAGCCTTGCCGACCTGAACCAGCTCAGCACCGCCGGGCTCGGACAGGCCGAACTGCTCGAACGCGCCGAGCAGCACGGCCAGCTGGTACACGCCCAGCTGCGGGTGGCGGTCGAGGTCGGCGTCGGATGGCTTGCCCGTTCCCGTCTTGATATCGACGACGATGGCGGAGCCGTCCTCGTCCCGCTCCAGGCGGTCGACCTGCCCGGTGATCGTGATCTCGCCGAGGCCGACGCGAAGCTGATGCTCGACCGCGAGCAGCTCGCGCGGATTGCGGCGGTGCCAGTCCAGGAACTTCGCCACCATCGCCTCGGCCTGGGCCCGCTGCCGGGCGCTATACCAGGAGCTGCCGAAATCGAGGTGCTGCCACAGCTCGTCCACCCGCTTCGCGACGTCGCCGTCGTCGGCGCCCTCGGCCGCCAGCGCGGCCGCGGCATGGATGACGATTCCCAGATGCTGGGCCGTTCCGGGCACGCGTACTCCGACAGCAGCTTCCAGCAGCCAGCGCAGCCCGCACTTGGTGAATGTCTCCACCCTGGACGGCGAGATCTGCACGCTGCCCGGTATGCGCTCGCCCGCTGCAGTCAGCTCAGTGAGCGCATACCACTGGCGCGGGCTTGCGCCGCGCACCCCGGCAGCGGCGAGCCGGGCCAGCTGCAGCGCCGCCGCCGCGCGGACGTGCTCGGGCAGCGCCGTGCTCGCGGCCGACCGGCGCAGGTCAGCGGTCAGCGCGGGCAGCGAGAGCCAGCGCCGGCCAGCGCCGTCGACCTGCGCGATCTCGATGGCGTCACCGGCGAGCTCGGCCAGAAACCTGGACGGCCGCTCGTCCCCGTCGTCCGCGCCGACGGCGGTCACGACGAGCTCGCGCCGGGCCCTGGTCACGGCGACGTAGAAGAGCCGGCGTTCCTCGGCCAGCAGCCGGGACGTCGCGGCGACGGCCAGCGCGTCGGCTGCCGCGCCGCCGGGCTCGCCGCCGCCAGCCCGGCTGCCGGGCCGGGCGGTATCGGGCTCGCGGCCGGCCACCACATCCACAAGCTCATCCATGCCAAGCAGCGAACCGCGCTGCCGCACGTCCGGCCAGCTGCCTTCCTGCACGCCCGCGACGATGACCAGGTCCCACTCCAGGCCCTTGGCCCGGTGCGCGGTGAGCACCGAGACGGCGCCGGCCCGCGGCGCCCGCTCGGCCAGCGAGTCGCCGGCGATCTCCTGTCCGGCCAGGCTGTCCAGGAACAGGCGCGTCGAGCTGTGCGGCAGCCTGGCCGTGAACCTGGCCGCGGCGTCGAAGAGCGCGACCACCGCGTCCAGGTCGGCGTCAGCAAGCGCCCCGCGCGCGCCGCCGTCCGCGCTCGCGGACTGCCAGGCTGCGCTCAGTCCCGACTTCTCCCAGACCTCCCACAGCACCTCATGCGGCGTGCCGCCGTTCTGGTCCGCCTGGCGGGCAGCCTCAAGCAGGGAGGCCACCTGCCAGGCCGCGGTTACCTCGCGGCCGGCCGCCGTGTCCGGGGGCTCGGCGCCGCCCGGCGAAGTGACGGCGGGCCACCCGGCCTGGACGAGCTCTCGCGGGTCGCGCAGCGCTGCCGCCAGCGGCTCAGCCGGGGGCGGCTGCCCGGCCTCGCGCGCGGCCGCCTGCAGTCCGCGGCGCAGGCGGCGCAGGCCCAGGGCGTCGGTCCCGCCGAGCGGGCCGGTCAGCAGCTCCGCGGCTGCCTGCTCGTCCATCGTCTCCGGCCGCAGCGCGCAGCCGGCCAGGCGCAGCAGCGGCCTGGTGCCGGGCTCGAATGTCAGCGGCAGCTCGTCACCGGCGACGTTGACGGGCACGCCGGCGGCCGTCAGCGCGCGCTGCAGCACCGGTGCCTGCCGGACGGCGGACCTCACCAGAACAGCCATCTCCGACCAGCCGATGCCGTCAATCAGGTGCGCGCGGCGGAGCGTGTCCGCGATCAGTGCCGCCTCCTGAGCCGCGCTCGCGGCGGTGACGATGCGGACGCGGCCGGGCTCGGCATCAGGAGCCGCGAGCAATTCCCGGTGCGCGCGGCTGGCCGCGGCGTCCTGCTGGCCGAGTGCCACCGGCAGCCGCGCGGCGAGCCGCCGCGATGCGGCCAGCAGCAGCGGGCCGCTGCGACGGCAGGTCCGCAGCGCTACCACGCCGGCCTGCCGGCCGTCCGGCGACCTGAAGCGGTCGCCGAACCGCCGGATCGCGTCGGCGTCCGCACCGCGGAAGCCGTAGATGGACTGGTCGGGATCGCCGACGGCGATGAGTTCGCGGCCGTCGCCGGCCAGCTGCACGAGCAGCTCCTCCTGTGCTGGGTCGGTGTCCTGATACTCATCGACGAGGACGGCGTCGTACGCCTCCCGCTCTCGCGTGCGGACAGCACCCCGGCGGAGCAGACCTCCGGCGATCCTGACAATCTCGGCGTAGTCGTAGGCCGGCACCGGTGCCAGGTCGAACCGGGCCGCGTACGAGTCGAGGAATCGGCCTGCCGCCACCCAGTCATCTCGGCCGTGCAGCCGGCCGAGAGCCGCCAGCCCGCTGCCGTCCAGGCCGCGCTCGGCCGCGCGCAGCAGGAAGTCACGCAGCTCGGCCGCGAACCCCTGGGTCCCGATCGCCGGGCGCAGTCGCTCCGGCCAGCCGGGCGCGCCGTCGGCCGCCTCCCCGCGCAGCAGCCTGCGTACCTCAAGCAGCTGCTCGGGGCCCGGCAGGAGCACGGGCGGATGCTCCCCGGCAAGCGCGTACTCGCGGCGCACGAGCGCGTACGCGTAACTGTGGAACGTCAGCGCGAGCGGCTGCCGGACGGTGCGGTCAAGCCTGAGGGTGATCCGCTCGCGCAGGTCGGCTGCCGCCTTGCGGCTGAAGGTCAGCACGAGAACGCGACTCGGATCGACGCCCCTGCGCACGACCCGGTCGACGACCGCTTCCACGATGGTGGTCGTCTTGCCGGTGCCGGGTCCGGCTAGCACCAGCAGCGGGCCGCCTGCGTGCTCGACGACGGAGCGCTGAGCATCGTCAAGCGCCGGCGGCACGGCCAGCGGGCCGGGCTGCCGGACAAGGCGGTAAGCGGGCGACGTAGTTTCCATCTCGCCTTGCATTCCAGCAGACGCCGCCGACAGTCGGCTCCCGGATGCGGTTAGACGCGCCTGCGGGCGAGTCGCATATTGATGCGCGGCGGACCGCCGCCGGCCGCGTGGCGCAGCGGGGTGTTCTCGGCCGCATACCGGTCAAGCGCTGCTCGCTCGTGGCCGGCCAGCAGGGAGCCGTCCGCGTGCACCACCCGCCACCAGGCAACTCCGCCGCCCCACAGGGCCATGACGCGGCCAACCTGACGTGGGCCGCCCGCGCCGATGTACTCGGCTACGTCTCCGTAGGACATCACGGTGCCCGGCGCGATCGAGTCGACAACATCCAGGACCCGGCTCGCGAAGTCATCAAGAGCCGGGCCGCCGGCGGTCACGACGGCCCGGCCTCATGCTGGCCGTGCCCGTGGCGCTGGCCGTGCGGCGCCGCATGCCGGGCGGCCGCCCCGCCATCGTCCCGGTGATCTGCGGGCGATACGCGCGGCCGCGGCGTCGCAGCCGGGAGCCCGTCATCGCCGGGCACGCCAACACCAGGCGCGCCATCAACCAGCCCGGCACTGCTCACCCCGGCTTCCGGTGGCCACTCAGCTGGCGGCGCGGGCAGATAGCCGGGAGCGCCTGAGGTGCCGCGCGGCTGCGCTCCGTCGGCCGGCGCATCCGGCGCCGTGCTGCCTGCGGTAACGCCGCGGGGCGCCAGCAGCCTGCTGGTAGCCAGCGCCACGATGGCGAGGCCGGCGAGGCCGAGCAGGCAGTAGAGCGCCAGGCCGGTCTCGCCTCGCGATGAGACCGGCGCCGGCGGGATGGCCGCCGGGCCGCCGCCGAAGTGGCTCGCGGCGGACAGTCCCGCCGCGGCGGGCGCGGCGGCGGACAGCTTGCCGGCGGCCGTCAGGGCAGCGCCGGCATTGACCACGCCGAATCCGATCTGCTCGTCGTAGCCGCCGCGCGGCCGGGTCGACGGTGTCGTGCTGCTGGTGATGGCGGCGATGACCTGCGGATCGGTTAGCCGCGGGTACCGGGCTTTGATCAGCGCGACGACCCCGGCGGTCAGCGCGCACGCCGGGCTGGTGCCGCTGACGTACCAGTACTGCCCGTCCCGCCCTTGCGCCGGGACCTTGTAGCCGGGAGCGGCCACCTGCACGGACAGGTTCTGGCTGGAGAACGTGGCGACATGATTCGAGCTGTTGACCGCGGCGACCGCGAGCACCCCCGGGTAGTTCGCCGGGAACGAGTACGCGGCGTGCCCGTCACCGGCGGCGTAGGCCGCGTCGCCTGAGTTTCCCGCTGACGCTACGACGACGACGTTGTGCTGGTACGCGTCCTGCAAAGCCGCGCGGACGGCTTCGCTCGGCAGGTTGTAGCCGAGCGACATGCTGATGACCTGGACGTGCTCGCCGACCGCGTACCGGATGGCGCCGGCCAGTTCATCCTGCCCCTTGGTCGCGGATTCCCGCTGGTAGGCCCCGTAGTTAGGATCCTGCGGATCGGTAATCACCCGGATGGACAGGACAGTGGACTGCGGCGCCGTGCCGATGATGCCACTGCCGCCGCCGTCATGACCGTGCCCGGCGATCAGCGAGGCCATCCAGGTGCCGTGCGTGCCCCAGTTCGGATTAGTCGGCGGCGTGTTCACGCCGCTGAAGTTCGGGCCGGTGCGCACGCTTCCGGTCAGGTCGGAGACGTTGGGATCGACGCCGCTGTCGATGACGGCAACGGTCATTCCCTGACCGCGGGTCACCGCCCAGGCCGGCTGAATGTTGAGATCGCTGAGAACCCACTGCTCGGTGTTCCTGACAACGTCCGCTCTCGCCGTCGCTGCCGGGGCGAGCGCCAGCAGGGGCAGCCCCGCGAGCGACGCCATCGCGACCGCCGCTGCCTGCCGCCGCCGCGGTGCCCGGCTCAGCATCCGGGTGCTCCCGGGCAGACCGGGATCGCCGGCGTCTTGCCCAGCGACTGGCCGGCCGCGTGGATGAGGCCGTCCGCGAGGCTCACCAGCTCGAAGTCAAGGTAATGGTCGACGGCAATATGCACTTTGCGGCGGCCGTCGGAGAACCCGGCCGCCGACATGATGACGTACGGGCCTTCGGCGCCCGCGTCGGAGAGCTGGCGCTGCGAGTCCGCGAACCTGGCCGCCGGGGTACCGGCGACAGCCATGGCCCTGGCCGTCTGCGAATGAGAGATCCGCGCGCTCATCAGGTCCGCGACCACCGCCGTTGCCGCTGCCGAGCTCGGCAGGACTGCCACTACGACGGTCGCCACGATGCCGCCAGAAGAGTCGACGTAGGTGGCCCGCAGCGCCGCCGAGCAATGGTGCTCGGTGAGCACCTGCGCGGCGGCGCCGGTGACCGCTCCGGCACAGGCTGATGCGGGGCTGATCCCGAGGCGCTCCGCCTGCAGCTCAAGTCCGGTCCCGGATTCGAGCGCGAGCGCGGGGAGCTGGTAGGAGACCGATGCCGGGAAGATCACCCCGGCCGGCTCCGCTCGCCAGCGGCGTTGCACCTCCCAGGCGGCGATTGCCCGCTGCTGAGCCGGAGTGAACTGCCGGGGCAGCAGCTGGTGGGCGATACCCACAGCCGCTACGGCGAGGCTCGCCAGCCCGACGACCAGGACAAGCCCGAACGCCACGAGCCGCGCTCCGCGGCGCAGCCCACGTTGATCAGGCTGCCCGTGCTGATCAGGCTGATCGCGCTGCGGGCCGGGAGCCAGTGACTGGTCACCGGGAAGCACCGGCCGGTGACCTGCGCTGGAGCCATCTGGCGGGCTCTCCTCCGGCTCCGGCTGCCACATCACACCGGGATTTTACGGCCTGAGCCGGCGCAACGGTCCGTCTCTGCCCGCCTCGGCCGCCTGACTGCGCCCCGGCCGCGATGTCCCGCGCTCACCCGGCGCGCCTGTGATCAGTACGTCGGCAGGCTCGGATCGACCTGGTTTACCCAGGCCAGCACACCGCCGCCAACGTGTACGGCGTCGGAGAAGCCGGCGTTCTTGACCACTGCGAGAGCCTCGGCGCTGCGGGCGCCGCTCTTGCAGTGCAGCACGATCCGCTTGTCCTGGGGCAGCTTCTCCAGCGCCGCGCCGGTCAGGAACTGATCCTTCGGGATCAGCGTCGCGCCAGGGATCGAGACGATCTCGTACTCGTTCGGCTCGCGCACGTCGACCAGGAAGATGTTGTCACCGCGGTCCAGCATGTCCTTGAGCTCAGTCGCGGTGATCGTTGAGCCCGAGGCCGCCTCGGCAGCGTCCTCAGATACCGCTCCGCAGAACGCGTCGTAGTCGATCAGGCTGGTGATCGTCGGGTTCTTGCCGCAGATCGCGCACTCGGGATCCTTACGGACCCGCACCGTGCGGTAGCTCATCTCCAGGGCGTCGTAGATCATCAGCGGCCGGCCAGCGACTCGCCGACACCGGTCAGCAGCTTGATCGCCTCGGTGACCTGGATCGAGCCGATAGACGCGCACAGCACGCCGAGTACGCCGCCCTCGGCGCAGGACGGCACCATGCCGGGCGGCGGCGGGTCCGGGTACAGGCAGCGGTAGCACGGGCCGTACTCAGCCCAGAACACGCTGGCCTGGCCGTCGAACCGGAAGATCGAGCCCCACACGTACGGCTTGCCGAGCAGGACGCAGGCGTCGTTGACCATGTACCGGGTGGCGAAATTGTCCGTTCCGTCAACGATCAGGTCGTAGCCGGAGAAGATCTCCAGCACGTTGTCGTTGCTCAGGGCCTCGGTGTGCACCTGGACATTCACGTACGGATTGGTCTCGGCGATGCTCTCGGCGGCCGACTCGGCCTTCAGCTTGCCGATGTCCGACTGACCGTGAATGATCTGGCGCTGCAGATTCGATTCGTCCACCACGTCAAAGTCGATGACGCCCAGGGTGCCGACGCCGGCTGCCGCCAGGTAGAGCAGGGCCGGAGAGCCCAGGCCGCCCGCGCCCACGCACAGCACCCTGGCGTTCTTCAGCCGCTTCTGCCCGGTCATGCCGATCTCCGGGATGATCAGGTGGCGGGAGTAGCGCCTGACCTCATCGACGGTCAGGTCAGCGGCTGGCTCGACCAGTGGTGGCAGTGACGACACGGTGGGTCTCCTGATGGTTGCTTTTGTAACTCACGTCATTGAACCAGCGCGGGCGCCGCCGCATTCCGAACCCGAAATGTCACCGGCGGCTAGTACAACTCAAGGCATGCAGCAGAACCCGCCCCCCTCCTTAGCCGGGCCAGATTCGGACATACCGGCCAGGCCAGCTGTCGTGCCCATGCTCCCGACTCGCCGTCCCCGGCCAGGGCGTCAGGCTCCGCTGCCTGACCCGGTGGCTGTGCGCCGGCTTGCCGTGCCGGATCCGGCTCCGCCTTTTGACGACGAGACCGCCGTTACCGGCAAAGACCTTCATACCGGGAACGAGGTGACGAGCGCTACCGCAGCCGCCGAATCGGCCGCGGCCGCCCCGCCTGGTCCCGAGCCGCCAGGGCCGGACGCGCCTGATGAGCCAGACCCCGGCCGCAGGCCTGGCGGACCGGCGGGCCGCACGGCCCGGTCCGGCCCGGCGGACGGCTGGCCGAGTCAGTTTGCCCAGGTCCTGGCGGAGACGCTGGCCGGCTCCCGGCCGGCCACGCAACTGGCGCCCTGGACCACCGAGCAGGCACGCAGGCGCATCCGCCAGCTCGGCCCGATGCTGGCCACAAACCAGCGGCCGAAAGTCCGCCGGGTGATGACCTCGGTACCGGCCGACAACGTGGTCGAGATGACGGCAGTAGTGGGATTCGGTCCGAGGATCCGGGTGCTCGCCCTCCGGCTCGAGCGAGAGCAGGCAGGACCGCGCCGGCGCAGCAGGCAGCCGGTGGTGCTGTACGGCCATCGAATCCGCCTGACGACAGCAGCCAGCGTGATCAACGGCGATCACGCCCGGTTCGCGCCCGCGCGACGGTCGCGTTAGCAACTGCTCCGGTTCTCACCGGCGCACAGCAATCATGCGCGCCTGCCGGTTACCGGCGCCTGATCTGAAGGCAATACGCCCGGTCTGCTATCGGTTGCGAGGATCGCCGTGGCACTGCTTGAACTTCTTGCCCGAACCGCACGGGCACGGAGCATTGCGGCCGACGTTGGCGTAGCTAGTGCCGGAGGCTGAGCCGGTTGAGTGCTGAGCCGTGCCGGACGCATCCTCGTTCGGCGCGCTGTAGCTGAGGCTTCCCGACCGCTGCGGCCGCGCCAGGCCGCGCGCGAGGCCCGCGGGCAGGCCAGGCTCAGCCTCCTCAGCCGCGGCTGCCGCCGGCCGAGCCGCCGGACGCGACTGACGCTGCGGCTGGCGCGGCTGGGCCGCGGCCGGCCGGGCGGCGCGGCGGCTCGGCCGCCGGAGCCGGCTGAGCGAGCGAGGCATCGGGAGTGGCCGGGGCCAGGATCAGCTGGCCCGCCGGAGCCGAGCCGTTGGCACCGTCCTCGGCCATGATGGGGTCCTGCTGGACCTGGACCTGCAGATTGAACAGGCTGCCGACCGTGTCTTCCTGGATCCCGTCCATCATGGCCCTGAACATGTCGTAGCCCTCGCGCTGATACTCGATCAGCGGGTCACGCTGACCGTAGCCGCGCAGGTTGACGCCTTCGCGCAGGTAGTCCATCTCATACAGGTGCTCACGCCACTTGCGGTCGAGAACCGACAGGACGACCCGCCGCTCGACATCGCGCATCACCTCGGGGGTCAGCTCCTGCACCCGCCGGTCGTAGGCGGCGTGAGCGTCAGCCTTGACCTCCTCGGCGATGAACTCGCTGCTCAGGTGCGAGCGCTCCCCGCCAGCAGCCTCGGTCACATCGTTGATCGAGATGCTGACCGGGTACAGGCTCTTGAGCGCCCGCCAGAGCTTGTCGAGGTCCCACTCCTCGGGGAAACCATCTCCGGTGGCGCCGCTGACGTAGCCGTCAATGACGTCATCGATCATGCTGCTGATCTGGGGCTCGAGGTCCACGCCCTCAAGCACCGCGCGCCGCTCTTCGTAGACGACCTTGCGCTGCCGGTTCATCACGTCGTCGTACTTCAGGACGTCCTTGCGGATCTCGAAGTTCAGCGACTCGACGTTGGACTGCGCCGACCTGATGGCGCGGCTGACGGGCTTGGACTCCAGCGGCATGTCTGGCGGGGTCTTCATCAGCTGCATCAGGTGCGCGATCTTGTCGCCGTTGAACCTGACCATGAGCTCGTCCTCAAGGGACAGGTAGAACCTGGACTCGCCGGGGTCGCCCTGACGGCCGGAACGGCCGCGCAGCTGGTTGTCGATGCGGCGAGACTCATGCCGCTCGGTGCCGAGGACGTACAGGCCTCCTGCAGCCACGACCTCCTCGTGCTCCTCGGCGACGGCCTTACGGCACTTCTCCACCGCCTCGGGCCAGGCGGCCTCGTAATCCTCGGGCGTCTCGACCGGTGACAGGCCGCGCTGGTGCAGCTGGAGGTCCGCGAGGAACTCCGGGTTACCGCCGAGCATGATGTCGGTACCGCGGCCGGCCATGTTGGTCGCGACGGTGACCGCGCCCTTGTGACCGGCCTTGGCCACGATCGCGGCCTCCTGCTCGTGGTACTTCGCGTTCAGTACCTCGTGCGGCACGCCCTTGCGCTTGAGCTCGCGCGACACCCGCTCGGACTTCTCGACGCTGGTCGTGCCGACCAGCACCGGCTGGCCCTTGGCATGGCGCTCCACGATGTCCTCGACCAGGGCGTCGTACTTGGCTTCCTCGGTCTGGTAGACGAGGTCAGGCTGATCGACCCTGATCATCGGCATGTTGGTCGGGATCGGGACCACGCCGAGGGTGTAGGTCTGATGGAACTCGTTGGCCTCAGTCAGAGCGGTTCCGGTCATGCCGGAGAGCTTCTCGTAGAGCCGGAAATAGTTCTGCAGCGTGATCGTGGCGAGCGTCTGGTTCTCGTCCTTGATCTGCACGCCTTCCTTGGCCTCGACGGCCTGGTGCATGCCCTCGCTCCACCGCCGCCCGTGCAGGATGCGCCCGGTGAACTCGTCCACGATCAGGACCTCGCCGTTCATCACGACGTAGTCCTTGTCCCTGGAGTAGAGCTCCTTGGCCTTGATCGCGTTGTTCAGGAAGCTGATCAGCGGGGTGTTGACGCTCTCGTACAGGTTGTCGATGCCGAGCCAGTCCTCGACCTTCTCGACGCCTGATTCCAGGATGCCGACGGTGCGCTTCTTCTCGTCGACCTCGTAGTCGCCCTCTCCGTCCTCACCCCGGCGCAGCCGCGGCGCGATCTTGGCGAACTCCTGGTACCAGATGCTGTTCTGGTCCACCGGGCCGCTGATGATCAGCGGGGTCCGCGCCTCGTCGATGAGGATCGAGTCGACTTCGTCGACGATGGCGAAGTAGTGGCCGCGCTGGACACATTCCTCCAGGCCCCAGGCCATGTTGTCGCGCAGGTAGTCGAAGCCGAACTCGTTGTTCGTGCCGTAGGTCACATCGGCGGCGTACTGCCTGCGCCGCTCGTCCGGCTCCATGTCGGCGAGGATCACGCCCACTTCCAGGCCGAGGAAACGGTGAATCCGGCCCATCCACTCGGACTGGTACCTGGCCAGGTAGTCGTTGACCGTGACGACGTGCACGCCGCGGCCGGTCAGCGCGTTGAGATAGGACGGCAGCACAGCGGTCAGGGTCTTGCCCTCACCGGTCTTCATCTCCGCGATATTGCCCAGGTGCAGCGCGGCACCGCCCATCAGCTGGACGTCGAAGTGCCGCTGCCCAGCACCCGGCTGGCAGCCTCGCGGACCGCGGCAAAGGCCTCGGGCAGCAGGTCGTCCAGAGACTCGCCGTCAGCGTGGCGCTGCTTCAGCTCCTCGGTCATGGCCCGGAGCTCGGCGTCGCTCAGCGCCTTGAAGTCGTCCTCGATCGAGTTGACCTGGCCGACGATGGCTCTGAGCTTGCGCAGCGTCTTGCCCTCGCCAGCGCGAAGGATGTTGTCGATGAAGGCTGGCACTTTGTCGTCGCGCTCCCTGCGGATGTTCCTGGCGTGGTTCCTGGTGGGGCCTTTTCCGGCGAACCGCCCGCTAGCTGCGGCTCGGCAGGCCAGCAGGGCCTGCGGCAATCCCCTTAGCAGTTAAACGGCACGGCAGTAACCAGTGTTCCTGCCACACCGCCATGGTAGGCGACATCGCTCGCCGAAGCCGAGTCCGCGCAGGAGCAACTCGTGCGGCACGCTCACCTATGGGGCCGAGTGTGCACCATAACTGGCTCCTGACCACAATGATAGGGACAACGACAGGCGGTAGGAGAGGAGCAGCGCGCATGGCGAAGCAGGTCGGGCCAGCCACTGCGGGCACATCGGTGGCCGGCGCGTCAGGGATGGGCGCGGGCGAGGACGTCGCGCCCTTCGTTTCGCAGGTCCCGGGAACTCCGGTGAGCTTCCCTTCCTTCCACGGGCGGGCCATCTCCTGGACCGCCGTCACAGTCATCATGGTGGCCTTCCTGATCGGCGGTCTCGCGCTGGTCTTCGGGCCGACCTGGTGGCTGTTCTGGGCCGCTCTCGGCCTGGCTGCCGTCGGCGGGCTGATGGCGCTCGGCTGCCGCATCTTTGACGACTGGTACTAAGCCGGCCCGCTAGCCGGGCCGCCTGGCCGCACTGCGCGGCCCGGGCGGCTGTCGGTGCCTGCCGGTAGCCTCCGTGTCGTGGCCCGACCCCCGCTGCCCGCCCCCGAGCTCACCCTGAGTCAGGACGAGGCGCGCCTGATCACCCTCTTTGCCCAGGGCTTTATCGGGGCAGCCGCCCGCCGCGGCGGCGTGCCCGTCATGCTCCGCAGGCTAGGCGGAGTTCAGCTCGACACCATCAGCGTGCTAGCGCGCTCGCACGAGCTGGTCGCCTACGCGCGGCTGGGCGCGATCGGCCGGGACAAGATCGAGGCTGCGTACTGGCATCAGCGGCGTCCGTCGGCTTTCGAGTACTGGTCCCATGCCGCCTGTGTGCTGCCGCTGGAGGAATGGCCTTACTACGCCTTCAGGCGGAGGGCGTTCCGCGACCGGGGGGTGCGCTGGCATCAGAGCCATCCCGAGGTCTGCGAGCAGGTGCTAGCGCGGATCCGCGCCGAAGGCCCGCTGACGGCCGACTGAGCTCGGCGGCGCCAAGAACGGCGGCCCATGGTGGGACTGGTCCGACACGAAGATCGCGGTGGAGTGGCTGCTCGACACCGGCGACGTGATCTGCGCGCGCCGGACCGGCTGGCGCCGCGTCTACGACCTTCCCGAGCGCGTCCTGCCGGCCGAGCTCCTGGCCGCCTCCCTGACCGACGAGGAGTGCGTGATCAGGCTCGCGGCCGTGGCCGGGCGGGCACTGGGCGTCGTGACCCACTCTGACCTGGCTGACTACCAGCGCCTCCGCTACGGGGGCGCTGGCCTGCGCCAGGGCAACCGGGCGCTGTCAGCGGCCACGTCGGCGGCCGCAGCCGGACTCGTGCCCGTTGAGATCTCGGCCGGCCGGCGCGGCCCGGCCGTGCGCGCGTGGCTGGATCCCCGGCTCCCGGATGCTCGCGCGCGCCGGGGACGGCACCGGACCACCCTGCTGTCACCGTTCGACTCGCTGATCTGGGACCGGAAGCGGACACTGCGCGTGTTCGGCTTTGAGCACAGCCTCGAGGCCTACGTGCCGCAGGCTAAGCGCGTGCACGGCTACTTCACCATGCCGCTGCTCACCGGCGGTCAGCTGACCGGCCGAGTCGACCCGGCTCGCAGCGGCAGCACCCTGATCGCCCGGAAGCTCACCCTGGATAAGCCCGGCGCGGCCGAGCCCATGGCCGAGGCCCTGGTCGAGGCCGCCTCCTGGGTCGGCTGCGACAGCGTCAAGCTGCAGCAGGTGGAGCCGCCGCAGCTGGAGCAGCGGCTGCAGGCTGCGCTCGCAACCCACGGCGCCTGACCGGCACGACCTCACCTGTGCTCGCGGAGCCCGTCGCTGGCGAATCGCGCCCTGGACGAACCGGCCCTTGCCGAACCCGAGTGCTGGCCGAACCGGTCGCTGGCCGAACTGCCTCCGGCCGAACCGGCCCTTGCCGAACCCGAGCGCTGGCCGAACCAAGTGCGGGCCGGCCCCGCACCAGTGCTGGCCGAGCCGGCGCGCCAGGCGGAGAAGTCCTACTCCTCGCCGGAGAACCGCTCCCAGGCCGACTGGCGGGTCATTCCGAGCGACTCCCCGATCCGCGTCCAGGTGATCCCCCGGCTGCGTGCCTGCCGGACCCAGCCGGTCAGCTGCTGCTCGACCTGCGCCGCCGCCGCCGCGACCCTCGGCAGGTGCCCCAGCAGGTCATCGTCGGACATGTTCTGCTCCCAGCTCGCTACCTGCTCTTTCGCCGAGCCTTGCGACGGGAGCGCGACAAGCTCGGTGCACAGGCCAACGCACTCGTCGCAGATGAAGACGCCGGGACCCGCGACCAGTCGCGCGACCTGGGCCGGCGGCTTCCGGCAAAACGAGCACGCGATGTCTTCGCGAAGTTCGCTGACGGCCATGTTCGGCACCTCTCCGGCTGCGTCGCTGTCAGGCAGCACCTGACCCTTGTCAGGCAGCACCTTACGGCGTCAGGCACTTCCTGACAAGCGGAGCCGCACCCAGCCGCTGGGGAGGCTCACAAGACACGAGCTGAGCTGCGGTTAGTACTGCCATAGCCGTACCAGATGCACGCAGCGACCCGGCAGCGCCGCCAGGCCGGCTGTGAGACGGCGACCAGCCGTCAGCCGAATTCGATCAGCTTCTCCCGGACGGCGACCATGACGGCCTCCATCCGCGAGTGGATCTGCAGCTTCTCCAGGATGTTGCGGACGTGGTTCTTCACCGTGTTCTCGGAGATGAACAGCTCCTTGGCGATGTCCCGGTTGTTCATCCCCCTGGCGACGAGGCGCAGCACCTGGATCTCCCGGTCCGTCAGCCTCGGCGCGGGAAGTTGCTGGGGCGGCTCTTCCTCGTCCCGCCGCGCCAGCGCCGCGAACTCGGTTAGCAGCTTGCCTGCCATGGACGGGTTAATGAGTGACTGCCCGCCGTTGACGGCGCGCACGGTGTCGGCCACCTCGTCGAGCGGGATGTCCTTGAGGAGGTAACCGCTGGCCCCGGCCCTGATGGCCTCGAACAGGTCTTCTTCCTCGTCGCTGATCGTCAGCATCACGATCTTGGCGCTCGGGGCGACGTCTTTCAGCGCCCGGCAGGCTTCGATCCCGCTGCTGCGCGGCATGCGAATGTCCATGAGAATGATGTCCGGCAGCGACTCGCCCGCCTTGGTGACCGCTTCCTTGCCGTCGCTGGCCTCACCGACCAGCTCGATATCGGGCTCGGAGTCCAGCACCATCTCGAGCCCGCGGCGGAACAGCGCGTGGTCATCAACGATCAGTGTGCGGATGGGCTCGGCTGTGGCCGGGCGGGTGCCGGGAGGGGAAGGCTGCTCGTTCCCGCTCGTCGACGGGTTTCTGTCAGCGCCGCCCCGGCCCGGGCCAGCCTGATCGTCCGGTGCCTGCGAACTAGCCCCGGCACTGCGGCCCATGATCCTCCTCCTTAGCGACCCAAGCAGTTACCCTGCCCGGTCCCGCCAGACCCCGGCCCCCGCGATGCCCGTGCCAGAAACTCTCGCCGACTCGGGCCTGCGTTGCAAGCCCGGGCCCGGGCCAGCGCGCCGGCCGGGCCCGGGCTGCGGGCCCGGACGCGGCGCTGCCAGCCCGCGCGGTATGTACGGAAGGCTAGCCGCGGTACTAGCCGGAGCCGACGCCAGCCTGCGGCCGGGGGACGCTGGCGGACACGCCCTTCGGGCCGCCAGCCGACTCGGCCGGCACGCCTGCGGGCGCTCGCCCGTTGGCCCGGCTCTGGGCCGCCGGCCGATGGGCGGCCTGAGCCGGGCCGGCGTGCTCGTCAACGAGCCTCAGCACTCCGTACTGGTAGCCCCGGCGCCGGTAGACGACGCTCGGCAGGCCGCTCGCCACGTCGGCGAACAGGAAGAAGTCGTGGCCGACGAGCTCCATCTCGAACAGAGCCTGCTCGATCGTCATGGGGCTTGCGGCGTGGAACTTCTCGCGGACCACCAGCGGCCCGTCGCCATCCATGTCGACCTGGACGTCATCTTCTAGCTCGGGAGGCTCGGCCGCTTCGGCCTCATCGGCCGTATCGGCAGCGGCGGCCATTCTCGCCATCGCGGCAGCGGCGCCCTTCCCCGCGAGCAGCCCGCCGCCAGCCCCGAGCCTGATGGCCGGTGATTCGGCATCAGAAGCCAGGTCAGCTTCGGGAACGTCGGCGAGGCGGATCGGAGCGTGCGTGCCATGACGGTCCTTGCGCCGGTCACAGGAACGCCTGAGCCTGGACTCGAGCTTCCCGAAGGCCAGGTCAAGCGCTGCGAATCGCTCCGCAGCCGCAGCCTCGGCGCGAATGGCGGGACCGCGAGAGACAACGGTGATCTCGACTCGCTCCCTGGTCCCCGACTGTCGCGGATTGTGCTCCGCCGAGACCTGGACGTCGATCCTGATGGCCTTGCTGTCCAGCTTCTCGATCTTGGCGATCTTGGCCAGCGCGTGCTGCCGGAACCTCTCCTGCAGATCTGTGTGCAGGGCTTTGAAGATGACTTCCACTAAGGAACTCCCTTCTTGTCCGGGTCTAGTTAGCGGCACCCGCCCGGCCGACCTGGTCTTCTACCCCACATCCGCCTGCTGAGGGGTTCGCGGCGGCTTGTGCCACTACTACCCTTCTCCCGGACCCGGAGGACATCGGATCCTCGGGCGGGGCAGGACTTACTTCTAAGCCGCACCGTGATCGGTCGACGACAAGTCGCCTTACGTGGGCCGCTTTGCCTGCGGCTGGCATCGGCTAGCCAGGCCCGCTGCCCTGACGACAGGGCGGCTGGCCTGGTGCAACCACGGACCCGGACGGGTGCCATGACTCGACGTTATCCGCCCGCCCGCTGAAAGTCAGCGGAGTCGGCGGCCGATTCACCCGGGTGAGTGCCGGATTCCGCCTGCTCAGTACCGGATTTGCGACTCGCCCCGGCTGAATCAGGCGGCTTCGGGCCAGGCCGGGCCGGCAGCCGGCGGGCTCGCTGCCGCGAGCAGGGCCGGCCTGAACCGGTTACGACGAATAGCTCGGAATCGACCCGGACGCGGCTTTCACCCACGAGTTGCCGTCGGTGGCCGAGGTCAGGATCTCACCGCTGCTGGTGCCCACGACCAGCGTCGAGCCGTCGGTGGTGAGAGACACGGCGTCCGCCGGAGCCGGAGCGAGCAGCTGGCCGGCCCCCCCGGTCAGCGGTACCTCCCAGATGCCGGTGCTGGTCAGCGCCACCAGCTCATAAGGGCTGTACCAGCTCACCGCGACCGGACTGGCCAGGCCAGTTCCGACCGCTACGGCCCGCCCCAGGGAGAACCTGCCCGCGCTGCTCGTCACCGCGGCCAGGACCAGGCGGTTGCCGGCAGCGGTCTTGAGCAGCAGCGCGGCACGGACCCCGTCCGGCGCCATCTGCAAGCTGAGCACGGTCGTGCCCGACTGGCCGCCGACCGGGAGGTTCGCCGGGCCCGTCACCGGGACAACCTGCCGCGTCGAGGTTCGCAGCACCCAGATGTGATCTCCGGCGACGGCCCACAAGTTGTCGTTAGCGTCCCAGCTCAGCGACGTGCACGGGCCACCGGAGGTGGATAGCCGGTAGCTGCGGTACTGCTGCCCGGTCTGAGCCGCGGAACCGGGCACCGGCAGGAACAACGCGCACCCGTGACCATCCTCGGCCGCGACGGCAGGCTGCGGGATCCCGCTCGTACCGGAAGCAGCCAGCGCCGTAATCGTTCCTGACCCCAGCTCCGCTGCGGTCACCAGGCTGGAACGGGTGCCATTCTCGTCGACCGCTCCCGGCGATCCCTGGTAGATGAGCGGCGCCGTGTGAACCGGGAAGACCAGGTTCGGGTTCTCCGCGTCATAGGCCACCCGGCCGTTGATCACCAGCTCGACGTTATGCGCGAGCGGGGCCGAGTAAGCCTTGCTGCCGAGCGTCGCGAGCAGCTGCTCGACCATCGACTGAGTGTGCTGCTTCGACCGCTCGGCCGCGGGGATTGCCAGGTTGACGACAGCTGTCTGCCCGTCGAAGGTGATTCCGATGAGCTTCGTCCCTGGCGGGAACGAGGTCGTCGTGGCCCCGCTGAGCCAGCTCTTGTCGTCGGTCAGCAGGCCTTCCACCAGACCGGTCGCCAGGGTGGTGTTGAGCGCGCTGTTCGCGCTCTGCAAGGGCGCGTACACCGGGTCGGGGACCAGGTTGCCGTTGACCGCCCAGGAATTCTGCGGCGCGAAGAAGAACAGGTTGCGCGGCTGATACACGTGCTCGAAGTCGTTCTGCGTGAGCAGCAGGCTCTGGCCGCCCAGCGGCAGGGTGCTGATCAGCCAGCCGCCGTTCACCTGGGTCAGGATGAACTGGTAGGTGGACGTTCCCGGCGAGTACAGGTACTGGCCGGTCTGGCTGAGCGTGGCCAGCCGCTGGCCGCTGAACTGAACTGACTTGTACTGCTCAGCCGGCCCGGCCTGCACGGCTTGCGGATGGTACGGCAGCTGCTTCGCCGGGCTGAGCGAGCTGACGACGGTGACCGGCCCCGGATGCCAGCTCCGGCGTAGCTTCGGCGACAGGTACTCCAGCGCCGCCGCCCGGTCGAAGGCGTAGCTGGCGCTGGCGTGCAGGAAACCGAGCACGACCTGGCTAGGGCTCCAGTACGTCTTCGGGCCGGGCGGCGGCAGCGGCTGGACATAGGCCTGCACCTGGCTGCCGGCCGTGCTCACCGGCCGCGGCACTCCGCCCTCAGGAGCGGCCGCGCAGCCAGCCAGCACGGCAACGACGGCAGCCGCGATCACCGCTGTCAGCCAGCGCGCGGGCGCCAGGCGCTGAGCAGCGACCCGGTGCGGAACTGGCCGGTCAGCCACGGGCGCCGACCCCAGTGCCGGCCGGTGCCTGCGGTGCCTGCCCGTCCGGCTGCGTCTCTGCAGGCGGCGTCAGGCCCGGCTGCGTCGCGTCAGGCTGCCCCTCGCTGGACTGCGGCGCGCCGGGCTGGGGCCCGCCGGGCCCTGCCGGGCCGGCCTGCGCCGGGCCAGGCTGCGGCCCGTCAGGCTGCGCCGGGTCCGGCTCCTCGGCCGTTCCGGCCGGCAAATCGCCGACGCCGGCCAGCGGCAGCGGGCTCAGTGGCAGCGGCGAGCCATGCAGCTCACCGCCGACCGTCCGCGGCAGAGTCAGGCGGAACACCGACCCCCGTCCCGGCTCGCCCCAGGCCTCCAGCCACCCGCCGTGCAGCCGGGCATCTTCCAGCGCGATCGCCAGCCCGAGCCCGGTACCGCCCGAGGTTCGCGCCCTGGCCGGGTCTGCCCGCCAGAACCGGTCGAAGACCAGCTGCTCTTCTCCTGGCCGCAGCCCGACCCCGTAGTCACGGACCGAGATCGCGATGGCCGCCGAGTCCATGGCAGCAGTGACCACGGTGTCCCTCGTCTCACCGTGCTCCACCGCGTTGAGCAGCAGGTTGCGCAGGATCCGCTCGACCCGGCGCCGGTCCACCTCGGCAATGCACGGCTCGCCCGGCAGCCGGAACTCGATCCGCGTGCCGCGGCGCTCGGCGAGCTGCTGAGCGATGTCCGCCGACTGCAGCACGATGGTGCCGATGTCGGTCGGCTCGGCGTCCAGGGTCGCGGCGTTCGCGTCGTATCTGCTG
Organism: uncultured Actinomycetota bacterium; assembly: GCA_963818995.1. Lineage (GTDB taxonomy): Bacteria > Actinomycetota > Actinomycetes > Streptosporangiales > Streptosporangiaceae > JAJYUU01. Next base: position 373,049 of record CAWFUM010000026.1, on the reverse strand, counting down.
ATCTCCAGCAGGTCAGTCAGCAGGGATTCGAATCGCTCAAGCTGGCCCTGCATCAGCTCCGCCGACCGCGCTGCGGCGGCGTCCATGTCCTCCCGCGCACCGAACAGGACGTCCGAGGCAATCCTGATGGTTGTCAGCGGCGTCCGGAGTTCGTGCGAGACATCGGAGACGAACTGCCGCTGGACCTGGGACAGGTCCTCAAGCTCCTCGAGCTTCTCCTGAAGGCTTGCGGCCATCTCGTTGAACGAGGTCGCCAGCGCCGCCAGCTCATCCGACCCGCGGACTTCCATGCGCTCGGTCAGCTGGCCGGTCGACAGACGGCGCGCGCCCTGCGATGCCAGCCGCACGGGCACGACCACCCAGCGGCTTACCAGCCAGGCGATCGCGGCCAGCAGGAAGACCACGGCGATCCCGGCAAGGAGCAGGCTCTGCTGGATGCTCGCGATGGTCTGCTGCTCGGTCGCCAGCGGGAAGAAGTAGTAGAGCTCGTAGGCGCTCCCGAACGGCGCGCCGACAAGCAGGCCCGGGACCGGGCCGCTGGCTAGAGCCCACCGCCATGCTGCTCCACTCGCTGAGCGGCCGCTGCGCGACCCGGCCGCGGCCCTTCGACTCGCGAGCCACCGCGGCGGTCAGTTTGCCGGGGAACTGCGGGAGCGAGCGGTAGAACCCGACCGCGTCGCCGCTGCTGTAGACCGGCGGGCCCTGGAACTGGGGCAGCAGCGTCACTTCGACGGCGTAAGGCGTGCCCTCGGTGGACCTCAGGTTCTGCGCGAGCAGGTACATATCCTGCAGCGAACCTGAGTTCGGCGGCTCACCGAAGTTGCCAGAATTCGCCGCGGTCGCGAGGCCGGCGTTCGAGATTTCCTCGGCGGAATGCTGGGCGTTCGCGTAAATGCCCGCGACGAGGTGCTGCATCAGGATGTAGCCGAGCACGGACACGACGACCGCGGACAGGATCAGCGTGGCCGTGATGACCCGGAGCTGGAGCGAGTGCCGGTAGCGGTCCCTCACCTGCCGCAGGCGCCGCCGGGCCTGGGTCGTGACGGCTGAGCGCGGCCGGGCCAGCCAGCTGCGGTAGCTGGCCCTGACGGTGGCGGCTGCTCCCTTCACTGCCCTTCCCCGGTGGTTGGTCGGCACGGACTGACTGGCAGGCCGGCGCAGGCCCCGGATCAGCCCGGACCCGCCTTATAGCCAACGCCCCGGACGGTCACCACGATTTCCGGCCGCTCGGGGTCCTTCTCGATCTTGGCGCGGAGCCGCTGCACGTGGACATTGACCAGCCGGGTGTCGGCCGCGTGCCGGTAACCCCAGACCTGCTCGAGCAGGACCTCGCGGGTGAACACCTGCCGGGGCTTGCGGGCCAGCGCCACCAGCAGGTCGAACTCCAGCGGAGTGAGGTTGAGCGGCTCGCCGGCGCGCTGGACCGAGTGCCCGGCGACGTCGATGGTCACATCGCCGATGGTCAGCGTCTCCGGCGCCGGGTCGTCGGTGCGCCGCAGCCTGGCACGCACCCGGGCGATCAGGACCTTGGACTGGAAGGGCTTGACGATGTAGTCGTCGGCACCGGACTCCAGGCCGAGCACCACGTCGACAGTGTCGCTCTTGGCCGTGAGCATGACGATCGGCACGCCCGATTCAGCCCGGATCTGGCGGCAGACGTCGATGCCGTCCATGCCGGGCAGCATCAGGTCGAGCAGCACCAGGTCGGGCTTGGTGTCCCGGAAGGCCTCAAGTGCCCGGTCACCGTCAGCGACGAACGTCGGCTCGAAACCCTCGCCACGCAGCACGATGCCGAGCATCTCAGCCAGAGCGGCGTCGTCATCGACGACCAGCACGCGACCCTTCATAGCCCTCATCGTTCCACGTAGACGGCGGCTTGGGGACCCGCCACGGCGTTGGCATCAGTGCCCAGGACTCGCAGATTACCTGCCGTGACCGGCTGAATCACCCCTAGTTCGGTGACGATGGCAGTGATCAGCTCGGGCGGGGTCACGTCAAAAGCCGGGTTGTAGGCCGGCGTGCTGGCCGGCGCGACCGGCCGTCCGGCCACCGAAGTCACCTCTGCGGAGGCCCGGTGCTCGACCATAATTGCGCCTCCGCGCGGCGTTTCAAGATCAACTGTAGATACCGGCGCAACCACCACGAACGGCACGCCGTGATGCCGGGCCAGGACGGCCAGGCCGTACGTGCCGACCTTGTTGGCCACGCTGCCGTCGGCGGCGATCCGGTCGGCCCCGGTCAGCACAACATCCACTTGCCCGGCGGCCATCAGGGAAGCGGCAGCGTTGTCGGCGAGCAGCGAATGCGGGATCCCGGCCCGGCGGGCTTCCCAGCTGGTCAGCCGCGCGCCCTGCAGAAGCGGCCGCGTCTCGTCCACCCAGAGCCGCGTCAGCCGCCCGGCCCGGTGCGCGGCCAGAATGACGGCGAACGCGGTCCCCTCCCCCGCCGACACCAGACCGCCGGTGTTGCAGTGAGTGAGGATCGAGGCACCTTCCGGTATCAGGGTCAGCCCGTGCGCGGCCATCGCCGCGCTCGCCTCCGCATCTTCAGCGGCAATGGACGCTGCCTCGGCCAGCGCCGCCGCGGCCGGATTTTCCCAGCCGGGAACGGGCTTGACCGCACCAGCGGCCGCCCGGTAGCAACCGAGAGCCCGGCGCACGCCCCAGGCCAGGTTGACTGCCGTCGGGCGCGCCCCGGCCAGCTCAGCCGCGGCCTTCTCGACGTCGTCACCGCGGCAGGCGGCCAGCGCCACGCCGAAGGCGCCCGCCACCCCGAGCAGCGGTGCCCCGCGGACGGACAGGCGCTGGATGGCGTCGACCAGCGCCGGAACATCAGCGCAGACCAGGCGGACCTCCTCGCCGGGAAGCCTGGTCTGGTCGAGCAACTCGATTGCCGGGCCGGCCGGCGGCGGCAGCCACCGGAGCGCCGCCATGTCCAGCCGGGCCGCGGCGGCACTGGCCTGGGCCATGGTCTCCATCTGCCGAGTCTCGCCGCCCGCGCGAGATTCCGCCAACCTGCGAGCCACGATCATGCGCAAATTATGGCGGTTTACTACTAGATTGCGGGACGGTGCGCCGACGCCATGGGAACATGAGCGATGCCCGCGCGCACGCATCCAGGCCGTTAAGGAGCCCACGTGACGGACGAGTTTCCGCCCGGCGGAGAGAGGCAGGTCCCGCCCGGCGCGAGAGACTCGATCCCGCCCGGCGCCTCGAGCGCGCCCTACCGCGAGGGCGCTGCGGGCAGCCCGCTACGGGCACCCGGCTACGGGCAGCCCGGCTACGGGCAGCCCGGCTACGGCCAGCCCGGCTACGGCCAGCCCGGAGGCTGGAACGCCGCTCCCGCACCTGGCGGCATCCCGCTGCGCCCACTCGGGCTGGGCGACATCCTGAACGGCGCTGTCACCTCGGCCCGGCGCAATCCGGCCGCGACGTTCGGCCTGGCCGCCATCGTCATGACCATTTACGGCATCCTGACCGCCATCATCGAGGCGGCCGAGCGCTCGCAGTCGGGCCGGCTGACCAGCCTGCAGCACACCCTGCAGAACGGCCAGAATCTCAGTCCGCACCAGATCGACAGCGCGGTTACCGACGTGCTCGGCGTCCTGCTTCCTGCCTTTGCTCTCACCATCGTGCTCAGCCTGGTGATGACCTCGGCGCTGACCGGCATGCTGAGTGTCGTGATCGGCCGCGGCATACTCGGCCGGACCGTGAGGCTCGGTGAGGCCTGGCGCGCCTCCCGGCTAGGCGCGGTGATCGGCACGAGCTTGCTTCTGCTGCTCATCGGTATATGCGTTCCGCTTCCGGTCGCCGTTGTCGCCGTCGTCCTGGTGCTGCTCCACCTGGGGCCAGTCGCGGCCATCATCGCGGTGCTCGGCGGTATCGCCAGCGTGGTCTTCGAGATCCTGCTGGGCATCCGGCTGAGCCTTGCCCTGCCGGCGCTGATGCTGGAGCGGACCACGCCGCGAAACGCGATCGCGAGATCCTGGGAGCTGAGCCGGGGCAGCTTCTGGCGCCTCTTCGGGATACTCCTGCTCACCGAGATCGTCGTGGGAATCGCCGCCACCCTGCTCAGCCTTCCGTTCACGATCCTGGGCAACCTGGCTGGCGGCTCATCGAATGTGTTCAGCCTGACCGCCTCGGCCTCCGTTGCCGCGGTCATACTTGGCGCCATCGGCGGCATCGTGGCGAGCACGATCGCCAGGCCGGTGAGCGCGGGCGTCGCCGTGCTCCTCTACGCGGATTTGCGCATGCGCCGGGAAGGACTCGACCTGGTCCTGCGCAGCGCGGCGGAGAGCCAGGCGCTCACCGGCGATGAGTTCGGCACGGCCTGGCGCCCGGCGCCGGCAGGCCCCGGTAGCCAGCTTCCGGGCTGGTAAGCCTCGCGGCCGCGCGCATCCCCGCTAGCGCCTGACCGGCCCGAACGCAGGCGCAGCTACGGGCAGGCGCGGGGTCGCCTGCTTCGCGATCCGCGCGCCCTGGATCGCAGGCCCGCATGCCAGTATGGGGCGCGGGTCTGCGACCCGTCCCGCTAGCGGCGCCAGCGGCGCCCGGGCACGCTAGGAGCACAGCATGTCGGACAGCAGCGAGCAGGCTAACGGCCTGCCCGCTGATGGCCGCGGCCCCGCCGCCGGGACGTCCCCGCCTGCCACTGCCCGCGACGGGGCGCCGGAGCGGCCCGATGCCGGGGCGCCGCGCGGTTACGCCGGGCCAGCCGGGCGCACTTCTGCCCCGGACGCGGCAGGCAGCTGGCAGCTGCAGCTTCCGTTGCGGCCGGGCGGGCTGCCGCTCAGGCCGCTCGGCATGGGCGAGATCTTCAACGGCGCGATCACGTCCATGCGCCAGGCTCCGGGCGCCGCACTGGGCAGCGCCACGGCCTTGTCGGCTGGCCTGGCGGTCGTGAGCGCGATCCTGACTCTGGCCCTGAACCGGACTCTCTCCGGCGGCACGACGGCGACGTGGACCGAAGCCACCGGACTGGTTCTCGGCGTCGGCGTGAGTACGGCGCTGGCAAGCGTGCTCGCCGTCGTGGTCGGGCGCAACCTGCTCGGCTGGCCGACCAGGGCGGCGGAAGCGTGGACTGTCCTCAGGCCGCGGGTGGCCGCGCTGCTCGGGCTGAGCGTTCTGCTGCTGCTCATCTACTGCGCACTCTGGATCCCGGCAGCGGCCCTCATCGCCGTGGCGATCGCGACTGGCCAGCCGCTCGTCATCGTCGCTGGCAGCCTGCTCGGCCTGACTGACCCTCGGTCGCCGAGGTCGTCGCTCTGGGCGGTGCTCAGTCTCGCCGCCCCCGCGCTCCTGCTGGAGCGGCTCAGCCCCGCCGCGGCGATCCGCCGGGCCTGGCGGCTCGGGTTCAGCAGCTTCTGGCGCGTGCTGGGCATTCAGGTGCTGGCCGGCGCCATCTTCCTGGTCGTCGCCTATCTGCTGGTGCTGCCGTTCGCCGGCGCGGATCTCGCTCTCATCGGCCTTGCCCCGACGGGCCCGTCGGTGCTGTCCGTCGCGCTGGCAGCGGTCGGGACCGTCATCTCAGGAACAGTCGCGCGGCCGTTTCTGGCCGGCACCGCGGCGCTGGTGTACTGCGATGTCCGGATGCGCCGGGAAGGGCTGGACCTGGCCCTGCGCAGCAGCCAGTTCGCGACGGCGGGGGCGGTGCTGACGGGACACGGGCTGACAAGGCTTCGGCCGCGGGCCACGGCCGCAGGACACGGGCCGCCTGGCTACCGGTCGCAGGGCCAGGGCAGCCAGGGTCAGGATGCTGACCGGCCCGGAGGCCATCGCAACGGCAGCAGCCGCCGGCAGCGAGCCTGGCATCAGCCGGGAGCGGGCCAGGCAACTGGCGCAGCGTGAGCTGGCGCGGTCCATCTACAAGCCGTCGGCGTGGTCGCGGATCTGGCATGACATCGTCGGCTGGCTTCAGTCGCTCGCTGCCCACGGGAGCGCTGGCCGGCCAGGGTGGCTGGGCGCGGCACTGCTCACAGCGGCCGTTGTCGTCGTCCTTGCGGCGGGGGCCGTGGCTGGCCGGGCCGGCCAGAGTGAACCGGCGGCCGCGCGGCCCGGTCGTCGACGGCAGGCCGATGAGCGCCGCAGGGTACCGGCTGGCGGCGGATCAGCACGCCTCGGGCGGCGACTACCCGGCAGCGATTACCGCGCGCTTCCGCGCGATTGCGGTCGATCTTCGAGCAGCGGGGGATTCTCCAGCCCCGGCCGGGGCGGACCGCGGCGGAACTCGGCCAGGAAGCCGCCAGCGCGATCCCGGCCGAGGCGGCCGCTCTGGGCCGGGCGGCGCGGCTCTTCGATGACGTGCGCTATGGCGGCAGGCCTGGCAGCCTGGTCGGCTATCAGCAGCTCAGGGAGCTTGACCTGCGCATCGTGGCCGCGGCCGCGGCCCGGTGGCGTTGGCCCGGCCGCCCGGCCTGCGTCCTGCCAGCCCGCCGCCTGCGGCCCGCCGCCTGCGAGCCTGCTGACGGGTAGCAACGAGCCCCGCCGGGAGCGGGCCGGTGACCGCTCAGGCATCCGCAGGCGAGCGGGCCGCCAGCGCACCGCCACGGCCGCGGGCGCCAGCCGCGCGCCCGCCGCCAGGGCATCCGCCGCCAATGGCAGCGTGCCCGTGCCTGGATCGCGATCGGACTGCTCATCATCCTGGCCGGTGTCGCAGCCGGACTGATCTGGCAGCAGCCGGGCAACGCGTACCTGAACCCCGGCTCCACGGGCGGCACGGGAGCGCGCGCCCTGGCGGACGTGCTGACCGGACTCGGCCGTCAGGTCACGACGGTGACCAGCACCGGCCCGGCCGCGTCCGAGGCGACCGCCGGGTCCACCCTGGTCGTCACCAGTCCCTACTACCTGTCCGGGCAGCAGCTGGCGAGCCTGGCCCGGGTGCGGGCCAATGTCGTCCTCGTCGAGCCTGACGCCCGCACGCTGACGGCATTCGGCACCGGTCTGCAGCTGGCCACCACCGGCGCTCAGGTCGGCGGCATCCCGGCTGCCTGCACCCTGTACGCGGCCGTACTAGCCGGCAGCGCGGATATGGGCGGCGTGCTGGTCGCCCCGGTCCGCGGGCGGGCGGCGGCCTCGGTCGCGCAGTGCTATCCGGTCGGCGGCGATCCGTCTCTGGTGCAGCTGACCGTGCACGGCCGCCTGGTGACCGTCCTCGGCACCGGCACCCCGATGACCAACGCGGCGCTCGGCGATCAGGGAAATGCCGCGCTCGCCATCAACCTGCTGTCCGCCCGCCGTATCGTCTGGCTGGTGCCGCCGGCCGCCACCGTCGCGGCGGCCGGGCCGGCCGGACCGAGGTCGTTCTTCAGCCTCGTGCCGCTGGCCGCCTACCTGGTCGCGATCCAGCTGGCGGTCGCGCTGCTGCTGGCCGTCTGCTGGCGGGCGCGCCGGCTGGGCCCGCTCGTTGCCGAGCCGCTGCCGGTCGTCGTCAGGGCCGCCGAGACGGTGGAAGGCCACGGACGCCTGTACCAGTCCCGCCGGGCGAGAGCCAGCGCCGCCAGCGCGCTGCGGACGGCGGCGATCAGCCGGGCCGGGCCCGCAGCCGGGCTGGCATCCGGAGCGACCCCGGAGGCGGTCTGGTCGCGGCACTGGCGCTGCGCTCAGGGCGGCCGCCGGACGCTGTCGCCGCCCTGCTCTACGGCGCCGCGCCAGGGTCCGACCAGGCGCTGGTCGACCTGGCCCGTGACCTTGATCAGTTTGAGCGAGAGGCAGGCACGCCGTGAGCACTGATGACCTTGAGCCAGGACCGGCCGGGCCTGACGCTCCGGGCGCCCCGCAGGCTCCCGGACGCGCCGTCGCTGATCGCGGTCAGGGACGAGGTCGGCAAGGCCGTGGTCGGCCAGGAACAGGTGCTGAGCGGCCTCATCGTCGCCCTGCTGTGCCAGGGCCACGTGCTGCTCGAGGGCGTGCCCGGCGTGGCGAAGACCCTGCTGGTCCGTGCACTGGCGGCCACGCTGGCGCTGGACAGCAAGCGGGTTCAGTTCACGCCCGACCTGATGCCGGGCGACGTCACCGGCTCGCTCGTCTACGACGCGCGCACGGCCCAGTTCGAGTACCGCGAGGGTCCCGGTCTTCACCAACCTGCTGCTCGCCGACGAGATCAACCGCACCCCGCCGAAGACACAGGCCGCGCTGCTGGAGGCGATGGAGGAACGGCAGGTGTCCGTGGAGGGAGTTCCGCGACCGCTGCCTGTTCCCTTCCTGGTCGCGGCCACCCAGAACCCGGTCGAGTATGAGGGCACCTACCCGCTGCCTGAGGCGCAGCTTGATCGCTTTCTGCTGAAGCTGACAGTGAGCGTCCCGGACCGGGACGCAGAGATCGGCATCCTCCGCCGGCATGCCTCCGGATTCGACCCGCGTGATCTCGCCGCGGCCGGAATCCGCCGGGTTGCCAGCGCGGCAGACCTCGCCGCGGCGCGAGCCTCGGCCGCCACCGTCAGCGTGTCGGCCGAGGTGACCGGCTACATCGTTGACCTCTGCCGCGCCACCAGGTCCTCGGCCGCCCTGCGGCTCGGCGTGTCCCCGCGCGGCGGCACGGCGCTGCTGGCAACCAGCCGGGCCTGGGCCTGGCTGTCCGGCCGTGACTATGTCACGCCCGACGACGTCAAGACGCTGGCCCGGCCGACGCTGCGGCACCGGATCCAGCTCCGGCCCGAGGCCGAGCTCGACGGCACTTCGGCCGACGGCGTGCTCGAAGGCGTGCTCGCCGCTGTCCCGGTCCCCCGGTAGGCAGTCGGATGGCGCTGACCGGACGGGCGGCTCTTGTCGCTCTCGTCGCGACCGTCGCGGCGGTGCTGCTGCGCACGACGGCCGGCCTGCTGACAGTCGACGGGCTGATCGCGGCCGCCATCGGAGCCGACATCGCGCTGGCCGCGAGCGTGCGCCGGCTTCAGTTCCGCCGCTCAGGTGACACCCGCATCCTGCTCGGTCAGCAGGGAGCAGTGACGCTGACGATCGTCAACCCGGGCCGCCGGCAGCTGCGCGCGACCGTCCGGGACGCCTGGCAGCCGAGCCTGCATGCGAACGGCCGGGCCCGCGTGCTGATCCCGCCCGGTGGCCGGATCGCGATGACCACGGCTCTGGCGCCGACCCGGCGGGGGGACACGACGGCCGGCCCGGTCACTGTGCGCTCCCTCGGCCCGCTCGGGCTGGCGGGCCGGCAGGCGAGCCGGGAGGTCCCCTGGACCGTCAGGGTGCTGCCGCCGTTCCTGAGCCGACGGCACCTGCCGGAAAAATTGGCGATGCTGCGGCAGCTCGACGGGCAGCATCGCAGCCTCATCCGGGGCCAGGGCTCGGAATTCGACTCGCTCCGCGAGTACGTCATCGGAGATGACGTGCGCTCGATCGACTGGCGCTCGAGCGCGCGGCGAGGCGGAGGTCGTCGTCAGGACGTGGCGGCCCGAGCGGGATCGGCACATCGTGATCGTGCTCGACACCGGGCGCACGTCCGCAGGCCGGGTCGCGGGAGTGCCGCGCCTTGACAGTTACCTCGACGCCGCACTGCTGCTGGCCGCGCTCGCCTCGCGGGCCGGGGACCGGGTCGATCTCATCGCAGTCGACCGGAAACGTCAGGGCCCGCGTGCTCGGGTCCAGCCGGACCGACGTGCTGAGCCGGCTGACCGAGGCGATGGCCGTGCTCGATCCGGAGCTAGCTGAATCCGACGGCGGCCTGATCGCCAGCACGCTGCTGGCGACCGCGCGCCAGCGCAGCCTCGTCGTGCTGCTGACCGACCTCAACTCCTCTGCGCTGGAACTGGGCCTGCTGCCGCACCTCCCGCTGCTGGCCTCCCGGCATCAGCTGCTGGTCGGAGCCGTTGCCGACCCGCGGATCGCGGAACTGACGGCGGCCCGCGACGACGCGGGCGCGGTGTACCTCGCCGCCGCTGCCGAGCGAGCGCAGGCGGAGCGCGGCCGGATGGCAGCGCTGCTCAGCCGGCAGGGCGCCACGGTCGTGGACGCGCCGCCCGCCCGGCTGCCTGCCGGCGCTCGCGGACGCCTACCTCGCGCTGAAGTCCGCCGGGCGGCTGTGAGGCGCCGGGCTCGCGTGAAGCCCGGCGGGCGGCTGTGAGGTGCCGGGCACGCGTGAAGCCCGGCGGGCGGCTGTGAGCGCAGGGTTCGCGTCATGTGCGGCGCCTGGCTGAAACGCGCCGGCGCCAGCGGTCAGCCAGTGACGGGGATCTGCTCGGGAGCCTCGCTGATGTCGGCCGTCAGGCCGCCCCGCCCGGCCCGCCGCCCGGCGGCGATGACGTACGCCAGGAAGGCTGCCTCGGCGAGGGCGCCGATGCCGATGCGCAGCCAGGCGGGCAGCCCCGATGGCGTCACGAAGGCCTCGATGACCCCCGATACGCCGAGGACGACGATCAGGCCGAGAGCGATCGTGACCGTCGCACGGCCCTCCTCGGCCAGTGCCTGAGCGCGTCGGCGCGGGCCCGGATCGATGATCGTCCAGCCGAGACGAAGGCCGGCCGCGGCGGCCAGGAACACTGCCGACAGCTCGAGCATGCCGTGCGGCAGGATCAGCGTGAAGAACTCGCCGGCCTTGCCGTGGCCGACCATCAGCCCGCCGTCCACGGCCAGATTCAGCGAGTTCTCCAGCAGCGCGACGATGGTTCCGACGCCGAGAAAGACTCCGAAAATCAGCGCCTCGGCTGCCACGTACACGTTGTTCGTCCAGACCTTCAGGGCGAACGACGCGGCTGAGTCCTGCGAGTAGTAGCTGCGGAACTGGCTGTTCACCAGTGCCTGGACCTGAGAGTGCGACAGCAGGCTCGCCTGCACTGAGCCCGACGCGGCGATCCACCGGCCCGCGATCACCGCCAGCGCGATCGATGCCGCCGCCGTGCCGAGCCACCACCACCGGGACCGGTAGGCCATCGCCGGGAAGGCGACGCCGAAGAAGACCGCGACCGATCGCCACTACCGGTGTGCGCGCACCGGTCACCGCAGCCCTGGCCCGGCCGATGAAGGCTGGACAGGCGCGCCGTCAGTGCCGGGTCGTGCCCGCCGCTGCGCAGGACCGACAGCTGAGTCGCGGTCCGCTGATACCGGGCGACCAGCTCGTCGATTTCCTCGCCGGACAGCTTCCGGCGGCGCTTGACCAGCGTCTCCAGGCGGGCCCAGTCCGCCTGGTGGGCCGCGACGAAGGCATCGACATCCACCCCAGGGAGAGTACGCGCCGCATCGGTACTGTTGGCGCGTTACCTGCGGTGGCGCGGGCAGGGCGAGGAGCAGTCGATGTCCGAGGTCGTGACCGGCGAGGCGGTCGTGCTGGAGCTGCCGGTGGCGAGCTTTCCCGGCCGCGTCCTCGCGCTGGCTCTTGACCTGGCCGTGCAGCTGGTCCTCCTGCTCGCCGTCGGGCTGACCGTCGTGCTGTCACTGGGCCAGGCCAACGGCGACTACCTGGCGGCAGTGTGGCTCGGCGGCTACGTGCTCATCATCGTCGGCTATCCGACCGTCTTCGAGACGCTGACCCGGGGCAAGACGCTCGGCAAGATGGCGCTCGGGCTGCGCGTGGTCGGCGACGACGGAAGCCCGGAGCGGTTCCGCCAGGCTCTGGTGAGATCCCTGGTCGGCCTCGTCGAGATCTACACGATCGTGCTGGCGCCAGTCGCGCTCATTACGTCGATCGTGTCGGTGAAGGGCAAGCGCGTCGGCGACATCTTCGCCGGTACCTACGTGCTGCAGGAGCGCATGCCCTACCGCGCGCCGCTGCCGCCGGTCTTCGCGGTGGTGCCGCCGCCACTGGCGGGCTGGGCGCAGTCGCTGCAGCTCTCCCGGCTCTCTGACCAGCTTGCCGACGCGGCGGGAAGCTACCTGCGCCGCTACGGAGAGCTGGCACCGGCAGCGCGCGACGTCCTCGGCAGCCAGCTGGCCAACGCGGTGGCCTCTCAGGTCAGCCCGCCGCCCCCGCCGGGAACTCCGCCGGCGGCCTACTTGTCGGCAGTCCTGGCGGTGCGCCGCGACCGGGATCCCGCCCGGCCAGCATGGCCAGGAGGCGGCATCGGACCGGCCTGGGCAGGTCCCCCCGCGCCAGGTCCCCCCGCGCCAGGTCCCCCCGCGACAGGGCCACCGCAGCAGGCTGAACGCCGACCGCCACCGCCACCGACGTCTGCGCGGCCGGCACCGGAGCCGCCCGGGCAGGCGGTGCCGGATCAGACAGCGGCGGATCAGGCAGCGCGGATCAGGCACCGCCCGGATCGCCCCGCCGGATCGGACGACCGCCCGGATCTGGGACGTCCACGCCAGTGCCTGATCCGTGCAGCGAGCGAATCGACCTCGTTCCCGGCCTTAAAAACCGGCAGAAATCGGGCTGCACCTCTATGAGCCGAGGCGCCACGAGTCGAGGTACTTGATCTGGTCGGCGGTGAGCGAGTCGATCTGCGTGCCGAGCGAGGCGAGGGTGAGGCCGGCGGCCTCCTCGTCGATCGCCTGCGGTACCGCAAGGACGCAGCCCGGCTGGCCGGATCCGGGACCGGAGTCGGCAAGCCAGGCCAGCGCGAGCGCCTGCACCGCGAACGAGGTGTCCATGACAGCGGCCGGGTTGCCCTCGCCGGCCACCAGGTTGACCACCCGGCCCTCGGCCAGCAGGATCAGCCGCCGGCCGTCCGCGAGCACGTACTCGGCCGCGTGCGGACGCACCGCCGGGTTGACCTCGACAGCCTGCCCGGCCAGCGCCCGGACGTCGATCTCCACGTCAAAGTGACCGGCATTCGCGAGCATCGCCCCGTCGGGCAGCAGCGCGAGCTCGGCGGCGCCGATGACCTCGCGGGTTCCGGTAGCAGTGATGATCAGCTCGGCTAGCGGCGCGGCCGCGCTCATCGGCATCACCCGGAAGCCCTGCATGATCGCGCCGAGTGCCCGGATCGGATCCACCTCGGTCACGATGACCTGAGCGCCCAGCCCGCGGGCGCGCTCGGCGACACCTGATCCGCACGGGCCGAAGCCCGCGACGACGACGGTCTTGCCGGCCACCAGTGTGTTCGTGGCGCGCAGGATGCCATCAAGCACCGACTGCCCGGCGCCGTACTTGTGGTCGATCATCCGGGTGACGGCTGACACCTCGGCCGCGACCATCGGGAAGCCCAGTGATCCGGCCGCGGCCATGCGCCGCAGCCGGGCGGCACCCGTGGACGTCGCCTCGCATCCGCCGCGGACGCCGCCGATGAGCTCGCGGCGCTCCTCGTGGAGCGTGTTGACCAGGTCGCAGCCATCGTCCATGACCAGATCAGGGCGGCTGTCCAGGACGCGGTGGATGTGCTCGTAGTAGCTGCTTCGATCCACACCGGAACGCGCCTGCACGGTGACGCCGGGCCAGCCGGCCAGCGCCGCGGCGACATCGTCCTGAGTCGACAGCGGGTTAGACGCGGCCAGGTGGACCTGCGCTCCGCCCGCGGTCAGCGTCCGCACGAGCACCGCCGTCTCGGCGGTCACGTGCAGGCAGCAGGCAATGGTCAGGCCCGCGAAGGGCTGCCTGCGGGCGAAGGAAACGCGCAGCATCCCGAGTACCGGCATCGCCCGCTCGGCCCACGCGATCCCGGGCTGGCCAGCCAGCGCCAGCCCGGGATCCGCGACGTCGGACGACAGGCCCGCAGGCCGGTCAGTACCGGTACTGGTCGGACTTGTACGGGCCATCAACCGGAACGCCGATGTAGGAAGCCTGCTCCTTGCTCAGCACCGTGAGCCTGACGCCGAGGGCGTCCAGGTGCAGGCGCGCGACCTTCTCGTCCAGGTGCTTGGGCAGCACGTGCACGCCGAGCGGGTACTCGCCGGTCTTGGTGAACAGCTCAACCTGGGCGATGACCTGGTTGGTGAAGCTGTTCGACATGACGAAGCTCGGGTGCCCGGTGGCGTTGCCCAGGTTCAGCAGGCGGCCCTCGGACAGCACGATGACGGCGTGGCCGTCCGCGAACGTCCACTCGTCGACCTGCGGCTTGATCGTGACGCGCTTGATGCCGGGCAGCCGGGTCAGGCCGGCCATGTCGATCTCGTTGTCGAAGTGCCCGATGTTCCCGACGATCGCCTGGTGCTTCATCTGGCTCATGTGCTCGGCCGTGATGATGTGGAAGTTGCCGGTGGCGCTGACGAAGATGTCGGCGACGCCGACGACGTCCTCCAGCCGCGCGACCTGGTAGCCGTCCATCGCGGCCTGCAGCGCGCAGATCGGGTCGATCTCGGTGACGATCACCCGGGCGCCCTGGCCGCGGAGCGACTCGGCGCAGCCCTTGCCGACGTCGCCGTAGCCGCAGACGACCGCGACCTTGCCGCCGATCAGCACGTCCGTGGCCCGGTTGATGCCGTCGATCAGAGAATGCCGGCAACCGTACTTGTTGTCGAACTTCGACTTGGTCACCGAGTCATTGACGTTGATCGCCGGGAACCGCAGCGACCCGTCCCTGGCCATCTCATACAGCCGGTGCACGCCGGTCGTGGTCTCCTCGGTCACGCCCTTGATGCCGGCGGCCATCGCCGTGTACTTGCCGGGCGCCTCGGCGAGCGAGCGGTTCAGGACCGACAGGATGACGGTCCACTCCTCGGCGTCGTCATCGCGTGCGGCGGGCACCGCGCCGGCCGCCTCGAACTCGGCGCCCTTGTGCACCAGCATCGTCGCGTCGCCGCCGTCGTCCAGGATCATGTTCGGACCGGTCTCGCCGGCCCAGCTCAGCGCCTGCTCGGTGCACCACCAGTACTCCTCCAGGCTCTCGCCCTTCCAGGCGAACACCGGGATGCCCTTCGGGTCATCCGGCGTTCCGTCCGGTCCGACCACGATGGCCGCGGCGGCGTGGTCCTGGGTGGAGAAGATGTTGCACGACGCCCAGCGCACCTGCGCGCCCGAGTGCGGCCAGCGTCTCGATCAGCACGGCCGTCTGGATGGTCATGTGCAGCGAGCCGGTGATCCTGGCGCCCGCCAGCGGCTGGGTGTCGGCGTACTCGGCGCGCACCGCCATCAGGCCGGGCATCTCGTGCTCGGCCAGCCGGATCTCACGGCGGCCGAAGTCGGCAAGCGAAAGGTCGGCGACCTTGAACGGGACTGTCTCAGCGGGCATGCGCGCTCCTTGGCGTACTTCGGTGGGTGCTGGCCGTCAGGCCCCGGTCCGGAGCCACACGCACGACGTTAAGCCAGAACCTGCCCCGGCCGCACGCTCAGGTACCTGTTTCTGACAAGAACTTGTAAGATTCACCTATGCGGATCACCGAGGCGGCCCGCCGGCTGGGCCTGACCCCCCGGATGCTGCGGTACCGGGAGTCGCTCGGGCTGCTGCCGGCGCTGCGGCACGCGGGCCGGAGACGGCCCGGCCAGCGCAGGCTGGCCGCCCCGGCCACCGACAGCCCGCACCGTCAGTTCAGCGACGCCGACCTGGCCGCGGTCGCGCTGGGCCTGTCCATCGAGCGGCGCTATGACGTCAGCCCGGTGGCGCTGGCTTTCGGCGTCAGCGTCCTTGCCGACCCGCGAGTCCGGGCTGACGTCGCCGAGTTCGGCCGCCGCATCGGCCGCATTCAGCCGCCTCCCGCTCGCGCTCTAGATTTCGAGCAGGAACGGGCTCTGCGCCTTCTCGGCCGCCCGTGAGGCCGCGCTAGCCGGACGTGCGGAAGTAGGCCCCAGGAGTCAGGCCCGTCTCACGCCTGAAGGCCTGCACGAAGGCGCTGTCGGAGTCGTAGCCGACCCGCCGGGCCACGGTGCTGACCGCATCGCCCGCGGCCAGGAAGGTCAGCGCGGCCCGGACCCGGATCAGCGTCCGCCACCGGCCGAAGCTCACGCCCGTGCCGGCCAGGAAGGCGCGGGCCAGCGTCCGCTCGCTGGCGCCGACCTCGTGACCCCATTCGGCCAGGGTCCGCGCGTCGGCCGGCGCGGCGGCGAGGCCGTCGGCAACCTTCCGCGCGCGGTCGTCAGCAGGCCAGCGCACGTCGACGGCCGTCATCACGACGGGCCGCAGCTGGTCGGCGAGCACCGCCTCGGCCCGCGCCCGGTGGTCGGGCGCCAGGTCGCGGTTCTCCAGGTAGCCGATCAGTTCGCACAGCAGCGGAGTGGCCGTGACCGGCGTCGGCTCCGGCCAGCTGACCGGGCACAGGAGGGGGCGGAGGTAGGCCGAGCGCATCGTCGCGGCCCCGGCCGACAGGGTCTCGTGCGGCAGGCCCGCCGGGATCCACAGCGCCCTGGTGGGCGGCAAGCACCCAGGCCGATCCCTCGGTCCGAACGGTCAGCACGCCGCTGGCCGCCCAGGCCAGCTGGTGGTCCTCATGCGTGTGCCAGTCGAAGACGAGGCCGACGGGCATCGGGAAGGTGACCACGACGACAGCCGCTGCCGGATCGCCATCATCGGCAGCGCAGTAATCGTCGGGCAGCTGTCCGTCGTGCGACACAGCCTGGCAGCCTACGCCATTGGCCGGGTGGCGGCCGATCCGTAGCGTCGGAGGCATGAACGAGAACCACGCCCGGGTCTGCACCAGCCCCGAATGGGCGCACCACATTCAGACCGACATCCTGCCTGTCCTGACCCGTGACGTCGACCTCGGCGCCGAGCTGCTGGAGGTTGGCCCCGGCCCCGGAGCGGCCACCGACTGGCTGCGCCATAAGGTCAGCAGGCTGACCGCCGTCGAGATTGACGAGACCGCGGCGAAGCTCCTGGCCACGCGCTACGGCGGCACGAACGTCGACATCGTCGTCGGGAGCGGTGCCGACCTCCAGTTCGCCGCCGGGTCCTTCGACTCGGTGGCCTCGCTCACCATGCTGCATCACGTGCCGACAGCGGCGCTGCAGGACAAGATCCTGGCCGAGGCGTTCCGGGTGCTGCGTCCCGGCGGCGTCCTGATCGGTTCGGACAGCCTGCCGAGCAACGACCTGCACCACTTCCACGACGGGGACACCTACAACCCGGTCGAGCCGGCCACGGTACTGACCCGGCTGCAGACGCTCGGCTTCAGCCAGATCACTGTGATCGTCGATGACTCGCTGCAGTTCATCGCCCGCAAGCCAGGCGCTGACGAGCCCGGCGAAGGCTGCGGCGGCACTGCGGAGAGCGGCACTGCGGAGAGCGGCACCGCGGACGGTGCCCGGTGATCGCCGTCCCGGCGCTGCGGGCTGCCGTCACCGGGCTCGCCGCCTTCGCCGCTGGCCAGGAGCAGGTGCTACTCGCCAGCGCGCCGCCAGCCGAGGCCGGCCATCCGTCCTGCTGGGCCGCGGTGCCGCTGATCGCTCATAACACCGAGTTCCGGCATCAGCAGGTGCAGCGGCTGCGGGCCATCAGGGCCGGGCAGACGCCACCCGAGTTCGCCGAGGCCGACCACCAGTCGGCTGAGTTGTATGCCGCGCTGTCGGCACAGCCCGCCGACGCGGCCGCACGGGACAGCTGGCGAGTGACCGGCGAGCTCATCGAGGAGATCCGGCTGGCCAGTGCCGAGGACCTGGTTGACCCGGCCCGCCACCCGTGGCTGCGCGGGCGGCAGCTGTGGCTCCAGATCACTGTCAGGGGATTCTGGCACCCGGCCGGCCATCTCGGTGAGTACTACCTCCGCCATGGCGAGCCCGGCCGGGCGGTCACGCTGGCCGAGCTCGCCGTCGCCACCGCCACCGCGCTGGACGTACCCGCCCCGGCCCGCGGCATGGCCAGTTATAACCTGGCCTGCGCCCGCGCGGGCGCCGGCCTGCTCGCGGAGGCGGCGGCAGCCGTGGCCGAGGCAATCGAGCTCAATCCCGACGTGCGGGCTAACGCGGCCCGCGATCCCGATCTTGCGCCGGTGCGCGACCAGGACCTGCTGCGCGCAGTCCTGTCCGGGTAGCCCGGACGAGGCCGCCCGCGCCGCTGTCAGACCGGCCGGCACGACGAGGAGAGCCATGTACGAGGACGCGAATGACCTCACGGTGCTCCAGGACCTGCTGGACCAGTCACTGGCCCGGTCGAGCGAGCACCTGCACTCGATCATCACGCCCGGACGGGCCGTTCCCGCCGCCGTGCTGGCCGAGCGGCTGACCGGGATGCGCGCGCTCGCGCTCAGTACCGTCAGCGCGGCCGGGCGGCCGCGGATCAGCGGCGTCGACGGCCATCTGCTGCGCGGACGCTGGATCTTCACCACCAGCGGCTCGTCGGTGAAGGCCGCTGACCTGCGGAGCCGCCCGGCCGTCAGCGCGGCATACCTGGAGGGCGACTCGTTCGGCGTGTTCACCCATGGCGACGCCGAGTTCCTCGACGACCGCCATCCCGACCGGGGCTGGGTAGACGCGCACCTGACCCGTCACTACGGCGCGTCGCCCGCCACCTGGGGACCTGAGATTGTCTACGTCCGGATCAGCCCGCGCTGGATGGTCGGCTACAGCGGCGACCAGCCCGGCTGACTGCCAGCCGGGCACCGGCCGCTGCGCTCAGGTCGCCGCTGCGCTCGTCGCCGCTGCGCTCGTCGCCGCTCGGCTCGCCACCACCGGGCTAGCCGCCACTGCGGCGCCTGCGGGCCCGCGGCTGCGAGCGCCGCCTGGCTGCTTTCACTGCGGGGTCCGCGAGGTCAATGCGGCTCGCGCGGTAGAGGTCCGGCTCCAGGAAGATCAGCTCGGCGATCGGCACCGCTGCCCTGATGCGCCGCTCGGCCGCGTCGATGCCCGCGGCCACGCTGGCCGCGCTCTCGTCGTGCAGCACCGCTATCTTCGCCGCCACCAGCAGCGTTTCCGGGCCGATGTGCAGGGTGCGCAGATGGATCACCCGCTCGACCTCCGGGCCTGCCTCGATCGCGGCCACGATCGCGGCCTCGGCGCCGGCGTTCGCGGACTCGCCGATCAGCAGGCTCTTCATCTCGATCGCGAAAACCACCGCCACGCAGCCGAGCAGCAGGCCGATCGCAACCGAGCCCGCACCGTCCCAGCGCTCGTTGTGCGTGATGGTCGCCAGTGTCACGCCGATCAGAGCCAGCAGCAGGCCGCAGAGAGCCGCGACGTCCTCGAGCAGCACGGCCGGCAGCTCCGGGGCCTTCGAGTGCCGGATGAAGCTGATCCAGCGCGCCCCGTCCCGGCTGCTGCGAGACTCCCTGACCGCGGTGCGCAGCGACCAGCCCTCCAGCAGGATCGCGATCGCGAGCACGGCGAAGGCGACGACCGGGGAGGTGAGCTTCTCCGGGTGCCGGATGCGCTCGATCCCCTCATAGCAGGAGAACGCGGCGCCGACGACGAACAGGACGACCGCGACGATGAACGCGTAGAAGTAGCGCTCGGCGCCGAAGCCGAACTGATGTTCCTCGGTCTCGTCCCGCCGGGCGCGGGTGCGGCCGATCAGCAGGAGGACCTGGTTGCCTGAGTCCGCGACCGAGTGGATGGATTCCGCCAGCAGAGAGGCCGAGCCGGTCAGCACGAACGCGATGAACTTAGTGACAGCGATCCCGAGGTTCGCGCCCAGCGCCGTGACGACGGCGAGCTTGCTGCCGTGGCCGCCGGCGGCCGCATCGCTGGCTGCAGGTGCGGGCACGGCCGACGCCGACGCTGGCCTTAGTCGAGGCCGCGGGCGCGGGGTGGCTGGCGGTGACCTGCGGGCGATCCGCGCTGCCCTGGGCGGCTTCCGCCCCCCTGCCTGCTGCGCTTGCCGCTGGCTGCTCCGCCGGCGCGCTCTGGTCCGCCGCGCCGCTGGCGCGCCCGGGGTCAGCCGGCCCGCTGGTGGCGATGGGCCATCACTCCCGAGCGTCGCCAGCCGGGTCGCGGGCCTCGTCAATCAGCAGAACCGGAATGTCATCGCGGACCGGGTAGGCCAGGCCGCAGTCGGCGCCGGTGCAGATGAGCTCGCTGGCGGCCTCGTCCGGCCGCAGCGGCGAATGGCACTTCGGGCAGGCCAGAATGTCGAGCAGCCAGTCATCGATCTTCATTACGTCTCCAGTCGCACATCGTGGCCGATGCCGCTCGTCCCGACCATGCGGGACCTTACCGGTGCACCCTACGCCCGGCGCGGCCGGGCGGCGCGCGACGGCCAAGTCCGCGGGCGACGGCATGCAGGACGGGCGGCCTGGCTCCGGTCGCGCGCAGCCTACCGGAGCCGGGACGGCCCGCGGTTACCGGACCCGGCCGCCGTCAGTAGGCGCCGAGCGGAGCACCCGCAGGTGGCCGCGGCGGCCCACTTCGACGCCCTGGCCGGTCGGCTCAGCCGGAGTCTGCGGCGAGGTAGCCTCCCTGACCGCGTTCGCCAGGGCTTCCAGGTCGTCCGCCTCGGCCGCTTCGTCTGGCTCGCCGACGGGAAGCCTGACGACGTCCCAGCCCCGCGGCGCGGTCATGCGGTCAGCATGGCGCGCGCAGAGGTCGTAGCAGTGGGGTTCTACGAATGCCGCCAGCGGGCCGAGGACGGCCGTCGAGTCCCGGTAGACGTAGGTGAGCGTATACAGGGCGTTCTGCTTACAGGCGGGACGGGAGCACTGGCGAGCGGTCAACTGACGATCACCCCGGTTTCATGCAGGCTCCCGGCGGAGCGTAGCACCAGCGCGCCGGGTTCGGAGGGATCGTGATGGACGCTCACAACGGCTGACGGTATCGATCGGCAGACGGTAACGCCACCACCTGGGGCAGACTGCGCGATCGTGTCTCCGGCTGCCACATTTGCAACCGCAGAACCTGCTGTCGCCGGCTGGGATACGCTCGGTAACCGTGCAGGACAGCGACGGCAAGGCGGCCCCGGCGCGAAGCAGGATCAGGCGGCGCGACCGGCATGGCCGCGGCCTGCGGGGTTCCCTGGTCCCGCCCGAGGTGCCGCTGCACCGCACGCGGCTGGAGCGGTTCGAAGACCTGGTCGCGCTGGCGGTCTCCCAGCTCGAGCCCCGCTGGGAGGCCGAACTGGCGGGAGTCGTCTTCGGCGTGGAGGAAATCCCGCCGGTTATTCCCGAGCCTGATGACCCCGAGCCGGTGCCGCTGGCCCGGCTGGAGCCCGGCTCAGCCCCGCCCGGAGAGCCCGCGACGGACAGCCAGGCCGATTTTGCCGACCTGCCGGACCTGTCCGGCATTCCGGGACGCCCGGCGAGGATCGTGCTGTACCGGCGACCGCTCATGGCGCGCGCTGAGGGCGAGGAAGAGCTTGCTGAGCTGGTACTGGACGTCATCGTCGAGCAATTCGCGCGCTGGCTGGGCGTGGATCCGCAAACGGTCGACCCTGGCTACCCGGCCGAGGAGTAGCCAGCCCGGCCGGGGCCGCAGCTCGCTGCGCACGGCCTGCGGCAGATGCGGATCAGCGGATGCGCAGCAGCTGATGCCCATCAGCCGAGGATCGCGGCCAGCGAGTCCTGGACGGCCGGAAGCGGTATCCAGGTGAGGGAGCTGGCTACGGGCAGAATCGACTGCAGTGTGCTGCCCGATTTGATCAGCCTGGCCGCGTAGACGGGGCCGGAGCCGCTCAGCGGCGTTACCACCACAGAGAAGGCGGTTGCCTTGCTGCCCGCAGGCGGGCTCACTGGCACCACGACCGACGAGCCGGCCTTGATCTGGACGACGGTGCCCTGCTGCCCGGTGACCGGCACCGACGTGGTCGCGGTGGTGATCCGGACGCTCGCCGCCTTCTTCGGCGCGGACAGCACCAGACTGGCCGAGCCTGCCGACCGCGCCGGATTGTCGGCGACGACACCTTGCTCCAGGATCGGGCCCGCGCCGACCGCGACAGCGCCGGGCGCGCCCGCCGGGCCGCCGGGAACGAGCAGCGTGGCGACGACCGGCACCGATGAGGACACAGTGATCGCGCCGGGAACGCCGCCCAGCGACGGCAGGGCAATCGAGACAGCCGAATCACCCAGCAAGTCGATGCCGGTTCCGCCGGTCGGCTGGTAGGAACCCTTGGCCGTGACGGCGGTGATCTTCACCTGGGCGGCCGCCGCGCCGGGAACCGCAATGTAGAGGTCGCGAGCGCCACTGCCGCCGGGCAGACCGGGAATCACCAGGTGCCGCGCAGGCGCCGTGGTCATCGGAAGCCAGCCACCGCCGTCATGCGCTGACTTGGTCTCGCGCACGGCCGCGGCGACCTGGCCGACGCTGGTCGTGACGTTGAGAGCGGCCACCTTGGAGGAATCCAGCAGCCGGCTCAGCGACTGCACCACCATGCTGTGCGGGGGGACCGTGATCCCATTGTCGGCGTTACCGAGCAGCGGCGGACCTTTAGTGACGTCGGTGAGCAGCGACACCTGGGCGTCGGCGGCCTGGTCGCTGGTGTTCATGAGGTAGAGATCGATCGTGGCCGCCGACTGCTGGCCAGGGCCGAGGAACCAGAAGTCGGTTCCGGGTGCACCGCACTGCGCGGTCACCAGGCCGCGGGTGCCAGTCTGCTCGACGTCCAGTCCCTGGGCCATCGCGCCGGTCGCCCTGACGTCGACACCGCCCTGAGCCAGCCTGAGTGGTCACGTCCGCGCTTGAGCCCGCCTGGCCGGTCCGCTCGGCTCTGGTAAGCGGCGCCGCCGTCTTGATTCCGTTGATGGTGAGCACGCCGGGTTTGCTGATGGTGGACACGGCCGGGCCGGTCGCGGCAGATCCGCCTGGCGTAAGCGCGCTGATCACGGCACTGCCGGCGGTAGCCGAGCCGGGAACGGCGGTGATCGCGACAGATGCGGCAGTCGGCGATGGTGATCCCGGTGCCGCGCAGACCCGCTCCGCGGTGGCAACGTCTGCGCGCGCGGATTTGCCGGTATCCGCGGCGGCAGTCGCCCGGTGGCCCGTGCCCGCCGCGAAGTAGATGCCCGCCAGCAGCTAGCACGACGACCGCAGCAAAGACCAGGCGGCCGTAACGCAGTCGGCTCACCAGTCCTCACCCTCCTCGTCATCGGGCCCGGGGCGCCGGCCAGCCCCGGGTGCCGCGGCCATCGCCTGGCCAGTCGTGATGCACCTCGCCGGCTGGCGGGAGCGCCTCCAGCGACTCCTCCGGTGCAGGCCAGGCGTCCGGGCCGGGAGCGCGCCAGCCGGGGTCAGCCGGGGCCGCTCCCTGCGGGTAGTCCTGCGGCCAGCCGGCGCTGGTCATCCTGCGGCCATCCGCCGGGCTGCTGATCGATCCTGCGGCCAGCCTTGCTGCTGGGCGCCCGCCGGCCAGCCAGACGCACGTTCATCTGACCGCCAGGTCGTCGCAGCGTCGTTCTGGCCGCCGCGCTGGTAAGCCGGGTCCTGAGGCTGGAAGCTGCCGCCGTGCGCAGTGCCGGAACGGTCTGGGAAACCGGGCCCGGCCTGATCGCCGCTGTGGTGGTATCCGCTCTCGGGATAGCCACGTGCCCGGGTAGCCACGGTCCGGATAGCCGCGGTCCCGGTAGCCACCGTCCGGATAGCCGCGATTCGGCTCGCCAGTGTTCTGGTAGCCGCGTCGCCGTAGCCTCCATCCCGGTAGCCCGCCTCGCCGTAGCCCGCGTCACGGTAGCCGGCATCACGGTAGCCCGCCTCGCCGTAGCCCGCGTCACGGTAGCCCGCCTCGCCGGAGCCCGCAGTCCCGGTACCCGGCATCCGGGCGCTGACTGTCCGCGTCCCTGCCGCCGCCCTGCCCGCTGCGCTCAGAGCCGGGGCCGAGGTCGCGGCCGGCACTGTCGTAACCGGCGCCGTGATATCCGCCGCGATCCGCATACCCAGGCAGGTCCCGCTGCCTCCGCGGGTCCGCAGGCCGCCCGGCCGGGTACTCATCATCCGGGCCGGGATAGCCCGCGGTCCCTCCGGAGTAACCGGGCGCGTCAAAGTAACCGGAGCCGGACGGCGTCCGAGTCGCTGACGTCCGCGGCCCGTCGGCGTACTGCTCCCAGTCGCCGGCTCGCCGCCAGCCGGGCGTCCCCCGAACGGTAGCCCGCTCGGCGAGCGGGCCGCCGGGCGGCTCGCGGCGTCAGACGGGTCGGCAGGCCGCATGCCGGGCTGGCCGGGTTCTGCCTGGCCTCCGCGGCCGGGCGCCGGCTGGCCGTCGCGGGCCGGAACAACCGTCCCCGCATCGCGCTCGGCCCCCCAGGGATCAGCGGGCGCGACTCCGCGCGGTGACGGCTGCGCCTCCGGCGGCCCGCTCACAAACCGGCTGACAGGCTGCCCGGCTGGCCACGCAGCTCCGCGCGGTCCGGGCCGCCCGGCCTCGGCCGGGTTAGCCTCGCGCCCCCTCCGGCCGCGGCCGGCGCCAGCGCCGGCGGCGGCGCGGGAATCTCCGGCCAGCGTCCCGCCGGCAACGGCCGCGCCAGCAGCCCCGGCGCCGCCGCCGCCGGGCCCGCCAGCAGTGCCGCCGGAACCCGCGCCCGCGGCGGCGCCCGTGGCCGATGCCCCGGCAGCAGCCCGCCGGCCAGATCTCGGTGCGCCCGGCTGCGCCGGAACGGAGATGTCCCCGCCGCGGCGCCCGGACCGTCCGCGCCCCGGCGCTGCCGCCGGCGCCTCGCTGTCGTCGGCCTGCCCCGTGCGCCGGCTGCGAGTGGCACTGGCCCGTCCTAGCCTGCGAGCCGGACCCGCCGGCTGCCGCCGTTGGCGGCCAGAACGTCCCGTGGCCGCCACCGCCGCGCCCGCCACGGCAGGCGCGCGGCCCGGCGAGCTCGCCGTCTCGTCGTCCTCGTCGCCGCCAGGCCCGGTGCGGCCAGGCCGGCCTCGGCTGCCGCGGTCTCGTCGTCGCCAGCATCGCTATCCGGCCCGGCAGCGCCTGCGGCCACCGCAGCGGCGCGCCTCCATCTCAGCGGTCGACCGGATGCCCGGCAGCGCCAGCGCGGCCACGAAGAGGAAGGCCAGCAGCTCCAGAGCCATCACCAGGTCGTGCCAGAGTCCGTTCCGGCTGACCGTCAGGGTCCCGCCGCCGGCTGGGAGGCGGAAGGCCTGAGCCCAGCTCCCGGCAGGCGAGGTCACCGGCATCAGGGCATGCCCGCTGACCGACGCGGACCAGCCGCCGGCTGGCTCGGCCAGCAGGACGGTCCCGCCCGCTGCGGGCGCCGGAGCGCCGGAGACGCCGATGACGCCCGATCCCACCGGGACAACGGCGCCGGACGGCTCGATGACGCTGACGCGCGATGGCAAGGTTGTCAGACGCCATAGATCGAATGAGGAGGTCAGGCTGACCTCAGTCAGCCCGCTGACACTGTTGAGCACGCCCGCCAGGCCGCCGGGGATCGGCGCGCGCACGAGCACGAATCCGATGTCGAACCGGGCGAGCTCCTGACTCTGGTCCGCAGCCTCGCCGCCGCCTGGCGCCACGAGCGAGGCGACTGCCTTGGTCAGAGCTGCCTGCGCGGCCGGGGCGGGCGTCACGTCGGGATAGCTGAATTGCGGGCTGGCGCCGCGGAGCAGCAGGTAGGAGACCTTCCCGCCGGCGCCCGTGGTGAGCACCAGGGTGCGCAACTGACGGCCGGAGCCGGCCGTGGACACGAGTGACGGGACGATCTGGCCGGTGACGGGGCCGATCGGCCCGCTGGTCCCGTTCATCAGCCAGTACGCGGCGCCGAGGACGGGGGCGGTGCAGGCCACGAGCGCGAGAATGGCCGCCGGGAAACCACGCGCTGACGCCACCCGCCGCACCCCGCTGCGTCCGCCGGACGAGAGCGCCCGGCCGAGACCGTCGGCTCCGGCAGCGGCCGCGAGCAGCAGTCCGGCTGCCGCCACCGCCAGCGCGATCCCCGGCCACGCCATGACCTGCTGCCCGCCCGGCGGCGTAACGGTGGTCCGGCTGGCCAGCAGAGCAGCGGCGAATCCCAGCAGAGCCACGGTCCAGCCTGCGGCGACAGCTTCCTGCGCCCGGGCGCCAGCAGCGCGGCGAGTCCGGCCAGCACCAGGGCGGCGCTTACCCAGAACGGGGGCAGGCCAGGACCGCCCGGGCTCAGCAGCAGCAACGACCGCGCCGGAAGCCTGGCCGCAGCCAGGCCCGGCCGGGCCAGCCCTGCTTCGAGCAGGAGCAAGGACGGGTGCTCCAGGTACTGGATGAGCCACGGCAGCAGGAGAACCGGGGGCGTCAGTACGACGATTGCCAGGTTCGCGAGCAGCGCGCGGCCAGACGCTGCGGAACGCCAGCAGGGCCAGGATGGCACCGGCGACCGCGATCGGCCACAGCAGCGGGACGAACGCGGTGCCGACGGTGACCGTGAGACCGGTCGCCCATGCGGCTCTCCGGGCAAGCTTGCGCGGGTGGCTGAACATCCGGCCCGCGAGCATGCCGATAACCGGGATCAGCGCGAACGCGACAGCGCTGCCCAGGCGGCCGGCCGAGATGGCACCGAACGCCACCGGCAGCAGCGCATAGGAGGCCGCCGCCCAGACGCGTACCGGCACCGACGGCGCGACCCGGCGCAGGGCCACGAATGCGCTTATCCCGGCCAGCGGCACGCACCCGAGCAGCAGGACGTCGATGGCGAGCCAGGATTTGCCGAGCAGGACCGTTGCCAGCAAGGCCAGCATCCCGACATACGGCGGCCCGGCGCTGGCCGAGCCGATCCCGGCCGGATGGTAGGCCTGCAGGAACTGCGACCAGAGGCTGGAGGAACCTTCCCAGGCGGGCAGCAGCGCGCCGCCGCCCAGCGTGCCCGCGGTGACCAGCGAGCGCTCGGCCGCGATCGTGATCACGATCAGCGCAAGAGTCAGCAGCACGCCCGGCCTGGTCAGCATGCGCTGCAGCACTCCGCTGTCGGTGAGCAGCGATTCGTCGTCGTCCGGGTCGTCGGTCGCGTGATGCGCGCCAGCCAGATCCTCCGGAGCCGGGCGGAACACGACGGATGCGGCGAACTCGGCGGCCCGGCGCAGCGAGCGGCCCGGTGGCACGTCGCCCCGGAGCGCTCCGTAGGCAGCCCGGCGTCCCCGAGCGCGCAGCCTCCTGGTCTTCGCCAGTCTCAACGGGTGGCCGACGACGCCGAGCACGGCTGCAGCCTCGTCAAGCGCGGCCGTCGGCCGCTTGGCGACCAGGTAGAACACAGTCCGCAGCAGCGACAGCGTGACATTGCCGATCAGCGCGGCGGCCATCGGGCCGGCCTGCAGATTGCCCGAGCAGAGTGATCAGCGCGTTGCGCCGCTCCAGCAGCCTGGGCCCGGCGCCCGACCGAGATAGCCCGGCGGCCCCTGCTGGCCGCGGCGGCATGGAACAGCACCGCGCCGGTGATGACCCGGACCCGGAAGCCGGCCTCGTGCACCCGCCAGCAGAAATCGATGTCCTCACCGAACAGCGCCATCCCCGGATCGAAGCCGCCTGCCTGCTCGAAGACATCCCGGCGGACGAGCATCCCGGCGCTGCAGACGGCCAGCGTGTCCCGGTCGCCGTCGTGCTGGCCCTGGTCGACCTCACGCGGCTCCACGCCGGTGACCCGGCGGCCGGCCGTGTCGAGCGTGAGTCCAGCTTCAACGATGACGTCCCGGTCCGCCCAGTCCATGATCTTGGGCCCGAGCACGGCCGCCGTGGGCGTATCCGCGGCGCCGCGCAGCAACTGCTCCAGTGCGTCCGCGGCCGGCTCGCAGTCGTCGTGCAGCAGCCACAGCCACTCCGCCTGATCGCCCCGGTCGCGGCCAGACGGGCCGCCCGCCCCGACAGCTACCTGGGCGGTGGCTGCCTTGTGCGCGACCGCGCGCCGGACGGCCGCGGCATACCCGGTAGAGCGATCCATGCCGAAGACGGAGCCCTGGCCGAGGTGAGCCGCCAGCAGCGAGCCGCTGCGGTCCCGGCTTCCGGTGTCGACAGCCACGATCCGCTGAACCGGCATGGTCTGCCCGTCGAGCGCCTCCATCAGGCGCGGCAGCCACGCAGCACCGTCGTGGGCCACGATCACCGCGGTCACCACATGCTGGGAAGGAGAGTCGTTTGGCGACAAGGAGATTCGCTTGTGTCCGGGTTCGCTCGGGGGACGGGCAGCACGAGTGAGCCGGCTTGCCCTGGTGGGGGTTCCCGTGAACAATACGCGAATCTGGCTTCGGCAGATGGCCAGACAGCATGGTCGGACGGAGCGTGCCCGCCCGCTCACGCCTCCTGGTGTTCGCCGCCTGCGCTACCCCGCCTGGCGCTTCAGCCTGCGGCGTTCTCGCTCAGACAGACCACCCCAGATCCCGAAGCGCTCATCGTGGCCCAGCGCATATTCCAGGCACTCGGCCCGGACCTCGCAGCTGCGGCAGACTCGCTTGGCCTCGCGAGTCGAGCCGCCCTTCTCCGGGAAGAAGGCCTCGGGATCGGTCTGCGCGCACAGCGCGCGATCCTGCCAGCTCTGCTCCTCGGCATCATCTGCGCCGATGCCTAGCGTGTCGTGCACCAGCGAGACGATGACCTCTGCCACTGCACACCTCCTGCCCTCGGTTCCCCGTGATCCCGCCCCCGCGTGCTCGGCTGCGAGAATTACATGACTGAAATTACACGCGCGTGTCTTGCCACTCGTCAAGGGAGATACGTGATAATGGCCACCCGGTTGCCCCGGGATGAGGGGAAAATCCGGCCAGGAAATTCCGGGGAACGGGCCCGGTTAGCGCCTGCGCGACCGCCGGGCCGCGGTCCGGACGGGCCGCCAGCGGGCACCGGCAGCTCCCGCACTGTCCCGGAACAGGGGCTTGCCGGCCGGCTGCGTCTGCTGCGGCCGTATCGAGCCGGCGTCCGCCGGGATGCGAGACTTGCGAGCATGCGCATCACAGCTCTGGCCGGCGGAGTCGGCGGCGCCCGGTTCCTGCGCGGCCTGCGGTCGGCCGTCCCCGACGCCGAGATCACCGTGATCGGCAACACTGGCGACGACTTCACGCCGTTCGGCTTGCACGTGTGCCCGGACCTGGACACCGTCATGTACACGCTGGGCGGCGGCATCAGCGAGGAGCAGGGCTGGGGCCGGGCCGGCGAGAGCCACACCGTGCTGAGCGAGCTCAAGGCCTACGGCGCCGGACCCGCCTGGTTCGGTCTTGGCGACCTGGACATCGCCACGCACATCCTGCGCAACCAGCTGCTGGCTCAGGGCCGCACGCTCTCCGAGGTCACCAGGACGCTGTGCGACCGATGGCAGCCGGGAGTCACCCTGCTGCCGATGTCGGACGATCCCGTCCGCACGCACGTCACGGTCGAGCTCGACGGCCGCGAGCAGGTGCTGCATTTCCAGGAGTGGTGGGTCCGCCTGCACGCGGAGATCCCGGCCCGCGCGATCGAGGCCGTCGGCGCCGGCCAGGCCCGCCCGGCACCCGGCGTGCTCGAGGCGATTAACGCCGCCGACTTCGTCCTGCTCCCGCCCTCGAACCCGGTCGTCAGTGTCGGGCCCGATCCTGTCGATACCCGGCATCGCCGACGCGGTCAGGGCGCAGACGGTGAGTCGGCGTCTCCCCGATCATCGGCGGCGCGCCGGTGCGCGGCATGGCCGACGCCTGCCTGGCCGCGATCGGCGTTGAGACGTCCGCGATCGCAGTCGCCGCTCACTACGGGCCCGGGCTACTGGCCGGCTGGCTGGTCGACGACCAGGACAAGGAAGCGGTCGACTCCCCGGACCTGGCCGGCATCGAGGTCCGCAGCCGCCCGCTGTACATGACGAACGTCGCCACCGCGGCCGAGATCGCCCGCGCGGCAGTCGAGCTGGCGCTGGAGCTGCGCTCATGAGCAGCCAGCACTACACGGCCCCGCCCGCGCAGCTCACGGTCTTGCCGGTAGCGGGCCTGCCGGAGGTCACCGCCGGCGCGGACCTGGCCGCGCTCATCACCGAGGCCGCGCTGGCCGGACCTGGCCTGCAGGACGGTGACATCGTGGTCATCACCTCCAAGGTCGTCAGCAAGGCCGAGGACCGGGTGGTGCACGGCGACCGGGACTCCGCGATCAGGTCCGAGACAGTCCGCGTCGTCGCGCGCCGGGGGCCGACGACCATCAGCCAGACCCGGCACGGCCTGGTCATGGCGGCGGCCGGAGTTGACGAGTCGAACACCGAGCCGGGGACCCTGGTCTTGCTCCCGGTCGACCCGGACGCGTCGGCCGAGGCACTGCGCAAGGCGATCGGCGAGCGGGCCGGCGCGCAGGCTCGGCGTGATCATCACCGACACGATGGGCAGGCCGTGGCGGGCGGGCCAGACCGACACGGCCATCGGCGCGGCCGGAGTCATCCCCATGCGCGATCATCGCGGGCAGCGTGACACCTTCGGGAACCTGCTCGAGGTGACGGTGGCGGCGGTCGCCGACGAGATCGCCGCCGCCGCGGATCTGATCAAGCAGAAGACGACCGGGGTCCCGGTGGCTATCGTCCGCGGTCTTGACGAGCTGGTCACCGAAGCGGCCGGACCCGGTGCGGTCGGCGCTGATCAGGTCTGCCGACGAGGACATGTTCCGCCTCGGGGCCGCGGATGTGCTGACCGCGCGGCGCACCGTCCGCGAGTTCAGCGCGGAGCCGGTGGCGCCGGCCGCGGTCCGCCGCGCCATCGCCGCCGCCATCACCGCGCCGGCGCCGCATCACAGTCAGCCGTGGCGATTCGCCGTCCTGGAGTCGGCGGAGGCCAGGACCCGGCTGCTCGATGACATGCTCGCTGCCTGGACCGCCGACCTGGCTGCGGACGGTTTCACCGCCGAGCAGATCGCCCGGCGCGTGCGTCGCGGCGACCCGCTGCGACGCGCGCCGCTGATCATCGTGCCGTGCCTGGTCGCCGATGCCGCGCATGCCTACCCGGACGCCTCGGCGCAACGCCTCCGAGCGGGCGATGTTCCTGGTCGCCATGGGTGCCGCGATCGAGAACCTGCTGGTCTCTCTCGCCGTCGACGGCCTCGGCTCCTGCTGGATTTCCAGCACTCTGTTCTGCCGCGAGGCAGCGCTGCGAGCCCTCCGGCTGCCCGCGCACTTCGAGCCGATGGGCGCGATCGGCGTCGGCCACCCGGCCGCGCCAGCGCCGGACCGGCCGCACCTCGACCCTGATCAGTACACGGTGCTGCTGTGACCGCAGAGCTGCGATAACGCGTCGCGCGCCGGCGCCCGCCGCGTTGTTATCCTGCCCGCGATTAGGCCCGGCATCGCGTGCCGGGCCGCAGACTGCTGCCGGGGACTGGCCGCAACGGCCCCGGCGGCTGACCACCGGGGCAGGACCGGCTTCTCGCGAGCCGGCGTCAGCGCAAGGAGCCCGCCTGTGCCAGAAGCGGCCGCACCGGGCATGCGCGCCCTGCTGCGAGGGAACCGGTCCTTCCGCACGCTGTGGACAGCCCGGCTGCTGTCGTTCCTTGGTGACAGCGTCGGCCTGATCGCGCTCGTGCTCTACACGGCGGGCCAGGCCCGCACCGGCCTGGCCGTCGGGCTGCTGATGATTGCCGCGGACTTCGTGCCCGGCCTGCTCGCCCCGGTCGCGGGCGCGATCGGCGACCGCCGGGACAAGCGCAGCGTCATGGTGAGCTGCGAGCTTCTTCAGGGCGCGATCATCGCCGTCATCGCGATACTGCTTCCGTCGCTGCCACTGCTGCTCATCCTGGTCGCGCTGCAGTCCTGCGTGGCCGCGGTGTTCCAGCCCGCGTCCAGGTCAGCCGTTCCCGGCCTGGTGCCCGACGATGACCTGGAGCGGGCCAACGCCGCCATCGGGTTCGGGACGAACGGCATGGACAGCGCTGGCCCGCTGGTCGGTGCCGCGCTGCTGGCCTGGCTGTCGGTGCGCGATCTGCTGCTGATCGATGCGGCCACGTTCGCGCTGTCGGCCGCCCTGCTGCTGGCGCTGCCTGCCCTCGGCCGGCGCCCGGCCAGGCCGTCCCCCGCTGGCCCGGCTGTGGCCGCGGGCCCGGCGCCCGCGGCGATCGCGCCGGCCGGCCAGCCTGCTCCGTGACGCCCGCGACGGCCTGGCTTACCTCTGGCGCAGCCCGGTCCTCCGGATCATCACGCTGGCGTTCTGCACCGTCGTCCTGTTCAACGGCGTCGACGACGTCGTGCTGGTCTTCCTGGCGCGGCACACCCTGCACGGCGGCAATGCAGCCGCGAGCCTCGTCTACGCCGGGGCGGGCATCGGGCTCCTCATCGGCTTCCTGCTGCTGGCCAGGACTGCCCCGCGGCTGGCGATGCCGCTGCTCATCCTGGCCGGGTACGCGGTCAGCAGCCTCGGCAACCTGCTGACCGGGCTCTCGTTCGCGATCGTGGCCGCGCTGGGCTTTCAGGTCATCCGGGGGCTGGGCGTCGCGGCCATGGACGTCGGCCACACCACGCTCATCCAGCGGCACGTCCCGCCGGAACTGCTCGGCCGGGTTTTCGGCAACGTCTACGGCGCGGTCGGCGCGGCCGCGGGCCTGTCGTACGTCTTCGGCGGACTGCTCCTGGACGCCACCAGCCCCCGGATCACGCTCATCGTGGCCGGGACCGGCGGACTGGTGACCGCGGCCGGTCGTGTCGCCGGGCTCCTGCGGGCATGCCGCCACGCGGCGGGCGCCCCGAGTCAGCGCTGCTAGATCGTCTGGATGAGGAGCTTGAGCTGGCGCTCGCTGTCAGCGGGCGTCTCCGCCTCGGCGCTGAGGCTGTTCATGACCTCGCGGTAATGGTCAATCTCCTGCGGCCGGTCCAGGTAGAGGGCTCCGGTGAGCTGCTCGATGTAGACGATGTCGGGCAGGTCCGGGGCGCGCGAACCGGAGGAGGGAGAACGACCCTCCGGCAGCCGAGTGGCCACCGCGGTCGAATGGCATCAGCTGCAGCGTCACCTGCGGCGAGGCCGTCAGCTCGATGAGGTGCTCAAGCTGGGCCCGCATCACGTCCCGGCCGCCGAGCGGCACGGCGCAGCGCGGACTCGTCGATCACGGCCCAGACCTTCGGGCCCGTTTCGTCGCGGCTCAGAATCTGCTGGCGCTTGACCCGCAGGCTCACGCGCCGGTCGATCTCGGCCGGCGACGCGGCCCGGTGACCGAGTACGGTGACGGCCCTGGCGTAGTCCTCGGTCTGGAACAGGCCAGGCACGAACTGCAGCTCGTAGGTCCTGATCAGCGACGTCGCCTGCTCCAGGCCGACGTAGGTCTCGAACCAGTCCGGCATGACATCGTCGTACCTGGCCCACCAGCCGGGGCTATTGGCCTGCTGAGCGAGCGACAGCATGTGCGTGGCGTACCTGCTAGTCGGTGACTCCGTACAGGGTGAGCAGATCAGCGACGTCCCGCTCCTTGAACCCGACCCGGCCGTGCTCGACCCGGCTGATCTTGGAGCGGGACGCCCTGATCTCGTAACCGGCGCGATCGGGCGTGATCCCGGCCGCCTCGCGGAGCCTGCGCAGCTGACCGCCGAGCAGCATGCGCAGAACGGTCGGGCCACTGGCCGCCTCGGCAGCGCTCAGCTCGTCCCCGTGCTCGTCGCCAGGCTGCTGAACCACGCTCACAATCGCTCCCCGGCGCACGAGAGGCAGAACTTCCCGCCCCGCCATGGCCGTTACCCGCTCCGCTGTGACTGGCGCTCAGCCATTGACCTGCGCCAATGCCGCCAAGAACGGCAGGGCAGGGCGAACTGCGCGCTCAGAGCACGCTATCACCTGATACGCACGTAATCGGCAGTGCCGCGACCGTGTGGTCGCCATTTTCCGGGCGGGCTGGATCAGCCCAGGTCGTCGAACTCGCCGTTCCTGACTCCGGCCAGGAACGCGGCAATCTCGGCCCTGGTGTACACGAGGGCCGGGCCCTCCGGTGCGCGCGAGTTCCGGACGGCCACCTGGCCGTCGGGCAGCGCGGCCGCCTCGACACAGTTGCCGCTCGGGTTGCTGGCGCTGCTCTTCCGCCATTTCACGGCGCCAAGCTCGCCCGCCTTCATGCCATTCCTGATCTGCATGCTCTCTCCTGAACTACCGTATCTGTGAACTGAGTTTGCAAATGCACGTGCAACTGCACACAACGGTGCAGCCTAGCGCGACAGTTGCGGCCTAACAATGCAAATGCACGTGCAGATGACCCTTGCGAGTGCCCTGTGCATCGGGCAGGATGTGGCTAATAGCGCCAGAATTTCCGATGTCCGTGCACGCCGGATCCCTCCTGGGCGGCACCGGACCCGAGCCGACTGGGACTCTGCGATGACCACGCCATCAGCGCAGCTGGCGCCCGTGAGCGGCACCGACTGGCCGTGGCTTCAGTCCGCTGTCCGGATGGCCCGCCATTCCTGCCCCGGCTGGCGATCAGGTCCCGCCGCCGGCGGCAGCAACTGGACCGAGACCCCGCGGGTTGCGACCAGGAAACCCGCGCCGTGGCCCGCGCTCCATCGGGCCGTCCAGGACCTTCACGCTGCGGACGATGGAGCGCTGGGGTGAACGCGACCGCGCCGACGACGTCGCCGCGGTCGTCTCCGAACTGCTGGCGAACGCGCTGCGGCACGCGCTGCCGCACGCGCACGAGGACGCGCGGGCCCGTGGCGCCGTGGCCTATCAGGCTCGGGCTCCTGCACGCTGGGCCGTTCGTCGTCTGCGCAGTCGCTGACCCGAGCCCGCAGGCCCCGGCTCCCCGGCAGCCCGATCAGCTGGACGAGTCCGGCCGGGGGCTGATGGTGGTGGACTCGCTGAGCGATCAGTGGGCCTTCTGCACAGCGCCGGCCGCGCTCGGCAAGGTCGTCTGGGCCGCCTTCGCGGCGACGGCAGAGCCGGGCTGACCCGCGACGCCGTCAGATCACGCTGACCGCGTCGTCATCGCGTCAGGCCTGCAGGACCGGCAGTGTCGTCCGCTGGCCCCGTACGGAGGCGCACACGCCGTCGCTGGCGGCAGCGGCGGCCGCCCGCTCCGCTGACGGCGTGCCGTAGAGCGTGGTCCGCTGCCGCAGCGGCCGCCCGGTCGGCGCAACCAGCTCGGCCAGCTGGCTGATCGTCTTGTAGGAGCCGTTCTCCGAGCCCGCCATCCGGCTGATGGTCTCCTCCATCAGCGTTCCGCCGAGGTCGTTGACCCCGCCCCGCAGCACGTCCTGGCAAACCTCGGCGCCGAGCTTGACCCAGGAGCACTGGATGTTGCTGATGGCGCCGTGCAGCATGATCCGCGACAGCGCGTGCACAGCGCGGTTCTCCCGTCTCGTCGGCCCCGGCCTCGCTATTCCGGCCAGGTAAATGGGCGAGCTGGCATGAACGAACGGCAGCAGCACGAACTCGGTGAAGCCGCCGGTGCGCTCCTGGATGCCGCGGAGCACGCGCAGATGGCCGACCCAGTGCGCGGGCGTGTCCACATGCCCGTACATCATCGTCGAGGTCGTCGGGATGCCGAGGTCATGCGCGGTCGTCATGACCTCGATCCAGGCCGCGGCCGGCAGCTTGCCCTTGGTCAGCACCCACCGCACATCGTCATCGAGAATCTCGGCCGCCGTTCCCGGCAGCGAGCCGAGGCCCGCCTCGCGGGCCCTGATGAGCCATTCCCGCACCGGCAGCCCGTCCTGGACGCGCCGTTCATCACCTCCATCGGCGAGAACGCGTGCACGTGCAGCTCCGGGCAGCGCCGCCTGACCTCGGCCGCGATGTCGAAGTAGGCGGTGCCGGGCAGGTCCGGGTGAATCCCGCCCTGCATGCAGACCTCGGTGGCGCCCGGCCTCCCAGGCCTCCGCGGCACGGTCGCCGATCTGCTCCATCGACAGCGTGTACGCGTCAGCGTCGGTACGGCGCTGCGCGAACGCGCAGAACCGGCATCCGGTGTAGCAGATGTTGGTGAAGTTGATGTTCCTGGTGACGACATAGGTGACGTCGTCACCGGCCGCCTCCCGGCGGAGCCCGTCGGCCAGGGCCGCGAGCGCCTCCAGTTCGGGGCCGTCGGCGTCCAGCAGCGCCAGCGCTTCGGCGTCGCTGATCCCGGCCGGGTCCCGCTCGGCGCTGCGCAGCGCGGCCAGCACCTCGGCCGGCGCGCGCCGCGGCGAGCCCGCCGCCCCTGATGCGCTCCCGGCGCTGGCGGTGCCCAGCCGGGCCGCCGGGTCGATCCTTGCCCCGACCTCGTCCCAGTCGCCGTAGACCTCGGCGAAGTCCTCCCGCCGGTCCGCCGTCCGCCCGGCGGTGTCGATGGTGGTGAACAGGTCGGTCCGGCCGGTGCCGCCCAGCCCGGATGCGCTGTCCCAGCCGCCGTCGGGCTCCTGCCAGGGCAGCCCGGCCGGCCGGGCGCCCGCCGCGGCGAGCCCGGTGGCCGGATCGGCCAGCGCCGCCACGTGCGCGGCCACGCGCGGGTCCAGCCACGGCTCCCGGATGTACGGCGGGTAGACGGTCAGCCGCTCGGCGAGCTCGAAGCCGCCGGCGGCCGTCTGCGCCGCCAGGTCGTCAATCTGCGGCCAGGGGCGCTCTGGGTTCACGTGATCCGGAGTCAGCGGCGACACGCCGCCCCAGTCGTCGATCCCGGCCGACAGGATCAGCTGATACTCGTCGCCGATGAGGTTCGGCGGCGCCTGGATCCGTGCCGACGGGCCGAGCACAAGGCGGGCGACGGCGATGGTGGCGGCCAGGTCAGCGAGCTCCGCATCGGGGACGGCGCGCATCTTGGTGTCGGGCTTGGCGCGGAAGTTCTGCACGATCACTTCCTGGATGCCGCCGTACTCGCGCGCCACTTGCCTGATCGCGAAGATCGAGTCGGCTCGCTCGGCCAGCGTCTCGCCGATCCCGATCAGGATGCCCGTGGTGAACGGGACGCTGCTCCGGCCGGCATCCTGCAGAACCCGCAGGCGGATGGCCGGGTCCTTGTCCGGGCTGCCGAAATGGGGTCCGCCGCGCTCGGCAAACAGGCGTTCGGAGGTAGTTTCCAGCATCATCCCCATCGACGGGGCAACGGGCTTGAGCCGCTGGAAGTCCTGCCAGCTCAGCACGCCGGGATTCAGGTGCGGCAGCAGGCCGGTCTCCTCCAGCACCCGGATGGCCATCGCGCGGACGTAGGACAGCGTGTCGTCGTAGCCGTGCGCGTCCAGCCACTCGCGCGCCTGCTTCCAGCGCGCCTCCGGCCGGTCCCCGAGAGTGAACAGGGCTTCCTTGCAGCCGAGCGCCGCGCCATCGCGCGCGATCTGAAGCACCTGGTCCGGCGACAGGAACGGGCTCTCCAGCCGCCCCGGCACCGTCACGAACGTGCAGTAGGCGCAGCGGTCCCGGCACAGCCGGGTGAGCGGGATGAAGACCTTGCGCGAGTAGGTGATCACGCCGGGGCGCCCGGCTGCGGCCAGCCCCGCGTCCCGCACCCGGCCCGCATGCGCGACCAGCGCCGCCAGGTCATCGCCACGCGATTGCAGCAGCACCACGGCTTCCGCCTGGTCGAGCGACTTGCCGTCCCTCGCCCTGGCCAGCGCACGGCGAATGGCGCTGGGGCTGGCCGCCGCGGCTGCGGCGGCCGGCTGACCGGTGCTGGGCTCGTAGGCGCTGATGGCGCTACCTCTTTCGGTAATGGGCGTTCTGCCTGCCTACGACCAGCCTAGAGCCGGCCCGGCAGCCGGGCCCGCTGAGCCCGGCTCGAGCCATAACCAGGTGACTGGCCCCGTACTTCCCCGTTCCCGCCCGGCTTTGCGGCGCCGGCCCGCGGCGCCGCGCGATCCGCCGGCTCGCAACCGCCCTCAGAAGGACCGGTAATCACGGACAGCCAGCCGCGGGCCGCGGCGCGGCGGCGCGCTGCCGCCGAGCTCGATGAGCCGGGTGACCCGGTAGCGATGCCCGGCGTAGGGCGCCAGCAGTTCGAGCATCCGCTCGTCGTCGGCCGGCTCGCCTGCCAGTGTCCAGCCGACCACCGTGGGCAGGTGGTAGTCGCCGACGCTCACCGCATCGGCGTCGCCGCAGGCGCGCTGCCTGACCTCGGCCGACGTCCACGGGCCGATACCGGGCAGCGAGCGCAGCATCCGGTCGAAGTCAGCGCCAGGGGTCGCGGCAGCGGCCTCGAGCGGCCGGCCACGAACGCGGCGCCCGCGATGGTCCGGGCGCGTACCGCCTCGACACCGGCCCGGTGCCAGTCGAAGGACGGAATCGACCGCCACGCGGCCGCCGGCGGGAACACCCGCATGCCGGCCGGCGCCGGCCCGGCGCCGGCAGGCCGTGCCAGTGCAGCAGGTCCCGCCAGGCCCGGCGGGCCTCCTTGCCGAGAACCTTTTGCTCAAGCACAGCGGGAACGAGGGCCTCCAGGACGCGGCCGGTTCGCCCGACCCTGAACCCGGCATGGCGCCTGAGCAGGTCGCGCACCGCCGGGTCAATCGGCCGGAAGCTGCCAGGATCGTCCTGCGCGCCGAGCAGAGCCGGTACCTGCGCCAGCAGCCAGGCCGACCCGGCTCCCCACGCGGCGGCCCTGACGACGCTGCCCGGCCGCGGCGCCGCCGGATCGGCCGCAGCGACAGCCAGCCGGACTGTGGCCGGGCCGTCCGGCGTCAGTGAGGTGCGCCAGATCGCCCCGGAGGCGTCAGTCCGGAAGGTGGGATCCTGAGCTCCGCGGCGGTGCGCCGAGAGGATCAGGGCGGCGTCCACCTCGAACGGGGCGTGCCAGTCCGATCTCAGGCCGCCCTGATCCTGGTATGGCGCCGTGATGGTCACCGGAATCCCGTCGCCTCCTCGCTCTCGCGGCCTTCTTTCCGCGCTCTGCGACCGGGCCGCGCGCGCCGCGCTCGCCGGGTCAGGCATAGTTGCTAGATGCTCTACTCCACGATTCTGGCAGGTGGCAGCGGAACGCGGCTGTGGCCGCTGTCACGGGCCTGCGAGCCGAAGTTCCTGCACCCGCTGACCGGGACAGACCGGTCGCTGCTGCAGGCAACTGCGGACCGGGCCGGGCCGCTGTCAGATCCCGGCCACACCTACGTCGTCACCGGGACCGCGCACGCCGCGGCGATCTCCCGGCAGCTGCCGGACGTGCCGGCTGCGAACATCCTGGTCGAGCCTTCGCCGCGGGACTCCTGCGCGGCGGTCAGCCTGGCCTGCGCCGTCCTGGCCAGGCGCGACCCCGATGCCATCATGGCGGCGTTCTCGGCCGATCACCTGATCGGCGACCAGCCCCGGTTCGTGGAGATCATCCGGCAGGCCGCGGCGGCCGCGCAGGAGGGATACCTGACCACGGTCGGCATCAGGCCCGGCCACGCCGAGACCAGGTTCGGCTACCTGAAGCTCGGTGACCCGCTGATCGGCGAGGCCAGGCGCGTCGCCGAGTTCCGGGAGAAGCCGACCCGCGAGCTGGCGGCGAGCTACCTGGAATCGGGACAGTACCTGTGGAACGCCGGGATCTTCGTGCTCGGCGTCCGCGCCTTCCTGACCGAGCTGGCCCGCCAGCGCCCGGCCCTGCACGCCGGCATCGACCGCCTCGCGGCAGTCTGGGACACGCCGGACCGCGAGGCGGTGCTAGCCGACGTGTGGCCGACGCTGGAGAAGATCTCCGTCGACTACGGAGTGCTGGAAGGGGCTGCGGCCGTCGGCCTGGTGGCGACGGTGCCAGCCGACATGCCGTGGAGTGATGTCGGCGATTTCGACTCCCTGGGCGAGTCGCTGCCGTCGGATGAGTCAGGCAACCTGATGATCACGCCCCAGGCGGAGGTGATCGCGCGGGACGTGAAGGACTCGGTCATCGTGTCGACGACAGACCGGGTTGTCGCTGTGGTCGGGCTTGACAACATCGTGGTCGTGGATACCGGGGACGCCACGCTGGTGTGCGCGCGGTCGCGGGCGCAGGAGGTCAAGCAGATCGTCGAGGAACTCCGCGATCGCGGGCAGGACTCCCGGCTCTGACCAGTCAGGCGGGACGTCGCGCGCCAGGGTGCAGCCGGGCTTGCTACTCCGCTGCCTGGCCCGGCAGCGCGCTCGTAGCTGATCATGTGCGCCTCGGCGGAGGCAGCCCAGCTGAACTCGTTGGCACGGGAGTACCCGGCGTCGCCCAGTGACGTCCGCCGCGACGGGTCTTCCAGCAGCGACCGCAGCGCGGTCCTGATGCTCTCGGAGTCGGGCTCGGTGTAGGCGACGGCGTCTCCGCCTACTTCGGGCAGCGCGGTGCGATGCGTCGTCAGTACCGGGGCACCGCAGGCCATGGCTTCCAGGGCAGGCAGCCCGAAGCCTTCGCCGGTGCTCGGGAACGCGACGACCAGTGCTCCGCCGAAGAAGCCGGGAAGGTCGTTGAAGTGCAGGTAACCGGGTCGCACCAGGTGCAGGTGAGCGGGCACCGCTGCGACTCGCCTCGTCTACTTCCTCGCTCCATCCGCTCGCCCCGGCCAGCACCAGCGCCGGCGGGTCGGGCAGATCGGCCACCGCCGCGGACCAGCCGGCGATGAGGGCCGGCACGTTCTTGCGCGGCTCCAGCGTCCCGAGGTAGGCCACGTAGCCCTTGCCGTGCAGGCCGAGCCGGTCGGTGACCTGACGCAGCTGTCGCTCGTCCGGCCGGTGGAACAGATCGTGGTCGACGCCGTGGTAAGCCACGTCGATCCGCGTCGGGTCCGCGGCCAGCACCCGGACGAGTTCATCCCTGGTGGCTTTCGACGGAACGATCAGCCGGGTCGCGCGGCGGGCTGAGGTCCTGATCGCGGCCTTGTAGAAGGTCGCGATGACGGGGCTGTGGGCGTCCGGCTCCGTGAAGAAAGTCAGGTCGTGCACCGTGACCACGACCGGCGTGTTAGGCCGCAGCGGCATCGAGTAGTGCGGGGAGTGGATGACGCCGGCCTCCACCTGCTGCGCTACCAGCGGCAGGCCGCTCTGCTCCCAGGCAAGCCTCGCCGGGCGGTGCGCGATGGCGGGCGGCCCGGCCACGACCCTGGCATTGGGCACGAGCTGGCCGTACCGTTCGTCGTCCGCCCGCTGACAGGCGACGGCGAGATCGGCCCCGGCCGCATCGAGTGCACTGACCAGGCCATCCACGTAACGGCCAAGCGCGCCGCGGTCAGCAGGCACCGCAGTAGCGTCAACCAGCACACGAGGCGCCACGACCAGTCCCGCTCCCTTCCCGTGAGCTGCCTGACCCGTCAGTTATCTAAACCCGGATATCCGCGGCCGGTCATCCCGCTCCGGGCTGTCCGCTTCGGTTGTCTGTCCCGCTTGCTCTATCTTGCCGGGCCCCGCCGACTGCTTACGCCAGCTTTGCCAGGCCCGCGCGTGCCCGCGACCGCAAGAGTTATGCCAGTACGTGCGCGCATAACCGAACGCCCCGCCCTGGATGTCCCGTCAGATCCGAGGGTACGCCCTTGGCGGCACCGACGTGCCGCCGTGACGCACGGCCTGGCCGCTGCCGCCAGCAGTTCAGGCCGGGCCAGCCAGGAGTTCAGCCGGGGCCCGCCGGGTGTTCAGCCCGATCCGCCGCAAACACCGGCTAGATCCCTCCCCAAGGCTAGCCAGATCCGGCCCGGATGCCCCGGCCGGCGCGCGTAGCGCGGAGAGATTTGGGCCGGGCGAGCGCGCGCGGCGGCGCGCGCCGTCGCCGGACCGCCGGCCGCGAGCCGTGCGCTTCCGGCTAGCAGGACGGAACCGGCATCGCCCTTCTTGATGGCCTGCAGATCGCTGACAGCCTGGGCCAGCGTGGCCGACCTTGACCAGCCTGAGCCCCGACGGGACGGCACCGGTAGTGTTGGCGCAATTCGAAGCCGGGCTCAGGAAGATGGTCGCGCCGGCCTCCCTGGCACCGGCCATCTTCTGCTGGATCCCGCCGATCGGCTGGATCTGACCGGTGGGGTCGATCTCGCCGGTGCCGGCAATGAACCGGCCACCCGTCAGGTTGTCCGGGGTCAGCTTGTCGATGATCCCCAGCGCGAACATCAGGCCAGCGCTCGGGCCGCCGATGTCCGGCAGATTGATCTTTACCTTGAACGGGAACTTGTAGGTCGGCGCGGACAGCTCGACACCGACCACGGGCTCGCCGCCGACGTCCTTGGTCGCGAGCGTGACGTTCCTCGAGGGCGCCATGACGCAGCACCGTGAGCGTGATCTTGCTGCCGGGCTTGCGATCCCTGATCATGGTCACGACGTTGTGCTGGCAGTCAACCGGCGTTCCGTCAACGGCGGTGATGTCGTCGCCCTTGCGCAGGACGCCGTAGGCAGGCGTGCCCTTGACCGTGGCCGCGACCGGGTTGACGGTCGTGAAGCCGATCTTGAGGTAGCACAGGGCGGCTGCCGTCGCGTCCTGCTGCGAGCCCAGCATCTCCTGGGTGTCCTGCTGGACCACCTGCTGCTGAGTCTGGCCGGATGAGTAGATCTCGCTTTCCGGCACGACCGCGTCATCGGGGGTCAGCCAGGCCCTGAGGGCGCTGAAGATGTTGAAGTCCGTGCCCGGGCCGCCGCTATAGGAAACGGTCACCAGGTTGAGGTGACCGCTGGTGGGATAGGTCCGGTGCCCGCTGATCTGAATGAGATCGGCGCCCGATGGCTTGCCCAGCGTATTCAGTGTCGGGCCGGGCGTGAGCGCGACATACGGGACGGACACTACCGCGGCGACGACCAGGGCCGCCAGAACGCACAGGCCCGCGATCACCAGGGTCACGAGCCGGTTCGAGGCGTGCGGAAACCATCGGGTCACGGGCAGAGCCTACGCACTGTGGACCCACTCGCTGTCCCCGCCGGCGAAGAACTGGTGCTTCCAGATCGGCACCGTAGCCTTCAGCTCGTCAATCAGCGCATGACAGGCGGCAAATGCGACATCGCGGTGCTCGGCGCCCACGGCAGCGATGACGGCCGGGT
The DNA here is from genome assembly GCA_963818995.1 of uncultured Actinomycetota bacterium. Lineage (GTDB taxonomy): Bacteria > Actinomycetota > Actinomycetes > Streptosporangiales > Streptosporangiaceae > JAJYUU01. The sequence continues at coordinate 330,680 of CAWFUM010000026.1, read as the reverse complement.
CGCCGACCTGCAGATCACCGGTCCGATGGGCGACGGCCAGCGACAGGATCGGGTAGCTGGCCGCGATCTTCTCGGCCACCCGGCCGAGTTCGGCCGCAGCCGAGGGATGCGCGCTGTAGGACAGAGCCGTCACGCCCCGCCCGCTGTCATGATCACGAACTGCGCCGATGAACAGCGCGATGGCGCCGGCCGCCGGATCGGCGGCGGCAGTACGTATCTCATCGACCGACAGCGGCTCGGCGCGCACCTCGGTCATCCTCACGACGGTCACGATGCCAACGGTACCGGCCCTTGAAGGGGCGGCTGGCAGCCCGTCAGGTGCCGCGGCGCCGCCGGCGCACCTGGCGGACGATGGCCGCGGTGCCGATGACCGCGACCGTCGCGCCGGCGGCGGTAATCGTCGCGTCCTTGCGGTCCAGCCGGCGGCCGGCCACCGCGTGGTGCCCGGCGCGCTGATCAAGCAGGACTTCGAGCGCCTCGGCATTGCCGTACTGCGGCCGCCAGCCGGCCTCGCGCAGGGTCTTGCAGTCGACGACCCACGGGTAGACGACGTAATGCAGCTCGGTGACGGGCGCGGGCGTGAGACCGGCCCGGTGCAGGCGCTGCGCTGTGGCGAACGTCAGGGCCGCGGGCAGCTCGATGCGCCGCAGGCCCGCGATTTCCTCGAGCTGCTCCTGCTCGAGCCAGCCGTCACAGCCAACGGCGAACGCCCCCGTGACCTGGCCGGCCGCAGCCAGCTCAAGCGCGGCCACCAGGTCATCGATATGACAGAACTGCCAGCGGGCGGCGTGCCCCTTGACCGCCAGCAGGCGCGGGGCCTCGAAGTGCCGGGTGATCAGCGTGTCGATGCCATCGCCGGCCAGTGCCGCCGGCCGGGCGACGCAGACCTGCATGCCCAGGTGCGCTCGCGACGATCGCTGGGCCAGATGCTCGATCTCCAGCAAGTCCCCGACCACGCTGTCGTCAGAGTCCGCGCTGAGCGGCGCGTCCTCGGCCAGCGGCACCGGGTTCTCGGGCGTGGCCCCGTACACCATCGCGCTGGTCACCAGCACGACCCGGCCGACACCGCCGGCCGCCGCGGCCGTCAGGACGGTCTGGGCGCCGCGCACGTTGAAAGCGCGCCGGGCGCGAGCGTCGGAGTCGGGCGACAAGTCCACGTCGGTGTGCACGACGACATCGACGTCGGCCAGCCGGCCCGCCAGCGCAGGATCCCTGACGTCGGCAATGCGCCAGGTCACGCCGCTGACATCGCCGCGGCTGTCATCGATCGCCACGACGCGGCCGACCAGCGGCGACGCCGCCAGCCGGCTGGTCAGCGCCAGGCCGAGTCCGCGGGCGGCGCCGGTCACCGCCACCACCGGTAGCCGCTGCAGCTGCCTGCCGGCCCGCCCGGCCGCTCTCGGCGACGGTGAGCTGCCCGGAGGCACCATCGTCCGCCCGCCGGCCTGCGGTGACCTGGCCTGCCGCGGCGGCCGCACCCTCCGCGCCCGCCAGCCCGCTGGCCGGGGCACGACCGCGGCGGCGGACCGGAGTCCCCGATTCGCCACCGGGGCTGCGCTCATGGCGAACCTGGGCTAGTCGGTTGCTCACTGAGGACCGCTCCTGGGATAGCTTGGCCAGTGTGGACCTTTCTATCCTGCCTGAGAGGCGGGCCAGATGAGCCAGCCTCCCTTCGGCTTCGGCCCGGGGGGTGACCCGGGCGACGGCCCGGACGTCCCCGGTGGCGGCGGCGGCCCGGCCGGGCCATTCGGCAGCATGGGCCCGCTCGGCCCGATGGGTGACCCGCAGCAGTTCGCGGAGGCACTCCGCCAGTTCGCTGACCTGATGTCCTGGCAGGGCGGCCCGGTGAACTGGGACCTCGCCAAGAACATCGCCCGCCAGACGGTGGCACAGAAAGGTGACGCCAGCGTTCTGGAGTCAGACCGCAGCAAAGTCGTCGAGGCGCTGCGGCTCGCGGATCTGTGGCTGGAGGACGCGACTGAGTTCCCGAGCGGCATCAGGACCTCGCAGGCATGGAGCCGGGCCGAGTGGGTCGAAGCCACCCTGCCGGTCTGGTCCAAGCTGTGCGATCCGATCGCCGAGCGGGCCGTCGAGGCCATGAGCGGGCTGATGAGCGCGGACCCCGCCGAGCTCGCCGCTGACTTGCCGCCGGAGATGCAGGCCATGGTCGGCGGACTGGGCGGACTCGGCGGACTCGGCGAGATGATGAAGAGGATCGGCGGGATGATGGTCGGCGGCCAGACCGGCGCCGCCGTCGGCACGCTCGCCGAGGAAGTCGTCAGCTCCACTGACGTGGGACTGCCGCTGGGCCCGCAGGGCACCGCGGCACTGCTTCCGGCCGGCGTCGCCGCGTTCGGTGCCGGGCTGTCCGTCGACCTCGACGAGGTGCGCCTGTTCCTGGCCCTGCGGGAAGCTGCCCACCACCGGCTGTTCGGCCATGTCCCGTGGCTGCGGTCCCGGCTGCTCGGCGCCGTCGAGGATTACGCGCGCGGTATCAAGGTCGATACCGCGGCGCTCAGGGACGCCATGCCGCAGATCGACCCGTCGAACCCCGAGGCGCTGAACGAGGCGCTCTCCGGCGCGGCGCTGTTCCAGCCGGAGGACACTCCCGAGCAGAAGGCCGCGCTGGCGCGCCTGGAAACGCTGCTTGCCCTGGTCGAAGGCTGGGTGGCGACCGTCGTCGCGGCAGCCGCGAACGACCGGCTGCCGCAGGCCGAGGCGCTGGCGGAAGCCATCAGGCGCAGGCGCGCCACCGGCGGCCCGGCCGAGCGCACATTCGCGACTCTTGTCGGTCTCGAGCTGCGTCCGCGGCGGCTGCGCGAGGCGGCCGCTATCTGGCAGGACCTCACCACCGCCAGGGGCGTGACCGGCCGTGACGCCGTGTGGGCTCACCCTGACCTGCTGCCGACCGCTGATGACTTCGACGACCCCGAGGGCTTCGTCCGCGGCCGCCCGGAACTTGACATCTCCGACCTCGGCGACGGGGCCGGCCCGGACTCACCGGGCTCAGGCCGGGACGGCGGGTCGCCCGGCGACGGCCACTCCGCCGACGATCAGGGCAGCGACCCGTCCGCTAGCTGAGCCACGATTCCCCGAGGCCGCAGGCCATCCGCGCGCAGCCGGGCCGGCAATCAGTTATGCACAGCCGGTGGACGCTGTCCCCGCACGTCAGCTGACCAGCTGGCGGGACCTGCGGGCCGAATTCACAACCGGGTGCACAGCTATCCACAGCAACACGCCGCGTGCTCCCCGGGATCTGCACATTGCTGTCCACAGGCCGGCTTGACCAGCGGCACCGCCGAGTCTAATTTCGCAGCTCAGGGGTTCTCCGGGCCCAGGTCGCCCGTCACTGTTCGGGGAAGGGGCGCACGGCCTGGCACCCGGAGGCCTGACCCCGCGGCCGCCGCGCCGTTGACCTGTCCGCCGCGGCACAATCTCACCTGGCTGGGGCCCGCCCCCGGCGGGTCGCCGAGGCGGTCACGACGACTGGCGGGCCCTCCCGTTCGTTTCCCAGCTGCGCCCGGCTACGCGTCGGATGACAACACTCAACTGCGCGGCTGCCGGGGAGGCAGCCCGGCAGCACCCGGGCGGCCGGGCCTCCGCTGCGAGAAGCCCGCTCAGGGCGCTGCCGCGCCCGAGGCCAGGGCGCCCGGCTTAACCGCGGTCATGGAGGGTCACCTGGTAGCCGTCGGGGTCCGCGAACGTGAAAGTGCGGCCGAACGGCCCGTCGACGGGCGCTGAGACGATCGTCGTGCCTGCGGCGGCGAGGGCATCGTGGATGTCCTGCGCGTCGGGGGCGTGCAGCCACAGGGCCATTCCCTGGCCCGGCTGCGCGATCGCGTCCAGGTCGACCCCCGCGACGAGGTCGCGGACTGCGAATGCGACCGGCTTGGTGTCGAACACGACGGCGTGCGGCGGTCCTGTACCGGAACGCTTCAGCCCCAGGTACTGCTCGTAGAAAGCGGCGGAACGCGCCAGATCGCGCACCTGCAGTGAAATGAAGTCGGGTCCGGTAACGGCCACGATCCTTGCCTCCTCCTCGTATGTCAGTCTTCTGACACACCCACTGTATGTCAGAATACTGACATGAGTCAAGGCGAACCCGGAGTCGAGCTGGACACATCGCTGGGGTACATGCTCAAGGCGGCCGCGAGCGCCCTGCACTCGGCCCTGGAGGCCGTGCTGAGGCCGCTTGGCATGACGATCACCCACTACGCCTGCCTGGAGCTGCTTGCCCAGCGACCGGGTCTGTCGAATTCCGAGCTTGCCCGCGGCGCCTTCGTCACCCGGCAGTCGATGAATGTGCTCCTGCGGGCACTCGAACGCCAGGGACTCGTTGTCCGCCCAGCCCGAGCACCTGTCGGCAGGGCCCTGCCGACCGAGCTGACCGCCCGCGGGCGCCGCCAGCTCACGACGGCCAGCGCCGCGGTTCGCCGCGTCGAGCAGGACATGCTGGCCGATCTGGATGCCAGCGAGCAAGATCAGCTGCGGCGCCTGCTCACTGCGTGCATCGCCGCGCTGACCGAACAGCCCGCATCGGCGATGTGATTCGCCCGGACCGGCCGCCCGGACCAGCGCCCGTGGCGCAGGCGGAACCAGCGGCAGCGCGCCGCCGGGTGACCGGATTGTCAGCCCGGCGTGGCAGTCTGCCCGCTATGAGGCCGATGCTGAGGGCCGGGCTGGCGCCCCTGTGGCGAGACCGGGACACTGTGCAGATCGGCGTCGACCCGCGCCGGGCGGTCGCGATCTCCGGCGGAAGCCAGGCGGCAGCGGTGATCCGGATGCTGGACGGCAGCCGGGACCGGGACCAGGTGATCGCCGCGGCTCGCGGCACTGGCATCCCGCCCGCGGTGACAGAGCGGATTCTCGGCCTGCTGGCCGCGGCCGGAGTCCTGGTTGACCATCCGGCCGACGCTGTGCGCGCAATCCCGGCCGAACTTCGGCGGGACCTGATGCCGGTCCTGGCGACGGCCTCGCTGACCGGGCAGGACGGCGACGGCGGTCTGGCCACGCTGGCGCGTCGCAGGGCGACCGTAGTCGAGGTGCGCGGGCACGGCCCCGTCGCCGGCACCATCATCAGCCTGCTGACGCAGTCCGGCGTGGCCGCCTCGAGCCGGGGGCTGCTCGGGGCATCGCGGTCGCGGACACCGGATCTCGTGGTGCTGACGCAGCGGCAGACACCCGCTCTGGCAACGGCCCTGGTGCGCATCCACCAGCCGCACCTGGCGGTCTACGCGGGCGAGGCGATCGGAGTGGTCGGCCCGCTCGTCCAGCCGGGGAGCACCGCCTGCCTCAGCTGTCTCGACCTGACCCGGGCGGCGAAAGATCCCGCCTGGCCGCTGATCCTGGCCCAGCTACCCGAGCACGCGGCTGACCTGCCCGCCTGCGACCCCGTCCTGGCGGCATCGGTGGCAGCCCAGGCGGCCGGCCAGGTGCTGGCATTCGCTGACCGCGCGCCCGCGGGGCTGGCGACAGTCAGCGCCACGCTGGAGCTGGTGCTGCCGTCGTGGCAGTGGCGCCGCCGGAGCTGGCTGCCGCATCCGGCCTGCATCTGCCGGAGTCAGGCGGCGAGTCAGCTGGCCCGGCCCCGAGCGCGGCCAGAGCCAGGCACGGCTCTCGCCCGGGGCGCCGAACGCTGCTGATCGCAGCGCCGCGGACAGCCACGACCGACCGCGGGTGGCAAGTGCTGCCGGACTTAACCGAGAATGGAGATCATGAGCGACCTGCCGCAACGCGCTGTAATCAGGACGGCCAAGCTAGCCTCACTGCCGGTCGGCATTGCCGGGCGGGCCGCTCTGGGCTTCGGCAAGCGGGTCGGCGGCCGTCCGGCCGAGATCGTCGCGCAGGAACTGCAGCAGCGAACCGCCGAGCAGATCTTCCGGGTGCTGGGCGAGCTGAAAGGCGGCGCGCTCAAGCTCGGCCAGGCGTTGTCGATTTTCGAGGCGGCGCTGCCGCCGGAGATTGCCGGCCCCTATCGGGCGACGCTCACCCGGCTGCAGGAGTCGGCGCCGCCGTTGCCTGCGGCGACCGTGCATAAGGTCCTGGCCGCAGATCTGGGCCCTGACTGGCGGTCGGAGTTCGCTGACTTCGACGACGAGCCCGCCGCAGCTGCGTCCATCGGGCAGGTCCACAGGGCCGTGTGGCACGACGGCCGCCCGGTCGCCGTCAAGATCCAGTACCCGGGGGCGGGGAAGGCGCTCAACAGCGACTTCACGCAACTCAGCCGTGCCGGCCGGCTATTTGGCCTGCTGATGCCTGGTCTGGACGTCAAGCCCCTGCTTGAGGAGCTTCGGTCGAGGGTGGCCGAGGAGCTTGATTACCGGCTGGAGGCCGCCTCGCAGGAGGCGTTCGCCGACGCGCTGGACGGCGACCCGGAGTTCGCGGTGCCGCATGTGCTGGCGGCGTCCGACCACGTTCTCGTCAGCGAATGGATGGACGGCACGCCCCTCGCCCAGATCATCGCCCATGGCAGCCAGCAGGAGCGGAACACCGCGGGCCTGCTCTTGGTCAGGTTCCTGTTCTCCAGCCCGGCCAGGGTCGGGCTGCTGCACGCTGATCCGCATCCGGGGAACTTCCGGCTGCTCCCGGACGGACGGCTGGGCGTCCTGGACTTCGGCGCGGTAGACCGGCTGCCTGACGGGCTGCCGCCTATCTTCGGGCAGCTGCTCTGGCTGATGCATAACGACGGTGACATCGAGACGGTCGAGCGGGCGCTGCGGGCGAACGGGTTCCTGCGCCCCGGCATGACAGTCGACCTCGACGAGCTGCGTGCCTTCCTGGCGCCACTCGCGGAGCCGTCAGCGAGCGAGAACTTCGCCTTCAGCCGGGAATGGATGCGAGGCGAAGCCATGCGAGTCACCGACGTCCGGCCCGCCAACATTGCCCGGCGGTTTAACCTGCCGCCGTCCTACGTGCTCATCCACCGCGTCTCAACGGCAGGCATCGGCGTGCTGTGCCAGCTCGAGTGCACCGGCCCGTTCCGGGCGGAAGTGCTTCGCTGGGTACCCGGCTATGGTCCAGGCGAACCTGTTGCCGACGATGGCGGCGTCAGCGGGGCGCCTACTGACAGCGCCGCGAAAGGCCGCCCCGCAACGCGCAGGGCCGCGAACGGCGGAGCCTGGAACGGCGGTGCCGCTAACGGCCGGGCGCGGTCCATGGATCTGGCGCCGCTGGACGACCCCGATCCGCTGGACGAAGCCGGCCCCTTCGATGACTCCGGCCTGCTCGATGACTCCGGCCTGCTCGATGACTCCGGCCCGCTGGACGAAGCCGGACCGCTGGACGAAGCCGGCCCCTTCGATGACTCCGGACCGCTGGACGAAGCCGGCCCCTTCGATGACTCCGGCCCGCTGGACGAAGCCGGCCCCTTCGATGACTCCGGCCCGCTGGACGTGCGCCGGCCGGCCGCCGACCCGAGGACGGCCCGGAAGCGCCAGCGGGCCCGGGAAGCGCATGAGCTTCCCGGGCCCGCCCCCGCGCCTAGCTGACAGACTCGAGCTCGTTGAGCCGGGCCCTCAGCCGGATCGCCTGATCACGCCGGCTGAGCTGACGCCGCTCAGCCCGGACAGCCCGCCGCAGCACCTTGCTGTGCAGCTGTGCCCGCCTGGCCTCGCGTTGCGCGGCGGCGTCTACCAGCAGGCTTCGTTGTCGTTCTCGTGCTAGTTCCAGTTCCGGATATACGTGCGACACTGCACTTGTCCCCTCGTACTTTTCGGTTGTTGAATGCGTGGCAAAGCCAGGGCTCAGGCTGCGACCGCGTCCTTGCGCGGACGTCCTCGCGGCCGCTTGCGCGGTACGATCTCGCCTCGCAGGAACAGCTCGCCACCCCAGACACCCCATGGCTCGGCGCGGGCGATGGCGCCGGCAAGGCAGACCATCTGAGCCGCGCAGCTTCCGCACAGCGACTTCGCGAACTCGACATCTTCCGGTGACTCCGCGAAGAACAGCTCCGGGTCATCCCTGCACGGGAGCTCTGGATTCGCAAAGTCCTGGCTGCTGAGCTCCGCGCCGCCGGGAACGCCGGCTAGTCCTTCCAGCACGGCGGTTGTGCCGGGCCACTGCATCGGTGCCATCCCCTCTCCACTACTCGTCGAGCTTCTCTCATGCCTCTGACAATCCGAGGCCTGACATAACGAAGGCCGCGGACCCTTTATCGGGTCCGCGGCCTGGAGGGGATCTGGCCGGTCTGTACTAGACCGGATCCGGTTCCCTCGCCGGATGCGGACCCACTCCACCCGGGGTAACCGGGCTGATACGGGTCATCTGGTCGGACTGCTTGGTGCTGGCAAGGCTGACCTCATAGCCGTCGCCGACGAGGGCGCCCGTCTGCGCGTGGCCAAGGCTGATGGCTGCGAACACACGCCGGATGCGCGGCAGCGCAAGCGCAGCCTCCATCTGGTACGCGCCCGAGCCAACCCAGGTACCGCCGCACGCAAAGGCGCCCGCGCCGAACCCGGCGAGCGGTCGCATGGCGGCCTGCGCGGCATCCACGTCGGCAACTGCATTGCCTGGGGTCACCGTGGCCGGTGTGTAGTTCAGCATTTCTCGGGCACCTCCTCTCGCGCGTAGCGGACTAGCCTGCGGACAAGCAGAAGCCTATGTAGGCCCCCCGGAGCAAGGCAACTATTTTTCTACCTGGGATTTCTTCGTGTCCGGGCCGCCGCCGGACTGTTATCAGCTGAGCTCGCGGGGCCGGAGCAGTCCCTCCTGGACAACGGAGACAACCAGCTCGCCCTCCTGCGTGAACACCTCGCCCCTGGCCAGCCCCCGCGCACCGCTGGCGCTCGGCGAGTCCTGGACGTACAGCAGCCACCGGTCCGCCCGGAAGGGCCGGTGGAACCACATGGCGTGATCCAGACTGGCCCCGGTCCCGATACTTTCGTCCCAGGACGTCCCGTGCGCGCGCAGCACGGTGTCCAGCAGTGTCATGTCCGAGGCATAGGTCATGAGGCAGACATGCAGCAGCGGGTCATCGGGCAACTCGCCGTCGGCGCGGAGCCATACGAGGCTGCGCTCGGAGCCGGGCGGGGAGTCCGCGATTGGTCTCACCTGCCGCATGTCGATCGGAACCTGCGGCAAGCTCTCCCCGGCGGCAGGCCCGTACAGCCGGCGAAGCCGCTCGGCAGGAGTTTCCGTCTCGTCCGGCGGCGGTACCCCGGGCATCGCGCTCGCATGATCGAAGCCTGTCTCGGCGCGGTGGAACGACGCCGACAGCGTGAAGATCGTCTTGCCGTGCTGGACCGTAGTGACCCGGCGCGTCGTGAACGACCGGCCGTCGCGAACCCGCTCCACGATGTAGATCAGCGGTACGGCGGGGTCGCCGGGCCGGATGAAGTACGCATGCAGCGAGTGCACCGGGCGGTCGGCCTGGACCGTGCGCCCGGCGGCCACCAGCGCCTGGCCCGCGACCTGACCGCCGAAGACCCGCTGCCGCTGTTCACCGGGCGGGCTCTCGCCGCGAAAGATGTCCTGCTCGATCTGCTCCAGGTCCAGCAGCTCGATGACTGCGTCCAGGGCCTTGCTCATGACACGGTCGCCCCCGGAGCCTGGCCGGCCGCTGGCTCCGCGCACAGTTCGAGCACGGCGGCGCCGTACCGGTCCAGCTTGACTGCACCGACGCCGGGGACGCCGGCCATTTCCCCGCGGCTGCCGGGGCGCACCGAGGCGATCGCCTGCAGCGTCGCATCGGAAAACACCACGTAAGCGGGAACGCCCTGATCCTTCGCAACGGTCTTCCGCCATTCCCTGAGGCGAAGGAAGAGCGGGTCATCGGCAGCTACCCCGGTCTCGCCGGCGCGGCCGTTCCCGGCGCGCTGAGAAGCCCGCCTGGAGGACCGGTCCGGTGCGACCGCGCGCCCGGTCAGGCCGGCCAGGAACCTGGACGGCTTCCTCATCCGCCGGCCGCCCGCCGTTCTGGACAGCGACCAGGACAGGTAAAGCCGCTCGCGGGCGCGCGTGATGCCCACGTAGAGCAGCCGCCGCTCCTCCTCAATGGCGTCGTCGGTCTGCGCGTAAATGATCGGGACAGTGCCGTCGGTGAGCCCGGGCAGGAACACGGCCTGCCATTCCAGTCCCTTGGCCGCGTGCATCGACGCCAGCGTCACTCCGGCCATGGCCGGGGCGTGCCCGATCGAGCTGCGGACGGCAAGCTCGGCGGACAGGTCACCCAGGCTCGCCGCCGGGCTGGCCGCGAAGAAGTCCGCGGCCAGCTGAGCGAGCGCTTCCAGCGATTCCCAGCGATCACGAGCAGTGCCCCTGCCGCCGGGAGGCGACGGCGTCAGGCCGATGCTGGCCAGGATGGGCCTGACCTCATCGGCCGGCTCGGCAGCCGCTGACGCGGACCGCGCCGCTGCCCGGAGCAGGCCGACTGCCTGGCGGACCTCGGCCCGGTCGAAGAAGCGCTCGGCACCACGCAGCTGGAAGGAGACGCCCGCTGCCGCGAGAGCCTGCTCCAGGCTCTGGGTCTGCGCATTCGTCCGGACCAGCACGGCGATCTCGGCGGCTGGGGTACCGGACTTGAGCAGCGCCTTGACCTGCCGTGCCACGGCAGCCGCTTCGGCGGGCTCGTCGGGGTACTCGGTCAGCTGCGGAGCCGGGCCGCCGGGCCGCTGCGCCACCAGCGCCCCCGGGCCGGACGGCCCGGGGCCGACCACCAGTTTGTTGGCCAGGGTCACGACCTGCGGTGTCGAGCGGTAATTGCGGATCAGCCGGATCACCGGCGCTGCCGGGAACTCGGCCGCGAAGCCAGTCAGGTAGGCCGGCGTGGCACCGGTGAACGAGTAGATGGTCTGCCGCGGGTCGCCGACGACGCACACCTCATCCCGGTCGCCGAGCCACATGTCGAGCAGGAGCTTCTGCAGCGGGTTGACATCCTGGTACTCGTCGACCACGAAGCAGGCGTAACGGTCGCGGACCGAGCGCGCGGCTGCCGGGTACTCAGCCAGGATGGCGGCCGTCAGCTCCAGCACAGACTCGAAGTCCACCAGGTGCCGCTCGGTGCGCAGTTCCTCGTAGGCCGCGTACAGCCGGGCCACGGCGGCCGAATCCAGCGGCGGCGTCCGGCCGGCCTTGGCGCTGGCGGCCGGGTAATCCTCCGCCCGCACCTGCGTGACCTTGGCCCACTCGATCTCGCCCGCGGCATCCCGCAGCTCGGGCAGGCCGGCCCCGATCCGCAGGCGCCGGGCCGCCTCGGCGACCAGGCTGATCTTGGACTCCAGGACGCGGGGCGCGGAACCGCCGATCGTCGACGGCCAGAAATGCGTCAGCTGCCGCAGCGCTGCCGAGTGGAATGTTCGGGCTTGCACCTTTCCCAGGTCCGCACCGGGCGCGAGCTGCCCCAGTTGCCGCAGCCGGCCGCGCAGCTCGCCGGCAGCCCTGGTGGTGAATGTCACGGCCAGCACCCGGGCGGGATCGGCCTGCCCGGTCGCCGCGAGATAGGCGATGCGGTGCGCGACCGCCCGGGTCTTGCCCGTCCCGGCACCAGCGAGGACGCAGACAGGGCCGCGAGCGGCCAGCGCGACCTCACGCTGCTCGGGATCCAGGTTGGCCAGAATAGCCTCAGGGCCGCCCGCCGCCAGAGGGACGTACTGCGACGGGTCAGGAGCGCCTCCCGGGCCGTCCAGGCTGGTCACAGCGTCCGTGGCGGCATGCTGCGGGAGGCCGGGTGCGGCCGTCTGGCCGTCCAGGCCGGCCGCCGGGCCGCCTGCGGCCTGGCCACCTGCGGGCTCCCGGCCGGCGGCCGCCGGACCGGCGGCCTGACCCTGCCGCTCGCGCTTCTGCACCGGCTCTCCGATCCCTCTGCCATCACGGCCGGGCGCTGGTCAGCGCCGGCACCCGCCCGAGGCCATACTTTCGCACCCCACCGACGTTTGCGTCCCTGGCCGGGAAGTGCGCACGGGTCGACAGCGTTAGTACAGTTCAGTAGGGAAGGCCTTGCGGAGAGGGAGAAATCAAGGTGCCGCAGCAGCTGACGATGTACACCACCACCTGGTGCGCTTTCTGCCGCCGACTCAAGAGCCAGCTGGCAGCTGCAGGTATCGAGATCGCCGAGGTCAACATCGAGGAAGATCCCGCTGCGGCGGACTTCGTCATGTCGGTGAACGGCGGGTTCCAGACTGTGCCGACCGTGGTGTTCCCTGATGGAAGCGCACTGACAAACCCGTCTATGGCTGACGTCAAGCAGCGCCTGGGCGAGCTAGCTGGCACGCGATGACCGGCAAGCGGGGCAGGCGCGCAGGCTCGGGCCGGTCGTCGCGGCGGGCTGCGCACGCCGGAGGCGCCGCCGAGACGTCCGCCGCAGCCGTATCGCAGGCTTCCGCGGAGGTTGTCGCCGGCGTTGAGCCGGGCGGCGCTGACGCGAGCGGCTCCGCGGTGACCGCCAGTGTGGTCCAGGGCACTGTGGTGAACGCCACGGCGGCCGATGGCGCGCCCGTCGCCGCATTCGTTCCCGATGACGCCGTCGTGCGCCGCACCAAGGATGGCTGGCGGGTGGGCAGCGATGATCTGCCTGACCTGACCTGCGCGATGATCCTGGCCGACCTGCTCGCGGCCGAGAACGGGATGTCCGAGCCTGCGTCGGCGAAGCCGTCGCTGGGCGCTGGCATTGCCAGCGAGACCGGCCGCCTGCGGGCGACGGTCGGGCAGCTCGAGCATGCGCTTGCCACCCGGATCCGGGTGGAGCAGGCGATCGGGGTACTGGCCGAACGGCACCGGATTAAGCCCCGGCAGGCATTCGAGCAGCTCCGTGAAGCCGCGCGCAGCCGGGGCCGCAAGGTGATCGATATCGCCGGGGACGTCGTCGCGAGCGCCACGAACCCGCTCCTCCAGCTGCCGGACGAGCTGTCCCGCCCGCGGTCCGCGACCCGTCGCGGCGCGCAGCAGCCGTCGGGCGCGCAGTAGCGCCCGCTCGTTTCCCGCGCTCATTCGCCCATCCGCCGGAGGGCGGCCTGCGGCACGAGTGGGGACGACTTCGTTCCCGCGCTTATGGGTCTTTTCTTGGGGTTGACGTTAAGTAGCCACGGGTAACACTGCGTCGTGGACCGGGGGGGTCCGGGACGAGGGCTGAGGACGTGGACGACGGGGGATCTCCAGGTCGGCTGCTCATCATTGGCGGCGCCGAAGATCGCTGCTGCGGAGCCGGGCTGCTTGAGCGCTTCGCGGCCCTGTGCGGCGGCGAGAAGGCGCGCATCGTCCTGGTCACCACGGCAACCGCCGTACCTGAAGAGGTACTCGCCGACTACGAGCGGGTGTTCCGCAAGCTCGGCGTGGATCGCGTCAGCGAGCTCCGGCTGCGCGGGCGCAGCGACGCGGACGGCGATGACGCCGCCGACCTGCTGGCCAGCGCGACCGGCGTGTTCTTCACCGGCGGCGATCAGTCGAAGCTGCGGACGCTGGTCGGGTCGCGTACCAATGAGATCATCTCCCGCCGCCTGACCGAGGGCCTCGTGGTCGCCGGCACCAGCGCCGGAGCGACCGCGATGGGCCGCACCATGATTCTCGGCGGCGACGGTCCCGAGGTATCAGCGGCGACTGTGCGCACCGGCCCGGGCCTGGGTCTCGCCCCGCACGTCCTGATTGACATGCACTTCGGCGAGCGCGGCCGCCTCCCGCGGCTGCTGAGCGCGGTGGCCCTCGATCCTGACCACCTCGGCATCGGGCTCGACGAGAACACCGGCGTGCTCATGACCGGCGACGGCTTCGAGGTGATCGGGACAGGCGTCACCACGGTCGTCGACGCCGAGAGCGCCACGGTCGTGCACGCGGCCGGCGAGTGCGACCCGATCACGCTGTTCGGCGTGCGGCTGCACCTGCTGCCGGCGGGCTGCCTGTTCGACTTCGGCACCCGGACGCCGGTCATCGGCCCGGCGCACGACAGGTACTGACCCGGCCAGGCACCTTTCACCTCGACAGCAAAGGAAGCGACGTGCGGTTCATTGACCTGCGCCACCTGAGCGGGCCGAACGTCTTCACCGCCAGCCCGGTCGTGCTCGCCCGGCTGGAGCTCGGCGAGCTCACCGGGAAGGAGACCTCGGACTTCGCCGAGTTCGCTGACCAGCTCCGCTCGCTGCTTCCGGGGCTCGCCGCGCATCACTGCGCCGCCGGGCGCCCGGGCGGGTTCCTGGACGCGATGGCGCGCGGCACCTACTTCGGTCATGTCACCGAGCACGTCGCGCTGGAGCTGTCCGGCCTGGCCGGCCGGGACGTGCACCTGGGGCGCACCATGTGGGCCGGTGCTGACGGCCGCTACGACCTGATGATGGAGTGCCCGCAGGACGAGCCGGCCGACTCGGCGGTGCCCGGCGACCTGATCCGGCTGGCAATGCTGGTCGTGCACGACGTGCTCGGCGGCCGCTCCCCTGACCCCGCCAGCGAGCTCGCGCGGCTCGCTCAGCAGTGCGAGCGCGAGCGGCTCGGCGTGAGCACCGCCGCCATCGCCGAGGCGGCCCGGCGGCGCGGTATCCCGGTTCGCCGGGTCGCGGGCCGCAGCCTCCTGCAGCTCGGCCACGGCCGCTGCCGCCGGCTGGTGTGCGCCGCGCTGACCAGCCAGAGCTCAGCAGTGGGTGTTGACATTGCCGCCGACAAGAACCTGTCCAAGCAGCTACTCGCCGCGGCGGGCGTTCCGGTCGCGGCGGGAGTGGTCGCATCATCGGCAGCGCAGGCCGCTGCGGCGCTGACCGAGCTCGGGGCGCCGGTCGTGGTTAAGCCGCTGGGCGGCAACCACGGCGCGAACCTCACCATCGGCGTGCGCACGAGGGGCGAGGCTGAGGCCGCCTACCTGAAGGCGGCGGCGAGCGGGAGTGCCGTGCTGGTCGAGGAGCTGGTTCCGGGCACCGATTACCGGGTCCTGGTGATCGACGGCCGGATCGCCGCCGCCGCGGAGCTCCGGCCTGCCGCTGTCACCGGCGACGGCTGGCAGACAATCGAGCAGCTGGTGGCGGCGGCGAACGCCGACCCGCGCCGCGGCGCCGGCCACTCCCGTGAGCTCACGCAGATCAGCCTCGATCAGGACGCGGCCGTTCATCTCGACGCCCTGGGCCTGGACCGCTACTCGGTTCCGGGCGCCGGGCAGGTCGTGACGCTCCGCCGCAACGCGAACCTGTCCACCGGCGGCACCAGCAAGGACGTGACCGACCTCGTCCATCCCGAGATCGCCGACATGTGCCGGCGGGCGGCCGCAGTCGCGGGCCTGGACATCTGCGGGATCGACGTCCGGCTGGCCGACATCGCGGGGCCGCTGCACGCGCGGGCCGGGCACGGGCTGGCGCAGCCGGTCGCTGTCCTCGAGCTCAACGCGTGCCCGGGGCTCCGGATGCACCTGTCGCCGGCCGAAGGGCGGCCCCGAGACGTGGCCTCGGCCGTCGTCGACAGCCTGTTCCCGCCAGGTGCCCCGGTCCGGATTCCGGTGGTGTCGGTCACCGGCACCAACGGCAAGACGACAACCGTCCGCATGATCAGCCAGGTACTGCGGCAGGCCGGGCTGCGGACCGGGACGTCCTGCACGGACGGCGTCTACCTGGACGGCCGGCTCGCCTACGCGGCGGACGCCTCCGGGCCCAGGTCAGCGGAGATGGTGCTCGACAACCCGGCCGTCGAGGCTGCCGTGCTGGAGACCGCCCGCGGCGGCATCCTGCGCCGCGGGCTTGGCTACGACCAGGCCGACGTCGCCGTGATCACGAACATCAGCGCCGATCACCTCGGCGACGACGGAGTCGATGATCTTGATGAGCTGGTTCACGTCAAGGCGCTGGTGGCCGAGGAAATCCGCGACGGCGGCTCACTCGTGCTCAACGCCGACGACCCGGTCACGGCCGCCCTGGCGGACCGGGCCGCTGTGCGCGCGCACCGGCCGGTCGTCAGGTACTTCAGCGTGACCCAGGGGAATCCGCTGGTAGAGCGGCATAAGGCCGCGGGCGGGCATTGCTACGAAGTCGTCGACGGCCAGCTGACCGAGACGGTGAGCGGCGAGCAGCGGCCGCTGGCCCCGGTTGCCAGCCTGCCCGGTGCCTACGGCGGCCGGGCCGCGCACGTGGTCGCCAACGCCCTGGCGGCCGTCGCGGCCTGCCGGGCGGCCGGGGTGAGCGCCAAGGACATCGCGCGCGGGCTGGCGGCCTTCACCCCGCGCGAAGCCAACCCCGGCCGCGGCACCGTCTACCGGGCCGGCCGGGTTCCGGTGATCGTCGACTACGGCCACAATGCCGCGGCCCTGGCCGCCACCGGCCGTTTCGTGCGCGAGGTCTTTGGCGGCTCCCCGGTCGCGGCCCTGACGCTGCCCGGCGACCGGCGCGATGATCTGCTGGTGCAGTCGGCGGAGGCGGTCGCGGCCTGGTTCGGCGCTGTGGTGCTGTATGAGGACAGCGACAGACGCGGCCGCGCGCCCGGCGAGATGCTCGCCCTCGTCGGCGATGCGCTCCGGGCGGCCCGGCCGGGCATCCGCTGCGCTCCGGCCGAGAGTCCGGCGGAGGCGCTGCGAACGGCGATCGGCCTCGCCGGGGACGGGCCGGTGCTGTTCGTGTACGAAGAACTGGGCGCGGCCCTCGACGCGCTCGCTGCCGTCAGCGCCGAGCCCTGGGGGGAGGACACCAGCCCTGCAGGCGCGGATGCAGCCGGCCCCGGCGCCGGTGCCGCTGCGGGCCGGGCACGCGGCGAGGCGGGCGGGGCAGGGCCAGGTACGGTGAGCGCGGGCCAGGGCACGGTGAGCCAGGGCACGGCGAGCGCGGGTCAGGGCACGGCGAGCGCACCTGACCCCGAGGATCCTGAGCGCGGCGATGCCGCGAGGGCGGCCATCGCCAGTGCCACGGCCGTGGTAGCCGGAGCGGCCGAGGTAGCCGAGACGGCCGTGGCCGAGGCAGCCGTGGCCCAGAGGCAGCCGTGGCCGAGGCAGCCGCGGTCGTCTCCGACGCCGAGGCAGCCGCGACCGCGCAGAGCCGGGACGCGTCGGCGGACTACGCCTAGCTGACCGGCGGGGGGCTGACCGGCGGCCGCCAGCCCCACCGGGCGTCGGTTTCCGCGCCGCGACTTGACACATGCCCATATGGGAATATGATTGAGCCGTGGCAAGAGCAGCGACGACGACGGACGCGTTCAACGCGGTGGCCGAGCCACGGCGCCGGCAGATCCTGGACGTCCTCGCCGCGGGTGAGCGCTCGGTGAACGACCTTGTCGCCGCGCTCGAAATCCCGCAGCCGCTGATGTCCAAGCATCTGCGCGTGCTGCGCGAGGTTGACCTCGTCATCGCGCGGGACGACGGACGCCAGCGGCTGTACCGGCTGAACGGCATCGCGCTGCGGCCCATCTATGACTGGGTGAAGGAATTCGAACAGCTCTGGTCGGAGCGCTTCGCCCGGATGGACGTCGTGCTTGAGGAACTCAAGCAGGCAGAAACGGAGTACGGAGATGACCGCGATGACAAATAACGCCGTGGCAGTCGTGACGCTGCCCAGCGACACCGAGATCCTGATCACCAGGGACTTCGACGCGCCCCGCCGCCTGGTCTACCGGACGTGGACGACGCCCGAGCTGATCAGGCGCTGGTGGGCCGGAGAGCGGGGCGAGGTCACGTCCGCTGAGGTCGACCTCCGCGTCGGCGGGACCTGGCGGTACGTGATGCTGGCGCACGGGACCTTCGAGGTCGCCTTCCACGGTGAATACCGGGAGATCGTCACCGACGAGCGCATCGTGACCACCGAGGTATTCGAGGGCATGCCCGACGCTGGCGCTATCACCACCGCGACGTTCGAGGAGAAGGACGGTCGCACGACCCTCGCGCTCCATGTGCGGCACCAGAGCAAGGAAAACCGGGACGCGCACATCAACTCCGGTATGGAGGGCGGCATGCAGGAGTCGCTGGCCAAGCTGGAGCAGGTTGCCCGTTCTCTAGCCTGACCGGCCAGTCCGGGGCGGGCAGCGCGGCGCGAAGGCCGCTGCTGCCCGCCATCGGCCCGAGCTTCAGGCCGGGGCCGGGGCGCCCGATCCTGCGGACCACAATCCCGAGGCGTCCGCAAACGGGGTCTCACACGGCCGGCCGCTGGCCACCCGGACTGCGGGCAGCCCTGACTGCGGAACGCTCACGGTGATCGCTGACCGCGTCCCGTACCCCTCGACGTGGACGCACGCGGCTGAGAGCTCAGGCGGCCGGACTCGCCCGGCCGAGTCCGTTCTCGGCACGGCGATGGCCGGCCGGTGATCGGCCAGCACGGTTTCCAGCGCGGCGACCGTGCCGTCAGCCCCGGCGTCCGACTGAACCACCAGGACCTGTCCGACGAGCTCCGTGACGTACGCGGCCTTGGACGAGCGCGGCCGCAGCGGCGCGTTTTCCAGGACATGCAGCCCCGGCTCGAGCTGCTCCCGCTCGGGCGCGCCCTGACCGCTCATGCCGACGAAAAACAGCGTCTCCCGGTCCCCGACCAGCAGCCAGCACGGGTTATAGTCCGCAGGCCTGAGCGTGCCGCAGACCGCGTCCACGGCCTCGGCCGCGCTGGCGCAGGCCGCGAAGGCGAGCGGCAGCTCGCCGCGCGACCGCTTGGCCGGGTCACGGCCCTGCGCCGAAGGCTGATTGGTCAGGCCGGCGACGACTCCGTGCTCATTGACCGCCAGCCACGTGCCGCCCGCCAGCTCGTCCCGGCCGCCGAGTATCCGCGGGCCGCTGTCCCGCAGCACCGTCATCGGCACCGCCGGGCGGTCGAGGCGCTCGTCTCTGTTGGCCGCCATGATCAGCGGCGCGCCCGGCACCGTGCTGAACATGGCTATCAGGAGGCACACGCTCAGAACGCTAGCCGACGGCTCCGGCGACACGGACGCGCGGACACCGCAACACCCGTGCGTTAACGCCAGCGGGCCTTGTGATTGCAGGGAACCGAACTCTCCCGGCGCTCCTTGCGGGCCGCTCGCGGCCTGGTTAAGGCTGGGGGCAGATACAAGGCCTGGCCGCAGGCAGCCGCACTCCCGGAGCGACCCACGATGACGAGCACCGACACCGCGCCCGCGGCGGGCCCGGCGCTGCCTCCCGGAATCGACCCGGTCTGGCTGCGGGACAACTGCCCGTGCGCGGACTGCCGGGACCCGGTCAGCGGGCAGCGCCTCATCAGCATTACCGATCAGGCCCGTGCTGTCACGGTGACCAGCGTGCTGGAAACGGCGAGCGGCCTGCGCGTCACGTTCGGCCCGGACGGCCACCGCGCCGTCTTCACCGCGAGCTGGCTGGCGGGCCACGCGGCGGCCGGAGTCGACCCGCGAACCGAGGACGCCAAGCGGCTGTGGTCCGCGGCCGACTTCGCGGCCGGGCCGCCCGTCGCCACCTGGAGCGATTACCAGGCCAGTGATCACGTCCGGCTCGGCTGCCTGCGGCAGCTGCTGTCCGCCGGATTCCTGCTGCTGCGTGGCGTCCCGGCTGAGCCCGGAGCCGTGCTCAGCGTCGCCGGGACGCTCGGCTACGTCCGGGAGACGAACTACGGACGGGTGTTCGACGTGCGGGTGCAGGCCACGCCGGCCAACCTGGCCTTCACCGGCCTGCCAATCGGGCCGCATACCGATAATCCGTACCGGGACCCGGTGCCGACCGTGCAGCTGCTGCACTGCCTGGCTAATGCCGCCGATGGCGGCGAATCCGGGCTGCTCGACGGATTCCGGGCGGCCGCGCTGCTGCGATCCGAGGACCCCGCGGCGTTCGCCGGCCTGGCGGGCACGCCGGTCACTTTCGGCTACTCCGACTCCGCCTGCGAACTGCGCGCGACGCGGCCGATGATCGGCACCGATCCCGCCGGGCGAATCCGCGAGATCCGGTGCAACAGCCGGTCGATGCAGCCCCTGCGGCCGCGGCCCGGCGCCGCGCCGGAGCAGGCAGCCGGGGAACTGCGCGACTTCTACCTCGCCTACCGCGCATTCGCGTCCATCCTGCTGCGACCCGCCCTGACGCTGCGCTTCAGCCTCCAGCCCGGTGACTGCGTCGTCTTCGACAACACCCGCGTCCTGCACTCGCGTACCGGCTTCGCCGCGTCCGGACACCGGCACCTGCAGGGCTGCTACGCCGACCTCGACGGGACCGAATCGGCAGCCGCGGTCCTGGCCAGGTCCGCGGGCGCCGGGCAGGCGGCGGCTACCATCGGGGCGTGACTGCCGGGGAACGGGTGACCCAGCCAAGCGGCATCCCGTACTACTCGCAGTGGGAGTCGCCCGAGCTGGTACCCGAGTTTGTGGCGGGCACCCTGGATCCGGCGGCTGACCCGAACTGGGCGGCCTCGGGCGCCCGGACGGCGGCCGAGTACGGCTTCTGGTCCGGCCGGGTCTGCGGCCTGGCGTGCCTGCGGATGATCCTGGCCGCCCGTGGTCTCAGCGTCCCGCCCATGATGCGCCTGGTCGAGCAGGCCCTTGAGCGCGGGGCCTACATTCCGGACGGCGACCGGGTCATCGGGCTGATCTACCAGCCGTTCGCCGACTGGGTTGGGGCGGGCTACGGCGTCGGTGTCACCGTCGTTCCCGGCCTGAGCGTCGAGCAGATCTGCGCGAGCGCGTCGCCGGCCACGCCGGTGATCGCGTCGGTGCATTACTCGATCCGCTGGCCGGACAGCACTCCCCCGCACGCCGGCGGCCATCTCGTGCTGGTGACCGGAGCCGGCGGCGGCCTGCTGCGGCTGCACAATCCGTCTGGCCTGCCCGGCGCGAGCCAGCGTGACGCTGTCATCGCTGCGGCGGATTTCGCCCGGTTTTTCGCCGGCCGGGGGATGATCATCGGGAGCGCGACCGGCCGCGGCGGCAGCCGATGACCGGAATGCCCTCCTGCCGCCTTCCGGCACCGCGAGCTGTGTGCTCCGGTACGGCTAGGCGTACCGACGCACACAGCAGCCACGGGCGCTGGGAACAGGCGCGGCGCGCGGACCTCAGGCGACCGGCTGCCCGGCGGTCTTGCCGAGCACCCAGATCATCAGCCGGCCGCTCTCGCCGGGCGCCTCGGGCAGGCGTTCCTCGATCCGGTCCAGCCGGTAGCCGAGCCGGCGGGCGACGGCCGCGCTGGCCGTATTAGCGGCGTCGCAGTGAATCTCGACCCGGTCCACGCCGCTCAGGCCCAGGGCGACGGACGTCAGGGCCGCGCTCGCCGAGGTCACGTAGCCGCGGCCGGCCTGCCCGGCGGCGATCCAGTAGCCCAGCTCGACGCTGCCCTCGCCGGCCCGGCGGTGCAGCGCGACTTCCCCGACGAGCGTCCCGGTCTCGGCCGTCAGGACCGAGTAGGTGTAGCTGAGGCCCGATTCCCACCGGTGATCGGCCTCCGCGACGCGAGCGAGCTGGGTGCCCCGCTCAGCCGCCGCTGGCGTCGCCCATGGCATCCACGGCCGCAGGGTGTCGAGGCTCGCCCCGACTGCGGCCGCGATCGCGCTGGCGTCGCCGGCCCGCACCCGCCGCACGACGACGGGGCCGGCCTCGACGCGCTCGGGCGGCTCGTCAGCCGCTGATCGGTCGGCAATCTCGGAGGCCACCAGTCCATCGTAGGGAAACAGCGGGGCAGGCCGGCCACCGGCGGACTGCGGCGGCCCGGTAAAGATTGTCCGCATGACACCCCAGGACTTCCGGCCCGATCTGTATCGCGGCAGCGCGGGATACTACGAGGCGTTCCGGCTGTCCTATCCGCCCGAGCTGATCAGCGACCTCGCCGCCAGGACTGGCGCCGACGGCACCCGCCGCCTGCTCGACCTGGCCTGCGGAACGGGACAGGTCAGCTTCGCGCTGCGGGACCGGTTCGCGGATATCTGGGCAGTCGACCAGGAGCCGGGCATGATCGCGGTCGCCCGGCAGAAGGCCGCCGCGGCCGGCGACGCGGCCCGGTGGCGGTTCGTCACCGCCGCCGCCGAGCAGCTGGCCGCGCCGCACCAGGCGTTCAGCCTGATCACGATCGGGAACGCGTTTCACCGCCTCCGCCGCGACACCGTCGCGTCCCGGGCCAGCCAGTGGCTCAAACCCGGCGGGTGCCTGGCACTGCTGTGGGGAGGCTCCCCGACCGAGGGCGACGCTGCCTGGCAGTGCGCGGTGCGCGAGACGATGCTGCACTGGCAGCAGCGGGCGGGCACGGCAGACCGCATCCCGGCCGGCTACGAGGCCGAGCGGGCGGCCAGGCCGGACGCCGAGATCCTGCGGGCGGCCGGGCTGGAGATCGTTGGCCGCTTCGAGTTCGCCGTGACGCACCGGTGGAGCGAGGATGCGATCGCCGGCTACCTCGCCTCGACATCGGTGCTGTCGCCATCAGCGCTCGGCGAGAACGCGGCAGCCTTCGACCGCGATCTGCGACGCGTGCTGCGGGCCAGCGAGCCCGGCGGCGAGTTCCGTCAGGACGCCAGCTTCGCCTACGACCTGGCCCGCCGGCAGGCCGGCTGACTGCCCGGCCCCGCAAGCGCCGGCCGCTCAGGCCGGCGCGAGGATCTCCGCCGGGATGGACTGGATCGCCGCGAGCAACTCGGTCCAGAAGAACGCGGCGGTGAAGAACATGAGCGTGTCGCCCTGCACCAGCATCAGCTTCCGGTACATCACCATCTTGCCGACGTCATAGCCGCCGAGCATCGCCAGCCAGTCGTCGTAGGACGCCGTGAGCACGAACACGGCATCGGCCGCGGCATCGGCGAGTTCCCTGACGGAAGCCGCGGTGACGTGCCCGGCCTCGAAGTCCAGCACCAGCGTGTCGCCGTCGCCCCCGGCCGGGAGGCCGGCGGCGGTCAGCGCCAGCTTGCCGGTGACAAACGGGCTGATCATGTCGATCCAGTCCCAGAAGTCCTGCAGCTTGCTGGCCTTCCGGTCCGGGTCGGGCCAGCCATTGAAGACCCGCTGGATCTCCTCCGCCCAGGCCTGCGTCATGAACCGGGCCATGTCAGCCTCCCGCCAGCGTCGGCTTGGTCTGCGACAGCATCTCCTGCATGTCCGGCGGCAGGGTGACGCCGACCATCCCGAGCTTGCGGTTCAGCTGGCTCATGAACAGCTCGGTGACCCGGTCGTCGGACCAGCCGAGCGGCTCGTAGTAGATGTAGCTGGACCTGGCCGCGCTCATGGTGAGCAGCGTCCGCAGCGTGTCCAGCAGGTCCTTGACGTAGGCGGGGTCCTCGTTCAGCAGTTCGCGCACGAACCGCAGGCCGCCCTGGACGTGCCGGGCCTCGTCCCGGCAGGTGGCGGTGAAGCCGGTGTAGAAGCCCGGCAGCACCTTGAAGTCACGGGCGTAGTTCAGCGTGATCTTCATGACGGACAGCGCCAGCACGCCCTCGATCCAGATCACGTAGCAGGTCGCGTACTTCATCTGCAGGTGCTTGTTGTACGGATCGCGCCGCAGGTCATCGGTCAGGTAGGCAAGCAGCCCGAACGGGCCGACGAACGTCTCCTGGATGTAGGGCCAGGACGCGTCCAGGATGTCCATGATGCCGTCGCCCTCCAGGCCGACGACCTCGCGGTAGAACCGGTCGAAGAACACCGTGTGCCGGGCCTCGTCCTCGAGGTGGCTGGTCAGGAAGATCTTGTAGTCCTCGGGCACGCCGAACAGCAGCGGCGCCAGCTCGACCGCGACCTGCCGCTCGCCGTGATGGAAGCCGGACGCGATCGACAGGAACGAGTTCCGTGAGTCGTCGGTCATCCGCTGCGTCCAGTCGTCCTTATCAGCGGAAAAGTCGAGCTCGTTGACGTTCCAGCGCTGCCGGAGATACCGGTCATACAGGCTGAGCCACTCGGGCAGGCGCGCGGTCGGCACGTGCACGTACTCGATCACGTCATCGATGTCGGCGCGGGCGAGCCCGGCCAGGTCAACGGCCTCGATGCGAGCCAGCCGGTCTTCAGCGACAGTCATGGTGCTCCCTCCGGGACGGCCCCCGCGTCACTGCGGCGCGGACGCCCAGCCGCGGCACGTTACTGCTTAGTAATGCTAGCCCCGCAGGCAGCAGGCTTCTATGGGCATTTTCCGGGCCGGAAACGGGGTCCGCATCCAGTCGCCGACAGCGCCGGCGGGCGGACGGCAGCGCGGGCACCGTGTCACCGGCCGGGCGGGTGCTCCCGCGCGGCGACCTGGCTATGCACGGACTCGGCGACGGCCTGGACGAACCTCAGGATGATGTGCAGCTCCGCATCGGTGAAGCCATCCAGGATGGCATTGACCTGAGCGCCGAGCGGCCCGAAGAACGCCAGTCCGGTCGCGCGGCCCTGCGCTGTATAGCGCAGGTGCACAACCCGGTGATCGGATGGATGATCACGGGCCCGCACGATGTGGCCCGCCCGCTCAAGCCGGTCGATGACGAGGCTGGTGCCCCCGGCCGACAGCCCCAGGTGCCCGCGCAGCTGGCCGGCGGTGAGCGGGGCTGCGCGGCCCTCGGCGCTGATGATCGCGACGAGCGCGGTCACGTCCGCGGGCTGCAGGTCATGCAGGGTGGCGAACGCATGGCCGAGCCGCCCGGAATCGGTGCCATAGCGGCGCAAGGCGTCCGAGATCTGCCAGCGCAGGCGCCCGGACTCATCGTTGCCGCTGCCGGCCGACCCCATCGTGCGTCACCTCCGGTCTTCACAGTACGCTCATCTAGTGAACTATTCACTGAATGAATCTTCGCGCGCGGCCGCCGCCGAGCGCCTGGCGGCCTGGTCGGTGGCCCACCGATGGATCGTAGTCACCGCGTGGATCATCCTCGCCCTGCTGGGCGGTCTCGCCGCGGCCCGGTCCTCAGCCCGCCTGTCGCAGGGGTTCAGCCTGCCGGGGCAGCCGGCCTATGAGACCAACTCCGCGATCATGCGTGCCTTCGGCAGCGGCGGTGACAACCCGCCCCTCATCGCGGTCGTGCGGCTGCCGCCCGGCACGACCGTCAGCACGCCCGGAGTGCGCCCGCAGCTCGCCGCCGCGTTCGGGGCGGCCGGAGACGCCGCGCCGGGCACCCGGTCGGCATCGTTTCCGTCCACGGGTGACCGGGCGTTCGTCTCCCGCGACGGACGGACCGCGTTCGATCTGCTGTACCCGCCCGCCGACCCGGCATCATCCGATCCGTACGTCCGCGCCCTGCCAAAGATAGAGCGCAGCGTGGCCGCCCTGCGCGTCAGCGGCAGCCCGGTCCGCATCACCGGCGCCAGCATCCTGGAGGCGGGCGGCCAGGGCGGCAGCCGCAGCGTCCTGGCCGAGACGATGATCGCCGGGGCGGGCGCGCTCATCGTCCTCGCGATCGTGTTCGGCTCGCTTGTGGCGCTCCTGCCGCTGGTCATCGCCGGAGCGGCCATACCGTCCGCCTTCATTTTCATCGACGGGCTGACCTACGTCACGACCATGTCGTTCCTCGTGCAGAACATCGTGGCACTGATCGGGCTCGGCGTCGCGATCGACTACGCGCTGCTCATCGTGACCCGGTGGCGGGAAGAGCGCGCGACCGGAATGGACAATCGCGAGGCTGTGCTGCGCGCGTCCGGCACTGCCGGCCGGTCAGTGCTGCTCTCCGGGGTCACCGTCGCCGTCAGTCTCGCCGCCCTGACCCTGACCTCGGTCCCGTTCCTGCGGAGCATCGGCCTGGCCGGCCTGCTCATCCCGCTGCTGTCCATAGCCGCTGCCACGACGCTGCTGCCGGCGGTCCTGGATGCCGCCGGGCCGCGGCTGGAATGGCCGCGGCACAAACTTGCCCGCACGGTGTCGCCCCTGTGGACCCGGATCGCGCGCGCCGTCGTGGCGCGGCCGGCCTGGTCAGCGGCTGGCGCGCTGGTTGTCCTGGCCGTCATGATCATTCCGGTGTTCTCGCTCAACCTCGGCGAGCCACTCGCCACCGCGACGGCGGCGACCGCGCCCGCAAGCGCCAGGGCGGGCCTGACCGCCCTCACCGAGTCCGGCATCGGCACCGGGATACTGCGGCCCGCCGAGATCCTGCTGCCAGCCGGCTCGAACCCGCCAGCCAGCCCGGCGGGCGTCACTACCTCAGCCCCCGCGGACTGGACGGCCCGCGGGGTGCGCGTGGCCGATGCGTGGTCTGCGGCCGACCCCTCGTCCGCGGCTGGCAAACGCTCGCTCGGCGAGATCCGCACCGCCGCTGGTCACGTCCGCGGCTCGCGCGTGGGCGGATCGCCATCGCAGGACGCCGACTTCATCAGCGCCCTCTACGGTCGCAACCTGCTGCTCATCGTCGCCGCGATCGTGATCGTCACGCTTGCCCTGCTGAGCCGGGCGCTGCGGTCGGCCTGGCTGCCGGTCAAGGCGCTGCTGCTGAACCTGGTGTCGCTTGCCGCAGCGTTTGGCGTGCTGACCTTCATCTGGCAGCAAGGCCACGGCACCAGCGCGCTCTTCTCCAGCCCGGCTACCGGGGCCATCACGCTCTGGGTTCCTTTGGCGGTGTTCTCCTTGCTCTTCGGCCTGTCGATGGACTACGAGGTCTTTATCCTCACGCGGATCAGGGAGGAGTACGACGCCGGGCACAAGACCCGGGAGGCCGCCATCCGCGGCGTCGGCCACACCGGGCGGCTGGTCACCTCGGGCGCCATCATCTTGTGCCTGGCTTTCATTGCGCTCGGCGGTGTCCCGCAGACGGACGTCAAGATCCTCTCGACCGGCCTGGCCGCCGGAGTCCTGATCGACGCGACCATCATTCGCGGCGTTCTGGCGCCGGCGCTGGTGGCCCTGCTCGGCCGGGTCAACTGGTGGCTGCCCGGCACCCCTCGCGCGACTGCTGCGCGTGCCGGCGTCCGGCCCCGCCGGCCGTCGCGGGGCGGTGACCGCAGGGCCGGGCCAGCTGCCGGGGCCGCCTTGCTAGCCGAGACACTGACAGGCATATAATAATTGTATGTCTATAAGTAATACGCGGCCGTGGCTCATCCTCTCCATCTGCTGCATGAGCCTGCTGGTCGTCGGCATCGACGTGACCATCGTCAACGTCGCGCTGCCGGCAATCCAGCACGACCTGCGCGCCTCGGTCAGCGGACTGCAGTGGACCCTGGATGCGTACACGCTCGTCCTGGCCAGCCTGCTGATGCTGTCCGGATCGACTGCGGACAGGCTCGGCCGGCGCCGCGTCTTTCAGCTCGGCCTGCTGGTCTTCACGGCCGGCTCGCTGCTGTGCAGCCTCGCCCCGACCCTGCCGCTGCTCATCGTGTTCCGCTGCGTTCAGGCGCTCGGCGGCTCGATGCTCAACCCGGTAGCGCTGTCGATCGTCGCCAACACCTTCACCGAGCGGCGGGCACGCGCCCGCGCGCTCGGGGTCTGGAGCGCGGTCTTCGGGGTGAGCCTGGCGCTCGGGCCGGCACTCGGCGGCCTGCTGGTGTCGGATGTGACCTGGCGGGCTGTTTTCTGGATTAACGTTCCGGTCGGCGTGGCCGCGATCGTGCTCACGCAGCTATTCGTGCCCGAGTCCAGGGCCGCCCGGGCGCGCCGCTTCGACCCGTGGGGGCAGATCCTGACGATCGCGGCACTCGCGGCCCTGATCTACGGCGTCATCGAGGGGCCGGCCGGCGGGTGGGGCTCGGTGCCGATCATCGGCGTGTTCGGCGGCGCGGCGGCCGCAGCCGTGGCCCTGGTCGCGGTGGAGCTGCGGCGCCCGGAGCCGCTGATCGAGATCCGCTTCTTCCGCAGTGTCCCGTTCAGCGGCGCGAGCCTGATCGCGGTGTGCGCGTTCGGCGCCCTGGGCGGCTTCCTCTTCCTCAACACGCTGTACCTGCAGGACGCCCGCGGCTACAGCGCCCTGCACGCCGGGATGCTGACCCTGCCCATGGCGGTGATGATCTGCGTCTTCGCCCCGGTCTCCGGGCGGCTTGTCGCGGCCCGCGGCCCGCGGATCTCACTGATCCTGGCCGGCCCGGCGATCATGGCCGGGGCGATCCTGCTGCTCTGGCTGTCTGATGCCACCTCAGCCGGCTACCTGGTGCTCAGCTACGTGGTGTTCGGCCTGGGCTTCGGCCTCGTCAATGCCCCGATCTCCAACAGCGCGGTGTCCGGCATGCCGGTCAGCCAGGCCGGCGTCGCCGCATCGGTCGCGTCCGCGAGCCGTCAGGTCGGATCGTCGCTCGGCGTGGCTGTCACCGGCTCCCTGGTGGCCGCCGCGTCCGGAGCCCGGCTGGCCGCAGCCAGCCATGTCGCCTGGGCGGTCCTGGCCGGATGCGGGCTGCTGGTCCTGCTCCTGGGCTGGGTGTCGACCAGCCGCCGCGCCGTGGCGACGGCCGAGCGCGTCCGTGGCATACTCCAGGACGAGGCGCCCGCTGTCGCCCCGGCGAGCCCGAGCGGGAAGGATGAACTGCATGCCCAGGCCGTCCAAGGCTCATGACGCCCGGGCCGAGCGTGTCTGGACGCTCATGCGTGACCTGGCAGCCAGCAACCCGCCCAAGCACATCCTGCGCGAGGCTCTCGATCTCGGCCGCGGCACCGGGCGGGTGAAGACCCTGATCAGGCTCGTCCGCGGGCCGATGTCGCTCAGCGAGCTGGCCGATGCGATCAGCGTCGACCCGCCGTATGCCACTCTCATCGTCGACACGCTCGAGGGGCGCGGTCTGGTCGAGCGGCGGCCCGACCCGGCCGACCGGCGCCGCAAGATTGTCCAGCTGACGGCGTCCGGCAAGGACGCGGCCGAGCTCGCATTGCAGATCCAGCGTCAGCCGCCACCCGGATTCGGGCGCCTGAGTGCCGGCGAGCTCGCCACCCTGGAGGACCTGGTGCAGCGGATCGCACAGCCGGATGACGCTCGCTAGGGCCCGGTCGCGACCGGCGGGCGAGAAGCGGAGGCGACAGCGCCCGGGTGCGCCCAGGGACGAGTGAACCCGATCGGGTCACGATCACCGTAGGGCGCGACTCTGATCGGGAAGCCGGTCGCGTAGGCCTCGATCATCATCCCGCCGCCGATGACGAGGCCGACATGTCCCGGCGAGGTTGGCGTGCCGTCAGAGCCGACGAAGAACACCAGGTCACCCGGCTCGGCCTGGCTGGCGCTGACCTTCGGGCCGAACGCCCACTGCTGCTGCGAGGTGCGGGGGATGTCGATGCCCGCCGCGCGGTAGGCCATCATGACCAGGCCCGAGCAGTCGAACGCGTCCGGGCCCGTCCCGCCCCACAGGTACGGCTTGCCCAGCTGCTGCTCGGCGTAGGCGATGGCGGTGGCGACCGAGTCATTGGGCGCCTGCCCGACACCGGCCAGGCAGGCGGGCGCGCTGTCCAGCGTCGCGGCAGAGACGGTGTAGCCGCCGCCGGCGTACAAGGCGGCGTATGAGAGCACCGCCTGCACATAGGACTCGAGGTGGTTGTAGGCAAAGATCGCCTGGCTGACGTTCGTGAGAATGCCGTGGGCGAGCAGATACCTGGCTGCTCCGGCGATCGCGTCCGCAGGCTCGTAGACGCTGGCGATTCCGTCGCCGTTCTCGTCGGTGGCGACGCCGTTCACCTTCTCGGCGGCGGAATGCACAGCAGCGCCACCCCACTGATTTCCGGCCGCTCCCCCGATTCCGATCTGCATCGGGCCTGCCGCACCGAACGCGTTGGCACCGCTGTGCACGCCCGGCAGGGTGCTCTGCCCGTCATCGCTCTCAACCTTGGCGATGCCGGCGAGTATCACCCACGGCACCTTGTACTGCTTCCCGACCGACTGGAACAGCGCCAGGTAATCGGCCGGGATCGAGCCGCGGGCCGACTGGCTGGCCACTGGCTGGATTGCCGGGTTAGCGCCGCTGCCAGACGAGCAGGACGTCCCGCTGACCGCCAGGAAGCCGCCGCTGGCGAACATCACGAGCGGCATCAGCAGTACCGCGGCCAGAATCAGCGCCGCCGTGCATGCGATCGCGATGATGAGACCGCGGTGGCTGCCGCCGCGGCCGGCCCCGATGGTCACGAGTTGCCCGCGGACGCCAGCTCGACGCTCGTGACCTGCCAGGTCGTGCCGCCGCCGGTGAGCGTGACCGTGTAGTCGGTGCTCACCTGGCTGGCCCCGGCCGTGCCGGTGATGTGCTGATCGACCTGGACCTGGAAGGTAAGACTGGCCGGGCCGAAGGCGCTGATCGAGCTGATCGTCGCGACGCCGGCCGCCACCTGCTTGCCGCCGGTCCTGGCGGAGGCGACGCCCGGAGCGGAATACGCGTTCTCGATCTGCTGGACGAGGGAGGCCGAGCTCAGTGGCTGCAGCGTCGCCCCGTAGGCCGCGGCGCTCTGCGTGTAGGAGTAGGTGCCGTAGGCGTTCCCGAACCGGGTGGCTACCGCCGCGGCCGCGGCAAGTCCCGCCTGCGTGAAGGGCAGCCACTGATAGATGTCCGCGGACCCGGCGGCCGGGGAAGCGGTCGCGGCCGGAGCGGTCGCGGAAGGAGCCGTCACGGCCGGCGCGGACTCCGAGGGGGTGGTCGCGGCAGCAGAGCCATGGCCGGGCGGCCGCTGATGATGCTCAGCCGGGCCGAGCAGGTAAGCGCCGAGCGCCACCAGGATGCACACGATGACCGCGAACGCGATCCGCCGCCGGGCCGGGCTGTCCATCAGCGGCTACTTCCGGCGTGCCGACCGCAGCCAGAACGGGAGCGGCCGTTCGGTCTCGCTGGCCGCGCCGCCGAGCGGGCCGCTCACCGGCTGATCCTGTCCGGGACCCGAGTGCTCAGGGGAGAGAGCGGCGCCTGAATCTGGCCGTCCCTGAGCCTGATGGCTACGCGGCGGCTGCCCTTGCGGGGCCCGCTGACGGCTGCCAGCCGGCCGCGCGCCCGGCTGACGGGAGGCGGGCTGCCGGGGAGCAGGCTGCCGGGGAGCAGGATCCCCGGGGGCCGCCTGGCGGCCCGGCGACTGGCGGGGAGCAGCCTCACGGGCGGGCGTCGCGCCGTCGGACCACCGCGCCCTGATGCGGCTCCCCAGCGACGGCGACGATGACCCGGCCGGCCGGCCGGGCTCCTGGCGCCCGGCTGCCTGACGCGGTGCTGCCTGGCGCCCGGCTGCCTGACGCGGTGCCGCCTGACGCGGTGCCGCCTGACGCGGGCCGGACGGGCCGGACGGGCCGGGGCCGGACGGGCGCTGCTCCGCTGATCCCTGGGCCGGCGGCCGCTGCCGGCGTTGCGGCTGCACCGGCCGTGCGGACGGGCCGGGCGCGAACTGGCCGTTGCCAGACCCAGGCGCCGGCGCTGACTGCCGTGGTGGCGCGATGTCGGGCTGGCGCAGGACCGACGGCGAAACAGGTGTCGCCGAGCGGCCGAGCGGCCACGCTCCGGGCGCTGGCGCCGGAACGCCGCCTGGCCCTCCGGCTGCGCCCCGGGTCATGCCGCCAGTCGGGGCGGTACCCGTCGCAGCAGTGCCGGCAGCCTGAGTCGCGACGGCGGACGACGGGGCGCCGGGCCGGGACGGCAGGTTCAGCGGGGGCGGTTCAGCCGCGCCGGCACCGGCAGCACCGGCAGCGGCGCGGGCTTTCGCGGCCAGCGCGGTGCGAGATCCGTCGGCCGATCCGCCGGCGCCCTGGGGTACCGCTGTGCCGTCCGCCGACAGTCCGGTCTCGGTTCCGCCCCCGGCCTCGCCGGCCTGAGCACCGGCCGCCAGCGCTGCGGCAGTGCCGCCGGACGCTGCCGCCACGGCCAGGCCCGCCGCCTGACCGGGATTGCGCCGCGCCCACCGGCCGGCCCGGTAGGCGGCGAAGCCGGGCACCGCGGCTGTGGCGGCGGCCCTGGTGTTGGCCCGGGCCGCCGCGCCGGCCCTGGCCAGATCGGTCTCGGCCCGTTCCTGCGAGCCGATGACGCCGTAGCCGACGGCCGAGAACAGGTGCTGGAAGGGCTTGCGGTAAATGAACGCCGCGACGGTGACCAGCGCGATCATCAGGATCTTCAGTGCCCACGGCAGGACCGCGTCGCTAGTGCCCATGATCAGCGCGTAGCAGTACAGCAGCAGGCTGAGCACCAGCGCGACCGCCGCCTGCTTCAGCAGCACGCCGATGAGCATCTCCACCCAGCGCAGTGCCACGACCCGGCCGAACCCGGGATGCGTTCCGATCAGCAGGAAGAACGGCCCGACGATCAGCAGGAGCAGGAAGCTGAGTTTCAGCAGGATCAGGGTGACGGAAATCAGGAGCACCAGCACGCCGGCGACGACGGCGGCGAACAGCGCGGCGAAGCCGACTTCAAGCCTGGTGGTCCACTGATTTCCCTGGAACAGCGGATAGACCGACGGATCGCTGGTCTTGATGCTGCTGGCGATGCCCGCATAAGCGGCTTCCTTGGCCTGGATCAGGCTATTCGTCGGCTTCTCGTTCACGGCAATGGCCTGGGCCCACAGCAGCGAGCGCCCGTACGTATTGACCGGGGTCGGCTTGCCGGTTCCGGTCGAGTACACCGAGGTGCCGAACTCGCCCACGAGCCACGGCTTGCAGACCAGAACCGTCCACAGCTCGTCGGCATTCTGGTCCACGACGGTGCTGCCCGAGCTGTAGCTGTAGCTCGCCGGCGGTACCTGCGGGTCGCTCTTCTGGAGCGGAACGCAGCTGCTGGGGCCGGGGCTCGGAAGCTTGGCGAACGCGACGTTGAGCGCCTGCGAGATCCCGTTGGACACGCCCGCGCCGAGCCCGGTTACCTCGGCGGGCCTGCCGATCAGGAACAGCGCTGCCGCGCAGGCCACGATCATCCAGATCGTGCCCTCGATCGTCCTGGTCCCGCGCTTGCGGATCAGTCCCTGCCACGCGAGCCAGATCGCGCCGAGGATGACGACGACCGCCAGGTACGGGAAGTAAATCGCCGTGCCGAGACTGGTAATCAGCTTGTCAGTCACGCGCTGGAGCCAGCTCACGATGCCGTCACCCGCAGCCGACTGGTAGATCGTGATAGTGACGCGGTCGATCGATTTCGCCGCGTCGAACACCATGCCGGCGACGTTGTTGCCGATCAGCGACGTCATGTCCGAGCACTGCAGGTTGGTCGCGGCCCAGTTGTTACCGGCCACGCCGTATTCGTCGTACAGGGTGGCGGGCTGTTTCCCCGACGACGCGGCCGCGGGCGGCGCGACCATGGCGTCGATGCCGGAGTTAGCCGGTTCGGGGTCGGGCAGGGCGGGCTGGCAGATGTTGTTCAGATCGCCGGCGAGACCTGAGGTGCCCAGTGAGCAGAATCCGAGCAGGCCGCCGATGTCCCCGATTCCCGGCACCGAGCACAGGCCGCCGCTGGCTGCCGATACGTCAGCCGCCGTCGACGCTGACAGAACAGCGGCAGACACACCGGACGCTGCGCTCGCGCGCGCCGCACCGGTCCCGGCCGCTGCGATCGCGGCGCTCTGGGCTCCGGTCCGCGCAGTGCGGGCTGCCGCTGACGTCTGCCCGGAGGTGTGCAGCACCGCCCCGCTCGCGGCCTGGCCGCCGAGCGGCAGCATCAGGACGGCCGCGAACACGGCCATGGCAATGGCCGCGTAACTCGGAAGGCGGAATCTGCGCATCCGGGGGGCTCCTGTGGGGGGTGTCAATACCTGGTGGCGAGCCGGGTCAGCCGGCCCCCTGCTGGGCCGGCTCGTCGGCGGGCGGCCCGGCCGGGACATCGCCAGGCCGGGCACGGGTCGGGTTCGTGTCCAGGCACTGCCGCAACTCGTCGGAGATGAGCTCGACGGCGATCCGGCCGGCGCGGCCGTCGAGGTCACGGAAGATGCATTCGCCGTTGCCGAGCGCGCGCAGCACGGCCTTGTGCTCGCCCGACTGCTCCAGCCCGAGTAGTGACAGCACGCTGGCAACCTCGGTCTGCTCGGACGACCGGAAGGCGAACACGCTGGAGATGCAGTTGGTCACCTGCTCGTTCAGCAGGTCACCCGCGTTCTGGGAGACCATGATCAGCGCCGTGTTGCGTGACCGCCCCATTCGCGAGACCTCGGGGATGAGCTTGGCTCCCTGGGGCGTGGAGGTGATCGCCCACGCCTCGTCCAGGAAGATCGCCTTGGGCAGGCGCCGGTCCATGCCGTTGAGCAGCCGCCGGGCGAACTGCGAGACGAGGTACAGCAGAGCCACTGACAGCCGCTGCTCGTAGGAGTAGTCGTCCCGCCCGACGGCTGTGTCCGGCAGGGTGAGCCCGGCCAGCGTGAACACGGTCGTCCAGCCGGCCGCATCGATCCGCTGCCCGCCGGATGGCGCGAAGCAGAGCCGGGCCAGCCGCATCTCCGACATGGACCGCAGGACAGCGCCGAGGTTGACCGATGCCGGGTCGCCGGAGTTCTCCAGATGAGCGACGACCTTGCCGAGGCTCGGCTGCTCGGCTGCCGCTACCGCCGCGACTGCCTGGATCATCGCGCTCTCGCGCTCCTCGCTCATCCGGGGCAGGAGCAGCCGGAGCGTCTCGGTGGCCATCGTCCGGCGCTCGGCCAGGTCATCGCCGAAGGAGAACGGGTCGAGCAGGCCGGGAGCGGCGCCCCCGAGCGGCACCACCCGGGCCGGGCGCCCGCGCGACGACAGCCAGCCCGCCAGCGATTCCGCGTCACCCTTCGGATCGATGACCGCTACCGTCACGCCGCGGAGCGCGAGCTGCAGAATCAGCAGCAGCGCGAGCGTTGTCTTGCCGCCGCCCGGCTCCCCGGTGATGGCGACGGCGGTCGGCCGGTTCCTGGCCGCCGCCACCAGCGGGTCGAAATGAACGACCGCGCGCGCCCGGCCCAGCGTCTCGCCGATGTACGGGCCCACCCAGCCGGCATCCGGGGTTATCCGGTCGCCGAGGTCGACCGTGGCGGTCGGCATGCCTCCGGCGACCGTGTACAGCGGCTGCCGCTGCAAGTACGACGTGAGGCGCACCCGGTCACCGGGCAGCGACTCGCAGAGCAGGGAGAACTGGTCGCCGGTCGAGTTGACCACGTCGATGCCCGCGTCACGGTAATGCTCGATCAGGGCCTCGGCCCGCCGCACGCACATGTCCCGGTCCGGGGCGCTCACCATCAGCCGGTGCCAGCCGTACACGAACGGCAGGCGTTCCTTGGTAATGCCGTGCTCCAGCAGCCTCGCGGCCTCGATCTGCTCGGCCAGCGCGATCGGCAGGTCGGCACCTGCCTCCCTGATATGCGCGTCCATGTCCCGCGCATGGGCCAGGCGCCGGCTGACGTCCTTGCTCGCGCGGGCCGGCGCGATCAGCTTCATGCGGAGAGACGCTTCAACCGGGAACGGCAGCGCATCGGCGTAATGCAGCCAGGGCTCGCCGTCCGGGAAGTACATGACATCCGGGAATCGCGCGAACGACAGGAATGCCGCCCACGACTCGCCCCCCGGGTGAGACAGCCGCAGAATCGTGCGGCCGTTGTCGATCTGGCCCTCGAGCAGCGACTCGATCTCCCCGGCGCCCCAGGTCCGGCGGCGCGCGGCCGAGGGCGGCTGCTCGCCGAGGGTCCCGGCCAGTGCATGCCGGAAAAGCCAGGCGATCTCGTCGGAACTGGCGTGGCTGGCGGCCAGCGCGCTGGAGGACAGCGCGCGGCCCAGGCGTTCGGCCTGCTCGGTCCAGCGGGCGATCTCCGCAGCCGGGACCGCCTCGTCGACCAGCCCCAGTGC
The DNA here is from genome assembly GCA_963818995.1 of uncultured Actinomycetota bacterium. GTDB lineage: Bacteria > Actinomycetota > Actinomycetes > Streptosporangiales > Streptosporangiaceae > JAJYUU01. The sequence continues at coordinate 295,284 of CAWFUM010000026.1, read as the reverse complement.
CTGCTCCGCCGACCGGTAAGAGCTGGTCAGCTGAGCCAGCAGGCCGCCGGACAGCTGCGCTCGCACGCCGCGCTGGCCGAGGCGGACACCGAGATACACCTCTTTGGACCAGAAGTCCTTGGCCCAGACGTGCCGGTACATCTCTTCCAGGTAGTCCAGCCAGCCGGGACCGCGATCGGAGGTGGCGTCGAGGCTGGTGGCCCAGTCCGCCGCCGCGTACGGGCGGTGAGCGATCCGCAGATGCACCTCCGCGTCGGCCATCCGGATCGCCGCCAGCGCGACCGTGATGCTGGTCGCCAGCGCCTCGCGCTCCAGCGGCGTCGTGAATTCGTAGGAGACGGTCGGCACGCGGTAGTACGCCCAGGCATGCGAGTCCGTGAGGACGATCCGGTCGTCGAAGTACCGGACGGATAGCCGGGCCCGGCCGGCGGTGCGCGCGCTCACGACCGGGCTCCTGACTCCTGCTGTGGCTGCGGGGACTGAGGAACGCCAGCCAGGCCAGCCACGAGCAGTCCGGCCAGGGCGGTATAGGCCTGCACGGTCGCGACGCCGAGCGCGCCGGGGACCGCGAGCTGGCTGTCCCAGGGGACGCGGACGATCGCACGGCAGGATCCGTTCGCCACTGCGGCCGCCTTGTCGACGTGGGCGGCGGTCTGCGCGCTGACGCCGTTCAGCACGGTGACGGCATTCCGGGCCAGCCCGGCCTGGCCGTGCGCCTCCAGCCATTCCAGTGTCATCGCCAGCGCACCGGCCGCGTCGGGGCTCGCCGGAACGACAAGCAGCAGCTGATCCGCCGCCTGCAGAGCCCGCGGCACGTGCGCGGCCGCGGGATCGGCCAGCATCAGCGGGTACCGGCCCGCCACCGCGTCGACGAGCTGCCCCGCGTCTCCGGACTGACCGCCTTGCTCGGTGGCCGTGATGACCTGCAAGCCTCGTTCCCGGCTTGATGGCGGCGTGTCCGTATCGGTCCTGGAGCCGGCTGCGTCCCTGCGGGGAGGGAGCAGCCGCGGGATCAGGCGAGCCTGACCGGTCAGCGACCCGGATCCTGAGCCGAGGTCGAGGACTGCCACCGCCTCGCGACGGAGGCTCGCGAGCAGCTGTCCGGTCAGCAGCGTCGTCACGGTCTGACCGGCGCCCGCAGTGCAGCCGAGGACGACGATGCGAGCCGGACCGCGGAGGGGCAGCCTCGCCCTGGCCTGGTCACGCTGAACCTGATCGAGCTTGCCGGGCCGGTGGCCGCCGGGCACCACCACGACCCGGTCGCGCCAGCCGGGAGGCGTTCCGGGAGGCGAGCTGCGGAGCGCACGTTCGACCACGTGGAGCGGACGCGACGTGGGTCCGTCCGTCCGGACCGAAAGCCCCGGCCGCCCTGGCGTCAGCTGCGGCGCCGGCGCCTGCGGGCGAGTCACCGGGCGGGGCGGGCCGCTGCTGGCCCGGAGCCGCGCCGGCCCGCTGGTCGCCGGCGATGGGGTTCCCGGCTCGGCCGCAACGGGCTCGGCCGCAAGCGCCGTCTCGCCTGCGGGCGCCGTCTCGCCTGCGGGCGCTGCCTCAGGCGCGGTCGCTGCGTCGGCCGGAAGTGCGGGCTCGGACACAATCGCGGACTCGGACACAATCGCGGACTCGGACACAAGCGCTGCGCCCGCCGGTGGCGCGGGCTCGGACACAAGCGCTGCGCCCGCCGGTGGCGCGGGCTCGCCCGCGGGCGCCGACAGCTCGGCTGGCACAAGCGGAGAGGTCGGCTCCGCCGGGGCTTCCAGTTCGGCCGCGACGACTGGCTCGGCAGCGACGAGCGGCCAGGCAGCGACATCCGGATCCGCCGCGGGCGGCTCGGTGCCGGAAGTAGCGACAGACGCATCCGGATCCTGCTGCTGGCCGGTCGCGGGCGGTGTCCTCCCCCTGGTTCGCTTGCTCAGCGCGGGCCGGCTGGGCCACACCGGGCGGGCCGGCGCCCCGTCGCTGTCAGCGATGACGCCCGCTTCAGCTCGCCCGCCCTCGACCGTGCCGCCCTCGACTATGCCGCGATCCGCGGGGCCGCGATCCGCTGGGCCGCCACTGGCAGGCCCGGCGTCGGCGGGCCGGAACCGCTCCCTGGCGGCACCGGAGGTCGCGGCATCGCGCAGGCGCTGCTGGTCCATGGCCGGCCGCTCTCGGCGCCGGTCCTGCTGCCGCCCGGCAGTCCGCGGCCTGGCGGCCAGTTCCTCCCCGGCGTCCGGCTGGTCCGCTCTGCCGCGCGGAGCGATGCCGGGCGGAGCGATGCCCGGTGGTGCGATGCCCCGCGCCACAGTGCCGCGCTCCCCGGTGCTGTGCGCCCCGGTGCCGTGCGCCTCGGTGTCAGCTGCCAATGCCGGTTCCCCGCCATCCCTGGCAGCAGCCCGCTCAGCCCCAATCGCCGGCCGGATCGCCGCGGAGCCCGCAAGGTCTCCGGGGCTGGCGCCGGCAGGCGTCGCGCGCCGCCAGACCCGCGCCGCGACAGTGATCTCGTCTTTCTCAGTGAACGGCGCCATCCGGCACCAGCTACGCGGTTCACCGAGGTACCGCAGCTGGGACAGGACAAGTTCAGGGAGCCGCTTGCCCTCCAGTACCGGGCGCGTCACCAGCCAGGCGAGCAGGCCGGGCGGCAGTACGTAGAGCCAGACCCAGGTGTGGCTGAACGGCATGCCGAGGAGGGTCAGGATCAGCATGTACGGGACCGCGATCGCCAGGAACGCCGCCATCTGGCCGATCGGAAGCGGCATCGGCAGCCGGAAGTCGTACAGCTTGTACAGGCGCTTCTCGATCTTCCAGATGTTGGTGTAAGTGGGCAGTTCCACGCCGCCTCCTTCCGACCGCTAGTTGCGAGTCCGGCAGCCAGCCGGCACCGAGCTCAGAACGGGCTGCGGCTCAGTGCACCCCGAGGGCGCTTGCGATTCCGGATGCGATCGTCTGGACGATGCTTGGCGTATAGAAAATGACCGCGATGGCAATCGCCAGAACGATGAACTGAACGAAACGGATGATCTCGCGGGTGAACAGGAAAAAGATCGCGACGATACCGACAATGCCGAGGAAAAGCGGCCCGAAAAGTCCCTGCAGGTAGGAAACCAGGCCGGTGGTGCTGAGCGCCAGGGGATGTGCAGCGGCGATAATGAAGTGAGCCGACATCGGATCTCCGGGGGTGAGTGGGCGCGGCCGTCAGGGTCGGATGCGAGCTTTCTGCTGCGTCGTCGGGTCACGGCGCCCCCTGCGCTTGGGTTGAGGCGCTGATCGACCGGACGTCCCAGCTTCCGTTCTGCCGGACGATCGTCAGCTGATACGTCATCTGCAGGGACGCCGGCGCTGACCCGACGTCTGAGGCCTGCCGTGCGGAGCCGGATCCGGATGCGAGCTGCCAGGTCACGGTGACCGAGATCTGCCGCGTGGCGCCGCCGGCCGGAACGTAGATGCTGTCGATAGCGGAGAAGGCCACCTCGCCGCCGAGCCCGGTGATATGCGCGCCGGGCGCGGAGAAGCGGGCAAGCGTTGCGCGGTCACCGCTGGCGTACGCCCCGAAGAATGCGGGCAGCTGGCTCTGCAGCGCCGTCGTGGCGGCCGGATCGGAGGTCTGCTGGGCGCTGGACGGCTGCGCCACCCTGGCCGGCCCCGGCAGGAGCGCCGGATTGCCCGACACGGTCATGCCGCCGCGAGCTGCGTAGACAGGCACGCCGAGCTCGATCAGCCGGTCGCCGCTGAGCCTGGCCAGCAGTGTGACCACCGCGGTATGGGGACCGGTGACCGAGATCGCGGAGATCTGCTCATCGAGGACGTGCTGCGTTCCGGCGCCGTTCCAGCCCAGCTGAGACTGTGCTCCGGGCGCGACGAAACGGGCCAGCTCCTTGCCGCGGGCGGTCGCCGAGGACGGGCTGAAGTTCAGGTAGACGTCGCCGAATTCCAGCGCGTAGGCCTCGGCCGACGTGACCGGGAAGTGAGTGCTGGCGGGCGGGGCCGCGCTGGGCGTGCTGGCTCCGGACGTGGTGGTTCCCTGGCCCTGGACGATCGCGAGCACGCCCCGGTAGCCGATCAGGATGAGCACCGCCCAGGCGATCGCGCGCGCGGCCCAGACGAGCCACCGGCCGCCGGCGCCGCGCCACGGCGGCGAGGCCGCGCTCCGGCGGGCGGGCTGCGGCTGGAGCGGGGGCAGTGCCTCGTCGTCGGCAGTCAGCGGATCGCTGCGTTCGAGTACGGCCCTGCGAACCATCACACCTCCGTCCGTCCTGACGCGTGTCTCGCGCTCACGCCCTAAAGAGTCCGGGCGCGACGATGCGCCTGCCGGCCACCATTCTGCGGCAAAACGCCCACCCACCCTCTGCATTGACACGGCCGGCGCGCCGTCGTCTTGCGAAAAAGGTGCGCTTTCTGCCGTGAATCGGGGCCTGGCCGGGTCGCAGCGAGCCGGCGGCCAGCTCAGCGCCCGGTCCGCCTTATCCGGCCATTCCGGCCAGTCCGGCTCGCGGTCAAACCAGCGCTCTCGCATCGGCTGTCCTTTGCTGCGGCTCGCCGGATGGCCGGCGCCGACAGCCAGCAGCACACCGGACAAGGTGTGACTTTGCTGTGACACTGCGGCGAACTGGCCGCCACCTGGGGCGCTCGGCCCCGGGAAGCGGACCGGAGTGGCACTCTTGATCATGTGCTTGACCTGCTGATACGCGATGCGCGAATCCGGACCGTCGATCCTCGCCAGCCAACGGCGACGGCCGTCGGCATCTGGAACGGCCAGATCGTCGGCCTGGACGAAGAGGTGCTCGGCCTGCCCGCTCGCACTGTCGTCGCTGCTGGCGGAGCGGTCATGGTGCCCGGTTTTCACGACGCGCACTGTCACACCACCTCGTATGGACTCGGCCTCGTGCTGCTGGACCTGACCGATATCCAGGGCGCAGCCGCCATCCTCGAGGCCGTCGCCGGCTACAGCCGCGGGCTGGCACCCGGCGACTGGGTCATCGGAACCGGTTACGGTGCCGGGCTTCCGCTCGGCGAGCACCTCACCAGGGACGAGCTGGATCGCGCGGCGGGTGGCCGCCCGGTCTGGCTGACGCACTTCTCCGGCCATCAGTGCGTGGTCTCGAGCGCAGTCCTGTCGGCTGTCGGCATCTCGGCGGGCACCGTCACCGAGCGCGGCCGCATCGGCGCCGACCCGTCCGGGCGCCCGGACGGGCTTCTCGAGGAAGCGGCGATGGACCTGGTGAAGGACTTCGTCGGACCGTCATCTGCCGAGCAGCTTGCGCGCGCCATTGACCAGGCCACCCGGCAGTACGCGAGCGAGGGCATCACCAGCTTCACCGATGCGGGCATCGGCTGCCCCGGACTGGATCACAGCCCGGTCGAGATCGCGGCCTACCAGCTGGCCGAGCGCGCTGGCTGGCTGCGGTGCCGGGCCCAGCTGATGGTGCACAACGAGATGATGCATGAGCTCGCCGCCCACGACGACGATGCCATCGAGCGCGGGCTTGACCTGGGCCTGCACACCGGGTTCGGCAGTGACTGGCTGTCAGTCGGCGCGATGAAAATCTGGGTCGACGGTCTCGGGATCGAGGGTGCCGACGGAACCCCGGATTTCGACAATGACCCCGAGCTGCTGCGGCGCGACATCATCGCCGCGCACCGGGCCGGCTGGCAGGTCGCCGCGCACGCGATGGGCGATCACGCTATCGACCTCGTGCTCGATGCCCTGGCCGAGGCGGCCTCGGACGCTGACAGCCCGCCGCCCGTGCAGGTCAGCGAGCCCCGGCACCGGATCGAGCACGGCGCGCTGATCCGGCCGGACCAGCTTGGCCGGCTGGCGGCGGCGGCGATCACCGTGGTGACGCAGCCGATCCTGGTCACCGAGTTCGGCGACCTGATCAGCGAAGTCGTCGCGCCCGGACGGCTGACCGAGGTGTTCCGCGCCCGCACTCTGCTGGACGCCGGAATCGCGGTCGCCGCCAGTTCCGACCGTCCGGTCGCGCCCGGCTCGCCGCTTCGCGGCATGCAGGCCATGGTGCAGCGGCTGTCCGGCAGCGGCATTGTGTACGGCCCGGCCGAGCGGGTCAGCCCCGGCGAGGCGCTGGCCGCGTACACGACCGGGGCGGCACGCGCCGCCCGGGCCGAGCAGCGCCGCGGCCGCGTCGCGGCCCGGCAGGCGGCCGATCTTGTCCTGCTCGGCGACGACCCGCTGACCGTCCCTGATGAGAAGATCGGTGCCATCGAGGTGCTCGCCACCATGGCCGGCGGCCAGGCCACGTTCGACGCGGCCGGCCTGCTGGCCGCCCTGCCCGCGGGCCCCTGATGCGGGACAGCGCCCGGGGTTTCCCGATCGTCGATTTCCACTGCCACTTCCCGGTGCCCGACGCGGCGCCGTCGGCCGCCGCCGAGGCTTACCGCGTGCGCCACGGCGACCGCAAGCTGGCCGAACTTAACCGGAACTGGCGCTGGTGCCGGGAGCAATGGTGGGACGCCTGGTCCTTCCCCTATCGGGAGGAAACCGAGCCGGCGGCCGAGATCCAGGCTGGCCGCTGGTCCGCCGAGATCGAGGCCGGCCAGCTCGAAGCCGTCGCGTTCGTCACCGGCGGCGGCAACAAGACGCTCGCCTCCGTCAGCCAGTTCGGGCTCTCTGTGGCCGACCGGCGCCTGATCTTCGCCGGGAACGCGGCCCGCATCCTTCGCCTGAGCGCGGCCTGATGCCCGCAGACCAGGAGACGGCGGCCTCGCTGGTCACCAGCGCGCCCACGATCTCCGAGCCGCCGGGTTTCCTGCCGACCGGAAACCTCTGGCTGTCGCTGCCGGAGATCAGCCTGAAGGACGGCTCGGTGCGCTCGCTCGGCGTCCTGCTGGACTCCGTCAACGGCCTCGTCCAGGCCCATGGCGGTGCTGACGGCCTGCTCCGCCCGCAGGTGACCGTGGACGGCAGCGTCATCGCCCTGGATCCGTCCTGGCAGCGCGCGGCGAACTGGATCCCGCGGCTGCGGGGCGAGTGGGACGGCGGCAGCGCCGACGCGTGGTACTGCGCGCCGCCCGGCGAGCGCGGCGCGGCCTTCCGCCTGCATTACCGCAACCTCGGCCCGGTCGCGACCGAGGTCGAGCTCAGCTGGGCCGGCTCCTGGGCGACGAGCAGCGCCGCGCACCTGCGGATGAAACCGCTGGCCGGCGAGCTCGCGGTCCGCGACGATCCCTGGACCGGCAGCCGGGTGACGGCGCTGGCGGCCGGCCTGCCCGTGCTGGCCATGGCGATCCAGGGCGGGAACGGGCTCGAGATCAGCAGCCTGCCCCCGGCGGCCGCGGCTGACCCAAGCTGGCTGGCCCGCCGGACGGCTGCGGTGCCGCCGGGCGGCGAGCTGACCGCCGACGTCTACCTGGCCGTCGCCCCCGAGCCGGACGGAGCGGCGGTCACGGCGCTGCACCTGCGGCGGCGGGGTTTCGAGGCGCTCCTTGACTCCGCTCTCAGCTGGCTGAGTGAGCGTGAGCTGCCCGTTCCCGTCGATGCGCCGCGCGGCCTGCGCGAGCGGGTCAACGCCAACCTGTTCTTCAACTTTTTCTTCGCGCAGGGCGACTGCCTGGATACCGGCAGGCCGGTGATCGTCACCTCCCGCAGCCCGCACTATTACGTCTGCGGTGCGTTCTGGAGCCGCGATGCCTACTGCTGGACGTTCCCGGCGCTGCTGCTCGCCGACGTCGGGCGTGCGCGGGATGTGCTCGTCGCGTCGCTGGCCGCGGCCGGCTCGCGAGTCGCCGAGCATGCGCTGTATCTCAACGGCACTCCGCTGTACCCCGGTTTCGAGCTCGATCAGGCCGCGGCTCCGGTGCTGGCGATCTCCCGGTACGTGCGGCTGACCGAGGATCGCGGCATCCTCGCGAATCCGGCGGTGGCGCAGGCCGTCCGCCAGCTGCCGGCACTCGTCGAGCCGTGGCGCCATCCGGACTGCGAGCTCTACGGCACGTTCCTGCTGCCTACCGACGACCCGACCGACTTCCCGTATGTGACGACGGCCAATGCGCTGCTCGCAGCCGCCCTGGACGCGGCCGCCGATCTGACCGAGATCAGCCCCGCCGATCTCGGCCTGCGGTCCGGCGAACTGCGGGAGCGGGCCGGCGCCATCAGGGAGGCCCTGCGCGCCCGCCTGATGACCGACGGCCCGCACGGGCCGATGTGGGCCTGGGCCTGCGACGCCGATGGCCGGCTCGAACTCAGGGACGAGCCCCCGCTCGGACTGCGGTCACTGCCGTTCTGGGGCATGCGGGCGGACAGCGAGGCCGTGCAGGCCGCCACCAGGCGCTGGCTCCGGGACGGCTATGAGCACCACTATGGCGGCGCCTATCCCGGCGCGGGCGCGCCGCATTTTCCCTTCCCGTCCGGCTTCGACCTGGCGAACCGGCTGCTGGACGGCGACGACACGCTCGGCGATCCGCTGGCGGCACTCGCCACGACCCCGATGGACCAGGGGCTCGCCTGCGAGTCCTGGGATCCGCAGACCGGCGTGGTCCGCACCGGCGCCGCGATGGCGAGCATGGCTGGCCTGCTGGCGTGGTCTGCCTGGGCCAGCCTGACCGGCTGCCGCCGCTTCGATCAGGCGCTCAGCCCCGGGCGAAGCCGGGATTCCGGCCCTGACCCGTGACTGATACGCCACACCCTGGCGATTTCCTGCCGACAAATCAGCACAAAACATCCGCTAAAACCGCTGCAACCGCCAGGGTGTCTGGCCGGCCTCCCGCGGCGGGTTCAGGGTAGAGGCGGAAAATCGACATGCATCACTGAATGCAACGCTATGCTCACATGCCGTGTCCAGAAACGTCGCGAGTCTTCTTGCCTTATCCGCCGCCCTGTTAGCCGGCTGCGGCGCCGCTGGCGCGGGTGCCGGCGGTCCGGCGCCCAGGGCGACTCCGAGTCCGACACCCAGCGTGGCAGCCGCGCGCCTTGCCTGCCGGGCCACCGCGAGGCCGCATCGCCCGGCCCCGAACAGCAGGGTGGCAGTGGTGGTGCGCACCTCGGCGCGCGCGCACATCCTCGCCTCAGACCTGCGCACCGGCGTCCGGCACGGCGGCCGGGCGGACGCTCGCGGCAGCCTGACTGTGCACTTCACCGCCGGGGCAGCCAGCGCCGGCTCGCGCATCGTGGTCCGGGTGCACGCCACCCTGCATGGCCGCAGCACCAGCTGCCAGGCAGCGTTCCGGCTGGCCGTCGCTCCGGCGCCCGCCCCGCACTCGACCCAGCCGGCCACGGCGCCGAGCTCGGCGCCGGCCTCGACTGCGCCGAAGCCGCAGGCATCGTGCTACCCGCTCAGCGACGAGGGGACATGCTATGAGCCTGGCGAGTACTGCCGGGACTCCGACCACGGCGTAGTGGGCCTGGCCGGAGACGGCGAGCAGATCACCTGCGAGGACAACGACGGATGGCGCTGGGAGCCCACCTGATCGGGCGGCTGCTGACCAGGGCCGCTGCCGATCAGGCCCCGGCCGTGGTGATGATCCAGGCCAGCACCAGGGCCTCCTCGTGCCAGGCGTCGTAACGGCCGCTGCGGCCGCCGTGCCCGGCCGCCATCTCGGTCCTCAGCAAGAACGGGCCGCCCGCGGCCTCTGACTGCAGCCGCGCGACCCACTTGGCCGGCTCGTGATAGAGCACGCGGGTGTCGTTGAGGCTGGTCACGGCCAGGATCGGCGGATACTTCCGGCCCGGGGCGACGTTCTCGTACGGCGTGTACGACTTCATGTACCGGTAGACCTCGGCGTTGTGCAGCGGGTCGCCCCACTCCTCCCACTCGGGCACGGTCAGCGGCAGCGTCGGGTCCAGGATCGAGGTCAGCGCGTCCACGAACGGCACCTGCGCGACGATGCCGCCGAAGGCCTCGGGCGCCAGGTTGGCGACGGCGCCCATGAGCAGGCCTCCGGCCGACCCCCCGCGCGCGATCAGGCGGCCCGGCGTCGTCCAGCGCTCCGACACCACCTGCCGGGCACAGGCGATGAAGTCCGTGAAGGTATTGATCTTGTGCAGCATCTTGCCGTTGTCGTACCAGCTCCGGCCCATCTCGCCGCCGCCGCGGATGTGGGCGATCGCGAACGCGAAGCCGCGATCGAGCAGGGAGATCCGGGCGATGGAGAAGCTCGGGTCCACCGAGATCTCGTAACTGCCATACCCGTAGAGAAGGAACGGGGCCGTTCCGTCCTGCGGCGTATCTTTCCTGCGCACCAGCGAGACCGGAATCCGCGTGCCATCCTCAGCCGTCGCCCACAGCCGGCTCTGCTCGTAGTCAGCAGGGTCGTAGCGGCGGCCGTCCGGACCGGGCAGCACCTCACTTTGCTTGAGCAACGTCAGCTCGCCGGTGGTGACGTCGCAGTCATAGACCGAGTTCGGCGTCACCATCGAGACGTAGCCAAGCCGGAACGTGGTCGTGTCGTACTCGGGGTTAGAACCGGGACCGACGCTGTAGATGGGCTCAGGAAAAGTGATCTCGTAGGCATCCCCGTCAGCGGGCATGACCCGCAGCCTGGTCAGGCCGTCCCGGCGCAGGTACACGATCAGATGGCGGGCGAACGCCTCGACACTCAGCAGCCGGGTGTCGGCTGAGTGCGGAATCAGGGGAGCCCACGCGGTCGGGTTATCGACGGGTGCCTGCGCCAGCTCGAAGTTCAGCGCGCCGGCGTTGTGCAGGAACAGCAGCCGCTCGGTGCCGTCCGGCAGCACCTGATGGTCGACGTCGTACTCAACGCCGGGCCGGCGCGGCACGAGGACGCTGAACTCCGCCGCCGGGTTGGCCGCGTCGAGCATCCGGATCTCGCTGGTCAGGGAACTGGCCGAGCCGATGAACAGGTATCGCTGGCTGCGGGACAGGCCGACGCCGACATTGAACTTCTCGTCGTCCTCCTGGTAGACCAGCACGTCCTCATCCGCCGGGGTCCCGACGGCATGCCGCCAGACCCGGTAGGGCCGCCAGGCCTCGCTGACGGTGATGTAGAACAGCGCCGAGCCGTCAGCCGACCAGGCGGTGCCGTAGTAGGTTCCGGGGATCTCCTCGGGCAGCAGCTCGCCGGTGGTCAGGTCCTTGAACCGCATGGTGTAGCGCTCGTCGCCGTCGAGATCGACCGAGTAGGCCAGCCGGCTCCCGTCCGGGCTGATGTCGAAGGCGCCCATCGAGAAGAACGGGTTGTCACCGGCAAGGGCATTCCCGTCCAGGAGGATCTGCTCACCGTCCAGGGGGCCGCCATCCTCGGTCATCGGCGGGCCGCTGTCATCGGGCCGGACCGCCCGGCGGCAGCGGATGCCGTACTGCTGGCCCTCGATGGTCCGGGAGTAGTACCACCAGCCGCCGTCGCGGACCGGCACCGAGAGGTCTGTTTCCCTGGTCCGGGATTTGATCTCACCGAAGATCGCTTCCCGCAGCGGCGCCTGATCGGCGGTCAGCGCCTCGGTGTAGGCGTTCTCGGCCTCGAGGAAGGCGATGGTCTCAGGGTTGTCCTTGACGGCCAGCCAGGCAAAGTCGTCGACGAAGGTGTCGCCGTGGTGGGTCCGCGGCGAGGGCTCGCGCTTGGCCGCGGGCGGCCCCTGGGCCGGTGACGCGGGGGTGCCTGACGGCGCTGTCGTGGTACTGCCGGGCTGATCGCTCATGACCGTCGAGCTTACTTCGGGCCAGCAGGCGGCAGCCCTGCGGCCGGTACGAACTCCGCCGCCGGGACGGTAGCGTCCATGCCGCAGGCGCATGCCGGCGAAAGGAGCCTCCCGTGTCGCTTCCTGGCTATCCTGACCCCGCCTACCAGGGCGGCGGCGAGGTGAGCGCGGTCATCAGGCCCGCAGCTCAGGGCCCGGATCTGGAGATGGGCCGGGGCGGCTCGCAGGTGCACTATCTGGCCACCGGGGCGTCCACCGGCGGTCAGTTCGGCTTGTACCGCTGGGATTTCACCGGCCCCCGGTCGGGGCCTGACCCGCATTTCCACCGGACGGTCTCGGAGTCCTTTTTCGTCCTGTCCGGCACGGTGCGGCTCTACGACGGTGCCCGCTGGACCGACGCGGCCGCCGGCGACTACATGTTCGTGCCGGAGGGCGGGATCCACGGCTTCCGCAATGAGTCAGGCGAGGCGGCCTCGATGCTTCTCCTGTTCGCTCCGGGGGCCCCGCGGGAGGCATACTTCGAGGGTCTGGCCCGCTGGGCACTCAGCGGAGAGCGCCCGCCGGACGAGGAACGAGCCGAGTTCATGCTCCGTCATGACAACATCTGGATCTGAGCCGGCTGGCAGAAGGAGAAGCTGATGCTGGTGGGCATCCTGGTCGCGGTGCTGGTCATTATGGCGGCCGGCAGCCTGGTGACATGGAAGCGGCGGGCCGCGGCCTGCGGCCGGAGGGTCGAGGGCGCGGTCGGCGAGCGCCAGCGGATGTTCTACGGCGGTGTGATGTGCCGGGCCATCACGACCAGCGGCCCGCTGGTCCGGCTGGACATCATGGACTGGGGCCTCCGCATCCAGGGCACCTTCTGGAGCCGGTGGATCGTGCCGACCTGGGAGGCGCGCTACGACGAGCTCGCGATTGCCGAGCTGGTCGCGACGTCCTTCAGCCGCACCGCCGTCTGGTTCCGGCTCCGCGGCTCCCGTGAGGGAATCGGCTTCCTGTGCGAGACCAGCGACGACATCCTCCGGGTCATGGAAGAGCACGACGTGCCGGTCAACCGGTCAGTGACCCAGTTCAGGAAGGTCGGCGAGCTCTACCGCGCCGCCTGACCGGGCGTTCCGGCCTTGGCCAGGGCAGCTTCCGGCGGGCGCTCCCGGTCATCCGAGCAGTTCCCTGACCTGGCCGATCGTGCCTACCGGATCCGGTCCGAGCGGCCTGAGGTTCAGCATGGTGACGCCTGCCTCGGCGTAGGCGGCAAGCCGGTCACGAACCAGGCCGGCCGGGCCGATGAGCGTTGTCCCCTCGATCAGCTCGGCCGGGACCGCCCTGGCCGCCTCGGCCGTGTGACCGGCCAGGTACAGGTCCTGAATGCGGGCGGCCGCCTCCTCGAGTCCGTACCGGCAGGCAAGGTCGTTGTAGAAGTTCATCGCGCGAGCGCCCATGCCGCCGATGTACAGGGCCAGCTGGGGGCGCACCGTCTCCCGCAGCTCCGCCAGGTCATCGCCGATCGCGACGGACGTGCTCGCCACGATCTCCAGCGGGCTCAGCGACGGATCGCGCTCGCTCAGGCCCGCGGCTAGCGGATCTCCCCAGACCCGGCCGGATCGCTCCGGCCAGAAGAAGATCGGGAGCCAGCCGTCGGCAACGCGCGCCGCCGACTGCACGTTCCTCGGCCCCGACGCGGCCACGAAGATCGGGATCGAGGGCCGGACCGGATGGTCGATGAGCTTGAGCGGCCTGCCGAGGCCGAGACCCTCGCCTTCCGGCAGCGGGATCTGATAGTGCCGACCGTGATGGACCAGCGGCTCGCGGCGCCAGATCGCGCGGCAGATCTCGATCAGCTCCTCGGTGCGGCCCACCGGGCTGTCGAACGGAACGCCGTGGAAGCCCTCGATCACCTGCGGCCCGGAAGCGCCGATGCCGAGAATGCAGCGGCCGCCGGACAGGGCATCGACCCCGGCTGCGGTCATCGCCAGCAGCGCCGGGCTGCGAGAGTAGAACGGCAGGATGGCCGAGCCGATCTGCACCCGTTCGGTGACAGCGGCGAGGAAACCCATCAGGCTGGGGCCATCGAAGCCGTAGAGCTCCGCCACCCACAAAGCGTCAATCCCGGCGGCCTCAAAGTCACGAGCGCGCTGCCGCAGGACGCCCGGATCACCCTTGCCGACGCTCGTGCCAAGTCGCATCTGCTCACCTCACCGTCGTTGCGGTCGTCAGTAAGGCTCGACCACCGGATTATCGTCCGCCGTGGCGCCGATGCGCGCGGCGGCAGTGTCGGCCTTCCGGCCGGCGGGCAGGTGCGCCGCCGCCGCCGCGAGACCGAAGACCGGCATGTTGCCGTACACCGCTTCGTACTCACCAGCCCGGACCTTGAACGTCTCGTGCCAGATTCCGACGTCGCCCGATGCCCGGACGGCGCGGTTGAACCGGCGCCACGGCTCCAGGTGCGGCAGGCTTGTGTCCCGCGCGAACCGATCGAGCGACTCAAAGTCGCGCCAGTACTGGACCAGAATTGTCGTCCGCCCGAGCCACTGCTGGAATCCGAGGCAGCCAAGTTCGGGGTGCTGGCCGAGTACCGTGAGCATTCTGGGCATGGCCATGGCCACCGGCAGCCACTTGCGGACCCGGAGCGGGTGGTTGACCCGCATGCCGATCAGGAAGACAACGAAGTCGCCTTCGATGTCGGCCGTGAACCGCCCGCGCTGAACCTCCATGGCAACTCCTCGCATCCGCGCCCGGCACTCCGATAAGGATGGGGCCGACGGCCCCGGTCGCGCCAGCGGGCTGCCGTGGCACGAGTCCGAGTCGGTGCGGCGTCTGGGTGCGCGGGCCCGGATCAGACGGTGACGCGGCGGATGGTCGCGTAGCCGCCGGCCAGCAGCACCACGGTGGCCGCGGCGAGCAGGCCGGTCAGGCCGGCCGCGCTCAGGGTGGTGAAGAAGCGGGCGATGGCAGGCCAGGCGCGGGCGTGGCTCGTGATCACGATGCCGGCGATGGCCACCAGCGCCAGCCCGGCGAGGAAGGCAATGAGCCCGAGCAGATTCCAGCGCCGGTAGACCAGCCCGGTCCACATGCCGAGCGCGAACATGACGGCGAGCCCGACGAAAGACGTCAGCCAGGTGAGGTACCACGGCCCGGCGAAGATGTAGGCGACCCGGAAGAAGTGCAGGTGCACCCCCCAGCCGTTGGTGGCCCGCTCGATCACCTGCAGCACGGCCAGCGCCAGCCCGTCGACCGCGGCGAGGGCGACCGCAAGCAGGGCGGTTCCGAGGTAGTAGGAGCGCCGCCCCACCCCGAGGGCAAAGGCGAACGGCAGTGACCGGCCGATGCTCAGCGTGCCCGCGATGAGAAAGAACAGGTAAATGACAACGACATTCGCGCTGCTGACCTGCGCGCCTCTTCCTGCCGCCGCGGCTCCGGCGAAGTAGATCGCGAAGTTGATGATCAGGACAGCCCACGGCAGGACCGTGTAACTCGTGCGGTCGACCAGCTGGAAGCGAGCCACGTTGACCAGAGTTTTCCAGTTCATGCGCTTGTCCTTTCACGCGCTTCCGGCTCGGGTGAGCTGGCAACCTGGACGACTGCCTGCTGCAGCGTCAGTGGTTCAAGGTGCAGGCGCAGCGCCCGGGCGCGAGCTCGATCGGTCTCGTCCAGCGGGCCCGCCACCACAGCCGACTCCCGCGAGCCGACTCGGCGGCGGCCTGAGATCGTGCGCCCGGCCGCGAACTCAGCCACCGCGATGGCGGAACCGCTCACGCTGGTCGCGCTGCCGCGCAGTTCATCAGCGGCGGCTTCGAGCACGAGGCGGCCGGAGTCGATCACCACGACACGCTCCAGCAGGCCGGCGGCCTCGTCGATGAGATGGGTGGACAGGAGCACCGTGCGGGGATACTCGGCGTACTCAGCCAGCAGCCGGTCATAAAACAGCTGGCGGGCGATAGGGTCCAGGCCGGCATAAGGCTCGTCGAACAGGGTCACTTCCGCTCTGGCGGCCAGGCCGATCACAATGCCCAGCGCCGAGCGCATCCCGCGGGACAGGCGCCGGACCGTGCGCGCAGGCGGCAGGCTGAACTCGGCGAGCAGGGCTTCGGCCAGGCTGGCGTCCCAGTTCGGGTAGAACCAGGAGGCCGCCCGGAGCGCGTGCCGGACCTCGAATCCCGGCAGGCTGCCGTTCTCCGGGTACCGCTGGTCCTCGCGAACGAACACCATCTTGTGCAGCAGCGCATCGTCCCGCACCGGACTCGCGCCGAGGACGGTGACGCTGCCCGACGACGGGAACTCATGCCCGGCCAGGATCCGCATGAGGGTGGTCTTGCCCGCGCCGTTGCGGCCGAGCAGACCGGTGATCGACCCGGGCTCGATGTCGAAGCTGACATCGTCCAGCGCGAGCTGGCCGTGGTAGCGGCGTGACAGCCCCGCCACCGAGATTGCTGGCATCATGGCCTGGTACCTCTCTGCGCGTAGCTGGAGTCGCGGATCAGCCCGGCCAGCTCGTCGGCGTCGATGCCGAGCCGGCCGGCCTCCGCGATCAGCGGCTCGACATAGCGCTCGGTAAATCGCTTGCGGCGCTCGGCTAGCAGTCGCGCGCGGGCGCCGGCCGCGACGAACATCCCGATCCCCCGCCGCTTCTCCAGCAGCCCGTCGTCGGTCAGCATGCTGATCCCTTTCGCTGCAGTGGCCGGGTTGATCCGGTAGAAGGCGGCCAGCTCATTGGTCGAGGGCACCCGCTCGCCCTCGGCCAGCGCCCCGTCGGCGATGTCATCGGCCAGCCGCTCGGCGATCTGGACAAAGAGCGGAGTTCCGTCATCGAGTCCCGCCATCTCCGGCAACCGAGCGATCCCTTCCGTGGTTCCCTGGTTCATTACTTGAGTAATGTACCAAGGCACCGGGGACCCGTCAATGGCGATCAGGCGGCGCCGGTGGCTAGGCTGCGCGCATGACCTACGACCGCGACCTCGCCGACCGGATCCGCGGCCTGATCGGCGACGATCCCGAGCTGACCGAGAAGAAGATGTTCGGAGGCCTGGCTTTCCTCGTCAGCGGCAACATGGCGATCGCTGCCAGCAGCCAGGGCGGCGCCATGATCCGGGTCGATCCGCGGCTGTCGGAGGAGCTGGTCAGCACGACCGCCGCCGAGCTGGTCGTGATGCGCGGCCGGGAGATGCCCGGCTGGCTGCGGGTTAGTTCTGCTGACGTGCGCACGGACGGGGAGCTGGACCCCTGGGTACAGCGAGGCACCGGATACGCTCGCTCGCTGCCGCCGAAGGGCTAGCCTCCGGACCTGCCTGCTGAGAAAACGACGGTGCGATCTGCTTGCGCAGATCGCACCGGTGGGCGGGTGGCCGGGGAACGGGCTGTCAGGCGGTCTTGTCGGCGGTGGGGGTCCCGGCCGCGACGCGGCTGAGGTACTGGCGGATGGGGGTGTGCAGGCCGCTTTCGTGGTGGTGGCGCTGCCGGTAGCCGGCGATGAGGCCGTCGGCGCCGATCCAGCCGGAGGTCCGCCACATGGTGAGGATGACGAGGGCGAACAGGGCGTAGAAGGCGCAGACGCTGGCGGTGCCGGACATCACGTAGGTGAACAGCAGGGCCAGGCTGGCCAGGGCGGCGGTGCGGGTGAACAGGCCCAGGCACAAGGCGATGCCGATGGCGAACTCGCCGGCCGCGACCAGGACGGCGATCCAGCCGGCGTTGGGGACCACGAAGCCGGTCAGGAAGCTGCCCCACCAGGTGTAGGCGGGGGTGCCGTGCCCGGCGAACCCGGCGACCGCGGCGCCGCCGTTGTGCAGGAACGCGGCGTTCTCGGCGCCCCACAGCTTGGCGACGCCGGCCTGGATCCACATGATGCCCAGCCACACCCGCATGGCCGTCCAGCCGATGGCCATGATCTTGGACTGCTTGACCCACTCCCATGCCCGCGGGTTGCGGCGCGCGGCCGGGTCACCGAGAATTTCGACTGGGGTCGCCATCCGAATCCTCCTTCTTTCCTTCGCTCATGAGCCCGGTTCCTGCGGGTTCTGCCACCACTGTGCCCCTCTCCCCCCGGCCGGCGGCACGAGCGAATGTCACCACCACCGGGGACTAAAGACACCACGTGCCACAACTCAATGGCCAGGCTCAAACGGCGGGAACGGGCAGTTCAAAGGTCAACTCGAGGACGGGAAGGACCGGAAGTGCATAGCGCACGCTGCGCGGCAGGCAGCGAACTGCCCTGAGGGTCAGCGGCACGAGCCCGGCGGACAGCGGCGGCACGAGGTCACGCACGCCCGTGACACCACTGATCCGGCCGATCGCCGCGCGCTCCGCAGCGTCGAACGACCACAACCACAACTCGGCCGCCTGGTCACGCTCACGCGAAGGCGGTTTCCGGGCGAACTCCGCCATCTTCCCGGGCACCACATCGAAGACCAGCAAGGAGGAGGGCAGGCGTCGGGCGATGGTACCGATCAGCTCATGGACCTGGCCGCGCTGAAAGTACACCAGCAGGCCCTGAGCGCTGATCAGCACCGGCTCCGCCGGATCCAGCTGGTCAATCCAGCCCGGATCGAGCGCGGACCCGGCATAGCTCCGCTGCCGCGAGTCAGACGGCAGAACCTGGTGGCGAAGATCCTGGACCGCCGGCAGATCGACGCTCAGCCAGTGCACGCGACCGTTGTCCAGCCGCCAGAACTGGGTCTCCAGGCCTTCGCCGAGTGCCACCACCGTGCCATCCGGGTGCTGGTTCAGGAAGCGGCGTACGGCGGCATCGAATGTCGCTACCCGGACCGCGTGCCACCTGGCGCCGCGGGAGGCGTCCGCGAAGTCATACTGCAGCCTGCCGGCGGCCTCGATCGCCAGCGGGTCGTCAATAATCCCGGTGCCCGCGCGAGCCGCGGCCGCACGGCGGCCGAGATTCCACAGCAGTGTCTGCGGAATCCCGGACAGGTCGACGGGAATCGGCTCCACCCTGGCGATGGTAAGCCTCCTCGCGCGCAGTCCCTGGCAGGACACATCAGTAGCTGCCGAGGAAGGCCTTGACCTCGGGGCCCGCGAACTGCGCGCCGTAGCCGGCGTTGACGACGAGGCAGGCAACGGCGACGTTTCTCGACGGCTCGAAGGCGATCAGCCAGCTGTTGGGCTGGCCCTGGCCGTTGATGTCGGCCGTGCCGGTCTTGGCGTAGACATCAGGTCCGAACCCGATCGGCGCGGCCGTGCCGCTAGTGACCACGGCCCGCATCATCTGCTTCAGCCAGGTGTCCGTCGCAACCGGGAGCGGCCTGGCGCTGACCAGCGGACCGCCGCCGGCCAGGTACGGCTGCCGGAACCTGCCGCTGTCGATGGTGGCCGCAATCGACGCCATGGCCAGCGGCGAGGCGGTGAGCGCACCTTCGCCGAAGGCTTCCTGGGCCAGCTCAGAGCCGGATGCCGACGCCGGGGCGTTGAAGTACCTGGCGGAAAGGCTGCCGATGCCGATGTCCCATTTCTGGTCCAGGCCGTAGTACTCCCTGGCCGTCCTCGCCAGGCGGCCGCCGGTCAGGTGATCCCACTGCGTGCTGAAAGCGTTGTTACAGGACTGGGCAAAGTCAGTGATGAACGGTGTCGACGGCGACTCAGATTCGCCCTGATCATTGTGGTAAGTGATGCCCTGAATCGTGAATGTCTTCGGGCAGGCAACCGGGCTGGCCGGAGTCAGCACCCCCTCGGTGAACAGTGCCGTCGAGGTGACGGTCTTCATCGTCGAGCCAGGTGCCACCGCGGCAGTGAGCGCGAAGTCGTTGAATCCGGCGTTATTGGCGATGGCCAGGATCTTGCCGGTCGATGGCTGGATGACGACCATCGCGCTGTTGTTATGCAGCAGCACGGCCGACCGGGCAGACCGCTCCGCTGCCGCGTCGATCGTTGTGGCGAGTCCGGAGACGTTCTTCGGCGCCACGACGACCGCCCGGGTGCCGGCGACGAGCTTGCCGGTCCTGGTCTGAATCTCGACGTTCAGGCCCGGGGACCCGTATCCGGGCGGCGCGCCCGTCTCCAGGCCCGCGGCGATGTTGGTCAGCCCCGGGTCGCCATAGCTGGTGAGGTCGTTGCCGCTGGCGTCGGTGACCGAGGTGACGCGCGGGGCGACCGAGACGGCGGCAAGCTGCGTGGACGCGGTGAGATGAGGAGCCAGGTCGGCGGGCGCCCAGGCGACGTACCAGTACTGGGAATGCCGTGCCTGATAGGCGACGAGCGCGGCGTGGTAGCGCCAGGTTGCGGTGACCGCCGCGGCGCCGTCCGCCGTCGCCACGCCGGCGCTGGCCGCATAGCTGACCGTCTCCCTGGGCGTTGCCGATCTCGGGACCGAAGGTGTTACCGACCGGACGGCACTGGTGAGCTTCCTCAGGTGGAGTGACGTCCGGAAAGCCGTGAGGGCGGCCCTGGCGGCAGCCGGATGGTTGGTGTAGTTCGCGGCCTGCTGAAGGTGACCGGCGTCCCAGGCGCGCAGGAAGGCGCGGGCTGTCTGCTGTGCGTCCTGGCCTGCCGACGAGCCTGTCGGCAGATAGCCAGTGGTCTGAGTGCGGCCGTGCCCTGGCAGCACCAGGGCTGCGCTAACGCCTGCCGCCACAACCAGCGCCGCAGCGGCCAGGACATACGGAAGCTTGCGCCGCTTGGCGCCCTGCCTCCCGTGCCTGCCGGGGAGCGGCCGCTGCCCGGCGGGCGGCGGGAGCTGAGCAGCCGGGGATTCCGGCCGGTACAACGACTCATACCAGCTGACGTCGTCCGAAGAGTCGCTCACCCCAGCGACCGTACCTACTGCCCGATTGCTGGCCAAATCACCCGGCCCACCGCCGGGTGCACAGGCGCCCGCGTTCCCGGGCACCGGCGGCCTACTCGGCCCCGAGGACTTCGAATGCCGGGTGCCTGGGCGCGATGGCCAGGATCTGGTCGTCGCTGGAGTCCGGGCCGGTGCCCTCGAAGAAGATCCCTACCTCAGCCTTCCACCGCTGCAGGTAGGCCCGCAGTACCGGCACCTTCTCCTCGTCCGCAAGCTCACGGCCCCGGAACTGCTCAGCCCGGCTGCCCAGGCGCAGCTCGCCGGTGCCGACGGCGCGCAGGTTGCGCACCCACTGAGTCTCGCCTCGGGGCGCGACCAGGTAACGGCGGCCATCGTGGGTGAGCAGGTTCACCGGGGTGGTACGCCACTGGCCACTCGTGCGGCCCTTCACGGCAAGGACCCGCGATCCGAGAACGCTGACACCGTGCCGGGTCAGGAACGCCACGAACTGGTTGAAGACATTGCGGGTGAACCAGCCGGGCGCGCGGTAGTGGTCGGGCACATCGGCCAGCCTAGCGACTGGCAGCAGGGTGTGGCTGACCCCGGTCATCCGTCCGCGTCAGACTTCGCTTCGATCGCATCGAGGTCACGTACGGCGTAACGGTGGTGCTCCCACTCCTCGGCCAGGATCACGTGCAGGCAGGACAGGACGGTCTCGAGGTGATCCGAGTCGTGAAAATTCCGGCGCGTCGCGGCGAGCTCAGCTGACGTGACTGTGGCGAGAAAGCCGCCCACCATCGCGACGCGGCCCGCCCGGACCTCGAGCACCCGGGCGTAAGCCGGCGTGACCGTCGTGAAGATCGACATGTCCCGGCCGTCTGCCTGCAGACTCGGGTCCGCTTGACCGATCGGGTGGCATGGCTGCGCGATCTCCAGGATCGCCCCGCGCAGCCACGCGTCGGTGGCAAGGACCAGGTGCCGCAGCGTCTGCGCGAATGACCACTCACCGCCCACGGACACCTCGACCGTGCCTGCCGGCATCGCCGCGACGCGCTCGAGCGTCGCCGCCCAGGTGCGCTCGAGCATGGCCCAGGCCACGCGCAGGCCTTCCGGGTCTCCCGCGCGCCGGCCCGCGCGACCGGGAAAGCGCCGGTTGAGCTCGGCTTCGACAAGCGGTGCCACGTCGACGCCGTTGACGCGCAGAGCGCTCTCGCCGTCGAGCAGCCACGGCGCGTCGATCTGCGCCCCCGACACATCAACGCCGCGCATCACGACGTCCGCCAGGTAAGCCCCGGTGAACCGGGCGCCGCGCAGGTCCGCGTCCACGAACTGCGCGCCCCGCAGGTCGTCGGCCTGGGTGAAGGTTGCCATGACTCCCTACTTGCCCGGCGGCCTGGACCGAGACTGATGCTTCAGACGTTGAAGCGGAACTCGACCACGTCCCCGTCGCGCATCACGTAGTCCTTGCCCTCGATTCTGGCCTTGCCGGCGGCGCGGGCGGCGGCGATCGAGCCGGCCGCCATCAGATCGCCGAACGAGACGATCTCGGCCTTGATGAAACCGCGCTGGAAGTCGGTGTGGATGACGCCTGCCGCCTCGGGCGCGGTCGCGCCGGCCGGGATCGTCCAGGCCCGTGACTCCTTCGGCCCGGCGGTCAGGAACGTGGACAGCTTCAGCGCGGCGAATCCGGCCCGCGCCAGCTGGGCCAGCCCGGGCTCGCCGAGACCCAGCTCAGTCAGCATCTCGGCGGCATCGGCGGGCTCCAGCTCGGCCAGCTCGGCCTCGGTCTTGGCGTCGAGGAAGATCGCCTCGGCCGGCGCGACCAGCTCTGCCAGCCGCTTGCGCAGATCGTCGTCGGCGAGCTCCGCGTCATCCTCATTGAAGACGTACAGGAAGGGCTTCGCCGTCAGCAACTGCAGCTCGTGCAGGTCAGCGAGGTCGATCCCGGCCGCGGCGGCGCCGGCGAACAGCGTCGTCCCGCCGTCGAGCACGGCCTGCGCCTTCGCCGCCGCGTCGGCGATCCTGACCCGGTCCGGATCCTTGGCGAACTTGGCTTCCTTCGCCAGCCGCGGCGCCGCCTTCTCCAGCGTCTGCAGGTCAGCGAGCATCAGCTCGGTGGCGATCGTGTCGATGTCACGCTCAGGCGACACGTCTCCATCCACGTGGCTGACGTCCGGATCGGTAAAGACGCGCACGACCTGGCAGATCGCATCGGTCTCGCGGATGTGGGAGAGGAACTGGTTGCCCAGCCCCTGACCTGCCGAGGCGCCGTGCACCAGGCCCGCGATGTCGACGAACCGCACCGTGGCCGGAACGATCTTCGCCGAGTCGTAGAGCCCGGCAAGCGCGTCCAGCCGTGCGTCAGGAATACCGACAATCCCGACGTTGGGGTCGATCGTCGCGAACGGATAGTTAGACGCCAGCGCATTCGCACGGGTCAGCGCGTTAAAGAGCGTTGATTTGCCGACATTAGGCAGGCCGACGATGCCGATAGACAGGCTCACCTGCAAATTCTAGTGGCCAGCGGGAACGGGGAGTGACGTCCGCCCGGTTCCGCGCCGGGCCGCCGAGAACGGGGTCAGCGGGCCCTGACCGGACCAAACTGACCCTCCGGGCCGGGCGTGTCGGACCCCGGGACTGTCGCCGGCGGCTGCAAGCATGCTGAGCATGGACGCGATTTCGCTGCTCATCGGGCTCCTGCTGGGGGCCGCACTCGGCGCTGTTATCGGTTACCTGCTCGCTCGCGGCCGGCTAGCCGGGCTGGCGGCTGACCTCATCGGCCAGGCCAGAGCGGCCGATGAGCGCGCCCGCGCCGCCGATCAGCGCGCCGCGCTCATGGAGAGGGCAGCGGCGGATCGCGCGGACCTGATCGACGGCCAGCTCGCGGACCGTTTCCAGGTGCTGTCCGCGCAGGCACTTGACCGCAGCGCGCAGACCTTCCTGGAGATGGCCGAGGGCCGGCTGAGCGCGGCCAACGTGAAGGCGGCGGGCGACCTGGACACCAGGAAAGTCGCCGTGGAGCAGCTCGTGCAGCCGTTGCGTGACACCCTGGCGAGGGTCGAGAGCCAGCTCCGGGAGACCGAGGCGGCGCGCCGGTCCTCGCACGCCGCGCTGACCGAGCAGGTGACCATCGCCCGGCAGAGTTCCGACCAGCTCCGGACGCAGACCCAGGCCCTGGTGACGGCCCTGCGCCGGCCGGAAGCGCGCGGCCGGTGGGGTGAGATGCAGCTCCGCCGGGTGGTCGAGCTCGCCGGAATGGCCAGCAAGTGCGACTTCGATGAACAGGTCTCCGTGTCGACGGCCGACGGCGCGCTGCGGCCGGACATGGTGATCAGGCTGGCCGGCGACAAGAACATCGTCGTCGACTCCAAGGTATCCCTGGCCGCCTACCTGGAAGCGGCGGAAACCTCGGATGCTGACGTCCGCGAGGCGCGCCTCGGCGCCCACGCCCGGCACCTGCGCGAGCACGTCGACCGGCTGGCGGCCAAGGCGTACTGGGCCGCGGTCACTCCGTCCCCCGAGTTCGTGGTGCTCTTCATCCCGGGCGAGGCATTCCTGGCTCCGGCCCTGGAGCACGATCCCGCGCTGCTGGAGTACGCGATGATCCGCAAGGTCCACATCGCGACGCCGACGACGCTGGTCACGATGCTGCGGACGGCTCAGTACGCCTGGCAGCAGGCAGCCCTGTCGGAGAACGCGAAGGCTGTGTTCGATCTCGGCCGCGAGCTCTACGACCGGATCGCGAGCCTGGGCAAGCACGTTGACGGGCTCGGCAAGGCGCTGACCAACGCGGTGTCGACCTACAACCGGACAGTGGGCTCACTGGAGAGCAGGGTGCTGGTCAGCGCCAGAAAGCTGAACGAGCTCGGGGTCGTCGAAGCCGAGCTCGAGCCGCCGCAGCCCGTCGAGGAGACGGTGCGGGCGCTGTCGGCTCCTGAGCTGATCGTCGAGGCGGTACCGGAACTTGTCTCCCCTCCGGTCAAGGCCAGGGATTCGGTCACTCAGCAGCAGCTGTTCGGCGGCCGGCCCGTGAGCGCGGCGGGCTGAGGCCATGCCGCCCGCTGACACTGAGCCGCGCCGGGAAGGCGCCAGGACGCAGCCGCCAGCGCCGTCCTGGCAGGACGGCCGGGGCGAGCTCCGGCCGGAGGTACTCCGGGCTCCGATGGCGAGCCGGCTGACCGGGGGTATCAGCCGCCTCATCCGGCTCAGCGCCGGGCTCCCGGCGGTGAGCCAGAAGAGCAGCGCGCGCTCGCTGGCTGCCGATCCGGCCGCCCGCCAGCCCGGCAGCGAGCGCGCTGACGGGCGGCCGCGGGGCCGTACGGCCTCGTTTCGATCCCATGTGACTGCCAGGGGCGCGCTGCTTGGCCTGTTCGTGCTGTTCCTGCTCATCTGCCTGGTCGCGGCGTGGCGGGAGATCGACGTGCTGGCCGGGCTCGGCTACTGCGCGGGCTGCGTCGCCGCGCCGGTCTACGCACGGCGAGACGCTCAGCTGGCGGTCGTCCTGTCCACTCCGGCTGTCTTCCTGCTCGCCGAGATCATCACCCAGGTCCTGACCGCGCAGGGTAGCTCTGGCCACAGCTCGGCCCTGTCGGTACTGGAAGGGACGGCACTGACGCTTGCTGACACCGCTCCGTGGCTGTTCGCGGGAACGGCCGCGTGCGTGCTGATCGCGCTGACCCGCGGGCTTCCGCACTGCGTTCGCGAGCTCCGGGAGAGCCCCGGCGGGATGACCGGCCTGCGTGCCGCTCGCGGCCGGGCCGGCCCGGCGGCTGCCGCGAGCACCCCCACCGGGCCATCAGGCCACCGCCGCGCGCATGACCACCAGGCCCCGCAGCCGTTCGACCCGTTCGACTAGCGAGCCCTGCGGTCTGGCCCGGCGCGACGCTGGTCAGCCGTCAGCGGGCTTGCGCAGCTCCCGCGGCAAGCCGAACACCATGCGCTCGTGCACGGCCTCGACTTCCTCTACCTCGCCGAACCCGTTGTCGGCGAGAACGGCCAGCACGCCGTCAACCAGGTCCTCGGGGACCGAGGCGCCGCTGGTGACACCGACCGTGCTCACGCCGTCGAGCCAGCTCAGGTCAACCGCTGAAGCGTCGTCCACCAGGTACGCGGCGGAAGCGCCCGCGTCCCTGGCGACTTCAACCAGGCGGACCGAGTTCGACGAATTCAGCGACCCGACCACGATCACGAGGTCGGACTCGCCGGCGATCTGCTTAACCGCTACCTGCCGGTTCTGGGTGGCGTAGCAGATGTCATCGCTCGGCGGGTCAAGCAGCAGCGGGAACTGCTTGCGCAGCGCCGCGACAGTCTCCGTAGTCTCATCGACCGACAGCGTCGTCTGCGATAGCCACGCGACCTTGGCCGGGTCGCGGACTGTGACGGACTCGCTGCCCTCCGGCCCGTCCACCAGGTGAATATTGGCCGGGGCCTCGCCCGTGGTGCCGACGACTTCCTCGTGGCCCTCGTGGCCGATCAGCAGGATGTCGTAGTCCTGGGCGGCGAACCGCCTGGCCTCGTTATGCACCTTGGTAACGAGCGGGCAGGTCGCATCGATAGTTCGCAGGTGGCGGTCCTTCGCCTCCTCCCGCACCTCGGGGGAGACGCCATGAGCCGAGAACACCACGACCGAGCCCTCGGGAACGGACTCGGTCTCGTCCACGAAGATAGCCCCGCGACCTTCCAGGGTCTTGACCACATGGGTGTTATGCACGATTTGCTTGCGCACGTAGACCGGAGCGCCGAACCGCTCGATGGCCTTCTCCACGGTCTGGACCGCCCGGTCAACGCCGGCACAATAGCCACGCGGCTTGGCGAGCAGCACTCGACGCATCTGGGCAGACATGGGCTCAGTTTAGGTGATCGCCACCTGGACGTATCCCGACACCGGGCCTAGACCGGCGAAGGGCCTCGCTGGCCGGCCTGCCCGATCCGGGGCAATTGGCGGCTCCGGGCCTCCAGCCGACGCCTGGCCAGCGACAATAGGTCCAAGAATGATGCTTCGCCAGCCCGGCGCTTCCCGGCGATCCAGCCGGTGACAGCCTGGCTGCAGCACCGTCGAGGGAGAGCGATCACCAATGAGCATCCCGCAGGTCCCCGGTCACGTTAAGCGCGGGCCCACCCTGGCGCTCAGGAGCGTCTTCGCCGGGATCGGCAAGCTGCTGATGGCGGCCGACCGTCCGGCGGGCACCGCGGGCCAGGCCGCCCCGGCCGCCCCGGCGCATCGCGCGACCCCTGACCGGGCGACTGCGGGCAGCAGGCGCGGCCAGCGATCAGCCGGTCCGGCTCCGGCGGCATCGCGGTTCCGGTCGCTGGATCAGACCGGCAATGTCCGGCTGTTGTCGGCGGAGGACTTCGGCGAGGACGACGACCGGGACGGGCCCGTGCCTGCCCCGGCAGGCAGGCCCGCGGCCGGACTCCCCGGCGGGCCGGCCGCCAGTGCGGACGGCGCGCTTCCGCTGGCCGGCTACGACAACCTGACGCTGGCCTCGATCCGGGCCCGGCTGCGCGGCCTGACGGTCAGCCAGTTGCGGACCCTGGTCGAATACGAGGCCAGGAATGCCGAGCGGCCCGAGGTTCTCGGAATGTTCGAGCGCCGCATCGAGAAGCTCGAGGCCGGGTTGTGAGGTCCGGTGCCCGAGCCAGCGGGCCGCCCCGGCCGCAGGCTGCGCCGTGCCGCTAGAGACCTCTGAGGACTCGCCCGTTCCCGTCCGGACGGTGCTGCGGCTCGTCGGCGACTGGATCGGCCGGCTGGGGAAAGTGTGGATCGAAGGTCAGATCGCCGAGCTGAACCGGCGGGGCGGCACCGTGTTCCTCACGTTGCGCGATCCGGTCGCGTCGGTGTCCGCCCGCGTCATCTGCACGGCCGCGGTGCTGGACGCCACCAGCCCGGCGCCAGGGGTCGGCGCCCGCGTCGTGATCTGGGCCAAGCCGGAGTTCAACTCGGGCCGCGGCTCGTTCGCGCTGACGGCAACGCAGATCAAGGCCGTCGGGATCGGCGAGCTCCTGGCCCGCCTCGAGCGGCTGCGGACGGCGCTGGCGGCCGAAGGGCTGTTCGCGGCCGAGCGAAAGCGCAGGCTGCCGTTCCTGCCGGGGACGATAGGCCTGATCTGCGGCCGGGACTCGGCGGCTGAGCGGGACGTGCTGCGCAATGCTGCCCGCCGGTGGCCCGCCGTGCGGTTCCGGGTCGAGCAGGTCGCCGTGCAGGGCCCGCATGCCACCGAGGAAATCATCTGGGCGCTCCAGCGGCTCGATGCCGATCCCGGCGTCGACGTCATCATCATCACGCGCGGCGGGGGCTCGGCCGAGGATCTGCTGCCGTTCTCTGACGAGGATCTCGTCCGGGCGGTGGCCGGCTCGGTCACGCCGGTGATCAGCGCGATCGGACACGAGCAGGACGTGCCGCTGCTGGACCTCGTCGCCGACGTCCGGGCATCGACGCCGACGGACGCGGCCCGGCGGGCCGTGCCCGACGTCGCCGAGCAGCTCGAGCTGATCGGCCAGCTCCGCTCGCGGGCGCAGCGGTCGGTGGCCTGGCCTGGACCGGGAGGCATCGTGGCTGGCGTCAGTCACCTCACGGCCCGCGGTGGCCAGCCCGGTGCGCGAGATCGACCGCCAGCTCGAGCAGGTCCTCGGTCTGGCCGGCCGGGCGCATCTGGCGATCGCGGGCGGCCTGAACCGCTCGGCTGACGACCTGACTCACATCCGGGCCCGGCTCGTCGCGCTGTCCCCGGCCGCGACCCTCGGTCGCGGCTATGCCATCGTGCAGAAAGCTGACGGCAGCGTGGTGCTCTCCGCCCGGCAGGTCCAGGGCGGAGACCCGCTGATCATCAGGTTCGCCGACGACCAGTTGCAAGCCACGGCCGACGGTCAGTGACGGCCGCGGGCCCGGTCAGCGATGCGGCCCGTCCATCCGCCAGCTGACCGGCGACCACGGGAACCGCCGGTACCAGCAGCTGCCGAGCTCGGCAAGGTAGCCGGCCCTCGTGCGCAGGGACGGACAGCGCACGCGTGGATGGCCGGGGAGCGCCGACGCCCTAGCCGCTGCGCGCAGGGCCAGCTCGCGGCGCCGCAACCGCGCGCCAGGACCGCCGCCGCACGATCCGGTCAGTGACAGCGCGCACGCGGGCCGGACGCCGGGATGGTCGTGGCTGTGCATCCGTATCCCTTCGCCGCGGCGCCGGCCGTCCGGAGCTTGTCACTTCATCGCGGCGCGACCCTGCGGTGTTACCGCCCCGCTAGGCTGGCCACCGTGGCAGCACGCAGCACTGGCGGCACCGGCTCTGACCAGGCCTCTGCCGGGCCGGAGGGCGGTCAGCCCGAGGGCGCCCGCCCCGCCTACGAACAGGCCCGCGATGAGCTCATTGACCTGGTCAAGCAGCTTGAGGCCGGCGGCCTGACGCTGGAGCAGTCTCTGCAGCTCTGGGAACGCGGCGAGGAGCTCGCGGCGATCTGCCAGGACTGGCTCGAAGGCGCCAGGGCCCGGCTCGCCACTGCGCTGGCGAAGCGGGAGAAGTCCGGCCAGGATCCGGACGCGCCGTTCTGAACTGCGGGCTTACTCGGCGGGCGCCGCGACGCCGGACGCACCCGCAGCCGGGACAGGACCTCCAGCACGCCGTCAGCCAGCTGCCGCGCTCTGGCAGCGTCCGGTGCCCGCGACACCTCGGCAACGGCCAGCATCATCGCGCCCGTCAGCACGATCGCGGCGGCTTCGTCCAGCGGCTCGCCGCTGCGCGCGAAGAACTCGGTATTCCGGTGGACCCAGTCCGACAGGCGCTGCCGCCACATGAGCTCAAAGCCGGGCGGCCCGTCGCCGCGGGCGAACATCGCGGCAAGATCGCGCTGCTCGATGCAGACATCCAGGTATCCGCGCGCTCCGGCCAGCAGCAGCTGCATGGGGTCGGTCACGCCCCGGTCCCGGCATTCCCGTACGGCCTTCCTGGTGCCGATGTCGTGCTCGTTATGCAGTTCCTCGAACAGCGCCAGGTAGAGATCAGCCTTGCCGGAGAAGTGGTGGTAGAGGCTGCCGACACTGGCGCCCGCCAGCGCCACGATGTCGGTGACGCCGGCCTTCCGCATAGCCCTCGAGCATGAAGACCTCACGGGCAGCGGCAAGCAGCACGGCACGCGTCGATGAGCCGCGGTCGGCGGCGCGGCTTGCGGGCATTACCTGATCAGTGGTCATATGCTCCGGCGTTCTGGGTCCGGCTCGGTGCAGGGCGGCCAGCCTCGCTGGCCGTTGGTCTACATAGGATTCCATCATGGGCCGCTGACAGGAAGGTGCGTTTGCTATGAGCGACGATCAGGCAGCGGCGATACCCGGTGGTTCCGCCCGCGCTGGCGGCGAAGCGGCATTTGCCAGCGGAGTGGCCGGTGCTCCCGGTATCGCCGACCCGGCAGTCGATCCGGCGGCGGACCCCGAGGCGACCACGCCCGAGCCGGGCCGGCATGCCCCCGACCGGAACCTGGCGCTGGAGCTGGCCCGGGTGACCGAGGCCGGGGCGATGGCCTCGGCGCGGTGGGTGGGCCGAGGAGATAAGAACGGTGCCGACGGCGCCGCCGTGAACGCCATGCGGCAGCTGATCAACACCGTCGAGATGGACGGCGTGGTCGTCATCGGCGAGGGCGAGAAGGACCGCGCGCCCATGCTGTACAACGGCGAGCAGGTCGGCGACGGCAGCGGGCCGCGCTGCGACGTGGCGGTCGACCCCATCGACGGAACGCGGCTGTGCGCGAACGGAATGCCCAACGCGATCTCCGTGATCGCGGTCAGCGCCCGCGGGTCCATGTATGACCCGTCGGCCGTCTATTACATGTCCAAGCTCGTGACCGGCCCGCAGGCGGCTGGCGTGGTCGATATCGAGGCACCCCCCGCCGCCAACATCGCGGCCGTCGCCCGGGCCAAGGACTGCTCGCTGTCGGATGTCACGGTCGTGATCCTGGACCGCCCCCGGCACGCCGACCTGATCCGCGAGGTCCGCGAAGCGGGCGCGCGGATCAAGCTGCTGACCGACGGAGATGTCGCCGGGGCGATCATGGCGGCCCGTGACGGCACCGGCGTCGACCTGCTACTCGGCGTCGGCGGCACGCCCGAGGGCATTATCGCGGCCTGCGCGATCAAATGCCTGGGCGGCGTTATCCAGGGCAAGCTGGCCCCGAGAGATGACGCCGAGCGGGCCAGGGCGCTGGACGCCGGTCATGACCTGAGCCGGGTGCTGAGCACTGATGATCTGGTGACCTCGGACGACGCGTTCTTCGCGGCGACCGGCATCACCGATGGCGAGCTGGTCGCCGGCGTCCGGTACCGGTCCGGCGGCGCCGCCACTCATTCCCTGGTGATGCGCGCGCGGTCGGGAACGGTCAGGAACATTCACAGCGAGCACCAGCTCTGGAAGCTGAGCGCTTACAGCTCGGTCGACTTCAATAGCTAGCGCGGGCTGCTCCCGGCCGGCAATTGACGGACCGGGCATCATGGAGACACGACCATTGTGAGATGAGACGTGATGACGGCCTTCATCAGAAGGTTATGGCAGCGCCGCAAAGTCAGGGCTGCCGCGCACCGCGCGTACCGGGATCAGGGGCGCTCGCGCGGGCATGCAACGGAAGACGCGCAGCGCATGATGAACCAGGAGAGCCGCCATCTGCGCTGACGGCGCGCACGGCCGGCTGGCGGTGCCAGCAGGAGCTAGCGGAGCAGGCTGCGCCGCAGGCCACCCAGCCGTCCCGGCCGCTTCGGCGACGTGACCTTGATGGTGCCGCCGAACCCGACTGTGCGCAGCTCGATCACGGGCTGAGGGACGCCGTCCGGTCCCGGCGCCTGCGATCGCGGGCCCGCCTGCCTGACGGTGCGCGTTACCTTGCGGGTCAGCACCGCCGTCCCGCTCATCTCGACGGCGACGCCGTCCGGCACGATCAGGTGGATGGTGCCGAGTATCAGGGTGGCGTAGATGACGATACGGCCGCTCTGCAGCAGCGCCTCGCGCAGGTCCAGTTCCACCTCGCCGCACACCGCCACCACTGGCAGGCTGTCGGGCACCACCCAGCGCCCGTCGCGGCTGTCGCGGCTGAACACGCCGGTGACCGCACGCCGGCCGTCCAGCCGGATGGGCTGAGCTGCGGGCCCGGCCAGATCGGTCGTGAGTACCGCCAGATCGCCCAGGGTCCGGGCCCGGCAGGCACGCTCAACCCGCTCGGAGTGCTCGTCGGGAGTCAGCCGGCCGTCCGCCGCGGCCTCGCCGAGCAGCGTCATGACCCGTTCGCGATCGAAGTCAGAAGCTCGCAGATCTCGCGGCGGCGGGCGGTATGTCACACTCAGAAGATACTCCCGCTGCTGGTCAGCCGTTGGGTGCGCGGCACGGCCGTTGATCTTGATACTTCGGTCCGCGCTGGTCAGACCCAGGTCTTGCCGCGATCGTTCGTGCGCAGCTCGACAACCTTGCCCGACTCCTCGATATAGAAGAGCACGCCCTCGCCGTCGACCCAGGCGATGACCGACGGCGTTCCCTTGGCTTTCGTCGGGCTGATGTTGCCCCACTCGCTCCAGGCTTTGTTATCCCAGCGGGCCGACTGGATGTAGCCGTCATGGCCGAGACCGGCCACGACCATCTCGCCGTCCGGCCAGCGGGCTGAGGCCACGGCCGAGACATTCCCGCCAACATCGATCACGGAGGGCTCCTTAGGGGCTGCATGCTTGCCAAGCGCGGTGAACATCGCGCTCTGGGTGGCGAAGTTCGCGACATCGCGGTCGATATCACCGCTGATGTCGTACTGATGAATCGTCCAGGCCTTCCACGGGGACGGGACCTGCGGGTGGCCGGCGGCACTGGACGGATCGGCGATCCAGA
This sequence comes from uncultured Actinomycetota bacterium, assembly GCA_963818995.1. Taxonomy (GTDB): domain Bacteria; phylum Actinomycetota; class Actinomycetes; order Streptosporangiales; family Streptosporangiaceae; genus JAJYUU01. Next base: position 263,138 of record CAWFUM010000026.1, on the reverse strand, counting down.
GCGGGTAGCTGCCGAGGTGCGCGCAGTTCCCGGCTTTCGCGAAATCGATGAACGTATAGAGCAGCGGCTTGCGGCCGAGCCGGGCGTGCAGCTCAGACTGGACATCGGCACCCCAGGACGCGACCGCGGCGGCGGAGCGTCCGTCAGTCACTTCAAGATCCAGTGCCACCGCATCCGTATTCCGCAGGCCGAGCTTGGTGAGCTCGGTCACGAAAAAGTTCACTGTCGCCGCCGCACCCACCGACGGATGCCCGAAAAGATAGGCGATCCGGCCTTTCTTGTTTTTCTCCAGCCAATTCCAGTCGGCCGCTGCGTCGGGGTTCACGTACCTGGTGCCGTCGGGCTCAAGCTCGGTGAGCTTCACCGCCGCCCAGGCAATCTTTCCGGCCGACTTAGCCCAGGTACCGGGCTGGCCCTGGAAGCTGGACACATCAACGCCCGCAAGCGTCGAGCGGGTGACAGCGGCAGCGGCCCGGGGGCGAATCCAACTCAGCACCGGGCGATTCTAACGGCTCAGATAGCGCAGCCCGGCATTAACGGTTCCATTCTGCGCAGTCATCCCGCCGCCATTCCGGCCGACGCGCTCGGTCCCGGCCGCCGGGACGGAGCCGCAGTGACCGGCCAGCATCGCGGCCCGGCAGTCAGTGACCGGCCAGCATCGCGGCCGGCTGTCAGTGACTCCTGTTATTTTTGTATTAGCAAGTAATACACGCCAACGTGGGGGCCAGCAGGTGAGTGAGTCTGCCGTGACCGAAGCCGGAGCCAGGCGAGGTCAGCACGGCGACCGCTACAAGTGGGTCGCCCTGTCCAACACCACCCTCGGCATGCTCGCCGCGACCGTCAACGCCTCTATCGTGATCATCGCGCTCCCGGCGATCTTCCGCGGCATCCACCTCGACCCCCTGCAGGCCAGCAACATCAGCTACCTGCTCTGGATGCTGATGGGCTACCTGGTCGTCTCGGCCGTCCTGGTCGTCACCCTCGGCCGGCTCGGTGACATCTACGGCCGGGTCAGGATGTATAACGCCGGTTTCGCCATTTTCGGCCTCGGCGCTCTGGCACTGCCATTCGACCCGTTCCTCGGCGGCAAGGGGGCGCTGTGGCTGATCGGCTTCCGGGTGATCCAGGCCATTGGCGGATCAATGCTGATGGCGAACTCGCCGGCCATCCTGACTGACGCGTTCCCGCCTAACCAGCGCGGCACGGCCATGGGCATCAACCAGGTGGCGGGCATTTCCGGCCAGTTCATCGGCCTGATCCTGGGCGGCCTGCTGGCCGCGGTCGACTGGCGGCTGGTGTTCATCGTGTCCGTCCCGATCGGCCTCGGCGGCACCATCTGGTCCTATCTGAGCCTGAAGGAGGTCGGCCTCCGGACGCCAGCGAAGATCGACTGGCTCGGCAACATCACGTTCGCCGTCGGCCTCATCCTCCTGCTGACGGGCATCACCTACGGGATCCAGCCCTATGGCGGCCACTCCATGGGCTGGACCAGCCCGCTGGTGCTGGCCGGCCTGATCGGCGGCCCGGCGCTGCTGGTAGCGTTCTGCGTCATCGAAACCAGGGTCAAGTCCCCGATGTTCGACCTGCACCTGATGAAGATCCGGGCGTTCGCCGCCGGGACGCTGGCCACTCTCCTGGCCGCCATCGCTCGCGGCGGCCTGCAGTTCATGCTGATCATCTGGCTTCAGGGCATCTGGCTGCCGCTGCACGGTTACGCCTACAAGGACACCCCGCTCTGGTCGGGCATCTACCTGCTGGCGCTGACGCTCGGGTTCGTGGTTTCCGGTCCGGTGTCGGGCTGGCTGTCCGACAGGCACGGCGCCCGGGCCTTCGCCTCCGGCGGGTTGCTGGTGTCGGCGCTCGCGTTCGCCGGGCTGCTGCTCATCCCGGTCGACTTCAGCTACCCGGAATTCGCGGGGCTGATCTTCCTGGCCGGCGCCGGCATGGGGCTGTTCTCCGCGCCCAATGCCGCGGCCATCATGAACAGCGTCCCGGCCAAGCAGCGCGGGGCCGCCTCGGGCATGCTCGCCACTTTCCAGAACTCCGGCTTCGTGCTCTCCATCGGCGTCTTCTTCTCGCTGATGATCGCGGGCCTGGCTGCCACCTTGCCCAAGACGCTGACGGGCGGACTGACCGCGCAGGGCGTGCCCGCGCCCATCGCGCACCAGATCGGCTCGCTGCCGCCGGTGGGCAGCCTGTTCGCCGCTTTCCTCGGCTACAACCCGGTCAAGGAACTGCTGACTCCGACCGGGATCCTGAGCCACCTGCCGCCCGGCAACGTGTCCGTGCTCACCGGGAAGGCGTTCTTCCCTCAGCTCATCTCGGTGCCGTTCCATCACGGCCTGGTGATCGTGTTCAGCATGGCCATCGCGGTCCTGCTCATCGCCGCCGCGGCCTCGGCTTTCCGGGGCGGCCGGTACGTGCACGAGGAAGGAGCCGGGGCCGCCGCGATCGCGGCCGGATCGGCCACCTCGGCGGCCGGAACGGACATCGTCGCGGACGACTTCGCCGCCGAAGAAGCGGGCCGGGACAACGGCCAGAACAACCGCCAGAACGATGGCCAGGGCGCTGGACGGGAGTCCCTGCGGCCGGCGCGGCCGCGGGCGACGCACGACGACTGACATCGCCCTCGGGTCCGCGCTCAGCCAGGGGCGGATCGGTCAGCGCCGAGGCTGACAGCAGCGCCGGCTGCCGGGGCTTAGCGAGCCTCGGCGTACCGCTCACGAGCCGCGTTGCCGACCGGGCAGCCGCCGGTCGAGCCGCGGCAGATGCCGGTGTCGCACAGCCGGCAGATCCACCGGACGGCGCCCGGAGCGCGCATCATGCCGACGAGCATCTTGCCGATCAGGCCGTCGAGCTCGGCTCGCTCCGCCGCGGTGAGGACAGCCGTGACCTGCTCGAGCACTCGCGCTCGGGCCCGGCAGACCTCCTCGCCCGCGGCCCGCCCGGCCTGCGTCAGGACGATCGCGCTTGACCTGCGGTCGGTGCCGGGGGATCGCTCGATATAGCCAGACTCGGCCAGCCGGTCGAGCAGTCGCACCGTGCCCGAGGAGGTGAGCCCGAGCACCTGGCGGAGCTGGTCAACACTGGGCCGGTCGAGAAAGTGCAGCAGCGCGGCCAGTGCGGCGGGCGCCGAGTCGGCCCGGCCGGCCGCCGCTGCTGTCTCGTCGGCCATCCGGTCGGCAACGACGAGCGCGAGAGCGCCGAAGACGTTGGCCGGCCGGTCAAGGCTGGCATGATCAGCCAAGGTTGTAGTCGAAGCTGTACGTGCCCGGTGGCGTCGCGGACGCGACCGACTCGCCGGTTCCGCTCAGCCCAGCCAGCCCGCCGGTGCCTGACCCCTCGATGACCTGCCACTGCGAGCTGGCCTTGCCGTCGGCGAACTCCCCGTCCGCGCGCAGGGCGAAGCTGCCCTCAACGCCGCCCACCTGGCCTTCGACGTACTGGATGCCGGTGTACACCGCGGTGCCGTCGGGCTGGTAGCACATGACCGCGTCCCACGCTGCCTGGCCGGTAATGTCACCCTCCATCGCGAAGGTCACGCTTGCCTTCGTGAGCTTGGCGTCCCCGTCGAGCTCACGGTAGGTGCTCTCGTCCCAGGACGCGACCGTGAACGTTCCCGCTGCGTGCGTCATCACTGACCACCTCTGCCTCGGGCAGCCGCCGGCCGGACCCGCCGGCCCCTGCCGCTGCGATCTATAGATGTGTGACTCACACATCAATCTAGCGAACCGCAAGCGGGGGCGGAAGCCCACCCCCCCCCCGGTTTCAGAGTTCGGGGCGAGCGGAGTCGACTGAGATTGCTGGCAGGCGGGAAGAATCACGCTGCGCTTCCTCGCCGCTGCAGCTGGCCGGGATGACGAGCCAGCGCCTGGAAGCGACGTGATGAGCTCAGCATCGGCAGGTAGCCCGTGACGACAGATGATGATTCGCCCGCAGACGGCCGCCCTCAGTCCCGCGGCGGCCGGCTGAGCCGGGTCCGCGCGGCGGCAGCTCGACCGGGGCGCCCGCGGTGGAAGTGGCTGGTGATCGGCCTTCTGCTGACCTTCAGCATCGTCGTGACCACCATGTTCGTCGCCACCATGGCGGGCGCGCTCGCGCAGCACCACTGGGCGGAGGCCCTGGATACCACCAGGGATGCCGTTCCCGCGGCCGTTGGCTGGGGGGCTGTCCTGATCGTCCTGCTGACCCCGGCCCACGGCCGGCGGCAGCTGCTGTCGGAAGACAGTCAGGCCGTCACCGAGAAGCTGCGGCGAGTCGCGAGAGACGCGGATTCTGTCCGGCGGGCCGGGCAGCGCGTCCAGAAACTGACGGACCGCCTCGCCGTGCTCATCGCCCGGCTGGAGACGCCCGCAGGCGGCAACGCGCCCGGCACGCCGGCGGCCCCCAGCCCGCAGGCGCATGGCGAGCTGCCTCAGGACGCCGCCGGCGCCGCGCCCGGAGTGGCCGCGGCCGCACCGGGCGGCCGGGCGGCGAGCGCCGGGATCAGTCCGGGCCGGCATCTAGCCCGGCAGGTGGCCGAGACCAGAGCGCGCCTGGACCAGGCGCGGCAATGGCTGGAGAGCGCGCAAGCGGCGCTGGCGGCCAGCCAGCAGGAAGCAGCCGCAGCCCGCGACGAGCTTGCCCAGGACGAGATTCCTCAGCCGGCCGAGCGGCACGGGCCGACGGCAGGCAGGGTGGCCTGACGGCCTCGTTTCCGGTCTAATAATCCGGATTCAGCGGCTCGGCGCGCACAGCCGAGGTCAGCGTCACCCGCAGGATCTCCTCGGCAGCATCGGCGGCCGCGCGGGCCGTGATGACATTGGTGTGGGCTTCGTTCAGGTCGCCGAGGCCGATACAGGTCGCCGCTACGGCGATGTCGTGCCCCGCCAGCTCCAGCTGCCGGGTTGCCTCTTCGATATCAACGGGGGGATTGACCTGCTCAGGGCTGATGCCCTGCTCGGGGATGCTGCTCACGTTCACCATCCTTGCCTGGGATGTGGTCCGGATGGCCGGTTAACGCCCGCGGTCGTTCAGACGGCGGCCGGCCACCCGGCACCGGGTTGTTACCCGGGAACGCCCTGGCCATGCCCGGAAAGGCCCGGCGGCAGCGCGGGCGGCCGGGCAAACCGGGCCGGGCCGCCTAAGTCGCCTCGCGAATCGCCCGCTGGCGCCGGAACGGGAGCGGGCCGCTACTCGCGGGCGGCTGCGCCCGCGGGCGTCAGCACGCTGTCCACGACAAGGCCGATCAGGCGCTCGGTCTGGCCCGGATCGGCCGGGGCCGACTCGGTCGCCATGATCAGCCCGTGAGCCAGCCGGAAGATGTCGCCGGACTGCACTTCCGGCCGCGCCTCACCTGCTTCCTGGGCGCGGCTCAGCAGCGATTCGGTGCAGCCCCTCAGGACCATGCTGCAGGCCGACAGCAGTTCGGAGTCCTTGCCGATCGTCGCGACGAGCGCGGAACTCAGGCTGCGCTTGGTCTTGCCGAAGGCGATGAACGCGCGCATCCAGTCAGCCAGGGCGGCACCGGGCGACTCCGCGGCCATGAGCTTCGCCGCGAGCGCGTCGAGCGCGTCGACCTGCTCCTTGTAAACGGCCTCGAGCAGGGCCTGGCGGGCCGGGAAATGCCGGTACAGGGTCCCGATCCCGACGCCGGCCCGGCGGGCGATCTCCTCGAGCGACACGTCATCGGCACCGTGCTCGGCGAAAGCCGCGGCGGCCGCGGCGATCAGCCGGTCGTAGTTCCGGCGCGCGTCAGCCCGCTTCGGCGGTCCGGCCTGGCTGGCCGGCTCGGCTGCGCCCATCACAGACTCCAGCAGTTTCGAGTTGCAAAGCGGAGGCATCCTCCGTATAGTTACCGGAGGGATCCTCCGAATAGAGCCTAGCTTAGCTCACTCCAGCCGAACTGGCCAGCGCAGCCACCGGCGACCCACTCCCGTACTGCCCGATTCCGGGCGTATTACCGCCACTTGCACATCAGATATGCACCGTTCCGGGAAGGAACCATGTCTTCTTCACCTACCTCTTCCGCACCTGCCCGCTCGGCGGCCGGGATGCAGCAGGTCGGTCTCGCTCTGCCCGGCGGCGGTCCCGACCGCGGCCGTGACCGGCGGAACATCACCCTCGCCGTCGTGCTCTGCGCGCAGCTGATGATCGTCCTGGACATGACGGTCGTGAACATCGCGCTGCCGTCGATGGCCACCGGCCTGCACCTGTCCGCGACCAGCCTGTCGTGGGTGCTCAACGCCTACGCCCTGACCTTCGGCGGCCTGCTGCTGCTCGGCGGCCGGGCCGGCGACATCCTCGGCCGGCGCGAAGCCTTCATGGCCGGCCTGACAATCTTCACGCTCGCCTCCCTGGCGGGCGGCCTGGCGACCTCGTCCGGCCTCCTTCTCGCAGCCCGCGCCGTCCAGGGCGTCGGCGGCGCCATCGCCTCGCCGGCCGTGCTGGCCGCCATCGTGGCCGGGTTCCCGGAAGGCCGGGAGCGGGTCCGCGCGCTCAGCATCTTCACGGCCGTCACCATGGGCGGCTCCTCGCTGGGCCTGGTGCTCGGCGGCCTGATCGTCCAGTGGGCCTCGTGGCGCTGGGTCTTCTTCGTCAACGTGCCCATCGGCATCATCGTCGTCGCGCTGGCTCCGCGCCTGCTGGCTCGCACGCAGCGGCAGCGCGGTCATTTCGATGCCGCCGGCGCCATCACCTCGACGGCCGGGATGTCAGCGCTGGTCTACGCCTTCATCAACGTCGCCTCACACGGCTGGTCCAACCGCGTCTCGCTGGGCGCGTTCGCGCTGGCGGCTCTGCTTCTGGGCGCGTTCCTGCTGATCGAGACCCGCAGCAGCCAGCCGATCACGCCGCTGTGGCTGGTCCGTGACCGCAGCCGCGCTGCCTCCTACGTGGCCAGGCTTCTGCTGGTCGCGGGCATGTTCGGATCGTTCTTCTTCCTGACTCAGTTCGTGCAGGAAGTGCTCGGCTTCAGCCCGGTCGACGCCGGCCTGGCCTTCGTCCCGATGACGGGGGCGCTGTTCGCCACCTCACGGCTGGCCCCGAGGCTGGCGGCCCGGTTCGGGCCGAAGCCGCTGATGATCGCCGGCCTGCTGCCGGTGGTCGCCGGCATGACCTGGCTCGGGCAGCTGAGCGCGGGGACGCATTACTTCCCCGGCGTCCTGATCCCGATGCTGCTGCTCGGCCTGGGCATGGGCGTCGCGTTCGTGCCGCTGACCATGGCGTCACTGACCGGGGTCCCGCCGGCGTCGTCGGGCGCCGCGGCCAGCATGGTGAACGTCATGCAGCAGGTCGGCGGGGCGCTCGGTCTCGCCATCCTGGTTACGATCTACGGCACCGCCAGCCGCGCCGCGGCCCGGCATCCGCTGGCGGGCGCGACGGCGGCGGCACAGGCGGAGCACATCCGCGTCCACGGCATGGCAGCGTCCTTCACGGCGGCGGCCATCTTCGACGCAGTGGCGCTGATCGTGGTGGCGGTCGCCATCAAGATGGCCCGCCAGCCCGCGGCTCCGGCGCCCGCCGCGGCCTCCGCGGAGGAGCTCCGCAGCGAGGAGACGCTGGCCGAGGCCAGCCAGCTGGAGGTCAGTCTGTAAGCGGCCGCCGGGCGGCCGGCCGGGCGCCGCTCGGCTCGCTGACCCGGATAACCGGCCGGCCGAGGGCTGCTGCCGCATCGCGGCGGCAGCCCCTCGGGCGCGCCCGTACGCCCTCGGAGCGGCGGCCTCGCGCCGGGAAATACGATGGGACCATCGATTACCGGCCACGAGGATGTGCCCCCCATGCCTGAGTTCTCCTACACCGACATGCTGCCGACCGGTGCCGACGACACCGAGTACCGGCTGCTCACGGCAGGCGGCGTCAGTGCCGTCCCGGCCCTCGGCCGGGAGTTCCTGCAGGTGGAGCCCGAGGCGCTGACACAGCTCACGGCGGCGGCCATGCACGACATCGCGCACCTGCTGCGCCCCGCCCACCTGCGGCAGCTGCGCTCCATCCTCGACGATCCGGAAGCCAGCCCGAATGACAAGTTCGTCGCCGGCGATCTGCTGAAGAACGCCTGCATCGCGGCCGGCGGGATCCTGCCGATGTGCCAGGACACCGGCACCGCGATCGTGATGGGCAAGCGCGGCGGTCAGGTGCTCACCGACGGCCGGGATGAGGAGCACATCGCCCGCGGCGTCTACGACGCCTACACGAAGCTGAACCTCCGCTACTCCCAGCTGGCGCCCCTCACCATGTGGGACGAGCGCAATACCGGCAGCAACCTGCCGGCTCAGATTGAGCTCTATGCCACGGACGGTCCCGAGTACAAGTTCCTGTTCATGGCCAAGGGCGGCGGGTCGGCCAACAAGTCCTATCTCTATCAGGAGACGAAGGCGGTGCTCAGCCCGGCCCGGATGGCCTCGTTCCTGGAGGAGAAGATCCGCTCACTCGGCACGGCCGCGTGCCCGCCGTACCACCTGGCGATCGTAGTCGGCGGCACCAGCGCCGAGTACGCGCTGAAGACCGCCAAGTACGCGTCGGCCAAGTACCTGGACGCGCTGCCGACGTCCGGGTCCCTGGACGCGCACGGTTTTCGCGACCTTGAGCTTGAGCAAGAGGTCCTGGAGATCACCCGCGCCGCGGGCATCGGCGCGCAGTTCGGCGGCAAGTACTTCTGCCATGACGTGCGCGTGATCCGCCTGCCCCGGCATGGTGCGTCCTGCCCCGTCGCCATCGCGGTCTCATGTTCCGCGGACCGCCAGGCCCGGGCGAAGATCACCAGGAACGGGGTCTATCTCGAGCAGCTCGAAACTGACCCCGCGCAGTATCTCCCTGACACCGACGAGACCGACCTCGACAGCGACGTCGTGCGCATCGACCTGTCGCGGCCGATGGCCGAGATCAGGGCCGAACTGTCCCGGTACCCGATCAGGACCAGGGTCGCGCTGACCGGCCCGATGGTGGTGGCCCGCGACATCGCCCACGCCAAGATCAGCGAACTGCTGGACAAGGGCGAGCCGATGCCCGCCTACCTGCGAGACCACGCCGTCTATTACGCGGGGCCGGCCAAGACGCCCGAGGGCTACGCGTCCGGCTCGTTCGGCCCGACGACCGCCGGCCGGATGGATTCGTACGTCGATAGGTTCCAGGCGGCGGGCGGCTCGCTGGTCATGCTGGCCAAGGGCAACCGGTCGGCCGCGGTTACCGCCGCCTGCAAACAACACGGCGGTTTCTACCTCGGCTCCATCGGCGGCGCCGCAGCCAAGCTGGCGCAGGACTGCATTACCAAGGTCGAGGTGCTGGAGTATCCCGAGCTCGGCATGGAGGCGGTCTGGCGGATCGAGGTTCGCGATTTCCCCGCGTTCATCGTGGTAGATGACAAGGGCAATGACTTCTTCGCCGACGTCACCTCACCGCAGCAGCCGCTGCTGACGATTGGTGCCGGACCGAGCTGAACCGGAGGCGGTCACCGTGACTGAGCCGACGAGCCCGCCCGCCGGGTTCCGGATCGAGCACGACTCCATGGGCGAGGTCGCGGTCCCGGAAGATGCGCTGTGGGGCGCGCAGACCCAGCGGGCCGTGGAGAACTTCCAGGTCTCCGGCGAGCCGCTGTCGCGTGACCTGATCGCCGCGCTCGCCGCGATCAAGGGTGCGGCCGCCGTCGTGAACGGCAAGCTCGGCGTCATCCCGGACGAGCTGGCCGCGGCCATCCATGACGCCGCCGCTGAGGTCGCGAGCGGCGAGCACGACGACCAGTTCCCGATCGACGTATTCCAGACCGGGTCGGGCACCTCGTCGAACATGAACGCCAACGAGGTCATCGCCACGCTGGCCAGCCGCCGGCTGGGCCGGCCGGTGCACCCGAACGACCACGTCAACGCGTCGCAGTCGTCCAACGACGTGTTCCCTTCGGCGATCCATCTCGCCGCGGTGCGGCTCATCGAGCGGTCGCTGCTGCCCGCGCTCAGCCAGCTCGGCGACGCCCTGGACCTGAAGGCAGCCGAGTTCCGCGATGTAGTCAAGAGCGGCCGGACGCACCTGATGGACGCCACGCCGGTCATGCTCGGCCAGGAGTTCGGCGGCTACGCGGCCGCAGTCAGGCACGGCCTGCAGCGTGCCCGCGATGTCCTGCCGGACCTGGGCGAGCTGCCGCTCGGCGGCACCGCCGTCGGCACCGGCCTGAACGCGCCGGCCGGGTTCGCCGCCGCCGTCATCGATCACCTGGCCAGCGACATGGGCCTGCCGCTCACCGAGGCGCCGAATCACTTCGAGGCCGCCGGCGCGCGGGACGGACTGGTCGCGGCCAGCGGAGTTGCCCGCACCATCGCGGTCAGCCTCTACAAGATCTGCAATGACCTGCGGCTGATGGGCTCGGGGCCGCGGACCGGCCTCGGCGAGATCCGCATCCCGGACCTGCAGCCCGGCTCGTCGATCATGCCCGGCAAGGTCAACCCGGTCATCTGCGAGGCCGTCTGCCAGGTCTGCACTCAGGTCGTCGGCAACGACGCGGCCGTCACCTTCGGCGGCGCGGCCGGGAACTTCGAGCTGAACGTCATGATGCCGGTCATCGGCCGTAACCTGCTGTCCTCGCTGCGGCTGCTGTCCGCGGCCGCGGTGGCGCTGGCCGCCAAGTGCGTGTCCGGCATCACCGCGAACGTCGATCACCTGCGGCGCAACGCGGAGTCCTCCCCGGCCCTGGTCACCGCGCTGAACCCGTTTATCGGCTACGAGGCTGCCGCCGCGGTGGCGCACGAGGCGCTGGAGACCGGCGCCACGATCCGCGAGGTCGTGATCTCCCGCGGCCACGTTGCCAGCGGCGAGATCACCCCGCAGCAGCTGGACGAGGCACTCGACGTCGACGCGATGGCCCGGCCCCCCGCAGTAATCGCAACACAAGGCACGCAGCCGCGCCGGCGTAACAAACCGGGCCCGTCTGACGCTTGGGGTACGTCAGCCGAATTCACATGTTTCTCACAGGACTCTGAGAGTCTGCTGCGGATAGGGTCCCGGCATGCACGCAGTTACGGGTACGGGCAGGCTGCTTGCCGGACGGTACCGCCTGGAAGATCCCATCGGCCGCGGCGCCATGGGAATCGTCTGGCGCGGCCGGGACGAGCTGCTCGCCCGCGCCGTCGCGGTCAAGGAAGTGCAGATCACCGCGCACGCGTCGCCCGCTGAGGCGGAGGCCATCTACCAGCGGACGCTGCGCGAGGCCAGGACCGCCGCGCGCCTGAATCACCCGGGCGTCGTCACCGTGTACGACGTGCTCGAGGAGAACGGCAGTCCGTGGATCATCATGGAGCTCGTCGAGGCGCGCTCCCTGGACCGCATCATCGCGGAGGACGGCCCGCTGCCGCCCGCAGAAGCCGCCCGGCTGGGCACCAGCCTGATCGGCGCGCTGGCAGCGGCACATGCCGCCGGTGTCCTGCATCGCGACGTCAAGCCGAGCAATGTGCTGGTCAGCAGCGAGGGCACCGTCGTGCTGACGGACTTCGGCATCGCGACCTTCGCCGGCGATCCCGGCATGACCCAGGCGGGAATGGTCGTGGGAACGCCCGGCTTCACCGCACCCGAGCGCGTGCACGGCGGTGTGGCCACCCCCGCCTCGGACCTGTGGTCGGTCGGCGCGACGCTCTACACGGCGGTCGAGGGACGCGGCCCGTTCGACCGGACCGGCGGCGCGGTCGCGGTCACCGCTGGCGTGGCCCGCGAGGACGCCCCGCGGGCTCCGTCGGCGGGCCCGCTGGGCCCGGTCATCGGAGCGCTCCTCAGCCGCGATCCCGGCACCAGGCCGGACGCCGGCGCTGCCGCCCGGCTGCTGGCCGGAGCGGCGGCCGGGGCCCGGACGACACCGGCGCCAGCGGGAGCAGGCGCGGGCGAGGCGGCCGTCGGCGCGGGCCAGCACGCCGGCAGCGCTCGGAGTGCGGCCTTCCTCGACCCGCCCGTCTATGCCGAGTTGTCCATGACAGACCTCACCGATCCGGGCGCGACTGTCGCGGCATCGGCTGAGCCGCCGCAGGCCGGCGCCGCCGCCAGCCCGGGGGACATACGCCCGGAGGCCGCGGCGACCGAAGCCGGCCCGGCCGGTCAGGAGCCCGGTCCCGGCGCCGCGGGCGGAGCGGCCGCCGCGGCCTGCCCGGGCGGAGCGGCGGCGGCTGGCCGCGGCCCGCGGAGCGGCCGGCCCGGGCGGCGCTCGGGCCGGAGTCGCGGCCGGACTACACGGGTTCTGGCGCCGTCACGCAGCCGCCTCGTCAGCCAGGCGCTGGCAGCTGACCGCGGCCGGCGCTGCGGCCGCGGTGATCGTCCTCGCGGCGATCGGCTGGGCCGTTGCCTCGGGCCCGCCGGACTCTCAGGCGCTGCGGACTCACGGAACCGCGGGAACCATCGGAACCGCGGCCGGCGGCGGCCCGGGCCGGGGCCGGTCTGGCGCGACCGGGTCATCAAGGCCCGCCATCACCCCGGCGGCGGGCGTGCCCGCCGCCGGCGCGTCGGGCACGACCACCGCGTCGCACGGCCAGCCCGCCGGGTCGGGTTCGCCCGGCGTGTCATCGGGCGCAAGCCCCGGCGCCGGGAGCCCGTCCCCGACACCGACAATATCGACGCCGGGCACGCGAGTTCCGCTGCTGCCAGCCGGCTGGGTATGGCATCGGCTCAGCGCCGCCGTCCTCGGCTCGGCCGCCGGCTTCCGGCTCGGCTTGCCGAGCTCCTGGACACAGTCCCTGTCCGGTCAGATCGTTCACTTCGCCCAGCCGGCCGCCAGCGCTCACCTGATCGTGAGCGTAGCGCCGTGGACGTACGCGAGCCCGCTGGCCGAGGCGGCCTACCTGCAGCGGAAGGACTCAGCCGCCGACAACGACTACACCCGGCTGTCGCTGAACTCGGCCGGCTTCGCCGCGATCGGCGGCTTCCGGCCAGCGCCGGCGGCGGAACTGCGATTCCGGTGGCATAAGCCAGGTGCCGGCAGTGTCACCGAACTGGTCGTCCTGGTCTCGCTGCCCACGGCGTCAGGAGCGCAGGCCTACGCCATCACCCTGTGGGCCCCGACAGCTGGCTTCGGCGCCCAGGCGAGCATGCTCACCACCGCGCTCGGCACCTTCCGGCCGCTACCGGCGGCCTGACCAGAGCGAGCGCGCCCGGAGCACGACCGCCAGCTGGCCGGTGCCACCGGAACGCTGTCCGGAATAGCGCGCGAGCGATCAGTTGCGTAGCGGGACGGTTACTCGTCGTTGCAGGACGCCGCTAGCCGACAAGGGCGCAGAACTCGTGCTGGCATGGCCACCAGCCGGCCGATCCGCGGCCGGGTCACGTCGTGACTGGCTAGTACCAGCCGTCCGCTACCTCGTGGTCCCAGGCTCCGCACGGTGTTCCGTACTGACCCTTGATGTACCCGAGTCCCCACTTGATCTGAGTCGTGGGGTCCGTCGCCCAGTCCGCGCCGGCGCTCGCCATCTTGGACCCGGGCAGCGCCTGCGGGATGCCGTACGCGCCACTGGCGTTCTCGGCGTTGTAGCGCCAGCCGCTTTCCTGGTTCCACAGATCGTCGAGGCAGCCCCACTGGCTGGTGCTGAACCCGAACGAGGCGAGCATGTTGTAGGCAATGCCCTGAGCGGTCGACGGGCTGGGTGCCGGCCCGCTCGGGACGACCCCGGTGCCGCCAGTGCCGGTACCTGTGCTCGTTCCCGTGACGGTCGTGGCGACCGGTGGCGGTGCCGTGCTGATCTTCGGCGTGCTGGTCAGGCTGAACGCCTCAGTCGCCGCGGTCTGCATGATGACCTTCTGCCGCTCCTGCGCCAGGGCCAGCCCCGACTTGCCCGCAGACACCTGGGCGACCGCCGCGCCCAGCGGGTCTGTAACGGAACCGGGACGCCCTGTGATTACCAGGAGAGCGATCGCTGTCACTGCCACGGTTGCTGCGGCAGCAGTGACCATGAAGACGCCCACTCGCCTGCGCCTGGGGCGCCTGGCCTGGGGCCGCCTCCGGTGCTGTGACAATGCGGTCCTTCCGTCGGCCATGCGCTGCCGGGCGGAGCGCCCAGCGCGCGTACCGCTGCGGTACAGGGCAGCGAGTCGCATGCGACGGGGCGGACCGGATCCGGGCCTGCGCGGCTCGCGCAGGGTCCGGTTCACCGGGCCCAGCACCGTCGCGGCACAACGTTGCCAGAACCGAGGGGGCCGACAAAGCGTTTCCGCCGAAAAAGCTGTGCTGGAAACCCGTAATTGGTGTCGCGCACATCACAGTTTGGCAATACGTAAGGTAACAATTACTCGGCGTAATGGCCTGCAGTTGTGACCACAGTCGGGCGGCCCGCGGGGCGACGACCCGCCGCGTAGCCGGCGTGTCGCGCTGCGGGTGCCCTCCGCTTTGAACCCGTATGCCCGCCGGTCCCGCAGCGGGGCCTTCCGTGCACCGCGTGGCTGCGGCTAGCTTGTGAGTGCGTCAGCGCTGCCGCCGAGGCAGAGCGGGCGCGCGACGGGGACGGAACTCATGAACACCGCCAAGCACCGGGCCTGGACCCTGGGCACTGACGACGCCGAGTCGCTAGTGGCCGAGGCCCGGCGCGCCCTGTTCGTGATGGTGGCGTTCCTGGCGGTCTTGTGGATCGTTCAGCTGATCAATGCGGCCGACCATTATCAGCTCGACCAGTACGGCATCAAGCCGCGCGATCTCGCCAGCCTTCCTTACATCCTGGCCGCCCCGTTCCTGCATGTGAGCTGGACCCACATCGAAAGCAATTCCGGGCCGCTGTTTATCTTCGGATTCCTGGCCGCCTACCGCGGCGTCGCGCGCTTCCTGTGGCTGACGGCGCTGCTCATCGTGGTCAGCGGGCTCGCCGCCTGGTTCTTCGGCGCCGCCGGGACAATCGGCATCGGCGCTAGCGGGGTGGTCTTCGGTTATCTCGGCTATATCCTCGTCCGCGGTTTCTTCGACCGGCACGGAATCGACATCCTGATCGGCGCGGTAATGGCGCTGTGCTTTGCCTATCAGTTCACGGTGCTGCTGCCGAAAGCCGGCGTCGGCTGGCAGGACCACATCGGCGGACTGGCAGGCGGCATCGTCGGCGGCTGGCTCTTCCGGGACCGCGGCCTTCGATCCGGGCGGCGGAGTCAGGAGGCTTCCGGATCCCCGCCCGCCGTGGCGGCGGCGGCCGGGCCGGGGATAAGCCCGCCAGGTGGTGCCGCTGCGGCTGGCGCGCCCGGCGGCCGAGCGCCATCCGGGCAGACCTCGGCCCGCGCCTACTCAGGACCACGAGGCGACTTGCACCGGCAGCTCGACGACCTGGGGCTCTAACCAGGCGCGGGCGAGGTGGTTGCCCCGGCAGGCCGCAGGTGCCTACAGTCAGCTCGTGCCCGGTACCGGCTCTGGCCAGCAGATCCTGATCGTCGATGCGCACCATCACCTGTGGGACATCTCCGTCCGGCCGCAGCCGTTCCTGGACAGCGACGAGGCGCTCGCCCCGCTGCGGCGGCGGTTCAGTCTCGCCGACTTCGCGCCGCTGGCAGCCGAGGCCGGCGTTGCCGCCACCGTCGTCGTGCAGACGGTCAGCGAACCGGGCGAAACACCGGAACTGCTGGCACTGGCTCGCGATAGCGGCCTTCTGGCCGCGGTCGTGGGGTGGGCCGATCTCACCGCGCCGGACGTGGCTCAGGCACTGAGCCGCCTCCAGCAGGCACCGGGCGGGCAGTACCTGGCCGGGATCCGGCACCCGCTGCTCACTGAGCCTGATCCGGACTGGCTCAGCCTGCCGCAGGTACGGCGCGGGTTGCGCGCGCTCGCTGCTGCTGGCCTGCCCTTTGATCTCGTCCTGCCGCCGGCGCTGCTGGCGGCCGCGGTGGCGGCCGCGGCCGCTCTCCCGGAGGTGAGCTTCGTCCTGGATCATCTCGGCAACGTCGACGTGTCCGCGGGCGGGCGGCCAGACGCCGGGTGGGCGCAGGCGTTCCGCGCACTCGCCGCGCTGCCGAACGTCACCGGCAAGCTGTCGGGGATTCTCGGCGAGGGGAGCGTCGAGCACCTGCGGCCCTACGCCGATCTCGCGCTGGAGGCATTCGGCCCGCAGCGGCTGATGTTCGGCTCGGACTGGCCGGTGTCCACGCTCGGCGCCGCCTACGGCGATGTCGTGGCGACAGCCCGCGCGCTGATCGAGGACCTGAGCGAACCCGAGCAGGCCGCCATCCTGGCCGGGACCGCCCGTGCGGTGTACCGGATCCCGGACCCTGGTGAGGTGCGTGCTTCGCCGGGCTCGCCGCAGGAAGGAACTACTTCAGCAGCTGGCGGGCCATCACGACTCGCTGGACCTGGTTCGTTCCCTCGTAAATTTGGGTGATCTTGGCATCGCGCATCATCCGCTCGACCGGGTAATCGCTGACGTAGCCGTACCCGCCGAGGAGCTGGACCGCGTCGGTAGTGACTTCCATCGCCACGTCGGAGGCAAAGCATTTGCAGGCTGAGGAGATGAAGGTCAGGTCCGGGGCCCGCTCGCCCTGCATCGCCCGCTCGGACTTCGCCGCGGCCGCGTAGGTCAGCTGCCGGGCCGCCTCGATCTTCATCGCCATGTCGGCGAGCATGAATTGCAGACCCTGGAACTCGGCGATCGGCTTGCCGAACTGCTTCCGCTCCTTGACGTAACCGGCCGCGTAGTCCAGCGCACCCTGCGCGATGCCGAGGGCCTGGGCCGCGATCGTGATGCGGGTGTGATCGAGGGTGGCCAGGGCGGTCTTGAACCCGGTGCCCTCAGCGCCGATGATCCGGTCCGCCGGGATCCGGCAGTTGTCGAAGTACAGCTCCCTGGTCGGTGAGCCCTTGATGCCGAGCTTGTGCTCGGGCGCGCCGAAGCTGAAGCCCTCGTCTGCCTTGTCCACCACGAAGGCTGAGATGCCGTTCGGGCCGGCCGAGGGGTCAGTCACCGCCATGACCGTGTAGTACTGCGAGACACCGGCGTTGGTGATCCAGCGTTTGGTGCCGTTCAGCACGTAGCTGTCGCCATCCCGAACCGCACGGGTCTTCATCGCCGCCGCGTCTGACCCGGCCTCCGGCTCCGAGAGCGCGTAGGAGAACATCGCGGTCCCGCTCGCCACCGGCGGCAGGAACCTCTGCTTGACGTCCTCCGAGGCCGACAGCAGCAGGGGCATGGTGCCGAGCTTGTTCACCGCCGGGATCAGCGAGGAGGACGCGCAGGCCCTGGCAACCTCCTCGATGACAATCACCGTGGCGAGCGCGTCCGCGCCGGCTCCCCCGTACTCCTCCGGGATGTGGACAGCGTGGAAGCCGTTCTTGACCAGGGCGTCATGAGCTTCCTGCGGGAACTGGGCCGCTTCGTCGACCTTGGCCGCGAACGGCGCGATCTTCTCGTCGGCCAGGTCCCGGACGGCCTCGCGGAGCGCCTCGTGCTCCTCGGAGAGGGCGAAGGCAGGAAAGTCATGGCTCATGCCCTCGATATTAGGCGAGCGCCCCTTCTAAGTGCAGTCATGCCTTCCTGCCAAGATCATGTTCCGTCTCTGAGCGGCCTGTTCCGGCGTCCGTATTGCCGTTTTCACGAGGACGCGGGATCGGCAGTTTGCGTATCTCCCGCATTAGCGGGCTCGCGCTCCGCGCGGGCGCCGGCGTGCGCTGGCCCGTCCGCAGCGCCGGGCGGTTCCTGAGCCCCCTGCCTTATCCACCGTGCGAATGCCACGGCAGGCGCGACGCCCAGGGCGGCGGTCAGGATCACCGCCGCGGCGAGAGGGGACCACGCCGTGGCTGACGCACGCTGCCGGTCCAGGTCGACGAGGGCCTGAATTTCACCGCCTATTCCGTAAAGCACGGTGATCAGTGCTGCGTCGGCGGCCGCGAAGGAGCCGAGAAAGGCGGCCAGTGCAGGGAGGTCGTTGCCCTGCCGAGCCTGCCGCCGGAACCGCCACCAGGCTTCGGCGGAGGCCTTGAGCAGGTCCTCGTAAAGGCGCCCCTGCACGGCGAGAGCCAGGAACAGCACGGGAATGATGGTCGCCGCGGTGGCGTAGAACAAGCCGTTGAATGCAGGCGGCTTGTGACTGACCGCATGCGCGGCAAATGCGAGGGTGATCACGGTGCCAGCATCGCGCAGTGGTTGCGGGGCCGCCATCAGGTTCCGGGCACCGGTATGGCGGCTACCTTGCCCGTCAGTGATATGCGCGGCCCTTTTAGGGCGTCCGTTTTGCACTCTCGGCAGTATCCGGGGCCACCGGGATTTTTGCAGGCTGCGCTACTTCGTCACGCCGGCCCTGAAGAACGCCACGGCCGGTCCCGCGCCGGCGGCGAACACCAGGATGATCAGCGACAGCCTGACCGGAAAAATCTCCCAGCCGCCGGCCCGCCCTGCTTGCAGCGCGGCTAGGGCGGCGAGCTCGCCGTAGAGTCCCGCGGCCAGGATGAGCCCCGCGATGACTTCCCTCCAGATGATGGCGAGCGGCTTGGTGGCGTCGGTGATGCTCTTGATGAGGTCCTTGTAGGTGCCTCCCTCGACTGTGAGCGCAACGAACAGGACGGGGATGATGCCCGCGACGGCGGTGTAGAAGATGCTGTTGAATGCCACTGGCTTCGGGGTGGCGGCGTGCGCGGCAATTGCGAGGGTGATCACGGTGCCAGCATCGCGCAGCACCTCGGGGCGTGGCGACGTTCTGCCCTGAACTGATCGCCGTGATGGTGATTCGCGCGCCGCGCCCGTGGCTCCCGCCTCTGTCTGGCCAGCATGTACGGCCCCTGGCTGCCGCCCGTTTTGCGCCTTCGGCAGCAGCACTTTCTGGCTCGGAGACTGAGGGCTGCCGGCGCTGATTCGGTGCCGCCCGTCTTGCCCTGTGGGAGTGACCGGTAGGCGCCTTGCGCGCGGCCCACTGCAGTCCGGCCCTCCCCCGGTCGGATCGCCCGGGGCGACCGCAACGGAGTACTCGTGCACCTACTCCTTAGGTCCTGGGGCCACTGCGTCAAGTTGTCCAACGTGGCTTGGTGGAGGTCTGCCGCCGGCGGACTGAGCTGGCTACGCTAAGGGCACGTAGGTCAAGGGGCATGTGGGTTTCGCGGATGTACAACAGCTCGTTCGCGATCTCGGCAGGAGCTGCCTTCGGGACGTGTGGCCATTGGCCAATGCCAAGCCAATGCTCGGCTTCCCGTACGAGTTCCAGGGCGTACTCCGCGCCCCTGCAAGGCGTCCCTTTCAATGAAATAACCACCGAGGTTGGCGGCAATGACCGCGGCTTCGGCAAGCAAGCTGGATAGCCGGGCCAGCTGGGCCAGGATCCGGGTCCATTCATCGCCCGACGGCACCTGCCGCCTCAGGGCTGGTCCAAGCTCGCGGGCGGTCTTCCGGGCCTCAAGTATCCGGGCTGCTAGCTCAACCCTGCGCGAGGCCGCTCCGGCCGCGTCAGCGGGCACGACAGGAACGTTGCCCGGCGCGAGATCCGCCGGTGCCGAAGGGCCCGGTAGAACCTCCTGCCTGGTTCTGGCACTGGGCTGCGCGCCAGCGGCAATGAGGAACCGGGCGATGCGGGGATGGACGGTGATGTGCAACAGCGCGGGCCGACTGCGGGACTGGCATCCTCAGCCTCCGCCGGTGCTGTCATGGGAGCCTGGCCGGCCGACGCGGGCGCAGGCGCGCTCTGCCTGACTTCGACTAGGCCGATGGCGTTCTGGATGACGGACGGCGCGGCAACTCCCATCAGAAACGCCGGCCAGCCTCCGCTCATCTGGCTGTGCGCGCAGGCCGACACGATGCCGCCGACGATGATCCCGATGGCGTAAATGGTGAACCGGGGCCAGATGCCGTCGGGTGCCCGCGCCACGGCCGGGCACGGTGTCAGTGAGCTGGACGCCCTGCAACTGCCGCGGTCCCGGCGTCATGGGCCACCTGAGAGTCTCGTGCCGAACTGGTGGCTGCGACTCGCCGGCCTGGTACCGGCCGCGCCACACCGAAGGCGCGGAGGTCAGCGGCCGCCCAGGCGGCTGAGCAGGCGTGGTCGCGCTGCTTGGCTCCGTGCCTCTACGAGCTCCCTCAGGGAGCGGGCGTCATTCGGGCGGAGTGTTCGGCTACACCCACCGGCAGTGCACGTCTTGCGGTAGCCAGGGTAGGCATCGCAGGATCGGGACGGTGCTGTTCCACAACGGACGGGTGACGTGGGCTGAGGAGCGGGCAGGACTGGCGCGTGGAACCCGGCGGGCGCGGCCGCTGCCGTGATCGCCCGGCGCGAGGAGACAGGCTAGCGCTGGTGCCGGGGTGACCTCTGCCGGCGCCCGCGAGCTGGCCTGCATTAAGCAGGTCAGAGAATCAGCAGGCGCAGCCCTGCGGCGCTACCTCACGCAGTCGACATAGGTGGCGGATGATGCGGTGAGGCCGGGAGCGGATCACCCTGAGGGCGGAGGTAACGGCTATCGTCGGCATGAGGCCGGGGGTAATACGATGCGGCCATGACAGCGCCCGCAGTGTGTGCGTGGGACGGGGTTCAGGCAGTCGGCTTTTGCTCATCCTGCCGCAAGGCCTTCTGCCCGACGCACCAGGCTCGCCAGGACAACCCTCACTTCATGTTCGGCGGACCCCGTTGGGTCACCTCTCCGGACACCTGCGCTCAGTGCCTGAGGGAGCAAGAGGAGCGCAAGGAAACGGCGCATCAGAAGGCTGTTGCGGATTATCGGGCTCGCCAGGCCTGGATCGCGAGCTTGCCGCCGATGTCGCCGGAGGCCCTGCTTGCGTACGTGCAGCGGCAAGTCGACTCCGACGACGACGTTGTGTCCTTCAACAACCAGTCCTTCAGGCTGACTGCCGATCCCGCCTGCGTGGTAACAGTCCTGCGACGGGTGTCTTACCCTGGGCCGTTCAAGCACAAGGCGTACCTGGGTCTCCCGGGCCGCGAGAAGAAGCGGAAGATCACCGGCTGGACAGTCGTGAGGAGCGTGAGCTACCAGAACCAGGACAGGCGCGGCGTCTCAACGACGGGCTTCATGATCACAACGGATGGTCTTGTCGAAAGCGTCAACGGCGACGACGGTGTTTTCAACAATGATTCCCCGAGTATCCTCTTTCGCGGTCATTTCGGTACACGCCTTCTCAGCGCTGACGAACTCGTGGTTCTTCGAGAGGCGGCTAGGCCAGGCGAAAGTGCCGCCTAGCGCCTGACATAGGTCCGCGGCCGACAGTAAGCGTGACACCTCTGCGACGGCACCCCACCCGGGCCCGATCGCCGGCCTGGCACCGGCCGAGGCACACTGAAGGGCACGGAGCTCGGAAGCCGGCCAGGCGGCTGAGCAGCCGGCCAGGGCGTGCCCGCCTGCGCGACTTCGCGATGTCCGCCTCGCACTGCCTGACGACGACATCGAGCCTGCCGGGACCGGTCAGTTCGTGGCGCCAGTCCGTGACCGGCCGGGTACCGTCCTTCAGCCCCGCAATGAGCTCGGCAAGGTAATCAGCCGGCAGGCCTGCAACGCCGGGGCCATCGCGGCGCTCCGGAGTGCGTGGCCCGTCGGCCTCATGAGTCCGCAGCCGCGAGGCGACGACCTCCGGCTGGTCCTGGAACGCTTCGCGAGCACCTGACCGCCCGCCCGCCCCACCGCGCCGTCCGACCGGAGCAGCTCCCCTGCCAGCGGCGCACCGTCCGGACCACCCAGCCCCGAACTAGCTGGCCAGCACGCGATGATGGGCTGATGAGCCAGGCCGCCATCTTGCTGACGCCCGCAGGCGGCGAGCTGCTGAGCAGGCTCCGCGGCCTGCAGGTAACTCCCGACGAGGCCCTCCGCCTGGCCGCTGAGCTGCGCGGCCAGTACCCGGCCGACCTGGTCGCGGCCGCCCTGACCCAGCAGGCCCTGCGGACGTCGGCGAAGGAGAAATTCAGCCGCGCCGGCGAGATGTACTTCACCAGGGCCGGGCTTGAGCAGGCGTCGGGCGAACTGGCGGCCGCCCACAGCGCCCGCCGGTTCGCCGGCCTGGACGTGGTTGGCGATCTGTGCTGCGGAATCGGCGGCGACCTCATCGCGCTCGCAGCAGCCGCCCGGCACGTGCTCGGCGTCGACGCCGATCCCGAAACCCTCGAATACGCGACCAGGAACGTGGCCGTCCACGGCACCGCCGGCCGCCTGACCGCGGTCTGTGCCGATGTCCGGGACCTTAGCCTGGCTGGCCTGCCGGCCGCCTTCATCGATCCGGCTCGCCGGGCGAGCGGCCGTCGCCTGCGTGCCGGCGACTCAGAGCCGCCACTTGACTGGTGCCTGGGCCTGACCGGCCGGATCCCGCGGGTCTGCATCAAGGCTGCGCCCGGGCTAGCGCGCGACCGTGTCCCCGCCGGCTGGGAGACCGAGTTCGTCGCCGTGGGCCGCGCGCTCAAGGAGGCGCTCCTGTGGTCCCCTGGCTTCGCAACCACGGCGCGCCGCGCCACTGTCCTGCGCGCCGGCGAGATCGGCGCAGCCGCCGCCCGCACGCTGGCAGCCGCGCCGGGCCCGCCCCCGCCGGTCGCCGCACCCGGTGAGTATCTGCTCGATCCGAACCCCGCCGTCACTCGCGCCGGGCTCGTCGCCGAGCTCGCCCGCGATCTCGGCGGCTGGCAGATCGATCCGATGATCGCGTTCCTGTCGGTGAACGAGGCAGTCAGCACGCCGTTCGCCCGCACGCTGCGAGTGCTCGCCTCGCTGCCGTGGCACGAGCGGCAAGTGGCCAGAAAGCTACGGGAGCTGGGCGTGGGCACAGCTGACCTCCGCAGGCGCGGACTGGCCGGAGACGTTCAGCAGATCCATCGCCGGCTCGGCCTGCAGGGCGACAAGAGCGCGACGATCATCCTCACCCGGCGCGACGACAAGCCGTGGGGCCTGATCTGCGAGCCCGTCCCGCCGCCCGCGGCAGGCTGAGGCACACCGGCGCGCGACTGCGCTGGCGGCTCGGCGGATAAAGTTCGCGAACCGGACCCCGCGTGCTGCAGGCAGGGCCGGGCCGCGCGCGCCGGTCAGCCGACGCCCGGCCGGGCTCTCCCTGACGGCTCGTGCCGAACAGTCAGGCCCCGGCTAGAGCTCAGCTCCCGGGCCGGCCGGCGGGTGCGGCTGATGACCGGCACGCTGGACCCGGACTTTGGCTCGCAGCGCTTCGCCCTTCGCCTGAGCGGTGGCGCGGAGGCCAGCCTGAAAGTCCGACATGCGCGCGGCCAGCGCCGGATCGCTGACGGCCAGGATGCGGATCGCCAGCAGGCCCGCGTTCCGGGCGCCGCCGACGGCCACGGTCGCGACCGGGATCCCGGCCGGCATCTGCACGATCGACAGCAGCGAGTCCAGCCCGTCGAGGTACTTGAGCGGGACCGGCACGCCGATGACCGGCAGCGTGGTCACCGACGCCAGCATCCCGGGCAGATGAGCCGCACCGCCGGCACCGGCGATGATGACCCTCAGGCCCCGTCCGGCCGCCGCCTGGCCGTAGCTGATCATGTCGGCAGGCATCCGGTGCGCAGACACGACATCGGCTTCGGACGGCACGCCGAACTCGTCGAGCACATCGGCGGCTGCCTGCATGACCGGCCAGTCCGAGTCGCTGCCCATCACCACGCCGACCACCGGGCCTGCACTCATCCGCACTCCCCTCGCTCAGTTGCCCGGCCCCCTGAGCACCCGCGCCGGACCGGCCCGCGCCCGGGCATCACAGGTCGTCCGCCGCATCCTCGGACCCCGTGGCCAGGTATCTCGCCGCCCGCCGGGCCCGGTCGCCGGTCTCGGCGACGCCGGTCCCGGCTGCCGTGACGTGGCCGACCTTACGGCCAGGACGGACGGGTTTGCCGTAGAGCTGGATCTTCAGGGCCGTGTCGGCGGCCAGGACGTGGTTCAGCTTGCCGTACAGGTCAGGGTCAGTGCCACCCAGCACATTCGCCATGACAGCGACCGGCGCGGTCATCACCGGCGAGCCCAGCGGCAGGTTCAGCACCGCCCGCAGGTGCTGCTCGAACTGCGATGTCCTGGCGCCGTCGATCGTCCAGTGCCCGGTGTTGTGCGGCCGCATCGCCAGCTCATTCACCAGCAGCCGGCCGTCGCGGGTCTCGAATAGCTCGACCGCCAGCAGGCCGATCACGTCCAGGTCCCTCGCCAGCTCCAGGCCGAGGCGCTCGGCCGCGATCGCCGTGTCCTCGGGCAGCCCCGGCGCCGGGGCCAGCACCTCGACGCAGATGCCATCCCGCTGGACCGACTCCACCACCGGGTAGGCAGCACCGTGCCCGCTCGAGGAGCGCGCGACCAGGATGGCGAGCTCACGCCGGAACGGCACGAATTCCTCAGCCAGCACGGCCACGCCGTGCGAGAGCACGTCAGCCGCCTCGCCAGGGCCAGGGCAGACCCACACGCCGCGGCCGTCGTAGCCGCCTGACACGGCCTTCAGCACGACTGGCCAGCTCGTCCGCCCCCCGAAGGCCTCGACGTCAGCAAGGGACACGACCGGCTCAAACCGCGGGCAGGGCACGCCGAGAGACGTCAGCCGCTCGCGCATGGCCAGCTTGTCCTGGGCGAACCGCAGCGCCGCCGCGCTCGGCGACACCACGAAGCCGGCTTCCTCGAGCGCGGCCAGCTGGGGCTGAGGGACATGCTCATGATCAAAGGTGATGACGTCACAGCCAGCCGCGAACGCCAGCAGGTCCCCGGCCGACCGGTAGTCGCCGATGACGGTGTCCGCGCACACCTGCGCGGCGCTCTCATCGGGATCGGCCGCGAGCACCCGGAATCTGATGCCCAGCCCGACGGCCGCCGCCGCCGTCATCCGGGCCAGCTGGCCCGCCCCGACCATGCCCACGACCCGCTGCCGCCCGTCCGGCGTCCGGGCCGGGTGCCTGGTCGTCTCCAGGGTCTCCTGATGATCCATAACGAGCCGTAGCCTACGGCCAGCGAGGGCGCGGCCCGGAATCAGGATCGGCCGGCCGCCGGCCGCGAAGCCGACGGCCGCCTAGGCCGGCCCGGCCACCGCGGGCATTTCCTCGGCGTCCGCCGTCGCATGAGGCAGGAACAGCGCGAACACCGCGGGCCGAGGCCGCACCAGCACGACCTGGCCGCCGTCAGCAGCCGCGATCGTGCGGGCCAGCGCCAGCCCGAGGCCGGTTCCGGTCGGCGACCCGGACACGCTGCGCTCGAAGATCCTCGGCGCCAGGTCCGCCGGTACGCCGCTGCCCTCATCGCGCACCTCGACGACGACGGAACGCCTCGTCCGGGATGTTCTGATTGTCACCGTGCCCGCGCCGTGGACCAGCGCATTGTCCAGCAAGGTGGCGACGACCTGAGACGCGCCGCCTGGCGTCGCGTACGCGAACAGGCCCTTCTCCCCGGCGACGGCCAGCCGCCGGTTCAGCCGGCGGAACGCGGGCTCCCACTCCACCACCTGCTGCCCGACGATCTCGTCGACGCTGGCCACGGTCGGCGAGCCCGTTGTCGTGCGCCGGGCCCGGCCGAGCAGCTGGCCGACCACCTCGGCCAGTCGCTCGGTCTGAGCCAGCGCCGCCGCGCCCTCTTCCCGCACCACGTCGGGATAGTCGGCGGCCGCGACCATCTCCTCCAGTCGCATCGACAGCGCGGTCAGCGGTGTCCGCAGCTGGTGCGAGGCGTCGACAGCGAAGTCGCGCTCGGCCGAGAGCAGGTCGTTGATGCGCTGAGCCGAGCCATCCAGTCCCTCGGCGACCCGGTCGAGCTCCTGGATCCCGTAGCGCCGGCCGAGGGGGCTTGAGTCGCCCGACCCGAGCCGGTCGGCGGCGCCGGCGAGCTCCTCGAGCGGCCGCACAATCCGCCGCGCGTAGACCAGCCCGAGAACGACCGCGACCCCGACGGCCGCGAGCGCGACAATGCCGATGAGCAGCAGTTCCTTGGTCAGGTCACCGGACAGGTAGGAATCATCGGCGGCGATGTACACCTTGTACGGCGCGTTGTAGACCGTCGAAGAGCGAAAACCCCGCTTCGGCGGCCGGACACCCGCGTGCGCGATGCGGAGGTAACGGCGCCCGTTGTTCCGCCAGATCTCGACGTACCGGCCGCTCAGCGCGTCGGCCAGCTGCTGCGCGTTCGGCGGCCCGGCATTCCCGTTAGCGCGCTCGGCGAGCTGATTGGCGACGTCCTGGGCGTCATGATGAAGCGCCTGCGTGGTTTCGTCGACCTGGAGGCGGCTGAGCACGAACCCCAGCGGGATCCCGAGCGCGAGCACCGCCGCGACCGCGACCGCGATCATCGAGATCAGAAGCCGGCGCCGCATCGTTCTCGCTCCCGGCCGTCAGGACCTGCCACCATCAACACGCACCGCGTCTGATCGCTGTCTAGTCTCCGCGCTCGAACCTGAAGCCGACGCCGCGGACCGTGGTGATGTACTGCGGGCTGTGCGCGTCGTCCCCGAGCTTGCGGCGCAGCCAGGACACATGCATGTCGAGCGTCTTCGTCGAGCCCCACCACTTGGAGTCCCACACCTGCCGCATGATCTGCTCGCGGGTCACGACCTTGCCCGCCTCGGCGACCATGAGGGCGAGCAGGTCGAATTCCTTCGAGGTCAGCTCGATCTCGGTGTCCCCGAGCCAGGCCCGGCGGGCATCGCTGTCGACCCGGACGCCTTGCACGGTCTTGGTCTCGGTGGCCCCACGCCGCAGCAGCGCCCGCACCCGGGCCAGCAGCTCGGCCAGCCGGAACGGCTTGGTGACATAGTCGTCCGCTCCCGCGTCCAGCCCGATGACGGTGTCCACCTCATCAGCCCTGGCCGTGAGGATCAGCACCGGGACTGCCTGCCCGGACTGCCTGATCCGGCGGCAGACCTCGAGCCCGTCGATCCGGGGCAGGCCGATGTCGAGCACGATGAGATCGATGCCGCCGTTCCTGGCGGCCTCCAGGGTGCCCGGCCCGTCGGCCGCCACGTCGACCTCGTAACCTTCACGCCGCAGCGCGCGGGCAAGGGGCTCAGAGATTGCCGGATCATCCTCGGCGAGCAAAACGCTGGTCATGACACTGATGGTAGGGCCACCTGGCGAATTTCAGCCCGTCCCACGCGTCGGGGATCGATGTCTTGCCCCCGGCTTGACCTTGACGTGCGCAAAATTAGCCAGGTACAGGCCGGATTAACGCAGTCTTCGCCGCCCGCCGCCCGGGCGTCAGACAGGCGTCACGCCATGGCGGCGGCGGGAGAAGGACCGGTCCTTGCCCCGCGCGGCCGCGAACCGGCGGATCAGCTGCGCCCGCAGGTCCTCAGGCTCGACCACGTCGTCGACGACCAGTTCCCCGGCCAGCCGCAGAACATCGATGTCCGCCTCGTACTCGGACCGGAGACGCTGCGTCTCGGCCTCCCGCTCCTCCGCTGTCTCCAGCGCCGCCAGCCGGTTGTAGTAGACGGCGTTGACAGCCGCCTCGGCGCCCATGACCGCGATCTTGGCGGTCGGCAGCGCGAGCGTGGCATCCGGGTCGAAGCCAGGTCCGGCCATCGCGTACAGGCCCGCCCCGTAGGCCTTCCTGACGATGACGCTGATCTTCGGCACGGTCGCCTCGGACACCGCGCTGATCATCTTCGCGCCGTGCCTGATGATGCCCTGCCGCTCGACCGCGGTGCCCACCATGAAGCCGGGAACGTCGGCCAGGAACAGCAGCGGCACATTGAACGCATCGCACAGCTGGATGAACCGCGTCGCCTTATCCGCCGAGTCGACGAACAGGACGCCGCCTTTGAACATGGGGTTGTTCGCGACTACGCCGACCGGTTCCCCGTCCAGCCGGGCGAACCCGACGACCAGCTCGCGAGCCCACAGCGCGTGGATTTCGAACAGCGAGTCCTCGTCGACGAGGCCGCGGATGTACCGGCGCATGTCAAAGGCCTGCCGCTCGCTGGCGGGCACCAGCGCGCGCAGGTCGGCCGGCTTCGGCTCGCGCGGCGCCGCGGCGGGCGGCGGCAGCTGCCAGTTGCCCGGCAGGTAGGACAGGAACGAGCGGACCGCGGTGATGGCGTCGGCCTCCGATGCGGCCAGGAAGTGGCCGACACCCGAGACCGAGGTGTGCATGCGCGCGCCGCCCATCTCCTCCAGCGTTGTCTGCTCGCTGACGACCATCTCGACCATCCGCGGGCTGCCAAGGTACATCGAGGCGTTGCCGTCGACCATGGCGACGAAGTCGCAGAAGGCCGGGATGTAGGCCCCGCCGGCCGCAGACGGCCCGAACAGCGCGCACACCTGCGGGATCGACCCGGATGCCCGGACCTGGGTGTGGAAGATCTTGCCGGCGCCGCGGCGGCCGGGGAACATCTGCACCTGGTCAGTGATCCGGGCGCCGGCCGAGTCGACCAGGTAGATCATGGGCAGCCCGGTGCCGTAGGCGCGCTCGATGATCCGGATGATCTTCTCGACCGTGCGCGCTCCCCAGGAGCCCGCCTTCACGGTCGAGTCGTTGGCCATGATCGCGACCGGGCGGCCGTCCATGGTCGCGGTGCCGGTGATGACGCCGTCAGCCGGAAGCCCGCTGGCCAGCACGTTCGCGAACGCGCCGTCCTCAGTGAAGCTGCCGTCGTCGACCAGCAAGCCGATGCGGTCCCTGGCGAAGAGCTTGCCCTGCGCCGCCGCCTGCTGGTGGTAACGCTCGGCCCCGCCGGCCGCGATCCTGGTCCTGATGTCGGCGAGGTCGGGATGCCCGGCCCGGGTCTGTGCCGCCGCGGTCTGTGCCGCCGCGGTCTCGTCTGGTGCGCTCACGTTCGCGAGCGTACGACAAGCATGCCGGGGTGGCAGGAGCAGAGGGGCTGTCACCCCGGCATGCGCTTGCTGTCAATCAGTGGATATGCAGGCTGACACCGAGCAGCACGAGCGGCCACAAAATGATCGCGAGGAGCGCGGACAGCACCAGCTTGAGCAATGCGACGGTGATGTAACTGCGCTCCCAGGCGACCACGATCCCGATGAGGATCCAGATGATCGCGACCCAGCTGTACCTGCGGCGGCTGAATATAGCCATTGTTTTGACTCCGATCCGGCCAAACCGTGTAGTAGCAAGCAGCAGGTCTCCTGATAAGTCGCCATCAAACATGTCATGGCCGAATGGCCGGCAACGGCCCGCAAGCCGGCGAGACGGACGCGGTCAGCCAGCGCCGCGCGCGGGGACGAGGACCGGGCTAGGAAGCGATCGTGCGGGAACGGGGCCCGGCCCTGAGCACCTGCGAGGGCAGCCGGCGGCCGATGATCCGCTCGGCGTCGGCTGCGGCGTCGATCAGCGCGTCCAGGTCGATGCCGGTCCCGACGCCCATGTCCTCGACCATGTGCACGAGTTCCTCAGTGGCGATGTTGCCGGTGGCACCGGGGGCGTAGGGACAGCCGCCGAGACCGCCGACCGAAGCATCGAAGTCGGCGACGCCCAGTTCCAGGGCCGTCAGCACGTTCGCCAGGCCGGTGCCGCGGGTGTTGTGGAAGTGCAAGTTGAGGCCGGCGTCCGGATGGGCGGAGCGGAACTCGCCGACGAGCCGCCGGACGCGCCCCGGTGTTGCCATGCCGGTCGTGTCGCCGAAGGAGATGGTGTCCGCGCCGTCGGCGATGGCACGGCTGGCAGTCGCGACCACCCGCTCGACCGGTATGTCGCCCTCATACGGGCAGCCCCAGGCGGTGGAAATGATGACCTGGCAGCTGACCCCGCGCTCATGCGCCAGTGCGATGATCCCGGCGATGTCGTCGAGTGACTGTGCTGTGCTCCGGTTCACGTTCTTGCGGTTGTGAGTGTCGGATGCCGACACGACGGCCTCGATCTCAGCCAGGCCGCTGTCCAGGGCCCTGGCCGCCCCGCGCAGATTCGGCACGAGCGCCGAATAGCGAACCGACTCGGCCCTGGCGATGCCATGCCACACCTCGTCGGCATCGGCCATCTGCGGGATCGCCTCGGGCCTGACGAACGAAACGGCCTCAATCCGCTGCACGCCGGTCGCCGAGAGCCGGTCGATGAGCTCGATTTTTGCTTTCGTCGGGACCGGATCCTCGTTCTGCAGGCCGTCTCGCGGTCCGACCTCTCGGACCGAGATCTGGCGGGGCAGGTCAGACACGGCAGGCCTCGTTCCGCGGCAAAGATGACAGGCTCGTCCAGGCTAACCAGTCGGCTAGGGGCGCTGTTCCCTGGCCTGCTGCTCGAACGCAATCCGGTCCTGCTCATTCTCGACCAGCTGGAACAGGGTGGCCTGCACGTCCTGAACGTGCGGTATCTCGGTGAGCACCAGCTGACCGCGTTCTCCTGGCGACTCCACGACGAGGCGGCCACAGCCGAGCATGCGATCCAGCAGCCCCTGCGCGAAGGACACATCGCTGATCTTGGACAGCGGGAAGTCCCTCCCGGTCCTTGAGATGATCCCGGCGCGGAGCCGCAGCCGCCGGCTGGTGAGCTCGTAGCTCGTCGTCCACCACCGCAGCAGCGGCCGCGCGACCCAGCCGGCGATGACCGCCAGAGCGACCGCCCCGAGGGCAATCCGGCCCGCCGCCGAGTCCCTGACCGACGGCACGAGGAGCAGGAGCACCAGCAGCGCGATGACGGTCGCGGCCAGGATCAGGACCGGCCAGAGCACCGTCTTCCAGTGCTGATGCAGCCTCAGAACGAGGTGCTCACCTTCGGTGAGTCCGGCGGCAGCGGCCATGCATCCATGCTGGCATGACATCGGGACATCCGGCGACACCGGCAGGAATCGCCCGGAACGTGTCGCGCCGGCGGTCAGGCTGGCCTGGTCAGCGAACGTGCACGACGTCGCCGGCGCTGACCGCGTGCACCCCGTCAGCCACGCTGACCAGCAGGCGGCCGACGCCGTCCACATCGCAGGCCCGGCCGGCCAGTACGGTCCCGCCCGGCAGCTCGACCCGGACGTCGCGGCCGATCGTGGCGCAGCAGCGCAGGTACTCGGCCCGCAGACCGGACGCGCCCGCGTCACCGGGCGCGCTCTGGCCGCCGGCCTGAAGCCCGGACGCGCTCACGCCGGCGGTCGCCGGATCGCCCGACCACCGCAGGTACCAGCGCTCGAACTCACGCAGCGCGCCGATGAGGATCGCCTGCCGGTCAGGATCGGGCACGCCGGCCAGCAGCAGCGACGTGGCCTGGCCGGCCGGCAGCTCGTCCTCGCGGGAGCTGACGTTGAGGCCGATGCCTACCACGATGGCGTCACCGGTCTGCTCAGCGAGGATCCCGGCCAGCTTGCCGGTGTGGCCAGGCACGCCGCCGCTGGCCAGCACGTCGTTGGGCCACTTCAGGCTGACGTCAAGACCGGTCTGCGCCCGCAACGCCGTCGCGATGGCCACTCCGGTCAGCAACGGCAGCCATCCCCGGCTGGCGGGCGGCACGCCCCGGGGCCGCACCAGCACCGAGAACGTGAGGGACGCTCCCGGCTGGCTCTGCCAGCTCCGGTCGAGGCGCCCGCGGCCGGCCGTCTGCTCCTCGGCGACGAGTACCGCGCCGGCCGGGACGCCACGCTGCGCGGCGGCCAGCAGGTCCGCGTTGGTCGACCCGGTCCGCGCCACCACCCGGACGCTGGTGAACAGGCTCGAGCCGCCGAGTACCTGGCCCGCGACCTCGTCCTCCGCCAGGGCCGCCCGGCCCGGATGGCGGGTCGCGCCGGTCACCTGAGTCCCCGGGCCCTGTGTCGGCTGAGCTTCACCCTGCGCAATGTAACGGACCGGCCGGGCCGGCCGCCGGACACCCGGGGCGGCGCGGCGCGCCCGGGCCGCTTGTCGCCTGGCCCGGCAGCCGGCGAGCGTGACTTCTGCCCTACCCTGTCCGGCATGGCCAACGATGCATCCGCGCCGCTCGAGGCGCCCGCGCCCGATGACGCCGCTGCTGCACCCGCCGACCTGCACACCACGGCCGGAAAGCTGGCTGACCTGGACCGGCGCCGGTCCGAGGCAGTCCACGCCGGCGCCGCGCGGCAGGTAGAGCGGCAGCACGCCAAGGGCAAGATGACCGCCCGCGAGCGGATCGACGCCCTCCTTGACCCGGGCTCCTTCACCGAGTTCGACGAGCTGGCCCGGCACCGGGCGACCGACTTCGGCATGGCCAGGAACCGCCCGTACGGCGACGGCGTGGTCACCGGCTACGGCACGATCGACGGCCGGCCCGTGGCCGTGTTCAGCCAGGACTTCACCGTCAACGGCGGATCTCTCGGCGAGGTCTTCGGCGAGAAGATCGTGAAGGTCATGGACTACGCGCTGAAGACCGGCTGCCCGATGATCGGCATTAACGACAGCGGCGGCGCCCGGATCCAGGAGGGCGTCGTCGCACTCGGGCTGTACGGCGAGATCTTCTACCGCAACGTGATCTCCTCCGGCGTCATCCCGCAGATCTCGCTGATCATGGGCCCGTGTGCGGGCGGTGCCGTGTACTCGCCGGCCATCACCGACTTCACCCTCATGGTCGAGGGAACCTCCTACATGTTCATCACCGGACCGGACGTGATCAAGACGGTGACCGGCGAGGAGGTGAGCCAGGAGGATCTCGGCGGGGCGCACGCGCACAACGTCAAGTCCGGCGTCGCTCATTACCAGGCATCGGACGAGCAGGACTGCCTGGGCTTTGCCCGCGACCTGCTGTCGTACCTGCCGTCCAACAACCTGGACGAGCCGCCGGCCGGGCCGTCAGCCGCCGATCCCGAGGCCGCACTCGAGCTCACCGACTCCGATGCCGAGCTCGACACCCTGATCCCGGACTCGCCCCGTCAGCCCTACGACATGCACACGGTCATCGAGCACGTGCTCGATGACGGGGAGTTCCTTGAGATCCACGCCGGCTTCGCCCGGAACATGGTCGTCGGATTCGGCCGGGTTGACGGCGCCTCGGTGGGGGTGGTCGCCAACCAGCCGATGCACTCGGCCGGCACGCTGGACATCGATGCCTCCGAGAAGGCGGCTCGCTTCGTCCGCACCTGCGACGCTTTCGGAATCCCGGTGCTCACGTTCGTCGATGTGCCCGGATTCCTGCCCGGCACCGGCCAGGAATGGGGCGGGATCATCCGCCGCGGCGCCAAGCTGATTTACGCCTACGCGGAAGCGACTGTGCCTAAGATCACCGTCATCACGCGCAAGGCCTACGGCGGCGCCTACGACGTGATGGGCTCCAAGCATCTCGGCGGCGACATCAACCTCGCCTGGCCGACAGCGCAGATCGCCGTCATGGGCGCCGACGGGGCGGTCGACATCCTGTACCGGCGTGACCTGGCGGCCGTGACCGATCAGCAGGAGCGAGCGGACCTGCGCAAGCAGCGGATTGCCGAATACGAGGACACGCTCTTCAACCCGTACATCGCCGCTGAGCGCGGCTACGTGGACGCTGTCATCAGGCCGGCCGAGACCCGGTCGCAGGTCACCAGGGCGCTGCGGGCGCTGCGCAGCAAACGGCAGACCCTGCCGCCCAAGAAGCACGGCAACATTCCGCTCTAGCGCCGGCGCCTCGGCCCGGTATTGTCACATCGTGACCGGCTGGTCGCACTGCGGTACTGCCTTCTGGCAGGTCGCTGCCCGCCGGAGCGATTAGAGTCGTCAGTACTATGACCGAATCTGGCCCGCCGCTACCGCTGCTCTCCCGCTACGCGATCATGGTCGACGTCGGCTATATCTACGCGTCAGCGGGCGAATTGCTGTTTAGCGCCGCCTCGCGGCGGGAGTACCGGGTTGATGCCGACAAGCTCATCCAGGCGCTCACCCGGCACGCCGAGGACCACGTCCGGGGCGAGTTGCTGCGCGTGTACTGGTACGACGCGGCCAGGGACCGGGTGCCGACCATCGACCAGCGGGTCATCGCCCAGATGCCGTGGGTCAAGCTGCGGCTCGGCAACCTGAACGCCCGCGGCCAGCAGAAGGGCGTGGACGCCCAGATCCGCGCCGACATGGAAGCGCTGGCGCGGCACCGGGCGATCACCGACGCGATCCTGGTGGCCGGTGACGAGGACATGGTGCCGGCAGTCGAGGCGGCCCAGGCCTTCGGCGTCCGGATTCACTTGTGGGGCGTGGAGCCGCCCTACGGGACGAACCAGGCCGAGCGGCTCGTCTGGGAATCGGACACCGTCGACGTCCTGGAGCGGTCTTTCGTCGAGCCGTATTTCACCCGGCAGCTCTCCCCCGAGCCCGCCCCGGCCGCTGCCGCCGAGCCGGGAACGGCAAGGCCGGGCCAGCCGGCGCCGCCTCCGAGCGCCCAGGCGCCGTCGCCGGCGCAGGTGTTCGGCGAGCGGCATCTGAGCCGCTCCTTCTCCCGGCCGATGCCCATCCCGCATCTGGCTTCGGCCCGGCTCGGCCCGGACCGCGAGCGCGTCGAGGAAGCCGGCGAGCACGTCGCCCAGAAGTGGATCCTCACCAGGGGCGAGGACAACATCCGCGATCTGCTGCCCGGCCCCATCCTGCCGCCGGTCATCGACAAGGAACTGCTGGTCGACGCGGAAAAAGAGCTCGGCCTGTCGCTGCGCGCCTACCAGGAAGCCAGAGAGTGGCTGCGCGATGCCTTCTGGGCTAGAGTGCATCGCCAGTTCGGCGTCGGGGTCGGCAAGTCGAGAGGGTAGCCAGTGGTCAAGGTCGAGGATTCTGAGCCCGGCTCGCGTCCCGTCCTGCGCGTCGTCCGCGGCGAGCCCACGGCGGCCGAGCTCGCTGCGGTCGTCGTGGTGCTGAGTTCCCGGCCGGGACCTGCCGCCGCCGGGCCGCGCCAGGCCGGCCGGAACTGGGCCGCCAGGAGCCGGCTGGTGCGAGATCCGCTGAGCTCAGGACCCGGTGCCTGGCGCGCGAGCGCGCTGCCCCGATAGTCCCCGAATTGCGCGCAACGCGCGGATGAGGCATCCCCGGAACCGGCCGGGGGCCGCCTCACCTAGACTCCTGGAAGTCGAGAGGAGACGATGCGGTGCGCAAGGTCCTGATCGCCAACCGGGGCGAGATCGCCGTACGGATAGTGCGGGCTTGCCGCGACGCGGGGCTGGCCAGCGTGGCCGTTTACGGCGAGGCTGACCTGAACGCGCTGCACGTCACCATGGCCGACG
Source organism: uncultured Actinomycetota bacterium (assembly GCA_963818995.1). Taxonomy (GTDB): domain Bacteria; phylum Actinomycetota; class Actinomycetes; order Streptosporangiales; family Streptosporangiaceae; genus JAJYUU01. The sequence goes on along the minus strand of CAWFUM010000026.1, from coordinate 228,261 downwards.
AGTCCTACGCGCTGGGTGGCCAGAGCGCTGCCGACAGCTACCTGGACATCGCCAAGCTGCTGTCCGCGGCGCAGCAGAGCGGGGCGGATGCCGTGCATCCCGGCTATGGCTTCCTGGCCGAGAACGCCGACTTCGCCCGCGCGGTCATTGACGCCGGGCTGACCTGGATCGGACCGCCGCCCGCCGCGATCGAGGCGCTCGGGGACAAGGTGCGGGCGCGGCACATCGCCGCGCAAGTCGGCGCCCCGCTGGCCGCCGGAACCGACGGGCCGGTCAGCGGCGCCGATGAGGCCATCGCCTTCGCCGCCGAGTACGGGCTGCCGATCGCGATCAAGGCCGCCTTCGGCGGCGGCGGCCGGGGCCTGAAGGTCGCCAGGACCACCGACGAGATTGCCAGCCAGTTCGAGTCGGCCGTGCGCGAGGCCGTCGCCGCCTTCGGCCGCGGCGAATGCTTCGTCGAGCGTTACCTGGACAAGCCGCGGCACGTCGAGACGCAGTGCCTGGCCGACTCGCACGGCGCCGTCGTGATCGTCTCCACCAGGGACTGCTCGCTGCAGCGGCGGCACCAGAAGCTGGTCGAGGAAGCCCCGGCCCCGTTCCTCACGGCCGAGCAGGACAAGCAGCTTCGGACGGCGTCCGCGGACATCCTGCGCGCGGCCGGCTACGTCGGCGCCGGCACCTGCGAGTTCCTCGTCGGCCAGGACGGCACGATCTCGTTCCTCGAGGTCAACACCCGCCTCCAGGTCGAGCACCCGGTCACCGAGGAGGTCAGCGGCATCGACCTGGTCCGGGAGATGTTCAGGATCGCGGACGGCGAGCCGCTCGGCTACGGCGATCCCGAGGCGCGCGGGCACTCGATCGAGTTCCGGATCAACGCCGAGGATGCCGGCCGCGGATTCCTGCCCGCTCCGGGCACGATCACCGGCTGGCGGCAGCCGTCAGGTCCTGGCGTCCGGCTGGACGCCGGCTACACGGCCGGCCAGACGGTGCCCCAGGCGTTCGACTCGCTCATCGCCAAGCTCATCGTGACCGGGGCCAGCCGCGAGCAGGCGCTGGACCGCGCCCGCCGGGCCCTGGCCGAGTTCGAGATCGACGGAATGCCGACGGTGCTGCCGTTCCACCAGGCGGTCGTCCGCGACCCGGACTTCACCGACGAGCCGTTCCGGGTGCACACCCGGTGGATCGAGACCGAGTTCGACAACCAGATCCCGCCGTATTCCGGCGGGCAGGCGGCCGCTGACTCCGAGCCCGGGCCCCGCGAGCGGATCACCGTCGAGGTCGGCGGCAAGCGGCTTGAGGTCACGGTCCCGGCCGGCTTCGGCGCGGCCGGCTCGGCGGCGGAGCGGCCGGGGGCGGCGCCAGCCCGGCCGGAAGGCCGCGGGCCGGCGGTCGGCGCGGGCCCGCGGCCAAGAGCGCGCCTAGCGGCGATGAGCTGGTGAGCCCCATGCAGGGAACGATCGTCAAGATCGTCGCGGCAGACGGCGAGCAGGTCGAGGCGGGCGACACCATCGTCGTGCTCGAGGCCATGAAGATGGAGCAGCCGCTGACGGCGCACAAGGCTGGCACTGTCTCCGGCCTGAGCCTCGCGGTCGGCCAGACGGTGGCTGCCGGAGCCGTGATCTGCCAGCTGCGCTGATGGCCAGGCTGCCCGGCGATCCCGGCGTCATCGGCTGGCTGAAGTTCTCGGCGGGATTCCGCCTGCCGGACGCGAACCTGGACTGGGTCCGGCATGAGCTCACCGACGCGGGCTGGCGCCTGCGCACGGTCCTGCGGCACCTGGCGCTCATCATCCCGGTCTGCGTCATCGTCGCCGTTGTCCTGCTGCTGATCTCGCCGTCGTCGGCCTGGCTGGCCGTCATGATGGTCGCGCTGATCTTGTGCGGCAGCGTGTTCACGGTCGCCGCGTACGCCGACGACATCAGGGCCAGCAGGCTGCGCCAGCACCACCTCGACGTGCCCGACGATCCCGACCTCGGCCTCCGGCGCATTAGCGCCAGCTGGCAGGCGGCGCCGGAGCACCCGGAGCGGTCAGGACGTGTCGGTGGCCGGCTGCATGAGCTTGCGCGCGGCCTCGGTGAGGCTGCCGGTCAGCGACGGGTACACGGCGAAGCTATGGGCGATGTCATCGACGCTGAGCTGCCGCTCGACCGCCAGCGACACTCCCAGGATGAGCTCGCTGGCCCGCGGCGCCACGACGACGCCGCCGAGCACGGTCCCGGTGCTCCGCCGGGCGATGAGCTTGACGAAGCCGTCCCGGAAGCCCTGCATCTTGGCCCTGGCATTGGTCGCCAGCGGCAACTTGACCACAACGGCGTCGGTGATCTCGCCTGACTCGACCGCCTTCTCGGCGACGCCGACCGTCGCGATCTCGGGGTCAGTGAAGATCGCGGCCGCGACGTTGCGCAGGCGCAGCGGGCTGACCGCCTCCCCGAGCGCGTGCCACATCGCGATCCGGCCCTGCATAGCGGCCACCGATGCCAGCATCAGCACGCCCGTGCAGTCGCCGGCCGCGTAGACGCCGGGCGCGGTCGTCCGGGACACCTTGTCGACCGGAACGAAGCCGCGGTCATCCACATCGACGCCGGCCTCGGCGAGCCCGAGCCCGGTGGTGTTCGGCACCATGCCGACCGTCAGCAGGCAGTGCGTGCCGCGGACCGTCCGGCCATCGCTGAGCGTGACCGTCACGCCGTCGCCGGTGCGGGTCACCCGCTCGGCCCGTGAGCGCCCGAGCACGGTCATGCCGCGGCGCCTGAAGACTTCCTCGACGACCATCGCCGCGTCCGCGTCCTCGTGCGGCAGCATGCGGTCACGCGAGGAGACGAGCGTGACCTGCGACCCGAGCGCCTGGTAGGCGCAGGCGAACTCGGCACCGGTGACGCCGGAGCCGACGACGATGAGCTCGGCGGGCAGCGCGTCGAGGTCATAAAGCTGACGCCAGGTCAGGATGCGCTCTCCGTCGGGCTCGGAACCGGGAAGTACCCGCGGCTGAGCGCCGGTCGCGATAAGGACGGCGTCAGCCTCGATCTCGGTGTCCCCGGCCACCACCCGGTGCGGCCCGGCGAGCGTGGCGGCGCCGGACAGGACCTTGACCCCCTCAGCCGACAGCCGGGCGGCGACATCGGCGGATTGCGCCCGTGCCAGCGACTGGACCCTGGCGTACAGGCGGGGTGCATCGAGGAGGGCGGCTTCGTTCCCGCCCGTGGTCACGCGGATGCCAAGGCTCCGCGAGCCTTCCAGGGCGGCCATCGTGGTCGAGGTCGCGATCAGGGTCTTGGACGGCACGCAGTCGGTCAGCACGCACGCCCCGCCGAGGCCGTCGCGCTCGACGACCGTGACTTCAGCGCCCAGCTGGGCGGCCACCAGGGCGGCCTCATACCCGCCAGGGCCGCCGCCGATGATCGCGATCTTCGCGTGCAGCTGGCTCACGTTTTCTCATTCTGTCCTATCCGGGTCCGGTGGCCCTCATCGCCTCCGCTCCGGCGCGCGCAGCGCGTTAGCCAGCGTCGGGTGCCGCCGGCTCGTACGCTTGTCACCCGTGGCGATATACGCGGCGTACGGCAGCAATATGGACCCGGCCCAGATGGCGCACCGCTGCCCGCACTCACCGCGGCAGGGCACCGGTTGGCTGGAGGGCTGGCGGCTCACCTTCGGCGGCGAGGATCTGGCCTGGGAAGGCGCGCTGGCAACGCTCGTGGAGGATGACGCCGAGCGTGTCTTCGTGGTCCTGTATGAGGTGTCCGACGCCGACGAGGCCGCACTCGATGAGTGGGACGGAGCGGAGCTCGGCTTCTACCGCAAGATCAAGGTGCGCGTCAGCACCGTGGACGGCGACGTCGTGGCCTGGCTGTACGTGCTCAATGGCTGGGAAGGCGGCGTCCCGTCAGCCCGCTATCTCGGCATCATGGCCGACGCGGCGGAGGCCGCCGGGGCGCCGTCTGGCTATGTCGCGTGGCTGCGCGGGCGCCCGTGCTCGTCGGCGAGCGGCTGATCGCCTAGCGGGCCAGCAGGAGCGCGATCAGCGCCGCGAGCGGCACCAGCATCGTGCTCACCGGCAGCCAGGCCCAGCGGCTGTTCAGGGTTGCGCCGGGGACGCCGGCCTCGCGCGCCGCCGCGGACCGGCGGCCGATCTCGGCTGCCATGACCTGGGCGGCGTCCGGCGTGCTGGCCAGTTCCCTGGCCTCGGCGGGCACGCGAGAAGACACCCGCCAGGACCGGACGCCAAGCTGCTGCTGCTTCAGCCGTGACCGGCGCCCGGAGTACAGCGCCCAGCAGTAGATCGTCTTGTCACCGCGAGGGCCAGGGCGGGCGCAGGCAAGCTCGACCGAGTCGCCGACGTACACACCGCTGACAGCGCCCCACCTGACGGTGTGATCGCGAACCGGATTCCTGACCTCAAGACCATCGCTGTCCGCGATGACCCGCGGCCGGAGCCCGGTCGCGTACGCCAGGCCCGTCAGCGCCAGCAGGCCGGCGGCGAGTTCAAGTGAGAAGTAATCATGGTCAGGAATGACGATCTGAATGACATTGAACAGCGCGAATGCCACCCAGATCCACCACAGCACGAGCGGGGCCAGCCGCCGGAACACCGTCCGGCCGCCCACGGTCTTCCACGGGAGCTTGCCGCCAGGCTGGCCGGGAACGCCGAAGCGGCCGGTAGCTCCGGGTATGTCCGGATGCGGTCCGGCCGGTCCCGGCATGACGGCAGGCCGGACCTCGCCCTGGTCAGGGGCGCCGGACACCGTCTGACCGGCGGCTGCCTCGTTGTGCGGCGATGACACTGGGATGCGTTCTCCGGGTCGCTCAGCTCAGATCCTCGGGACCGCTGCCAGCCTGCGGCGCTGCCTGGCGGCAATCCTGAGCACCCACTGTATGCGGCATCGCAGGCCCCGGCGATTCCGTGCGCCAGGGTGGCGACGAACCCCGCCGTGGCTCAGGCCAGGGCGGCGCCAGCCACCTGCGACTGGCTGGCGTTCGCACCGGGCATGGCACCGGGCGCCACGGTGCCGCCGTCCAGCATCGCCGTCAGCGCCGTCGCGGCCATGAGCCGGACGCCGTAGCCGATGGCCCGCTCGTCAACGTCGAACACCGCCTGGTGGATGTCGAAATCAGCGGCCGAGCCCGGTGTCCTGGTGCCGAGCCGGGCCAGGGCGCCCGGGATCGAGTCCAGGTACCAGGCGAAGTCCTCGCCGCCGAGACTCTGCGGCGCCTCGGTGATCGAGGCGGCCCCGAGCACGCGGTCTGCGGCCGCCTCGAACATCGCGGTGGAGATGGCCTCGTTGACGGTCGGCGGCACGTTCCGCTGGTAGCTGATCTCCGGCACCACGCCGTAGGCGCTGGCCACCGACTCCAGCAGCGCCTTGACCAGATCAGGGGCGTCATGCCAGGCGGCGTCGTCCAGGCACCGGACGGTGCCCTCGACGATGCCGTCGTCGGGGATGGCGTTCGCGGCTGTTCCGGCGCTGACCCGGCCCCAGACCAGGCTGAGGCTGGACCGCGGGTCCACCCGGCGGGACAGCGCGGCCGGCAGCTCGGTGATGATCTTGCCGAGCGCGAACACCAGGTCAGCGGTCAGATGCGGCCGGGCAGTATGCCCGCCGGGCCCGGTGACCTTCACGATGAGCTTGTCGCAGGCCGCGGTGATCGGGCCGGTCCTGGTGCCGATCTTGCCCACGTCCAGCCGCGGATCGCAGTGCAGCGCGAAAATGCGGTCGACCGAGGCAATGCCGCCTGCCGCCATCACGTCAACCGCGCCGCCCGGGACCTCCTCGGCCGGCTGGAAGATCAGGCGTACCTTGCCGGGCAGCGCGCGGGCGGCGGCGGCGCGGGCCAGGAACAGCCCGGTACCGACCAGCACGGCCGTATGCACGTCATGGCCGCAGGCGTGGCAGGCACCGCGGTTCACCGACCGGTAGGGAACGTCCTTCTCGTCGTTGATCGGCAGCGCGTCAATGTCGGCTCGCAGCGCGATCACCGGCGCATCGGGCGCTCCGTCGCCGATATCGACCGTCAGCCCGGTGCCCTTCGGCAAGATGGCGGGCTTGAGCCCGGCCGCCTCAAGCCGCAACGCGATCCGGCGGGTCGTGCGGTACTCGTGGTATCCCGTCTCCGGGTGGGCGTGCAGATCCCGCCGGAACTCGATGAGTTCCGGCTCGTGCCCGGCGAGGAACGCGTCGAGTTCCCCCTCGAGATCATGCTCGGCCATGTGCTGCCTCCCCGTTGAGACTTCCGTGGTCGGCTCTCCGGGCTGCTGTCTGGCACCGGTCCCGCCGGGCCCTTCGCGGCTCATCCATCTGAATCTCGAACTCACTCCAGTCCGCTTGCAAGCGAGGACGCGCCCGGTCTGCAGATGCCGTCGGCTGCGGCACCAGCTGCCAGGTCACGCCCGGTCCATGCCCGCTCCAGAACTGCACCGGCGTCCCTCGCGCCGGAAATGCGCCAGGCAGATCGCCGCTGAACGCGTGTTAGGTACCAGCTAGTGCTGCTGCCAAACCCGTGTCCGCGTGCCCGGCAATCCGTGATCCTGCTCGCAGGGCAGACATCGCCGGGCGGCAGGATCAGCGAGGCGCCGATGGCGCCCCGGACGTTCTGGTCAATCGCTTACGAGATTCGCTCTACTGCCCAGCATCGTACCGCCTGAGATTGCCGCCCCGCTGACGTTGCGAGATTGTCGCGCCGCGGCACAATCCGACGCTCAGTAGACCTCAGGCGGACGGTAGACGCCCCAGACGTCGCGCAGCGCGTCACTGACCTCGCCGATGGTGGCCAGCGCCCGGAGCGCTTCCCGCAGCGGGTACAGCAAGTTCTCGTCGGTGCCGGCCGCCTGCCTGACCGCGTCCAGGAGACGGCTGACCTGAGCCGAATCGCGCCGCTCACGCAGTTCCGCGAGGCGGGCCGCCTGCGCCTGCTCGATGGCAGGGTCGACCCGCAGCGGCTCGTACGGATCCTCGTGCTCGCTGACGTAGGCGTTGACGCCGACGACCTTGCGGTCACCGGAGTCGACCTCGCGGGCGATCCGGTAGGCCGACCGCTCGATCTCAGCCTTCTGGAAACCCTGCTCGATCGCGGCGACCGCGCCGCCGAGCTCCTCGACCTTCTCCATCAGCTCGCGCGCCTGCGCTTCGGCGCTATCGGTCATGGACTCGATGGCATAAGAGCCGGCCAGCGGGTCGACCGTGGCGGTGAGGTCGGTCTCGAAGGCCAGGACCTGCTGGGTCCGCAGTGCCAGCGTCGCCGCCTTCTGGGACGGCAGCGCGATGGCCTCGTCGTAGGAATTGGTGTGCAGGGACTGCGTGCCGCCGAGCACGGCCGCGAGTGCCTGCAGGGTGACCCTGGCCAGGTTCACCTCCGGCTGCTGGGCTGTCAGCTGCACCCCGGCGGTCTGGGTGTGGAAGCGGAGCATCTGCGACTTCGGATCCTGCGCGCCGAACTCGTCTCGCATGATGTGGGCCCACAGCCGCCGGGCCGCGCGGAATTTGGCGACCTCCTCGAGCAGGGTCGTGCGGGCCACGAAGAAGAACGAGAGGCGGGGCGCGAACTCGTCAACGGCAAGGCCGGAGGCAATCGCCGCGCGCACATACTCGCGCGCGTTCGCGAGCGTGAAGGCGATCTCCTGCACCGGCGTCGCGCCCGCCTCGGCCATGTGGTACCCGGAGATCGAGATCGTGTTCCAGCGCGGAACCTCGGCCCGGCAGTACGCGAAGGTATCCGCGACCAGCCGGAGGGAGGGCTGCGGCGGGTAGATATAGGTCCCGCGGGCGATGTACTCCTTCAGGATGTCGTTCTGGATCGTGCCGGAGATCGCGGCCGGCGACACGCCCTGCTCCTCTGCGACCAGCTGGTAGAGCAGCAGCAGCAGGGCAGCAGGCGCATTGATGGTCATCGAGGTCGACACCTGGTCGAGCCGGATGCCGTCAAACAGCAGCCGCATGTCCTCCAGCGAGTCGATGGCCACGCCGACCTTGCCGACCTCGCCCCGCGCCTGCTCCGCATCGGAGTCGTAGCCCATCTGCGTGGGCAGGTCGAAGGCCACCGAGAGGCCGGTCGTGCCCGCCGCGATGAGCTGGTGGTAGCGGCGGTTGGAGTCCCCGGCGGTGGAGAACCCGGCGTACTGCCGCATGGTCCACGGCCGGGTCAGGTACATGGTCGGGTAGACGCCCCGGGTGAACGGGAAGGCACCCGGCTCGCCCAGGTCCGTCTCAGGATCGAGGTTGCTGCACGTCCTTCGGACCGTAAACGCCCTCGATCGGCGCGCCTGACTCCGATATGCGGCTCATCCCCTAAGCGTACGGCGATGCGGTCAGACCACGGCTTGTGACGTGCGCCACGCTCGGTGCGGGGGGAGCTCCAGGCCGAATCAGCCTGCTCGCACGTCAATGAGCGCGCGCGGCGCGTCAAAGCTTTAGCAAAAGCCGCAGCAAGACGTCACGCCTGCGGCCGTTACGGCCGGATTATACGGCGCATCAGTTGCACTCAGTATGGGCAATGTCACTGCGCGTGAGTGACGCGCCGACTATTTCAGTACTGGCGCGCCGCCCACCACCGTCAGGTCCGGGACGCCGAATCGGGACTCCCGGTCACTTCAGGACGCAGATCGAGGAACAGAATGAGGCTTGCCCCGCCGCGGCTGACCGCACTGGCCGCAGCTGCCGCCGTCGTGGCCCTCTGCGGGCTGGCGACAGCGGCGCTGCCTGCCGCCAGCGCGGCCACGGATACGCACGCGCTCGCGGTGCCGAGGCCGGGCAGCGCGGCCGCGCTCGCCATCGGCGGCCCGCTGATGGCCAGCCGCGGCGTGGTCGTGCATCAGCCCGCCGGACACGCCCGGCCGCTGCCTGACATCCCGGCCTCCGCCTGGGTCATCGCCAACGCCACGACCGGGCAGGTGCTGGCGGCCAAGGACCCGCACGGCGAATTCGGCCCGGCCAGCACGCTCAAGATGCTCACCGCGGTCACGCTGATCCCGCTGCTCAATCCAGGCGGAACTGTCATCGCGAGCGGTCTCGCCACGTCCCAGCAGCCGAATGTGGCCGGCCTGATCACCGGGCGTCCCTACAAAGTGGCGGACCTGTTCCAGGCGCTGCTGCTGATCTCGGCCAACGACGCCGCGGTCGCGCTCACCCAGGCAACCGGGTCCTTCACCAAGGGGATGGCCCTGATCAACGCCGAGGCGCGGCACCTGCAGGCGTACGACGTGGTGGCCAAGCTGCCGAACGGGCTGCCCGCGCCGCGGCCAGGTGACGTCGGCTTACGACGAGGCGCTGATCGCCCGGCAGGCGCTCGGGCTGCCCGCTTTCATGCGTTACGACGGGACCCTGGCCGCCCGGTTTGAGGTCAAGCCGCACGACTGGGAGACGCTGTTCAACCAGAACACCCTGCTTACCAAGTACCGCGGCGGCATCGGCGGCAAGATCGGCTGGACGGTGAGCTCGGCGGCGACCTATGTCGGGATGGCCAGGCGCAACGGGGTCACGCTGATCGCGACCGTGCTGCACTGCACCCCGCTGCAGGAGATCACGTCCGCGGAGAAGCTGCTGAACTGGGGATTCGCAATGAACGGCACAGTGACGCCAGTCGGCACGCTGGTGCCGCCGGTGCCGTCACTCCCGGTCCGTCGGCCGCCGCGCCCGTCAGCCACCGCGCCGTCAGCCACCGGCCGCAGCCGCGCGCCGTCGCGCGCAGCCGCTAGGCCATAAGCCCGCGCCGCGGACAGTCGCGATGTCCGCCTCGCAGCCGGCTGGCGGCGTCAGGCCCGCCAGCTACGGCCTCGCCGGCGGTGGTGTCGCCGTCGCGGCGCTCGGACTCGGCAGCCTGGCCTGGACGCGCCGCCGGTCCCGTGGGCCGCAGGCGGCCGCACGGACGGCGACTGCTGGCTCAGCGAGCCCGGTCGCGGCCGGGACGGTCACGGCGTCACAGTCCCAGCAGCCAGCCCGGACGGCACCGACAGCGTTAGCACGTAGACTTTTCCGGGTCAGGGCCCGGAAAAGTCTACGTGCTATGCGGCGGCCGGCAGTCTCAGCTGGACTGGCCGGCCTCTGCCCTGGCCTCGCTGGCCTTGGCGGCCGCATCGTTTGCCTCGGCGCTCGCCTCGTCGGCCTTGACCGCTGACGACGCCGCGCTCTGGTTCCGCCCGCGGAAGACTGGCACCGGCTTGATCAGCGCGGACCGGCGGCCGGACCTGGCTACGGCGCGACTCGGCGCAGTCCTCGCGCAACTGGCGCGGTCCGAACTGGCGCAGTCCGGTCAGTGCTGGCAGCTGCGGCTCTGGGCGGCGGCCGCCTGCGCTGCGGCCGCGTCGGCATCGGCTGCCGCCGTCGCAGCGGCAGCGTCCTTGGCCGCGACCACGGTGAACCGGCCAAGCGCCATCGCTGCGAGGAATACGATCACGACGCCGAGCCCGGTGAAGAAGCCGATCTGCTCCAGCGCGACGCGGGTCGTGCCGCCGACCGGCGTGCCCGCAGCGGGAATGCCGGACCAGTGACCGGCGACGACAGTCCCGACCGCGAACCAGGCACCCGCGAGCGCGGCGATCCATGCGCCGAACAGCGCGGCCGGACGGAACCGGCTCATCAGCACGATGAGCCCGCCGACCAGCGTCACCACGCCGGGCAGCACCTCAAGCCAGATACGGCCGGCGGTGGCATCAAAGGCCCGGTCGGGCGTGTAAGCATAGTGAAAGTACGGGCCCACGAACGGGATCAGCGCGCCCCAGATGCCGAGCAGGACCAGCAGCACGCCGCTGAGCGCGCCCCGACTGCGCCGGACGCGTAGCGTCCCAGTCATCATCAATCACTCCCTGGCAGGCGTGAGGGGTTTGGCAGCCTGCGCGCGCGAACTACCCGGAGATGGCCGACGTACTCCTGCGGCCGGGAACGGCGCATGACTCATGCCCGCAGCCCGCACGGCCGGCGCGCTTGTCAGCGGATCTGCTGAGGGCTGCCAGCGGCCTCAGGCGGGCGGCAGGAAGCCCACCCGGTCCCGCACGCGCGCCATGGTGGCGGCCGCGATCGCGTGCGCCTTCGCCGCTCCGGCCGCGAGCAGCCGGTCCAGCTCGGATTCGTTGGCTAGCAGCTTCTCGGTCCGCTCGCGGATCGGCGCGAGCGCGCCGACGACCACCTCGGCCAGATCCTTCTTGAACGTGCCGTAACCGGCTCCCGCGTACCGCTGCTCCAGGCTGGCGACCGGCTCACCGGCCAGCGCGCTGTAGATGCGCAGCAGGTTCGTAACACCGGGCTTGGCGGCCTCATCGGCGCGCACCTCGCCGTCAGCATCAGTGACCGCCCGCATGATCTTCCGGCGGATCGCTGCCGGGTCCTCAAGCACGTCGATGATGCCCTGCGGAGCGGAAGCGGACTTACTCATCTTGATCCCCGGCTCCTGCAGATCGGTGATCTTCGCGACCTCCGGCAGGATGTACGGCCCCGGCACCACGAACGTCTTGCCGTACCGGTGGTTGAACCGCTGAGCCAGATCCCTCGTCAGCTCCAGGTGCTGCCGCTGATCCTCCCCCACCGGTACCTGGTCAGCGTCATACAGCACGATGTCAGCAGCCTGCAGGATCGGGTAGGTGAACAGGCCGACGCTGGCCGCTTCGGCGCCGCCCTTGGCTGACTTGTCCTTGAACTGCACCATCCGGCTCGCCTCGCCGAATCCGGTCATGCAGGCCAGTACCCATTCCAGCTCGGTGTGCTCGGGCACGTGACTCTGCACGAACACCGTCGAGACATCGGGGTCCAGTCCGGCCGCGAACAGCTGGGCCGCCGCGACCCTGGTCCGGCGGCGCAACTCGGCCGGCTGCTGCGGCATGGTGATCGCGTGCAGGTCCACCACGCAGTACACCGTGTCGTGAGTCTCCTGCAGCGCGACCCACTGGCGCAGCGCGCCCAGGTAGTTGCCAATGTGAAAAGAATCAGCCGTCGGCTGGATACCGGACAGCACGCGTGGTCGGGACATGCGCCGAAGTCTAGTTCCGGTCCGGGTCTAGCTGGCGTGCCTGCTCGCCAGGCCGCCGTCAGCTGGCGACTGAGTCAGCAGTCCGTGCTGAACGGCGAATGCTGCCGCCTCCAGCCGCGAGTGGACACCGAGCTTGTTCATCAGCGCCTGCACATGCGTGCGCACGGTGGCGGCCGACACGCCCAGGCTGGCGACCATTGCGGCCGTGTCCTGGCCGTCAACCAGCAACTCCAGGCACTGCCGTTCCCTGGCGGTCAGGTAGGTGGCCAGCCTGGCGGCCTGCTCGTGCTGTGCCACCTGGGGCCGGACGTCAGCGCCAGCCGGCACCTCCACCACGACCTCGCCGCGGAGCACGCGCTCGATCGTCTGCTTCAGCACCGAGACGCCGCGGGTTTTGTGCACGTACCCGGACGCGCCCGCCCGCATCGCCCGCATGACGGCCTCGTGCTCGCCGTCCGCGGACAGAATGAGCACCTTCGTACCCGGGGACGCGGCCCCGAGCTGGCCGATCGCGCCGATACCGTCGTCGGCCGCGGCGAAATGCCGGTCGATCAGGCACACATCCGGCTGCCGTTTGCCAACCTCGCTGACGGTGTCGGCGACGGTCGCCGCTTTCGTCACCGTGCAGCCGAATCCGGTCAGCACGCTGGCCAGCGCGTCCAGGAACACCGCATGGTCATCACCGATCACCACGTCAGTCATGCGCGCGCTCCGGAGTCTGCCGCATCGGCGGCAGCAGGATCCGGTCGCACCGGCCGCCGAAGGCGGCACTCACCCGGGTGCCGCCGGCCGGCCCGGTGCTGATGCTGAGCTGGCCACCGGACGACGCGAGAAGCTGGCGGACCACCGAGAGGCCGAGTCCGGCCACGCCAGGAGAGCTGCTGCCATAGCCAGGGCCGTCATCGGTGACCTCGATGATGGTGCCATCACCGCGCCTGATGGCGACCTCGACGTGACCGTCAGGACCGGCCGCGCGGGCAGCGTTGTCGATCAGATTCCACAGGACCCGCCACACCTGCATGGGGTTGACCTGCAGGTAGGCAGGCGAACCGGGCAGCAGGGTGATGGCGGCCGGATGAGCGATCCGGGCCAGCCGGGCGAGCTGCCCGGCCAGCTGCCGGATGTCGATGAGCTGAGTCTCGTCCTCCTGCGGAGCAGGTCCGCCGGGCATGCCGTCGGCGATCATCCCGAGCGCGCGCGCCGTCTCCTGGACGAGCAGCTCACTGCGGCGGCGGGACTGCTCAGACAACTCATTATCAGCACTCAGCGATTCGGCCAGGAGCGACACCGTCATCATCTGATGTCCGAGATCGTGCAGCAGGCCCGCGTTCCCGCGCCCGTCAGCGCTGGATGGCGCTGACGTCGCCGGGTAGCCGTGCTCGCGGTCGTAAGACATCGCGGTCATTCTTGTTCCCCCTGATTTCTGGTCTGCCGGTTTCTGCTCTGCCGGTGCGGACCGCGCCCGGCCGGAGTGCGGCCTGCCGCTTCTGCTGATAGTTGCCGGAAGCTCGACGGGCGTGGCTAGCGCGCCGGGACCGGCCGCTGGCTCACTGCCGCGGGCAAGGGCATTCGGGCGCTGCTGCCAGGCAAGCGCGAGCCGGGCGTCCGGCCGGCCAGCGTCGTCATCCTGACTTCCCCCGCGATTCTGGCTCCGGCGGCCGTCCCCCGGCCCGAGCCTGACTGCCCGTTCAGTCTACCCGACCACTATGAGCCGGGTCACAGAAGCGCCCTGACAAATCCGGCAGCAGATCCGCAAATGGCCAGCTCAGATTGTTTTTTGAGGAAATCAGCGGTGCCGGTCAGTGCCAGGTCCCGGCGGACATCGGGGCAGCGCGGTACTCCCGCTCCAGGCTGAAAATGACCCGGGCGCGAGTACCGCCACCGGGAGCCGTGCTCAGCTCGAGCCTGGCGCCGTCAGCCTCCAGCAGCTGCCGGACGACGGTGAGGCCGATTCCGGCCGTCCCGCCAGGGCCGCTGCCGAATCCGGGGCCGTCATCCAGGACCTCGACGATCGTGTCCCGTTCCTGCTCAATACTGATGTCGACACGTCCGGCCGGGCCTGCCGCCCGCACGGCGTTATCGACCAGATTGGCGAGAACCCGCCACAGCAGGGTCGTGCGGACCCTGAGCACTGCCGCGCGACCCGGGCGCACCGTGACCCGGGTTTCGTAGGCCAGCCCGGCCAGCTGCGCGACCTCGTCGGCCAGCTGCCTGATATCAATGGTTGCGGCATCGCCGGGCGCGCCCGCCGCCGCTCCCGCGGTCCTGCAGTCAGCAATGACGTCCACGATGCGGAACATCTCCTGCATCACGAGGTCCATCCGCTGCCGGGAATCAGCCGATAGCGCGCTATCATCCCGTACCGCCTCAGCGAGCAGTGACAGCGTCATCATCTGGTGGCCGAGATCATGCAGGAGGCCGCGGACTTCGAGGTCGCCAGAATTCGGCACCTGTGGATGCGGCTGCAGAGCTAGGTCCGTCATGTCGTTCTCATCCCCCGTCGGATCGGCCCCTGATGTGCGCCTATCCGGTCAGCATGCGCTCGCCGGTACCCCAGTATCTGACGAGCCCGATCATCTCTCCGCTGGTGCATTCGGTACCGGATGTGGCTTCGGATTGGCGATAGTGCAGAGATTTGCCGAGAAATGTGCGCTATGCGCACATACGCAAAGTCCGGGCAGCGTAGGTGCAGCTGATGGTCGCCGTACGGCCACTAGTCCCCCCGCCGGAGCGCCTCGGGCAGCCCCGGTGCTTGCTAATCCCCGCCCTGACTAAACGTTCAGTCTAAGTAACCAGTTTAAACTGTACTCACTTTAACGCCCGAATCGGGGCCGGCTCATCCCGTGCTGCCGTCCCGGCCCGCGGCGCAGCGCACCCGCAGGCGACCCCCGCCGTTGCCCGCCTCATTAGCTAGCGCTCCTGGCCACCACCGCGTGCCTGGCCGCTGCCACCGCGCCGGGCTCGGCCGCTCCGATCCGGCCAGTGTCGCCGGCCTGGTAGGCAGCCGCAAGGGCTGCCCGCAGCGCCTCCTCGCCGTACCGGGCGCCGATTCTGCTCCTGGCCGCCCTGGCCATCCTGGCGGCGTCTGATGGCTGATCGAGCAGATAGCCAACGGCCAGCGCCATGAGATCCGGCCTGGCCGGCGGTACCAGCAGGCCGGTCACGCCCGGCTCCACCAGGTCAGCCACAGCATTGACCGCGGTCGCCACGACCGGGACGCCGCAGGCCATCGCCTCGGCGACAGCCATGGGCAGACCCTCGTACCGGCTCGGCAGCGCGAACACATCGAACGCGGGCAGCAGTTCGGCCACGTCAGCCCGGTCACCCGTGAGAATCACGCGCTGGCCGGCTGCGGCCGCCAGCTTTGCCACCGCTTCCGCAAGCTCTCCGCCGCCCACCCAGACACCGGTGACGTCCGTCCGCTTCAGGGCACTGATGGCCGCGACGAACTCCTCGGGCGCCTTCTGATAGGTCAGCCTGCCGACGGCACCGACGACCTGGCCGCCCTGAATGCCGAGTGCGCGCCGGGCGCGCCGTCGCGACATCGGATCGGCCGCGGCCGGCCCGTCCGGGCCGGGTAGCTGAACCGGGACGCCGATGGTGCGCACTCGCTCGGGCGAGATCAGCCCGCGGCGGATGGCCTCCACGGCAACGGCTGTCCCGGTGCACAGGCCGAGGTCGGTGAAGCGGCCGAGGCGCCGCTCAGCCGCGATATACGCGTGCCGGCGAACTGGTGACTGAAACTCATGAAACGGGAAGCCGTGGTAGGTGTGCACGATTCTGGCGATGCCCGCGCGCCGGGCCGCGAGGCGGCCGATCGCGCCGCCCTTCGCGCAGTGCGTGTGCACGACAGCCGGGCGCCGGTCGCAGAGCACCCCGGTGAGCCAGCGCACCGCGGCGGCGTCGCTGCGCGGCGAGATGGTCGGCTTCAGGGCCGGCTCGACCACGACCTCCACGCCCGCCGACCTGGCCTGCGCCAGCAGAGCGCCGCCGCTGCCGGTGATGATCAGCGGCTCAACCATGTTCCGGTCGAGCGCCAGCACACCGTTCAGCGCCAGCGCGCCCGCGCCGCCTTCAAGCCGGGTGATGACGGTGGCGACCGGCAGTGCGCCGCTGCGGCTTGCGGTCATGACCTGCCCTCCGGTGACTGCCCTCCCGGCCTGGCCGGCTCGCTGCCGTCCTGCGGGGACGGCAGTCGCTCGTCGTCCAGCGGCTGCAGCCCGGCGGCGCGGGCGACGCTCACCGCCTCCAGCCTGCTGTGCACGTCCAGCTTGGAGTAGATGTTCTGGGTGTGAGTGCGCACCGTGTCTGCCGAGATGTGCAGGTCGCGGGCGATCTGGCGGCCGCGCCTGCCGGTCATCATGGCCCGCAGCACCTCGGTCTCACGGGTACTCAGGACATCCAGGTCGCCGCCGTCGTGGGCGCGGCTGGCCTCAGCCCGCAGGCTGGTGAGGATCTCGCCGAGCATCTCCGGCGGGAACCAGGACCATCCCCGGCATACGCCCCTGATGACGGCCTCGAACTCGGAAGCGTCCTGCTCCTTGGCAACCCAGGCGGCCGCGCCCGCGCTGGCGGCCGCGACGGCGTGGGCCACGTTCCTGTCCGCGCTCAGGATCACTATCCGCAGGTCGGGGCTCGCGGACGTCAGCCTGGCGATCAGGTCGCCAATGCCGGAGCCGAACGGCTCGGCCTCGATCGCGATCACGTCCGGCCGCACGCCCCTGACGATGGCCATCAGGTTCGGATCGGTTGCCGCGCAGCGGCCGGCCACCCAGACATCGGGCGCAGCCGACAGACGGGCCGCGAGCGCCTCAGTGATCATGAGGTGGTCGTCGGCGAGCAGCAGCCGGATCGGAGTCATTAGTCCAGCCTGCCTCGGCAACATCGTGCTGTCCTCATCCAGATGCATGACCGCGTTCCTTAACATAGACGGATGAAAGGCTCGAATCGCCCGCGAGGCTAGCGGCATTGACTAGCTCAGCGAGCGGCGCGGACTCAGTCAGCTCGCCGTTAGTGACCGCGCCGTTAGTGACCGCGCCGCTGGTGACCGGGCCGCTGGTGACCGGGCCGCTGGTGACCGCCTGGCGCTCGGGCGCCGCGTCCACCGCCCGGCGGGCCGGGCTCTTCCAGGTCCCGTTCGACCGCACCAGCCAGCCGGCCGGGATGGCGGACAGGCCGATCGCGGCGTCGACGATGCGCAGCAGCGGGAAGAACACGCCGAGCAGCAGCAGCCTCGGCCGCCGGTCGAGTATGGCGACCAGGCAGGTCAGTGCGTAGTCGGGCACGACGACGCCGAACAGGACGGCGGACAGCTTCATATGCGAGGCGATGATCGTGTGCACGTCATCGAACGGAAGCCACTGCAAGGTGCTGTGTGCCGCCTCCGGCACCAGCAGCACGATCAGGATCAGGGGAAGCAGCACGAAAATGGCGCTGGACGTGATCAGCTCAAGCAGCAGCACTGCCAGCATCGCGGTGAACAGGTTGGCACGGGGCGGGTGCCGCCGGACGGTCTGCCACAGGCCGACAGCCCAGCGCCTGGTCTGCTTCACGTAATCGCGGAACCGGTCCGGGTCCTGGGTCACCGCGACCGCCGACAGGGTGAACGCGACCTTGCCCAGCCGCTTCTGATAGACCTCGAAGGTCATGTTGAAGTCCTCGATGACCAGGCCCGGCGGGTTGAGCTCCATGTACGGGAGCACCTCGGTCCTGTACATGCTGGCGAAGCCGGGGACGATCGGAGTGGCGTTGGCCCGCAGGTACGTCTGGCCGAACTTCAGCACGCGCTGGCCGATGGCGTAGATCCGCTCCCGGTGGCCCACCAGGATGTTGCCGATCAAGCCCATCTTGCGGTCGCGCGCCGTCTGGACGCAGCCGGCCACCGCGACCACGTCCGGCTCGTCGAACAGCGGGAGCGCACGGTCAAAATACTCGGGCTGGACGCGCGTGTCGGCATCTAGGAGCAGCACCACCGAGTAGCAGTCGATGAGGCCGAAGTGCTCGATGGCCTCATGCAGCGCCCCGGCTTTGCCGACATTCGTCGCGGTCTCGTGGACGCGGACACCGGCCCGCCGGGCGATTCCGGGCGTGTCATCCGTCGATCCGTCGCTCACCACGTGCACGTTGCCGGCCGGCACCAGCTGCATGATCGCGTCCAGGCTGGAGCGGAGGACGGCGGCCTCGTTGTGCGCCGGTATCAGCACCGCCACGTCGCCGACGCTGAGGGCGGCTCTCCTGGCCACCGGTGGCGTGACACCGGGCCCGTGCCGGTCCGGCCGGGCGACGAGCTTGGCCACCGGCCGCTGCAGCTCGCCGGCCCGGCGGCGCGCCATCATGACCGTGCGAGTCTCCATCAGCCTGATCACGCCGACGGCTCCCCAGATCGCGAAGTTCACGCCCAGGACGAACAGGGCCAGAAACCACCACGGCAACTCAGGCATTACGGCACCGCCTTCGATGTGCTGCTGGCGCCCGGACCTGACGTCGGCAGCGAGGTGCGCAGCGCTGACCAGGTGCTGGGGTCCTCGTAGCCGTACATCCAGAGGTAGACGCCGGCGATGCTGGTTCCCTTGACGGCCTCGAATTTCGCCTTCGAGCTCTCGGCGTTCTCGAACCACACGGTGTGCGTACGGCCGGCGACGGCGTAACTGAAGTGCGGGGCCTGGCTGACGTTGCTGTACTGGGCAGCCGTGTGGTGCTGGCGGGACAGCCGCAGCGCGTCCAGCCAGCTGACTGTCTGCGCCGCGCCGTTGCCGTCCGGCCAGTCGTAGCCGAACAGCGGGATGCCGAGCACGACCTTGCTGGCCGGCATCTGGCTGGTTGCGTACCTGAGCACTGACCGGACCCAGCCGATCGGGGCCGTCGCGCCGGGGGCGGAGGTCGGCCAGTGGTAGTTGTACCCCATGATCCGGACCTGGTCGGCGGCCGCGCCGAGCGCGGCGTAGTCCTGGAATGACACGGGATTAGCCGCCTTCGGGGCCGCGGTCTGCGGGAACACCGCGACGGACAGCACCTTGCCGTGCGCATGCAGGGCCTTCGCCAGCTCCCGGACGAACTGAGTGAACACCGCACGGTCTGCGGCGTGCAGCTCTTCATAGTCGATGTCGATGCCGGCGTACTTCTGCTGGTCGACCAGGCCGACGATGTCGCTGACCTGCTGCCGGGCCAGCGCTGGGTCGTGCAGGATCCGGGCGATCGGCTGATAGGCGAAGCGGCCGCCGGTGACGTTGGCGATGCTCGGCACGATGCGTATGCGCGCGGCCCGGAGGCGGGCGATGTCAGACGCCACGGCCGCCGCCTGCCCCTGGCTGTACTGCGGGACGATCGCGCCGCTTGAGCTCAGTCCGTAGATCCATGGCGAGGCCTCGTTGACATCCTTACGGTTGGCGAGCACCACCGAGGTGTCGTGCTCCATGTTCCAGAACGGGATCGACGCCACGACCAGCGAGTGCCTGGCCGGCGACGACAAGTGCGTGACAAGCGTTAGCGCGACCAGTCCGAGCGCCCCGATCGCCAGGGCCGGCCACGCTGCGCGGGCGGTCAGCCGGCGCAGCACCGACTGACCCTGCTGCCTGCCGGGGCCGTCACGCGGACTGCCCGGCTGCTGGTGCGTCGTGACCATTACCTGTCCTCCGCGGCCGGGTCAGCCTGGTCTTGCCATCAGCTGCCCGCCGCCGCTGGTAGTGCCCCGCTACGCCGCTGCCGCGGTGGCGAGTGCCGATTGCTGATCGGCGATGACGGCCGCGATGATGTCGGCCAGTGACCGGGTCGGCGTGAAGCCCGTGAGCTCGCGGGCCAGCGAGCAGTCAGGCACCCGTCGCTGCATGTCCTCGTAACCGGAGCCGTAGGCATCCAGGTACGAGCTGCGCTCGATCCGGCTTGCCGATCCGGTCGCGGCGATGACGCGCCGGGCCAGTTCATTGACCGAGACCTGCTCTGAGCTGCCGAGGTTCACCGCCCGGCCGCTGGCCTGCTCGGAAGTCACCAGCGTGATCAGGGCCGGGACGACGTCCAGCACATGGCAGAAGCAGCGGATCTGATCGCCGGTGCCGAACACCGTGACTGGCTCTCCGGTCAGGGCCTGCCGGACGAACCGCGGTATCACCATGCCGTAGCGTCCGGTCTGGCGCGGCCCGACCGTATTGAACAGCCGGACGATGACGGCCCGCAGCCCGCGCTCGCGCACGTAGCCGTCGATCAGGCTCTCGTCGATCGCCTTGGCCTCGGCGTAGCTCCACCGCGAGCGCAGCGGGGAGCCGATCACCCGGTCGTCGTCCTCGCGCAGCCCGACCGTCGTGTTCTTGCCGTAGATCTCGCTGGTCGACGCCGCGAGCAGCCGGGCGCCGTGACGGCTGGCCGCCTCGACCACGTTCTCCGTGCCGTGGATGTTGGTCCTCAGGCTGTCCAGCGTCTTGTCCCTGATGACAAACGCGCCGACTGCGGCCGCCAGGTGGAAAACCAGATCAGCGCCGGCGGTGAGCTCATCGACCGCGGCCCGGTCCAGGATCGTGCCCTCGACCAGCCGGAAGCGCGGATGGCCGGCCACCGCGTCCAGGTTCTGCTGGCGGCCGGTGCTGAAGTCGTCCAGGCCGGTCACCTCGTGTCCAGCGGCCAGCAGCTGCTCGATCAGGTGTGACCCGATGAATCCGGCTGCGCCGGTGACGAAGCACCTCATGCCCGATCTCCTCCCTCGGTTGCGGATGTCGCGGTCAGCTGGACCGCCCTGGCCGGCTGGGGCCCGGCAGGGGCCTGCGGCCGGCCGGGTGTGCGCACGGGCGGCGGGCCTGCCGCGAGCGGCGAACGCGCGGCGGCCGCGGACCGGGAGCGGGCGCGCTGCCTGATCCGGTTCGCCATCCGCCTGGTGACGGTCCGCCAGGACGTCCGGGCGGCGAGGCGCTCGTACAGATCGTCGATGCGGCTGGTGACGGCAGTGATGCCGAACTCGTCCTCCACCGCCTGTTCCGGCTTGCGGTCGCGGTGACCTTCGGCCACCGCGTCCGCGATCGCCTCGCTCATGCGCTCGATCGGCACCTGACGAGCCAGGCCGACCTCGATCCCGTCCAGCGCCGGACAGGTGGTGTAGAGCACGCGGACACCGTTAGCCAGCGCCTCGAGCACACACAGGCCAAACGTCTCCTGCCGGGACGAGGCCACCAGCAGGTCGGCTGCGGACAGAACCGCCGCGACATCATGACGCTCACCCGCGAACACCACGAAGTCCTCGACGCCGCACCGCCTGGCCGTCTCCTCGAGGTGGTCACGCTCGGCGCCGCCGCCGACAACCAGCACCTTGGCCGACGGGCCGAGGCTGGATGCGGCCGCTTCGATCGCCAGGTCGAACTGCTTGTTCTTGTCCAGGCGGCCGAGCATCAGGACCACGTAGTCGCCGGAGCCGATGCCGAGCTCGGCCCGGACCTTGTCCCGGCCAGCCGCGTCATAGGCCACCCGGTCCAGGTCGACGCCGTTCGGGATCACGGTCAGCTTCCTGGCCTTGATCCCCCACCGGGTCATCCGGTCGCGCACCGCCGCCGAGACCGCGATGCTCATGTCGGAGAAGTACTCGGTCGCGAGGTACAGCGCCTGGACCGGCCGCGTCATCTCGCGGCGCTCCAGGTGGGTCTCGCCGATCGAGTGCTCGGTGCTCAGCACGACCGGGGTGCCGGCCAGCCAGGCGGCCGGGCGGCCGTAGATCTGCGAGCGGTACAGGTGGGTGTGTACCACGTCGTAGCGCCCGGCCCTGATGATCCGCCGCAGCCGGAGCAGCGCGGACAGCTGGGTGTTGCTCTGCATCCCCAGGCTGCGCACTCCGTTGCCGTCGCTCCTGATCATGTCGGCGACCGGACCGGGGTTGTAGAGCGTCACGACGTCGGCGTCGTGCCGGGTCTGCTGGAGTATGGCGCGCAGCTGAAGCTCAGCTCCGCCGACGCCCAGGCCTGTGATCACGTGCAGCACCTTCATGCTGTCCCCCCTCGGGCAAAGTGCCGTGCTCCGGACAGAGCCGATGACAGCGTCCGGGCAAGGATGAGCAGGTCAAGCCAGACCGACCAGTACTCGATGTAGTAGTTGTCGAACCTGGCCCGGTCCTCGATCGAGGTATCGCCGGTCAGTCCGTGTACTTGCGCCCAGCCGGTAAGGCCGGCGCTGACTCGCTCGCGGTCGGCGTAGCCGTGGATGTCCCGCGCCAGCTGCCGGGCGAAATACGGCCGCTCGGGCCGCGGCCCGACCAGTGACATCCACCCCGCACCACGCTGACCAGCTGCGGCAGCTCGTCGGCATGCGTGGCCCGCAGGAGCCGGCCAAGTCGCGAGCTCTGGCCGTCCGGGATAACCCAGCTGGTGTCCGGGTCCCCGGCCGGGCGAAGCGTGCGGAGCTTGGCGATAGTCGCTTCCCGGCCTCGCCCGACAACGCGAACCTGCCGGAACAGTGGCGGCAGCCGCAGGTCGAACCGGACGGCCGCCGCCAGTGCGAGCATCAGCGGCGCGGTCAGGACGAGCACGGCCGATCCGGCGGCCAGGTCCAGCGCCCGCTTGGCGGCGCGGCGGCCGGCATCCGCACCGGGATCGGGCCGGACCGGGATGAACGTCAGGCCGAAGATCTCGTCCAGGCACCTGCGGGGAACCGCGGCTCCGAGTTCCGGCAGACGGGGCTGCAGGCTCACCCGGGCGCCGCGGGCACGGCAGGCGCGCACGGCCGCCAGCACGCTGTCCTCCGGCCCGGCCGGCCCGCACACCAGCACCTGGCTGATGCCAAGCCGGGCGGCCAGCGAGCCCGCCTCGGCCAGGCCGCCGAGCAGCCCGGCCTCCGGCGCGGCCGGGCCGCTGCCGTCGACGACGCCGCACGGCTGGAGGCCAAGCTCGGGATGCTGGCGAAGCACCGTGGTCAGCTGCTGGCCGGCCGCGCCCGCCCCGATAATCAGCGTCCGGCGGGCCAGCCGCCCGCGCCGCCAGGCCGCCCGGAGGCCGGCCCGCGCGACTGCGCGCAGCCCAACTGCCAGCACAGCCGCGACCAGCGCCAGGCGCAGGACCTGAGCGGCCGGCGTCCACGGCAGCAGGACCGCGGCCGGGATGGCCACGGCCAGCGCCAGCCGGCCAGCCTGGTCACTGACGGCAGAGCTGATGCGCTCGCGGTACAGCCCGGCAGCAGCCAGCGCCACCAGCGCGGCGACACCGTACGAGGTGCCGCGGGCGAGGCCGGCTCCGGTGATCGCGGTTGCGAGCACCACGGCGAGCAGATCAGCGGCGGGAGTCAGCGCGAGCCTGAGCGTCCGGCCCCGGGCCGGCCCGCTCCGGGCGGCCTGATCCGGGGCGGCCTGATCCGGGGCGGTCCGGCGCACGATCGGCCAGGGGCTGGCCGCCCGGGGCGGGCACCCGGCCGGGCGGTGCTGGCGGTGCCTGCCGACGGCCGCTGGCCGAGGCGGCTGGTGCCGCGCTCGGCCGTCGTGCCCGATGTCGGCGCGTAGCGGGTCATCGTCACCGGCCTGCCCCCGCCAGCGATCGCACGGCCGTCGAGGCGGACGAGCTCGCTGTCGCGGCCAGCCGCCTGGACACGGTGCTCGCCGCGTGCTCGCTGCCGTACACGAACCGCATCACCGGGCCGAACACCGGCGCGACCGCCGGGCCGATCATGTACAGCCCCGGCACCGAGGTCTGGTAGCCCGAGTCCACGGCCGCGGTGTTCGCGACCGTCTGCACGCCGGCCCGCAGCGAGTCAGCCACGAATCCCAGCCGGCGCAGGTCGGGCCGGTAGCCGGTGGCCGCGATCACTTGATCCGCGGTGACCTGCGAGCGCTCGCCGCTGCGGCTGGCGAGGCTGATCGTCACCTCGCCGTCAGCGGAGCGGACCTGGCTCACGGCCTGGCCGGCGCGGATCGGGATCTGGCCTTCCACCCGGCCGCGCAGCCAGCTCGCTCCGGCCGGGCCGAGTGCGGTCCGGGCGCGGTAGATGCGGGTCTGCTCCGGCAGGTGGCGGAACAGGCCGGGGCGCCGCGAGTAGAACCAGGTCCCCCAGCCAGACCCGAGGCCGGCCTCAGGCTCACGCATCCGCTCGCGCAGCGGGCGGTCGGGCAGCAGCGGCGGCCCGTTCCACTTCACGCCCGGCGACCGGGTGATGATCTCGACCTCGGCGCCGTGCTCTCGCAGCAGTGCCGCCGTCTCCAGCGCGGACTGACCGCGCCCGATCACCGCGACGCGCTGGCCGGAGTAGGCCGATGGCTCGGTGACCTGCGAGCTGTGCGTGACGGCGTCCTGCCCGGACAGTTCAGGCGGCAGGTAGGCGAAATGCTCGACCCCGGCCGCGAGGACGACACGCCGGGCGCGGGCGGTGCCGCCGTCGGCAAGACTCAGCTCGAATCCGCCTGAAGCTCCGTCGATGCCGGTGACCAGCGTCTGCTCCAGATTGCGGGCCTGCGCGGCAGCGAACCAGTCACCGTAGGCGATGAAGACGTCCAGCGGTACCGGCAGGCCATAGTCCGCATACGGGCGGCCGGTCTCCCGGCAGAAGGCGGCGAGCGTGTGCGTGTGCGCCGGATCGGACAGATTCGATGCAAACCCCTGCGACTTCAGGTACATCCCCCGCGGCATCTGCGCGCGCCACAGGTGCATCGGCTGCCCGAACTGGCGGAAGCTCATCCCTGCTGCTCGCAGGTGCGCGGCCACGGACAGTCCGTACGGGCCAGCGCCCACGATGGCCACATCGACGGCGTCGCTCACTGGTAATCCCCCCTCATTGCTGGCGTCGCTGCCTTAGTGCTGTGTCTTGGTGCTGTGTCTTCGTGCTGTGTCTTCGTGCTGGGCCTGGTGCTGCCCCGAGGTGCGGCGCGGCGCCGCCGGCCGGGCTGCCCGGCCGGCTGCCCGGCCGCGGCGCAGCCGCAGCCCGGCCGGCTGGTCGGCGTGCAGCTGCTGGTCACGGCCCTGATCCGCGGCCGCGGTCCGGCGCCCTATCGGCCGGCTGAGCATCCGCCAGCCCATCCGAACGCACATGAGCTCGAACGGCCGCAGGTCGTCCCTGGCGAACCAGGCCGTCTCGTCGACCTCGCGCGCCGCCGCCAGCCAGTCGCGCAGGCTCAGCTGGCCCGCGCGCCAGTAGCTGACTGCGGTCAGCGGGTCGTAGCTCTCCACCATGAAGCTCCGCCCGGTCGCCGGATCGGCGCCGGCAACCGGCTGCCCGGTCAGGTCCAGGTAGGCCGCACGCACCACGTCGAGGCCGCCGGGCCCGGTGAACAGCCGGAACTGCGCTCCGAGTCGCGGATTGAAGTCCAGCAGCTTGTACTGCCCGTCCCGGTCGTCCAGCCGCAGGTCGAGGTCGGCGATGCCGCGATAGCGCAGCTGTGCGAGCAGCTCGGCGACCTGCTCGCGCAGCTGCGCGTTCGGCACGCAGCGGCCGAAACTGGTCAGGCCCGCATGTGCCGGGTATGACCGGTCCTTGACTCCGGTGCAGGCCGGCGCGCACCGCGACGCCGCGCTGACGTACCCGTGGAAGAACCAGTCGTGCCCCGGCGCTGCGGGGATGTACTCCTGCAGCATCAGCCCGGCCTGGCTCTGCCTGGCGGCGTGCCAGACGGCTCCCATCTCGGACGCACTCCCGACGATGCGGGTGCTGAGCTGCCGGGAGACCGACTGCCAGGGCCGGGCCAGCTTGGCCACGACCGGGTAGCCGAAGTCAGCCGCCACCCGGGCCGCCTCCGCGGCCGAGGCAGGAACGCACGAGCGCGGGGTCGGGAAGCCCAGCTCCGCGCACAGTTGGTGCAGGGACTGCTTGCCGGCCAGCTGCCGGGGCAGCCCGGCGGGCGGCTCGGCGAACAGGAACCGGCCGCGGAGCCCGGCGGCGTGCTCGGCCAGGAAAATCGAGCCTGCGTCATCGGTCGGGATCAGCACGGCGGGCTGGCCGATCAGCTCAGACAGCCGGAGCAGTCCGGCCCGGACACGATCGGCGCTCTGCCCGGACGGCTGCCACAGCACCTTCCCGCGCAGGTAGCGCGAGTGCGCGGCGGGCGACCAGGACGATTCCTGCACACCGTAGACCGGAACTCCCATCCGGCCGAGGCTGCGGATGGCGCCGAGGCCGCCGTGATGCATGACGTTCGGATCGAACTTCAGCACCACTGCGGGCGTGCTGACGTCAGCGGGCTGGCCGTCCGGGGTGGCGGCCGCCCGCCTGCGGGCAGCGATCGTGGTCGTCATATCAGCCGCCTCAGACCACGGTCCGGACGGCCGCGCCGTCAAACCGGTAGGTCGCGTCCAGGACGCGGCAGCTGCTCGCCCACGAGTAGTCGAAGCCCGGGTGCAGGGTGTGCACGATCACCAGATCCCAGTCACTGCCGGGGCTGGTCTCGCTGCTCAGCACGTGACCGCCGGGAACGGTGACGGCCGGCACGAGCGGGTCGTAGTAGTGCACGTCAGCGCCCTTGCGCAGCAAACTCGCCAGCATCGGCACCGCAGACGACTCCCGCAGGTCGCGTACGCCCGACTTGTAGGCGGCACCGACCACGATGACGCGGGCGCCCGAGAGCTGACGACCGTCGGCCGCGAGCACCTCGCGGGCGCGCTCGACGACCCGCTCCGGCCGCTGCCTGATCGAGCGCATGGCCTGCTCGATGAGCGGCGAGCTGCGGCCCTGCATGCCCAGCTGCCAGAGCAGGTAGTGCGGGTCGCAGGGAATGCAGTGGCCGCCGACGCCAGGGCCGGGGAAAGTTGCGAGGAAGCCATAGGGCTTGGTGGCCGCGGCCAGCGTCACCTCGATCGGGTCCAGGTGCAGCGCGCCGCACGCGTCAGCGAACTCGTTCGCGAGGGCCAGGCTGACCGCGCGGAAGATGTTCTCATAGAGCTTCGTGGCCTCGGCCGCCTCCGCCGAGCTGACCACATAGACCTCACTGGTCAGCAGGCTGACGATGCCGGCCGCCCTGGTCGCGCACTCGGGTGTCATGCCGCCGACCACGCGCGGAGTCTCCTCGTGCAAGTGGTCGGGGTTGCCGGGGTCGATGCGCTCCGGGCTGAAGGCGACGAACAGGTCCTTGCCCGGCTCCAGGCCGCGCCGCCGCAGCGGCTCGGCCAGCAGCTCGGCCGTGGTGCCGACGTAGGTGGTGGAGGTCAGGATGATCGTCTGGCCCGGCCGGGCGTTCGCGACCACGTCGTCACACGCGCCATGGAGCGCCGACAACTCGGGCAGATGGTCGGCATCCACCGGGGTGGGCACGCAGATGATCACCGCGTCGGCCGCCGCGACAGCCGCCGGGTCGGAGGTCAGCTGGAGCGACCCGTCCGCGAGCGCGGCGGCGAGCCGCGGCCGGTCGGCGTCCGAGACATCCGCGCTGCCGGCGGCAACGGCCTTCAGCCGGTCCTCGCTGACGTCGATTCCGACGATCTGCTGGCAGCGGCCGGCCAGCGCTACCGCGCTGGGCAGGCCGACGTAGCCCAGCCCCACGATCGCCACGGTCAGCTGGCTGCCTGCGTGCCCGTTGCCGTTGCTGCTGCCGTTCGCCGTCCGCCCGCTCAGCGGAAAGGCAACCAGTTCGCTGCGGAACTGGTGCTCGCGGCCGTTGACCGCAAGTGAAAGCTGGTGATCGGCCATCTGTCTCGCTCCCCCCTCGGGGCGTGCCGGACGCGAGTCCTCTGAGTGGCCCACGCGTGAAATGCCTTACCTCGAGCCTGCGTGATCTGGCGTATCCAGCACTCCGCTAATAGTCGTAAATTGCTTACGCAGAGCGACGTAGTTCCGCCGGGCCGAATTCGCCCGTTCCGGCGTTTCGGCTGGTCAGGCGATGCCGTAGCCACTTGGCTCGCAGGCGCGCGCCGCCATCCGCCTCGCCTACGTACACGCGCGGGACGGCGTAGGGCCCGGTCAGCTCACTCGTCCAGATCGCGCAGCCGTAGTCGTAGCCGGCGTCGCGCACGCCATCGATCACCCGGCCGGTGAGGTGACCATACGGATAGCAGAATCCGCTCACGCTGGTGCCGGTGACGTCCTGCAGGATCTGCCTGCTGAGCTCCTGCTCGCGCAGCAGCGCCAGCCCGGTGGTGTGGTTCAGGCTCACGTGCCGCAGCCCGTGCGAGCCGATCTCGATCCCGGCGGCGGCCGCCTGGCGCACGCCGCTCGCGCCCATCAGGGGCTTGCGCGGGCCCTGCGCATCCCAGCCGTTCTCGCCGCCCAGCCTGCCCGCGATCACGAACGCGGTCGCGCTGAACCCGTGCCGGAGCAGGGCCGGAAGGGCGTAGCGCAGGAAATCCTCGTAGCCGTCATCGAAGGTGAGTCCCACCAGGCCGTCATCGCAGCCGCGTTTCCTGGCGGCCAGCAGCGTGCCCATCGAGACGCCCCGCAGTCCGCGGGAGGCGAGCCAGCGCAACTGCTGCTCGAAGCGATCCGGGGTGACGGTCACCTGGTACGGATCCTCGGTGTACGGGCTTACCGAGTGATACATGAGCACGACCGGCGGCCGCTGCCGCGGAACGGTGCCCGTGACGGTTGTCTGGTAGTTCATGACGTACTCCCCCCGTGGTGCCTTCCGCGCCACGCTAGGGGCGAGCCGCGCTAGTCCGATCGCCCGAACAGACGATTCCGGCTACGGAATCGGAGTGAGTGCCGGCGTACCGGCCCTACGCGATCTGCGGGACTCACGCTCGCCGGCCGCGTCATGTTCGCGTCCGCGCGCCGGCTCCGCGGCGGCGGCGCGCGGGCAGGCTCCGGGCTGGCATCAGGCTCTGACCGGCGGTGACAGCAGGCCCGGCCGCCAGTCACGCGCGTGCGTCACGGCTGGCGGAGTCCGGGCTACGCAGGTGCGCAGGGATTCGGCGCACGAACGGTTGCGGTGCGGAGCGGGCGAGGCGGATCAGACGGACGATCAGGCCGTGACCGTGTCGCCGTGCACGACCGGCACGATGTCCGGCGCGCCGAGCCGGATGGCGTCGGCGTCGGTGTCGGTGTCGGCCTCCTGGGAGGCGCGCTCGGCGGCCACCCGCGCCCGGTAGTTCTCCAGTTCCCTGGCGACCTGCCGGGACTTCCACCTCATCGGCCCGGCCATCAGGCTGACCGCTTCCTCCGCCGCGGACAGCCCGCGGTCCCAGGTCTCGATCGAGGCATGCGTACGGCGCGCCAGGACGTCGTCCAGGTGCCGGGCGCCCTCGTGCGAGGCGGCGTAGACGATCTCAGCCCGCAGGTAGTCATCGGCGCCCGCGAGCGGCCGGCCGAGCCCCGGATCGGCTGCGATGAGAGCCAGCACCTCGCCGATCATGGAGCCGTACCGGTGCAGCAAGTGCTCGATCCTGGCCACGTGCAGGCCGGAGGACCGGGCCAGGGCGTGCCGCGAGTTCCACAGCGCGATGTAGCCGTCAGCGCCCGCCAGCGGGACGCTGTCGGTGCAGGACGGCGCGACCTTGCCGTCCAGGCCGTGCGCGACGGCGTCCACCGCGTCGCGGGCCATGATCCGGTACGTCGTGTACTTTCCGCCCGCGATCAGGACCAGGCCGGGCACCGGGTGGACGACCGTGTGCTCGCGCGACAGCTTGGAGGTCGACTCGGACTCGCCCGCCAGCAGCGGGCGCAGCCCCGCGTACACGCCCTCGACGTCGTCCTGGCTGAGCGGCACCGCGAGAATCTTGTTGAGCTGGCCGAGCACGTAGTCGATGTCGGCCCGGCTCGCGGCCGGGTGCGCCTTGTCCAGCGACCAGTCGGTGTCGGTCGTCCCGATGATCCAGTGGCGGCCCCACGGAATCACGAACAGCACGCTGACCGGCGTCCGCAGGATGATGCCGGTGGTGGAGTGAATGCGGTCCCGCGGCACGACCAGGTGGACGCCCTTCGACGCCCGGACGTTGATGCTGCCGCGGCCGCCGACCATTTCCTGGATCTCGTCGGTCCAGACTCCGGTCGCGTTGACGACTTGCTGGGCGCGGATCTCGACCTCGTTCCCGGTCTCCAGGTCTGTCGCCCGCACGCCGGTGACGCGCTCGCCCTCGCGCAAGAAGCCGGTGACCTGGGTCCTGGACGCCACCTGGGCGCCGAAGCTGGCGGCGGTCCGCACCAGGTTCACGACATACCGGGCGTCGTCGACCTGAGCGTCCCAGTAGACCAGCGCCCCGGTGAGCGCCTTGCGGTTCAGCGCCGGCGCCAGCCGGAGCGCGCCGCGCCTGGTCAGCTGCCGGTGGCCGGGCAGGCCCCGGCTCTGGCCCAGGCTGAACCCCAGGCTGTCGTAGGCGGTGAGTCCCGCGCCGACGTAGGCGCGCTCCCAGCCATGATGGGTGAACGGGAACAGGAAGGACACCGGGCGGACCAGGTGCGGGGCAAGCCGCTGCAGCAGCAGCGACCGCTCGCTGAGCGCCTCCCGCACCAGGCCGACGTTGAGCTGCTCGAGGTAGCGCAGGCCGCCGTGGATGAGCTTGCTCGACCTGGACGAAGTGCCCGAGCCGAAGTCCCTGGCCTCCACCAGGCCGGTGGTCAGGCCCCTGGTGACCGCGTCGAGCGCGACCCCGGCACCGACCACGCCGCCGCCGACGACCAGCACCTGCAGTTCCTTGCTGGCCAGTGCCTCCAGGGCGGCGGACCGCTCGGCCGGGCCGAGCCGCGTCGTCGCGAGCGCCGGATCGTCACCGGGCGGGTGCCCGTTCCCGGTCTGCTGACCGCCTGCGCGGGCGCCCGGCCAGACCCGGATGTCAGCGCGGCGTGGCACTCGGCGTCACCACGACTTCCACCCGCTGGAACTCCTTCAGGTCGGAGTAGCCGGAGGTCGCCATGGTGCGGCGGAGTGCACCCAGCAGGTTCATGGACCCGTCGGCGACCGTGGACGGGCCGTTGAGGATCTGCTCGAGCGTGCCGATCGTGCCGACTTTGAGCCGCGCACCGCGGGGGAGGTCAGGGTGATGCGCCTCGCTGCCCCAGTGATAGCCGCGGCCAGGCGCCTGCGACGCGCGGGCGAACGGCGAGCCGACCATGACCGCGTCGGCGCCGAGCGCCAGCGCCTTGGCGATGTCGCCGCTGCGGGTCATGCCGCCGTCGGCGATGACATGCACGTACCGGCCGCCGGACTCGTCCAGGTAGTCGCGGCGGGCCGCGGCAACGTCAGCGATAGCGGTGGCCATCGGCACCGCGACGCCGAGCACGGCCGCCGTCGTGTGCCCGGACCCGCCGCCGAATCCGGCCAGGACTCCGGCCGCTCCGGTGCGCATCAGGTGCAGCGCCGCGGTGTACGTGGCGCAGCCGCCGACGATGACCGGAACGTCCAGCTCGTAGATGAACTGCTTGAGGTTGAGTGGTTCCGCCTGACCGGACACGTGCTCGGCCGACACCGTGGTGCCGCGGATCACGAAGATCTCCACGCCGGCGTCGATAACCGCCTTATAGAGCCGCACGGTCTTCTGCGGGGACAGCCGGGCCGCGGCGGTGACGCCGGCCGCGCGGATCTCCTCGATCCGCCGCCCGATCAGCTCATCCTTGATCGGCTCGGCGTAGATCTGCTGCAGCCGCCTGGTGGCCGCCTCGTCGTCCAGCTCGGCCGCCTCGGCCAGCAGCGGCTCGGGGTCGTCGAAGCGCGTCCACAGGCCTTCCAGGTCAAGGGCCGCCAGGCCGCCGAGGCGGCCGACCGTGATCGCGGTGGCGGGCGATACGACGCTGTCCATCGGCGCGACGACCAGCGGCATCTCGAACCGGTAGGCGTCGATCTGCCAGGCGATCGACACTTCTTCCGGATGCCGGGTCCGCCGGGACGGAACGATGCCGATCTCATCGAGCGCGTACGCCCGCCGGCCGCTCTTGCCCCGCCCGATCTCTACCACGCTCACGTTGCTCTCCCGCCCCTGCTCTGACGTCGCGCCGGCGCCCGTCCCTGCGCGCGCACGCGCCTTTCCGCGGGGACCGGCGGGTCCGGGCTAGTTTCGCCGGCCGCCGTAGTTCGGCGCCTCGGCCACCATCTGGATGTCGTGCGGATGGCTTTCCACCAGGCCGGCGCTGGTGATCTGGGTGAACCGCGCCTGCTGGAGCTCGGCGATCGTCCGGGCGCCGCAGTAGCCCATGGCCGCGCGCAAGCCGCCGGTCAGCTGGTCGGCGACCGCGGCCAGCGGGCCGCGGTAAGGCACCTGGCCCTCGACGCCCTCGGGCACCAGCTTGTCCTCGCGCAGCACGTCGTCCTGGAAGTAGCGGTCCTTGGAGTACGAGCCGCCGCGCTCGGCGTTGCGCATCGCGCCGAGCGAGCCCATCCCCCGGTACAGCTTGAACTGCTTGCCGTTGATGAAGACCAGCTCGCCGGGACCTTCCTCGCAGCCGGCCAGCAGGCTGCCGAGCATGACGGTGTCGGCGCCGGCCGCGATCGCCTTGGCGATGTCGCCTGAGTACTGCACGCCGCCGTCGCCGATCAGCGGCACGCCGGCCGCCTGGCACGCCTGCGCGGCCTCGTAGATGGCGGTGACCTGGGGCACGCCCACGCCGGCCACGACCCGGGTGGTGCAGATCGAGCCCGGCCCGACGCCGACCTTGACCGCGTCCGCGCCGGCGTCGATCAGCGCCTGCGCGCCGGCCCTGGTGGCCACGTTGCCGCCGATGACCTCGACTCGGGAGTTGGCCTTGACCTGCCGGCCACCATGTCCGAGCACTGCCTCGGCGTGGCCGTGCGCAGTGTCGACCACGAGGAAGTCCAGCGCCCGCCTCGATCAGTGCCTGGGCCCGCCGCTTGGCGTCCTCGCCGACGCCGACGGCAGCGCCGACGACCAGCCGGCCCTCGGCGTCCTTGGTGGCGCTCGGGAACTTCTCGCTCTTGGTGAAGTCCTTGACCGTGATGAGGCCGCGCAGCCGCCCGGCCTCGTCGACCAGCGGCAGCTTCTCGACCTTGTTGCTGCTGAGCAGGGCCAGCGCCTCCGGCCGGGTGACGCCGACCGGAGCGGTCACCAGCGGCATCGGCGTCATCACCTCGGCCACCCGCCGCCGGTGGTCGGACTCGAACCGGATGTCCCGGTTGGTGACGATGCCGACCAGAGTGCCGTCCGCGCCGGCGACCGGCACGCCGGAGATCCGGTAGCGCGCGCACAGCTCCTCGACGTCGGCGACGGTCGCGTCCGGGCCGCAGGTCACCGGATTGGTGATCATCCCGGCCTCGGAGCGCTTGACCATGTCGACTTGCTGCGCCTGCTCCTCGACGGACATGTTGCGGTGCAGCACGCCGACGCCGCCCTGGCGGGCCATGGCGATAGCCATCCGCGCTTCGGTCACGGTGTCCATGGCGGAGGAGAGCAGCGGTATGCGCAGTGAGAGGCGCGGCGTCAGCCGGGCCGTGGTGTCCGCTTCGCTCGGCATTATTACTGAATGTGCCGGGAGCAGCAGAACGTCGTCGAAGGTCAGGGCGGGCGGGCCGAACTTCTCGTCGCTCATCTCACGTTCCGGGTCGCAGTGCTGGGTTTGCTCTCATCCTAGTGACCGGCGCCAGCCGCTGGCCCGTGTCCCGGCCGGAGGCGGCGGCCGGGACCGGAGTATTTCGGGGGGACTCCGGTCCCGGCCGCCAGTCAGGGCCGGCGACCTCCGCGACGGCCAGCGGAGGCCCGGCTCCCGCCAGGGCCGGGATCCCTGCCACGGGGGAGCAGGGATTCGGCCGGCCCTGGCAGGCCGCGATCCGCGGACGGGGGCGCGGACCGGCGGGGTGCGCCTGATGCGCACGGGCTAGGCGGATTCGGTAAAGGCCGGCTCCTCGATCGCGATGGCCCGCAGCCGGGCCAGCGCCCGGTGCTGAGCGACCCGCACCGCGCCGGCCGACATGCCGAGCGCATGACCGGTCTCCTCAGCCGACAGGCCGGACAGCACGCGCAGCCTGATGAGTTCGCGCTGGTTCCCCGGCAGCCGGGCGAGCAGCGCGCGGGCCTGCTCGGCTTCCAGGTAGGCGACAGCGGTCTCCTCCGGTCCCGGCCGGTCATCAGGGCCGTCGGGCAGGTCCTCGGTCGGAATCGCGAGCCGGGACGCGCTGCGCATGGCGTCGGCCACCTTGTGGGATGCGATCCCGAAGACGAATGACGCGAATGGACGGCCCATGTCCTGATAACGCGGGAGCGCGGAAAGAACGGCGATACATACCTCCTGTGCGACGTCATCGGCCGCGTGATAATGCCCGGAAATGCGGCCCAGTCGAGCCCGGCAATAGCGGACTACCATTGGCCTGATCTGTCGTAGCAACGTGTCGATTGCGGCGGGCTGACCACGTACTGCTAGCTCGGTCAGAATGCCCATGTTGCTATGCCTAGCTCCATCTACCTGCGATTCCACCTGATCCCCCCTGGCTCAATGGCGGTCTCACGAATTCGTATGCGTGATTCATTGAATCCCCATGGGGCGAGCAAAGGCAACATAAAGATAGGCAACGGAAAGGTCACATTGATGTGTCAGGCTGATACTTGAGTAAAGTAATTACCTTACGTAGTCAGATAACTACTGTGAGTTATTGCACGCGCCATTTAAATGATTGCCTAGAGCTTGAAATGGCATTCTCGTCCCGGATCTGGCGTCAAGCGCGCACAAGATCGGCCATGTCGGCATGCGCGTCGTCAGCGTGAAACGGAACGCCGCTTCGGGGCAGGCGCGGGTCCCGGTCAGGCCGCGCTGGCGGCGAGCGCGCGTGCAGCACGCCGGCCAGATCCGTGTCGGCGGCGCTGCGGAGGACGAGGTCGGCATGACCGAACCGGGCTGGATCGGCGTGCTGGCCGGGAATCGCCACGCATCGCAGGCCGGCTGCCCTGGCGGCAGCGACGCCATGGGCCGCGTCCTCGACCGCGACCGCGCTGCTGGCTGGCAAGCCCAGGCGGTGCAGTGCCAGCAGGTACACGGCGGGGTCAGGCTTGGGGCCGGCTACCTCGTCGCCGCAGGCGACGACCTCGAACCGGTCCAGGTTCCGTGAGCGCGCCAGCAGCCGGTGCACCCAGTCCCGCGGCGAACTGCTGGCGACGGCCAGCCGCAGGCCGGAGGCGGCAGCTTCGTCAAGCCAGGACGCGATGCCCGGCAGCAGGCCTAGCCGGGCGTTGAGGTCGTTGCGGAAAGCCGTGCGCCGGGCGTGGCTGGCCTGCCAGTCGTAGCCGGGGCCAACTGCCCGGGCCAGGTCGGCGTAGCGCTGCCGGGTCAGGTCACCGCCATGATCGGCCAGGAAGGTCGTCAGGTCGAGTTCCAGGCCGTGCTGACGCCACTCGTACTGCCAGCTCGCCACCATGGTGCCCTCGGTGTCCATGATGCAGCCCGTCGAAGTCGAAAACGACGGCCTCGATGGTCACAGACCCAGTATCGCCTGGCCGGGGCCCGGCGCGCAGCCGGGAAAGCACCAGGCCCCGTCCGCAGCGCCACGGGGGCGTGCGGGCGGGGCCCGGCGGAAGCTGGCCGGTGATGCCAGCCTTGGTGCTCAGTGCTGCGTCATCAGTGCTGGTGGCCGTGTCCGCCGCCGCCAGCCGGGGCCTCCTCAGGCTCTGGCTTCTCGCTGACGAGCACCTCAGTGGTCAGCAGCATTCCGGCAATCGACGCCGCGTTCTGAACGGCCGACCTGGTGACCTTGACCGGGTCGATGACACCCTGCGCCATCAGGTCGCCGTACTCGCCGGTTGCCGCGTTGTAGCCGTGGCCAGCGGGCAGCTCGGCGATGCGGCCGATGACCACGCCGCCCTCGACGCCCGCGTTCTCGGCGATCCACCGGGCCGGAGCGGACAGCGCCCGGCGCACGATCTGCACTCCGGTCGCCTCGTCGCCGGTCAGGCCAAGGTCGCCGAGGTGGACCGCGACCTGGACAAGCGCTGCCCCGCCACCGGGAATGATGCCCTCCTCGATGGCTGCCCTCGTCGCCGAGATGGCGTCCTCGAGCCGGTGCTTCTTCTCCTTGAGCTCCACCTCAGTCGCGGCACCCGCCCGCAGCACGGCTACGCCGCCCGCCAGCTTGGCTACCCGCTCCTGCAGCTTCTCCTTGTCCCAGTCCGAGTCGGTGTTCTCGATCTCGGTCCTGAGCTGCCTGATGCGGTCCTCGACGGCCGACTGGTCGCCCGCGCCGTCGATGATCGTGGTGGTGTCCTTCGTGACAACCACGCGCCGGGCCTGGCCGAGCACGTCGAGGCCCACCTGGTCGAGCTTCAGGCCGACCTCCTCGCTCACGACCTGACCGCCGGTGAGGACGGCCATGTCCTCGAGCATGGCCTTGCGCCGGTCGCCGAAACCGGGAGCCTTGACCGCGACCACGTTCAGCAGGCCGCGGATCTTGTTGACCACCAGCGTCGACAGGGCCTCGCCGTCCACGTCCTCCGCGATCACCAGCAGCGGCTTCTTGGTCTGGGCGATCTTCTCCAGCAGCGGAAGGAACTCGGCCATCGACGAGATCTTGCCGCCGGTCAGCAGGATGTAGCCGTCTTCGATCACGGCCTCCATCCGCTCCGGGTCGGTACTGAAGTACGCCGAGATGTAGCCCTTGTCGAACTGCATGCCCTCGGTGAACTCGAGCTCGATGCCCATAGTCGGGGCTTCCTCGACGGTGATCACGCCGTCCTTGCCGACCTTGTCGAACGCCTCGGCGATGACCTCGCCGATCTTGGCGTCCTGGGCCGAGATCGTCGCGACGTTGGCGACCTCGCTGCGCTCCTCGACGTCGCGCGCCGACTTGAGCAGGGCCTCGGCGACCGCGGCGGCCGCAGCGTCGACACCGCGCTTCAGTGCCATCGGGTTGGCGCCGGCGGCTACGCTGCGCAGGCCTTCGGCAACCATGGCCTGGGCGAGCACGGTCGCGGTTGTGGTGCCGTCACCGGCCACGTCGTTGGTCTTGGTCGCGACTTCCTTGGCCAGCTGCGCGCCGAGGTTCTCAGTCGGGTCCTCAAGCTCGATCTCCCGCGCGACGGTCACGCCGTCGTTGGTGATCGTGGGTGCTCCCCACTTCTTGTCGATCACGACGTTGCGGCCCTTCGGGCCGAGCGTCACCTTGACGGCGTCCGCGAGGCGGTTGACGCCCCGCTCGAGAGCGCGCCGTGCGTCCTCGTCGAATTCCAGGCTCTTGGCCATCTGGTACCCCAGTGTCTTTGGTTGTGCGTGTCTGTAGTTGTGCGGGTCTAGGCGCGTGCTCTCACGCCACCGCCCCGGACCGGGTCGCGGACTGCCGGAGGCATGCTCCGTGAGCCGCGAGCCGAGCCGGGGCGGTGCCGGGCTGGCGGGCCAGCCCGGCGCGGGCCAGGCCCGCGCGCGAGAAGCTGCTGATTCTTACTTCTCGATGATGGCGAGCACGTCGCGGGCAGAGAGCACCAGGTACTCCTCGCCGTGGTACTTCACCTCGGTGCCGCCGTACTTGCTGTACAGCACGACATCGCCGACGCTGACGTCCATCGGGACGCGCTTGGCGCCAGCGTCGTCGAAGCGGCCGGGGCCGACAGCCAGGACTTCGCCCTCCTGGGGCTTCTCCTTGGCAGTGTCGGGGATGACCAGGCCGGATGCGGTGGTCTGCTCAGCCTCAAGCGGGCGCACCACGATCCTGTCTTCGAGCGGCTTCAGAACAACCTTGGTGGCGGTCGTCACGATCTGACCTCCCCCTCCGGAAAGGGCTAGCTGAATTAGAGAGTCGACCATGTCGGCCTGCCGTCGCGGGTGTCAGACCAACCTTGTCGCGTTAGCACTCTACCGTAGTGAGTGCCAGTTCCGTAGGCTAGCCCCCCTTCCCTGGCACGTCAAACACGGCAGGAAAGAGGCTAGGCCGCGGTGATCTCCGTCACCGGGAGCGAGGAGTCGGCCGCGAAGTCCAGGCCGGATGGTGCTGCCCCCCTGGCCACCAGCTCAGCGCCAAGCGCTGCCACCATCGCGCCGTTGTCCGTGCACAGTCCGGGCCGCGGGACCCGCAGCCGCAGGCCCGCTTTGCCGGCCCGCTCGGCGGCCAGCGCCCGCAGGCGCGAGTTGGCGGCGACGCCGCCCCCGATCACCAGATGCCCGACCCCGTGCGCCCGGCAGGCGTCGATCGCCTTCCTGGTCAGGACGTCCGCGACCGCTTCCTGGAAAGACGCGGCCACGTCGGCCACCGGAACCGGCTCGCCGGCGGCCTCCCGTGCTTCCACCCAGCGCGCTACCGCGGTCTTGAGCCCGGAGAAGGAGAAGTCGCTGCTGCCGTCGGAGTACTTGCTGCGCGGGAACGCGATCAGGGCCCGGTCGCCCGCGGCGGCGGCGCGGTCGATGTACGGGCCGCCGGGGAACGGCAGCCCCAGCACGCGCGCGACCTTGTCGAATGCCTCGCCCGCCGCATCGTCGATAGTCGAGCCGAGCGGCACGACCTCGTCGGCAAGATCGGGTACCAGCAGCAGCGAGGAGTGGCCGCCTGAGACCAGCAGCGCGATGACGGGCGCCGGAAGCGGGCCGTGCTCCAGCTGGTCGACGGCGACGTGAGCGGCGAGATGGTTGACGCCGTACAGCGGCTTGCCGGTGGCGATCGCGTACGCCTTGGCGGCGCTGACGCCGACGAGAAGGGCCCCGGCCAGGCCGGGACCCGCCGTGACCGCGATCGCGTCCACATCCGCCAGCCGCACGCCCGCCTTGTCCAGTGCCAGCTGCACTGTCGGCACCATGGCCTCCAGGTGGGCGCGGCTGGCGACCTCAGGCACCACGCCGCCGAACCGGGCGTGCTCGGCCACGCTGGAGGCCACCGCGTCGGCCAGCAGCTCATTGCCGCGCACCAGGCCCACGCCGGTCTCGTCGCAGGACGTCTCGATGCCCAGTACCAGGGGCGCGGTCACGGCGCCTCACCTCCTCCGGCCGCCGAGCCGGCGGCCCGCGGCGCGGCCGCGCGGCGGCCCGATCACCCCGGTCAGCTCGCGGCTCATGACGATGGCATCAGTGCCGGACGGCTGGTAATAGCCGCGCCTGATGCCGATCTCGGCGAATCCCCACCACTGGTAGAGCCGCTGGGCCCGGAGGTTGTCTTCCCTGACCTCAAGGAAGATCTCGGTGGCGCCTCGCCGGGTCGCCTCGGTCAGCAGCTCGGTCAGCAGAACCGAGCCGATGCCCTGGCCCCAGTGGTCAGCCGCCACAGCGATTGTCAGCACGTCCGCCTGGCCTCCGGCAGCCAGCAAGCCCGCGTAGCCGACGATGACGCCGCCGTCCTCAGCGACAAAGTAATAGCGGGTGCCGTTCTGCTGGCTCAGCTCTCCGGCGAGCATCTGCCGCGACCAGGATTCGTCGCCGAACAGCGCGGCTTCCAGCTCCAGGATCGGGTCGAGGTCCGCTGTCGTCATCGGCCGGAGCGCGGGCCTGCTCACGGCGTCACCCGCTTGGGCCTGCCCGGTTCCCTGGCGTCCGGCCGGCGCAGGTACAGCGGCTCGGCCGGCTCAGGCGCGTCGCCGGCCGCAAGCCGGGCCGCGGCCAGGACGGCCAGCTGGGCTGCGGCCGGGAAGCGCGGCTCCAGCGGCGAGCTGGTCAGCTCCGGGTAGAGCACCGCGCCTTCCCCGGCGGCCGGGAGGCCGGTCGGCAGCCCGGCCGGGCTGCCGACCTGCGGTCCGTCAGTGCGCTGGCCGCCCGCTGAGTAGCGGGCCCAGTAGACCTCGCGGCGGCGGGCGTCCGTGGCCACCAGGAAATCGCGGCCGCCGGCCTGGCCGCAGGCGCCCGCGGCAATCACGTCGAGCGTGCAGATGCCCTCGGTCCTGATCCCGAGCGCGTCCCCGAGTACGCGGGCCGTGACCAGGCCCGCCCGGAGTCCTGTGTAGGGACCAGGGCCGGTACCGACGGCGATGCTGGTCAGATCACCCTGGGCGGCCCCCGAGCTGCGCAGGACCTTGTCGATGAACACGGCAAGCAGCTCGCCGTGCCTGCGCCCGTCAACGGCGGTCTCCTCCGCGATGACCTCGCAGCCGTCATGGAGGGCCACAGTCACCGCCGGGGTTGCGGTATCGAACGCGAGCAGCAGCACGGTTGCCCAGCCTAGTGAGCCGCAGCCGGTGGTCGGGACACGGAACGCCCGCTGAGGGCCGTTATCCTCAGCCGGCCGTCAGGCCGTCGGCTGCTTCATCGCGCTGGCCAGCACGTTCCTGGCGGCGGCCTGGGCGCCCGCCTCCAGGGTGCCGGCCGAGACCGGGCCGAATCCGTGGCCGGACTCCTGCCCTGACTCGGCTACCACGATAAGCACATTGCGCTCGCGGATGACGACGGTGACCACCTCGGTGATGATGCCGCTGACGTGCTCGCGCTGGACTGCGGTGAAAGCCTGCTGGCCGGTCTTGGGCAGCGCCGTTACCCGGGCCGACGACAGCGGCGACAGCTTCGCGGGCTTGGTCAGCTGCTGCTGCTCCTGCGCGTAATTGTCCTGCGCATTCGCTGACGCGCTCCCGGCCGCGCTGCCGGAACCGGTCGCGGCGGCGAACGGCTGGAACGCCTGCACCGCCACCTCGAGGACCAGGAAGACCGGCTTGCGGTCCACCGTGAAACTGCACTGGCTATCGGTGCTGCCGGACAGCTCGCTTGACGATGTCCGGCCTGGCTCGGGGACGTACTGATCGAGCACCGAGGTGCTCACGCTCCCGCAGGCAGACGGAACCGACTTGAACTCGCCCGGCAGCAGCGAGGTCACGTACAGCGACTTCTTCGGCGGGTGGTGAGTCACGAGCGCGGTGATCCCGGCGGCGATGATGCAGGCCACGATCGCCACGCCGCACCAGCGGTATACCCGGCGGCGGGACTTGCGGAGCCGGGTCGCGGCCGCGCGACCGCGCCGCCGGGCGAGCATCCGGCTGCCGGCGGCAGCGGCCAGCTCCGGCTCCGGCTCCGGCTCCGGCTCGCCGTCCAGGTGGTAAGTGCCCGTCGGGTCGACGGTGTCATCCTCGCCGTCCGCGTACGGATCGCGAGGGGACGACGACCGGCGCAGCGTGCTGGTCGGCCGGGCCGGGTAGCCGGCCGGGCCGGCCCACGGCGGAAGATCGGCGTCGGTGTCGGGCCCGAAGGCCTCGAAACTGTCCCAGCCAGGGCGGCCGGGCCGGTCGCGGCGCGGCCGCGAGTCCCGCGAGCCGCGGTCGGAGCTGGCGCCCCGGTGCCCGAGCCGGCCTGCCGCGAGGCGCGAGGCGGCGGGCTGCCCTGCTCGTCCACGGCGCACCTCCCTGGGCGGATCAGGCCGCGGGGTGACCACGGCAGAAGGACTGGCTGGATTCACCGGCAGTTTAGTAGCGCGAACAGCGCCGCGGGGGACAATTCGGTACCGAGCCTCCTCCAGCTCCGGCACTGCGGAGGCGGCTCCGGAGGCGCCGCTCCAGACCTCGCATTTCTCCGCCCGGCAGCTAAGGCACAACACCCTGGCGATTTCCTGCACGCAAACAGTCCCATAACGACCACTCTGGTTACTGAAAGCGCCAGGGTGTCGGCAAGATCCCTAGCTGAGGCCCGACAGCGCCGCGCGAATGGCGTCCGCGGCGGGGGCGCTTCGCCACCGTTCGCCCCAGCCCCGGACGCGGACAGTCCGCCCCACGTCCGCCTCGGCGGCGCCGGCAGCAGCGTCGGCAGCAGCGGCCTGGCTCGGGCCGGCCGGGGCGGGCTCATCCGCGCGGATGCCGACCGACAGGAAGCTCGGCGCGAGTTCCTCGACGAGCCCCTCGCCCCACTCGACCACGGTGACCGAGGTTGCCAGGTCGGCATCGAGGTCCAGATCGTCCACCTCGGCCCGGCTGCCGAGCCGGTAGGCGTCCGCGTGGACCAGGTCCGGGCCCGCTGACTGGCTCGGATGCAGGCGCGCGATCACGAAGGTCGGCGATGTCACCGCTCCGCGGACGTCGAGACCGGCCCCGATGCCCTGGGTCAGTGTCGTCTTGCCCGCGCCGAGCGGGCCAGACAGGACGACGAGGTCTCCGGCCCGCAACTGGCCCGCGAGCCGCCGGCCGAGAAGACGCATTTGCTCCGCGGTCGCAACCGTGACGACTTCGTCGACGGCCGGGCCGCTCAGCTCGGCATCCCGGCCGCCTTGCGCGTTCTGATCGGCGCGGAGGTCCGACCCGGGCACGGCACCCTGGCCCGGGCACGGCACCCTGACCCGGGCCGCACGGGCACTGCGCGATGGCCCGGTCATGCCGGGCTCCGCCGCGCCGCCCGGGCCAGGGCCTCGGCCACCAGGCCCGCGATCTCCCCGGTCACCACCTCGGGCCTCTCCAGAAGAGCCATGTGCCCAGCTTCGGGCACGCAGACCAGCCTGGCACCCGGAATCGCGGCAGCAAGCTCAGCCGTCTGGCCCGATCCGATCAGCCGGTCTTCGGTGCCGGTCACCACCACGGTCGGAACCCGGCCGATGACGTCAAGCGCCGCCCGCTGGTCATGCTCAAGCAGCGTCAGGTAGAAGTCAGCGATCACGTCTATCGGCGTAGCCCTGATCACCCGTTCCAGGAAATCTACGACGGCGGGGCTGACGTCCGGATCGCCGAAGGCGATGAACCGGGTCGACAAGAACGACAGGTCATTGGCCGCGCTCCGGACCCATTCGGTCAGCTCCGCCCGGCGCCCGCGCGACGAGCTGCGCAGCAGGCCAGGGCCGGCCCAGCGGGCAAGCGGGCGCAGCGGGGCGGGCAGCCACCCGGTGGCGTCGACGAGATAGGCGGTGGTGGAGATCAGCGCGACGCCGATCACCTTCGGGCCGAAGAGCTCAGGCCGCTGGCCGGCCAGGGCCATGATCGTCATCCCGCCCATTGAGTGCCCGGCGAGTACCGCCGGGGCATCGGCGGGCACGGTGGCGGCCAGCACGGCGTCCAGGTCCCGGCCGAGCTGGTCAATGCTGACGTTCGCCGGGTCACTGCGGCCCGACCGCCCGTGGCTGCGCTGATCCCAGAACACCAGCCGGGCCTGGGACTGCAGATCCCGGCGCTGATAGTGCCAGATCTCCTGGCTGAGGGTGTAGCCGTGGCAGAACACGATCGTGACGGGCGCGTCCGGCGGCCCGGATACCTCGGTGTAGAGCCGGACGCCGTCGTCAGCGACAACCTCGACCGGAGTCCCCCGCAGCTCACCGAGCGGCTCGTCCCTGGCCGGGTCGGGCCGCAGCCGGATCCGCCCGACGGCCACCTTCTCCGCGGCGATGACCGCGCCGGCCGATGCGGCCGCGATTCCGGTAGCCAGCCCTGCGACGCTAGAGAGCCGCCGCCACCGGGCCATCAGTTCTCCCGTCCGCGGCCAGTGCCGCCACCTCAGTCGAGCCGGCCGTGGCCGGCCCCTCGTCGAGGCGCCGTCCTCAGTCGTTGTTACTCCAGAGTAAGTTCTTGGCACCTTACCGGTAAACCGGGTCACGATCTCGTAGGCGATGGTGCCGAGGGCATCCGCCCATTCCTGCGCGGTCGGCTCACCCCTGTCGCCGGGACCGAACACGATGACCTCGTCTCCCGCCTCACCCGCATCGGGACCGAGATCGACGATGATGTGGTTCAGATTGACGGTCCCGGCAATCGCCACCCGGCGGCCGCCGGTGAACAGCAGGGCGTCGGCATTGGTCG
Organism: uncultured Actinomycetota bacterium; assembly: GCA_963818995.1. Lineage (GTDB taxonomy): Bacteria > Actinomycetota > Actinomycetes > Streptosporangiales > Streptosporangiaceae > JAJYUU01. Next base: position 184,915 of record CAWFUM010000026.1, on the reverse strand, counting down.
CGTGCCGCGGTATTCCCTCGTTGTAGCCGAGCGGCAGCACGCCGAGCCTGGTGTCGCTGCTGGTCGCATACCGGTGCGCGTAGGAAACCGGAGTGCCGGCCGGGACGCGCTTCACCTGGATCAGCCGGGCCCGCAGGGTCATGGCCGGGCGCAGCCAGTCCGGCGCCCCGCCCGGCAGCGTGCTCAGCCCGAACACGGCACCCCCCGGCCGCACCAGGTCGAAGTAGGATTCAGGCAGCGCCAGCGTGGCCGGGCCGTTCGCCAGATGGCGCACCTCCGGGGTGACACCGGCCGTCTCGGCCACGGCGACGGCGGCGCGGAAGGCGTCCAGCTGGCCGGCGATCGACGGATGCCCCGGGATATCAGCGCAGGCGAAGTGCGACCACAACCCGACGATCTGGACCCGGCCCGCCGCCTGCGCCGCCAGAGCCGTCCGGACCAGGCCGGGCCAGTCGGCCGGAATGGCGCCGCCCCGGCTCATGCCGGTGTCGGCCTCCAGGTGCAGCCGGGCGGTCCTGCCGCAGCCCTCGGCAGCCAGCGCAATCTGATCGACGAGCGCGGCCGTGCCGGCGGTCAGGTCGACGTCGTGCCTGATGGCCTCGGCGTGCGGCGAATCGGGGCTGCCGTGCAGGCTCAGCACCGGCACCGTCAGCCCGGCCCGGCGCAGCTCGATCGCATCGGCGACATGCACGACGCCGAGCCAGGTCGCGCCTCCGGCCAGTGCCGCGCGCGCCGACGGCAGCATGCCGTGGCCGTACCCGTCAGATTTCACGACCGCCATGACCTGGGCCGAGCCGACGTGCCGGCTGATCGCGGCTACATTCGCCTGGACCGCGTCCAGGTCGACTACTGCCTCCGGCTGACCATCCATAGCCATCCAGTCTGCCAGCCGGAATGAGCCGGCCTGCGCATCCCGCCCGGCCGGGCCTGGGCTGCCCCTGGCTCACGGCCCGGCCCACGGCCCGGTTCGCGACCGGGCTGCCCGTCGTGATAGGTAGCTGGCTATGGCAGAACTCATACCGCTGACCGTCCTGTTCGGTAACCCCGAGCGGGTAAGCCCCCGCCTGTCCCCTGACGGCAGCCAGCTGGCCTGGATCGCACCGCACGACGGGGTGCTGAATGTCTGGCTTGCGCCGATCCGCACGGAGACCGGGGTCGACTGGGACGCGGCCAGCGTCGTCACTGACGACACCGACCGGGGCATCCGCCAGTTCGCCTGGGCGCACGACGGCCACCACCTGCTCTACCTGCAGGACACCGGCGGCGATGAGAACTGGCGGCTGCACGATGTCGACCTGCGGACCATGCAGCGGCGGGACCTCACCCCGTTTGACGGCGTCCAGACGCAGCTGATCGCCGCCGAGCGCGCGTTCCCGGACGAGATTCTGATCGGGCTGAACAAGGACAACCCGCAGCTGCACGACGTCTACCGGGTCGATCTGCGGACCGGCGAGCTGACCAAGGAGCTCGCCAATCCGGGACTGATCGGCATGGTCGCCGACGCGCAGCTCGCCGTCCGGGCCGCGGTTCAGCCTCAGCCCGACGGCTCGATGCTGCTGGTCGTCAGGGACAGTCAGGACAGCGACAGCTGGCGGATCCTGCTGACGATCCCGGCAGAGGACTCGCTGTCCACCGGCCCGGTTGCCTTCAGCGCTGACGGCAGCTCGCTGCTGATGATCTCGTCGGTCGGCCTGGATTCAGCGGCCCTGGTCAGGATCGACCTCGCCAGCGGCAGCACCGAGGTCCTCGCGGCGGACCCCGAGTCGGACGTCAGCGACGTCCGGATCGACCCGGATACCCGCGAACCGCAGATCGTGACGTTCCTCAAGGCGCGGTCGGAATACCGGGTACTTGACCCGTCGGTGGCCGGGCACCTCGAAGCCATCCGCGCCCTGCACCCCGGTGACCCGGTCTTCTCCGATGCCGACGACGCCGACCGGGTGTGGCTGGTGGCGTTCACCAACGACGCCGGGCCGGTCTCGTTCTTCGCCTACGACACGACCGCCGGCACGGCCAGCTTCCTGTTCGAGCACCAGCCGGAGCTGGCGAAGTACGAGCTGGCGGACATGGAGCCCTTCTCGTTCCAGTCACGTGACGGCCTGACCGTGCACGGTTACCTGACATTCCCGACCCGGCGGGAACGGGCTGACCTCCCGGCCGTGCTCCTCGTGCACGGCGGCCCCTGGGCACGCGACACCTGGGGTTACGACGCGGAAGCGCAATGGCTCGCCAACCGGGGCTACCTGTGCGTGCAGGTGAACTTCCGCGGCTCGACCGGCTACGGCAAGAGCTTCCTCAACGCGGGTGACCGCGAGTGGGGCGCGGCGATGCAGAATGACCTCAGCGACGCCGTCGCCCACGTGATCAGCCAGGGCTGGGCCGATCCGTCGAGGATCGCGATCGTCGGCGGTTCCTACGGCGGCTACGCGACGCTCGCCGGCGCGGCCTTCACTCCCGACCTGTACTGCTGCGGCGTCGACATTGTCGGGCCGTCCAACCTGATCACGCTCATTGAGACCATCCCGCCGTACTGGGCGCCGATGGTGGCCCAGTTCCATAACCGGGTGGGTGATCCGGCGAAGGACCGCGACTTCCTGTGGTCCCGCTCGCCGCTGGCGGCCGCCGAGCAGATCCGGATCCCGCTGCTGATCGCCCAGGGCGCGAATGACCCGCGGGTGAAGCAGGCCGAGTCCGAGCAGATCGTGGCCGCCCTGGAGAAGGCCGGGATCGAGCACGACTACATGCTGTTCCCGGACGAGGGGCACGGCTTCGCCAAGCCGGAGAACCGGCTGAAGTTCTTCGCCGCGGCCGACGAGTTCCTGGCTCGCTACCTGGGCGGGCAGGCGGCCGGCTAGGGCCAGGCGGAGCGCTAGGCCCAGGCTGAGGGCTAGCGGCGAGGCAGCGGGCTAGCGGACTGGGCCTGGGCGGCGCCCGACTGTCCGGGGCCCGCCCGTAGCGTGATTCGGCAGGGCCGGGCGGGATCGGCCCTGCGCAGCCAGAGCGCGATCGGCCGGCGCCTGACCGGAGCGGGACCGGGCTGCGCCCGACCGGAGCGGGACCGGCCGGCGCCCGACCGGAGCGGGACCGGCCGGCGCCCGACCGGAGCCGGATCGGCCGGGCCGGGCACGGTCGGGACGCGGCTTCGCCGGGCGGGTGCGTTCCCGGCCGTTAAAGCTCGTCGCTCGTCACCGAGCGGATGGCGGCCGGGATCGCCGCGAGCAGGTCAGCTGCCCCGATCGGGGCGTCGCGTGCGGCCAGCCGCCCGGCCATGCCGTGCAGGTAGGCGCCAACGGCGGCGGCCTGCGGGGCATCTAGCCCCTGCGCGAGCAGAGAGCCGGCCAGGCCGGACAGCACGTCCCCCGAGCCCGCGGTTGCCAGCCAGCTCGTCCCGGTCGAGTTCACCAGTACGGGCTGCGCGGGGTCAGGACTGGCGATGACCGTTGTGGAGCCCTTGAGCAGCACGGTGACGCCGAGTTCGGCCGCGGCGGCGCGCACGTAGTGCAGGCGGCGCGCCTCGATGTCGGCCCGGTCAGCGGACAGCAGCCGGGACAGCTCGCCCGCGTGCGGCGTGATCAGCACCGGTGCCGCGCGCTTGAGCAGGTCCCGGTGAGCGGCCAGCACTGTTAGGCCGTCCGCGTCGACGAGCGCGGGGACGTCGCTGCCAAGAACTGCGGTCAGGACGTCGAGAGCTTCAGCCCCGGTTCCGATGCCCGGACCGGCGGTCCAGGCCTGCACCTGCCCGGCCGTCGTGACCGCCTCGCCCGGCCGGCCAGGGTCGTAGGTGGTGAGCACCGCCTCGGGCCAGTGCTGGCGGACCACGGCCACCGCGACGTCGGCTGACACGAACCGCACCATGCCGGCCCCGCCGCGGATCGCGCCGCCGCAGGACAGGACTGCCGCGCCGGTGAACTGATCGCTGCCGGCGACCAGTCCGAGTACGCCGCGGCGGTACTTGTCAGACTCAGCGCTCGGGCGGGGCAGCACGGCGGCGACGTCGGCGGCCTGCAGCGATACGACGCCGGGCGGCCCCAGGTAGGGCCGCAGGCCGATGTCGACCAGCTCGGTTGTCCCGGCGAAGCCAGCGCCCGGGTCTATCAGCAGGCCGGGCTTGATGGTTCCGAAGGTCACGGTGACGTCAGCGGCAATGGCGGCACCGTGCACCTCGCCGGTGTCAGCGTCGATACCGCTCGGCAGATCGACGGCGACGACGAGAGCACCGTCACGGCGGGCCTCCGCGACCAGTTCTGCCAGCGCCGCCCCGGGCTCGCGCAGGCCGCCGTGGCCGCCGATGCCGGTGAGGCCGTCAATGATCAGGTCCGCGGACGCGATGGCCTGGCGGGCCGAGGACGCGATGGACTGGCCGGCATCGGCGGCCAGGGCGGCATCGGCGGCCTGCCGGGCCACTGGCGCAACCGGCCCGGCGCTGCTGGCGTCGGCCTCCGTGGCTGGCACCAGCCGGCCGCCGCTGGCCGCCAGCTCGGCCGCACCCGCTTCGTGCAGGCGGGATCCGGCCGCCACCGCTATCACGGCCGCGCCCCGGGCGGCCAGGCGGGCCGCCGCGTACAGCGCGTCGCCGCCGTTGTCGCCCCCGCCGGCCAGCACGACGACGCGGGCGCCATAGACCTGGCCCAGCAGGCCCGCGCAGACCGCGGCCAGCCCGGCGGCGGCGCGCTGCATCAGCGTTCCGTCCGGAAGAGCGGCCATCAGCGCCTGCTCGGCGTCCCGCACGGCCGCAACCGTGTGCGCGGTTCTCATTGCCTCGCCGTCACCACCTGAGTCTGTCGTGCCTGCCGGATCACGTCCGCCTGAATCTTCCCGCCGAGTCTTCCTTGCCCGCGTGGGCCGGCGTCACCGCAGTTCCTACTCGCCGCCGCTGCCCAGCCCCGCCGCAGCTATCATCGCGCGGCTGTCCGTAGCACCAGGATGCCGGGCACAGGGTCACCGCTCGGCTATCACCATGGCGACGCAGTAGCCCGCGTCGTGGCTGATGGACACATGCCAGCTGGTCACGTCGAGGCTGTCAGCCAGGGCTGCCACCGTGCCGGTGACGGTCAGTTCCGGCTTGCCGTCCGCATCGTTGCTGACGACGACATCGGTCCACCGCAGGCCCGGCGGCGCGCCGAGCGCTTTGGCCACCGCTTCCTTGGCCGCGAAGTAGCCGGCCAGGGTGCTCACCGGACGATCGCGTTCGCTGTCAGCGAACAAACGCTCGGCCAGTCCGGGGGTCCGGGCGAGCGACGTCTCCAGCCGGGAGATCTCGGCCAGGTCCACGCCGATGCCAACGATCATCTGCCAAGCGTGCCACCATCGGTCACCGTCGCCCGCAGGCGGCCTTGCCGGACGGGGCGCGCCGGACGGGGTCTCGTGCTGCCGGGCTTGCGGCTGACGCGCGCCAGGTTGGATCCGCAGTCCTTAGCGGGGCGGCCGATCCAACCTCACGCCCCATCGCGCACGAAGCCGTGACCGTTATCGGCGTTTTCTGCGTCGCGGAGCGGCTGGCGATGGGCGTGAGTTACCGATCGCTGCCCATAGTGGGGCCGCGGTCGGTAACTCACGCCCCTGCGCACCCCGGAAGCACCAGGAGCCGGGCAAATCCGGCTAGCCGAGCTGCCTGATCCCGTCGGCGAGGCGCTCGGCGACCCGCTCCGCCTGACCGTGGTCCTCCGCCTCGACCATGACCCGGACGGCGGGCTCGGTTCCGCTCGGCCGGACCAGAACCCGGCCGGTGTCACCCAGTTCGGCCTCGGCGGCAGCGACCGCGTCGGCCAGCGCCGCCGAGGAGGTGACGAGGGTCTTGTCGACCCCCTGAACGTTAATGAGGACCTGCGGGTAGCGGGTCATGACGCTGACCAGGTCGGCCAGCGGACGTTCCTGCCGGGCTGCCTCCGCGAGCAGGTGCAGGCCGGTCAGCATCCCGTCACCGGTCGTCGCGTGGTCCAGCATGATGATGTGGCCGGACTGCTCGCCGCCGAGAACGAACTTGCCGTCGAGCATGGCCGCGATCAGGTACCGGTCGCCGACCGGCGTCTCGACTACATCGATGCCAGCCTCGCGCATCGCGTGCCGGAAGCCCAGGTTGGACATGACCGTCGCGACGACGGTGTCGCCAGAGAGCTTGCCCTCGCGACTTGAGCGCGATTGCCAGCACGGCCAGGATCTGGTCGCCGTCGATGACCTGGCCGGAGGCGTCGACCGCCAGGCAGCGGTCGGCGTCGCCATCATGAGCGATGCCGGCGTCCGCCCCGGATTCGCGCACGGCCGCCGACAGCGTCTCCAGGCTCGTAGACCCGCAGCCCTGATTGATGTTGAGGCCGTCGGGCTCGGCTCCGATCACGATCACGTCGGCACCGGCCCGGCGCAGCAGGTCCGGGGCGAACCGGGAAGCCGCGCCGTTCGCGCAGTCCACCACTACCCGCATCCCGGCCAGCGGGGCGGCCGTGCCCGCGGGACCGTGCGTGACCGTGCGCAGCAGGTGGTCGAGGTACTGCTCACCCTGGTCGCGAGCGTCGGTGACCCGGCCGAATCCGGCCGGCGGGCACGCCCGCGGGACCGTAACCGGCAGAGTCCCCGGCCGCCAGCCCCGCAGCCGCGCCTCAATTTCGTCCTCGACCACGTCCGGCAGCTTGACCCCGCCCCTGGCGAAGAACTTGATCCCGTTGTCCGGCGCCGGGTTATGGCTTGCCGACAGCACGACGCCGAATTCGGCATCCAGCGCGGCGGTCAGGTAAGCGACGCCGGGAGTCGGGATCACCCCGAGCCGGATCACATCGACGCCGCTGGCCGCGAGGCCCGCGGCAACCGCGGCCTCGAGGAACTCGCCGGAGGCGCGCGGATCACGCCCGACCACCGCGACCGGTCGCGGTGCGACGGCCCCGTCGCCGCCTGCTGCGGCATCGGTGAGCACGCTGGCGGCAGCGGCCGCAAGCTCCATGGCAAGCCCGGCGCTTAGCTCACGCCCTGCGACTCCCCTGACACCGTCCGTACCGAAAAGCTGCCCCATAGCCCGCCAAGATCCTCCGTAAACGTCCTGGCTGGCGCGGTTAGCGCTTGGAGTACTGCGGAGCCTTCCTGGCCTTCTTCAGGCCGGCCTTCTTGCGCTCCGTCACGCGCGCGTCCCTGGTGAGGAAGCCGGCCCGCTTCAGCGCCGGACGGCTGTCCGGGTCGACGCAGCGTGAGCGCCCTGGCGATGCCGAGGCGCAGCGCGCCGGCCTGCCCGCTGACGCCGCCGCCGTCAATGCGCGCGATGACGTCGAACTGCTCCTCGGCGCCCAGCGTGACGAAGGGCTCGCTGACCAGCTGCTGGTGCACCTTGTTCGGGAAGTACACCTCGAGCGCGCGGTCGTTGATCTTCCACTGACCGGTACCGGGCTGAATCCGGACCCGCGCGATGGCTTCCTTGCGGCGGCCGGTACCGAGCGCCTTCCCGGTCACGACCGGCTTGCGCGCGGCCGGGCGGGACTGCGCGCTGTCACCGGTCTGAGTGGTGTACTCCGACAGGTTCTGCTCGGGCGTGCTCGCCTCGGGTCCGGCTTCGAGCGTCTCAGTGGACTCGGCCACGGTGTCTTCCTCGTACTTCCGCTTGAAATCTGTGCCTGGCTGACGTTACTTGGCGCTGGCCTGCTGCTCGACCTGCGTGATCTCGAACGGCACGGGCGCCTGCGCCTTGTGCGGGTGCTCAGGCCCGGCGTACACCTTGAGCTTGCGCAGCATCTGCCGCCCGAGCGTGTTCTTCGGGAGCATGCCCCGGACGGCCTTCTCAACGGCGCGCTCGGGGCTCTTGGCCATCAGCTCGGCGTAGGACATCGACCGCAGGCCGCCCGGGTACCCGGTGTGCCGGTAGGCCATCTTGTCCTGCAGCTTGTTCCCGCTGAGGGCGACCTTGTCCGCGTTGATGATGACGACGAAGTCGCCGGTGTCCACGTGCGGCGCGAAGATCGGCTTGTGCTTGCCGCGCAGCAGCACCGCCGCCTGGCTAGCCAGCCGGCCGAGTACGACGTCCGATGCGTCGATGACGTGCCATTGGCGCTGGATATCAGCGGCCTTCGGGCTGAAAGTGCGCACAGTCATAAGCCTTCGCGTGTGAGTCCTGAATCCCTGGCCCGCGCCGGGGACATATCCTGCCTAGGCGCGGGAATCCGCAGGTACCGGCCGCAGCTCACCGGGCCACTGAGGGCGGGGCGGGCATGCCAGTACGCATGGACGCCTCAGAAGGATACCGGCCGTCATCAGCAATGGCAAAGCGAGGCGCCCGCCGCGCGCTGCTGGCCAGCGGCGGAAACCGGTGACCAGCCGAACTTCCGGCGCCGGGGCGATACGCTCGACCGCATGCGCAACCGGGCCGACGACGGTGCAGACCAGCGGACGAGCCGCCGGCGTGGCCGTGCGGCGGGCGTGAGCGCCGCCGCCGGGAACCAGCCCGGCCCTGCTGACGGGGATGCGCCAGCCCGCAGTGACTCCGGCCGGCACCGAAGCGTTGCGCCGGGCCCCGAAGGGCCGCAGTCCCGGCCTGCCGGACCGCCGGCCGGGCTGCCGGGAAGCGGTCAGCGAGGCCAGAACGGAGCTTCCTGGGACGCGCCCGCTGCGGGCGGCGGAGCCGGAAAGGGCCCGGTGCGGGGCTATCCCCCGGCCCCCGGACAGCCGCCGCCGGTATACCCGCCGGGCCAGTTCGCCGCCTGGAACCACGGTCGCGGCGGCCAGGCCGGCCCGTCCGGGCCAGCGGCGACTGACGGCGGTTCTGCCGCGCCGGGCCGCGGCGGTTCCGGCGGCCTCCTGGCAGGCCGCGCAGGCCGCCGGAACGGCCGGGCCGGGTTCCCGGTACTACTCCGGTGACGATGGCCCGGATGCCGAGCCTGGTTACTCGATGCTGGCAGTCAGCGACCCGGCCGCTGACGTGACATCCACGCAGACCTGGCAGGCGGTCGGCGACGGCCGTGCGACCGGCATCTGGACCGCGCCGGAACGGCCGGGCGCGGATCCGGGCGAGCCGGTGCCGCCGGGCCGGCAGCACGCTGATCAGCCAGGCCCCGCAGCCGGCGGCCCCGCAGCCCGCGGCCTGGGGGCCAGCACCGGAGCCAGCACCGTGGCCAGCACCGAGACCGGCACCGGGGCCAGCGGAACGACCGCCGCGAACGGCATCCCGGAGCAGCGCGCCAACAGCCGCGGCCATGGCCGCAGCGCGAGCCGTACCGGGCCGGACGCCGCCCCGCTTCCGGACCGCCCTCGGTCGGCAGCGCCAGGCCGGCGGCTCCCGCCGGGGAACCCGCGGCCAGGCCGCCAGCCGCCGTCCCGCGCCGCGGCCGGACGCCGAGCGTCAAGCTGGCGATCGGCGTCGCCCTTGTCCTGGTCGTGGCCGCCGCTGCGACACTCGCGTACAGCGTCCTGCATAGCGGCGCCAAGCCGCCGGTCGCGGCACCCAGGGCCACGACGACGCCAGCAGCGTCCGCCAGCGCCAGCTCAAGCCCGAGCCTGGGCCCGAACGGTCACATCGGATCTCGCGCCACCGACCCGGATCCGCTGACGATAGCTCAGCTGTTCCCCGCCACTTTCGTGATGGGGACAACGAGAATCGCGTCAACGACCAGTGCCCTGAGCAAGAACTGCACCTCGGCGCTCGTCGGGTCCACGATCAAGTCAGTCGTCCGGTCGGCAGGCTGCGATCAGGCCGCCCGCGCCACCTACCTGTCGGCGTCGCAGGGGCTCATGGGGACGATCGGCGTCCTCAACCTCAGCACCGTCAAGGCCGCCACGAAGGCGGTGCGCGCGGCTGACGCCAACGATTACATCGGCCAGCTCAAGGCGAAGCACGGCCCGACCCGCAAGATCGGCGGCGGCACCGGGATCGAGGAGGCCGTCGCCAAGGGCCACTACCTGATCCTCATCTGGGCCGAGTTCACCAGCCTGCACAAGCCCAAGACGGCCATCCAGCGAGCCGCGATCGAACATTTCATGACCGCGCTGCTGCAGAACACCGCGAACGTCAGCCTGACGACGCGGATGCTCACCGGCACGCCGTGACGTTCTGATCGCGCCCGGATCAATAGCCATTTCAGGCGGGAACGGGGCCGCCTTCCCCGCCGCCATCCGTCAGCTGGCGCAGTCCGGCGCGTCGTCGCCGAGGGTCCGGACCCGGCGCGTGGCCGCTGCGCGGGCGGCCAGCGCGCGCTGGCTCGGGATAGCCGACTTCCTCCAGGCACAGCGGATGCGGCGGTGCCACCCGGGCGGCGGGGTTGCGCTCGCGTGCTGCCAGCAGCTCGCCGACCCAGCCGGCGGCCTTGCTGCCGTCGCCGACGGCGAGCAGGACTCCGGTAAGCGCCCTCACCATGTTGTGGCAGAACGCGTCCGCCGTGACCGTGGCAACCGCGATGCCGGGCTCGGCCCTGACCCAGTCCAGCCGGAGCAGCGTGCGGATGGTGGTCGCGCCCGGCCTGCTCCGGCAGAACGCGGCAAAGTCATGCTCCCCGAGGCAGACACGCGCGGCGCTGGTCATCAGGTCCGGGTCGAGCGGCCGCGGGTACCAGAGAGTGTCGTGGCGGCGCAGCGGGTCAGCCAGCCCCGGCTGGTCGCAGACACGGTAGGAATAGCGGCGCCACAGGGCGGAGAACCGCGCGTCGAAGCCATCGGGGGCCGGTCCGATGGCGGCGATCCGGACGGCCGGCGGCAGCAGCCGGTTCAGCCTGTCCTGCGCCCGGCCGGCCGCGGCTCGCCAGTCCTCAGCCGGAACGTCGGCGTGCGCCACCTGGCCGCGGGCGTGGACGCCGGCGTCCGTACGGCCGGCCACGGTCAGCACTGGCGGCCGGGCGAGGCTGAGGACGCGCCAGAGCGCCTCCTCGACGCTCTCCTGGACGGTGGCACGGCCCGGCTGCCGGGCCCAGCCATGGAAGGCTGAGCCGTCATAGCGCAGGTCCAGGCGCAGCCGTAGCGCCGGACCAGCGGTCAGCTGAGCCAGGTCGCCGTGAGCCTGCTCAGCCGGTGCCTCCGGCCCGGCGCAGACGAGCCCGGCCGGTTGCGACCGGCCGGGCTCGTCTCGTGCTGCCTGGCTATTCGTCAGCTGCCTGCTTGTCGCCGGCGTCCGCCTCAGCGCTGTCCTCGTCCGTCGCCTCGGTGGCCTCCTCGGCTTCAGCCTCGGCCTCGACGGCCTCGTCAGCGACCTCCGCGTCAGCGGACTGCGCGGCTACCGACTCTGGTGCTTCATCCGTCACGGCTACCTCCGTCGCTGCCTCGTCGGCGGCCGCGGTGTCAGCCGCGGCAGCCTGACCGCGACCAGGCCGGCCGGATGCGGGCGCGGTGGCCGGAGCGCGGCGAGCGCGGCGGCGGCGCGTCTTCGGCTCCGCCTCCTCGCGCACCAGCTCGATCACCGCGAGCGCGGCATTGTCGCCCTTGCGCGGTCCCACCTTGGTGATCCGGGTGTAGCCCCCGTCACGGCTGGCGAAGCTCGGCCCGATCTCGGCGAACAGGTTGTGCACGACCGTCTTGTCCGTCACGACGGTGAGCACCTGGCGCCGGGCGTGCAGGTCACCCCGCTTGGCGAACGTGATCAGCCGCTCAGCCAGCGGGCGCAGCCTGCGGGCCCTGGCCTCGGTCGTGGTGATCTTGCCATGCTCGAACAGGGCGGTGGCCAGGTTGGCCATCATGTGCCGCTGGTGGGCAGGGCTGCCGCCGAGTCGGTGGCCCTTAGTGGGCGTGGGCATTGAAGGAATCTCCCGGTTCGTACATCAGTGCTAGCTTGCGGCACACTACCGGCAGGCGGCTTTGCCTGTCAGTACTGCTCTGTCTCCACGTAGTCATCCTCGTCATCGGCCCCGTAGCTGTCGGCCGCCGTACCCGGGTCGAATCCGGGCGGGGAGTCCTTCAGGGTGAGGCCCATGTCGGTGAGCTTCTGCTTGACTTCCTCGATCGACTTCGCGCCGAAGTTGCGGATGTCCAGCAGGTCCTGCTCGCTGCGGGCCACGAGCTCGCCCACGGTGTGAATGCCCTCGCGCTTGAGGCAGTTGTAGGAGCGCACCGTGAGGTTCAGCTCCTCGATCAGCAGCGCCAGGTCCGCGGCCAGGGCCGCGTCCGTCGGCGACGGGCCGATGTCGATACCTTCGGCGTCCAGGTTCAGCTCCCTGGCCAGCCCGAACAGCTCGACGAGGGTCTTGCCCGCGCTCGCGACCGCGTCCCGCGGCCGCAGGCTGGACTTGGTCTCGACATCCAGGATCAGCTTGTCGAAGTCGGTTCGCTGCTCGACTCGGGTCGCCTCGACCTTGTAGGTCACCCGCATCACCGGCGAGTAGATCGAGTCGATCGGGATCCGGCCGATCTCCTGACCCGGCTGCTTGTTCTGCGCGGCCGACACGTAGCCGCGGCCGCGCTCGACCGTCAGCTCCATCTCCAGCTTGCCCTTGCTGTTCAGGGTCGCGATGTGCAGGTCGGGGTTGTGCACCTCAAGGCCGGCCGGCGGGGCGATGTCCGCCGCCGTGACCGGGCCGGGGCCCTGCTTGCGCAGGTACATGTGCATCGGCTCGTCGTGCTCGGACGAGACGACCAGGCTCTTGAGGTTCAGGATGATGTCGGTGACATCCTCGGTCACGCCGGGGATCGTCGAGAACTCGTGCAGCACGCCCTCGATCCGGATGCTGGTAACTGCGGCTCCGGGAATGGACGACAGGAGGGTTCGGCGCAGCGAGTTGCCGATGGTGTAGCCGAATCCGGGCTCAAGCGGCTCGATGACGAACCGGGACCGGAACTCGTCAACCTGCTCCTCGGCAAGGCCGGGGCGCTGTGCGATTAGCATGACTCTTCCTTTCCGCGCTGCCCGCTATATGACAGTCGCGACTGCCGCCGGCGGATGGCCGCCAGCGGATTGTGCTCGCAGGCTCTCGCCTGCTTACTTCGAGTAATACTCGACGATCAGCTGTTCCTGAACCAGGGTGTCGATCTGGGCACGAACCGGCTGGGTGTGCACCAGGATGCGCATCTTGTCCGGGATGACCTCGATCCAGGCCGGCGGCGTCCGCTCGCCCGCTTCGGCCTTCGCCACCAGGAACGGGGTCAGGCCCTGGGACTTCGGGGCGACCTCGATGATGTCGTTCTCGCTGACCCGGTAGGAGGGGATGTCCACCTTCTTACCGTTGACCAGGATGTGCCCGTGGCTCACGGCCTGGCGGGCCGCGTCCCGGCTCTTGGCGAAGCCGGCCCGGTAGACGATGTTGTCCAGCCGCGTCTCCAGGATCTGCAGCAGCACGTCGCCGGTCTTGCCGCGCTTCTGGGCAGCTTCCTCGTAGTAATTCGCGAACTGCTTCTCGAGGACGCCGTAGATGCGCTTGGCCTTCTGCTTCTCGCGGACCTGGAGCAGGTACTCGCTCTCCTTGGGCCGGTTGCGGCCGTGCTCACCCGGCGGGTACGGCCGGATCTCGATCGGGCACTTCGGGCTATCGCACTTGGCGCCCTTCAGGAACAGCTTGGTCTTCTCACGGCGGCAGCGCTTGCAGTCCGCACCGGTGTATCGAGCCATGTCGTGCTTACTCCTCAGACCCGGCGCCGCTTAGGCGGGCGGCAGCCGTTGTGCGGAACCGGGGTGACGTCCTGGATGGAACCGACCTCGAGGCCAGTCGCCTGCAGCGACCTGATGGCAGTCTCGCGGCCCGAGCCAGGACCCTTCACGAATACATCGACCTTGCGCATGCCGTGCTCCATCGCCCGGCGCGCGGCAGCCTCGGCGGCCATCTGGGCGGCGTACGGCGTCGACTTGCGGGAGCCCTTGAAGCCGACCTGCCCGGACGAGGCCCAGGAGATGACGCTGCCGCCGGGATCGGTGATCGAGACGATCGTGTTGTTGAACGTGCTCTTGATATGCGCGTGGCCATGCGCGATGTTCTTGCGTTCCTTCCGGCGGACCTTCTTGGCGCCGGTACGGCTCTTCGGAGGCATCTGTGTCCTTTAGCTCCTGGAGGTGATCGGACCAGCTGCTGTGCCATGCGCGCCATGAGCGCTGCGCAGGCAGGCTGCAGCGGACTACTTCTTGCCGGCCTTCTTCTTGCCGGCCACTGTCTTCTTCTTGCCCTTGCGGGTTCGCGCGTTGGTCTGCGTGCGCTGACCGTGCACGGGAAGGCCGCGACGATGCCGGATGCCCTGATAGCAGCCGATCTCGATCTTGCGGCGGATATCGGCCTGCACCTCGCGGCGCAGGTCGCCCTCGACCTTGTAGTTGGCCTCGATCCAGTCGCGGAGCCTGATGACATCGTCATCGCTCAGCTGGTGCACCCGGGTATCGCCGCTGACGCCGGTACCGGCGAGCGTCGCGAAGGCCCTGGTGCGGCCGATGCCGTAAATGTACGTAAGTGCGACCTCAAGCCGCTTATCGCGCGGCAGGTCGACGCCGACGAGGCGTGCCATCCTGGGCAGTGCTCCTTCACGTTAGGGAGGTCCTGCGCGCCGCCTCGCGTCCCTGCCCAGGACGCGCCCCGGCCTCCCCCGGGGGCGCTCCGCCGCCGGGCTGGCCGGCGACGGGTTGCGGTGCGTGCTTGGTTCAGTTATCTGCGCGGCGGGCTAACGCCCGCGCAGTCCTGCCATCCGGGCTAGTGGCTCAGCCCTGACGCTGCTTGTGCCGCGGATCAGAGCAGATGACCATGACCCGGCCGTGCCTGCGGATGATCCTGCACTTGCTGCAGATCTTCTTCACACTCGGCTTGACCTTCATTGCCTGGTCTCTCCTGTGGCGCCTCCGGCCGTAACCGGACCGCGCCGTGCTCGCTTTTACTTGTACCGGTAGACAATCCGCCCACGACTCAGGTCGTAGGGGCTCAGCTCCACGACGACCCGGTCATCGGGCAGGATCCGGATGTAGTGCATCCGCATCTTCCCGCTGATGTGGGCCAGGACTTTGTGCCCGTTGTCCAGCTCCACTCTGAAGAAGGCGTTCGGGAGTGACTCCACGACCGTCCCCTCGATCTCGATGGCGCCGTCTTTCTTGGCCATGCCCTCCGCGCTTCACTGCTTGCTGCGGCCAGCTTGCACTCATGCAAGCAAGCGGGTCGCTGATGGTTAAGGCTGATCCGCGTCCGCGGCCTCAGTTCCAGGCTGACCCGGAGCCTGGCTGTCCGGCCCCGGAGGGATCGGACAGCGATGGCGTTCCGCAGCAGCTACTCACGCAGTTGTCACGGGTGCGGACGGCCCGGCTGACTGAGGTCGCGGTGCGCGGAGCTACCTCCGCACGCTGACAACAGCTCATGGGCCGTGGGAAAGTCTACTTCAGGTCCGCTAGCAACGCGAACCGGGCCCGTCAACCGGTGATCGACTACTAGAACAGCCGGGGCGGCTTCCCTATTCCAGCGCTGGCTGCGGCGGCCGGGCGATGCCGCCGCCGGCCTGAATTGCGCCGTCAGCCGGATAACGGCCTTACGCCGCCCCGCCGGGCCTGGCGGCTAGCGGCGGCCGGGCAGGTCTTCGTCGCCGCGGGGCAGCTGCCCCTGGCCGTGGCCATCCGGCAGGGAACCGCGGCCTGTCTCGCCCCTGAGCGCGTTCGACGTCACCCAGCTGCCGGCCAGGACCGCTCCCCACGGACCGGCCACCCAGAGCGGCCACAGATAGCCGCCGCCAGAAAGTCCCCAGACCACGAAGCAGATCAGGACCACGGTGAACCACACGCCCCAGGCCGCGCGCCAGGCGCCGGAGTGCCCGGGCCGGCCGCGCCGCGGCGGCTGCTGCTGGCGGGGGGTACGGGTGAGCGCGGCATCCGGCAGCCGGTACAGGTCGATGCTGGGCAGATCCTTGAGCAGCGCGTCGATCTCGCCCACGGTCCTGGCCGCGAAGGCCCGGTCAAGCCGCTCGTTGAACTCGTCGGGAGTCAGCCGCCCGGCTGCCAGGTGCTCGCGCAGCAGCGATGCGGTACGGTCCCGGTCGGCGTCCGATGCCCGCAGGTTCGGGTCATACGCCATCGCGGGCCCCCTGCCCGGCCCTGGCTGCCGTAGCCGGCTCCGTCAGGGCGCCCTGGCCGCCCGCCTGCAGGGCGGCGAAACCGGCCGCGCCGCCGTCCTCCGCGGTCAGCACCCAGGGACCGTCCGGCGTGACCGCCACCGTGTGCTCGAAATGGGCGGCCCAGCTGCCGTCGGCGGTCACGACGGTCCAGCCGTCGTCGAGCTGCCTGGTCCGGCCCGAGCCGAGCGCGAGCATCGGCTCAATGGCCAGCGCCATGCCGGGGACGAGGACGGGCCCCCGGCCAGGCCGTCCGTAGTTGGGCACCGCCGGGTCCATGTGCATCTGGCTGCCGATGCCGTGGCCGGTGTACTCCCTGACGATCCCGTACGGGCCCGCGCCCCTCGCCGCCTGCTCCACGGCGTGCGAGATATCGGTCAGGCGGCGGCCGGGCTTCGCCTCGGCCAGCCCGTGCCACATGGCGAGCTCGCAGGCGCGCAGGAGCGCAGCGAGCTCCCGCTCGTCATGGTCAGCGCCAGCCGGGACTTCCCCGATCCTGACGGTAACGGCCGAGTCGCCGTGCCAGCCGTTCACGATGGCGCCGCAGTCGATGGACAGCACATCGCCATCGCGCAGCACCTGGGAGGCGTCCGGGATGCCGTGCACGATCTGGTCATTGACGGAGGTACAGATGGTGGCGGGGTAGCCGAAATATCCCTTGAAGGACGGAACCGCGCCAGCCGCCCTGATCTCGCGCTCGGCGATCGCGTCGAGGTCGGCCGTGCTGACACCGGGAACGGCCGCTGCCGCCGCAGCGCGCAGCGCGGCGGCGGTCACGAGCCCGGCCTCCCGCATGACGGCAAGCTCCGCCGGAGTCTTGACCTCGATCGCGTCGTCCCGCCTTAGCCGCACAATGCCTCCCGTGCCACGACTTTCACGGTACCTGGTCGCCAGCCGCGGCTAGCTCAGGTAATGAACCGGCGCAGCGCCGCCATGGCCCTGGCGGTGATCTCCTCCACCGGGCCGGTCGCGTCAATGCCCAGCAGTATGCCGTCGTCGGCGTAGAAGGCGATCAGGGGCTGGGTCTGCTGGGCGTAGACGTCCAGCCGGTGCCTGATGGTCAGCTCCCGGTCGTCGTCCCGCTGGAACAGCTCACCGCCGCAGTCGTCGCACAGGCCGGCGCGGGCGGGAGGCTCGAAGAGCACGTGCCAGATCCGGCCGCAGACCCGGCAGGTCCGGCGGCCGGACAGCCGGCGGACGACCTCGTCGTCGTCGACGACGAGCTCAAGCACGATGTCCAGCCTGGTGTCCCAGTCCGCCAGCAGCTTGCGCAGCGTCTCGGCCTGCGGAACGTTACGCGGGAAGCCATCAAGCAGGAAGCCGTTCTGCGCGTCGTCCTCCTGCAGGCGCGCGACCACCATGGCGATGGTCACCTCGTCCGGGACCAGATCGCCCAGATCCATGAAGGCCTTGGCCTGGCGGCCGAGCTCGGTGCCGGTGCTGACGTTGTACCGGAAGATGTCACCTGTCGAGATTTTCGGAATCGACAGGTGCGAGGCGATGAATTGGGCCTGTGTCCCCTTGCCCGCACCGGGGGGCCCGACGAGGACTACTCGCACTACCTCAGGAAGCCCTCGTAGTTGCGCTGCTGCAGCTGGCTCTCGATCTGCTTGACCGTGTCCAGCCCGACACCCACCATGATCAGGATGCTGGTCCCGCCGAGCGGGAACTGGGCAGTGGCGTCAAGCAGGCCGATCGCGACAACCGGGATGAGCGCGACGATGGCCAGGTACAGCGAGCCGGCCGCGGTCAGGCGGCTGAGCACGTGGCTGAGGTAGCCGGCCGTGGGGCCGCCTGGCCTGATGCCGGGGATGAACCCGCCGCCCTTCTTCATGCCATCGGCCACCTCGGTTGGGTTGAAGGTGATCGAGACGTAGAAGTAGGTGAAGAACACGATCAGCACGAAGAACGCGATCACGTACGCGGGCCTGTCGCTGATCACCAGGTTCGCGTCCACCCAGGCCGGCCAGCCAGTGGCAGAGTTGTGGCCGAACAGCTGGGCCGCCAGCTCGGGGATGTACAGCAGCGAGGACGCGAAGATGACCGGGATGACGCCGGCCTGATTGATCTTGAGCGGGATATACGTCGAGGTGCCGCCGTACATCTTGCGCCCGACCATGCGCTTGGCGTACTGGATCGGGATGCGGCGCTGGGCCTGTTCCATCAGGGCGACGAAGGCAATGACGGCGATGCCCATGAGAATCACGAGCGCGAAGACGAACCGCCCCTTGCTGCTGTAGATCAGCTGCAGCTGGCCGGGGACAACGGCGATAATCTGGGTGAAGATCATCACCGACATGCCGTTGCCCACGCCGCGGTCGGTGATCAGCTCGCCCAGCCACATGATGACCGCGGTGCCGGCAGTCATGATGATGACCATCGTGGTGATGGTGAAGACCGACGGGTTCGGGATGAAGTCGGCGTTGCAGCCCGGGATCAGCTCATGCGAGCGCGCCAGCGCGATGATCCCGGTCGACTGCAGGATCGCCAGGCCGATGGTGAGGTACCGGGTGTACTGGGTGATCTTGGCCTGACCGGTCTGGCCCTCCTGCCTGAGGGCTTCCAGCCGCGGGATGACCACGGCGAGCAGCTGGAGGATGATGCTCGCGGTGATGTAGGGCATGATGCCGAGCGCGAACACGGTCAGCTTGGTGATCGAGCCGCCGCTGAACAGGTTCAGCAGCTGGAATACCGAGCTCTTGGACCCGGCGCAGCTCCGGATCGCGGCCTCGGACACGCCCGGCGTCGGCAGCTGCTGCCCGAGCCGGAACACCGCGATGATGAACACGGTGAAGAGCAGCTTCTTCCGCAGGTCGGGCGTTCTGAAGGCCCGGAGGAATGCGGTCAGCATGCGCCGTCCCCTACTCGATAGTTCACCATCAATGTGCCGCTCCTGTCGCGGGACAGCACGGCCAGCGGCTCGCTCCGCCCGTACCCCCGGCACTGTGCTCGCCGAAGTCTAACGTGCTGCCCGGAGTCCGGAAGCCATGCAGCGTGCATCCTGCCGGACGCACGCAAGTCCGGGCCAGCGAAGTCTAAGCTGACCCGGACCTGCGCGAGGGCTGCAGTCATCTCACAGTTCTGTTACGGTTCCGCCCGCTGCCGTGATCTTGGTACGGGCTGAGGCAGAGAAGCCGTGCGCGGCCACCTGCACGGCCGAGCTGATCTCGCCCTGGCCGAGAATCTTGACCAGCTCACCCGGCCGGACGGCGCCCTTGGCCGCCAGGTCCTCCGGGCTCACCGCGCCGCCATCGGGGTACAGCGAGGCCAGCCGGTCCAGGTTCACCACCTGATAGGTGGTCTTGAACTTCAGGTTCGAGAAGCCCTTGAGCTTGGGAAGCCGCCGCGTCATCGGCATCTGGCCGCCCTCAAAGGACTCCGGCACCTGAGTACGGGCCTTGCTGCCCTTGGTGCCGCGTCCGGCCGTCTTGCCCTTGGACGCCTCGCCGCGGCCGACCCTGGTGCGCGCGGTGCGCGCGCCCGGAGCCGGGCGCAGGTGGTGGATCTTCAGCCCGGCCCGGCCGCCCGGCGCAGCCACCTCACGGGCGCTGCTGTCGGTGTCTGCCATCGTTAGTCAACCTCCTCCACGGTGACCAGGTGGCGCACCGCCTTGATCATGCCGCGGATCTCTGGCCGGTCCTGCTTGACCACCACGTCGCCGATGCGGTGCAGGCCGAGCGAGCGCAACGAGTTGCGCTGCTCCTGCTTGCCGCCGATCTTCGACTTGATCTGGGTGACCCTGAGCTCTGCCACGTCCGCCTGCCTTAGCTGTTGTCGCCGGTGTTAGAGCCGCCGGCGGCAGCGCCGGCCGTCGCCGCGGCGGCCCGGGCGCGCAGCATGGCGGCAGGCGCCACGTGCTCGATCGGCAGGCCACGTCGGGCTGCGATCTCCTCAGGCCGGTTCAGGCTCTTCAGCGCGGTCACGGTGGCGTGCACCACGTTGATCGGGTTGGAGGAGCCCAGCGACCGGGACAGCACGTCGTGGATGCCGGCGCACTCCAGCACCGCCCGGACCGGGCCGCCGGCGATGACGCCGGTACCGGGACTGGCCGGCTTCAGCAGCACGACTCCGGCCGACGCCTCGCCCTGCACGGTGTGCGGGATAGTGCCGGCGATGCGCGGCACCCGGAAGAAGGACTTCTTCGCCGCCTCGACGCCCTTGGCGATCGCGGCCGGAACTTCCTTGGCCTTGCCGTAACCGACGCCCACCATGCCGTTCCCGTCGCCCACCACGACCAGCGCGGTGAAGCTGAACCGGCGTCCGCCCTGGACGACCTTGGCCACCCGGTTAATGGTGACCACGCGTTCCAGGTATGCGGTGCCCTTCTCGGCCCCGGCGCCCCGTCGGTCGTCGCGGCGCTCGCGCCGCTCGCCGCCGCCTGTGGCGCCGCGCCGCGGTGCTCCTGGCATTAGATCTTCCTCTTCCGTCGTTGAATGCACAGTCCCGTGCGGGCCAGCGCTGCGGTCTTCATCTAGAGAGTCAGCCCGCCTTCGCGCGCGCCGTCGGCGAGCGCCGCCACCCGGCCGTGATAGGCGTATCCGCCCCGGTCAAACACGGCCGCGCTGATCCCGGCCTGGACCGCCCGCTCGGCCAGCAACGCGCCGACCTGCTTGGCCTTGGCCGTCTTGTCGCCGTCCGCGCTGCGGATCGACTCCTCCAGGGTAGACGCCGCCGCGAGCGTGTTGCCCGCAGTGTCGTCGATGAGCTGGGCAAACGTGTTCCTGGCCGAGCGGGTGACGACGAGCCGGGGGCGAGCCGGACTGCCCTCGACCCGCTTGCGAACGCGCAGGTGCCGCCGCTGACGCGAGGAAATGCGCGGCGCGGTGCGGCCGGTAATCCGGCCGTGCGCCCTGGTCTTGGTGCCAGACATGTCTTACTTACCAGCCTTCCCGACCTTGCGGCGGATCTGCTCACCCTGGTACCGCACGCCCTTGCCCTTATAGGGGTCAGGCTTGCGCAGCTTGCGGATGTTCGCGGCGACCTCGCCCACCTGCTGCTTGTCGATGCCCTCCACCACGAATCTGGTGGGCGTCTCGACCCTGAAGGTGATACCGGCCGGCGCAGGCACCGGCACCGGGTGGCTGAATCCGAGTGCGAACTCCAGGTCGTTCCCCCTGGCCTGCACGCGGTAGCCGACGCCGACGATTTCCATCGTCTTGCGGTAGCCGTCGGTGACGCCCGTCACCATGTTGGCGATCAGCGACCGGGACAAGCCGTGCAGGGCACGGATCTCGCCCTCGTCACTGGGCCTGGTCACGGTGATGACGCCGTCGTCCTGCTTGACCTCGATGGGCGCGGCCACTTCCAGGCTCAGCTCGCCCTTCGGGCCCTTGACATGCACCTGACGGCCGTTGATGGTGACATCGACGCCACTCGGGACAACGACTGGCATTCGTCCGATTCGCGACATAACCGGCTCCCCTACCAGACGTAGGCGAGGACTTCCCCGCCCACGCCCTTCTTCTTCGCCTGCTTGTCGGTCATCAGGCCTGCGGATGTCGAGAGGATGGCCACGCCCAGGCCGCCGAGCACGCGCGGCAGGTTGTCCTTGCGCGCGTAGACCCGGAGGCCGGGCTTGGACACGCGCTTGAGGCCCGCGATGGAGCGCTCCCTGGTCGGGCCGAACTTCAGCGCGACAACCAGGCTCTTGCCAACCTCGGCGTCCTCGACCTTCCAGCTGGCGATGTAGCCCTCCTGCTGGAGAATCTCCGCGATGTGCACCTTGATCTTCGAGTGCGGCATGGTCACGGTGTCGTGGTAAGCCGAGTTGGCGTTGCGCAGACGGGTCAGCATGTCTGCGACCGGGTCGGTCATGGTCATGGCCTGGTGGCCCTCCTCGCCGCGGTTTCCGTCCGGACCTTCGGCGTGGTCAGTGGGCGCTGGTGGCGCCCAGGTTTGGTCGTGCCTGCCGGGAGCTTGCGCACCCGGTTGTGCCGCTTGCGCGGCTGTTACCAGCTGGACTTGGTGATGCCGGGGAGCTCGCCGCGGTGTGCCATCGACCGGAAGCAGATCCGGCACAGGCCGAACCTCTTGTAGACGGCTCGCGGCCGGCCACACCGGGAGCACCGGGTGTAGGCCCGCACCTCGAACTTCGGCTTGCGGTTGGCCTTGGCGATGAGGCTTTTCTTCGCCACTGCTCAGTTCTCCTTGAACGGGAAGCCGAGTCGCCGCAGCAATGAGCGGCCCTCGGCGTCGGTGGTCGCGGACGTGACGACAGTCACGTCCATGCCGCGCTGCCTGTCCACCTGATCGGGGTTGATCTCATGGAACATCAGCTGCTCGGTCAGTCCGAAGGTGTAGTTGCCACGGCCGTCGAACTGCCGGTCCGACAGGCCGCGGAAGTCACGGATGCGGGGCAGCGCGATGGACAGCAGCCGGTCGAGGAACTCCCACATCCGGTCGCCGCGCAGGGTCACGTGGGCCCCGATCGGCATGCCTTCGCGCAGCTTGAACTGCGCGATCGACTTGCGCGCGCGGGCGACCGCCGGCTTCTGGCCGGTAATGATCGTCAGGTCCCTGACCGCGCCGTCGATGAGCTTGGCGTCCCTGGCCGCCTCGCCGACGCCCATATTCACCACGATCTTGGTGATGCTGGGTACCTGCATGACGTTCGGGTACTTGAACTCCTCCAGCATGGCCGCGGCGATCTCGGAGCGGTACCGCTCCTTGAGTCGCGGCAGCTGGCGAGGCGAGGCGCCGTTGCCCGCTGCGCCGTCGGCCGGAGCAGCAGCGTCGCTGGTCTTGGTGGCAGCCATCAGATTTCCTTACCGCTGGACCGGGACACCCGGACCTTCTTGTCGCCGTCGGTCTTGAACCCGGCCCTGGTGGGAGCCTTGGTCTCGGGATCGACGAGCTGAACGTTGCTGACGTGGATCAGGGCCTCCTGCGTCACGATGCCGCCTTCCTTGGCACCGCGCTGGCCCTGATAGGTGACCTTGGTGTTCTTCTTGATCAGGTTCACGCCCTGAACAAGCACCTGCTGGCGGTCGGGCCGGACGGCGATGATCGTGCCCTCGCGACCGCGGTCCTTGCCCGCGATGACGATGACCTTGTCACCCTTCCTGATCTTCATCCGCCGTGCCTTCCGCGGCTCAGCCTTCTTCGGTCCGGCCATCACAGCACCTCCGGTGCAAGCGAGATGATCCGCATGAACCGCTTCTCGCGCAGCTCCCGGCCCACCGGGCCGAAGATGCGGGTGCCGCGCGGGTCCCCGCCGTCCCTGATGAGCACGGCGGCGTTCTCGTCGAAGCGGATGTAGGAGCCATCGCCGCGGCGCCGCTCCTTGCGGGTGCGCACAACGACGGCCTTGACGACGTCGCCCTTCTTCACCCCGGCGCCAGGGAGGGCATCCTTGACGGTGGCGACGATGATGTCACCGATGCCCGCGTATCGCCTGCTCGAGCCACCGAGCACGCGGATGCACAAGATCTCCTTGGCACCGGTGTTGTCGGCGACCTTGAGCCGCGACTCCTGCTGGATCACGTCAACTCCTGCTTCTTCACTCGCCTGCCCCTGCTACCTGGTCGGCCAGGGGTCTGGCGTCCTGGGCGGGCCGCGGCGGGACCGTGCCCGCCCTGCCCGTGCTACTTGGCCTTCTCCAGGATCTCCGCGACGCGCCAGCGCTTGGTCGCTGACAACGGGCGGGTCTCCATCAGCAGCACCCGGTCGCCAACGCCGCAGGCGTTCTCGCCATCGTGTGCCTTGTACTTCTTCGTCCGCCGGATGACCTTGCCGTACTTCGGGTGCTTGACCCGGTCCTCGACTTCGACGACGACGGTCTTGTCCATCTTGTCGCTCACCACCAGGCCCTCGCGGACCTTGCGGTAGCCGCGCGCCTGCGTCGCGGTGCTCGCCTCACTCATCGGCCGTCTCCTCGTCCTCCACAACCACGATGCCGAGCTCGCGCTCACGCTTGACCGTGTAGATGCGCGCGATTTCCTTGCGGATCGCGCGCAGCCGCCCGTGGCTCTCCAGCTGGCCGGTAGCCGCCTGGAAGCGAAGGTTGAACAGCTCGATCTTGGCTTCGGTCAGCTTCAGATCCAGCTCTTCCTCGGTCGAGGCCCGAAGGTCAGCGGCTGCCAGTGCCTTGGCCATCACGCCTCCCCCACTTCGCGCTTCACGAACTTGCATTTCATCGGCAGCTTGTGCATGGCCCGCCGGAGAGCTTCCCGCGCCACCGGCTCGGGAACGCCGGAGAGCTCGAACATCACGCGGCCCGGCTTCACGTTGGCGATCCACCACTCCGGCGCGCCCTTGCCCGAACCCATCCGGGTCTCGGCCGGCTTCTTGGTCAGCGGGCGATCCGGGTAGATCGTGATCCACACCTTGCCGCCACGGCGGATGTGCCTGGTCATGGCAATTCGAGCGGCCTCAATCTGGCGGTTCGTGACATAGGAATGCTCAACCGCCTGGATGCCGTACTCGCCGAAGGCCACCCTGGTGCCGCCCTTGGCGACGCCAGAACGGTCCGGCCGGTGCTGCTTGCGGTGCTTAACCCGCCGCGGAATCAGCATGACTCAGCTCTCCTCGCCTGAAGTCGGCGCGGCCTCGGTGGTGACTTCCTGCGCCTGCGTAGTCTCGGCGGCCGCGGCAGGCTGGCGGTCGGTGCCGTCCGGCGAGCCCGGCCGGCGTCGCTGTCCGCGCTGCGGCCGATCGCGATCCCGGTCACGGCCCGCCGCCGCCGCCGGGCCGCTGACCCGCGCGCAGCGCCGCTGCGGCAGCCTCGCGCTCGGCCCTGGTCGCCGCCGCCTCACCGCGGTAAATCCAGACCTTGACCCCGATCCGGCCGAAGGTGGTCCTGGCCTCGTAAAAGCCGTAGTCAATGTCAGCCCGGAGGGTATGCAGCGGCACCCGGCCCTCGCGATAGAACTCCGACCGCGACATCTCCGCGCCGCCGAGGCGGCCCGAGCACTGGACCCGGATGCCCTTGGCACCGCTCTTCATCGCTGTCTGCATGGCCTTGCGCATGGCCCGGCGGAAGGAGACCCGGCTGGACAGCTGCTCGGCCACGCCCTGGGCGACCAGCTGGGCGTCAATCTCGGGGTTCTTGACCTCGAGAATGTTCAGCTGCACCTGCTTGCCGGTCAGCTTCTCCAGGTCGCCGCGGATGCGGTCGGCCTCCGCGCCGCGGCGGCCGATCACGATGCCCGGCCGGGCCGTGTGGATGTCCACCCGGACCCGGTCCATCGTGCGCTCGATCTCCACCTTGGAGATCCCGGCCCGCTCCATGCCGCGCTGCAGCAGCCGGCGGATGGCGACGTCCTCGGCGACGTAGTCCTTGTACAGCTTGTTGGCATACCAGCGGCTCTTGAAGTCGGTGGTGATGCCCAGCCGGAACCCGTGCGGGTTCACTTTCTGGCCCACTAGCGGGTCCTCTCCCTGCTCGTTGCGACACGGCTGGCCGCCGGGCGTCCCGCCGCATCGCGCTCAGCCACGATGACCGTGATGTGGCTGGTGCGCTTCAGGATGCGGTAGCCGCGACCCTGGGCCCGCGGCCGGAAGCGCTTCAGTGTCGGCCCTTCATCCACCCACGCGCGGCTCACCACGAGCGAGCTGGCGTCGAGGTGGCTGATCTGTCCCGCATTGGCGATCGCGCTAGCCAGCACCTTGCCAATGGGGTCACTCGCCGACTGCGGCGCGAAGGCAAGCGTCGCCTGCGCCTGATCGGCAGGCATGCCGCGGATGAGGTCCACCACGCGGCGGGCCTTCCGCGGCGTGACGCGTACATACCGCGCCCTAGCCCTTGCTTCCATCTCAGTCTCGCTCTTCTCGTATCCGGCCTGGTCTGCCTGGTATTTGCTGGTCTGTCTGCCTGTCAGCGCCGGGTTAGCGCCGGCTCCGCCGGTCGTCACGCACGTGGCTGCGGAAGGTCCGGGTCGGCGCGAACTCGCCGAGCTTGTGCCCGACCATGGATTCGGTGATGAACACCGGCACGTGCTTGCGGCCGTCGTGCACGGCGATCGTGTGGCCGAGCATCGCCGGCACGATCATCGAGCGGCGCGACCACGTCTTGATGACGTTCTTGGTGCCCTTGTCGTTCTGGACGTCCACCTTCTTCATCAGGTGGTCGTCCACGAAGGGACCCTTCTTAAGGCTACGAGGCATCGCTAGGTGCTCCTACCGCTTCTTCTTGCTGCGCCGGCGGGTAATCAACTGGTCGCTGGGCTTGTGCGCCCGGCGGGTGCGGCCCTCCGGCTGGCCCCACGGGCTGACCGGATGGCGGCCGCCCGAGGTCTTGCCCTCGCCGCCGCCCATCGGGTGGTCGACCGGGTTCATCGCCACACCGCGGACGGTAGGCCGGCGGCCCTTCCACCGGTTGCGGCCGGCCTTGCCGAGCTTGATGTTGCCCTGCTCGGCGTTGCCCACCTCGCCGACGGTGGCACGGCAGGCCGCGTCCACCTGGCGGATCTCACCGGACGGCATGCGGAGCGTGGCGCGGTTGCCTTCCCTGGCCAGCAACTGGACGCCGGATCCGGCGGACCTGGCGATCTTGGCCCCGCCGCCCGGCCGCAGCTCGATGGCGTGCACCATCGTGCCGGTCGGGATGTTGCGCAGCGGCAGGCAGTTCCCGGTCTTGATGTCGGCGCCGGCACCGTTCTCGACCCGGTCACCCTGCTTCAGGCCGACGGGCGCGATGATGTAGCGCTTCTCGCCGTCCGCGTAGTGCAGCAGCGCGATCCGCGCGGTCCGGTTCGGGTCGTACTCGATGTGCGCGACCCTGGCCGGCACGCCGTCCTTGTCGTGCCTGCGGAAGTCGATCAGCCGGTAGGCCCGCTTGTGACCGCCGCCCTGGTGCCGGGTGGTGATCCGGCCGTACACGTTCCGGCCGCCCTGGCTGTGCAGCGGGCGCACCAGCGACTTCTCCGGCTCACTCCTGGTGAGCTCGGAAAAGTCCGATCCGCTCGCGCCTCGCCTGCCAGGCGTGGTCGGCTTGTACTTTCTGATAGCCATCTAACTCAAGCTCCTCGTGATACCCGGCTAGCTGACCGGTCCGCCGAAATGCTCAATCCGGTCGCCAGCGGCGAGGCTGACGATGGCGCGCTTGGTGTCGGGTCGCTTGCCCCAGCCGAAGCGCGTCCGGCGGCGCTTGCCCGGCCGGTTGACCGTGTTCACGCCGGTCACCTTGACGTTGAAGGTGGCCTCCACCGCCTGGCGGATCTGGATCTTGTGGCTGCCGGGCGCGACGATGAACGTGTACTTGCCGTCATCGGCGAGCCGGAGGCTCTTCTCCGAGATCACCGGGCGCAGCAGGATGTCGCGCGGATTAACGATCTTGTTCACTGCTGCTCGTCCTCCTGCTGAGCCTTGGCCCGGCTCGTCCTCGGCTTCGCCGGGGCCTTCTCAGCCGCCGGGGCCTTCTCAGCCGCCGGGGCCTTCGCCGCTGCGGCCGTGGCGGCGCGGCGACCGTGCCGCCCTGGCCACGAAGCTGTCCAGGGCTTCCTGAATGAACACCACGTGGTCGCTGACCAGGACGTCCCTGGTATTGAGCTGGCCATCCTCGATCAGGTGCACGCCGCGGACATTGCGCAGGCTGAGCCGGGTCGCCTTGTCTGCCCTGCTGATCACCACGAGCACGTGCGCGTCAGCGGCACCGGTGAGGGCGATCAGCGCCGCGAGCGCGGGCTTCGTCCGCGGCGTGTCGCCGTCTAGCAGGCTCGCCACGACGTGGACCCGGCCGTGCCGGGCCCGGTCCGACAAAGCACCGCGCAGTGCCGCCGCCTTCATTTTCTTCGGCGTCCGCTGGTCGTACGAGCGCGGGTGCGGGCCGTGCACGACACCGCCGCCAGCGAACTGCGGGGCCCGGATGGAGCCCTGCCGGGCGCGGCCGGTGCCCTTCTGCCGGTAAGGCTTCTTGCCGCCTCCGCGCACGTCGCCGCGCGTCTTGGTGGAGTGCGTGCCCTGCCGGGCCGCGGCTTCCTGCGCCACGACCACCTGGTGGATCAGCGGCACGTTGACCTTGGCGTCGAAGATCTCCGGCGGCAGCTGCGCGGCCGCTGCGGTCTTGCCCGCCGCCGTCTTCTGCCGCGCCGCGGCGGTCGTCTGGGCCGGGCTCATCTCGCCTCACTCTTTACTGGTGACTTGACGGCGTTGCGGACCAGCACGAGGCCGCCGGCCGGACCGGGAACCGCGCCCTTGATCAGCAGCAGCCCGCGGTCGGCATCCACGCCGTGGAGGGTCAGGTTCGCGGTGGTGGTGCGCTCGCCGCCCATCCGGCCGGCCATCCGCACGCCCTTGAACACGCGGCCCGGGTAAGCACAGCCGCCGATCGAGCCAGGCGCGCGGTGCTTGCGCTTGGTGCCGTGCGACGAGCTGAGGCCCTTGAAGCCGTGCCGCTTGACCACGCCGGCAAAGCCCTTTCCCTTGCTCGTCGCCGTCACGTCGATCAGCTCGCCGGCGGTGAACGTCTCGGCGGTGACTTCCTGGCCGAGCGTGTAGTCGGTGGCGTTGTCGGTGCGCAGCTCGACCAGGTAGCGGCGCGGTGTCACGCCGGCCTTGGCGAAGTGCCCGGCAACGGGCTTGGTCACCTTACGCGGGTCGATGTCGCCGAAACCGATCTGGACGGCCGAGTAGCCGTCAGCATCGGGCGTGCGCACCGCGGTGACGACGCAGGGGCCGGCCGCGACCACGGTGACCGGGACCATCCGGCCGTCGTCGGCGAAGACCTGGGTCATGCCGAGCTTGGTGCCCAGGACCCCTTTGATCTGCTTAGTCATCTCGGTGCGTCCCCTACAGCTTGATCTCGATGTCGACGCCAGCAGGCACGTCGAGCCGCATCAGGGAGTCGACGGTCCTCGGCGTCGGATCGATGATGTCGATCAGGCGCTTGTGCGTGCGCATCTCGAAGTGCTCGCGCGAGTCCTTGTACTTGTGCGGCGAGCGGATGACGCAGTACACGTTCTTCTCGGTCGGCAGCGGCACGGGGCCGGCGACCTTGGCGCCGGTACGAATCACCGTGTCGACGATCTTCCGCGCCCAGCTGTCAATGACCTCGTGGTCATAGGCCTTGAGCCGGATGCGGATCTTCTGTCCCGCCATGTGGCTTCGATGTCCTTCGCTCGTGTCGTGCCGCTGTCTTGCGCATCCCCGCCGGGCGGGGACGACCGTGGAACGGGCCCGGGGTTTCCCCCGGGCCCGTCTTCCTACTTGATGATCTTGGTTACCCGGCCGGCGCCAACGGTGCGGCCGCCCTCGCGAATAGCGAAGCGCAGGCCCTCCTCCATGGCGATCGGCTGAATAAGGTTGACCTTCATCTCGGTGTTGTCACCGGGAAGCACCATCTCGGTGCCCTCCGGCAGGTGCACCACGCCAGTCACGTCCGTGGTACGGAAGTAGAACTGCGGGCGGTAGTTGTTGAAGAACGGCGTGTGCCGGCCGCCCTCGTCCTTGGACAGGATGTAGACCTGAGCCTCGAACTCGGTGTGCGGGGTGTTGGTGCCCGGCTTGATGATGACCTGGCCGCGCTCGACGTCCTCGCGCTTGGTGCCGCGAAGCAGCAGGCCGGCGTTGTCGCCAGCCTGGCCCTCGTCCAGGATCTTGTGGAACATCTCCACGCCGGTGACCGTGGTCCTGACCGCCTTCTCCTTGATGCCGATCATCTCGACCTCATCGCCGGTGTGGATGACGCCGCGCTCGATCCGGCCGGTCACCACGGTGCCTCGGCCGGTGATCGAGAACACGTCCTCGACCGGCATCAGGAACGGCTTCTCGATCTCGCGCACCGGCTCGGGGATGCTGTCGTCGCAGGCTGCCATGAGCTCGACAACCTTCTCGCCCCACTCCGCGTCGCCCTCGAGGGCCTTGAGCGCCGACACCCGGATCACCGGCACGTCGTCGCCGGGGAACTCGTAGGTGGACAGCAGCTCGCGGACCTCAAGCTCGACCAGCTCGAGGATCTCCTCGTCGTCGACCATGTCGGCCTTGTTCAGGGCCACCACGATGTAGGGCACGCCGACCTGGCGGGCGAGCAGCACGTGCTCGCGGGTCTGCGGCATCGGGCCGTCCGTCGCGGCGACCACCAGGATCGCGCCGTCCATCTGCGCGGCGCCGGTGATCATGTTCTTGATGTAGTCAGCGTGACCGGGGCAGTCGACGTGCGCGTAGTGCCGCTTCTCGGTCTGGTACTCCACGTGCGAGATCGAGATGGTGATCCCGCGCTCCTTCTCTTCCTTCGCGTTGTCGATCTGGTCGAACGCGCTGGCAGTGTTCAGAGTGGGGTACTTGTCGTGCAGCACCTTGGTGATCGCCGCGGTCAGCGTCGTCTTGCCGTGGTCGATATGACCGATGGTGCCGATGTTGACGTGCGGCTTGGTCCGCTCAAACTTGGCCTTCGCCACTGGTGTCTCCTCGTTGCGATCGTTTCCCCGCAGCAGCGGGGTCAGGCGCTCACGCGCGCTGCTTGGTCGTGTCGTCGTTAACTTCTGCTACTCGCCACGTGCCTTGGCAATGATCTCCTTGGCGATGCTGGGCGGAACCTCGGCATACGAGTCGAACTGCATGCTGTAATCCGCCCGCCCCTGCGTACGGCTCCGCAGGTCCCCTACGTAACCGAACATCTCCGACAGCGGGACAAGGGCCTTCACGACCCGCACCCCTGACCTCTCCTCCATGGCCTGAATCTGGCCACGGCGGCTGTTGAGGTCGCCGATAACGTCGCCCATGTAGTCGTCGGGAGTCCTGACCTCGACTGCCATCACTGGCTCGAGCAGGACCGGATCGGCGTGACCCGACGCTTTCTTGAAGGCCATCGAGCCAGCGATCTTGAACGCGAGCTCAGACGAGTCGACCTCGTGGTAGGCGCCGTCGGTCAGCGTGACCTTGACGTCCACCATCGGGTAGCCGGCCAGCACGCCGAATTCCGCGGCTTCCTGGCAGCCGGCATCGACCGACGGGATGTACTCCCTCGGCACCCGGCCGCCATGGACCTTGTTCTCGAACTCGTAGCCGCCGCCGTCGCCGCCGGTGGGCTCGAGGTTGATGATCACCCGGGCGAACTGGCCGGAACCGCCGGTCTGCTTCTTGTGGGTGTACTCGACCTTCTCGACCTTCTTGCGGATGGTCTCGCGGTAGGCGACCTGCGGGCGGCCGATGTTGGCCTCGACCCTGAACTCCCGGCGCATCCGCTCGACCAGCACCTCCAGGTGCAGCTCGCCCATGCCCGAGATGATCGTCTGGCCGGTCTCCTCGTCGGTCCTGACCTGGAAGGTCGGGTCCTCCTCGGCGAGCCGCTGGATGGCGGTGCCGAGCTTGTCCTGGTCGGCCTTGGTCTTCGGCTCGATCGCCACGTTGATGACCGGGGCCGGGAACGTCATCGACTCGAGGATGACCTGCTGGCTCGGGTCACTGAGCGTGTCGCCGGTAGTGGTGTCCTTCAGGCCCATCACCGCCACGATCTGGCCAGCGATCGCGGACGGGCGCTCCTCGCGCTTGTTCGCGTGCATCTGGTAGATCTTGCCGATCCGCTCCTTGCGGCCCTTGGTCGAGTTCAGCACCTGGGTGCCGGCGTCGAGCCTGCCGGAGTAGACGCGGATGTAGGTGAGCTTGCCGAGGTGCTGGTCAGACATGATCTTGAAGGCCAGCGCGGAGAACGGCTCAGCCGTGTCCGCGTGCCGCTCGATCAGCGTCTCCTCATTCCCGACCGCGTGGCCCTTGATCGACGGGATGTCGACCGGGCTGGGCAGGAAGTCCACGATCGCGTCCAGCATGGGCTGCACGCCCTTGTTCTTGAACGCGCTGCCGCACATCACCGGCGTAAGGCTGCTGGCGATGGTGGCGCGCCTGATCGCGGCGATGAGCTGCTCCGCGTCGGGCTCGGTGCCCTCCAGGTACAGCTCCATCATCTCCTCGTCGTTCTCGGAGATGGTCTCGACCAGCTTGTCGCGCCAGTCACGGGCCGCCTCGGCGTGGTCGTCCGGGATGGGGACGACATCGTAGGTGTCGCCCTTGCCCTCGGTCTGCCACAGCAGCCCGCGCATGTTGATCAGGTCGATGACGCCGCGGAAGTCGCCTTCGACGCCCCACGGGAGCTGGATGACCAGCGGCGTGGCGCCGAGCCGGTCGGTGATCATGTCCACGCAGCGGTGGAACTCCGCGCCGACGCGGTCCATCTTGTTGACGAAGCAGATCCGTGGCACGCCGTAACGGTCGGCCTGCCGCCAGACAGTCTCGGACTGCGGCTCCACGCCGGCTACGCCGTCGAAGACCGCCACGGCGCCGTCCAGCACGCGCAGCGACCGCTCCACCTCGACGGTGAAGTCGACGTGGCCGGGCGTGTCGATCAGGTTGATGGTGTGGTCGCGCCACATGCAGGTAGTAGCAGCGGAGGTGATGGTGATGCCACGCTCCTGCTCCTGCTCCATCCAGTCCATGGTGGCTGCGCCCTCATGGACCTCACCGATCTTGTAATTGATGCCGGTGTAGAACAGGATCCGCTCGGTGGTCGTGGTTTTGCCCGCGTCGATATGCGCCATGACGCCGATGTTCCGGACGTTGGCGAGTTCGCTAGCGGTCTGTGTCGCGGCCACTGTGGGTGATCCTCGATCCTTAGGTCAGTAGGAAGCTCGCTACCAGCGGTAGTGAGCGAATGCCTTGTTGGACTCGGCCATCTTGTGGGTGTCTTCGCGGCGCTTGACGCTCGCTCCGAGTCCGTTGCTGGCGTCGAGCAGCTCGTTCATGAGCCGCTCGGTCATGGTCTTCTCGCGGCGCTGCCGCGAGTAGGTGATCAGCCAGCGAAGCGCGAGCGTCGTGCTCCTGGAAGCGCGGACCTCGACCGGGACCTGGTAGGTCGCGCCGCCGACGCGGCGGCTGCGGACCTCGAGGGTCGGCTTGACGTTGTCCAGCGCCCGCTTGAGCGTCACCACGGGGTCATTGCCGGTCTTGTCCCGGCAGCCTTCGAGGGCGCCGTAGACGATCCGCTCGGCGAGCGACCGCTTGCCGCTCTTCAGCACCTTGTTCACCAGCGCGGTGACGAGCGGCGAGCCGTAGACCGGGTCGGTCACTAGCTGCCGCTTGGTCGCGGGGCCTTTGCGCGGCATGTCAGCTCTTCTCCTTCTTCGCGCCGTAGCGGCTGCGTGCCTGCTTGCGGTTGCGTACGCCCTGGGTGTCCAGCGAGCCACGGATGATCTTGTAGCGAACACCGGGCAGATCGCGGACTCGACCACCGCGGACCAGCACGATCGAGTGCTCCTGCAAGTTGTGCCCGACGCCCGGGATGTAGGCGGTGACTTCGATCTTGCTGGTCAGCCGGACGCGGGCCACCTTGCGCAGCGCCGAGTTGGGCTTCTTGGGCGTGGTCGTGTAGACGCGCGTGCACACCCCGCGGCGCTGCGGGCTGCCCTGCAGCGCCGGAGTCTTGTTCTTGGCTACCTTGTCCTGCCGGCCCTTGCGGACCAGCTGCTGGATCGTGGGCAACGCGTCTCCGTCTTCCTCTGCCGCGCGCCTTGCGGCGCGATGCCTGTCTGTCTCGCCTGCTAACCGCCCGCCGGCGAGTGGCCGTCGGGTGGCCCGCGCCGGGTGGCGCGGCCGGCCTGGTGGCCCCGTCGCATGACGGGGCCGTAGGACCCTGACCGCACCGAAGCGCGGCCCGGGGATACTCTGGCCTGCTTGGATTCCTGCCTGGTAGCCGCCCGCCCACCCCCGTGGTCGGGCGTGTCGCGAAGCTCACGACGCACCCCGGCCCGAAGTGAGCCCGGATGTCCGGAAGGGAAGCTTGCTGTACGCCTGCGACTCATGCTGTTTTCACAAGTGCTGCAGCTCGTCGGCGCGAGGCCGCGAAACCGCAGGCACACAGGCGTACACGCACCCATAAGGCATGGGCGCGGAGAACCAGAATACCTAACCCTTGGCACGCTGGTCAAAACGGGCCGGCTTCTTGCACTCCGCTGGAGATTAGCTTAGCTGACGCTGGAGACCGCGAGGACCAGATCTCCCCACTGCAACCGGGTAGGAGAACCAGCCAGACTGCCCGGATATTCCCCCGGCACGAGCGCCGCGCCGATCCGCGAGTTAGCCGGCCGTGATCCAGGGTAACCGGGCTTTGGGTAATGGCCTGACTAACGAGGAGCACCGATCGATGGCCAGTGCGAAGCAGAAGAAGGCAGCCACCGAGAACATCAAGAAGGCGCAGAAAGCGGCCGCCGGCAAGAAGACCATCGCGAGCCTGCCGAAAGCGACGAAGACCGCACTCGGCAAGCAGGGCGCGGCGGTGGCCGGCCGTAAGCGCACTGGCAGCTCCGCTCCGAGGACCAGGGCCGAGCTGTACGAGATCGCCAGGCAGCGGGATCTGCCAGGCCGGTCGAAGATGGGCCGGGAGGAACTGGCCCGCAGGCTGGGCACGAGCTAGCCCTGCGCGTCCCCTAAGGCCCGCGCATCCCCCAGGGCCGGCGCATCCCCCAAGGCCGGCCCGTCATCACCTACGTCAAGGAGCACGATGTCGAACGAGCTTTCCGGCCGCCGGGTGGCCTTTCTGGTCGCTAACGAGGGTGTCGAGCAGGTTGAGCTATCGCAGCCCTGGCAGGCCGTGACCGACGCGGGCGGCACACCCGAGCTGCTAGCGCCGCAGGACGGCAAAGTCCAGGCCTTTAACCATCTGGATAAAGGCGACGTCTTCAGCGTCGACCACGCCATCGCCGACGCCGATCCGGCCGGCTATGACGCGCTCGTGCTGCCCGGCGGTGTCGCCAATCCGGACCAGCTGCGCACGAAGCCGGAGGCGATTGACTTCGTCACGGCAATGTTCAGCGCAGGTAAGCCGGCCGCCGTGATCTGCCACGGGCCGTGGACGCTAGTCGAGGCCGACCTGGTCCGGGGGCGGACCCTGACGTCGTGGCCCAGCGTGCGGACGGACATCAAGAACGCGGGCGGCAACTGGGTCGACAGCGAAGTCCAGACGTGCACGGACGGGCCGAATGTCCTGATCACCAGCCGGAAGCCGGACGATCTGCCAGCCTTCTGCAGTGAGCTTGTCCGCCAGTTCCGGTAGCCAGGGCCGACGGCGGTAGCCAGGGCCGGCCGCGCTAGCCAGGGCCGGCCGCGCTGACAGGAGGAATGCCAGGTGCCTCTCCTTGTCGGCACGTCGGGATGGCAGTACAAGGACTGGCGGGGCAGCTTCTATCCCGCCGGGGTGCCCGCTGCCCGCTGGCTGGAGCACTACGCGGGCCATTTCGTGACGGTCGAGAACAACGGGACGTTCTACCGGCTCGCCACCCGCGACACGTTCGGGCAGTGGCGGGACAGGACTCCCGCCGGGTTCGTGATGGCCGTGAAGGCAAGCCGCTACCTGACCCATGTCCGGCGGCTCCGCGAGCCAGCCGAGCCGGTTGGCCGGCTGCTGGCCGCGGCAGACGGCCTCGGCCGGCGGCTCGGCCCGGTGCTGCTCCAGCTGCCGCCGAACCTCCAGGCCGACCCGGCCGCACTGGCCGGGTGCCTGGACCAGTTTGACCGTCAGTTCCGGCAGCGCGGCCACGCCGGGCGGGTCAGCGTGGAGTTCCGGCACCCGTCCTGGGAGACCGGCGAGGTGAAGGAGATCCTGACCCGGCACAACGCCGCGCTGTGCTGGTCCGACCGCCGCGGGCGTCCGCGCGGCCCGCTCTGGCGTACCGCCGACTGGGGCTACCTCCGCCTGCACGAGGGCGCCGCGAGCCCCTGGCCGCGGTACGGCCGCCAGGCTCTCCGCAGCTGGGTGGGCCGCATGAGCGAGACGTTCCCGCCGGATGCCGACATGTTCGCTTACTTCAACAACGACCAGCACTGCGCGGCGCCGGCGGATGCCGACACGCTCGCTCACCTGGCCGGGCTGGCGGGCTGGCCTGTCCCCCGCCCGGCCTGATCACCGCCGCTCATGGCGCGCTGCCGGAGGCGGGCAAGCGAACGGCGCCGCGGCCCCTGCGGGCCGCGGCGCCGTTCTTCAGACCCCGTTTCCTACCTGTTGTAGGCCCCGAAGTCATACTCCTCGAGCGGGATAGCCTGCCCGGCCACCTGGCCGAAGGAGTAATCGGCCGGGCTGTCGTAGGAAGTCGGCGGGTACACCGCTGCCTTGGCCTCTTCGGTCGGCTCGACCCGCAGGCCGCGGTAGCGCTGCATGCCGGTTCCGGCCGGGATCAGCTTGCCGATGATCACGTTCTCCTTCAGGCCGACCAGCGAGTCCGACCGGGCGTGGATCGCCGCGTCGGTGAGCACCCGGGTGGTCTCCTGGAAGGAAGCCGCCGACAGCCACGACTCGGTGGCCAGCGACGCCTTCGTGATGCCCATGAGCTGCGGGCGGCCTGCCGCCGAGGTGCCGCCCGACTCGACCACAGCGCGGTTGACTTCCTCGAACTTCGGCCGCTCGACCAGCTCGCCGGGCAGCAGGTCGGTGTCGCCGGACTCGATCACGTTCACCCGCTTGAGCATCTGCCGGATGATGATCTCGATGTGCTTGTCGTGGATCGACACGCCCTGAGACCGGTAGACCTCCTGGACCTCGTGGACCAGGTGCAACTGCACCTCACGGGAGCCGAGGATGCGCAGCACCTCGTGCGGGTTGACCGCGCCGGCGATCAGCTGCTGGCCGACCCGGACGTGGTCGCCATCGGCGACCAGCGGCCGGGACCGCATCGAGACCTGGTACGGCACTTCCTCGCCGCCGTCGTCGGGCACGATCACGATCTTGCGGGTCTTGTCCTGCTCGTCGATCCTGACCTTGCCGTCGACCTCGCTGATCGGAGCCAGGCCCTTGGGGATCCTGGCCTCGAACAGCTCCTGGATTCGCGGCAGACCGTGGGTGATGTCCAGGCCGGCCACACCACCGGTGTGGAAGGTACGCATCGTCAGCTGGGTACCGGGCTCGCCGATGGACTGCGCGGCGATGATGCCCACCGCCTCGCCGACGTCCACGCGCTTACCGGTGGCCAGCGACCGCCCGTAGCACTTGCCGCAGACGCCCACCTTGGCCTGGCACACCAGCACCGAGTAGGTCCGCACCGACTCCACGCCGGCGTTGACCAGCATGTCGATCATGGCCTCGGTCATGTCCGACTCGGCCGCGGCCAGCACAGCGCCGTCCGGGCCGGTGACGTCCTCGGACAGGGTGCGCCCGGTGCCGGTGTTCTCGATGTTCGGGAGCTTGCGGACGACGCCGTCCGTGCCCTTCTCGGCGATGCGCATCGGCAGTGACCGGTCCGTGCCGCAGTCTTCCTCGCGGACGATGACGTCCTGCGCGACGTCCACCAGCCGCCGGGTGAGGTACCCGGAGTCGGCGGTACGGAGCGCGGTGTCGGCGAGGCCCTTCCTGGCACCGTGGGTCGAGATGAAGTACTCGACCACGGACAGGCCCTCGCGGAAGCTGGACTTGATCGGCCGCGGGATCGTCTCGCCCTTGGGGTTCGACACCAGGCCTCGCATGCCGGCGATCTGCCTGATCTGCATCAGGTTTCCGCGGGCACCGGAGTTGACCATCATCCAGACCGGGTTGGTCTCGGGGAAGGCCTTCTCCATGTCCTGGGCCACATCGGCGGTCGCGTGCGTCCAGATCTCAATGAGCTCCTGGCGCCGCTCGTCGTCGGTGATCAGGCCGCGCTCGTACTCGCGCTGCACCTTGTCGGCCCGCTTCTCGTAGGTGTCCAGGATCTCCCGCTTGTTCGGCGGCGCGGCCACGTCCTCGATCGAGATCGTGACCCCGGACCTGGTCGCCCAGTGGAAGCCGGCGTCCTTCAGCGCGTCCAGCGCAGCGGCCACCTCGACCTTGGGATAGGTCTCGGCCAGCTCGTTCACGATCACCGACAGCTGCTTCTTGCCGACCTCGAAGTTGACGAACGGGTAGTCGTCCGGCAGCGTCTCGTTCAGCAGGGTGCGCCCGAGCGTGGTCTCCAGCCGCAGCGGCTGACCCAGCTCCCAGCCCTCCGGCGTGGCGTAGCCACGCGGCGGGGTGACCCCGTTCAGCCGGATCTGGATCTTGGCCTGCAGGTCAAGGTCGCCCTTGTCGTAGGCCATCAGGGCCTCGGCCAGGCCGCCGAAGACGCGGCCCTCACCGGGCGCGCCCTCCTTGTCCCTGGTCAGCCAGTAGATCCCGATCACCATGTCCTGGGTCGGCATGGTCACCGGCTTGCCGTCGGCGGGCTTGAGGATGTTGTTGGTCGACAGCATCAGGATCCGTGCCTCGGCCTGCGCTTCCGCCGACAGCGGCACGTGCACGGCCATCTGGTCACCGTCGAAGTCCGCGTTGAACGCGGTGCAGACGAGCGGGTGAATCTGGATGGCCTTGCCCTCGACCAGCTGCGGCTCGAAGGCCTGGATGCCGAGGCGGTGCAGCGTCGGCGCGCGGTTCAGCAGCACCGGGTGCTCGGTGATGACTTCCTCGAGCACGTCCCACACCACCGGCCGGGCCCGCTCCACCATCCGCTTGGCCGACTTGATGTTCTGGGCGTGGTTGAGGTCAACCAGCCGCTTCATCACGAACGGCTTGAACAGCTCGACCGCCATCTCCTTGGGCAGGCCGCACTGGTGCAGCTTGAGCTGCGGCCCGACGACGATGACGGAACGGCCCGAGTAGTCGACGCGCTTGCCGAGCAGGTTCTGGCGGAACCGGCCCTGCTTGCCCTTCAGCATGTCGGACAGCGACTTGAGCGGGCGGTTACCCGGTCCGGTGACCGGGCGGCCGCGCCGGCCGTTGTCGAACAGCGAGTCGACGGCCTCCTGGAGCATCCGCTTCTCGTTGTTCACGATGATCTCGGGCGCGCCGAGGTCGAGCAGCCTCTTCAGCCGGTTGTTCCGGTTGATGACCCGGCGGTACAGGTCGTTCAGGTCGGAGGTGGCGAACCGGCCGCCGTCCAGCTGAACCATCGGCCGCAGGTCCGGCGGGATCACCGGGATGCAGTCGAGCACCATGCCGAGCGGGCTGTTGGAGGTGTTCAGGAACGCCGACACGACCTTCAGCCGCTTGAGCGCCCTGGCCTTCCGCTGGCCCTTGCCGGTCCTGATGATCTCGCGCAGGTTGCTGGCCTCGGCGTCGAGGTCGAAGCTGCCGACCCGCTCCTGGATCGCCTGAGCGCCCATGCCGCCGCGGAAGTACCGGCCGAACCGGTCCCGCATCTCGCGGTAGAGCAGCTCGTCACCCTCCAGGTCCTGGACCTTGAGGTTGCGGAACCTGTTCCAGACCTCCTCGATCCGGTCGATCTCGCGCTGGGCGCGATCGCGGATCTGCTTGCACTCGCGGTCGGAGGCCTCGCGCACCTTGCGGCGCGCGTCCCCCTTGGCGCCCGCTGCCTCGAGCTCAGCCAGGTCCTTCTCCAGCTTGGCCTGGCGGGCCTCGATGTCAGCGTCGCGGCGCTGCTCCAGCTGGCCCTTCTCGACCGTGATCTTGGCCTCGAGGCTCGGCAGGTCGCGCGCCCGCGCGTCGTCGTCCACGTAGGTGATCATGTAGGCAGCGAAGTAGATGACCTTCTCCAGGTCCTTCGGCGCCAGGTCGAGCAGGTAGCCGAGACGGCTCGGCACGCCCTTGAAGTACCAGATGTGAGTGACCGGCGCGGCCAGCTCGATGTGGCCCATCCGCTCGCGCCGCACCTTGGCCCGAGTGACCTCGACGCCGCAGCGCTCGCAGATGATGCCCTTGAAGCGGACGCGCTTGTACTTACCGCAGTAGCACTCCCAGTCCCTGGTCGGACCGAAGATCTTCTCGCAGAAGAGCCCGTCCTTTTCCGGCTTCAGGGTCCGGTAGTTGATGGTCTCCGGCTTCTTGACCTCACCGTGGGACCACGTCCGGATGTCGTCCGCCGTGGCAAGGCCAATCCGCAGGTCGTCGAAGAAGTTGACGTCTAGCACGTTTGTTTTCCCCTGGGGTTGTTCGTCGGACTTCTCGTAGCTGATCAGACCTCTTCGACGCTGCTCGGCTCCCGCCGGGACAGGTCGATGCCGAGTTCCTCCGCGGCGCGGAAGACGTCCTCGTCGGTGTCCCGCATCTCGATGGCCGCGCCGTCACTGGAGAGGACCTCCACGTTCAGGCAGAGCGACTGCATCTCCTTGATCAGCACCTTGAAGGACTCAGGGATGCCGGGCTCGGGGATGTTCTCGCCCTTGACGATGGCCTCGTAGACCTTGACTCGTCCGAGGATGTCGTCGGACTTGATGGTCAGCAGCTCCTGCAGGGCGTAGGCCGCGCCGTAGGCCTCCAGTGCCCAGACCTCCATCTCACCGAAGCGCTGGCCGCCGAACTGGGCCTTACCGCCGAGCGGCTGCTGGGTGATCATGGAGTACGGGCCGGTGGACCTGGCGTGGATCTTGTCGTCCACCAGGTGCAGCAGCTTGAGGATGTAGATGTAGCCGACGGAGATCGGGTCCTTGAATGGCTCGCCGGTACGGCCGTCGAAGAGCGTGGCCTTGCCCGTGCCGCCGACCAGCCGGTCGCCGTCACGGTTCGGCCGCGTGCTGGACAGCAGCCCGGTGATCTCCTCTTCCTTGGCGCCGTCGAAGACCGGCGTCGCGACCTTGCTGCCCGATGCGGCAGCATCCGCGCCGATCTTGCGCAGCCGCTTCTTCCAGTCCTCGTCGTCGCCGTCGACTTCCCAGCCGGTGGCGGCGACCCACCCGAGGTGGGTCTCCAGGACCTGGCCGACGTTCATACGGCCGGGCACACCGAGCGGGTTCAGGACGATGTCGACCGGGGTCCCGTCGGTGAGGAACGGCATGTCCTCGACCGGCAGGATCTTGGCGATGACGCCCTTGTTGCCGTGACGGCCGGCCAGCTTGTCACCGTCGGTGATCTTGCGCTTGGCAGCCACGTAGACGCGGACCAGCTCGTTCACGCCGGGCGGAAGCTCGTCACCGTTGTCCCTGGTGAAGACCCGGACGCCGATGACCTTGCCGGACTCGCCATGCGGGACCTTCAGGCTGGTGTCGCGGACCTCGCGGGCCTTCTCGCCGAAGATCGCGCGCAGCAGCCGCTCCTCCGGGGTCAGCTCCGTCTCGCCCTTGGGCGTGACCTTGCCGACCAGGATGTCGCCAGTGACGACCTCGGCCCCGATCCTGATGATGCCGCGGTCGTCGAGGTCAGCCAGCACCTCGTCGGAGACGTTCGGGATGTCCCTGGTGATCTCCTCCGGGCCCAGCTTGGTGTCGCGGGCGTCGACCTCGTGCTCCTCGATGTGGATCGAGGAGAGCACGTCGTCCTGCACCAGGCGCTGGCTCAGGATGATCGCGTCCTCGTAGTTGTGACCCTCCCACGGCATGAAGGCGACCAGCAGGTTGCGGCCGAGCGCCATCTCGCCGTTGTCGGTGCACGGGCCGTCCGCGATGACCTGGCCGATCTCGACCCGCTGGCCCTCCGTGGCCACCGGCTTCTGGTTGAAGCAGGTGCCCTGGTTGGACCGGCGGAACTTGGAGACCAGGTAGTCGGTCCGGGTGCCGTCGTCGTTGGCCACGGTGATGAAGTCAGCGCAGACCTGCTCGACCACGCCTGGCTTCTCGGCCACGATCACGTCGCCCGCATCCACTGCGGCGCGGTACTCCATGCCCGTGCCGACCAGCGGCGCCTCGCTGCGCAGCAGCGGAACCGACTGGCGCTGCATGTTCGAGCCCATCAGCGCGCGGTTGGCGTCGTCGTGCTCGAGGAACGGGATCATCGCGGTCGCGACCGACACCATCTGCCGCGGCGAGACGTCCATGTAGTCGACCTCGTCGGGCTTGATGTAGTCGACCTCGCCGCCCTTCCGGCGGACCAGCACGCGGTCCCCGGTGAAGGTGCCGTCGGACTCGATCGGCTCGTTCGCCTGGGCGATGACGTGCCGGTCTTCCTCGTCCGCGGTCAGGTAGTCGATCTGGTCGGTCACCCGGCCGGACTTGACCTTGCGGTACGGCGTCTCCACGAAGCCGAACGCGTTCACCCGGCCGTAGGAGGACAGCGAGCCGATCAGGCCGATGTTCGGACCTTCAGGCGTCTCGATCGGGCACATCCGGCCGTAGTGGCTCGGGTGCACGTCGCGGACCTCGAAGCCGGCCCGCTCACGGGACAGGCCGCCGGGGCCGAGCGCCGACAGGCGGCGCTTGTGGGTCAGGCCCGCCAGCGGGTTGGTCTGGTCCATGAACTGGGACAGCTGGCTGGTGCCGAAGAACTCCTTGATGGAGGCCACGACCGGCCGGATGTTAATCAGGGTCTGCGGCGTGATCGCCTCGACGTCCTGAGTGGTCATCCGCTCCCTGACAACCCGCTCCATCCGCGCCAGGCCCAGGCGGACCTGGTTCTGGATGAGCTCGCCCACGGTGCGCAGGCGGCGGTTGCCGAAGTGGTCGATGTCGTCGGTCTCCACCGGGATCATCTCGGAGCCCGACTTCATCTCCTCCTCGCCGACGTGCAGCCGGACGAGGTACTCGATGGTGGAGACGATGTCCTCTTCGGTGAGGGTGCCCTGGTTGATGGCCTGCGCAAGCCCCAGCTTCTTGTTCACCTTGTAGCGGCCGACCTTCGCCAGGTCGTAGCGCTTCGGGTTGAAGTAGAGGTTCTCCAGCAGGGCCTGAGCCGACTCGCGGGTCGGCGGCTCGCCGGGCCGCAGCTTGCGGTAGATATCCAGCAGGGCGTCATCCTGGCCGGTGGTGTGGTCCTTCTCCAGCGTGGCCCGCATGGACTCGAACTGGCCGAAGCGCTCGAGAATGCGCGCCTCGTCCCAGCCGAGCGCCTTGAGCAGGACCGTGACGCTCTGCTTGCGCTTGCGGTCGATGCGGACGCCGACGGCGTCCCGCTTGTCGATCTCGAACTCAAGCCAGGCACCGCGGGACGGGATCACCTTGCAGCTGTAGATGTCCTTGTCCGAGGTCTTGTCGACCTGGCGGTCGAAGTAGACGCCGGGCGACCGGACGAGCTGCGAGACGACGACACGCTCGGTGCCGTTGATGATGAACGTGCCCTTGGCCGACATGAGCGGGAAGTCGCCCATGAAGACGGTCTGGCTCTTGATCTCACCGGTGGAGTTGTTGATGAACTCGGCGGTGACGAACATGGGTGCGGAGAAGGTCATGTCCTTGTCCTTGCACTCCTCCGCGGAGTACTTGGGCGGCTCGAACCGGTGATCACGGAACGAGAGCGACATGGTCCCCGTAAAGTCCTCGATCGGACTTATCTCCTCGAAGATCTCTTCGAGGCCGGACTGCTCCGGGAGATTCTTATGCCCCGCCTTCTTCTCAGCATCGAGCCGGGCGCGCCAGCGCTCGTTGCCAAGCAGCCAGTCGAATGACTCAGTTTGCAGGGCGAGGAGGCTGGGCACTTCTAGGGGCTCATCGATGCGAGCGAAGGAAACACGACGGGGACCAAGGGCGGTAGCTGAGGCGCTGCGCGAGGCTGCCAACAGGGGTCCTTCCGAGCTTGTGGCGGACGGTGCACCGCGCGCACACGAAACGCCCTGCGGCTACGCCGCTAGGGGGTTGGGAGCCGAGGACGAGTTAGTGCAGCGCAAATTGGCAGTGTAGTCGAAGGACACACCGCTGGTCAACTGTACGTCACTATGATGTTCACGGTTGCATTGGAGCATCGCTCCTTCTGAGCGAAACGTCAAGCCCCGCAGGGCCTGTGTCGCAACCGTAAAGTACGTGACGAAGCTCACACCTTCCCGGTCGTTTAACGCTCTGACCAGGTGGGTATGGCTCGTCGTTCAGCGGCAGGCAGTACTTCGCGTTCGACTGCCGAGGTGTGTAACGCTCCGTGAGCCCGCTTCATTCCCGTTCCGAAACTTATGTCAGCCCGGCCCGCTGGCCCTGCCTGTCCCTGGGCCGGAGCACATGCGTCCGGACATCTCAGCGAGTAATCAGCAGACCGGAGTGCCGGGCCCTGGCCGGCGGCCGCAGCTGGCTTTTACCGCCGTTACCGGCGCAGTGACGGCGCCTGCGCGCGGCTGGCCCGCCGCGCGGGCTCTCGCCGGGTGGCGCTCAAGCGCTCGGCGACAGGCAGCAGGGCCGCGCAACGCAGAAGACCCGCAGCCACCGCGATAATCGCGAGACTGCGGGCCTTCTGCGTGGTTCCTGGGACCGCCGAGTCGTTACGCTGCGTTACCGGGCTCGTGTCCGGTAACGGCGCTTCAGCCCGGCAGCGGCCTACTTGACCGTGACGGTGGCGCCAGCGCCCTCAAGAGCGGCCTTGGCCTTCTCCGCCGCCTCCTTGTTGACGCGCTCAAGCAGCGGCTTGGGCGCACCATCGACGAGGTCCTTGGCCTCCTTGAGTCCGAGGCTCGTGAGCGTCCGGACCTCCTTGATGACCTGGATCTTCTTGTCGCCGGCAGCCTCGAGGATGACGTCGAACTCGTCCTTCTCCTCCGGCTCCTCGGCGGCCGCGCCGCCGCCCGCGCCCGGCGCGGCAGCAACAGCGGCCACCGGCGCGGCCGCCTTCACATCGAAGGTCTCCTCGAACTGCTTCACGAACTCAGAGAGATCGATCAGCGACATCTCCTTGAACGCCTCGAGCAGGTCGTCCGAGCTGAGCTTTGCCATTGGTACTTCCTCTTCCGTTCATTCCGTGTGTCGCCGATGGCCGTCAGCCACCTGCGGGGATCAGGTCGTGTCAGCCTGGGGTGACTGGTCAGCTCTCGTCGCCGGCCGGTGCCGCTTCGGCATCGTCGGTGTCGGTGCTGGCCGCCTCGGTGCTGGCCGCCTCGGTGCTGGCCGCCTCGGTGCTGGCCGCCTCGGTGCTGGCCGCCTCGGTGCTGGCCGCCTCGGTGCTGGCTTCGGCAGCCGGCGCGTCAGCAGCCGCTGCCGCGGCGGCAGTCTCAGGCGCAGCCTCGGCAGCGGGGCTCTCCTCGGCGCGCTTGGCCTCAAGCGCGGCCAGCAGCCGCGCCATCTGGACCGGCAGGGCCGCGAACGTGCCGGCCGCGTTCGCCAGGGACGCCTTCATGGCACCCGCCAGCTTCGCCAGCAAGACCTCGCGCGGCTCCAGGTCAGCGAGCCTGACAATCTCGGTGGGCGTCAGGGCCTTGCCGTCCAGCACGCCGCCCTTGATGACTAGCAGCGGGTT
The DNA here is from genome assembly GCA_963818995.1 of uncultured Actinomycetota bacterium. Lineage (GTDB taxonomy): Bacteria > Actinomycetota > Actinomycetes > Streptosporangiales > Streptosporangiaceae > JAJYUU01. Next base: position 140,007 of record CAWFUM010000026.1, on the reverse strand, counting down.
GGCACGGGAGAAGTCCCGCAGGCCCTTGGCCGCTTCCACCACGTCACCGCCGACGAACGCAATGGCCGACGGGCCAGTGAGCAGGTCGGTGAGCTCTGTGGTGACGCCCGCCTCAGAAGCAGCGATCTTCGTCAGCGTGTTCTTGACGACCGAGAATGTCGCGTTGGTGCCCAGAGTCTGCCGCAGCTCGCCAAGCTGCGACACAGTCAGACCGCGGTATTCGGTCAGCACCGCGCCGGACGAGCTCTGGAACCGCTCGGTCAGCTCGGCGACCGCGGTCACCTTATCTGCCCTCGCCACGGGCCTCCCTTCGTGGTCCGGGCCCTGCCGGGATGCGGCAGGTCCGGCTATGTTCAGCGCCAGCGAGGCCCGCAGACACGCGAACGCCCCGTGCGCAGGCGCACGGGGCGAGGAAAGAACAGGGCGTCACGCCCGGTCCTGATGCTCAATCCGGTCACCTGCGCGGGCCGCTCGCACGAAGCGAGCCTTCGGTCACCGCGCTCGGCGCGCGGCAACAGCCGACGGTCTTTGGCTAACCACCACGATACGCGCCCGGAACGCGGCCCGCCAAATCAGATCGGCCCGCACGCCGGCCTCCAGGGCTGGCGCCGCGCCGTCCGTCCGGCGGGCTGGCGGCGCCGCCGCCATGAGCCCGGGCCGCCGGGACGCAACGGGCCCGGCTGCCAGTCACCGGCGGCCGGGCCCCGTGCCCGAGCAGTTACTGGCCTCAGACGGCCGCGGTCTCACCTTCCAGCTCAGTGATTCCGCGGGTGATGCCCGGGTCAACCTGGATGCCGGGACCCATCGTGGTGGTGATCGCGATCTTCTTTACGTACTTGCCCTTGGCCGCGGACGGCTTGAGCCGCATGACCTCGTCCAGCGCCGCGGCGTAGTTCTCGATCAGGGCGCGATTGTCGAAGGACGCCTTGCCGATGATCAGATGCAGGTTGCTGTTCTTGTCGACGCGGAACTCGATCTTGCCGCCCTTGATCTCGGTCACGGCCTTGCCGACGTCCATGGTGACCGTGCCGGTCTTCGGGTTCGGCATCAGGCTGCGCGGGCCGAGCACGCGCCCGAGGCGGCCGACCTTGCCCATCATGTCGGGCGTCGCCACGACAGCGTCGAAGTCGAGAAAGCCACCCTGAACGCGCTCGATCAGCTCGTCGGAGCCGACGATGTCAGCACCCGCCGCCTTGGCCTCCTCGGCCCGCTCGCCGGTGGCGAAGACCAGAACCCTGGCGGTCTTGCCGGTCCCGTGCGGCAGGTTGACCGTGCCGCGCACCATCTGGTCCGCTTTGCGCGGGTCGACGCCGAGCCGGAACGCGGCCTCGACGGTCGCGTCGAACTTGGTGGTCGTCGTCTGCTTGGCGAGAGCGACTGCTTCCGCCGGCGTGTACAGCCGGGTGGCGTCGATGCTCTCCTCGGCCTTGCGGTAGGCCTTACTGCGCTTCATTGCTTCTCCTGAATCTGTCGGAGTTCGTGGTCCGCGGGCCAGCGCCTGGCCCTGCCACCGGCCGTGCCTGCCTGGCACGACCGTTTCCTGCTACCAGCGCGGGAACGGGCTCCGGGATTCCCCGGCCTGCCGCCCGCGCGAGTCCTGCGAGGCTCAGCCCTCGACCCTGATGCCCATCGACCGCGCCGTCCCGGCGATGATCTTCTCGGCGGCCTCGATCGTGGTCGCGTTGAGGTCGGGCATCTTGACCTGGGCAATCTCCCTGACCTGGGCCTGCGTCATCGAGCCGACCTTCGTCTTGTGCGGCTCTCCGCTGCCCTTCTGCACACCCGCTGCCTTCTTGATCAGCTCAGGCGCCGGCGGCGTCTTGGTGATGAAGCTGAACGACCTGTCTTCGTAGATCGTGATCTCCACCGGGATGACGTTGCCCCGCTGGCCCTCCGTCGCGGCGTTGTACTGCTTGACGAAGTCCATGATGTTGACGCCGTGCGGGCCGAGCGCGGTGCCAACCGGCGGGGCCGGGGTAGCGGCGCCCGCATTCAGCTGCACCTTCACGAGCGCAGCGACCTTCTTCTTCCTCGGAGCCATCTGCGGGTCCTTACCTCACTGTCTAGTTCTAGATCTTGCTGACCTGGTCGAAAGAAAGCTCGACCGGCGTCTCCCGGCCGAAGATCGACACGAGCACCTTGAGCTTCTGGGTATCGGGATTGATCTCGTTGACGGTGGCCGGCAGGGTCGCGAACGGCCCGTCCATCACGGTAACCGACTGCCCGATCTCGAAGTCAACCGCGGCCGCGCGCACCGCCTCGGCCTTCTTCGCGGCCTTCTCCTCCGGCACCGGAGCGAGCAGATTGGCCACCTCGTCGAGGCTGAGCGGCGAGGGCCGGCTGGACAAGCCGACGAACCCGGTCACCCCCGGGGTATTGCGGACCGCGGCCCACGACTCGTCGGTCAGATCCATCCGGACCAGGATGTAGCCGGGGAGCACCTTCTCCTGGACCTGCTGGCGCTTACCGGACTTGATCTCGATCACCTCATGGGTGGGGACCTCGATCTGGAAGATGTAATCCTCCATGTTGAGCGACTGAGTCCGGCTCTCCAGGTTGGTTCGCACCCGGTTCTCGTAACCCGCGTAGGAATGCACCACGTACCAGTCGCCCGGCAGCAGGCGAAGCTCGGTCTTGAACTCCTGGACGGGGTCGGCTTCCTCGTCGGAAGCACCGTCGGAAGCGCCGTCAGAAGCAGCGTCGGATGTGCTATCGGCGGAGGCAGCGGCCAGTGCGTCACTTGCCTCGTCCGCCTCGGCAGCCGGCACCACGTCAGCAAACGTGAAGTCGGCCGATCCGCCGGATTCGCCGTCGGTCGGCTCGGCGGGCGCTACCTCGCCGCCAGCGGTCGGTTCAGCCGCGGCGTCACCTAGCGGCCATTCGGACTCGGACACGATTCTCTTTCTCCCCTGCGCTCTTGCTGCGCTCCTGGCTGGACCTGCGCGCCGCTGACTTTACTGCTGCGGCGCAGGCCGGGACCTTTGTGATCATGCTGCCACGCTCAGTGCGCGGCGGGTACCCGGCCGTCTGACCTCAGCCGAAGAGAGCGAACACCAGCCTCGTAAAGGCGACGTCCAGGCCGGTCACAATTCCGATCATGATCAGGATGAAGACCAGCGCGACCGTCGTGTAGGTCGTCAGCTCCTTGCGCGTCGGCCAGACGACCTTGCGAAGCTCGTCCCGCACCTCGGAGACGAACTGGGCCGGAGTAGTCCGGTCCTGCTTCGCCGGGCGGTTGGGCTTCGCGGCCCTGTCCGGGGCCGGGCCACGTGTCTGAGTCGCCATGTCCTCACCTGAGCAACGATCTTTGCCGGCTGGCGCCGCCAATTGCCCGCAGCACGTACGGGCCGTACTCGCAGGGCAGGAGGGACTCGAACCCCCAACCGCCGGTTTTGGAGACCGGAACTCTAGCCAATTGAGCTACTGCCCTGTGACGGCTCGCGCGGGCATGCACGGGCCACTGGTGGACACCACCAGATCCAGAAGTGTACGTGGCGCGCGGCCCTCCGTCGAACCGTCCTGCTGAACCGAGTCCCGCTGGCGGCGCGGCGCCGACAGCCTTCGCGGCAGTTACCACGTTTAACCGCGGCCTGCGGGGAACTTGCGCTGCGGGGCGAAGGGAGAAACATCAGTGACTAGCTCTACTCCGCAGGCTGGCTCGGAGGACCAGGCCGGCCAGGCTCAGCCGCCAGGCGGCCAGGTCCAGCCGGCGACCGGCGCGGCTCAGGACGTCGCCGGGACGGCATCCGCGCCGCCTGCGACGGCACCGACCGCACGCCGCCGCGGCCTTGCCCCAGCACAAGGTCCGCAGGACCCGGATCGGCGGCGTCTGGATCGCCTCCGCGCTGTTCGCCCTCGTCCTGCTCCTCCTGCTGATCTTCATCCTGGAGAACGGCAACAAGGTCGAGATCAGCTACTTCGGCGCGCACGGCCATATGCCGCTCGGCGTCGCCCTGCTGCTGTCGGCGGTGCTCGGCATCCTGCTCGTCGTCATTCCGGGCTCAGGCCGGATCCTGCAACTGCGGATGACTGCCCGGCGCCACCGCAAGCTCGACACGCGCACGACGGACGGCCGCCGCCCGCCGCGCCCGCGGCAGCCAGCCGCTGACAACCTGGCCGCTCCGGACAATCTGGGCCCCAGCGACGCATAGCGGGCCGCCCGGTCCGACCGGAATGGCAGTCCTGGACCGGGCAGCCGGCCGGTGGTGGGAACATGGATCACATGGCTCACCCACGGACACGAATCTCTGCCCGGATCGCCGCGATCGCCGAGTCGGCCACGCTCGCCGTTGATTCCAAGGCGAAGGCACTGAAGGCCGCGGGACGGCCCGTCATCGGCTTCGGCGCGGGCGAACCTGACTTCCCTACGCCCGGCTACATCGTCGAAGCCGCGCAGCGCGCCTGCGCCGAGCCCAGGTTCCAGAAGTACACGCCAGCCGCCGGGCTGCCCGAGCTGCGCGAGGCGATCGCGGTCAAGACGGCTCGCGACTCCGGCCTGGCGATCTCAGCGAGCCAGGTCCTGGTCACCAACGGCGGCAAGCACGCGGTCTACGAGACGTTTGCCACGCTGCTCGACCCCGGCGACGAAGTCCTGCTGCCGACGCCGTACTGGACCAGCTACCCGGAGTCGATTGCGCTCGCGGGCGGCGTGCCGGTGCAGGTCCTGACCGACGAGACCAGCGGCTACCTGGTGAGCATCGAGCAGCTTGAGGCGCGGCTCACCGACCGGACGAAGATCCTGCTGTTCGTCTCGCCCTCGAATCCGACCGGCGCGGTCTACCCGCCTGAGCTGGTCGCCGAGATTGGCCGCTGGGCCGCCGAGCGCGGCATCTGGGTGGTCACTGACGAAATCTACGAGCACCTGGTCTACGGCGACGCCCGATTCGTGTCGATGCCCGCGGTGGCACCTGAGATCGCCGACCGCTGCGTGGTGCTGAACGGGGTCGCCAAGACCTACGCGATGACCGGCTGGCGGGTGGGGTGGATGGCCGGCCCGGCCGACGTGATCAAGGCCGCGATCAACCTGCAGTCGCATGCCACCTCGAACGTTGCCAACGTCTCGCAGGCGGCAGCGCTGGCCGCGGTGTCCGGAGACCTGGCTGCGGTCGCCGTCATGCGCGCGGCGTTTGACCGGCGCCGGCAGGTGATGACCTCGATGCTGAACGAGATACCCGGAGTGGTCTGCCCGCTGCCGGACGGCGCGTTCTACTGCTATCCGTCGGTCAAAGGTCTTCTCGGCAAGGAAATCGCCGGGAAGCGGCCGGAAACCTCGGGGCAGCTGGCCGAGCTGCTGCTGGATGAGGTCGATGTCGCGGTCGTGCCGGGTGAGGCGTTCGGTACCGACGGCTACTTCCGGCTGTCCTGCGCGCTCGGTGACGCCGACCTCGAGGAAGGCGTCTCCCGGATGGCCAAGCTGCTGGGCTCGGCCCGCTAGCGTCGGCCCGCTAGCTCGGCCCGTTGAGCCGAAGCCTCCGCCCTGACGCCGTCAGGGCGGAGCAGGGTGGCCGCGCCCGCCGTGCTGGCAGACTTGCCTGATGCCCCGGCCGATCGCGGCGCTGCCGAAGGCGCATCTGCATCTGCATCTCACCGGATCGATGCGTCACGCCACTCTGGTTGAGCTTGCCGCGCTGCATCGCGTCCACCTGCCGGAAGCGCTCGCCGAGGACTGGCCGCCCCGGCTCAGCGGAGCCGACGAGCGCGGCTGGTTCCGGTTCCAGCGGCTGTACGACATCGCCAGATCCGTAGTCCGCACGCCCGACGACGTCCGGCGCCTGCTGGGCGAGGCGGCGCAGGATGAGCAGGCCGAGGGCTCGGGCTGGCTCGAACTGCAGGTCGACCCGTCTGGTTACGCCGGCCGGTTCGGTGGCCTGACGCCGACGCTGGAACTTGTGCTCGATGCGGCCGCGGCCGCCGCCGAGAAGACCGGGGTCGGCATCGGGATCGTGGTAGCCGCTAACCGCACCAGGCACCCGCTCGACGCCCGTACGCTGGCCAGGCTCGCGGCCGGGTACGCCAGTCAGGGCGTGGTCGGGTTCGGGCTGAGTAATGATGAGCGGCGCGGCACGACCGCCGACTTCGCCCCGGCCTTCCGGATCGCCGCCAGGGCCGGGCTGCGCTCGGTCCCGCACGCCGGCGAGCTGGTCGGGCCGGCCAGCGTGCGGACCGCCCTGGATGAGCTGCGGGCCGACCGCATCGGGCACGGCGTGTCGGCCGCCGCGGACGCCGCTCTGCTGCGCCGCCTGGCCGCGGGCCAGGTCACGCTCGAAATCTGTCCCACCTCCAACGTGGCACTCGGCGTCGCCGCCACCGCGCAGGACGTGCCCCTGCTGACCATCCTCGACGCCGGCGTGCCGGTTGCGCTCGGCGCCGACGATCCGCTGCTGTTCGGGCCTCGCCTTGCCGCGCAGTACGAGCTGGCCAGGCAGGTCCACGGGCTCTCCGACGCTGAGCTGGCCGGGATCGCCCGGATGTCAGTCCGCGGCTCGGCGGCCCCGCCGGAAGTCGCCGCACGCCTGCTGGCGGGCATCGACGCCTGGCTGGCTGCCCCCCGGGCTAGCTGACCGCTCCGGGCTGCCGTCACCGCGGCGCCGCCCATCGGCCCCGCCGTTGCGCGGGCCGCCGCCGCCCGGCCGATCGTGACCGGCCGATCCTGACCGGCGCGCCTACAGGGACACGCCGACCAGGACGGGCTCGTTGGCCAGCTCGACGCCGAACTCGCGAGCCACCCCGGCCCTGATCTGGCGAGCGAGCCGGATCAGGCTGGCGGTGCTGCCGGCGCCCGGATTCGTCAGGGCGAGCGCGTGCTTAGTCGAGATCCGGGCGCCAGCCGCGTCGCCATCCGGCCGGAAGCCCTTGGCGAACCCGGCGTGCTCGATCAGCCACGCTGCCGACAGCTTGACCTGCCCCTCGCCGGCAGGCCAGTGCGGAATGCCAGCACCGTTGGCGCTGGCCGCCGCGGCGCCTGGCCCGCCGCCCGCCGCGATGCGCTCGGCGAGCCGCCGCGTACTGAGCCGCACTGACGACCGGGTTAGTGAAGAACGAGCCCGCACTGCGGGTATCCGGGTCCGCCGGGTCGAGCACCATGCCCTTGCCGCGCCGCAGCTCCAGGACAGCCGACCGCGCGTCTGCCAGCGGCACCCGGCCGCCCTCGGCCACGCCGAGCAGCCTGCTCAGCTCGCCGTACCGGACCGGCGCCGACAGCGGGCTGGCGGCAAGCCGGAAGGTCACGGCCAGAACCACGAACCGGCCGGTTGCCGAAGCCGGGTTCAGCTCGGCGCCGCGGCCGGGCCCGGCCGCCTGGCGCTTGAAGACGCTGGTCCGGTAGCCGAACCCGCAGTCCCCGGCAGCCAGCTCAGTGACCTGGTCGGTGAGCCGGTCGTAGACCCGGACCGAGCTGATGGTGTCGGCGACGTCCTGGCCGTAGGCGTTGACGTTCTGGATCGGGGTGGCGCCGGCGCGGCCGGGGATGCCGGACAGGCACTCCACCCCGGACAGGCTCTCGGCCAGGCAGCGGCGCACGAACTCGTCCCAGTCATGCCCGGCCGCCACGGTAACGTCGACCCGGTCACCGCCGGCCGCGAACTCCACGTCGGACGCCGCGGCCAGGACGACTGTGCCCCGGAAGCCCTCGTCCGCGATCAACCAGATTGCTCCCGCCGCCGAGCACGAGTACCGGCTCGGCGGCGGCGTCCGCGGTCCGCGACGGCGGCGATCAGCTCGTCCGCGCTGCCGGCCACCGCAAATCTCGCGGCCGGGCCGCCCAGGCGCAATGTCGTGTAGTCGGCTAGCAGGACCTGCTCAGTGGTGATCAAATCCGTGATTCTCCAGGCGGGAACGGGTTCGCTCCGGCCAGTCAGCACCAGCGCCGGCTGGCCGCGGGGGCACCCACTGCCCCCCGGGGGCCAGTCAAGCATGCCGGGCCCGGCAGCCGCCGCACGGTGACGCCAGCGCGCGCGGAGATCCTGAGGCCTGCCTGGCCCCGAACGCGTGCGGGCCGCGGGCTCGGGCAGCAGCCCCGGACCCGCGGCCCGTGTCATCCCGCGCTCCTGCGGCCTTAGGCGAGTACTGCCACCTCGCGCAGGTCCTCCGCCTCGTCCAGGTCGGCCATCTCGTCCTCAGCGGCATCCGCGGCAGCAGTCGTGCTCCGCAGGCAGCGCTCGTAGGCGGCCGCCGTCTCCTGGCCGATGCGCTCGATGCTGTACCGGGACCGGGCCCGGTCGGCCGCCGCGATGCTGTAGGCCTGCAGCATGGCCGGGCGGGCCAGCAGCGCGCGCAGCCGCTGCACCAGCATGGCCGGGTGCTCGGGGGCCAGCAGCAGCCCGGTGATGCCGTCGATCACCGCGTCCCGCTGGCCGCCGACGGCCGACGCGACGGCCGGCAGGCCGCAGGCCATCGCCTGGATGGCGGACAGGCCGGTCGGGTCGTACGTCGCGGCGCTGACCATCACGTCAGCAGAGCGGAGCAGTGCCGGGAGTTCGCTCGGCCGCCACCTGGCCGGCGAAGGTCACCCGGCTGCGAACCTGGAGGGCGGTCGCGACCTGCGCCACCTCGCGGAACGGGCCGGATCGCGGCATGTGCCGGGCGTCCGGGCCGCCGATGATGGTCAGCCGGACATCGGGCAGCTGGGTCAGCGCCCTGATCACGGTGATCAGGCCGAGAGCCTGGTCATCGGCGAACGCGACCAGCATGGGGGTGGCGGTGGCCTTTCGCCCTGGAGTCCTCCGGGCAGAAGTGCTCGGCGTCGATGCCAGCCGGAATCACCCGGATGGCCGACCTGGGCACGGCGAGCCGGGCCAGCTCGCCGGCTTCCTCCTCGGAAGTCGCCAGGACCATCGAGACGGTCCGGCCGATCGACGCCTCCAGCTTGACCCTCGCGGCCGAGACATCCCGGCGGGCCTGGCGCCGCTCGATCGAGGCGAGCGAGCCGAAGCTCTGCACCACGGGGATATCGGTACCGCGGACGGCGCCGATGGCGGCCAGTCCGGCGGTCCAGGACAGCGCGTGCACGACGTCCGGCTGCCTCGTCCGCCACCGGTCGGCCAGGGCCGCCGCCAGTTCGGGCATGTACCTGGCAGCGCTCTCGGCGGACAGCGAGCGGGCCGGGCCGGCCTTGATGTGCTCGACCGAGACTCCCGCGCCGAGGATGGCGGTACGGGGGGAAACCCCATCCTCAGCGCGGGCGTACAGGGTGACGCGGTGTCCGTGGCCAGCAAGCGCACGGGCGAGAGCGACCGGGTCAATCAGCTGGCCGTCCTGGCCGGCTGCGCGCGCGAGCGGGCTGTGCGCGGTGATGATCGCGATCCGCATATCTGGTGCCTCCTGGGGGGTTATCGCTGGAATCACAGCGCGAGGCACCAGGGGCCAGAGAATCAAAAAAGGCACACCCTTATGCCGCACTGTGAGGTGCGTACGCCATCGCTGACGTAAGGGCGTGCCTGCTTCGTAGACACCGCTCTCGCAGCATAACCCCCGCGGCCCGCCAGCACAAGCCGGGCTCTCGCAGACCGCGGGGGATACCGCGTCATTCCTCGATGTACTGCTCGATCGTGTCGCTCTCGACCGGCGTCCTCGGTCGTCGCCACGTCTTCCGGCCCTCGGTGATGATGCCGCCCGGTACCAGCAGCTTGGAGAACCGCTGCTGGCGCAGATCGATCTCCTTGCGGTCCGCGCCGCCGGAGTTCAGCACGAGGCGGCGTCGCAGCCAGCCGTAGCTCCGGCGCGGGATCAGTACGCCCGCGACTCCGGTCAGCATCAGCACCCAGCCGGCGATGTGGAAGCTGAAGAAGGAGGGCTGGGCCGTCACGGCGAAGGCGAGAATGGCGCCGATCGCCGCAATCGTGATGGCCGTCGCGGTCTTCATCGGTGGGGTCCCTTCGCTAACGTGTCCGGCGTGGCCTGAGCGCTCATGCGGGCACCGCCTCAGTGAGATGCGCCCGCAGGTAGGCGAGCGCTTCGGCCAGCAGCCTGGACACGTGCATCTGAGAGATGCCGAGCTGCGCGCCGATTTCGGATTGGGTCATGTTGCCGTAGAAGCGCATCAGCAGCAGCTGCTGCTCGCGGTCGGGCAGCTCGCTCCAGTGCGCCCAGACGGCCTGCATGTCCAGCACGTGCTCGAGCTGGGGATCGTCATCGCCGAGCAGGTCGCCCAGGCTAGCTGAGCCATCCTGGGTGGTGACCGGCGAATCCAGCGATGCCGCCTGGAAGGCCAGGTCAGCCTGACGAGCGGCGCGCACGTCGTCGTCGCTGACATTCAGGTGGCGGCCGAGCTCCGCGTCGGTGGGAATCCGGCCGAGCTCGTTCGTCAGGTCAGCAGCGGCGTTGCGAAGCTCGAGCCGGAGCTCCTGCAGCGACCGCTTGACGTGCACCTGCCACCGCTTGTCGCGGAAGTGCCGCTTGATCTCGCCGCCGACGCACGGCTGGGCGTAGCCAGCCAGGCTTGTGCCGAGCGACGGGTCGAAATTGTTGATCGCCTTGAGCAGGCCGACGTATCCGACCTGCATCAGTTCTTCATGGGACTCAGTGCTGTTCTTGTATCGCAGGACGCAGGACTTCACCAGCGGCCGGTACCGGTTGACCAGGACCTCGCAGGCCGCGTCGCGCGTGGCGCTGCCCCTGGAAGCCTGGTGGATCATGGTGAGCAGCTCAGCGTCCGGCAGTTCTTCCAGATCACCGGGCCGGAGCGTCAGCGTTGGCGTCGCTACCGTGTTCATGTGCACTCCTTGTGCGGCGGGTGAGGGGGGCCCGCCTGCGCTTCGTTGTGCCCCCTGTACAGGCCTCAAACATCCGGGCCCGTACTTCTTCGCGGCAATCTCCCGCTTTCGCTGCCCGCTCCGCCTAGTCGCCGCCTGAGTAAAGCGCCCGTCAGCCCCGCGTGCACGGAGCAATGAGCGCGCCAGAATTTGTTATGCATTGCGCCGGATCCAGCCCTCGGCGGCCGGGCGGCTCGCCGCCGCCGGCGGCGGGGGCCCGCGCCCGCGGCCGTTTAGAGTTCCGCCCGCATGGTAGTTCCCGGCCGGCCAGACACCGCCCGCCCCCCGCGGATTGGCACTCTGGCTACGGGAGGTCAACCAGACCGCCCGGACTACCGGAGGCAGCAATGCGGATTATCGGAATACTGGTTGTCATCTGGCTCATCATTGGCGTTCTGGCGGGATTCCAGCGGCATTACTACAACGGGTCGGTGAGCTGCGCCAAGGCCGGCACCGTCGCGGCGACGATCGCGGCAGGCCCGCTGAACTATGTCGGCGCTAATCCCAAAGTTCACTGCACAGTTCCCAAGCCGAGCAGCTAGCCCGCCGGCCAGGCCGGAACGCAGTGGCGGGAGCGCAGCGCGTTCCCGCCACTGCGTTCGGGGTACACCGGGCTGCGGAGGCAGATGAGATGACAGGCAACGCTGACCAGCCGGACGTTGAGCCCGGCCGCCAGAAGAACCCCCGCGTGGATACACAGAGCCTTAGCGACCTGGGCACCCACATTTACGAGACCGTCGCGACCCTGGAGTTCGCCGGTCAGGCGGTGAGCCAGGACGCGATTGCCGCGGCAACCCGGCTGCCGCCCGACGAACTCGAGCCTGTCCTGCTGAGCCTGGTCAGTCAGGGCCTTCTCACCAGCACCGGAACCGGTGACGACCGCCGGTACCAGCCCGCGCAGCGCCACTGGAGCACCCAGCCCGGCCACGGAACCGGGCACCTGCACTCCTGACCTGATCCTCCGCTCGCCCGAGCGCAAGGCCCCGCGCCGGCAGACGTTTGCTTCCGGGCGGCGCGGACATCTGGGGTCCATGACCACCGTCTGGCAGCCGCACGTACTGCGGGAATACTCATTCATCGGCGATGGCGAGCGCGGCGCCCTGATCGCGCCGGACGGCGCGATTGTCTGGCTGTGCCTGCCGCACTGGGAAAGTCCGGCGGTGTTCTCCGCACTGCTCGGCGGCCGGGGCGGATACGCGGTCACGCCCGCCGAGCCGCGGCAGGTGTGGGGCGGCTACTACAGCCGGCCAGCCTGATCTGGCGCAGCCGGTGGGTGACCCGCAGCGTCATCGAGTGCCGGGAAGCGCTCGCCCTGCCCGCTGACGAGCACCGCTGCGTGCTGCTCCGGCGGGTCGAGGCCCTGGACGGCCCGGCGCGGGTCGTGGTCACCCTGGACCTGCGGGCCGGATTCGGCCGGCAGCCCATGCAGGATCTGAAGCGTGAGCGCGGCACCTGGACCGGCCGGTCCGGCGCATTGCGGTTCCGCTGGTCGGGAGCAGGGCGGGCCCGCCCGGACGACCAGGGTCAGCTCACCATGACCTTGAACCTCGCCGCCGGCGACCACCATGACCTCGTACTCGAGATCAGCGACCGCGCGCTGCCAGCCGCGGCACCGCAGGCCGGCCAGGCCTGGGCCGCCACCGAGGAGTCCTGGTCCGCCATGGTGCCCAACTGCGACTCGCTCATCGCCGTCCGCGATGCCCAGCAGGCCTACGCCGTCCTGTCCGGTCTGAGCTCCCGAGCCGGCGGGATGGTGGCCGCCGCGACGACCTCGCTGCCCGAGCGCATGGAGGGCATACGCAACTACGACTACCGGTACGCCTGGATCCGGGATCAGTGCTACGCCGGCCTTGCCGTTGCCGCGCACGGCCCGCATCCGCTCCTCGATCATGCCGTGCGGTTCATCAGCGACCGGCTGCTCGCCGACGGACCGGACCTGCTGCCCGCCTACACCACCCGCGGCGGGCGCATCCCGGCCGAGCGGAACCTCAAGCTGCCTGGCTATCCGGGCGGGGGCGCGCGGACCGGAAACCGCGTCAACGAGCAGTTCCAGCTCGACGGGCTGGGGGAGGCTCTGCAGTTGCTGGCCGCGGCGGCGCGGCTCGACTGCGTCGGCCCGGAAGACTGGCGGGCGGCCGAGATCGCAGCCGACGCCATCGAGAAGCGCTGGACGGAGCCGGACGCTGGCATCTGGGAGCTCGAGAGCAAGCGCTGGGCGCACTCCCGGCTGACCTGCATAGCCGGACTCCGGGCGATCGCTGCCGCCGCTGAGGGACCGCCCGGCGGCCACGGCAGCCAGCAGGCGGCGAGCTGGAGTTCGCTCGCGGACCGGATCCTCGCCGATCTCGGCGACTGCGTGCACCCGAGCGGCCGGTGGCAGCGCGCCCCGGATGACGACCGCCTTGACGCCGCCCTCCTGCTGCCAGGACTGCACGCCGTGCCGGGCCCCGCCGACCCGCGGTCGGAGGCCACCTACGGCGCTGTCCTGCGCGAACTCACCGAAGACGGATTCGTGTACCGCTTCCGGCATGATGCCAGGCCGCTGCACCAGGCCGAGGGCGCCTTCCTGCTGTGCGGATTCTGGCTGGCCCAGGCCGCGTCGGCCCGCGGCGACGACATCGCCGCAGCCCGGTGGTTCGAGCGCAGCCGGTCGGCCTGCGGGCCTGCCGGCCTTTATGCCGAGGAATACGACGTCCATCAGCGCCAGCTTCGCGGCAACCTGCCGCAGGCGTTCGTGCATGCCGGCATGCTGGCGACCACAGCCGTGCTGTCGGCAACCGGGGCCGGGCACGAGGCAAATGAGCGCGCCGATGTCCGCCGCTAATTCAGACCCGCGGCACGAGTCGGAGGCGCAGCGGGACGACCGCAACGTGGCCGAGCTCCTGCAGGAGCTGCGGGTAGCCGGCCTTGGTGTCCAGGTGCTGTTCGGCTTCCTGCTGGGGCTGCCGTTCACCATCAGGTTTGCCACGCTCGGCCAGGCGCAGCGCGATCTTTACGTCGCCGCCGTGCTGCTGGCCGCCATCGCCACTGTGCTGCTCGTCGGCCCGGTCGCCTACCACCGGCTCGTCTTCCGGCAGCAGCAGAAAGAGCACCTGATCCGCGCTGCGAACGTGATGGCGATCGCCGGGCTGATAACGGTCGCCCTGGCGATCTCCGCGGCCGTCCTGCTCATCCTGAGCTACGTGGTGCCCGGCGCTCCCGCGATTGCTATCAGCGCGTGCCTGCTGGCGGCATTCGCCGTGCTCTGGGTCGCCGTGCCGGTCGCGCGGCGCAAGCACGCGCAGGAGAGCGAACCGCAGGACGGCGAGCGACCCAGCGGCGAGTCCGGTGGTTAGCGCTGGCCGCCACGGGTAGCCGGTCGGTCACGCAACCAAAGGAGGCCGGCTTCATGACCGAGCACGCCAGCCCGGCGAGCGCCAGCCAGCAGTCAGCCGGCGAGCTTGTGCAGCAGCTCACGGAGCAGACGTCACGGCTCGTCCGGGACGAGCTGAAGCTCGCCCAGGCTGAGATGACCAGGAAGGGAACGCGACTGGCGAAGGGCGCCGGACTTTTCAGCGGCAGCGGGGTGATCGCCCTGTACGCGATCGGGTGCCTGCTCGCCGCCGCAATCGCGGGCCTCGCGACGGTGCTGGCGGTCTGGCTCGCGGCCCTGATCGTCGGAGCGGCGCTGCTGCTGATCGCCGGAGTCACAGCGCTGGCCGGGAAGCGCCAGGTGAGCGAGGCCACGCCGCTCGTACCGCAGGAGGCAGTGGAAAGCGTCAAGGCAGACGCCGAGACAATCAGCGAAAGTGTGAGGCACTGATGGCAGATCAGGCAGGACAGTCTCCGGTTCCGGCAGCCGCCGCGGATGCACCGTCGGATACCGAGCGCGCGATCGCCGCTGACATCGAGCGGACCCGCGCCGAGCTTGGCGAGACGGTGGAGCAGCTCGCCGCCAAGGCGGATGTGAAGGCGCGGGCCAGGCACGCCGCCACAGACCTGGAAGGCCGGGTGAGGCAGGCCGCCGGGCAGCTCCGGGGACAGGCCTCGGCGCGCGGCCAGCAGCTCAGCGGTCAGCTGACCCAGCTCACCGATGGCATGCCGGACCAGGTAACGGGACCAGCGAAGGCCGCGACCGCGAAGGCGCGCAGGTACTGGATCCAGCTGGCCGCCGCAGCCGCGGTCCTGGCGGTGGTCGCAGTCGCCGCCCGCAAGCGCAGGCACTCCTAGCACCGGGAGGCAGTGATGGACCTGATCTCAGTGCCCGGCGACGGCTCGCCTCCCCGGATTCAGGACTGGCCCGACGGCGGCGGTATTGCCGTGATCTCGTGGCGAGCCGCGTCCGGCGAGGTCTACCGGCAGGAGCTCGGCAGCGAACGCGAGGCGGCCGAGCTGCTGACCAAGATCAGCGCGTCCGATGACCTTGATCTCATCAGCGCCCAGCTCCGGCGGCGGGGAGTGGGGCCGGACAGCTGACGAACCGGGGCAGGGTGGCGCGGGCCGATTCGGCGCGGCCTGCTACCGGCGCCGGGAGCCCTCGTCGCCGGCATTGGCCACGATCGCCGCAACCGGCGGAACGAGCCCGGCGCACACCGAGATGACGATGGCGGCGGTCACCGAGAACAGCCGCACTACGGTCCAGGCCAGCACCACCGCGACGATGCAGCCGCCCATGAGGATGAAATAAGCCCGGTCCCTGGTCACCGATGGCTGCCGTCCGAGCCCGGCACAGCAGGGCGGGCCAGAAATGCAGCGATGCCGCGGTCGTCGAGGCTGGCGATGAACGCGGCCGGTACCGAGATGAGGATTTCCTCGGCGTGCGTCAGGCAGACCCAGGCCGCGTCGCCGCCGGAATCCGCCAGCTTCACTTCCGCCGTCTCCGGGCACGGCACCCTGCCAGGACCGGCGGCCTCGCAGCGCACGGTCTCCAGGTCCTGTGCCGCCACTGCCGCGGCCGCCTCCCGCAGCAGCGAGAACGGCGCCGCGGCGGTGGCGGCCGGCGTACCGCCCGGCGCGGCCGCGGCCCGCTGGCTGAGCAGCACGGTGTTACCGTCCGGATCGGACACCCGCACCTCACCGCCGAGCGCGTGCTCGGGATGGCCGCGGTGTTCATACTGCACGCCAGCGGCGGCCAGCCGGCGGATCACGACCTCGAGGTCCGCGAAGAAGAAGTCGAACAGCAGCGGCAGTGCCGGCACCGGCAGCGGAGGCCGGGTCGAGACCAGCAGGAGCATGTACCCATCGCTGCCCAGCGCCGACCAGGCAGACGTCGGCGCGGTACCCGAGCGCTGTTCGGCAAATCCGAGCAATTCATAGAATGCGCGCGAACGGCTGATATCGCGGACATAACTGGCCGCAACCAGCTCCTGCAGCGCAGCCGGTGCCATGGCGACAACATACGCCAGCAGGCCACCCGGCCATGATCGGATTCCCGGCCGGCACGGTTAGCGGTCGTCCGGCCGGGTACCCGGATGCCATGTCGCAGCAACCCGAAGACGAGGCCGAACTGCCCGACAGTTTCCACCGCAACCGCCGGGAGCACGGAGGCGCGTCCGAGCACCTGGACGACGACCAGCTGGCCCGGCTGACGGAGGAGGAACGGGTGGCCGCGGGCCTCGATGACTACGACCCGGACGAGGTTCCGCCGGCGACCGACACCCCGCCCGAGCCCGACGTGACCTCGTCCGCTGAGTATCAGGCCGAGCGGGACGAGATCAGGCGCGAGGTCCGGTCCGGCGAGCTCGATGTCGAAGGACGGCCGCCGGCTACCTGATCGCGAAGGCAAGCGCGCCGCCAAGGCAGGCAACACCGAACACGATCCAGGTCACGTAGTCATTGACGACGCCACTCTGGAGTGCGCGGATTGGCCGCACCAGGCCGGCGCCGGGCTCGAAGCCGCCGCGCAGCACGGGCAGGCGGCGCCAGTACAGCGCGAGCCAGGCCAGTACCACCGAGCCTGCGACCGAGCCGAGCCCGGTGATCAGGCTGGCGGCGGTGATGACAGCCGGCTGAGCGGCGCTCAGCGCGACCGGGTGGGCCGCGTGCGCCCCGCCGAGAACAGTGGCGTTGTAGGCGTCCTGGTCCTGGAAGCGCACCACCGCGGCCTCAATCACCCGGCCGGGGCCGGGAACGATGCCGACCGCGATCCCCGCCACCGCCAGCACCGCCGCCGGGATGACCATGGAGAGCGGGCTGTGACCGCGGCCAGCGTCGGTCTCGCTCGTCTCCTCATCGGCGCCCGCTGCCATCTGCTGGTCCTCGCCGGGGGCATCGCCGAGGCCGTAGAAAACACCCCCGGCTACCCGCAGCACGGCCCCGCCGACGAGAACCGATGCCGCCACGAAGACCATGGTGATCCAGGACCGGCCCAGGGCCGCGGCGCTGTCCTCGATCCAGCCCTGCCCCAGCCAGGTCGCGAACACCGGCAGGTCAGCCAGGCCGAATGCCGCGATAGTAAAGATCACTCCGGTGACCCTGAGAGACCGTCCGCGCCCGTGCAGCGCGCTCTCGTTGACCGAGCCCAGCCGGTGCAGGACGATTCCCGCGCAGAGGAACAGCGCCGCCTTGACCAAGGCGTGCCCGATCACGTAGACGGCGACGCCGGTCAGCCCGAGCGGGGTCAGCAGCGCGATGCCGGTCAGGAACAGACCCGAGTGGCTGATCGTCGAGAAGGCCAGCAGGCGCTTGACGTGGCGCTCGCGGAAGCAAAAGAGCGCGCCGACGGCAGCCGTGAGCAACCCCAGGACCTCAAGCACGACGCTGATGGCCGCCCGGTGACCGAGAGCCTGGCCGAACATCGACCAGTAGACCCTGGCGATGCCGTAGAGCCCGAGCTCGACCATGACGCCTGAGAACAGTACGCAGACAGGCGTGGGCGCGACGGCGTGCGCGTCCGCCAGCCAGAAGTGGAATGGCACGATCGCGCTCTTGATCAGCAGGCCGGCCAGGATCAAGACGAAAGCCACGACGACCAGCCCGTCCGGGCGGTGCCGGCCCAGGTCGAGTCCGATCTGCGCCATGTTCAGCGCGCCCGTCCGGCCGTAGACCAGCCCGATGCCGGACACGGTCAGGTAGGCGCCGACGCTGCCAGTGATCGCGAAGGTCAGCGCGCCTTGCAGCGAGCCGCGTTCCTCGGGCCGGTACGCAGTCAGCGCGTAAGCCGAGACGCCCATCAGCTCGAACCAGACGAACAGGTCGAAGATGTCCCCGGTGAGGCAGAAACCGACCATGCCGGCCAGGAACGTCAGCATCAGGGCGTGGAAGTAGGTCGAGATCTCGTCGAAGTACCGCCAGGAGAAGATCATGGAGGCCAGGACGAGGACAGCGGCCAGACAGGCCAGGCCGGTACTCAGCGAACCCGCAGCGAAGTCGATCCCGATCGCGACGCCATGACGGGGCCGGAATCCGGCGAACCAGTACACCTCGTCGCCGCGAGCCACCCTGGTCATGAGCACGGCGAGCAGAACGACCACCGCGGCGCAGGTCAGAATCCCGATCAGATCGAGCAGACGGCGCCGCGGCCGCAGCAGCCAGCCGCAGGCCGAGAGCCCCGCGGCCACCATCAGCGGGACCACCACGACGAGCGCAGGCAGCTGATCCATGACCGGCGGTCAGCCCTTCAGCTGCACGAGTTCGCGCGGATCCAGAGTGCCGAAGCGCTTCTGCGCCTGGATGGCGAAGGCCAGCAGCAACGCGGTCACCGCCGCTTCAACCACCACGTCCGTGAGCGCGAGCGCCTGGACTACAGGATCGACCGCGGGGGTGTGCAGCGGGATATCGGAAAAGTACGGCGCTGCTGCGCCGGTCACGTAGCCGACAGCCAGCAGCAGCACATACGTCGATGACTGCACCACGATCAGGCACATGATCTGGTGCACGAGATGCGTGCTGGTCACAATCCCGTACAGGCCGACGGCCAGGATCCACGCCACCACGACGTAGGGCAGGAACTGCATCAGGTGGCCCCGCGCCTGACCAGCAGCGTCTGCTCCAGCAGTTCGCCGACAATGAGAATGAACGCGGCCGCGACCTCGACGCCGACGAAGAAGCTGATCAGCGCGATCGTCCCCGAGGAACTGACGGCGCCCGGCTTGCTGCCCAGCGGCAGGTAGTTGAACAGATAGGGCAGCCCCAGGCCGGTAGCAGCCAGTCCGACCGCGGCAAAGCCGGCTGCGCCCACGGCCCCGACCGAATCGACCACGTCGACGGGGCTGACCCGCCGGAAAGTCAGGTACTGGCCGGCCAGGTAGATCATCACGAAGGCGGTGGCCAGCACCACCCCGCCCTGGAAGCCACCGGACGGGCTCGTCTGCGCGTGCGAGGCCAGAAACCAGCCCACCAGCACGATCGGCCCGGCAAACGCCAGGGCGGCGAGGCGGACGGCATCAGTCGCGGGTGCTTCGCCGGTACGGACGGTGGTGCCGGCGGCCCCGGACTGCTCCTGTTCGCCGCGCAGGTGCCGGAGGACGGTCGCGACCCCGGTCGCGGCGACGAAGAGGATGAATTCCTCGCCCACGGTGTCAAAACCGCGGTAGGAGAAGTTCACCGCGGAGACCACTCCGGTGGCTTTCGTCTGCCCGACCGCGATCCGGTTAATGATGAAGCCGTATGGGCCCGGGTAGCTGCCGAACCCGGGCAGCCCTTTCAGGCCCCACAGGTAGAACGCCAGCAGTCCGGCGATCCCGGCGAAGAACAGCCCGCGCCGTTGCCCGGCTGTCATTTCTCTCGCTTCCTGACCTTCGCGAGCGTCAGCAGCAGCAGGACCGGAAGCGCAACGGCCCCGACGGTGAGCTCAGACAAGGTGACGTCAGGCGCCTGGAAAGCCAGGAACATCAGGGCCAGCAGCAGCCCGTACGCGCTCAGCGCCACGACCTGGCGGACCGGGACGCGGATGAGGACGACCGCCGTGGCCGCCGCGGCAACAAGGACCAGCACGACGATCTGCAGCGCGTCCATCAGGCCAGCCGGCCCTGTGTAAGGCGTGACCACCGCGACGATGTGCCCGTTCACGGCTTGCCGCCATGGTCAGCGTCTGCCTGCGGGCCGGACTGACGCCAGTCGCCGCGGGTCCTGATCCGCGCGGCCCTGATGGTCGCGTGAGACAGATACGGGCTGGCGGTGACCACCAGCAGGACCGCGAGCCAGGTCTGCGCTGACCGGCTCGACCATCCCGATTGCACCAGCACGGCGAGCCCGACCAGTACCGGCGCGACGACCGACAGCGGGCCGAGGTAATGCACCTTGCGCACGGCATCGCGCATGACGAGCACGCCGAGGGACGAGGCCAGAACCACCGCGACGGCAAGCGCGAGCAGGATGTCGACCGCGACTTCCCGCACCATTCAGAGCCACCGCTCGAGGAAGCGGGTGAACACCAGCCCGCTGCCCAGGATCAGGACAGCCAGCACGACCGGGAGCTCGAATTCGCCGGCGCGCCGGAAGCCCTCCGCCAGCAGGATCAGCACGAGCACCGCGATCGAGCCGATCGCCTCGTAGGCCACCACCGCTTCTATCGCCGTGCCCCGCCACACGACGATCAGAGCCGGAATGGCGGCGGCCAGCATCCCGATGGCTGCCAGCACGAAGGCAGTCATTGCGCCCCTCCCTCGTCGGCGGGCACCAGCTGGTGCAGCACCATGACGTTGCGCTCAGCATCAAGACCGAGCACGAGGGTGTTGGGGGCGAGCGACAGGCCGCCGACGAGCAGCGCCCGCCTGGTCGCGCCCTCGATCGCCCGCGACCCGAACCTGGCCGGCGCCGCGGCGAAGGCGCTGGGCGGCTGCTCGCCATGCGCAAGCCGGCGCCAGAGCGCCGCGAACACGATCACGGTGTCCCTGGCTACATCTGCGGGCAGCCGGATTGCCGGGACCAGCCAGCGGATCCTGAGCCGGAGCCGGGCGCCAGCCTGATAGCCGGCAATCTCAGCGAGCAGCGCAGCCAGTGCAGCCGCTCCCGCGCCCGCCAGCAGTTCATCCGCGGCGACCGAATCGTCGACCGCGATCCACAGCGACATCAGCAGCACCCACCACAGGAGCCAGACGCTAGCCCGCTGGGCCAGCGCCATCGGCGGCCGGCGCGCGCGCCCGGTCTCCCGGGCGTCTAGGCCCCCCACGGTTGCTCCGAAGCTGGCGGGTGCATGCCGGCCAGATTGCCCCTGGGTTCAGCGCGCAAACGTGCCGCTGCCGTACCTGCCTGGCCTCAAGCACACTCGGCGAGCAGGCGCAGCACAGCGCGTTCTGCTGCTCCCTGCGTCGCGAGTTCGCCGAACTCGCTCTGCTTCCCGAGGTCGCCGAGAGCCCTGGCGATTGTCCGGCCGCTCTGGTACTGCTCGATCACTCTGGGGTCGATGTAGGACGCGCGCGCCACCGCGGGGGTGTTGCCCAGGTAATCGGCGACCTCGCGCACAGTCCTCGCGATCGCGCGCTTGCGAGCTGACCCGGCCGGCGCCGCTTGCCCGGAGACGGCCAGGCCCACGGCCGCGAGTACGGTCGCGTGCCAGGTCCTGAAGTCCTTGGCGCTGAACTCGCCGCCCGATACCTCGCGCAGGTAGTCGTTAATGTCGGTTGCCGTGACGTCATGCCATCTCGGGCCGCTGCGGTAGGCCAGCAGACCGTCGCCGCCCCCGGTCCGGCGCTTGAGGCTGGCCACGACCGCGCACACCTTCGGGTCGGCGACAGCCTGCTCCCGGCGCTGAGATCCCTTAGCCAGATAGTCGAACGTTACCTGCCCCCGGCTGCAGGTGACGTGCTCGCGCAGGATCGTGGCCAGGCCATACGTACCGTTCTCGGCGGCGTACTCCTCGCCGCCCGGCCGGAAGAAGCCAAGGTCGATCAGCCGGACTGCAGCGGCCAGGACCCGGTCACGGGACAAGCCGCGCCCGGCCAGGTGACCGATGATGATCTCGCGGAGTTTCGGCAGCGACGCGCCGAACTCGATGATGCGGTCATGCTTTTCCTGGTCACGCAGATCTCGCCACAGGTCGTGGTACCGGTACTGGCGGCGACCAGCCGAGTCGGTGCCCACCGCCTGGATGTGCCCCTTGCTGTCGAGCGAGATCCAGACGTGCTCCCAGGCCGGGGGAATGACCAGGCTCTTGATCCGGGCCAGCACGGCCGCATCGGTAATGCGCACGGCATCGGGACCGAGGTAGACGAAACCCTTGCCGCGCCGCTTCCGGACGATGCCGGGCTCCGACAGGTCGCTACGGCGAATCGCGACCGCCGAGGTACTCACCATCTGCACACTCCCGCATCTCACGTCGGGGCAGCCCACTTCCCCGCCGGGTGCAGGTCACACCTGGCCATCAATGGCGTTAGGGCCGGGGCGCGGCGGGTAGCTGGAGCTTCCCGCGCCGGACCCGCCGGCTACGAAGCGGTGCCTGCAGCGCCGGCACCTGGGGGAATCGATGCTCAAGATGGTCTACAAGCCGGTCAGCCTGGCCGCCAGCATTGCGGCTGGTGCGATCGGCGGTGCGTTGTTCAAGCGGCTCTGGAAGCTCGCCTCCGGTGAGGACGAAGCTCCGGAGGCTACCGATGCCAATCGCGGCTGGGCCGAAATCCTGGTCGCTGCCGCCCTGCAGGGCGCTGTGTTCGCCATCGTCAGAGCCGCTGTCGACAGAGGCGCCGCTGAGGGCACCCGGAAGCTGACGGGCAGCTGGCCAGGCGACGGCGCTGAGCCCGGCGGGCAGTCAGGGGGCGCAGCGTGAGCCGTTCGTCCGGTGAGTCCATTCCACCGCAGAATGAGGTAACTGGCGGCCCGGACTCACCGCTGGAGCTCGGCCGGAAGGGCTGGAGCCAGACCCTGAAGCGGACCGGCAAGAAGTACGTCAGGGACCGCTGCAGCATGACCGCAGGAAGCCTGGCCTATCACTGGTTTCTCGCCCTGTTCCCGGCGCTGATCGCGCTGATCGGACTGGCCGGCCTGCTGCACATCAATTCCAGCCTGGTCCGCCGGCTCGTGCAGGGCCTGAGCACGGCGCTGCCGGGTCAAGCCTCGAAGGTCTTCAGCCAGGCCATCACGACCGCGACCAGTCACTCGGCCAAAGGCTCACTCGTCACTCTGATCATCGGCGTCGCCGTAGCGCTCTGGAGTGCATCCGGCGGCATGGCGGCGCTCGAGATGGGCTTGGACGTGGCCTACGAGGTACCGGTCGACCGGGGATTCGTCGGGCGGCGGCTCCGCGCGTTCCCGCTGATGCTGGCTACGGCCGTCCTCGGCGGCCTCGCGTCAGCGCTGATCGTGTTCGGTCAGCCGATCGGGCACGGCATCGAGAGTCACGTCGGACTCACCGGAACCGGATTCGTGATCGCCTGGACCATCGTCCGCTGGCTCGTCACCGTCGTGCTGATCAGCTTGCTGTTTGCGTTCTATTACTACTTCGGCCCCAACCGCGAGACGCCGCGGTGGCAGTGGCTCAGCACCGGCGGCCTCGTGGGCACGGTTATCTTCCTGGCCGCGTCCCTCGGCTTCTCCTACTACGTGGCTAAGTTCGGGTCTACGTCCTACAGCAAGACCTACGGCACCTTCGCCGGGGTGGTCCTGCTCATCTTCTGGCTGTACCTGGCGGGCCTGGCAGTCCTGATCGGCGCGGAGATCAACGCCGAGACTGAGCGAGAGGCGGCAGCCCAGGCAGGTGATCAGCGGGCCAGGACGAGCGCCGCGGGGCTGGGCCAGCCAGCCGCGGCAGCGGAGCCGGCGCCGCTGCCGAAGCGCGTGCCCCGGAGCAGCCCCGGCTGACCGGTACGTCCCGCCGGACCGGATGCTCAGGGCAGGCCAGCGGCCTAGCCGGGTCGGCCAGGACAGCCCGTGAACCGTGATGATGCGAGACCATGGGGACGTGGCGTACAGCACACTTCCCAGGCTGACCGGCGGCCAGCTCCTGCGGGCGGACTTATCAATCTGGAGCTGGCACCCGGGTCGGCCGCGTACCCTCTCGGGATCGCAAGGTCCCGGCACGTTTTTCGCAGGCGCCGGCGCGCCGGCGAACGCCGGGGCTCTCGCGGTCGTTGGACAGGACGCAGGCAGTAAGCGCCGGGACTCCCGGTGCCGGGCCAGCTGCCGGGGGCGCCCGGGCGCCTCGCCGTTTGACCAGGCCGGACACGGGGAGTGGTCCCGTACCACGACGAGAGGAACTCGGTGTACATAGCGGTCACCCTCGTGGCGGCCATGCTGGCAGGCTTCGGCTTCGTGCTACAGCAGCACGCGGCCGAGCAAGAACGCGACACCCAGTTTCTCCGTTTTAAGCTGATTGCTCACCTGGTCCGGAACCGGCGCTGGCTAGCCGGTCTGGGCCTGGTCATCGCAGGCGACTTGCTGTCTGCCTGGACACTTGGTCATCTCGACCTGTCCGTCAGCGAGCCGCTGCTGACGACAAGCCTGATCTTCGCGCTCGTACTGGCCGTTCCGCTATCGGGCCAGGCTCTGCGCAAAGCGGAGGTTATCGGCGCGCTGTTGCTCTGCGCCGGCGTGGCCGCGCTGTCCCTGAGCCGGTCGGTAAAGTCCCCGTCGGTTTCGGTCGGCTCCTTTTCGCACTGGCCCGCGGCCGGCGTCATCGCCCTCATCGCGGTGCTGCTTGTCCAGCTCGGACGCAAGCGATCCGGCGGCGTCCGCGCCACCCTGACCGGCACCGCTGCCGGGCTGATCCTCGGCATAGCCGACGCCTTCACCAGGCGCAGCGTGCAGGTCATCGACGGCGGCCACCCGTTGCACCTGCTGATCCACTGGCCCGGCTATGCGACCGTGGTCGCCAGCCTGATCGGCCTGTGGCTCATGCAGAACGCATTCAACGCCGCCCCGCTGCATTCCTCATTGCCCGCCATCACCGCTGCCGAGCCGTTTGCCGGAATCGTACTCGGCGTGGTGGTCTTCGGCGACGTTGTGCACATCACCCCGCTGCTGCTCGCGGTCCAGCTAGCCGGGCTCGTCGCCATGGTCACCGGCGTGATCCTGGTGGCCAGGGCGCCGGTTTTCCGCGAGCTGAACCTGCGGCAGCTCCCGCATGTGGCGCTTGAACGGCTGCAGCATCCGGGCTCGGCCGGCCCGGCTGCGCCGCACGGACCGGCCGCCACGGCAAAGCCCGGTGCCGCTGAGCGGCGTCCGGCGGCGGGCCGGCCGCCGCCAAGAGCTAGCGCTGATCGCCGGCCGCTCGCCGGATGACGAGCGCCGCGCCCCCCGCGCACCGCGGTCGTCGCGGTCGCGACCGCCGAAGTGCCGAAGGCCAGGGCAGGCCGGGCGGCGGATGCCTGATGATCTAGGTCTCCGCTGCCCGGCCTCCGCGGCACCTGCACGACGGCCGGCAGCCCCTCAACTACCGGCCGGTCGCGCAGGCGGGCCGACCCGCCGGGCCGGGTCAGCCACTACCCGGCGAGGGTGCTGGCGCCGAAGCGGCAACTGCCTGCCGGGCAGGCTTCTCGAACAGCGCGGTGATTTCCTCCACCGAGTGCCCCTTGGTTTCGGGCAGGAACAGCGACACGAAGACAATCGCCATCAGGCACAGCCCGGCGAAGCAGATCAGGATCCAGCCGAGGCCGATCGCACCCTGCCACCTCGGGAAGACCTCGATCAGCGCGAAGTTCGCCAGCCAGTCGACGGTCGCGGCGATGGCAGCAGCCTGACCGCGGACGGCGGTCGGGAAGACCTCGCCCTGCAGGAGCCAGCCGGTTCCTCCGACGCCCATGGCGAACGAGGCGATGAACAGGTCCAGGCCGATCATGACGAGCACGATCTTCGCGGTACCGGTCAGGAAGGTCAGGCCGCCCGCCGCGACTACGGCCGCCAGCGCCATCCCGGTGTACCCGGTGATCGACAGCTTGCGGCGCCCGAACCTGTCGATGTACCGGAAGCCGAGATAGGTAGCGGCCACGTTGACGGCCGTCATGATCGCGGTCACCTCGACTCCGGCGATGGTGGTTTGCACCAGCGAGCGATTGGCGCCAAACAGCGAGCCGAGCAGGTGAGGGCCGTAGTACAGGGGCACGTTGATGCCGGTGATTTGCTGGAAGACGAAGAACACGCAGACCACGATGAGCGCGCGCCGGACGCCGGGAGTCCAGCGATCGCGCGCCGACTGCTCCTTACGGTCGTGCAGCCTGAGTTCCCTCGCGGTCTGTTCGACCTCCTCGACCGAGACGTCGACTCCGAGGCGGCCCAGGGCGTCCTTAGCCTGCGGGTACTTCCCGTGCCTGAGCAGCCACCGCGGTGACTCCGGCATCTGGGACCGCAGCACCAGCCCGGCCAGCGCCGGAACGGCGCCGAGGCCCAGGATCAGCCGCCAGCCGACTGTCGCGGCACTATGCGGCCAGGCTGACAGCACGATCAGCGCGACGATGTACGAGATCAGGATGCCGACGGTGATCATCCACTGCTGCAGCATGCTGAGCGAACCGCGACGCCCGCGGGGCGCGTACTCGGCGATGTAGGCCGTGGCGATGGCGGAGTCGGCGCCGATCGCGACACCGATGAGCGTCCGTGAGATCAGCAGCACCGCCGCGTCCGGCGTGAGAGCCGAGGCGATGGCGCCGACGGCGTAGATCGCCGCGTCCGCGATCAGCAGGTACTTACGGCCGAAACGGTCGGACAGCGGTCCGGCCGCCAGCGCCCCGGCGGCCGCGCCGAGCGAGGCACCCGACACCAGGTAACCGAGGGCGAAGCCGGTCAGGTGGTAGGGGACGAAGTTCAGTGCGGAGCCGATGTTCGAGGTGTCGTAGCCGAACAGGAATCCGCCGAGAGTCGCGAGCAGCGTCAGCGACCAGATGAAGGACGAGGGGGCCTTGCCGTCCAGCGCGCTCAGGACATTGCCCCCGGAACCAGAGCCGGCTCCGGTTCCCGTGTCAGTACGGGCAGTCATGCTGTCCCGCTACCCCGGTCGACAGTTTCAACCGGAACTGCCGAATTTCGCTGGCCTTCCCGCGATGGCCTCCGGCGGCTCGTGTGTCGGCAACTGCGTCGGATCAAGGAAAACGTGCGTCGTGAGCTGAAGCTGCTGCGCCAGCTTGCTGTCGATGCTGTCGGCCAGGTCCTCGGCCTGATCGGCACTGATGCCGTCGTCGAACGCGACCCTGGCCGCGACGATCAGGGACTCCGGCCCGAGGTGCATCGTCAGCAGCTCAAGCACCGCGGTGATGCCGTCGGTCGCCTCGATCTCAGCCTCGATGGACTTCAGCTGCTCCGGGTCGGCTGCCTTGCCGATCAGCAGATCCCGGTTGTCGGCGCCAAGCCGGAACGCGGCCGCCACCAGCAGCAGTCCGATCGCCATCGAGGCCGCGGCGTCATAGACCTCCGAGCCGGTCAGCTGCCGCAGCAGCAATCCGGCGAAGGCCAGCACCAGGCCGACGATGGCGACGCTGTCCTCGAAGAATGCCGCCTTGACGGTGGTGTCCGGGCTCGTCCTGATGTGCGCGATCAGGCCCAGGTGGCGCGCACGGGCCTGCTGCCGGGTCTGACTGGCTGCCCGCGCCAGCGAGCCGCCCTCGGCCACGCCGGACGCGGCCAGCGCGATGTAGGCGATCAGGACCGTGCCGCCCTTGTCCGGGCGGAGCAGGGCGAGAATGCCCTCGAAGACCGAGAATCCGCCCCCGGCGATGAAGATCCCGAAGGCGGCCAGCAGCGACCAGAAGTAGCGCTCCTGACCGTAGCCGAACGGATGCTGGGTGTCGGCGGGTCGTTCCGACCGGCGCACCGAAGTGAGCAGGAACGCCTGATTCAGGGTGTCCGCGATCGAGTGCGCGGCCTCGGCCAGCATCGCGCTGGACCCGGCCAGGATCCCTGCTACGAGCTTGATGACGGCCACGAACATGTTCGCGCCGCCGGCGATGAGTACTGTCCGCCTCGTCGACCGGCTGGCTCGGGATGTCATGCCCGCTTGGTGCCCCGGAGGCGGGGGGCAAACATCTGGGACCGGGCCCGGACGTCCGAGTTTGCCGGCAATCGGACAGGGAAGCTTGCCGTCCGACAGGGCGAAGAGCGGCGGGGGGCCTGAGTGCTGCCGTCAGCAGGCGACGTGGAGGTGCTGTGAACCCGGTGGAGAAGGCGCTGCGCCGGGCCGATACGGCACAGCAGCGGCACACTCCCAGCGCGTTCCTGGTCGGGGTTATCAAGAAATTCGGCGACGACAACGCCGGCTCCCTCGTCGCTAACCTCGCCTATGCGGCCTTCGTGTCGGTGTTCCCGCTGCTGCTCATCCTCGTCACCGTGCTGGTCAATGTGGCGGCCAGCGACCCTTCCCTTCGGAGCCAGATCATCAACGGCGCAACGAGCCAGTTCCCGCTCATCGGCAAACAGCTGGCCAGCAATATCCACGGCCTCAGGCGGTCGACGGTGGCCAGCCTGATCGTCGGGATGCTGCTGCTGGCCTGGGGCGTTACCAGGCTCGCGCAGGCGGGGCTGTTCACCATGACGCAGGTGTGGAACCTGCCCGGCCCGGCCCGGCCCGGCTATGTCCCGCGGCTGATCCGCAGCGTGATCTTCTTGCTCGTGCTCGCCCTCGGCGTGATCATCGGCACCTTGCTGGCCGGACTGGTGACCTATGGTCACCACACGTTCGGCTTCCGCGCGCTCGCCCAGGTCCTGGCGACCATCGCCAATATCGGCCTGTACTACCTCGGGTTCCGGGTGCTGACCCCGCACGCCGTCCGCCCCCGGCAGTTGCTCCCCGGCGTTATCGCCGGCGGCATTTTCTGGACTATCCTCCAGGCTCTGGGCGCCTACCTCGTGCATCACTACCTCGGCAGCAACTCGGTGTACGGCATCTTCGCCACCGTCCTCGGGCTGCTGGCCTGGATCTATTTCGGCGTCCAGGGCACCGTGTACGCAGCGGAGGTCAACGTCGTGCTGGCCCGCCGGCTGTGGCCGCGGGCGCTGATCCAGCCGCCGCTGACCGAGGCCGACCGGGCCTCGATGGCCCTGCAGGCCTTGCAGAATCAGCGCCGCCCCGAGCAGCAGGTCGAGGTGACCTACGACGACCGGCCGGCCGGGACCCCGGCTCCGGCTACCACCCCGCGAACGCCCGCTGATGTGGCGCCGCCATCGTCCCCGACGCCCGGCGATGTCCACGCGGCTGAGACCGCGGCCCCCTCCCCGCCCGCCAGCAGGAAAGGTGATTGAGAAAACTCATGACCAGTAAGTCCATCTGGCCAGGCGTCAGCTACCCGCTCGGTGCCTCGTACGACGGGGTCGGCACCAACTTCGCGCTGTTCACCGAAGCTGCCGAGCAGGTCGAACTCTGCCTGTTCGACGCCGACGGCGCCGAAGAGCGGTTCCCGCTGACCGAGGTCGACGGCTTCATCTGGCACGGCTACCTGTACGGAGTCGGACCAGGCCAGCGGTATGGCTTCCGCGTGCACGGGCCGTACGACCCCCGGGCCGGGCATCGCTGCAACCCGGCCAAGCTGCTGCTCGACCCGTACGCCAAGGCGATCGAGGGTCAGGTGCGCTGGGGGCAGCCGGTCTTCGGCTATGAGTTCGGGAGCAAGAGCGACCGGCGCCCCAGCCAGGCTGACTCCGCCGCTTCCATGCCGAAATGCGTGGTCGCTAACCCGTATTTTGACTGGGGCAATGATCACTCGCCGCGAATCCCTTACCACCAGAGCGTGATCTACGAGGCGCACGTCCGGGGCCTGACCAAGCTGCACCCCGCTGTGCCCGATGAGCAGCGCGGCACCTATGCCGGACTCGCCCACCCGGCTGTTATCGGCTACCTCGTGGATCTCGGCGTCACCGCGGTTGAGCTGATGCCGGTGCACCAGTTCGTCAATGACGGTCACCTGGATGAGCGCGGGCTGTCGAACTACTGGGGCTACAACACCATCGGCTTCCTGGCTCCGCACAACGCCTACTCATCCTCGGGCCAGCTCGGCGAGCAGGTACCGGAGTTCAAGTCCATGGTGCGGGCGCTGCACGAGGCGGGTCTCGAGGTCATCCTCGACGTCGTGTACAACCACACCGCCGAGGGCAACCAGCTCGGCCCGACGCTCTCGTTCCGCGGCATCGACAACGCGAACTACTACCGGCTGTCCGACGCCGACCGGCGGCATTACTTCGATACCACCGGGACCGGCAATACATTCCTGATGAGCAGCCCGCACGTGCTGCAGCTGATCATGGACTCGCTGCGGTACTGGGTGACCGAGATGCACGTCGACGGCTTCCGGTTCGACCTGGCGGCGGCGCTGGCCAGGCAGTTCCACGACGTGGACCGGCTGTCGGCGTTCTTCGACCTGGTACAGCAGGACCCGGTTGTGTCCGGGGTCAAGCTCATCGCCGAGCCCTGGGATGTCGGCGACGGCGGATATCAGGTGGGAAACTTCCCGCCGCTGTGGACCGAGTGGAACGGCAAGTACCGGGACGCGGTCCGCGATTTCTGGCGCGGCCAGCCCGCCGCGCTGCCCGAGTTCGCGTCCCGGCTGACCGGCTCAGCTGACCTGTATGACAGCGACAACCGCCGCCCGATCGCCTCGGTCAACTTCGTCACCTGCCACGACGGTTTCACGCTGGCCGACCTGGTCAGCTATGACCACAAGCACAACGAGGCCAACGGCGAGGACGGCCGGGATGGCACCGACGACAACCGGTCCTGGAACTGCGGCGCCGAGGGGCCGACCGATAACCAGGATGTGCTGGCCCTGCGGGCCCGCCAGCAGCGCAACTTCCTGACGACGGTCCTGCTGTCCCAGGGCGTGCCGATGCTGCTGGCCGGCGACGAACTCGGCCGCACCCAGCAGGGCAACAACAACGGCTACTGCCAGGACAACGAGTTGTCCTGGGTGCACTGGCCGGCCGATGCCGGCACCCATCAGCCGAGCGATGAAACGTGGCCGTCCCTGCATCCGTTCGTCCGCTCGCTGATCAGGCTCAGGGCCGAGCACCCGGTCTTCCGGCGGCGGCGGTTCTTCACCGGCGAGGCCGGGCGCGGTGTCCGTGACCACCTCGGTGACATCGCCTGGCTCACGCCGGGCGGTGCCGGGATGACCGAGGGCGACTGGGATGCCGGCTTCGTGAAGTCGCTGGCCGTCTTCCTGAACGGCGAGGCCATCAGCGAACCGGACCCGCGAGGCCAGCGCATCACCGACGACTCCTTCCTGCTGCTGTTCAACGCCGCCGAGCACGGCGTCGAGTTCACCATCCCGGAGGGTTACGGCGAGGAATGGTCGCTGGAGCTCGACACCGCCGAACCGCTCCCGCCTGAAGACGGCACCATGGTCAAGGCCGGCGACATGCTGACGCTGGCCGGGTGGTCGCTGAGATTGCTGCGCCGTGCCTGACTGGGACCCCGAGCGCGGCCCGTGGGCGCACGGGGCCGACGGCAAGCGGGACCGGGTGCCGGCCTCGACCTACCGGCTGCAGCTGCACGCAGAATTCAGCTTCACCGACGCAGCTGACCTGGACGGCTACCTGGGTGACCTGGGCGTGACGCACGCTTACCTGTCCCCGATTCTGCAGGCGGCGCCGGGATCCTCGCACGGCTACGACGTCGTCGATCACTCTCGCATCTCCGCTGATCTCGGCGGCGAAGAGGGCTTCCGCTACCTGGCCGCCCGATTCGCCCGCCGCGGCATCGGCCTGGTCGTCGATGTCGTGCCGAACCACATGGCCATCCCTGCGCCTGAGTACCTGAACCGCCAGCTCTGGTCAGTGCTGGCGAACGGGCCGGGCTCCGCGTATGCGCACTGGTTCGACATCGACTGGCCCGGCGGCCAGGGCCGGATGCTGCTTCCGATCCTGGCCCGGCCGCTGCGCCAGTGCGTCGCTGACTTCCGTCTCACGCGGCTGGGCGACCTGCCCGGCGCGGTCGCCGTGACCGGCGACGCGGCGGACGGAGAGCCCGCGCTGGCGGACGACGCGGCCGTGCTGCAGTACCAGGGCCATGTGCTTCCGGTCCGGGCCGGAACCGACAAGCTGCCGATGGCCGACCTGCTCGCGGCTCAGCACTATCGCCTCGACAACTGGCGCACGGCCGCAGGCCAGCTGAACTGGCGGCGGTTTTTCGACATCAGCTCGCTGATCGCGGTCCGGGTCGAAGAGCCCGATGTGTTCGCGGCCACCCACGGCCTGCTCCTCGGCCTGGTCGCCGAAGGTCTCATCGACGGCCTGCGGATCGACCACCCGGACGGTCTCGCCGATCCGCGCGGTTACCTCCGGCAGCTGGCGACGGCGGCCGGCGGCAGCTGGATTGTCGCCGAGAAAATCCTGGCCGCCGGAGAGCAGCTGCCTGGCGACTGGCGGTGCGCGGGCACGACCGGGTACGACGCGCTGGCCGCGGTGGGCGGGCTGTTCACCGATCCGGCTGGTGCCGCGCTGCTCGGCAGCGCGTACGCCGCCTTTACCGGAGACGCCGGCGATTTCGCCGCGGCGGCCTTGACCGCGCGGCGGGAGATCGCCTGCGGGCAGCTGAGCGCCGAGGTCGCACGCCTCAGCCGGGTCCTGCGCCGGATCGACGACCCGGTCCTGGCTGCCGTGCCGGCCGAGGATCTGCGCGCCATCCTGGCTGAGCTCCTGGCCGCTTTCGAGGTCTACCGGGCCTACTCGGTGCCCGGCGAGGCTCCGCCGCCGCGAAGTGCCCGTCAGGTCAGCGAGGCTGCCGCCGCCGCCAGGGGACGCCTCCCCGGCCGGCTGCACCCGGCCGCGGACCTCATCGCCGCGCTGTTGCTCGGCCGCGGCGTCAGCGAGACCGACCGGCCCGCGAGGGATGAGCTGATCATCCGTTTCCAGCAGGTGTGCGCGGCCGTCCAGGCCAAGGGCGTCGAGGACACCGCGGCGTACCGGTGGACCCGGCTGGTCAGCGCAAATGAGGTCGGCGCCGATCCGGACCAGCCGGGATGCCGCGCTGAGGAGTTTCATCAGCTGGCGGCACGCCTCAGCACCGACTGGCCCGCCACCATGACCACGCTGTCGACCCACGACACCAAGCGCCAGGAGGACGTCAGGGCGCGGCTGGCGGTGCTCGCGGAGACCGCTGAGGACTGGACTCGTCAGGTGACGGCGTGGCACGCGCGGGCGGCCGCCCTGCCGGGCAGCCGGCCGCCCGACCCGCCGACGGAATACCTGCTGTGGCAGACGCTCGTCGGCGCCTGGCCGGTCGATGACGAGCGACTGACGGGCTATCTGCGCAAAGCCATGCGGGAAGCCAAGCTGACGACCTCATGGGCCGATCCGGACCCGCAGTATGAGGCTGCGGCCATCAGCTTCGCCCGGCGCGCGCTGGCCGACAGCGAGATCGCAGCCGGCCTTGCCGGTTTCGTCCGGGCTATCGGCCCGGCCGCTGCCGCGAACAGTCTCGGAGCCAAGCTTGTCCAGCTCACCATGCCCGGGGTGCCCGACGTCTACCAGGGCTGCGAACTCACCGGCCTGTCCCTGGTCGACCCGGACAATCGCAGGCCGGTGGACTATGAGCGGCGCCAGGCTCTGCTGCGCTCCCTCGGCAACGCGCCCGCGGGAGCGGCCGGCGACGATGACCTGGACACGGCCAAGCTGCTCGTGACCGCGCGAGCGCTGTGGCTCCGCCGCGCACAGCCCGGCTGGTTCGCCGGCGATTACCAGCCGCTGGCGGCGGCTGGCTCCGCGGCCGGCCACGTGCTGGCGTTCAGCCGGGCTGACCAGGTCATCACGGTCGCGACCCGGATGCCGGCCCGGCTCGGCCGGCAGGGCGGGTGGGCGGACACGGCCCTGGCAGTGCCGCGCGGGCAGTGGCGTGACGTGCTCACCGGAGGCGTGTATGAGGCTGCCGGCAGCGCAGCTGCCTGCAGCCCGGCGGGCAGCCACCTCCTGCTCGCCGAGCTGACGCGCCAGTTGCCAGTCGCGTTGCTCGTCCGGGACCCGAGCGCCGGGGAAGAAGCCGTGGCATGAGCGAGTTCCGGGTCTGGGCCCCGGCCGCCCGTCGGGTGACTGCCGAGGTCAGCGGTCAGCCCCACGAGATGGCCGGGGGCGAGAACGGCTGGTGGAGCGTTGTCGTGCCCGGTGCGGCGCCGGACGCGAGGTACGGCTACCGCCTCGACGGCAGCGATGTGCTCGCCGATCCGCGGTCCCTCAGGCAGCCCGACGGCCCAGGCGGCCTCAGCCAGCGATACGACCATGACGCTTTCGGCTGGTCCGATGCCGGCTGGCGCGGCGTGCCGCTGGCCGGCGCCGTGATCTATGAGCTGCATGTCGGCACGTTCACGCCTGAGGGCACCTTCGACGCCGCGATCGCTCATCTCGACTACCTGTGCGAGCTTGGCGTCGACGCGATCGAGCTGATGCCGGTTGCGGCGTTCCCCGGTCGTCGCGGCTGGGGCTACGACGGGATCAGCCTGTGGGCTGTGCACGAGCCGTACGGCGGACCGGACGGGCTGAAACGGTTCGCGGCCGCCTGTCACGCGCGCGGTGTCGGCGTGCTGCTTGACGTGGTCTATAACCACGTCGGCATCGGCAACCGGCTGGCCGACTTCGGTCCCTATTTCACCGACGCGCACGTCACCCCCTGGGGGCCGGCGGTCAATCTCGATCAGCCAGGCTCGGACGACGTCAGGGCATTCATCATCGGCAACGCGCTGATGTGGCTGCGTGACTATCACCTGGACGGGCTGCGGCTGGACGCGGTCCACGCGCTCGCCGATAACCGGGCGCTGCACCTGCTCGAGGAGCTGGCCATCGAGGTCCAGGCGCTGTCCGCGCGGCTTGGCCGGGAGCTCGTGCTGATCGCCGAGTCCGACGCGAACGATCCCCGGCTGGTCACCACGCGGGAGGCGGGCGGCTACGGCCTGACCGCGCAGTGGAGCGACGACTTCCATCACGCCGTGCATGCCGCCGTTACCGGCGAGCGGCAGGGTTACTACGGTGACTTCGGCTCGATGGCCGCACTGGCGAAGACCCTCACCAGGGCCTTCTACCATGACGGCACCTGGTCCTCATTTCGCGGCCGTACGCACGGCCGCCCGGTCGACGTGCTGCGCCTGCCCGGCGGCCGGTTCGTCGGCTTCCTGCAGGACCACGACCAGGTCGGCAACCGCGCCACCGGCGACCGCATCTCGGCCGGCCTGTCCGCCGGCCTGCTGAAGGTTGGTGCCGGCCTGGTGCTGACCGCGCCGTTCACCCCGATGCTGTTCATGGGCGAGGAGTGGGGCGCCAGCACACCGTGGCAGTACTTCACCGATCATCCCGATCCCGGGCTCGGACAGGCCGTCTCCCGCGGCCGCCGGGCCGAGTTCGCGGCCCACGGCTGGTCGTCGGAAGACGTGCCCGACCCGCAGGATGAAGCGACTTTCGCGCGCTCCCGGCTGGACTGGTCCGAGCTGGACACGGCGCCGCACCGGGAGCTGCTGGACTGGTACCGCGAACTCATCTCGCTGCGGCACAGCCTGCCCGAGCTGACTGATCCGCGGCTGGACCGGACCAGCGCGCGCTTCGACGAGGCCGCCCGATGGCTGGTCATTTCCCGGGGCCGGGTGCGCGTCGCGGCCAATCTCAGCCCGTCGGCGCGGCTGCATCCCGCTGGACGCGACGGCGGGAGCAGGTGCTGGCCGCCTCGGCCGCAGGCGTCGCCACCGACGGCGATGGCGTGCTGCTGCCGTCGTCGTCGCTGGCCGTCATCGCGACGCGATAGCGGCCGCCGGCCGTTTAGTTCGCCGCCGGACTGGTAGTTGGTTGCGGACTTGACGGAGGAGACCGCATGGCCAGCACGGCGAGCCAGCGCATGACTGATGACCTGGCGGCCAGGTTCGAGCGTGAGGCTCTTCCCCACCGGGCGATGCTGCTCCGCAGCGCCCGGCGACTGACCAGTCACG
Organism: uncultured Actinomycetota bacterium; assembly: GCA_963818995.1. Lineage (GTDB taxonomy): Bacteria > Actinomycetota > Actinomycetes > Streptosporangiales > Streptosporangiaceae > JAJYUU01. Next base: position 104,528 of record CAWFUM010000026.1, on the reverse strand, counting down.
CCCATGACGCCGAGGACCTGGTCCAGGAAACAATGGTCAGGGCCTGCGCCAGCTTCCACAGTTTTCAGCACGGGACTAACGCGCGGGCATGGCTGCACCGGATCATGATGAACGTCTTTATCTCTGGCTATCGCAAGAAACAGCGCGAGCCATTTGTTGACCCGGCGCCAGCGGAGCAGCTGCCGCAGTCCGTGCTGCGCCGATTCACTGTGCCGTCGGCTGAGGACGACGTGCTGGCCAGGCTACCGGCCGCAGGAGGTTATCCGCGCGCTGCGCGAGCTCCCGGCCGAGTTCCGGCAGGCCGTCTACCTGGTTGACGTGCAGGGACTGAGCTACGCCGAAGCGGCGGCAGCCATGGGGACGCCGCGCGGGACGGTGCTGTCCCGCGTTCATCGCGGCCGCAAGGCCGTGCGCTCGCGGTTGCTCGCCATGGCCGCCTAGACCGCGGCACGGCGACGTTAGCGGAATTGTTTGAACGCTTCGGCCGGGAAAGCGGGAAGTCACCCGAAAGCAGGAGGTTCCCATGTCTGGCGGAACTATAGCGGTGATCATTGTCGTAGTGGTCGTCATCATTGCCGCACTCGCGGCCGCGGGCATGATGGCCCGGCGCCGCAGACTTCAGCAGCAATTCGGCCCCGAGTATGACCGGGCCGTCACCGAGCAGAACAGCAAGCTGCGGGCCGAGGCCGAGCTGGCCGACCGGCAGCGCCGGGTTCGCAAGCTCGACATCAGGCCGCTCAGCGAGGCGTCCCGAGCCCAGTACGCCGCTGACTGGGTGACCGTGCAGGAGCGCTTCGTTGACTCCCCCGAGTCGGCCGTCTCCGACGCGTACGCGCTGGTGAGTGCCGTGATGGAGGAGCGTGGCTACCCCACCACTGACGACGATCAGGTGCTCTCCGACCTGTCAGTCGAGCACGCGCAGACCGTCGGCCACTTCCGGTCGGCACAGGAGCTCAGCGCCAGTGCCGCGGCCGGCACCGCGGCCACCGAGGACCTGCGCCAGGCGCTGATCCATTACCGGGCGCTGTTCTCCGACCTGCTCGGTGAGCCGGGAGCGGCGCCCGCCGCGGCCACGGCGGCGAGCGAGCCCGCTGTCGCCAGCCCGACGGCAACCACTCCTCTCGGCACTACGCCGGACGCAACCGAGGATGGCGTCACCGCACCGGCGTCGGGCTACCCCGGCTCCTCGTACGCGCAATCGTCGAACGGAAGCGACCAGGACGCGGCTCCGGCCGCCCCCGGCAGCGTCGTCCGTCGGCACCCCGGCCGCGGACCGGCCAGATTCCCAGCGGTAGTTACGGAAGGAACCGTTAATGACGTCACAGCCCGACCGGCCAGTCACCGGCAGCATCGACACAGACGAGAACGTCGCCGGGGCCGACGAGGCTCCGGAGCGCGGCTCTGTCTACTCGCGACAGCGAGGACTACTACTCCGGCTACGGCGCCAGCCACGGCTCCGGCCCAGGGTTCGTCGCCGGACCCGACGGTGTCACTGACGCCGACCGCACGGCCGGCCCGGTTTCCGATGGCGATGTCCCGGCGGACGAAGACCCGGATCTCGTCGTCATGACGCCCGGCGACAGCACGCTCGCCGGACGGCACCGGGACGGCAGCTGATGACCTGCCCGGCACCGGCGACGTCATCACCGCCGAGGTGATCGAAACGGAGTTCACCAGCACCGGCCTCAACGGCAGTCCTGCCACCGGCACCGTCCCGGACGTTCGTGCCGGCAGCCCGGGAGCCGACAACCCGGTGCTTGGACAACACCGTGCTTGGCAACACGGGCGCAGGCGCGACCGGCCTGGCCGCTCACGGCACCGGCCAGGCCGGCGATCGCAGCGCCGACGGCCTGGACCAGCAGTGGCACGACATCCAGGCCATGTTCGTTGACGACCCGCGGGGTTCGGTGGACGAGCCGCGGCTGCTGCCGACGCTGCCGTCAGCGCGCTGGTGGAAACGCTGCACCAGCGGCAGGCGGCCCTGGTTCCGGCTGGCAGCGCCGAGGGTGACCGCAGCGACACCGAGCAGCTGCGCGAAGCCCTGCGCAGCTACCGGATCTTCTGCCAGCGCATCGCCGACCTCGGCCAGCAGCTGCCGGAGGCCGCGGGCGCGACTCGCTGACCGCCCGATCCTGAGGGCCAGACGCCGGGCGTCTGGCCCTCAGCCGTCTGTTTCATGATCCTGTAAAGCTATGCACGCAGGAACGTGCTTAAGTCTTCAGGATCATGGAATTCGGCACTCCTATTTGCCCGGCATGTCAGCGCCGAGGCCCACCTGGGCGGAGCACTCCGGGCTGCGCGCAGGCGACACGGCCACGGCCCGCGCGGGCTGCGAGCTCCCGCAGTACCGGCCGCCGGGGGCGTTCAGGCCGATCAGCACGACGAGCGCGACCAGCGCCATTGTGAGCTGACCGAGGATGATCACGCGCCAGCGGCGGCGGCCACCGCTGGTCCCCCAGTCGGGCAGCAGCCGCCTGAGGGCGGCCAGCCATCCGGCTGCGGCGAGTTGCTCGCGGACAGGCGCCGGGTCATGCCGGTAGAGCCGCGTAAAGATAGCGAACATCGCCGTCAGGCGGGGCTCGGTGCTCCGCAGCGTCTCGGCGATACCGTCGAGGATCCGCTGCTGACCGGCCGGCAAACTCATTTCGACTCCATCAGCCCGGGCGTGTGCTGTAGGTCAGCTACCCCGGCCTGCCCGTCCAAACGTCGCGGCCGCAGATTGCGGCTGCTCAGCGGCGACAGTTCATGTGCAGCCTGATGGTAGTGCCGAGCTCGCTGGTCCTGATCTCAGCGAGATCGCAGACCTGATTGACCAGCCACAGCCCCTGACCGCCAGCCAGATTGCCAGCGGGACGCCAGTGTCCGGCCAGCGGATTGGCGATGAAGCCGTCATCCTCAAGCTGGCACAGCACTTCGCCGTCCGCTGACCAGATCCTGACGACGCCGGCGCCGCCCGGCATGGCGGAGCGTATTAGCGGCGACCTCGCTCGCGGCGATGACGAGATCCGTGCACTGGGCCGGCCGGAGGCCGGCGCGCTGCGCTGCGGCGGCCACCAGAGCCCGGACCGGCCGCAGGTCCGCGCCGTACGTCAGGCTTTCGGCGGTGGCCGGCGCGACCAGGGGCTTGCCCAGCATCGCCAGATAGTCAGCAGGCTGGCGGATAGTCAGGGCAGGCAGCCTCGGCCCCGTGCCGCAGCAGCCGCGGGTGCGTGGCCCTGGCGTCGGAGATGACGGACTGCGGCAGAGCGGCTTCGTTGTACGGGCACATGATCGTGATCTCGGCGTCGGCGAACGCCAGGTTGAGCAGCGACTCGTGCCTGGCCGCCTCCTGCAGTTCGGCCGCGGACCGGCCGGCCAGGCAGGCTCGCCCAGATACCGGACGCGCCGCCCCGGATACCGGCCGCAGAACTCACGTACCGCCGGGATGACCCGTGCCGGGTTCCGGCCGAACTCGGCCATGTCGGCCACCGTCACATCGGGTCCGGCTGATACCGTCCACCCGGCCGGCAACTGAGCAAGGGGGGCAGCAACGAAGACCGGCTCGCCGTTGTCCCGCCCGGACCGGACGAAGTCATCGACGGCAGCCAGGTACTCCCCGGCGTCCCGGTAGAACCAGGCGGCGTGCCGGATAGCGCTACCGCTTCCGGCCTGCTCGTTCACCACGTGCTCCTGCCCGTCGCCTGCGGGGCGCCACCGCCAGCACCGGCGTCCCGGTTCTCGTGACGCTCGCCGCCGGGCCTGCCGCCAGCCTCCGAACGTTAACCCCGCCCGGCGCAGCGCGCGGCCCGGCGAAAGGTGGCCCGCCCGCAGGCTACCTTCCCGCCGCATTACGGTGTATGCAGCGGGCCGCGACGATGTGGCTTCTACTATGGGCCGGTATACCGTTAATGCGAGAATCGATTTCCAGAGGTGGAGTGTGGAAGAAGCCTGGCTCTCTTCCGAGAGCCGTGGTGACTGCGCCGTCATCACGATCCACGGCGATCTGGACATCGTCACGAGCCCGCAGCTCGATGAATGCCTTACCGCAGCTCAGGAGACTCATAACCGGATCATTCTGGACCTCGCCCACGTCGATTTCCTCGACACCAGCGCGCTGGCGGTCATTGTCGGGCACTGGAAGAAGGCCGAGGCGGCCGGCGGCAGTCTCGCCCTTGCGGGCGCCCGGTACCGGTACACCAAAACGCTCTGGATCACCGGCCTCGCCGACAAGCTGACCTTGTACGAATCGGTGGACGAAGGCCTCGCGGCCCAGGCGAAGGCGGCCGGTGATTCCCGCCGCTAGCCGGAGACAGCCTCGTGCCCGGGTTCTGATCTCGCCGACCGCACCGCCGCACTGCTGAGTCTGGCCGCGTCCACCGAGGAACGATCGCTGAGCCAGCTCACCAGCCTGGCCGCCAGCCAGATACCAGGCTGTGCCGCCGCCACCGTGACCGTCTGGCGTGGCGGCGAGCTGGCGAGTCAGGCATCGAGCCATCCGGAGGCCTCCCGGCTGGTCGAGGTGCAGGTCACCGGCGGGCGCGGACCGCTGATCGAGGCAATCACCGACGGCGGCCCGGTTAGCATCCCGGACACGCTGACCGAAACCCGCTGGCCGGAGTTTGCCGCGGCCGCGCTTCGGATCGGGGTCCGGAGCTCGGTCACGCTCAGCTACCGGGGCGATGCCGTGATCACGCTGTCGCTCCTTGGCTTGCGGCCGCGCGCGCTGCAGGCCAGCCAGCTGCAGCTCGCCGAGCTGCTGGTGGCCTACGGCGGCGCGCTCGTCGGGGCGGTATCCGATTACGACGATTCCCGGCGGGTTGCCCTGCAGCTGCGCGATGCCGCCGAGACACGGGCAATCGTCGACCAGGCCAAGGGCATCCTCATGCACGCGCTCGGGTGCAGTGCCGACGAGGCACTGGAACGCATGCGCGAGGTATCGCAGCGCAGCAACCTGCGGGCTACCGAGGTCGCCAGGCGCGTCATTGATGCGCACAGCCGGCCAGGTGGCCGCGAGAGCAACGGCGAGCTCGGCCAGCTGGCAGATCTGGCTAGCCGGCGGCGCAAGCCGGGCCGGTAAGCACAGGCGGGCCCGGCCAGAACCGGACATGCCCGAGTAGTCAGGACATGGGTACCGCGTGCCCGCTGCCGGCGCCGCGCTGGCCGCTGCGCCTGCCGATACGATGGTGTGCGATGAGAGATTGGTGGCATCATGCCGGGTCCTGACCGATCGGGGTCGCCGCCAGCCGGCGGGCTCAAGGATCGGGTAGCCGCGCTCCGGCAGGCGGCCAGGCTGCCGCAGGCCGAGGCGGAGACCTTGCTTGACGCCGCACTGGCGGAACTCGACGGAGCGATCGAGGCGCTGGCGGACGGCGGCGGCCTGGTCGGATCCGGCAGCGAGGTCCGCACCCTGAATGGCCTGCACTCCGAGCGCCGGCTTCTGCACGCGGTTTTCACCGCCGCCCCGCTCCCGCTGTATGTGGTCGACAACGATGGCACGGTGCTGCGGGCGAACTCGGCGGCCTGCGAGGTTCTGGGCGTCGGGCCCCGGCTACGCGACCGGCAAGTCGCTGACGGCGTTGATGGAGCCCGCCGCCAGGGCCCCGATGCGTTCCCAGCTCGCTGCCGTGGCCAGGACCGGCAAGCCCGCGAAGCTGGTCTGCGGCATGCTCGGCAGCAACGGAGTGGTGCGCAGCGAGCTCGTCATCGGGCCGGTCAGCGTACGCGGAGACGCGGACCGCCTGCTGGTCGCGCTGAGCCCGCTGCCCGCCGGACAAAAGGCTGATGCCGCCCCGGCAGCGGCCGCCCGGCCGCCCGCCACAGCTAAGCCCGGCAAGACCGGGGGCGCACAGAGAAGGGCCAGGCGGCCAGTCCCGGCCAGGCGGCCAGTCCCGGCCAGGCGGCCAGTCCGGCCAGGCGGCCGTCCGGCCAGGCGGCGGCGGCCGAAAGCGCGGCCAGGCCTGATCCTGGCAGGTCAGGCGACGACGACGCCGCAGCAGTGATCACCGCAACCCGCCGGCTTGACCTGCTGGCTGGCGCCGCGCGGCTGCTACTTGAAGGCGCGACGATCAGTGAATCGGTGCTGCTGCAGCGCTGTGCCAGGCTGATGTCCGACGGCCTGGCCACCTGGGTCATCGTGGACATACGCCGCCGGGGCCAGCTACGCCGGCACTTCGCGGCAGGCCCGGACGACCCGGAGTCGTCCGGGCTCGCGCATGCGGTGGCCACCGGTGACCCCGGTCCGGGCACGGCACCGGACCAGGTCTACGAATCAGGGCAGACGCTGCTGCTGACCCACGTGGACGACGAACTGGCGCTTGGCCTGAGTCCGGACGGTCAGCCGTTCCTGACCATGCTCGGCGCCACGTCGCTGGTGTCCGTGCCGGTGGCCGACGGCTCGCACCGTTATGGCGCGCTGACCTTGCTCAGGGACGCCGGTGCGGGTCAGTTCGCCCTCGGCGACGCCGCCCTCGCCGAAGAAGTCGGCGCACTGCTCGGCCGCGCGATCTCCGGGCGCCGGGTGCTGCGCCAGCGCACCGAGGCCGCCGACGCCCTGCGAGCCAGCCTGCTGCCGCCCGTGCTCAAGCCGATCCCGGGTGTCGAGATCGCCACCGCGCACCTGGCCGCAACTCGCGGCCCGGAGGTCGGCGGCGACTTCTACGACGCCTACCCGACTCCCGGCGGCTGGGGCGTCGCCATCGGGGACGTCTGCGGTAAGGGCGAGGACGCGGCCGCTGCGACGGCGACCGCGCGGCATGCGATCCGGGTAATCGGCCACTGGAACGGTGATCCCGCCGACGTCCTGCGCCGGGCCAACGACATCATGCTGGCCGAGGAGTTCGGCGGCCGGTTCGTTACCGCCAGTGCGCTTCACCTGAGCTGGCGGGACACGCGCTGCATGTGGTACTGGCCACCGCCGGCCATCCGGGCCCCGTTCTCGTCCGGCCCGACGGCAATGTGCAGGTGCTGCCGGGCGGCGGTGTGCCACTCGGCATTTTCCCTGATCCGGAGGCGGCGACGCTGGAACTGGATCTGGCCGACGGCGATGTGCTGTTCTTCTTCACCGACGGACTGGCCGACGCTCGCAGCCCGCAGGCGACCTACTTCGAGGACAGGCTCGGCGACAGCCTGGCTCAGCTCGCTGCCCGCCGCGCCGCCGATGTCGTGTCGGACATGCGCTCGGTGGTGCTGGAATTCTGCGATGGCGTCCTGGTCGATGACCTCACCATGCTGGCGCTGCGGGCGGGCGCCCCGCCGGTACGGTGAGCCTCGGCTGATGGCCTGGCCGCCCTGACGGCCGGCCGCGTTTCGCACTGCCCTGCCGAGGTAGCTAGCTGCGCGTGGTGACGCGTCAGGACAAGGCAGCGGCTCCGGGCGAGCTGCCGCCAGGACCGGCAGGACGAGCCGAGCAGGCAACCGAAGAGGCGGCCGGGCCCGCCGACAAGGTGAACGAGGCTGTCGCTGAGGCGGTCGCGCAGGCCGAGGACACCGGTGGTCTCGGCCGTCCCGGCCGGCCGCTCGACCGGCGCTCGCCGTTCTTCATCGGGATGGCCGCCGCGGCGGGCGTGGCCGTTACCTACGGCCTGGTCGAGATCTTCATCCGGGCCCGGTCCGAGCTTGTCCTCATCGGCGTGGCGCTGTTCATCGCAGCCGGGCTGGATCCGATCGTGAGCTTCCTGACCCGGCGCGGGCTGCCCCGCGGGCTGGCCGTGCTCGCGGTCGTGCTCGGCGCCGCCGGCGTGATCGCCGGCTTCGTGCTGGCCGCGATCCCGCCGCTCACCAGCCAGGCGACCGCGCTGGCCAATCATCTGCCGAGTTACCTGCACGCACTCCAGAACCCGCACTCCACGCTCGGTCACCTGAACACCAAGTACCACATCCAGCAGCGGATCACCCAGCTGGTCTCCAGTAAGGGGGCGTCCATTGCCGGCGGCGTGCTCGGCGCCGGGGAACTGGTGCTGAGCGCTGCCACCTCTGCGGTCGTGCTGATCGTCCTGACGATCTACTTTCTGGCCGGCCTGCCGAGGATCAAGCTCTTTCTGTGGCGCCTCGCGCCGCATTCACGCCGCCCGCGGGTCATCCTGATCGGCGATGAGATCTTCACGAAGGTCGGCGGCTACCTGCTGGGCAACTTCCTCACCTCGCTGGTCGCAGGCGCCGGCACGTACCTGTGGATGATCAGCTTCGGCATCCCGTACCCGGCTCTGCTCGGGCTCACAGTCGCGCTGTTTGATCTCATCCCGGTGATCGGCTCCACGATCGGCGGCGCCCTGGTCTGCCTGGTAGCGCTCACGATCTCGCTGCCGGTGGCGGGGCTGACCCTGGCCTTCTACGTCGCCTACCGGCTGGCCGAGGACTACTTCCTGGTGCCGCGGATCATGGGCCGCACCGTGGAGGTGCCCGCGGCAGTCACCGTCGTCGCCGTCCTGATCGGGGCAACCCTGCTCGGGCTGATCGGAGCCCTGGTGGCCATCCCGGCGGCGGCCGCAGTCCGGCTGCTGCTGCAGGAAGTGACGTTCCGGCGGATGGACAGGTCCTGACCCCGCCGGGGTCAGCGATCCCGTTGCGGTGCGGACGAGGCTGCCAGCACGACACCCGCCGTGGCCAGCAGGCTGGCCACTGCGGCGTCGGCAAGCGCGGGCCGCCGCAGGCGCGGGCGGGCGGCGGCGAGCCCGAACATCGACGCCGCGTGCAGGCTGTCGACCGCTGCGCCCGGAGCCAGCGACGACCGTCCGGCGGCCGCGGAGATGATCGCCTGGGTCAGGTGCCGCGCGCCCAGGAAGCGGGCGATCGCGCAGTCCGGCCGGCCCGGCGCCTCGCCCGCGACAGCCGACAGCACCCGGCCGGGAGCGACCAGCAGGGCCAGACCATAAGCAGCGCGGCCGGCCGACATCGCCAGGACGAGCGGCCGCGACTGATGCGGCACCGTTCCCGCTCGATGCCTGCTGGTCATGACCGCCGCCGCAGTGACAGCGCGCCGGCCACCACTGCGGCCCCGGCCGCCGTGCCGGCGGTCAGCCGGGCATGCTGGGACAGCCAGAGCTGCGCCGACCGCGGGTGGGCGCGGTCGTCAAACGAGCCGTGCGCACCATGGTCGGCACCGCCGGGCCCGTCCACCGGGCGCTCCAGGTTGTCCGGCTGGCCGGGATCGGCCGGCTGCGGAGTCTGCTGGGACTGATAACCGGTCCGCGCCAGGTAACGGTCAAGCAGGCCCGGCATGATCCTGGTGCCGACGATCGTGGCGGCCGTGCTGGCGCCGACCCAGTAGTTGCGCCGTTCCGGATGGTCGGCGGCGAAGACAACCCCGCGGGCCGCGACTTCCGGCTGGTAGATCGGCGGCACCGGCTGCGGCTGCCGTGGCAGCCGGGACCGGACCCAGGAGAACTGGGGTGTATTCACGGCTGGCATCTGCACCACGGTGACCTGCACGCCCGACTTCTGGTGCAGCAGTTCGCACCGCAGCGAGGACGTGAATCCGTTGATCGCATGCTTAGCGCCGCAGTACGCCGACTGAAGCGGAATGCTCCGCTCGCCGAGGGCCGAGCCGACCTGGACAATGACGCCCTGATTCCGGCGCCGCATCCGGCCGAGCGCGGCCATCGTGCCGTGCACGAAACCGAGATAGCTCACCTCAGTGACCCGCCTGAACTCGGCTGCGCTGATCTCTTCGAACGGCGCGAATACCGAGGTGAACGCCACATTCACCCAGACGTCGATCGGCCCGAAAGCGGCCTCGATCTGGCCTGCGGCCGCGTCGACCTGGTCGAAGTCGGCCACGTCGGCGACGACGGGCAGAGCCTTGCCGCCCGCCAGTTCGACGTCGCGGGCGGCCGCGTCGAGGCCAGCCTGGCCCCGCGCAATCAGGCCGACGCTGGCGCCGCGCTCGGCGAACAGCCGGGCCGTCGCACGTCCTATTCCTGCGCTCGCTCCGGTGATGACCACTGTCTGCGTCATGTTCTCGCCTCACATCGGGGGGGTAAGGTGCCGTTGTCCGGCGATCTTCTGCTGTCCGGCCGGGCGGCCGGCTCGCCCGGCCCCACTGCCCGGCGGCCTGGAGGCCAAACAGCGGGCTGAGCGGCCTGGTGCCAGCAAGACCGGCGGTTTACCGGCCGTAGCAGAGGGGAAATCTCCGGCCGGACCTGATGATGAGGAACATGGACGCTGATGCCGCACAGCCTGCCGGCGGACCGCGATCGTGCTCGGCGGCGGCGGGGTGCTCGGCGCGACCCAGGTCGGCATGCTGCGAGCCCTGCTGGAAAGCGGCATTCGTCCGAGCCTGGTCGTCGGGACGAGCGTCGGCGCGCTAAACGGCGCGGCCATAGCCGCGAATCCGACTCCGCTCGGCGTGGAGGTGCTCACCGACCTGTGGGCATCACTGGCCGAGACCGGCATGTTCACCGACAACATGCTGGCCAGAGCGGGCACGCTGGCCAGGCACCGCACTCACCTGTACTCGCCCGCGCCGCTGCGCAGCCTGCTGGCCAGCCATCTCCCGGCCACCTTCGAGGAACTCGCCGTGCAGTTCCAGTGCGTCGCCGCCAGTATCGAGAAGGCGGGCGCGCACTGGTTCAGCCAGGGCGGCCTGATCGACGCGGTAATGGCATCGTCGGCCGTGCCCGGACTGCTGCCGCCGGTCGTCGTGGACGGCGAGCACTTCCTGGACGGCGGGCTCGTGCACTCCATTCCGGTCGGGCGCGCGCTCGCGCTCGGGGCCACGGACGTCTACGTGCTGCACGTCGGGCGCATCGAGCAGCCACTCAAGCCGCCGCGCTCGCTCTGGGACGTGTGCCTGACGTCCTTCGAGTCTGCCCGGCGGCACCGATTCGTCGAGGAGATGGCCAACCTGCCCGCCGAAGTGCGCGTGCACGTGCTCCCGAGCGGCGAGGAGCGCTGCCGCTCATCTCCATGCGCTACCGGCATGCGAGTGCCGTGACCAGCCGGATCCAGCGCGGCTACCAGGCCGCGGCCGAGTATCTGGCCAGTCTGCCGGAGCCTGCGTGTAGCCGCCTCCGGTTCTCATCCGCCGCACGGTGATCGGCCCGGTCTGGCTGCCGCTCGGCACCGTCCTGGCGCTGTTGTTCCTGGCGGCCGCCGCCGTCGCCGCTCTCGCCGCCCCGTTCACCCGGCGCCGCAGGCTGCTGCGCCTGGCGCTGATGGGTGCCTTGTACCTGGCGCTCGACGTGTACCTGGTAATCGGTGCGCGGCCCTGTGGCTGCGCTCCCCGCTGCCTTCGCGCCGCGATGCCGGCCGGTGGTCGCACGCGCACCAGAAGCTACTCACCCAGGTACTGTCGGCGCTGGTCGCGGCAGCACGGCCGCTTCTCGGGTTCAGCGTGACCGTGCAGGAGCCGCCGGACCGTGCCCTCATCGCCGGGCGGCCGCTGCTGGTGCGGCTCGGCACGGCGGTCCCGGTGACTCGTTTGCCCTGGTACACCTGCTGATGACTCGCTACCAGCGGCGCCCGGCGATCGTGCTCAAGGAGACCCTGCGCTTCGATCCCGGCCTGGACCTGGTTCTCGGCCGCCTGCCCTCCTGCTTCATCCGGCAGGGCGATGGCGTGCGGATGGCAGCGAAGCTGACTCAGCTGGCCGCGACCATGGACGACAATGACGCCATCTTGCTGTTCCCGGAGGGCGGGAACTGGACGCCGCTGCGTCATCGGCACGCCATCATGCGCCTCCGCCGGGCAGGCCGCCGGCAGGCCGCGGCCGACGCTGAGAGCAACCCGAACGTGCTCCCGCCGCGTCCCTCGGGCGTGCTGGCCTGCCTCGCGGGCGGCCTGACCTGGGCGTTGCGATCTTTGCCCATACCGGCCTTGAGGACCTGGTGACGCCGGCCACCATGTGGGCGGCCTTGCCAGTGACCGGCAGGCCCATGACAGTGCGGTGGTGGTACGAGCCAGCCGGGATGGTGCCGCGGGACGCCGATGAGCAGCGGGAGTGGCTGCGGCTCCAGTGGGCCGTGGTGGACTCCTGGATCGATGTGAGGAAAGCCGAGCGGACAGCCGGCTGAGGTGACCGCCGCGGAGCCGCCCCCGCTCCCGAACCGCTGACCGGCCCGGCCGCAGGGCTGTGACGCGTCCCGGCGGCGGCCCGCGGCTGCTGCGTCCGGGTACCGCCGGCATCCGGGACGTGCTCGTGGCCGCGCTCACGGTGACGACCGGCGCGGTCGATGCCACCGCGTTTCTGGCGCTCGGAAAGGTCTTCAGCAGTGTCATCACCGGTAACCTCGTGCTGCTCGGCGTGGCCGCTGGCTCCGGCAATGCCGGGGAGGCGATCCGGGCCGCGTCGCGCTGGGCGGATACTGCGCTGGCGTGCTCATCGGCGCGCCGATCGCGGCACGCGGCGATCCCGGTAGCCAGACCTGGCCGCCAGCGGTGACCGTGACACTGCTGGCCAACTGTGCCTGCTCGCCGTCTTCACCGCCGGGTGGGAGCTCTCCCCTGCCCGCCAGGCCGCGAGCAGCCAGCTGCCCTTGCTGCTCATGCTCAGCGCGGCGATGGGTCTGCAGAGTGCTGCCGTCCGGCGCCTCGGGCAAATGTCCAGCACCTACCTGACCAGCACGCTGACCGGAGTGGTGGCCGGCGGCGACGCGCACGAAGCCGGACGGCCTGCGCCGCAGCGTCGGCGCACTGGCCGGCATCGTCGCGGGCGCGGTGGCGGGCGCATTGCTGATCCGGGGCGCGCCCGCATGGCTGCCTGCGATGATTCTGGCTCCGGGCCTCGCGGTCGCCGCCGTCGCTGTCCTGCACCGTGATCGCTTCGCTCAGCCGCCGGAACGTCACTGACCAGGCTGTCTCCCGATGGCCGGATCTGCCGGCCGCAGTCCGGCCGCAGTGCGTTTGCCGCGCTGCGCCCAGGGCAGTTTTGCGGCGCCATTCAGACGGCGCAACCGTGCCGCGGCGCCTACAGGAGATCACGAGGTCGCTCACGCAGTCCGCAGGAAATCGTCGCGCGCGCGGACGTCGAGCCGCTGCGCGGCGAACAGCCCGGCGCTGGCGTGGCTGGCGCGCGCGGGCCTGGCTGCCCGCGGCACGATCTCGTCCTCATCGGCATCATCGCCATGAGATCGCGATCGGCGGCACCCAGCAGAAGGCGGATACCTCTGGCGCCATCAGGCCGGTGGCCGCCAATCCGTTCGGCAAGGTCATCTTGTGGCTGCTGGTGATCCGCTTTGCCATCTATGCTGCGGCGGCTGTCTGAGGCTCTCGTCGATGCCGCCGGGCCGGTGGGGCACAAGGCGGGCACCCGGCCGGCTAGCCTCGGGAAGGCGGTCCTGTACGGCGTGATCACCTACGGCGCGCTCAAGTACGCCCTCGGCGTAGGCGCGCCATCATCGAGCGACAAGACCTCGCAGGTCCCGACCGCCAAGGCCCCGCACTACCCCGGCGGCCAGGTGATCGTCATCATCGCCGGGGTGATCATCGCCGGAGCCAGCCTCGCCCTGGCCTACAGGTACTTCAAGGCCAATTCTACGCCGCAGCTGCCCGGAACGACCGCGCACCAGGAAGGTTGTTACGGCTGGGCCAGATCGGCGGTGTCGCGCGCGGCGCGGTCTTCTGCACCGTCGGCATCTTCCCGGTCGTCGCGGCCATCCAGGACCAGCCCGACAAGGCCAAGGGCATTGACTCCGCGCTCCGCGAGCTCGCCCGTACCCCGCTCGGACCGTGGCTGCTGGTCCTCGTCGCGATCGGCCTGATCATCTTCGGTGCCTACTCCTTTTGCGAGGCCCGCTGGCGCTAGGTCTGACGCCAAGAGAGTTCACAACGGGGCCGGGCCCGCGCAGACAGCCGCGAGCCCGGCCCGCTCCTCGTGCGCCCCGGGCACACCGCGCCCCTCGGCCGTCAGCCGGTCTTTGATCAGCTTCTCGAGCCGGTCGAGCCGGTCAGTCAGATCGGCGCCGGCGACCACGCCAGCCAGCGCCATCCGGACCGCCGCGATCTCGCGGGCGAGGTACTCGGCGTCGGCCTGCGTTCTGGGGGGCGATTTCCCGGTCGGCTCGATGTTCGCCCGGTCCCGGTCGTCCTGACGGTTCTGGGCGAGCAGGATCAGCGGCGCGGCGTAGGCGGCCTGCGTGGAAACGCGAGGTTCAGCAGGATGAACGGTACGGGTCCCAGTGCCTCACCAGGCCGATGGTGTTCAGCACGAACCAGAAGATGATGACGACGGTCTGCACGACCAGGTAGCGGCCGGTGCCGAGGTAGCGCGCGAAGCGCTACGGTCCAGCGGCCCGAACGCCTCGGGGTCGTAGCGGGAGCCGACGCGCGGGGCTGTGCCCCGCGGGACCGCGAGCTCTGCTCGCTCGGTGAACCGCCTGGTAGATTGCACGTCACATCCCTCGCTTCCGCCAGTTGGCCGGCAGGATCCGGTCCAGCACGTCGTCGACCGTCACCGCGCCAAGCAGCAGGCCGGCGTCGTCGCAGACGGCTACGCCGACCAGGTTGTAGGCGGCCAGCCTCGCCGCGACCTCTCGTTGCGGCAAGTCGGGCCGCACAAAGCTGCTCTCCTCAATGCACCGTCCCACGGGCTCGGATGGCGGCTCCCTCAGCAGCCGCTGAAAGCCGACCGTGCCCAGGTAACGTCCCGTCGGCGTCAGCGCCGAGGAGCTGGCGCACGTAGATCTGCGCGGCTTCGCTGACGCCCCGGCCGGGCTGGCGGATCCGGGCGAGCACCTCAGCCACCGGGCTCTCGGGCGTCACGATGAGCGGCCTGGATGTCATCAGGCCGCGGCCGTGGGTCGCGTCGTAGCTCAGCAGGCGCCGCAGTTCAGCTGCGCGGTGCCTGGGCATCTCGCCGAGAAGGTGCTCCCGCTCGTCAGCTGGCATCTCGGCCAGCAGGTCGGCGGCGTCGTCGGGTTCCATCTCCTCGATGACGTCGGCGATGCGCTCAACGCCAAGGCCGGCCAGAAAACCGGCCTGGTCCTGCTCCGGCATCTCCTGCAGGACGTCGGCGAGTTCCTCGTCCTGGAGGGCGTCGGCCAGCTGCCGCCGTCCGGCCACCGGCATCGCCTCGACCGCGCTGGCCAGGTCGCTCGGATGCATGTCGCGCAATCCGGCGATCTGCCCGCCGACCTCACCCCGACTCGAACAGCTCGGGGAACTTGTCCCAGGGCACGATGCTGCCGGCGTGCCGCAGCAGGCCACGGCGCTGGCCGACGGCCAGCACGGTCACCTCCCAGCTGGCCCGCCCGCTGGCAGCCTGTGCGATCCCGACGTCCAGGACCACGCCGGTCCCGGCCGGCTTATCGTGAGCGAAGAGGCCAGCAGCTCGCCGGCCCGCTGGCTGAATCGGCCCAGATCCACGCTGCTGCCATCGAGGGTCACGCCCTCGACCGAGCATCTCCGCGACCCGGCCCAGGCTGATGAAGATGTGCCGGCGCTGCATGGTGACGACCAGACCCAGCGCGCGGGGCGGCTCACCCGGCGCCGCCTGGAGAATGACCACGTCCCGGACCCGCCCGATCGACAGGCCGTCGCTGCCGAGAAGTCTCCGGCCGGTCAGCCGCGACGTGAAGACAGGTCCTTCAGTCATCGGCTGCAACGCATCACCATCACGGCTCCGTCCCGTCATTCCGCCAGCTCACCGGGACATTCGCCCAGTTAAGTTGTCTCTTGCCCCACACGCCGTGGCTCTACCCAAGTCCCGGGCACAAACGTACAGCATGCCAGGGCGCTCTGCACGGCGACGACCTGGTCCGCTCAGCTCTGCCCCGCTGACCTGATCAGGTGGCGCGCGACGGAGTCGACAACTTGGGGTCAGGGGACCGGCGCGCCAGTGCTGGCACGGGGCGCGCTCGCCGGCGGAGTCTTCGTGACCTCAGTGGGAGCCTTTAGTGACCTTGCGTCGCCGCGGGCGCGCTCATGCTCGCGTCCGGCATCGTCGCCCCGGCGCGGGCGCCGGGTTCTGAGCGATGTTTGCTCTGCCTCCTTCGGGACAGGGCAGGCACACATGACCGGTCACAGCCGGCAATGTGAGCTATCAGAGGGGACTTCGGCCATGGGTCAGATCGCGTCGGAGGTGCTAATCCAGCGTCTGGCTGACTGGGGGGTCGACACCATCTTCGGGCTCCCGGGCGACGGCATCAACGGGATCATGGAGGGCCTGCGGCGGCACGGACAAGGTTCGCTTCGTCCTCGTCCATCACGAGGAGGCGGCCGCCTTCATGGCGACCGCGTACGCCAAAGCAACCGGGCGCCTGGGCGTCTGCCTGGCCACCTCGGGACCTGGCGGCATCCATCTACTGAACGGCCTCTACGACGCCAACTCGACCACGCCCCGTCCTGGCCATCACCGGCATGCAGGACCCAGATGCTCGGCACGGGCTACCAGCAGGAGGTCCCGCTCGAGAAGCTATTCATCGACGTCGCCGAGTACAACCAGATGATCCGGGTGCCGGCGCAATTGCCGACCCTCCTCGACATCGCGTCATGCCGCCTACGCGCGCCGGGGCGTGGCGCACCTGACCATCCCGACAGACGTACAGATCGCCGACGCCGGCGCCGATCCGTGGCAGCCCGTCGCGCCGGCCCGGCCCGGCCCCGCCCCGAATGTCGGGGTCTCCGCCCGGCCAGCCGAAGCCGACTCCAGCGGCCACCGATGCTGAACGCCGGCAAAAGTCGCCATGCTGGCCGGGGCCGGCGCCCGGCACGCCAGGGACGAGGTCCTGGCGGTGGCCGAGGCTCTGGGCGCCCCGATCGTGAAGACGCTGCCCGGCAAGGCGGTCGTTCCCGATGACTCCCCTCACCACCGGCGGCATTGGGCTGCTCGGCACCGAGCCGTCAGAGGCCTGATGGAGGGCATCGACACCCTGCTGATGGTCGGCACCAACTTCCCCTACACCAAGTACCTCCCCGAACCGGGCAATGAAGGTGGTCCAGATCGAGGCCGACCCCATTCGGGCCGGCGACCGCATCCCGACCGAGGTGCCCCTGGTCGCCGACGCCAAGCAGACCTGGCCGCCCTGCTGCCGCTCCTGACGCGCCGGGCCGACACCGGTCTTCCTGGAGCAGTCCAGAAGGAGATGGGCAAATGGCGGGACAACATGGCCGCGCTGCGACGTCGACCGCGACCCGATCCAGCCGCAGTACTTCTCGGTGCTCGACCAGCTGGCCGACAGCGACGCGGTGCTGACATCGGACTCCGGCACCATCGCCACCTGGGCGGCCCGGCACTTCACGTCCGGGACGACCGGGAGTTCTACCTGTCCGGGAACCTCGCCACGATGGCTCCGGGCTTGCCCTACGCGATCGGCATCCAGCATGCCTACCCCGGCCGCCAGTCATCGCCTTCGTCGGTGACGGCGGATTTTCCATGCTGATGGCCGAGTTCATCACGGCGGTGAAGCACGGCTGCCGGTCAAGATCGTTATCAACAACAACAACGCACTGGGACAGATCCTGTGGGAGCAGATCGTGCTCGGCTACCCCGAATACGGGGTCCGCCACGACACCGTCCGCCGACTTCGCGCGTTCGCCTCGGCGAACGGCGGCCTGGGGATCCGGGTCGAGAAGCCGACGGCCGGCCCGCGATCCAGCAGGCCCTGTCCACGCGGCCCGGCCGTTGTCGACGTGGAGGTCAACCCGGACGAACCCCCGATGCCCGGCAAGGTCGAGTACGAGCAGGCCAAGAGTTTCGCCGAGGCCTTCCTGCGCGGGCAGCCGCGCAAGGCCACCATCGCGACCACCCTGTTCCAGGACAAGATCGAGCAGCTCAAGTCATGACCGGCGAGCCGGCCGCCCTAGTCCCCCCGGACGGCGGCCACTGGCTGCAGCCGAGCACGGCGGCCAGCCAGGAGCCAGGCGGGGGGAGCGAGATGGGCGACGCCTGCCGGGCATTCGCAGAGGCCAGGTTCGCCGCCTGAAGGAGGGGCGGCTTGATCATTGGTGAGACGGCGACCTGGCCCGGCTGAGCGGCGCGGCACCCACCGTCCTGCTGGCGTTCGACGAGATGCCGGCGCTGCTGCTGGCGATGGCCGGTCCTGACCACCGGATCAGCGCCGTTAATGAGGCCTGCCGCACGTTGTTCGGACGCGGGGACGTCGTCGGGATGCCGCTGCGGCAGGCCGTGCCTGAAGTTGCCGGGCAGCAGCTCTTCGAGGTTGCGGACCGCGTGTACGCCACCGGCCAGCCCGAGTCGGGCCGCGAATGGCGGATCCAGGTCAGCCAGCCCGACGGCACGCTGGCGGAGCGCTTCGTCGACTTCACCCTGACCCCGACCCGGTCGGCCGACGGGGTCGTCGCCGGGCTGGCCGGAGCGGGGATCGACGTGACGCGCCGGGTTCGCGACCGGCAGGCCGCCGAGGCCGAGGCTGAGGAGGCCCAGCTGCGCTACCTTGCCGTCTCCGAACTGGTGGCCACGCTCCAGGCCGCGCTGTTGCCGACGGCACTGCCCGTGCTGCCGCAGGCGAGAATCGCCGCCCGCTATCTGGTGGCGGGAACCGACCAGGCCGCGGGCGGGGACTGGTTGACGCGGTTCCGGTGACCGGCGGCCGGGTGGCACTCGTCGTCGGCGATGTCGTCGGCCACGGCGTCAGAGCAGCTGCGGCCATGGCGCAGCTGCGGGCCGTCCTCAACGAGCTGCTGGTCGCGGAGCCAGACCTGGTCACCGTGCTGACCCGCGCCGACGCCTTCGCGGCCAGGACACCCGGACTGGCGGCAACGACGCTGGCCGTAGCGGTTCTCGACCCTGCCGACGGGACGCTGCGCTACACCACGTGCGGTCACCCCGCCCCGCTCGTGGTCGGCAGCGGCGGCGAGGTCCGGTTCCTGCCCCGCACCGGCAACGGCCCGCTCGGAACCGGGTCAGTGCCCGCGCTCGCGACCGGCAGGCTGGAGCCCGGTGAGGTCGTGCTGCTGTACAGCGACGGGCTGATCGAGCGGCCCGGCCGGACGCTCGAGGCCAGCAGCGCCGAGCTCGCCGCAGTCGCTGCCGCTGCGGCGACGAACCGGCTGATGCCGGCCGGGGCGGCAGCGACGCCATCCGAGCGGGTCTGCCAGCTCACCGTGGAGCTTCTCACCAGGACCGGCTACGCCGACGATGTCACCACGCTGGCGGCGGAGCGTCTCGGCGCCCCGGTTGCCGCGCGGCACCTGACGCTGCCCTGCGAGGTGCCCAGCCTGCGAGTGGTCCGCCGCGCGCTTGACGACTGGCTGGCCGGGATCGGCCCGCTCGCCGACGACCGCGACGCCGTGCACATGGCCGTCGTGGAAGTGGTCACCAACTCCATCGAGCACGCCTACCCGCCGGGCGATCAGGGGCCGTTCGAGTTCGACCTCGCGCTCCAGCCGGATGGCGACCTCGACTGCCGGGTCGCCGACTACGGCCGGTGGCGGCCGCCGGACCCGGCCGCTACCGACCGGGGCAACGGCCTGATGGTCGCCCGGCACCTGGTTGATGAACTGCAGATCACTCATCCGGCTGATGCCGCCGCGGCGCCGCCGGGTGCCGCCTCGACGGTGGTGAGGCTCAGGCACCGGCTGAGAAGGCCCGCGATGCTCGCTTCCGACACCAGCGCCGTAGCCTGCCTCGTTCCCGCCAGTAGCTGATTTTGAAGTGGACGCCGACCTTGACGGCAGCCTGGCGACGGCGCGGGTGAGCGGCGCCATCGATATCAGCACCGCCGACGAGCTGCTGCGCAAGCTGCTGGCTGCCTGCCGGGGCGGCACCGTCCCGCTCACCGTGGACTTGTCCGGGGTGACCCAGCTGGCCAGCGCCGGGGTCAGCGCGCTGTACGAGCTCACCCGCCAGCTTGCCGCCCACCGGCGGGATCTCAGGCTGATTGCCTCGGCCGGCGGCGTCGCCAGTTCGGTGCTGGAGCTGGTCGGACTTCGCTACAGCCCCGCCGATCGCGTGATTAGACGCGGCCGCCCCGGGTAGATGGCGGCGCGGACCGGCCGCCGTGCCACGCCGCAGGCGGGCCTGGTCCGACGCAGTGGCATACCGGAGGACGATGTAGTGGCACACCTGAGCTACTTCAGCATGACCGCCGTCACGATCCTGGCCGTGGCGGCGCCCGAGGCCAGGGCGTGACCGGCCGGACCGAGCGCACGGTCCTCCCGCCCGAGCCCGAGCCAGAGCCCGAGACCCAGCCCGGTGCCGACGACGCCGAGCTCATCAGGATCGTGCAGTCGGAACCGGTCGGCAGCAGCCCGCGCGAGGCAGCCTGCGCTGAACTGGTGCGCCGCTACCAGTCGCTGGTGTTCAGCTGCGCGGCCCGCTACCTGCACAGCCCTGAGCCCCAGGATGAGCTCATCCAGGCGGGCTATGTCGGGCTGCTCAGCGCGATCAATCATTTCGACCCGAGCTTCGGGAACAGCCTCACCGCCTACGCCCGGCCCTGCATCAGCGGTGAGATCAAGCGCCACTTCCGCGACAAGCGCTGGCAGGTCCACGTCCGCCGGGCGGCACAGGAGCTCCGGGCCGAGGTCCTGAAGTGCGAGGCCGAGCTCACTCACCAGCTGTCCAGGCCGCCAACCGAGCAGGAGGTGGCCGAGCACCTCGGTCTGGAGATCAGCCAGGTCCGGGAGGGCCACGAGGCGGACCGGGCGTTCCAGTCGCTGTCGCTCGACGCGCCGTTCTCCGCTGAGGCCGACGCCGCCACGCTTGCCGATCTGCTCGGCGACAACGACGAGACCGTGGCCACGCTCGTGGACATGGAAGCGGTGTGGGCGCATATAGGCGAGTTGCCCGACCGGGAGCAGGCGATCCTCACGATGCGCTTCTACGGCAACATGACGCAGGCCCAGATCGGCGAGCAGCTCGGCATCTCCCAGATGCACGTATCCCGGCTGCTCACCCACGCGCTCGGGTTCCTGCGGGAGCGCCTCGCGGCCTGAGCCAGGCGGCTTTCCAGGCTACCGGGTTATAAACCCGGTAACCCGGGCAGGTCGCGGAGCATGTCTGGACTCAGAGAAATTGGCCGGCCGATGCTGGCGTCGATCTTCGTGGTTCAGGGGCTGGAGACCTTCCAGCACCCGGACAAGGTAGCGGCCAGGGCCGAGGCCGTCGTCCGGCCCCTCTCCGGCCGCATTCCGGCCGTCCCGGCCGAGACGGAGCAGGCGGTGCGCATCAACGGCGCGGTGCAGGCAGCGGCGGGCACGATGCTCGGGCTTGGCATCCTGCCCCGGCTGTCCGCGCTCGCCATCGCCGGGACGCTGGTCCCGACGACCCTGGCGGGCCACCGGTTCTGGGAGGCCGATGAGCCCGCGGAGCGGGCGCAGCAGCGCATCCACTTCCTGAAGAACCTCGCGATGCTCGGCGGCCTGCTGATCGCCGCCGCCGACACCGGCGGCGCTCCGTCGCTTGGCTGGCGACGCCGGCAAGCCGCCAGGCGCGCCAACGGCCTGCTCGCCGAGATCAGCGAGGCCGTCACCGGCACCGCCGCGACTGCCGGGGAGCGGCTGTCCGGCGCGGGCCGCACGGCCGCGGACTCGATCGCCGACTCGGCGGCCACGGTCGGCGAGCGCCTGGCGGACGCGACGCACACCGCCTCGGCCTCGATCGCCGGAACCGCCGCCGATGCCAGGGACCGGCTGCCGCAGTTCAGCCAGTCGGCGGCCGACTCCGCCCGGGCAGCCGGGAGCCAGCTAGCCCAGGCGGCGCAGGCAGCCGGCGTTCAGGTGACGCAGGCCGCGCACGCCACGGCCGAGGCCGGCCGGGCCGCTGCCGACGCCGGGCGAGCCCGGGCCCGCAGCTAGCCACCTAGCTAGTCAGGCAGCCAGCCCGCGAGCCGGGTCGGCAGCACCGTCGCGGGACGCGGCAGAATGGAAAGCAACGCCCGTCCCGGCCCGGGCTCCCAGGTCTTCCAAAAGAGAGGAGATCGCGTGTCTGACCTCGCCACCGAGCTTGTCGACGTGCTGCTGATCGAAGACGACCCCGGCGATGCCCTCATGGCCAGGGAGACCTTCGAAATGGCCAACAAGAACTGCCGCTTTCACGTCGTCCCCGACGGGTCCGCCGGTCTCCGGTTCCTCCGCCGGACCGGCGAGCACGCCGGCGCACCCGCGCCCCGCCTCATCCTGCTCGACCTGAACCTTCCCGGAATGCACGGCCTTGAGGTCCTGGCCGCCATCAAGGCCGACCCGGACCTGATGATCATCCCGGTGATCGTGCTGTCGTCGTCGCACCACCCGGACGACATCAGGCGCAGTTATGCCGGCCACGCGAACGCCTACATCGTCAAGCCGGCCGACTTCGATGGCTTCGCCGACACCATCAAGAAGATCGACGCCTGCTTCGTCGGCCTCATTCAGACCCCCGGCTGACAGCTCGCCCGCCGGGCCTGTTTCGGTCGTGCGGGCGCGGGCAGCACGGCGCCATGGACGTGATCTCAGGGCTTGAGCAGGCCACCGCACTCGACCCGGCTGTCTCGGTGCTGCAGCGAGCCGCCCGGCTGATTCGCCCCGGCAGGCTGCGTGATGCGCTGAACGGGGTCTGGCTCGGGCATCCGCTGCATCCGGCCCTCGTGCAGGCGCCGGTCGGGGCCTGGCTGTCGGCAACCGTGCTGGGCCTGGCGCCGGGCCACGACCGGGCCGTCAGGCAGCTCACCGCGCTGGGCGTCGTGACCGCCGTCCCGGCTGCGATCACCGGTGCCGCCGACTGGAGCGAGCAGCACGAGCAGCAGCTCCGGGTAGGCGTCGTCCACGCGGTTGCCAACTGGGTCGCCGTCGGGTGCTACGGCGCATCGCTGGCCTGCCGGTCACCGCGCGCGGCGCGGGCGCTGCGCCTCGGCGGATTCGGCGCGCTGTCGGCAAGCGGCCTGCTCGGCGCCCACTTGTCGTTCCGCCTCGCTGGCGGCGTGAACCATGCCGAGGCCGTGCCGCATCTGGTGGAGCCGGGCTGGCATTACCTGATGCCGGAGTCGGAGCTGGCCGAAGGCGAGCCGGCCCGCCGCCTGCTGGGCGAGGTGCCCGTGGTGGCGGTCCGCCAGAACGGCCGCATCTTCGTGCTGGCTGACCGGTGCAGCCACATGTCGGGCCCGCTGTCGGGCGGTGACCTGGCCGAAGGATCGCTGACGTGCCCCTGGCACGGCAGCAGGTTCCGCCTCGGCGACGGAGCAGTGCTGCGCGGGCCGGGAACAGCCCCGCAGCCGGTCTTCCAGTGCCGGACGGCCGGCGGCGCCATCCAGGTCATGCTGCCGGACGCAGGCTGACCGGCTGGTCCGAAGGCTCGCCGGACCAGGCGCCCCGGCCAGGGCTGGCGTTTGGCCGGCGCCTGCGCGGGCAGCCGGAAGATCAGGGAGGGCACCATGACCAGAGTTGCTGATGCCGCCGCGGTGCTGGCCGCGCCAGCTGCGGCCCGCTCAGGGGGCCAGCCGGATGGCTGGCCGGGCACTGAGGCCGCTGAGGCATTCACCCGCGCTGTCGAGGCGGGCTGGCTGAACCTCCCGCTGCCCGGCGGCGGCAGAACGGCCCTGCGCTGGGCCGCGCTTGAGCGGCTCGCCGCGGATGACCTGTCGCTGGCGAGGCTGTCCGAAGGACACGCGGACGCGCTGGCGATCCTGGCCGAGCTCGGCTCCCCGCCGCCGCCAGCCGGTTCGCGCTGGGGAGTCTGGGCGGCCCAGCCGCCCGGACCAGCCGTGACCGCCAGCCACGGCGGCCGCGGGACGTGGCGGCTGTCCGGGATCAAGCAGTACTGCTCGGGCGCCAGCACCTGCACCGACGCGCTGGTGACGGCGCAGGCACCAGACGGGCCGCGGCTGTTCGCGGTGGGCACCGCGGACCTTGAGCCGGTGCCGGGAAGCTGGCCGGCCACCGGGATGGCCGGCAGCGACACGCTCGATGTCCGGTTCGACGACATCACCGCGCTGCCGGTCGGCGAACCAGGCAGCTACACCAGCCGCCCTGGCTTCGCCCATGGCGGCATCGGCGTCGCTGCGTGCTGGCACGGCGGCGCGCGGGCCGTCGGCGCGGAATTGCTGTCGGCTGCCGCGCAGCGGGACGTCGGTCCCCATGCGCTGGCGCACCTCGGCGCCGTGGACGTCGCGCTCTCGGCTGCCCGCCGCGCACTTGACGAGGCCGCCGCCGAGATCGACACCGACCCGGCCGACGCAGCCGGCACCGCACGGCTGCGGGCCCAGCGCGTCCGGGCGCTGGTGGAGGCCACCTCGAGCGAGGTCCTGAACCGGGTGGGCCGTGCGCTCGGTGCCGGGCCGCTGGGCCACGACCGCGAGCACGGGCGCCGGGTCGCCGACCTGACCGTGTACCTTCGGCAGCATCACGCCGAGCGCGACCTCGCCGCACTCGGGGCCGCGGCCGCTGAAGAAGGCGTGCGATGGTAGCCGAGCCGCGACCGCATCGACTGCGCGGACCCGCACGCCGCGGGCACCCGGCACGCCGGGGCACCGCACGCGGCAACCGTGACGGCGGCAGGCAGGCGGCAGGCCGCGGCTGCCCGCATCGACGGCCCCGGCACTGCCGAGCAAACCTGGCGGCGCTGGGCCGACCTGCGCGAGCTCCCCGAGGCTGACGTACTGGCCTGGCCGAGCGTCGCGGTCGTGGCCGCTCATCCCGACGACGAGATCCTCGGCGCGGGCGGCACCATGGCCCTGCTCGCCGCGGCCGGGGTGCGCCTGCGGCTCATCGCCGTCACTGACGGCGAAGGGTCTCATCCGCACGCCGATCCGGCGGAAATCGGCCAGCTGCGCCAGCAGGAATCCGAGGCGGCGCTTGACCTGCTCGGGGCCGGCGATACCGAGGTGGTCAGGCTCGGCTTGCCCGACACCGGGCTCGCCGATCGCGAGGACGAGCTGGCCGCCCTGCTGCGCGTGCATTGTGCCGGATTCGCGGCTTGCCTGGCACCCTGGGAGGAAGACGGGCACGCCGATCACGAGGCGGCCGGCCGGGCAGCCAGGCGCGTCTGCGCGAGCGTGCTGACCTACCCGGTCTGGATGTGGCACTGGGCGCGTCCGGACGACAGCGGGGTGCCGTGGCATCGCGCCGCTCAGGTCGTCCTGCCGCCTGGCATCGCGGCCAGGAAGCGCTCGGCCATCGGCGCCTTCCGCAGCCAGCTCACCGGCAGGCGGCCAGGGCTCGGGCCCGTCCTCCCGCCCGGCATCGTGGCGCATTTCAGCCGCGAGCAGGAGGTGCTGCTGCGATGACAGCGCCGGCCACGCTCGGGGCGCGCTACTTCGACGACATGTACGCGTCCGGCAGTGATCCCTGGGGCTTCGAGAGCCGCTGGTACGAGCGGCGGAAATACGCGATCAGCCTCGCGCAGCTCCCGGCCGAGCGGTATCAGTCGGCATTCGAGCCCGGCTGTTCCATCGGCGTGCTGACCCGGATGCTCGCCGCCCGCTGCGAGAAGCTGCTGGCCTGCGATCTCGCGCCGGCCGCGGTCGCGGCGGCGGCGCGGCGCAGCCGGGACCTGGCGCACGTGCAGGTCGAGCAGCGGGCGATCCCGGCTGACTGGCCGGCCGGGGCATTTGATCTCATCGTGTTCTCAGAGGTCCTGTACTACCTCGGTGACGCCGACCTTCAGCGCGCACTCGACGCGGCCGCGGCCGCACTGCTGCCCGGCGGGACGCTGCTGGCCGTGCACTGGCGGCACGAGGTCGCGGAGTATCCCCGCACCGGTGACAACGTTCATGCACTGCTGGCAGCCCAGCCGGGCCTGACCCGGCTGGCCTGCCATCGCGAACCCGACTTCCTCGCCGAGACCTACCTGCGCGCGGACGGCCCGCCGGTGTCGGTCGCGCAGGCGACGGGCCTGGTGTGATCGAGCGGGCGGCCGTTGTCGTCCCTGCGCACAACGAGGAAACGCTGCTTCCCGGCTGCCTGCGCGCCATCCGGCGCGCCGCCAGCGCTGTCGCCGTGCCGGTGCGGCTGCTCGTTGTCGCCGACGCCTGCACCGACCGGACGGCGGCCGTGGCGGCTGCTGCCGGAGCCGAGGTCATCGGCATCGAGGCCCGCAACGTCGGAGCGGCCCGCGCGGCCGGGTTCAGCGCCGCTCTGCGCCTGACTCCTGGCTGCGAGCTGGCCAGCACCTGGCTGGCGACCACCGACGCGGACACGATCGTGCCGCCGGCCTGGCTGCGCCGCCAGTTCCGGCACGCGGCTCAGGGCTGGGATCTGGTGCTCGGCACCGTCAGCGTGCAGCACTGGGCCGAGCACCCGCCCGAACTGGCCGCCGCGTTTGCCGCCTATTACGGCAGCGGCGATCAGTCCCGGCCGCATCCGCATGTGCATGGCGCCAACGTCGGTATCCGGGCGCGCGCTTACCGGGCGGCGGGCGGGTTCCAGCCGCTGCCGACCGCCGAGGATCACGCGCTGCTCGCGGCCGCGACGGCGGCCGGCTGCCGGATCCTGCGGGCCGCCGATGTCACCGTCGAGACGTCCGCGCGCCGGCACGGCCGTGCCCCGGACGGCTTCAGCACCTTCCTCCGGGTACTCGGCGACAGCCACGCAAGCGCCTCGGATCTGGCGCCCGCCCCGGCGACGATCCCGCCGCGAAGACCGGCCGGGAGGCTGCCGGCAGCCGCCGCGTTTGACTGACCGCAGCGGGGTAGCCGCATAGCATGACTTACTTCGGCTACACCGCAATGTGCGAGCAGACTCCGGTCCGGCAGCTGGTCAGCGACCTGGCCGCTGCCGAGGAAGCCGGATTCGACTTCTCGGTGATGTCTGACCACTACTTCCCCTGGCTCGAGCAGCAGGGGCATTCCGGCTACGCCTGGTCCGTCCTCGGGGCGGCCGCGCAGGCGACCAGCCGCCTGCCGCTCATGACGATGGTCACCTGCCCGACCTTCCGCTATCACCCGGCTGTCGTCGCGCAGAAGGCCGCCACGGTCGGCGTCTTGTCGGATGGCCGGTTCACGCTGGGGCTGGGGGCCGGCGAACGGCTGAACGAGCACGTGACTGGCGGCGGCTGGCCGTCGGCGCGCGTCAGGCACGAGCGGCTGGCTGAGGCCGCGGAGATCATCCGGTCGCTGTTTAGCGGCGACTACATGAGCTACGCCGGCCAGTATTACCAGGTGGAGCGGGCCAGGCTGTACGACCTTCCTGATGCCCCGCCGCCGATAGCGATCGCCGTCTCCGGCCCGGAGTCGATCCGGGTCGCCGCGGATCACGGCGACGCGCTGATCGCCACCGAGCCCGATGCGGAGCTCGTCAGCGGTTTCGACCAGGCGGGCGGCGCCGGCAAGCCCAGGTACGGTCAGCTGCCCGTGTGCTACGACGCGGATCCGTCAGCGGCCAGGACCCGGGCGCGCGAATTGTGGCGCTGGGCCACGCCGGGCTGGCCGGTGATGGCCGAGCTGCCTGATCCGCGGGCGTTCGACGCCGCCTCGGCTAGCGTCACCGAGGATCAGATCGCCGACCTGGTTCCGTGCGGTCCCGATGTCGGCGCGCACGTCGCGGCGGCCAGGAAGTACCTGGACGCCGGCTTCACGCACCTGGCCCTGGTGCAGGTAGGAGCCGACGATCAGGACAAGTTCATCGCGTGGGCTGCCGCCGAGCTGCTGCCGGCGCTGCGGGAGCTCGGTCCGGGCTGAGCTGCAGCCAGCGGCGGCACCGCGGCCGCGCTCAGCCGGGCTGCAGCGCGGCGTCCAGGCTGCTGAACACAGGAAACATGCCGCCCACGCCCGACACCGCGAGTATGCGCTTCAGCGCTGAGCCGCCGACCACCAGCCGCAGGTGGCCGCCGCTCTCGTCGGCCTGCCGGACGGCCCGCACCAGAACGCTGAGCCCGGTGGAGTCGCAGAACTCGGTGCCGCTCATGTCGACGACCACGACGTGGAGGCCGGACGACGCCGCGGCGAGCAGCGCCTCCCTGAACAGAGCGGCGTTACCCACGTCGATCTCGTCGGGCGTCGTCACCACGGCGAGGCCGTTGATCTTCGTGACGGGAAAGCTGGATTCAGGCACGGCCCGCTACCGGTTGCTTTCGGACGTTAGGCGACCAACGATAGCCGCGGCAGTCCGCCGGTGGCCAGATCTCCATGATCACGGAATAGAAAATGATCATGCCGGGAACGGGCCGCCCGCAACTCCGCTACCGGCGGTCGCTGCCGCCGGCCGACTCGTAGCCGGACGTCGGGCCAGACGGCTCTTCATCGGGTCGCGGAGTCACTTGCCGGCCCCCGGTGGCGCGGAACGCACCGCCGGCAACCTGGCGGCGCGGCCGCTCGGTGCCCGCCTGCCCGCGATGCCCGGGGTGCTTGTTGGCGTGCATGACCAGCCCGATCCACACGGCCAGCACGATAGCGACGACGATCGGCAGCACGATGGCAACCAGCACCTGGGATGACATGACGGATTCCTCTCGCGTCAGGGTTCGGTCGTTCGGCCGCCGGTCACCGCGACCGGAACCGCTCGGCGTCCGCGGCCCGCAGTTCCAGGCCCAGTCCGGGCGCACCGGGATCGGGGGTCAGCTCACCGCCCGCCGCCGGGAGTGCCCCGTCGAACAGCAGCTGCTCGATCCGCTGATGATCATGGAAATACTCGACGTGGCGCAGATTCGGCACGCCCGCCGCGGCCCGGGCATGCAGGTTAGGCGCGCAGTGGCCGGACACCTCCAGCCCCTGCGCGGCCGCGAGCCCGGCCGCGCGCTGAAAGCCGGTAATGCCGCCGCACCGGGTCGCGTCGATCTGCAGGCAGTCGACCGCCTGCGAGCTGAGCAGCCGGGCCGAGTCGGCCAGGTTCCAGCTGTACTCCCCCGCGGCGACGTCGGGCTCCAGCTGGGAACGCAGCGCCGCAAGGCCGGTCAGGTCGTCGGACGACACCGGCTCCTCGAACCAGCGGACGTCGTAGCCGGCCATCTTCGCGGCCACCGTGGCCGCCTGCTCGCGGCTGTAACCGCCGTTGGCGTCCACGTACAGCTCCGCCTCCGCGCCGATGACCTCGCGCGCCTGCGCGATCCGGGCCAGATCGCGATCCTCCCGCGCACCCCAGGACTCACCAATCTTGATCTTCACGCGCGGGATGCTGAGCCCGTGCACCCAGCCGTCGAGCTGGTCGGCGAGCTGGCGGCTGTCGTAGCTGGTAAAGCCGCCGCTGCCGTAGATCCGCACCGGGCCGGGCGAGCCGAGCAGGCTGACGACAGACGTGCCGAGCAGGCGGGCCTTCAGGTCCCACAGGGCAATGTCCACCGCGGAGATGGCCATCGCCGCGACACCGCAGCCGCCGACGTTGCGCACTGCCCGGTACATGGCCTCGGTGGCCGCCGGCACGTCCAGCGCGTCCAGGCCGCTGACCACGGCGGCCAGCACCCCGGTGATGACCGGCACCGCGCCCGGCGTCGAGTACGTCCAGCCGAGGCCGGTCTGCGCCGGCCGCCTGCGCGTGCACGACGACGAGCGTGGTCGCATCCCAGGACAGCGTGCCGTCCGCCTCCGGCGCGTCAGTCGGGATGACGTAGGCAGCCGCGTCCAGCGACCGCACCTCGGTGTCGGTAGTCACGGTGTCCGCCCTTCCGGCCGGGAGCAGCAGTCGCGCATCGCAGCTAACCGGAAGACGGCACCGGTAAACCAGGGGCGGACTTCCGACGCGAATCGCGCGGACCGCCAGAAACGCGACAGCACGGCCTGATTGCGGTAGACCGGTGCTATGAGGTCACGGCGACGGGCCGGCCTCGGCGCGGCTGAGCCAGGCCCGGCTGGCTGGCAGCGCGCGACTGCCCAGCGGGCCCGGCACCCTCGCCTGGAGCAGGCTTCGGTAACCAGCGCTTCGCTGACGAGCGCCGAGCAGGCCCGGCTTCGCGCCCTGTCGGCAGCCGCGCGCGCGGAGCCACCGCCAAGCGCCGCCGACGCCCGCGGCAGCGACCGGGGCGCCCCCGGCGCCCGCCCGCCGTCCGACGCGACGCGATCAGACGGCAGCTACCCGGCCGGAACCGGGCGGCCCGCCCGCGCTGCGGCGGAGCACCGGACTCGCGCTCACCGCGGTCGGCGCCATTCGGCTGGCTCGGCGTCCGCGTACACGTATCGTTCGTCGAAGTGCAGACCGCCGGGATTCATCCTGTTCGTGACCGGGCTGATCTGGCTCGCGGTCCCGGTGCGCGGCAAGCGCACGCTGGCACGGCGTCACGTTCAACGCGGCCATAACGTACCTGAGCTGGAAGCCAGCGACACCGGCCGAGGCCCACGCGTCGCTTGATGAGTTGCTCGGGCCGACGGCCGAGGCCCGGGGAGGAAGCGACCCGTAAGTCTGCCAAAACCGCAAAGCTTGCTATTCCGGTCGCTACAGTGCTAACAGTTAGTCAGCGGTAGCCCCAGACCCCGGCCCTCGCCTCGGTATTTCGGCCAGAGCCACGGCCTGGTACTGCCAGCGGGTCAAAGACGCGGCCCGGCATTGTCCTATTTACCCTCGCCGGGGGTGACCGCGTGCCCGAAGACAGCCATCCGCCTGATCCCGCGACCGCGGGACGCGACCTGCTGAGTCCCGGAGCCATCACCAGCCCCGCGGATCCGGGCAGCAACCTCGCCCCGGCGGCGAATGTGGCCTCCGCGCGGGGAGCCGCCGACACCGGCCCGCTCCGGATGCCGCTCACCGGGCCGGTGATCTCGCTGCCGGCCGAGGTCGATATCGCCAACGCCGGCCAGGTGCGCGCCGACCTGCTGGCCGCCATCGACCGCGGTCACCAGGTCGTCGTGGCGGACATGAGTCGTACCTCGTTCTGCGACTGCGCCGGCGTCACCGCGCTGCTGGCGGCCGGGCACTACGCCGCCCGGCGAGGGGCCCGGCTGCGCGTGGTCGCCAGGTCCCGCCCTGTCCTGCGCACCTTCGAGCTGACCGGCCTGCCGCTCGCGCTCGGTGTCTACCCGGCGAGCGCCGATGCGCTCGGCGACCCCGGCCCGGCCGGGACGCGGCGGAGCAGCGGTGGCACGCCACCGCTTGGCACCGTTACTCGGCTGAGAACTGACGCCGCTGGATCCGGCCCGCGACCAGATCAGCCGCGATGTCCTTGACCTTCCTGTTGGTGTTCTGCGACAGCACGCTCAGCCGCTTGAACGCCACGTCCGGGGGATAGCCGTACTCGGCCACCAGGATCCCTTTGGCCTGCTCGATCACTGCCCGCGACTCCAGCGCGACTTGCAGGTTCTCCACCATGCGGCGGCAGTTGCCGTAGAGCGCGGCGTTGCGCAGCGCCACCCCGCCCTGCGCGGCGAACAGCAGGGCGACGTCGTGCCCGGCCCCGACGAACGAGCGGGGCTCCGTGCCGTAGATGGCAATTGCCCCGCCTGGCTCGCGATCGGTTCGCAGCGGCAGGATCAGGCAGCTGCGCAGCCCCTCCGCCGTCATCGCGGCGCACACCGCGGGCCAGCGGTCATCGTCGCCGGTGTCGTCGATACGCCGGGCCTCGCCGAATCTCAGCGCCTCGGGAACCGGCCCGGCGCCGGCGGCCAGCTGCTGCTGGTGCAGTTCGGCGAGGGTGGAGTCAGAGGTGGAGTAGGTCCACGCATGCTCGCCGGCCACGACGACACCGGCGGCGGCACCGCCGGGAATCAGCTCGAGCGCGAATTCGGCCAGCTGGCTGAGGGGGGCGTCCGCGTTCTCCTCAGACAGCAGCAGATCCGCCATCGCGGCTATCCGCTCCGCGAACTCCCGTGTGACTGTGACCACGCCAAAACCTCGTTCCCGATCTGATGCTTGTGCTCTGCCGGCGCCGTGCGCGTCCGGTCGAGAAGCAGCTACCCGGGATGTTTCGAATTGCACATGGTCGGGTAGCGTGGGGGCCGGACCGAGCGGGCCGTGCCCTCCAAACCCCGGGGCCGGATCTGACCGCTGATGGCCGCTTCGGCCCGTTGACATCGTTCGGCCCTGCTACCCCGCCGGGGCCGGTGCATGAGGTGGTGACGGGCTTTGGCCGCGGTGTCTTCAGCCGCTTCGCTGACCGATGAACCGACGGTTTTCCCTGCCGGGACCGCAGACCTGCGGCGCGTCCGCAGGCTCTTCGCCGTACTGGATGATGTGGCGCATTACACAGCGGGCAATGCTGGTTCCAGGATGCTGGCGCACGCCTGGGACAGGCTTACGGACTTGCTGCTGCAAAGTGACGATCTGCGCCTCCGCGCCGCCGTTCAGGCGGTCAGCGAGCAGGTCCCCGGCAGTTCGGGCTGGTGGGCCTCGACCCGCGCCGTCGCCGCGATCTGCGCTGAGCGCCATTTCACGCTGACCAGCGGAGGAGGCCGGACTCCCGGTCGCTCACCAGGCCGGGGATGGCAGCCCGCCCTGGTGAATCGACCAGACGAGTCTGCCACGCTGAGTATTTTGAGGTGAGCCGCAAGCTCACCAGTGATCGGCCCTATGCTGACTCACACTTCGATGCATACCGGTACCTACCGTGAAAGACGGCAAGCGGGTTCAGATGGTCGCAGAGGACGTAAGTTCAGGCGGCGCGGCGGGTGCTGCGCTGCCCGAGCGCATGCACGTTCTCCTGATCGAGGACGACGATGGCGACGCCCTTCTGGTCGAGGAGCTGCTGCTTGACGCCGGTGTGCCGTTCATCCTGAGCCGGGCGCGGTCGCTGGCTGAGGCTCGCGGCCTGCTGACCGATACGGTCTGCGCCCTGCTCGACCTTGACCTGCCGGACTCGCGCGGGCTGCAGGGCGTCCGCTGGCTCAGGGAGACCTCGCCGGACGTGGCCGTAGTCGTCCTGACCGGGCTGGCCGACGAGCACCTGGGCGAGGAAGCCGTCGCCGCCGGAGCGCAGGACTACCTGGTCAAGGGCCAGGTGGACGGATTCCTGCTGCAGCGCGTCGTCCGTTACGCAGTTGAGCGGCAGCGGGCCGAGGAGACGCAGCGACAGCTCTACGAGGCCCGGCTGTACGCGGCCGAGAACTCCCGGCTGGAACGCGGCCTGCTGCCCTCCCCGGTGCTGACGGACCGGCGGCTCGTCGGTGGCGGCCCGCTACCGGTCGGGCGGGCAGCAGATGCTGCTCGGGGGCGACTTCTACGATGTCGTCGAGGCCGCCGACGGCTGGGTGTACGCCATGGTCGGCGACGTCTGCGGACGCGGGCCGGACGAAGCCGCGCTGGGCGTCTGCCTCCGGGTGGCCTGGCGGACCATGATCCTGGCCGGGCGGCCGGTGGACGAGACCCTGTCGGCCGTTCAGCAGCTCCTGGAGCATGAGCGCCAGCACGACCGGCTGTTCGCCACCATCTGCATGCTCTCCATCGCCCCGGACCGCTCCTACGGCCGGCTGCATCTGGCTGGCCATCCTCAGCCGGTGCTGATCACCGCCGACTCGGCTCGCGAGCTGCAGGCTCCGGTATGCCTTCCGCCGGGAATCAGCCACGCCACCGAATGGCCGAGCGCGGAGGTGGCATCTCGGGGAGAGCTGGTCGGTGCTGATGTACACCGACGGCCTCATCGAAGGCAAGGTCGGCGACGGCCCCGAGCGGCTCGGCAGCGAGGGCCTGATCAGGCTCATCGAGAAGGAGCGGGCGCAGGGCGCGGCCGGCCAGGCGCCGGACCGCCAGGTCAACGAGCAGCTGATCGACGCTGTCATCACCAGGGCCCGCGAGCTCAACGGCGGCGACCTGGACGACGACCTGGCTGTCCTGGTCGTGAGCTGTGCTCCGCCGGCAGGTCCATGAGCACCGGATCGATCCGGCCCGGCGCCGAGGCGGACGCCGCCGGCCCGGCGGGACGCCCGTCGAGCCGTCAGGCACGGCAACGGCCAGCCCGTCGCCACGGCCGCGATCCCGCTGGCCGAGTCGGCCCAGCTGCAGGCAGCACCGGGATCGCGCAGCGCCACCGGCGGCCCCCGCCTTCGTACCGCGGATGGCGATCCGGCACCCGCGTCTCCCCCGTCTCCGCGGCTCCGGCCCGGCAGGCGCGTGACGACCAGGCCCAGCGGGCTGCTGAGGACGCAGCCAGCCGCTGGCCGCTCGGCCGGATCATCGCCGTCGGCATGGTCGCGCTCGGCGCGATCCTGCTCGCGGCCATCGTGGTCGGCGGCCTGCAGCTCAACGCGCTGTCGAATAGCCGCAACCGGGTGGTGAACACGCTCGATCCGGCCGCCTTCCGGGGCTCGCAGCTCTATGCGGCGCTGCTGAACCAGGAGACCGGACTGCGCGGCTACCTGCTCAGCGGCCAGAAGTCGTTCCTGCAGCCCTACACCATGGGCTACGCGGACCAGCAGGCCGAGGTCAGGCGCCTGGAGCCGGTCCTCGCTGGCCTGCCGGTCGCCCGGTCTGAGCTCGCGACCACGCTGCGTCACATCACGCTACTGGCGATCCACCTACGCGATCCCGGAAATGCGCCAGGTCGCCGCGACGGGCAAGGCGCCGTCCAGGGCCCGCATAGACATTGGCAAGGCCGACTTCGACAGTGTCCGCGCGCCGATGACCGCTTTCCAGCACTACCTGTCGGCACAGCACCAGCAGGCCATCGGCCAGCTGCACAGCTCGGCCATCGCGCTGGACGCGACCGGCATCTCCATCGCGGTCGTGCTGATCCTGCTCGTCGCCGCGCTCGGGATCGGGATCCGCACTGCCGCGATCCGGCCGCTCACCCGGCTGGCCGACGACGCGCGCCAGGTCGCCGGCGGCGATTTCGACCATGAAGTCGACCCCAGCGGGCCGCGGGAGGTGCACACGCTGGCCGTCGACGTGAACCGGATGCGGCAGCGGATTCTGCTTGAGCTGTCGGCGGTGCGGGCCGCGAACGTCACGCTGGAGGCCAGGGCCCTCGATCTGGAACGGTCCAACGCCGAGCTCGAGCAGTTCGCCTACGTCGCCTCGCACGACCTGCAGGAGCCGCTGCGGAAGGTCGCCAGCTTCTGCCAGCTGCTGCAGCGCCGGTATATCGGCCAGCTTGACGCCCGGGCTGATCAGTACATCGAGTTCGCCGTCGACGGCGCCAAGCGCATGCAGGCGCTGATCGATGACCTGCTTGCCTTCAGCCGGGTCGGCCGCATCGAGCGGGAGCTGAGCCTGGTGTCCTGCGCCAGCGCGGTCTCCCAGGCCAGGGTGAACCTGACCACCGAGATCAGGACGGCAGGAGCGGTGATCGAGAGCACCGAGCTGCCGTCGGTACGGGCCGAATTCACGCTGCTGACCTCGCTGTTCCAGAATCTGATCAGCAACGCCATCAAGTTCCGCGCAGCCGACCGGCCGCCGCACATCACGATCAGTGCGACCCGGCAGGAGGACTGACTGGCTGTTCTCGGTGACCGACAACGGGATCGGGATCGAGACCTGAGTACGCGGACCGCATCTTCGTCATTTTCCAGCGGCTGCACGACAGGACGGCGTACGCCGGCACTGGCATCGGCCTGTCCATGTGCCGCAAGATTGTAGAGCACTACGGCGGGCGCATCTGGCTGGACACCGAGTATCAGGCTGGGGCAAAATTCAACTTCACGCTGCCGGTCGCGCCCGCCGATAATGAGGAGACACCTGCATGACTGAGCGAGGCGGGCTGGAGCTGGTGGACGTACTGCTGGTCGAAGATGACCCTGGTGACGTGCTCATGACCAGGGAGGCTTTCGAGCACTTCCATATCCCGAACAGCCTGCATGTGGTCGGTGACGGGGAGCAGGCGCTGCACTTCCTGCGCAAAACCGGCGACTACTCGGCTGTGCCGACCCCCGGTCTGATCCTCCTCGACCTCAACCTGCCCCGCCGGAACGGCCTGGAGGTCCTCGCCGAGCTCAAGGCCGACGCGAGCCTGCTGGCGATCCCGGTGGTCGTGCTCACGACCTCGCAGGCACAGGAAGACATTCTGCGCAGCTACTCGCTGCACGCGAACGCCTATATCAGCAAGCCGGTCGACTTCGAGAAGTTCATCGGCGTCATCGGGCAGATCGACGACTTCTTCCTCACGCTCGTCAAGCTGCCCAGTTCGCTCAGCTAGGGCGTCGCGAAGCCGGGGCCGGGCTGCCGTCAGGCGCGCCGCTCCCCGTACACCCCGTCAGCACCGGCACCGAGGTAGTCCGGGCCTGCTCCGGCGGGCACCCGGACCGACCGGGCAGCGACGCCGTTGATGAGCGAGCCGATCGCCACTCCGAGAACGAGGTCGACGACCGCAGTGGCGATTTTCGCCGTCAGCGGGGCCGAGGTACTGAACGGCACCAGCACCGCCAGCACGGTCGCCAGGCCGACGATCCAGGAGAAAAAGGTGAGCGGGCGGGGGGTGCTGAGCAGCAGCAGATGCGCGAGGCCCGTTGCCACCAGGGCGGCGGCGGCAGCGACCAGCACCATCGCGGTGGTGTGGACATCACCGTAAGCGCCATCGGACTTGGGCGCGAGCAGCGGAATGCCGAACAGCCAGCGGCAGACCAGCACCCCGACGAGTGCGATCAGCGCAGCCACGACCGCCGTCGCTATCCCGCCGGGCCAGAGCTTGCCCGCATCGACCTGCGGGCGGCTGGATCGGGGCCGGCCAGCGGGCGCTCCGCGGGGCCGGTAGCCTCCTGCCGGGTCGGCGATCCCGCGCCCGTAGCTGTCAGCACCGTAGCGGTCAGCACCGTAGGGTCAGCACCGTAGCTGTCGGCACGATAGCCCTGCGCGTCATAGCCGTCCCTGGGGGGCTCGGGTGGCATCGGAGCCGTCGTCATCGTCTGCTACCTGCCTTCCGGCCGCCTCGCTGGCAGCCGGGGCCTAACTCACCCCTCCGGCTAGGTTCAAACGCGCGAGGCTTTTCGCCGCTCAGGGGAGCTGAACGACCGCCCGGGCCCTGGTGAGCACCTTGGTGCCGGCGGCCCGGGCCGTCAGCACCAGGGCCACCTTGTTGTTTCCGAGCTTCTCCTCGACCTGGCCGCTCACCTCGACCGCGGTACCGGCGTCGTCATCCGGCACGACCACCATGGAGGAGAACCGGACGCCGAACTCCGTGACGGTCGCCTGCGGGCCGGCCCAGTCGGTCACGAAACGCCCGGCCTGTGCCATCGTGAACATTCCGTGCGCGATCACGTCGGGCAGGCCGACCGACTTCGCGACGCGCTCGTTCCAGTGAATGACGTTGAAGTCGCCGGACGCTCCGCAGTACTTGACCAGGCTGAGCCGGCTGACCGGATAGCTGACAGCGGGGATCTGGACGCCCGCCTCAACGCCGTCGTACCTGACCTGCTCACTCACGCTGCGATCCTCTCTCCGTCAGTCCGGCCGGGCTGGCCGGGACATCAGCCGCCTTGACCGCAGCTAGGCACCGCGCTCGACGATGGCGGACACCGCCGTGCAGACATGCTCGCCCGCGACCGTGCTGATATCGGTGCTCGTCGTGAGCATCACGTTGCGTCCCGCGTCGCGGATCTCCGTCAGGGTCACCTGGGCCGTGAGGACGTCGCCCGCCACGATGGGTCGGGCGTACTCAAATCGCTGCTCGCCGTGCACGACCATGGCGTAGTTCAGGCCCAGGCCGGGGTCGGCCAGCGCGGCGCCCGAGCCCGCCATGCTGATCACGATCGCGAAGGTCGGCGGCGCGATCACGTCCGGGTGCCCGGCCGCCCGCGCTGCCGCCGCGTCCCGGTAGAGCGGATTAGGGTCGCCGATCGCGTCGGCGAAGTCCGCGATCTTGATCCTCGATACTTCGTAGGGCGGAGAGGCCGGGAAAATACGGCCCGCGTACTCACGGTTAATCGGCATGCGGCTCCCGCCTCAAGACGCCGTTGTGACCCGGGACAGTGCCCGCATCAGCCAGTGCCCGGCAAACAGACAGTGCCCGGAACAGACAGTGCCCGGAACAGACAGTGCCCGCAACAGACAGTGCCGGAATCAGGCACAATCCCGGCCATGCCTGCGCCTGCTGCCGCCGGCTTACCGGTCTGCGGGCCTGCGGCCCGGCAGCCGCTAGCGTGTCTCGCGGTGCGGCTGGTGCTTACGGCAGAAGGGGCAGTACTTGCTCAGCTCAAGCCGGTCGGGATCATTGCGCCGGTTCTTGCGCGTGATGTAGTTGCGGTGCTTGCATTCCTGGCAGGCCAGGGTGATCTTGGGCCTGACGTCAGTCGCAGCCACGTGGCGCGCCTTTCTCTCGTCCAATCATCGGAACTCCGCCGCGGCAGTCGCCCCCAGAGGGCAGCGGGCCGGAGGGCGTGCGCTCGCAGGCGACCCTGCCAGCGTGATTCCGTAGCGGAGGCCGGACTTGAACCGGCGACACAGCGATTATGAGCCGCTTGCTCTGCCTGACTGAGCTACTCCGCCGCCTGCCCGCCAGGCGCAGTCCTGACCAGGTAAGCAACCAGGTCAGATCCCGCCGTAGCACGAGGGCTGACCTAGCTTACCGGGAATGAGCCGCACTGTGGATTCGGGCACCCGCTGCCCGCAGCTCGCGGCCTCAGCTCGGCGGCTAGCGGCGGATCAGGATTTCATGGTACCGCCCCTGGCAAACTCATCGGGCAGAGCTGCGGCTGGCCATGGCGTTACCAATTTGTCACCAAAACCGGCGTGTCCGCCGTTTCACTGGCGCCCAGCGGGTAGATTTGTGTAACGTGCGGGGGCCGTTAGCGCTCCTGGCGACCGGCCATCCAGGCCGGCCCGGCGGTCGCCGGCACCATAGGTTCTTCGCGCAGGCTAGCCGCTGCCATGGTGGCTAGCCTTCTCCGCGCGGCGAACCCACTGGTTAGCGCGCCTGAGCTAGCCGCTGCCTGTACGGTCGGTAACTGGCACCCCTGGCCCGCAGCGAGCGCCGGACCGGGATTCATGTGAATGATGTAGGCGAGTCCAGGTTGCGGCTATTGTGGACCGTCATAAAACCTTCACGCGGACTGGGAGAGACGACGTACATGTCGAGGCGAGAGCAGCCAGCGGACGTTACGTTTCACGGGTTGCGTGAGGCACCCGACACCGTCGCCGTGACCTCGGCCGCGCTGCAGGGGTTCGCGAGCACCTATCCCGATGTGAAGCTGCAGCCGCTGGTCGTTGTCATCGCCGCCTATAACGAGGCGGACAACATCGGCGCGGTCCTTGATGAAGTCCCGCAGCAGATTGCCGACGTCCCGGTCACGTTGCTGGTGATTGATGACGGCAGCACCGACGACACCTCGGTCATCGCCGAGCGCCACGGCGCGCTGGTCTGCACGCTGGCCGCCAACCGCGGCCATGGCGTCGCGCTCCGCCTCGGCTACCGGATCGCCCGCGAGGGGGGCGCCCAGTACATCGCGACGCTGGACGGGGACGGGCAGTGGGACCCGGCCGACCTGCCGGCCATGGTCACGCTGATGGAAGGCGGCCAGGCCGACTTCGTGATCGGCTCGCGGGAGCTCGGCCAGACCGAGAACACCGACGCGTTCCGTAACCTCGGCGTCAAGTTCTTCGCCCGGGTGATCAGCGGTCTGACCCGCACCCGGCTGACCGACACCTCCAGCGGCCTGCGGCTCATGCGCGCCGGGCTGACCGGCACCGTCACCCAGACGCAGCCGCAGTACCAGACCTCCGAGCTGCTGATCGGCGCCCTGCTGCAGGGCTACCGCGTAGCCGAGGTGCCGACCGTCATGCGCCAGCGACTGTCCGGCGAGAGCAAGAAGGGCCGGAACCTCGCCTACGGCCTCCGCTACGCCCGCGTCATCACCGGGACCTACCTGCGGGAGCGGCGTTCGGCCAAGATGATGCCCGCGGCGGCACCGTCGGCCGCGCAGGCTCCGGCGGCCGAGCAGACGAGCCCGGTCTCCCAGTCCCGGTCCAGCTAGTCCACCGGTCCGGGCCCGCCGTCGTCCGGGCCGGATTCAGCACTCGATAACGTTCACGGCCAGCCCGCCGCGGGCGGTCTCCTTGTACTTGACCTTCATGTCGGCGCCGGTCTCCCGCATGGTCTTGATCGCCTTGTCCAGCGAGACCTTGTGCTCGCCATCTCCTCTGATGGCCATCCGCGCGGCAGTGATGGCCTTCACCGCTCCGATCGCGTTCCGCTCGATGCACGGGATCTGTACCAGGCCGCCGACCGGATCGCAGGTCAGGCCGAGATTGTGCTCGACGCCGATCTCAGCCGCGTTCTCCACCTGAGCCGGCGTGCCGCCCAGGACCTCGGCCAGGCCCGCGGCGGCCATCGAGCAGGCTGACCCTACTTCGCCCTGACAGCCGACCTCCGCGCCCGAAATCGAGGCATTCTCCTTGAACAGCGAGCCGATCGCTGCTGCCGTGAGCAGGAACCGGATGATGCCGGCGTTGTCCGCGCCCGGCACGAACCGCGTGTAGTAATGCAGCACTGCCGGAATGATCCCGGCCGCGCCGTTTGTCGGCGCGGTGACGACCCGGCCGCCGGCGGCGTTCTCCTCGTTGACCGCGAGCGCGTAAAGCGTCACCCATTCCATGGCATACAGCGGGTCAGCCGCATCGCCGGCCTGGTCCAGGTTCTCCTGCAGCGCACGGGCCCGGCGGCGCACTTTCAGGCCGCCCGGCAGAACGCCCTGCGCCGCGCAGCCGGCCGTGACGCATTCCTGCATGACGGCCCAGATTCGCAGCAGGCCCGACTCGACCTCGGCCTTATCCCGGCGGGCTAGCTCGTTGGCCAGCATGACCCCGCTGACCGGCAGCCCGGTCCGCTCGGTGATCGCCAGCAACTCGGCCCCGCTCCCGAACGGATACGGCACCGGGGTCGGGTCAGCGACGATGGCCGGACGGCCGGCCTCATCCTCGCCCAGCACGAATCCGCCGCCGACGGAGTAGTAGGTCCGGGCGGTCAGCTCAGCCCCGGCCCCGTCCAGTGCCGCGAACCGCATGCCGTTGGAGTGGAACTCCAGGCGCTTGCGCCGGTGCAGGACGATGTCCTCGTCGACGTCGAAGGGCACCGGGACCCGGCCAAGCAGCCGCAGCTCTCCGGACGCCCGGACCTGATCGAGCAGCGGGCCGGCCGCGGCCGGGTCGACCGTCTCCGGCTGCTCGCCGGACAGGCCGAGTACCACTGCCGGCACGCTGCCGTGCCCGTGCCCGGTCGCGCCGAGTGAGCCGAACAGCTCGGCCCGGACGCCGCGGACGTCCGGGAGCAGGCCGTCGCGCTCCAGCGAGGTGGCGAAGGTCAGCGCCGCGCGCATCGGCCCGACCGTATGCGAGCTCGAGGGCCCGATGCCGATCTTGAAGAGATCGAAAACGCTGACGGTCATCGGCTTACTCCCTGCTCTCAGGACTGCGGTGTCCCGGCGGGCGGGCTGGCGGCTGGCCACCCCGTTCCCGCTCTATGCCTTTATCTTGCGGCCTGCCGGATCATAAGGCGGCCGCAAGCCAGCCACGGCAGTGGCCAGCTGCCCGCCCACGTTTACCTCATACCGCCCGGACCTGACGAATTCCGGCGTCACCAGGTCACCGCCGGGATCGCGCAGGTAGGCCAGGCCGACAGCCGATCCGAGAGTCGCGCCGAAGGCGCCCGAGGTCAGCTGGCCGGCCGGCTCGCCGTCCCGGAGCAGCAGCTCCCCGCCCCACAGCATGACGTCGGGGTCAGCGAGCACGACCGACACCAGCCGCCGCCGCGGCCCGGCCGCCCTGGCCTTCTCCACCGCCTCGCGGCCGAGGAAGCCGGCCGGGCTGCCGAGCTTGCAGGCGAAGGTGAGGCCGGCCTCGACCGGGTTGTAGTCGGGGGTCAGTTCCCGGCCGAATGCCCGGTAGGCCTTCTCCAGCCGCATCGACTCGATCGCGTAGTAGCCGGCGTTGACCGCGCCGAGGTCAGCGCCCGCCCGCATCAGGTCCTCGTACACCCCGGCTGCGAACTCGGCGGGCACGTAGAGCTCGAAGCCGAGCTCGCCGACGTAGGTGATCCGGGTCGCCCGGACGGTCGAGTAGCCGAGGTCGATCAGCCTGCTCGTGCCGAAGCCGAACCCGTCCGCGCTCAGGTCAGCCGCCGACAGCCGGGCCAGGAGCTGCCGGGAGGCCGGGCCCATGACCCCGTAGACCGCGTAGGCCGACGTGACGTCGGTGACGGTGGCCTGGTTGCCGGGCGGCAGGTGCCTGCGGATGTGGTCGGCGTCGCGCTCGGTGGTGGCAGCGCTCGCGACGAGCAGGAACTGCGTCGCCGACAGCCGGGTGACGGTGATGTCGGACTCGTAGGTGCCGCGATCGTTGAGCATCCCGGTGTAGACGGCCCGGCCCGGTGCCACGTCCACGTCGTTGGTGCACAGCCACTGCAGCGCCGCCGCCGCGTCCTGGCCCGTGACCAGGTACTTGGAGAACGAGGTCTGGTCGAACACCGCGACGCGCTGCCGGGCGGCCCGCTGCTCGGCCGCCGACCACGGCTGCCAGTTCTGCTTGCCGAAGGAGTACTCGATCACCGGGTCGCGAGCCGGGCGGGGCGAAGAAGTTGGCGCGTTCCCAGCCCATCTTCGAGCCGAAGCAGGCCCCGGCCTCCCGCAGCAGCGAGTAGACCGGCGAGCGCCGGAACGGCCGGGCCGTTTCCAGCTCGCGGTTCGGCCAGGCGATCGCGTAGTGCAGGCCGAGCACCTCGCCGACCCGGTCGCGCAGCCAGCGGGAGTTGCCGTTGAACGGCGCGAACCGGCGGATGTCCACCGCGGTCAGGTCCCCGTCTGGCTGTCCGCCGGTGATCCACTGCGCGAGCGCCAGGCCCGCCCCGCCGGCTGAGGCGATGCCCACCGAGTTGAACCCGGCGCCCACGAAGAACCCGGCCAGCTCCGGCGCCTCCCCCAGGATGAACTGGTTGTCCGGGGTGAAGCTCTCCGGCCCGTTGTAGAACTTGCGGATGCCGGTGTCGGCCAGCACCGGGAGCCGGTGCACCGCGCTGTCCATCAGCACCGCGAAGTGCTCCCAGTCCTCCTCGAGCAGGCGGAACTCGAACGGGTAGGGCAGCGCGTCGGGCGAGACCCAGGGCTTGGCCGCGGGCTCGAAACCGCCGACGACCAGGCCGCCGGTCTCCTCCTTGAAGTAGGTCCACCCGTCCGGGTCCCGCAGCACCGGAAGGCCGGGGTGAACGCCCTCGATCTGGTCGGTCACGACGTAGAAATGCTCGGCCGAGTGCAGCGGCACCGTGACCCCGGCCAGCGTGCCGACCTGCTTGGCCCACTGGCCCGCGCAGTTGACCACGATCTCGGCCTCGACGTCGCCGGTGTC
Source organism: uncultured Actinomycetota bacterium (assembly GCA_963818995.1). Lineage (GTDB taxonomy): Bacteria > Actinomycetota > Actinomycetes > Streptosporangiales > Streptosporangiaceae > JAJYUU01. The sequence goes on along the minus strand of CAWFUM010000026.1, from coordinate 61,631 downwards.
GGTGCGGACACCGCTGACCCGCCCGCCGCGGCTGGTCACCCCGGTCACCCGGACGCGCTCGGCAATCCGTCACGCCCCGCTGCCGGGCGCCGCGGGCCAGCGCGGCGGTGAGATCGACCGGGTCGGCGCGCCCGTCGCCGGGCAGCCAGATCGCCCCGGCCAGGTCGGCGGCCCGCAGCAGCGGGTACCGCTGCGCTGCCTCGGCCGGGCTGATCAGCTCGCACTCGATGTCGTAAGCCAGCGCGGTCGCGGCGGTGCGGCGCAGCGCGGTCAGCCGGTCCGGTGTCCTCGCCACCGTCAGGCCGCCGCACCGGCGGAACCCGGTCGCCTGCCCCGTCTCCGCTTCCAGCCGCTCGTACAGCCGGGTCGAGTACTGCACCAGCCGGGTACCGGCCTCCGACGCCCGCAGCTGACCGACGAGCCCGGCCGCGTGCCAGGTGGTGCCGCAGGACAGCTGACCCTGCTCAAGCAGCAGGACGTCTGTCTCGCCCAGCAGTGCGAGGTGATAGGCCACGCTCGTGCCGATCACGCCGCCGCCGATGATCACGATCCGCGCCCGGTCCGGCAGCCCTGCCTGCATCAGCGTCCCGCCTCGCTCGTCCTGCCCGCCATGAGACTGCTGCCGCACGGCTAGTCCTGCAGCTGCACGTCGGCCAGCAGCCGGCCGAAGTCAGCACTGGTGAATCCGGCTGCGGCGACCTCGAAGCGCTCCATCGCCCAGGCCCAGAAGTCGAAATCAAGCGGACTGGCCGCGTGCTGGATGGCGCCCCACAGGGTCCAGCCGTACCGGGAGACCAGCCGGAACAGCTGCGCCCTGGCGATCCGGCTGCGTCGCGGCCGGCCGTAGTAGGCCGTCACCAGAGCAGTCAGCGCGTCGTCGTCAAGTCCGCATTCCCCGGCGATGTTCCCCAGCTCGAAACAGGCGTCGTTGTTCCCCGAGTACTCGTAGTCGATCAGCCAGATCCGCTCGCTGTCGTCGATGATGTTGGCCGCGAGCAGATCGTTGTTGCACGGCACGGTGCCCTCGCCGGTGACGGCGAGGGCCGCCCTGGATGGCGGCGAAGGCGGGCATCAGCGCGTCGTAGCCGGCCGGGATCGCGCATGCCCGCCCCGGTGGCCGTCGCGTAGTAGGCGGCCTGGACGGTGAACATGTCGAAGTCACCGGCGAACCGGCCCGCTCCGTGCAGGGTCGCGCAGGCGCGCGCGATCCGGGCCAGCATGGCCGGCTCGGCCACGTCCGCGTTGGTCAGCGTCCGGCCGCTGGACAAAGCCGAGCACCAGGACCCGGTCCTGCGGCCGGTACTCGATCACCGGCGCGCCGACGCCGGCCGCGGCGGCGATGACGGAGTTGCGGTACTCCCGCTCACGGTCGATGGCCAGCAGGTCGCCGCCGTCCGCGAACACGCCGCGCCACGAACACGCCCGCCGGCGTCGTCACCTTGAAATTGGTGTTGGTCAGCCCGCCGGGCAAGGCGGCTGACCAGCCGCGGCGTCCCGGCCAGGCTCGGCAGCCGGGCCAGCACCGCCCGCGGGTCAGCGGCGGCGAGGCGAGGGTCGGTCACGATCGCACACTAAGGGCGCACAGCGGTAAAGGTCTAGACGGTCCTGACGAATCTCGCCGCCGGAGTAAGGGCGGCACGGCACGACCATGACGGGAACGGCACGGGAAGTCGTGAATGTCTGGCGTTAAGGGTCTGGACAGTTAACTAGTCACGTCCTACGCTCCTGCCACAGCTGCAAACCAGCCAGCGCCAGCCAGTCCAGTGTCAATCCGGCGCCGTGTTGACATCCACGGTCAGTGTTCCCCCGAAGAGCAGGAGCCCGTCGTGAGCGCAAGCCCGGATGCCACCAGCGGTCATGACCGCGATTCCGCCGACCTGGCCCGGTTCGGCTATCAGCAGGAACTGAAGCGGTCCCTCGGCACGTTCAGCTCGTTCGCGGTGGCGTTCAGCTACATCTCGCCGTCGACGGGCATCTTCACTCTGTTCGCGCTCGGCCTGATCACGATCGGCGGCGTGTTCATCTGGACCTGGCCGATCGTCGCGCTCGGGCAGTTCATCATCGCGCTGAACTTCGCTGAGGTGTCCAGCCACTTCCCGGTGGCTGGCTCGGTCTTCCAGTGGACCAAGTACCTGGCCAGCCGCACCTACTCATGGTTCACCGGCTGGATCTACCTGTTCGCCGGGATCCTCACGGTGACCGCGGTGGTCGCCACGCTGCCGCTGGCCCTGATCCCGGCCCTGAACGGGCTTGGCTGGAAATCGCTGAACGCCGCGAGCCTGCACACCCAGCTTGTCGTCGCCCTGATCACGCTGGCGGTGATCACGGTGCTGAACATCTACGGGGTGAAGCTCGTCGCGATCATCAACAACACCGGCGTGCTGTTCGAGATCCTCGGCATGTTCGTGTTCGCGCTGATCCTGATGGCCTTCCACAACCACCAGGGCTTCTCCGTCGTGACCCACAGCGCCGGACTGCCGGTCAAGCCGAGCACGTTCCTGGCCGCGATGTTCATGAGCCTGTTCGTCATCTACGGCTTCGATACCGCCTCAACCCTGGCCGAGGAAACGCGCGACCCGCGCCGCGCCGCACCGAAGGCCGTGCTGTTCTCGGTTGCCGGCGCGTTCGTGATCGGCGGCGTGTTCCTGCTCGGCACGCTCGTCGCCATCCCGAATCTGGGCGCGGCAGTGAAGGCCGGCTACGGCCCGGCGCAGATCATCGAGGCCAACTTCTCGCACCCGTTCGCGACCATCTACCTGCTGGTGGTGTCGGCGGCGATCTTCGTCTGCTGCCTGTCGATCATGGCCGCCACCATCAGGCTGGGCTTCGGCATGGCCCGCGACAACCAGCTGCCGGCCTCGAAGGTGCTGGCCAGGGTCGCCCCCAGCCTGCACACGCCGATCTGGACGTGCATCACCATCGCGGTGATCGCCGCGGTGCCGTTCCTGCAGTACTCCGGCGCCGGGACTATCGCGATCGCGGCCACCGGCATGATCTATCTCAGCTACTTCCTCGGCAACCTGGCGATCCTGCTCGCCCGGCTGCGCGGATGGCCGAAGACGCCGGCCCCGTTCCGGCTCGGCCGGTGGGGTCCCGTCGTCAACGTCATCGGCCTGCTCTACGGCGCGGCGATGCTGGTGAACTTCGCCTGGCCCCGCCCGGCCAGCAACCCGCAGCCGAAGCAGACCGTGATCGGCGGCACCCAGGTGCTGAACTTCCATGTCGGGTTCCTGAACGACATTCCCATCCTCTGGACGGTCGTGATCTTCATCGTGCTGGTCGGCGCCATCTACTACCTGATTACCGGCCGCCGCAAGCAGTTCGCGACCGTGCGGGTACCCGCCGACGAGCCGGTGCCGGCCGGGGACCCGGCGTAGGCGCCAGCACAAGCCGGGGATGGCGTGCCGTAAAGTCCGGTCAGGTCACCAGGACCGGGCCGAGGCGGGGAGGGCGGCGCGCCATCCCCGCCGGCAGACGACGGGGGGCACTGAACCGCATGCAGCGACGGCCGCATTCCCGGCACGGATCCGCCGCCGGGCCGGCCGCGCTGCCGCGCAAGCCGCCGGTCATCGTCAGGCAGCCCGGCGTCACCGCGCACGCGCAGATCGAGGACTGGCTCGCGGACGCGATCGCGGCCGGCCAGCTGTCCCCCGGCGACCGGCTGCCGACCGAGCATGACCTGGCCGCCTGGCTCGGAGTCAGCCGGATGACCCTGCGGCACGCGCTCGGCGAGCTGGCCCTGCGCGGGCTGGTGACCAGGACGGTGGGCCGCGGCGGCGGCACGTTCGTGGCCGAGCCCAAGCTCGAGCAGGACCTCACCACCCTGGCCGGCTTCTCCGAGCAATTGCGGCGGCACGGCAAGGTGGCCGGGGCCCGGGTGCTGGCCGCGGCTCAGATCCCGGCCAGCCCTGCGGCCGCGGCCGCCCTCGAGCTAGCCGACGGCGAGCCGGTGCACGATGTCCGGCGGATCCGCTTCGCCGACGGCCGGCCAGTCGCGGTCGAGCACTCGCAGTTCCCGGCAGCACTCTTCCCCGGCCTGCTTGACTGCCGGCTCGATGGCTCGCTGTATGAATTGCTCGCCGTCAACTACGGACAGCGGCCGCACCGGGCCAGGGAATCGCTGGAGCCGGTCGTGGCCGGAGTCCGCGAGGCCGAAGCGCTTGAGGTCGCCGAGGGCGCGCCGCTCATGCTGGTAGAGCGGACCGCCTACTCGCCGTCGGGGCAGCCGCTGGAGTACGCCAGGGACCTGTTCCGCGGCGACCGGACCCGGCTGGTGGTCTGGAGTTCCGAGCTCGCCGGACAGTAATCACGGTGGTACTCCCGCTGCCCGCGGCTCGTGATCGCCGCAGTGGTGACAGGACGCAGGGCTGGCGGTAACGTCCGCTTCATGACAGTGAAACTGGTGGTCCTGTACACGCAGCCGGCTGACCCGGCCGCATTCGACGAGCACTACCTGGGCGTTCACATGCCGATGGTGGCGAAAATCCCGGGCGTGCAGCGGTCCGAGACCGGCACCTTTACCGGCGCGATGGACGGCGGCGACCAGACCTACTACCGGATCGCCGAGCTGTACTTCGCCGACCAGGAAGCGATGGGGGCCGCCTTCGGCTCACCCGAAGGAGCGGCGACGGCCAAGGACTACGGCGAGATCGCGCCGCCAGGCTCCCGGATGTTCGTCGAGGTTCTCGACGACTGACGCGCCCCGTGCCAGACTCGTCTTGCGGCACCCGGTCGCCGGCCACATCACGCCGCCGGTCAGGTGGCCTCGGCCGGAGGGCCCGCGGCCGCCCGCGCGGCCTCAGCGGTTCCGCGTGAGCGGGCATCAGCCCTGCCCTGGCCAGCGCGTCGCGCAGCAGGAACTCGATCTGGGCATTAGCGCTGCGGTGCTCGTCGATGGCCCACCGGGTCAGGGCACCGTGCACGGCCGGGTCCAGCCGCAGCAGCATGCCCCTGCGCTCGCCCACCGCGCCCCTCTCCGAGCCGGTCCGGCTCGGCGGCTTCGCCGGTCTCCGGCCGCTGCGGGCCAGTAGCCCGTCCGGACTCGTTCTCCCGGCGACCCGCGTCCGCTTGACCGCCTGATACCACAGGGTTAGCATAGTGATATCAGTTTTAGCAACGCAACCGCGCGGGCCGCCCGGACGGCTGCCGAGGAGGCACCAGCATGAGCGAGCCAGCTATTGAGGTGCGCGGGCTGCGCAAGAGATTCGGCGAGAAGGAGGCGGTGGCCGGCGTCGACCTGGAGATCGCGGCCGGCTCGCTAGCAGGCCTCGTCGGGCCGAATGGCGCGGGGAAGACCACGTCTCTGTCCATGATGACCGGGCTGCTGCGGCCCGATGCCGGCCAGGTCGTCATCAACGGGCTGGACGTGTGGGCCGACCCGGTTGCCGTCAAGGCGATCATCGGGGTGGTCCCGGCTGAGGCCAGGCTGTTCGAGCGGCTGAGCGGCGCGGAGGTGCTGGAATACGCCGGCCGCCTGCGCGGACTGCCCGCGGCGCAGGCGCGGTCACGCGCAGCGGAGCTGCTGGACGTGCTCGATCTGGCCGCCGATGCCAAGCGGCTGGTGGCCGACTATTCGACCGGCATGCGGAAGAAGGCCAGCCTGGGCTGCGCGCTGATTCACAACCCGTCGGTGCTCTTCCTCGACGAGCCGCTGGAGGGCGTCGACCCTATCTCCGCCGACGTGATCCGCCGGCTGCTCACCCGATTCGTCGGGTCAGGCTCGACGGTGCTGTTCTCGAGCCACGTGATGGAACTCGTCGAGCAGGTCTGCGATCACGTGTCCATCATCGACCAGGGCAGGCTCGTCGCGACCGGCACGACCGATGAGGTGCGCGGCGGCAAGAGCTTGCAGCAGGCCTTCATCGACCTGGTCGGCCCGCGCGCACGCGACGAGGAGGTGCTGTCGTGGCTCGGCTCCTCGTCCGGCTGAAGCTGCGGCTGGTACTCAACGGTCTCCGCTCGTCAACGTCCGCGGAGATTTCGTTCATCGTCAGCACGTTCTTCGCCGTCGTGGTGGCGGCCGGAACCTTCGCCGTCCTGGCCCTGTTCCGCGGCCTCAGCGCGTCGGTGGACCTGACCACGGTGATCTTCACCGTCTTCGCGTTCGGCTGGCTCACCCTGCCGATCTTCGCGTTCGGCCTGGACGGCACCCTCGACCCCGCAACGCTGCAGCTGTACCCGGTGCGCACGCGTCCGCTCGCGGCCGGACTGCTAGCCGCGTCGGCCGCCGGCGCGTGGCCGGTGGCCAACCTGATCGGGCTGCTGGGGGTGCTGGTCGGGCTGGCCAGCGGCCCGCTGGGCCTGCTGGTCGCGGTCGTCGCGGTGGCGCTGCAGGTACTGTTCTGCATCACCCTGGCGCGGCTGGTGACCACCAGCATGGCCAGGCTGCTGCGCTCCCGGCGCGGCAAGGACCTCGCGGTCTTCCTGATCATCCCGATCTTCGCCCTGATCGAGCTGCTGGGCCAGCTGATCCCCAGGGCAGCGTCACAGGGCGGGATCACCGCGGCGGCTTTCCGCGGCATCGACGCCTGGCTGCGCTGGCTGCCGCCGGGCCTGGCCGCGCACGCCATCCAGGACGCCTCGCACGGCCGTCCCGGCACGGCGGTGGCGCGGCTCGGGCTGCTGGCCGCGATCATCCTCATCCTGGGCTGGCTGTGGGTACGCTCGCTGGGCCGGGCCCTGGTCACCACCGACACCTCCACCGGGTCATCGCAGCTGCGCGGCGGTGCGCTGCCGCTGGCCCGCTACGGGCTGCGCGGCACCGTGGCCGCCCGGTTCTGGGTCTACCAGCGCCGCGAGCCCACGTCGCTGGTCTACTGGGTCATGACCGCGATCATCATGGTGGTCGTCTCCATCAGCGCCATCCTGGACCACCCGAAGCATCCCGCCGTGGTGATCGCCAGCGCCGCTGGTCGGCGCCGGGTTCGTCGGCTACTTCCACGCCAACTCGATCGGCCTGACCGGCCCGCCGTTCGTCGTCGAGGCGCTCGCGCTGACGAGCCGCCGGTCCCTGCGGGCCTACTTTTCCGGCCAGAACATCGCGCTCTGCGTGATCGCCATCCCGCTGCTGGTCGCGATCAGCGTCGGCCTGGCGGCCGCCGTCAGGGACCCGGCCCAGGCAGTGCCGGCCACCGCAGTCGCCCTGGCCGGCCTCGGCGCGGCCCTGGGCCTGAGCAACATCCTGACCGCCACCATGGCCTATCCGATGGCCACGCGCACCGGCAGTCCCATGCGCCAGGCCGCGCCCGGATACGGGTCCTACACCTTCGGCGGCCTGCTCGCCAGCGTGGCCGGCGTCGCCGTCGCGGTCACGCCGGTCCTCCTCGCAGCCGCGTTTACCAGCACCGCCCCGGCGGCTGCCCGGGCGCCGGCGCTCATCGTCTGCTCCGCCGTTTACGGCCTCGCGCTGGCCCGGGCAGGCGTGCGGATCGCGGCCCGCCAGGCCGAGGCCAGGCTGCCCGAGCTCTGTCAGACCGCCATCCGCAGCACGATCTAGATCTGACGAGCGGTCAGCGGCCCGAGCAGCTCGCCCCTCCCCGCCGTGCTGCCGGACCCTGTCCAGCGGCGTCGCGCCCCATTCCTTGATTCGGTCGGCGCCCAGCCCCAGCAGCAGCCGCGCCAGCTCGAGGTCGCCCGCCTGCGCCGCCTCGTGCAGCGGGGTGAGCGTCAGCGCGCGAGCCGTGCCGAGAGCGGCCTCCTCGCTGATCCCCCGACCAGATCCAGGGCCCCGGGCACGCCCGCGCGGGCCAGGTCCCGCAGGTCCTTGGCCGGGCCGGGCTGGTGTCAGCCTGACCTGACCGGGCGCGGGGTCGGGATGACCTCGATGCTGACCGGCTCAAGGCCGGTGATCTCCCATTCGCCCTCGCCGATCTCGACGGCCAGGCGCGACTTGCCGACCCGCAGCCCGCTGACCCGAAGCGGCAGGTAGCGATCGGGTACCTCCGGCGCGCACCAGAGCTGGCCGCCGCCAACCTCCGGGGTGAAGCGCAGCAGGCTGTGCAGCAGCAACAGCGGCGCTCCGGCGGCCCAGGCCTGCGGCGAGCAGGAGGTCGGGTAGGGCACCGGCGAGGCGAACTCGTCCCGGCTGAATCCGCAGAACAGCTCGGGCAGCCGGTACCCGAACGGCGCCGCGGCCTCGATGATCGCGTTCGTCACCCGCTGAGCCTGCTCGACGTAGCCGTACCGCATCAGGCCGGCGGCGCAGATGGCGTTGTCGTGCGGCCACACCGACCCGTTGTGATAGCTCATCGGGTTGTAGGCGGCCATCGAGCTGGCCAGCGTCCGGATCCCCCAGCCGCTGAACATCTCCTCGGACATCAGGTGCCGCGCGACGGCCGCTGCCTTGTCCTTGTCGGCGATGCCGGTCCACAGGCAGTGGCCGATGTTGGAGGTGAGTGAGTCGATCGGGCGCTTGTCCCCGTCCAGCCCGACCGCGTACCAGCCCTTGTCCTCAAGCCAGAACTGCTCGTTGAACTCGCGCTTGAGCAGCTTGGCCTTCTTGCGCCAGGCGGCCGCGCCGCGATCGTCACCAGCATGCCGGGCGAGCTCGGCCCTGGCCCGGTAGGCGGCGTAGACATAAGCCTGGACCTCGGCCAGGGCGATCGGCGGCTCGGCGATGGTGCCGTCAGCGAAGTTGATCCCGTCCCAGGAGTCCTTCCAGCCCTGGTTGGCAAGGCCGCGGCTCGTCTTCCGGCGGTACTCGACGAAGCCGTCGCCGTCACAGTCGCCGTAGGACTCAATCCACTCCAGCGCCCGGTCGGCATGCGGCAGCAGGTGCGCGACCGCGTTGTCCTTGCCGCCCCACCGCTGCAGCTCGGCCAGCAGCATCACGAACAGCGGCGTGGCGTCCGCGCTTCCGTAATACGCGCTGCGCCCGCCGAGCGCGAACGACGCCGCCGGCCCGAACCGCACTTCGTGCAGGATCTTGCCCGGCTCTTCCTCGGAAGCGTCGTCGACCTCGCTGCCCTGCCAGGCCGCGAGCGTCCGCAAGGTGCCGAGGGTCAGGCCCGGGTCCCAGGGCAGCAGCATCCACGCGGTCAGCAGCGAGTCCCGGCCGAACAGGGCCATGAACCACGGCGCGCCCGCGGCGACCACCGGCCAGCGCGGATGCTCAGGGTCAAAGATGCGCAGCGCGCCGAGATCCTCGACGCTCCGGCCGAGAACCTCGGCGAGATTACGGTCGGGCGTGCGGACCTGCGGACCTCGCTGCCGCCACTTGCGCAGCCGCTTGGCCGGCAGCGTCCGGTCGACGTCGTGGCCGCGCGGATGGCGAAGCTGCATGACGACGCCGTCGTCGACCGGGACCGCCTCGATCGTCACGGTGCGCTCGTCGTGGCCCGGGACCGACAGCCGCCAGGCCAGCGCACCGGTGTCGGTCACCGACGGGTTCTGGTCACCGATGATGCGCAGCTCCTGCCGGCGCTCCCGGCGGCCGCTGGTGATGATGAGCCCTGAGTCTTCCATGGCCGTGCTCGCGACTGCCCGCGGCTTGGACCGGCCCTTGACCTCGAACAGGTCGGCGAAGTCCGCCTCGGCGATCAGGGTGAGCCGGAGCCGCTTGGCCTTGCTGGAGGTGTTGCGGAGGGTGATGTCCTCGCGCATGCCGTCACCGACGTAGCGCCGCCTGATCACCAGCAGCGTGCTGTCGGCCTTGCCCGCGCGCGGTGGCATCCGGCCGAGGAACGATCCGGCGTACGGCTCTGCCTGCTGCACCGACAGCGGCTGCGGCTCGATGCCGTCCACCGTCAGCTCCCAGCGCGACAGCATCCGGGTGTCGCGGACGAACAGGCCCTGCGAGCGATCGGGCACGATGTCGCCGCCGGGTTCACTGATGCAGAAGGTGGAACCCTCGATCAGCGTCACCGGACTGCAGGCGGCGCCCTGTCCGGGCGGCAGATCACCCGACGACCACGGCTCGGTCATTGTCCAGTCCCCTGCCGTTCGTCTGTTCTGATGGTCAGGACCCGGCTGCGCGCGGCCCGCGGGCCGCGCGCAGCCAGGTTGCCAGTGCTAGGCGCTGATGAGCCGCCGGCCCGCGGCGGGGATCCGGCGCATGAAGCCGGACTCGCGCTCCAGGACGCGGCGGTAGAGCTGATCGTGATCGCGCGCCATCCGCTGCAGCGAGAAGCGCCGCTGCGCGGCATCCCGGCACTGGTCACGGTCGAGTTCGCCCACCCGGTCAAGTGCGCTGATCATCTCCCCTTCGTCCCGGCAGAGATACCCGGTCTTGCCCGGATCAATAATCTCCGGTGCGGCGCCGTTCGGGAAGGCAAGCACCGGCGTGGCGCACGCCAGCGCTTCGGCCATGACCAGGCCGAACGGCTCCCGCCAGGTAATCGGGTTGAGCAGCGCGTCGGCCTCGTGCAGCAACTCGATCCGCTGGTCGAGCGGCAGCTCGGACGGCATCTCGTCGCCGGGATCGAGCAGCGGCCTGACCTCGTTCTCGAAATAGCTGATCTCGTTCTCTTCGCGCATCTTGGTGGACAGCACCAGCCGCTTGCCGGCCTTCTTGGCGATCCGGACCGCGTGGTGCACGCCCTTGTCCGGCGACATCCGGCCGACGAACATCACGTAGCCGCCGCCGCCCTGGCCCGCGGTGTACACGTCCAGGTCGATGCCGTGGTGGATCACCGCCGAGATCGGCACGCCGCCGTACTGCTGGGCCTGGCGAGCCTGCGAGTGGGAGATGGCAACCAGCGCGCAGTGCTTGGCGATCTCCGCGAGGATGGGCTGCGTCTCGCCATTGAACGGGCCGTGGTTGGTGTGCACCACCGGCGGCCTGCGCATCCCGCGCAGGCCCGAGAGCAGCGGGCCGAGGAACGTGTGGTCGTGGATCACGTCCATATCGGCAAGTGACTCGTAGGCGGCCAGCACATGCGCCGTCTCCGGGACAGTCACGCCGATCGGGGCGATCGCCTGCGGGTACAGGAAGTCGGTTGGAACCGGGCACGACGACTCGCCCACCGTGAAGAGCCGGACCTCGTGGCCGAGCTCCTGCAAGCCGCGGGCAAGGTTGTCGATGACGACCTCGGTCCCCCCGTAGGCCGGAGGTGGAACTGGAACCCAGGGCGGGGCAATCAGGCCGATCCGCATCTGCACTGCCTCCTCGTGTCGAGCCGCGTGACCATCACGCTCCGCCGGGGGCCCCAGGCAGCGAACGCCTGGCACCGACGACGGTCGGGCGCGCTACGGGTTTAACCGCATCGCCCCTGGCCCGAGGCGCCTGGCGTGGCGCCCCGCAGGACGGCGCGGGCACGGCACCGGATTAATCCGGCAGCCCGGTCAAGGTGACCAGTTCCGGCCCCGTAACTCTGCGCACCCACGGGGAAGTGCCAGAGAAATACACCGCATTCTTATTACTGGTGCATGGAGCCGATTATCGATTGCAATCTTCCCCGGCAGAAAGACGCGGCAAACGTGGCCCGAGTCACCGGCGGCAGCATTGAGAGAGCTCGTCAGGACGCCGGCCAGGACGCAGCCCGGGCCTGAGCAGCGGCTCGATGATGTGCAGAGAATGCGCCAGCTAACTGGGCCAAACCAGCTCACACGCGGACACGGCGACGCGCCGGCCTTCGCATGGTATGGGCGATTTCTATAATTAAGCCGAGATCTTCGCCTGGTTACCGGCACCCGCCGCGCGTGTTCACCGCGAATTCACCGATGGCCATTGATGAATTAATCTCAGCGGAATCTCCGGCGAATTAAGCGGCTAGCAGGCCGCCTTTCCCGCGAACGCGGAAAGCGGCCTGACCGTAGCTCGCCAGGCCGGACGCCAAGCCCCGGAGCCACTGCCCGCACCGGCGGAATAAGGACTCCGGTGGCCGGCTGGCTCCCCACTGATGACTAGTACCCCGCGACGCTCATGCTCAGGCAAAGCGGCCGCCTGGTTTTCACCGGCCCGTCAGGTGCGCCGAACCGCGTTCGGGCGCGCGCGATCAGATGCCAGCCGGGCAGGGATAGAACATCCGGCCGTCCAGGTCCACATCGAACTTCACCGCGGCGAACCCGAAGGGCGGTGAGTACACCGCGCGGCAGAAAGCGGCAAACAGCCGCCGGCCCTGGCAAGCCTGACCGGGGTTACAGACGTACTTGTCAGCGGAGTACTCGGCCTCCCCGACCCATTTTCCGGTGGGCTGCCCGGCCGTGCGGTCGGTGCTGAAGTCATCCCAGCCGCACGGAGTGGCGCCGGACAGCGCGGAGCAGGTGATGCCGTACTGCGCGCTGCCGCGGAGCGAGGCCGCCGTGCACTGCCGGTAGAGATAGCACTCCTCCACGATGGCGCCGTCCGCGTAACGACGGCCCCACCAGCTCAGGTACGGGGAGTTTTTCCACAGGCCGGTCATGCCGAGGCGGTGGATCTCGTTGAAGGCATAGGCCAGGTAATTCTGCGCATCGCCCGGCGTGAGGTGGAAGCCGGTCGTTGACGGCGGGTCGAAGCTGTCGATGTCATCCAGCTCGACCGCGTCGAACCCCTTGCGCGCGCACATCTCCAGCCGCTCGTCGAGCATGGGCTTGAGCGCGTCCAGCTGCCGGAAGTCCACCCAGCGCTCCTGCGGGTAGCCGTAGTAAATGGCCCCGAGCGTGTCCGCGGGGAACACCTGGCCGGGGGTCGCGTCCGGCCGGTAGTCCTCGAAGGCCAGGTCGAGATAGCAGATCGCCTTCGGATGCGCCAGTGTGGCGGCCTGCCAGCTGCCATGAAGGGCATGCACCTGCGCGGCCGTGGTGAGGAAGCCGTCGATGTCGTAGATGTCGACGGCCCGCTTCCCGGTCCGCTGCAGCGGAGCGACCCGGCCGATCTGCCAGTCCCATCGCATCGGCGTCCCGGCCGAGCTGAGATGCGGCGGATACCAGCAGGCCTGACCGAGCCGCGGCCGGCAGGCGGCCGGCCCGGGCATCGGCACCACCCGCCAGCTGAACCCGATGACGTTCGCGCCGGCCGCGCTCGCGGTCCGCACCTGCACCCGGTGCCGGCCGACGGCCAGCTTCCCGGTGTAGAAGACCCGGCTGGCCGGCAGCGCTCGCCAGCGCCCAGCGTCCACCCGGTACTGCACCGACACCTCACCGCCGGCTGAGCTGTAGTGGGGCGGATCGACCTGGAAATACTCTTCCGCGGACGCCGTGCGGCGCTCGGGCGTGCCGTTGACGAACTCTGTGGCCGGCGGACGGGACGCCGGGTAGGCGCCGACGACCGCGCCCGTGGTGACGCTCGCCGACGCATGCACCACGGTGAACGCGAACGTGGCCGGGTCGGTCTCGATCACCTCGGTCGCCGTCTCGGTCAGCCGCAGCCGCCGGCCCGTGTCCGCGTGGCCGGCGATGTAGCGACGGGCGGCGAAGGGCGTCGCGGTCGAGTCGGCGGCCGTCCGGCAGGCCGAGGCACACGAACGCCAGGCGTAGGCGATCTCGAAGCTGAGCAGCTTGTCGCCGTGCGGCAGTGCGCCCGGCCGCCACCGCAGGCCGGCCGCGCGCACGGTTCCGCCATCGCGCAGGGCTCCGGTGATGCGCAGGCGGCCCCGCCGCACCGGCGTGGCCAGGACCGTGGTCGGGCCGGCCGTGGCGGTCCTGCCGGCCGTCAGCGTCGCGGCCGCCGCGCCGGTCCTGGCCGCCGCGCCCGGACGGGTGGCGGCTGCCCCTGGCCAGCTCGTTCCCGTCAGGGCAAGGGCGGCGCCGAGCGTCGCGATGAGAACCAGCGGACGCGTCGCTCGCATGGTGTCGCTCCTTTACCTGAGGCCGGCGGGCAGCAGCGGGGCGTGAGCCGCCAGCAGCTCATCGACCATGGCAACGGTCTGGCTGACGGTCAGCGTGGCCGCCGTGTTCGGGTCGAGCAGCGCCGCCTGGTACACGTGCTCGCGACGGCCTTCGAGCGCGGCGGCAACGGTGAGCTCGACCACGTTCAGGAAGGTGCGGTTCAGCGCGGCCAGCTGCGGCGGCAGGGGGCCGACCGCGCGCGGGACGGCCGCGCCGAGGCTGAGGTCGCACGGCACCTCGACGCAGCAGTCGTCCGGCAGGCTGGAGATCAGGCCGCCGTTGCGCACGTTGACGTAGATCTCGCGGCTGGTCCCGGTCTGCACCGAGTGGATGAACTGGGAGGCGAGCTCGTCTGTCGCTTCAAGCTCGAGCCCGGCGCCTGCCTTCAGCTGAGCTTGCAGCGACTCAAGCTCGTCCAGGTTCTCCTGCGAGCGGGCCAGGTAGTCGCCGACGAAAATGCGGTAGCGCTCCACCTGATCGTCGTGGCGCATGAACCAGGGCACGTACTCGGCCGAGTGCTCGCTGGACTCGGTAGGGAAGTAGCCGAACCGGCGGTAGATCTCCACCCGGACCCGGCGCTTGAGCTCAGGCGAGGCGGCGACCACCTCGGCCAGCCGCGGGTACAGGGACTCGCCATCCTGCGCGAATTCGAGCACGAACGCCTGGTGGTTGAAGCCCGCGGTGACGAACCGCACGCGCGCCGGATCGGCGCCGACGAGGCCGGCCAGGAACGCGTGGGTATCCCGGACGGAGTGGCACAGGCCGAAGACGTTGCGGAAGCGGGTGCCGGCGTAGATCGCCCACGGCAGCATCGCCATCGGGTTGGAGTAGTTCAGCAGGTAAGCCTGCGGGCAGTAGCGAAGCATGTCCTCAGCGAGCGCGGTCACGACCGGGATCGTCCGCAGGCCGCGGAAGATCCCGCCGATCCCGAGCGTGTCGCCGATCGTCTGCCGCACGCCGTAGCGGGCCGGGATTTCAAAGTCCGCCAGCGTGGCGGCGTACCCGCCGACCTGAACCTCGTTGATGACGTAACTGGCCCCGTCCAGCGCCGGCCCGCGATCGGCCGACGCGCTGACCTGCGCGTCCGCTCCCGTCTGGGCGACGATCGCGCGGGTCAGCGCCTCGGCGAATGCCAGCCGCTCCGGGCTGATGTCGTGCAGTGCGAAGTGCAGGCCGGCCCAGCTGGGGTACCCGCACAGGTCAGTGACGACGTTGCGGGTGAACTCGATGCTGCCGGCGCCGATAAAGGCAATCTTGATCACAGCTCAGCAGTGTCGCATCGCGGCTAGTTTTGAGCAAGACCGAGCAGAAGCTGCCACGTCGGTAACTCAATCTTAATGCGGACTTCTGCCGCTTAAGTGTTGACAACGGCCGCCAGGACTGCGCAATGATGTCTCAACCGTGCGCTAAACGTGCAACATTCGTCGTTCTCCTGTCGCGAAGAGGTCGGTCATGAAGGCTCGCTGGCTCGGCGCAATCACAGCGGCAGCACTCCTCGCCTTCGGGCTCACTGCCTGCGGAGCGGGAACCGGGGGCTCCGCCTCCGGCAACCTGCAGATCTGGGAGGGCTACACCGGCGCCGAAGCGAAAGCCTTCGCGCATCTGCTGGCCGAGTGGAACAAGGCCCACCCGACCGAGAAGGTCACCAGCTTTTTCGTCAACAACGACGACTCGCTGCCCAAGCTGCTGACCGCGGTCAAGGGCGGCAGCCAGCCCGACATCGCCTACGTCTACGGCTCCTGGGCACCGAACGTGGCCCAGATCCCGCAGGTGGTCAACCTGACGAAGGTGGTGCAGCAGCCCGGCGTCAACTGGACTGACTTCTGGGTCGGCGAGCGCGACGTGGCCACCGTGAAGGGCAAGGTCATCGGCATCCCGGCGCTGGTCGACAACCTCGCTGTCGTCTATAACAAGGCGCTGTTCGCGCAGGCCGGGCTGCAGCCGCCCAGCCCGGACTGGACCTGGAGCCAGTTCACGTCCGACGCGCAGAAGCTCACGATCCCGGCGAAGAAGCAGTTCGGCACCGCCTACGTGACGCCGGCCAACGAGGACACGGTCTGGCACTGGGAGGCGCTGCTGTGGGAGGCCGGCGGCCAGATCCTCAACCCGTCGGACACCAAGGCCGCGTTCGACTCGAAGGCCGGACTGCAGGCACTGACCACGCTGCGCACGATGGCGGTCACGGACAAGTCGATGTACCTGGACCCGACCGACTCCGAATATGCCAACCTGTTCAACTCCGGCAAGATCGGCATGCTGGTCACCGGGCCGTGGGACCTGTCCGCGTTCCCCAACGTGAAGTACGGCGTCCAGGTCATGCCCGCTTACCCGGGCACGAGCGGCGGCCATCAGACCATCTCCGGCCCGGATAACTGGGTGATCTTCAATAACGGGTCCAAGCGGGTCGCGGCAGCGGAGAAGTTCCTGCTCTGGATGACCGCGGCGCCGCAGGCGACCGCGTTCTCACTGGCCACCGGCGACCTGCCCATCCGCAAGTCGGTCGAGGACTCCGCCGGGTTCCTGGCGAAGATGGATACGGCACTGCCTGGTGTGGACACGTTCGTCAGCAACCTGGCCAACGTCAAGCAGGCCCGGCCGCAGACCCCGTCCTACCCGAAGGTGTCCAGCATTCTCGGCCAGATGATCGTGTCGGTGCTGCTCGGCAAGAGCCAGCCGGCCGCTGCCCTGGCCACCGCCGCGCAGCAAGTCAACGCGGCGCTGGCGAGCGGCTCGGGATCCTGACGTGACCGTACGGGCGATCGCGGGCCGCCGGACGGGGACGCCCCGGACGAGGGCGCCCCGGACGGGGACGCCCCGGCCCGGGGCGCGCTCGCGGGCGCGCACCAGATCGGGGCCGGGCGAGCAGCTGGCCGCCTGGGCTTTCATCACGCCCGGCGCAGCCGTCATCCTGCTGTTCGGGGTGGCGCCAATCGTGTGGTCGGCGGTCATGTCGTTCCAGCGCAACAACCTGTTCTCGCCGAACACGCCGTTCGTCGGCTTCGCCAACTACCGGCAGATGGTGCACGACCCGATCATCGCGGAGGCCATCGAGCACACCCTGATCTACACGGCCCTGTTCGTTCCCGGCACCATGATCGTCGGGCTGTTCCTGGCGGTGGCGATGAACCGGAAGATCAGGTTCATCTCGCTCTACCGGACCGCGGCCTACGCGACGATGGCCATCTCGACGATCAGCGAGGCGCTGGTCTTCATCTGGCTCTTCGACCCGAACTACGGCATCGTCAACTACTTGTTCAGCCGCGTCGGCATCCCGCAGCAGCAGTTCCTCAGCTCGCCGTCGGAGGCGCTCTACATCATCGTGATCATGACGATCTGGGGCTGGACCGGCTTCGCCGTCGTGATCTACCTGGCCGCGCTGCAGGGCGTCCCGCAGGTGCTCACGGAGGCCGCCGCGATCGACGGGGCCAGCCGGTGGGCCACCTTCCGGCGGATTACGCTGCCGCTGCTCAGCCCGGCGTCGCTCTTCCTGGTCGTATGGCTGACGATCAACGCGCTGCAGTTGTTCGATGAGGTGTACCTGAGCACCCAGGGCGGCCCGCTCAACTCCACCACGGTGCTCGTCTACTACCTGTACCAGCAGGCCTTCGGCGGCGCCAACTTCAATTTCGGCTACGCGTCGGCGATCGCGTACTTCCTGTTCCTGATCATCATCGTGGTGACCGCGATCCAGTTCCGCGTCGGGCGCCGCCTAGTCCACTACCGGTCCTAGGGCCATGACCGCACCGACCGTCGCGCTCCCGGCAGGCCGCAGGCGCCGTCTTCCGTTCAGCCCCTGGCACCTGGTCCTGGTCCCGGCCACGATCCTGCTGATCTTCCCGTTCGTCTGGTTGCTGATCACCTCGGTGGAGACGCCGGCCGAGGCGCTGCACTTCCCGCCGGTGCTGATTCCGCACCACCTGGACTTCGGCAACTACCCGCAGGCGCTGCAGGCCGCACCGTTCGGCCGGTTCTTCATCAACAGCGCGGTCGTGGCGGTCGTCACGGTCATCTGCAACCTCGCGCTCTGCTCGCTGGCCGGCTACGCGTTCGCCCGCTTCCGGTTCCTCGGCAGCGGCCTCATGTTCGCCCTGATCATGACCACGCTCATGGTGCCGTTTCAGGTGACGATGATCCCGCAGTACCTCATCACCAAATGGCTCGGCGTTTACGTGGCCGAACCAGTCGGCCTCAACCACATCGGCGCGCTCATCCTGCCGAACGCGGCCACTGCCTTCGGCATCTTCTTCCTGCGCCAGTTCTTCCGCACCCTGCCGATCGAGTACGAGGAGGCCGCCCGCGTCGACGGGGCCAGCCTGTGAAGGTGCTGTGGCGGATCGTGCTGCCGCTGTCGCTGCCGGCCCTGTCGACACTGGCCGCGCTGACGTTCCTGGACTCGTGGAACAACTTCCTGTGGCCGCTGATCGCCATCACCCAGACCAGGCAGATGACCCTGCCCCTGGGCCTCGCCACCTTCCAGGGCGCGCACTCGACTCAGTGGACCCTGCTGATGGCCGGGAACGTCATGAGCCTCGTCCCGATGCTGATCATCTTCTTCGGGGCGCAGCGGTACTTCATCCGGTCGGTAGCAGCCACCGGGCTCGCGGGCACATAAGGCGGCGCCCGGCTGCGGGTCAGCCCGCCGGACCGGGAATGCGTGAAGGAGTGAGGGTGACGGAGCGGACGGATGTGTTCCCCGGCAGGACCGCGGCCGAGATCGCCTCGCAGCCGGACTGCTGGCGGCGGGCGGCCGAGCTGGCCGCCGGGCTGTCGCCGCGCTGCTGCCGGCGGCCGGCGAGCGCGTCGCCGTGATCGGCTGCGGGACCTCCTGGTTCATCGCGCAGTCCTACGCGGCCGCGCGCGAGGCGGCCGGACACGGCGAGACCGACGCCTTTGCCGCCTCGGAGATGCCCGCCGGACGCCGCTACGACCGGGTGGTGGCGCTCACCCGGTCCGGCACCACGACCGAGGTGCTGGAGCTGCTCGGCCAGCTGGCCGGGCCGTTCCGACGGTGGCGATCACCGCCAGCACCGCGACGCCGGTGGCCGCGGCCGCCGACGCGCTGATCGTGCTCGACTTCGCCGACGAGCAGTCCGTGGTGCAGACCGGTTCGCTACCACGGAGCTGGCCCTGCTGCTGCGCACACCTGGGCCAGGACATCGGGCCGACGGCTGCCGCGGCCGCGGAGCGGTGCTGGCCGGGAGCCTGCTGCCCGAGGCTGCTCGGGCGCGGAGCAGTTCACCTTTCTCGGCACCGGCTGGACCTGCGGCCTGGCCAGCGAGGCCGCGCTGAAGCTGCGCGAGGCAGCCGGCCTGGACGGAGGCCTACCCGGCGATGGAGTACCGGCACGGGCCGATCGCCGTCACCGGGCCGGGCCGGGTCGTCTGGATGCTCGGCCAGCAGCCCGACGGCCTGGCCCGCGACGTTGCGGAGGGCGGCGGCTTGATCTGGCATCCGGCCGAAGCCGCGGCGGCCCGCTGGCCGAGCTGGTCCGCGTGCACCGGCTCGCCGCCGCGATCGGCCGAGGCCGCGGGCTCGACCCCGACCGGCCGCGCAACCTGAGCCGCTCGGTCATCCTGCTGCCCGGCGACGGCGTTGATCCTCGTCGTCGCGCTCAATCCCGCGCTGGACGTCACCCACGACGTGGAGCTCGCGGACTGGGCGGGCGTTAACAGGCCGGCACCGTGCGGGCAGCGCCGGGCGGCAAGGGCGTCAACGTCGCCCGCGTCCTGCAGGCGCTGGGCGCGGACGTGCTGCTGACGGGTCTTGCCGGAGGCCACACCGGGAACGAGGTGACGTCCGGCCTCCGGGCCCCGGGCGTCCCGGCGGCCTTCGCGGCCACCACGGGCGAGACCCGGCGGACATTCGTCGTGGTGGACACCGGCCGGGGTGAGACGGCGATTTTCAACGAGCCCGGACCCCTGGTCAGCCCGGCCGAGCGGGACGCGTTCCTGGCATTGTTCGCCGATGGCCTGTCCGGCAGCGCGGCCGTAGTGCTGTCCGGCAGCCTGCCCCCCGGCCTGCCGGCCGGTACCTATGCCAGCCTGATCACGCTGGCGGCGCCGCAGGCGTGCCGGTGCTCCTGGACAGCTGCGGGGACGGACTGGTGCTGGGGACCGCGGCCGGGCCGGCCATGGTGAAGCCGAACCTGGCCGAGCTGGCGGCCGTCGCCGGGCACCCGCTGCCGCGCCGCGCGCGCGCCGGAGCCGACCTCGCCGCGGTCGAGGGAGCCGCGCGGACGCTGCGCGACCGGGGGCCCGGCGCGGTCGTGGTCTCGCTCGGCGCTGACGGCCTGCTCGCGGTGACCGGCGACGGCTGCTGGCTCGCCCGGCCCCGGCCGGTGTCCGGCAACCCGACCGGCGCCGGCGACGCCGCCGTCGCCGGGCTGGCCGGCTGCCTGGTGGCGGGCAGCCCCTGGCCGGCACGCGTGGCGCAGGCGGCGCCCTGGGCGCCGCCGCGGCGGCGGCCCCGGTCGCCGGAGAGTTCGCGCCGCAGGACTACGACCGCGCGCTGGCCGCCGTCCGGGTCGAGGCCATCGGGGAGGCGTGATGGCACTCGTCCCGGCAGCGACTCTCGTCGGACCGGCGTGCGCCGCGGGCCGGGGCGTCGGCGCCTTCAACGTGATCGGGATCGAGCACGCCGAGGCGATCCTTACCGGGGCCGAGGCGGCGGGCGCGGCGGTCGTGCTGCAGATCAGCGAGAACTGCGTGCGCCTACCACGGATCGCTGGCGCCGATCGCGGCCGCGCTGCTGGCGTCCGCCGGGCGGCGGCGGTGCCAGTCGCAGTGCACCTCGACCACGCGACCAGCCGGACCTGGTCCGCGAGGCAGTCGGGCTCGGTATCGGCTCGGTGATGTTCGACGCCTCGGTCGCTGGAGTACGCGGCCAACATCGGGCGACCGCGGACCTCGCGGCCTGGTGTCACGAGCGCGGTGTGTTCGTCGAGGCCGAGC
Organism: uncultured Actinomycetota bacterium; assembly: GCA_963818995.1. GTDB lineage: Bacteria > Actinomycetota > Actinomycetes > Streptosporangiales > Streptosporangiaceae > JAJYUU01. Next base: position 40,935 of record CAWFUM010000026.1, on the reverse strand, counting down.
TCGGCGAGATCGGCGGCAAGGACGGCGTGCACGCGGCGGGCGCGCGGACCGAGCCGGCCGAGGCCGCCGCTTCGTCGCTGCGACCGGCGTGGACGCGCTGGCCGTCGCCGTCGGCAGCTCGCACGCGATGCTGACCAGGGACGCAGTACTCGATCTGGGCCTCGATCGGGCGGATCAGGGAGCGGGTCGGGGTGCCGCTGGTGCTGCACGGTTCCTCCGGCGTGCCGGACGAGGCGCTCAGCGCGGCAGTGGCGGCCGGACTGACGAAAATCAACATCGCGACCCAGCTGAACAAGGTCTTCACCGCGGCGGTCCGCGACCAGCTGGCCGCCGACGCGGGGCTGACCGATCCCCGGCGCTACCTGAGCGCGGGCCGGGACGCGATCGCCGCCGAGGTGACCCGGCTGCTCGGAGTGCTCAGGGCGGATGCAGGGAGTCGGGTGTGAGCCGGTACAGCCGCTGGAACGACCTGCTCGAGCTGCTCGCGGCCGACGGTCAGGTGCAGGTCGAGCAGGCGGCCGAGGCGCTCGGCGTGTCCACGGCCACGGTCCGCCGCGACTTCGACGACCTGGCCGGGCAGCAGATGCTGGCGCGGATCCGCGGCGGCGCGGTCGCCCAGGGCGTGACCTACGACCTGCCGCTGCGGTACAAGTCCGAGCGGCACCCGACGGAGAAGCAGCGGATCGGCGCGGTAGCGGCCGCTGGTCCAGCCGGGTCAGGTCGCCGGCCTGAACGGCGGGACGACCACGACCGAGGTGGCCAGGGCTCTGGCGGTCCGCGCGGACCTGGCCACCGTGACCGGAGCGCCGGCGCTGACCGTCGTGACGAACGCACTGAACATCGCGACCGAGCTCGCGGTCCGGCAGCACATCAAGATCGTGGTGACCGGAGGCGTCGCCCGGCCGCAGTCGTACGAGCTCACCGGCCGCTGGCGACCGGCGTGCTCGAGCGGGTCAGCATCGACGTCGCGTTCCTGGGCGTCGACGGCATCGACCCGTCCGCCGGCGCCACGGCCCAGCACGAGGGCGAGGCGAGCATCAATCAGCTGATGGCCGCGAGGCGGCCAGGTTGTCGTCGTCGCCGACAGCTCGAAGATCGGCCGCCGGGCGTTCGCCCGGATCTGCGCGGCCGGCGACATCGACGTGCTGGTGACCGACAGCGGCCTGGGCGAGGAGGCGGCAGACCGGTTCGCCGAGGCCGGGGTGCGGGTGATGACCGCGTGACCGCTGCCCGGCCGGCGGCCCGCCTGGACCTGCTGGTGATCGGCGACTGCAACCCGGACGTCCTGGTCGTCGGAGAGAACGTGACGCCGGAGTTCGGTCAGCAGGAAAAGCTGGTGGACGGCATCTCGCTGGTGATCGGCGGCTCGGCCGCCATCACGGCGGTCGCCGCCGCGCGCCTGGGTCTCCGCGTCGGGCTGGCCGCCGCCATCGGCGCCGACGCGGCCGGCGAGTTCATGCTCGCCCGGCTGGCCGCGGAAGGCGTCGACACCTCACCCGTGGTATGCCGCCCGGCGGCGGCCACCGGCATGACCGTCGTGCTGTCTCGCGGCCCGGACCGGGCGATCCTCACAGCCACGGCGGCGATGACCTCTCTGACCGCCGCCGACATCCCCGGCGAATTGCTCCGGCGCGCCCGCCACGTACACGTCAGCTCCTACTTCCTGGTCGAGCAGTCACTCGGCCCGGCGCTGGCAGGGCTGCTGGCGGAAGCACGCTCGGCCGGAGCGGCAACGTCGCTCGATACCAACTGGGACCCGGCCTGCCGGTGGGGCGGCGACCAGCTGCGGGCCGTGCTCGCGCAGACCGACCTGCTGCTGCCGAACGAGGAAGAGGCGCGTCAGCTCAGCGGGCAGCGGGACCTAGGGCGGGCGGTCGCGGTGCTGACCGCGGCCGGGCCGTCGGTCGTGGTCAAGCTCGGGCCGCGGGGAGCGCTGTACACCGATGGCGCCGTGCTCGGACCAGTTATGCCGCCGCCCGCTCTGACCGGGGATGTGGTGGACACCACGGGCGCCGGGGACTGTTTCAACGCCGGCCTGCTCACCGGCCTGCTCGCGGGACTGGAACTCCCGGCCGCCGTCCGGCTGGGCTGCGCGACCGGATCGGCGTCCACCCGGGCCGCAGGCGGAACCGGCGCCGCGCCGTCGCTCGCCGTCGCCCGGGCGCTGGCGGCCGCAACTGACCTCAGGGGCTGAGCGAGCGGCAGCGGCGGCCGGGATCGCGCCGGCCAGCAGAACCGCCAGGACAACCGGGCCCGCCCCTGTCAGGCCCGGCGTCCCGGCGGGCGCTGGAAGTCATCGGTGATCCCCTCCCGGACACGCAGCCACCAGGTACTCCCAGTGTCCGGATGGGCTCGCCGGCGCGCTGATACATGCCCGGGTGTATCTGCGCGCAGCGTGCTGCATCCGGGCAGTGGGAGACATCCGCCGGAAGCCGCACTGGCGCTGGCGCGAGGCGAAGGGGACACGCATGCGAGGGAACTGTGCCTGCGATGGCAGGTGCCGGGCGGGCAAGCAGCCATGGCAGCGACGGACTTAGCCGCGCAAGAAGGCAAGCTTCATTCGGCGCAGGTAATACGATTCTGGTGGGTCCGCCAGCCTGGGAAAGGACACACCATGCGCGACGACCCGTCCGTCATTGCTCTCGTGGCGCGGGTGGCCGGCGGCGACCAGGAAGCGTGGAACGAGGTCATCGAGCGGTACGCACCGCTGGTGTGGTCGATCTGCCTCCGGTATCAGCTCAGCCGCCAGGACATCGACGACGTCGGCCAGGGTGTGTGGCTCACGCTGGTGGAGAACATCGGCAATCTCCGTCAGCCGGCGGCCCTGCCGGGCTGGCTGGCGACCACGACGAGAAATGAGTGCCTGCGGATTCTGCGGGCAGGTCGTCGCCTCGACCCGGACGGACTGCCCGCGGAGGACGTGCTGGCTGCTGACCCGGAAGCCGCCGAACTCGACCGCGAGCTGATCGAGGCAGAACGAAACGCGGCGCTGCGCGCGGCGTTCGCCGAACTCGGGCAGTCCTGCCACGACCTGCTGGCGCTGCTGATGAGCGATCCGCCTCCGGCCTATTCCACCGTCAGCCAGCGGCTGGGCATCCCGGTGGGGAGTATCGGGCCGACTCGCGGCCGCTGCCTGGAGCAACTGCGGCGGTCGCCGCATCTGGCTGACTTTCTCGGCGATCAGGCCGGCGGCCTTGGAGCCGGGAAGGCGGGAAGGTGAACACCGTGGGCGCAAGCCTGAACGACGACGAGCTGCTGGCAGCCCTGCGGGACGCGCTGGCCGAACGGCAGCGGGTACCGGCGGAATTCACCGAGGCGGCCAGGAGCGCGTTCGCCTGGCACAACATCGACGCTGAGCTGGCTCAGCTGACCTATGACTCCGTCCGGGACGCGGATGTCGCACCCGCCACCCGGGCTGAGGCGGCGTCCATTCGCGCCCTGACGTTTACCTCGGCCCGGCTGACGATCGAGCTCGACGTCGCCGAGGACTCGCTCGTCGGTCAGGTCGTGCCGCTCAGCCCGCAGTCCTCACCGTGCTGGCGAGAACCGGCGGCGAGCTAGAGGTTCACGCGGATGAGATCGGCTGCTTCACGATCGAGCCGATTCCGCTCGGCCAGTTCCGGCTGCGCTGCCGGTCCGCGGGCGGCGTTGAGGTGCTGACCGGCTGGGTCATCCTCTGACCGGCCGGCGGCCGCCGGGCGTCAGCCTGCTCCGAGGGTCAGCAACGACAACGCTGCCGCCCGCTGAACCAGGTCATCGAACCTGCCGGTCCTGATGGTGAGCAGCGACTCCGCCAGCGACCGGCCCGCCGCTAGCTGCTGGTGCAGCGCTGCCATCAGCGGGATGACGGCCTGATCATTCACCGGGACGACGCCCGCGACAACCCCGGCGGTCCCGAGCGGCAGCAGGCTGCTTACCAGGCCGAGTAGCTCATCGGCTCCGGCGGGAGCCAGCACCCCCGAGTCGCAGGCGGGCAGCACCATCCAGTGCGGGGCCCGGCCGAGCTGCTCGAAGTCGTAAACAGTCAGCGGCCCGTCGTGCAAGTGCAGCGCCGAGAACATCGGGCTGTCAGCGCGGAAGGTGCCGTGTGCGGCAACGTGAGCAAGCCACGCTCCGTCGAGGGCCGCGAGTACCCGGCCGGCCGTCGCATCCGGGCCGGACAGGACGGTCGCGCCGGGATAGAGCGCTGCCGCGAGCGGGACTTCGGCGCCGCCGGTCGAGAGGCCCGGCCCGCTGGCGAGTACGACCCGGCGCGAGGCGGGCGGGACAGCTGTCCTCGCCCGGAGCCAGGCCCGTGCCGATGGCGCCACGCTGAACGGGCGGCGAGTCAGGGCCGGCAGCAACGCCCACGGGATCGCGTGCAGGCGTCCTGGCGGGACAATCACCAGCGGGCCATCGCGCAGCCGGTCCGCTGCCGGTCCGAGTATTGCCTGCTGGAGCCGCGGCCCGGCGACCTCCAGGATCGCGGCCGCACTGTCCAGGCCGGCCCCGGGGCGCGCGCGGGCGAGGCGGCGCAAGGCGAATCGCGCGAAGTCCGCCGCGCGCACGGCATCGTGAGTGCTGCCGGCTGTCAGCAGCCGGACCCGGCCACCGCCGCAGATGAGGACCTGCAGTGCGCCATCGACGTCGGCAATCTCGACGAGCTGCCCGTCACCCAGCCGCGCCAGCAGGTCTCCGATCTCCACTCCGATTGGTCTGTTAGCCGCCGAGCCGGGCGTCCGCAGCGAGCGGTCCCTGACGGCTCGCTCCAGCCGCTGCAGCTCCCGCTCGAACGGCGCGGCCGGCACGCCTTCCCGCCGCGCCTCTTCCAGCCTGGTCGTGGCCTGCCTTACGGCGGCCAGGTCAGTACCGAAGCCGGTGCCGGGCGGCCGGACCGCGGGACAGCCAGCGCGGTGGCGCGCCAGCGCTCGCTCCAGGCCAGCAGCAACCGGGGCTGCCGGGTCCGCGCGGCGTGCCGCTGAGCGAGCGCAGCCAGCTCGGCCCCGTGCGCGGTTGCCTGCGCCCGCAGTTCCGAGGCACCGAGGGTCCACTGGTGCTCGTCCAGGATCTCGAGACCGCGACGGCACGCGACCTGCAGCCGCCGCGGATCTGAGGTCGCCTCCGCCTGCAGGGCCTCGGCCAGCCATCCGGCGACGCGGGATATCGCCGGACCGCGGCGCCGGCTGTGAGCGGCACTGGTCAGGTGCGGCTCGGCGTCCTTCGGGCGGCGCAACCCGAGCGCAACCCGTCCGGCCAGCAGATTTGCCTGTGACGCCTCGGCCGAGCCCAGCCCGCTGAGCTGGGTGGCTGCCTGCCTCGCCGCCAGCAGCAGCCGGGCCGAGATCTGGCCGGAGGCGTACTGTGCCTGAACGACGACGAGGCTGGCGTGCGCTTGTCCCCAGTCACTCTGCTGAGACCGGAAGAGGCGGCGCGCGGCCCGCGCCCGGTCGAGCGCTGCCTGCGGCTGCGCCGCTGCCAGCGCGCAGCTGGCGGCCATCAGCAAGAGCTCCGCCCGTTTCGTGGACCGGCCGCCCCGGTGCTCGATGTCACTGATGGCGGCATCCGCCTCAGCCAATGCCTCGCCGGCCAGTCCAGCGGCCAGCAGCACATCGCATCGGTCGAGGCTGACGTAGGACCGGGCCGGATGTCCAGGGAGCGATACCGGGCGGCCGCCTGATCGAAAAACGACAGGGCAGCCGGCAAATCGCCAGATCTGAACGCAGCCACGCCCCGGTTAAGTACCGCGTGGCCCACATCAGTTCCTGGCCGGTAACTGCCAGCAACTGCGCGGCGGCCACGAAGTCAGCGTCCGCGCGCGCAGGCGCACCGACCGCCAGATAGACAAGGCCCCGCCCGTTCAGTGCCCGGGCTGCCCAGGTCTGATCACCGGCGCGCTGCAGTACCGCGACCGCCTGGCGGAAGTCCTCCAGGGCCGCAGCGTGCCTGCCGAGCGTCCACAGCACATGGCCCCGCCGGTGCAGCACGCGCCCGAGCAGCACGCCGCCGGAGATCTGAATCGCACGGTCGAAAGCCGCAAGTCCGTCCGCAGTCCGGTTGGCGTATACGAAAGCCACGCCCAGGGATCCCAGTACATCGGCCTCGTGATCGGGTCGGCGGAGCTGCCGGGCCAGCCGCAGCGCGCGGCGCAACTCGCGGATCCCCGCACCGACATCGTCGATCTCCCGCAGCACGATCCCGGCGGCCTGATGCGCGATCATTGCCTCGACGGCGCTCGGCCGTCCGGCGATAATGCCGCGCGCTCTGGCCAGTGCGTCATGCGGACGGGCCATCGCCAGCGCCAGCAAGTCGCCGGGCACTGCCGTGCCTGAGGGTGTCGCGGGAGAGCCTTCCGCCACGAAAACTAGCTTAGTTGCCCATATCATCGCGGTGTGCTGTCGCCGGCCGCGCTTGTCCGCATCCGCAGCGCCAGTGCGCCCGACCTCACCTTGCGTTACTGACGGCGGACGGCACGTAGTTCGCTGCTGCGAAGTATCACCCCGCCCGTCACCTGCTCCGTATAGACGCCCGGCCGGCGCGTATCGCGTCCGTCCCGGCGAGCATGAGCTAGCTCCGCGCCAGCACCCGCCTGGGCGCGTATTCGTGAATTCGTGGAGGCCCCCGATGCCGGATGAGAACGAGAACTGGAGAGATGGCCTCAGGCCACAGGTTGCCGACGAGATCGACGGCATCATCAGCGCCTTCCGCGGTTCCTCTGACCGCCGGCCAGAGATCAAGCCGGCCCGCAATGACCGCGGTGTCGACCATCTGTACGCCGAAGGCCAGATCCTGGTCAGCCCCGCTTATCTCGACCGGGTGCTGGAGATTCTCGGGCAGCCAGGCGAGCGTGACCTCGTGCAGAACGATTCCGCGCGGATCCGGCGCCTGGCCGGGGGCGTCGTGCTCCTCACGCTGGCCGAACCGCAGCCAGCCGTGCGCGATGCGCTCGCCGAGATTGACCGGCAGCTCGGCCGCGGAGCCGCGACACCGGACCACGTCCTGACGGTGGCCGGCGGCGAAGGAATGCCGTGCCCCGCGACCGAGCCCCAGCAGGTCTACGACGAGATCGAGCCGTACCCGCCGCCGCGCCGACAACAGCGGCGCGGGCACGCTGATCTACCTGGCCGACACCGGATTGCTCGCCGGAGCGGACGCCAGTCATCCGTGGCTTGCCGGACTCCGGGCCGGCGATGTCGACCCGCTGCCGCCGAGGCTGCCCGGCGGCGCCCAGCCCATTCCGCCGTATGCCGGTCACGGCACGTTCGTCGCCGGCGTGACGCGGTGCCTGGCCCCGGCGGCGGACATCATCGTCACCAATGCGTTCTCCATCGCGGGCAGCCATCTGGAGTCGGAACTCGTGACCCGGCTTGAGGATGCGCTCAGTCTCGGCGTGGATATCTTCCATCTGAGCATTTCCGCGCGCTCGCGTCATGACCTGCCACTGATCGCCTTTGCCGAGTGGCTGAAGCGCTTGCGGCATACAAGGGCACCGTCTGCATCGCGCCGGCGGGCAACGACGGATCGCGCCGCCCCGGCTGGCCTGCGCCTTCCCTGATGTCATCGCGGTTGGCGCGCTCGCCGGCGACTGCCGCAGCCGGGCCAGCTTCACCAATTTCGGCGGCTGGGTCGATGTCTACGCCCCCGGCCGCGATCTGGTGAACGCGTACGCGACGGGCACCTATACCTGCCACGTCACGCCGTACATCGGTCAGGCCCGCGAGTTCTACGGGATGGCGAAGTGGAGCGGCACCTCGTTCTCCACACCGGTCGTCACCGGCCTCATCGCTGCGCGCATGTCCCGCACCGGCGAGAACGCCGCTCAGGCGGCGGCCGCGCTCCTCGCCGAGGCGCGCGCGCAGGCCATCCCCGGCGTTGGCCCGGTCCTGCTGCCTGACCACCGCTAGCTGAAAATTGCCCGGCTACGACGCGTCAGTCACGGCCCTGCCATGTGCACACGCAGACTTCATTGCCCTCGGAGTCGGCCAAGATCCAGAATGCTCGCGCATGGTCGTCGCTGACGAGCCGGCCGCTGGCCGCGAGGGCGGCTTCGACTCGGGCAACCGCATCGTCGTGCGGGACAGTCAGATCAAGATGAATTCTGTTGCGCTGCGTACGCGGTTCGTCCGTCTGCTGGAACCAGAGAGACGGACCGCCAGCGGACGGGTCCACGAGGTCGGCGGGCGCCGGGACGTGGTCATACCCGAGTACCGGCGTGCCGGCCGGCGATGTACCCGCAGCGCGGATGACTTCGCACCCGTCGAAGAGAGAGCCGACCATGACAGCGGTGGTGAGGCAGTCGAGGAGGTACCGCCAGCCGAGGTCTTCAACTGCCAGCGACGCTTCGCTTTCCGTCAGAATCGTGTCAGCCATTTCGCGGAGGCGTGGTAACGGTGGAGCACCCGGTAGACAGTGTCACCGCCGCGATCTCTGCGCTGACCCGCCAGGGATGCGCCCGCGGTGCGCGTGACCGATCAGCCAGTCCCTCTGCTCGGCCACGTTCAACTCCCGAAGCATTGCGGCAGTGTCGCGCCGCTAGCTGATGCCTGTGAGAATCTAGCCTGCGGGACCGAAGGCTGGGAGCCGGCATGGGAGCTGTAACCGACCGATTTCTGCTCACTGGCAGGGTGGCGCTGGTCACCGGCGGCAGCCGCGGCCTCGGCCGGGAGATGGTGCTGGCGTTCGCCGAGGCCGGAGCCGACGTCGTCATCGCCAGCCGCAACGGCGCGGCCTGCGCCGAGCTAGCCCGGCACGTGGAAGCGCAGACCGGCCGGCACGCACTCGGGGTCAGCTGTCACGTCGGGCACTGGGACGAGCTGCCGGGCCTGCTCGACGCCGCCTACGACCGGTTCGGCCGGCTGGATGTCCTGGTCAACAACGCGGGTAAGTCACCGCTCTATTCGTCGCTGGCCGAGGTTGACGAGCGCCTCTGGGACAGCGTGCTCGCGGTCAACCTCAAGGGCCCGTTCCGCCTCACGGCGCTGGCGGGCCAGCGGATGGCCGCGGGCGATGGCGGCTCGATCATCAACATCAGCAGCGTGGCCGCCGCTCACCCGCGGCCAGACGTCATCCCCTACGCGGCGGCCAAGGCCGGCCTCAACGCCATCACGGCCGGGTTCGCGCTCGCCTACGGGCCGGCCGTGCGAGTCAACGCGATCATGGCCGGGCCGTTCCTGACCGATATCAGCAAGGCCTGGGATCTTGAGGCCTTTGGCCGGCGGGCCCGGCAGTACGCCTTGCGGCGCGGCGGCGAGCCGGCCGAGATCGTCGGCGCGGCGCTGTATCTGGCCAGCGATGCCTCCAGCTTCACCACCGGCTCGGTGCTGGCAGTCGACGGCGGCGTGCCGCAGTGATTCCCGTCACAGCGGCGGACGGAATAGCTGCGGCGCATAGTTAGTTTGCGTCTAGCAAGTACTTGATGACCCGGGCCTGCGGCCGTCCTGAGCCCGCCCGGGCGCCGTCAGCGTCCCGAAGGGAAGGTCATGTCGTCCATCGTGCACCGTGTCAGCGGGGTTCACTACAAGTGGATTGCCCTGTCGAATACGACCCTGGGCGTCCTGATGGCCACGATCAACGCGTCGATCATGCTGATCGCGCTGCCGGACATCTTCCGCGGTATCGGGGTCAACCCGTTGCAGCCGGGCAACACCAGCCTGCTGCTGTGGCTGATCATGGGGTACCTCGTCGTTACCGCCGTGCTCGTCGTCAGCTTCGGCCGCCTGGGTGACATGTTCGGCCGGGTCCGGATGTTCAATCTCGGGTTCGCGTTGTTCGCCCTGTTCTCCATCCTGCTGTCGGTGACGTGGCTGCACGGCACCGCCGCCGCCTGGTGGCTGATCGGGATGCGGGTCATGCAGGGCGTCGGCGGCGCGATGCTGATGGCCAACTCCAGCGCGATCCTCACCGACGCCTTCCCGGCCAATGAGCGTGGCCTCGCACTCGGCCTGAACCAGGTCGCCGCCATCGCCGGGTCGTTCATCGGCCTGGTGCTCGGCGGCATCCTCGGCCCGGTCGAGTGGCGCCTGGTGTTCCTGATCTCCGTGCCGTTCGGCGTACTCGGCGCGATCTGGTCGTACCTCAAGCTGCAGGAGCGCGGCATCCGCAGGCCGGCCCGGCTCGACTGGGCGGGCAACGTCACCTTCGGTGCCGGGCTCATCGCTGTCCTGGTGGGCATCACCTACGGCATCCAGCCCTACGGAGGCCACACGATGGGCTGGACCAGCCCGCTCGTGCTCGGCCTGATCATCGGGGGCGTCGCCGTGCTCGCGGCGTTCTGCGTCATCGAGACCAGGGTCTCCGAGCCGATGTTCAACCTCGGGTTGTTCAAGATCCGCCCGTTCACCGCGGGCAACATGGCCAGCCTGCTGTCGAGCCTCGGCCGCGGCGGCCTCATGTTCACGCTGATCATCTGGCTCCAGGGCATCTACCTGCCGACGCACGGCTACGACTTCGACCGGACCCCGCTGTGGGCCGGCATCGCGATGCTGCCGCTGACTGTCGGCTTCCTGTTCGCCGGGCCGCTGTCCGGCTACCTGTCCGACCGTTTCGGCGCGCGGCCCTTCGCCACCGGCGGCATGCTGCTGGCAGCGGCGTCGTTCCTCCTGCTCGAGATGCTGCCGATCAACTTCACCTACTGGCAGTTCGCCGGCATCCTGCTGCTCAACGGCATCGGTATGGGCCTGTTCGCCTCGCCGAACCGGGCCGGAATCATGAACAGCCTGCCGCCTGAGCGGCGCGGCGTAGGCGCCGGCATGAGCGCGACGTTCCAGAACTCCGCCATGGTGCTCTCGATCGGCGTCTTCTTCACGCTGATCATTCTCGGCCTGGCCGGGACCCTGCCGGGCGCGCTGAACCACGGCCTGGTCGCGCAAGGCCTGCCGCACGCGGACGCGGCGAGGATCGCGGCCCTGCCGCCGGTTTCGGTCATGTTCGCGGCGCTGCTCGGCTACAACCCGGTGCAAACGCTGCTCGGGCCTGCCATCGGCAAGCTGTCCGCCAGCCACGCGGCCTACCTGACCGGCCACACCTTCTTCCCGTCGCTGATCTCCGCCCCGTTCAAGCACGGCCTGGAAGTGGCGTTCGTTTTCGCGATCGCCTGCTGCCTCATCGCCGCGGTCGCCTCGCTGCTGCGCGGCGGCAAGTACGTGCACGACGACGGCTCGCCCGCCCTGACCGCTGAACTGGCCGATGCCGACATCGATGCCGGGCTCGACGTCGAGGAGCCGGCGCTGCAGGCCGTCGCGCCCGGACGCCGCCTCGGAGCTCAGCGGTAGCATCCGAGGTGTAACCGGCTGTGCCGCCGCCTAGCTGCCCGCCAGGGAGACGACCCGATGGGACAGGACCGGCCGTCCGGGCTTGCGGGTCCGGCCGCCGCGACGCTCTACGACGTGGCCCGCGAGGCCGGCGTCTCCACGGCCACCGTGTCCCGGGTGGTGCACGGCCAGGACCGGGTCCGGCCCGAGACCCGGCAGCGCGTTCTCGGGGTCATCGAGGCTCTCGGCTACGTCCCCGACGGCGCCGCGCAGAGCATGGCCCGCCAGCGCAAGGAAGTGATCGGCCTCGTCGCGGTCGAGAAACGCAGTCCCGAGACCGACGTGGAGCAGCAGGGCCTGCTGTTTATCGAGGAAGTGCTCCGCGGCGTCGAGGCCTCGCTCAGCGCGATCGAGTGGTCGCTGCTCATCTCGCTGCTCCGGGGCGATGACCCCGGTGCTGCCTACCAGCGGCTGCAGAAAGTCTCGGCGAAGGTCGACGGGCTTCTGATCGCTGAGAGCGTCGTCAGTCCCGAGCACCTGGCCCTGCTCGCCGCGCGGACCCCGATCGTGCTGGTAGCCGGCCCCGCGAACGAGCCGCACGACGTCGTCGCCGCCGACAACCGGTCCGGCACCGCGGCGCTCGTCGCGCATCTCGTCGGGAAGCACCGCAGGACCAGGCTGTTCGCCATCGCTGGCCCCGGCAATGCCCCCGACGCCGCCGAGCGCCTCGCTGCCCTGCAGGACGCGATCGCCGGGTATCCAGGCGTCAGCCTGACCGGAGTGTTCGCCGGCTGGTTCGCCGCGCTGAGCGGCCAGCTCGCCGCCCGCGAGATCCTGGCCCTGCCGGAGCGGGACCGCCCCGACGCCCTCGTCTGCGCGAACGACCAGATGGCGATCGGGGCCATGCGCGAGCTGCAGTCGGCCGGGATCCGCGTCCCGGTCGACATGGCGGTCGTCGGGTTCGACGACATGCAATCGGGCTCCCTGGTCACGCCGCCGCTGACCACGGTCCGCCAGCCCATGTGGCTGCTGGGCGAGCATGCCTGCACCCGGCTGCTGCAGCGGATCGCCGACCCGTCGCTCCCGCCCAGGGTCGAGCGGCTGCCCACCGAGCTGGTCATCAGGGAAAGCTGCGGCTGTCACGGCGGATGAGGGGGGCGATCAGCATGCCGACTGAGCTGATCCTGCTCGGCACGGCCGGGGCGCCGATGCCGGTCGCGGGCCGCGGCGGCATCTCGTCAGCACTGGTCGTCGGCACGCGCATCTTCGTCGTCGACTGCGGGCGCGGCACGCCGTCGGCCGTTGTCAGGGCCGGGCTCGACTTCGCCCGGCTGGAGGCTGTCCTCCTGACGCACCTGCATGCCGACCACACCGGCGACCTGCCCGGCCTGCTGCTGTACCCGTGGGGCGGCCGCCGCGACGCACACGGCCCGCTGGCGCCGGTCCGGGTCTACGGGCCGTCGCGGCCGCGGGCACTGCCCGCAGGTGACGGCACCTTCCGGCGAAAGACGACCATCCACCCCGGCCTCCCGGCGCCCGGCACCGCCGACCTGGTCAGCGCGATTCTCGCCGCCTACGCCTACCACCTCAACATCATGCCGCTGGACGCGGCGATGCCGGATCCGGCGGAGCTCGTCCGCGGCTTCGACATCACCCCGCCCCCGGCAGCTGGCGGCGGCCCGCAGATTCCGATCGTCGTGGTGCAGGACGCTGAGGTCCTGGTCACCGCTGTGCCGGTGACCCACGGGCACGCAATTCCGGCCTTCGCCTACCGGTTCGATACGGCCGGCGGCTCGGTCGTGTTCTCCGGCGACACCACTGTGAACGAGGACCTGATCGAACTGGCCACAGGTGCCGACATCCTCGTTCACCACGTCGCTGACCTGAGCTATCTGGCCAGCCACGGGTTCGCCGGCACCGCCCTGGACCGGATGGCGGGGCTGCACACCGACGTCACGCAGGTCGGCGGCGTCGCCGAACGCGCCGGGGTCGGCGAGCTGATCCTGACGCACTACCTTCCGGCGGAGCCCGCGGAGATCACGGACGCAGACTGGGCCGGCCGCGCCAGCGCCGGCTTCAGCGGGATCACCACGGCCGGCCACGACGGGCTGAGACGAACCTTGCCTCGCCCGCCGGCCAGGGCGACGAGCTAGTCCTCCTGGCCAAATGCCTCGCGCAGCCTGGCTTCCTGGTCGGCCGACATGTTGGTGCTGATGAGCTCGGCGTCACTGCCGCTGAACTCGGCCGCCACCCGGTCCGGCACCGCCTCGCCGGTGAGGGCGAACAGCGCGGACGTGCCGGGCGTGACCTTCTTCCTGACGTCGGAGATGAACTCATCGCTGATGCCGGCGTCCTTGAGTGATCCGGCCATCGCGCCGAGGCCTGCTCCGATGGCGAGGCCCAGGATCGGCACGAAGAAGATCAGGCCGAACAGCAGGCCCCAGAACCCGCCGCCCAGCGCGCCCAGCCTCCTGGTGTCGTTCAGCTCCCGCGTCTTCGGCTTCTTGCGGCCGGACTCCCAGGTCACGACAGCAGCGTCATAAACCTGGATCAGCTGCTGACCCTGCAGCTTCTCGAGCTTGCCCAGGGCGTGCTCGGCGCCGTCGGATGTCGGGAACTTCCACGCGGTCAGTGCGGCCATCTGAGTACCGTCCCCCCTGCCAGGCGGGCAGCTGCCCGCGATCGTCATGTGCTAGCACGAGCATCTGGCTGTCCCCGCCGTCAGGCATCACCCGCTGCGGATGAATCCGCCCTGGTCAGACGGCGGCCAGGACCGGTCCGGCCTGGCTGGCCTGCTGGTCCAGGCGCTGATTCAGGCTGATCGCGGCGTTGATGAGCGACAGGTGGGTGAAGGCCTGCGGGAAGTTGCCGAGCTGCTCGCCGGTGCTGCCGATCTCCTCGGAGTACAGGCCCAGGTGATTGCCGTAGGTGTGCATCTTCTCGAAGATCAGCACGGCCTCGTTCAGGCGACCAGCCCGCGCCAGCGCGTCCACGTACAGGAACGTGCAGAGCGAGAACGTGCCCTCGTCGCCGCTCAGCCCGTCCGGGGACGCCGCCGGGTTGTACCGGTAGACGAGGCTGTCGGACACCAGCTCGTGGTCCATCGCGTCGAGCGTGGACAGCCAGAGCGGGTCGGCCGGTGACACGAAGCCCTCGATCGGCATGAGGAGCAGCGAGGAGTCCAGCACGTCGGTGGAGTAGTGCTGAGTAAACGCCTTGACCTTCTTGTTCCAGCCCCGGCTCATGATCTGGTTGTAGAGCGCGTCGCGCTGGGCGGACCACTTGCCCGCGTTGGCGGGCCGGCCGCTGTGCTCCGCCAGCCGGATGCCACGGTCCAGCGCCACCCAGCACTGGAACCGGCCGTAGGTGAAGTCCTTCCGGCCACCGCGGGTTTCCCAGACGCCCTCGTCCGGCTGGTCCCAGTTATCCGCTACCCAGTCGATCATCTTCGAGAGCGCCAGCCAGCCCTCGTGCGCGATTTGCATGCCGCAGCGCTCGCCGGTCCAGACGGCGGCGAGTGCCTCGCCGTAGATGTCGAGCTGGAGCTGGTCGGCGGCACCATTGCCGATGCGCACCGGCCGGGACCCGCGCCAGCCCTCGAAGTGATCCAGGGTTTCCTCGGTGAGGTCAGAGGAGCCGTCCACCCGGTACATGATCTTGAGCGGGCCCGACCCGTCACCCGCCTGCTCGGAGACGCGGTCGCGCAGCCAGCGGGCGAACTTGGCCGCCTCCTCCTCGTAACCGAGGCCGAGCAGGGCATGCAAGCTCATCGAGCCGTCCCGGATCCAGGTGTACCGGTAGTCCCAGTTCCGCTCGCCGCCTTCCTGCTCGGGGAGCCCGGCCGTAGCTGCGGCGACCGGGGCGCCGGTCGGCTCGTAGGTCAGGAGCTTGAGCGTCATAGCCGACCGGGTGACCATCTCGCGCCAGCGGCCCTGGTAGGTGGACCGGCCGAGCCAGGTCCGCCAGTACCGTCCGGTGTCGTTCGCGAGCCGGGTGAGCTCGCCCTTGGGCAGCGCGCGGGGCTGGCCGCCCATCGACTCGAGCACGACGCCGCCGATCTCGCCTTCCTTCAGGGTGAACGTCGCCTCCAGGCCGCCGCCGACCTGCCTGGCGTTTGCGGCGCGGGCTTCGTCCCCGGCCTTGCGCCCGGACGTGTGCAGGGTGAGCTCCATCGCACCGGAGCGGAACAGCGCGCCGTTTTCTGACACCTCGACCGTGTGCTTGGCCCGCCCGTAGTCAAACCGCGGCTGAAGGTCCAGCTTGAACCGCATGGTGCCGCGGGTCACCCGCAGCTGGCGGACGAGCCGGTGGCGGTCCGTCGGCCGCCCTTCGATGACCGGCATGAAGTCAGTGACCTCGCCGACGCCGTCCGGCGTCATGAACCGGGTGATCAGCATCGCCGTCTCGGGAAAGTAGAGCTGCCTGCTGACATAGTCATCGCGGTCCGGCGCGACCTTGAAGTGGCCGCCGCGCTCGGCGTCCAGCAGCGACGCGAACACGCTCGGAGAGTCGAACCGCGGGCAGCAGAACCAGTCCACGGTCCCGTCAGTCGTTACCAGGGCCGTGGTCTGCAGGTCGCCGATGAGGCCGTGGTCAGAGATATTCGGGTAGCGGTTCACTGACTTCCTCCTTCGCGCCATCTGACGCCTCCACGCTGGCAGGGGCCGCGGCCTGGCACATCATCCGGCGAGGATGAACCTCCGCCGCCGCTTCCGTTGCGCTAGCGGGCAGACCGCGGCACCGCCGCGAGCAACCGCAGCTCACGCGCCCGCCGGACCGCCTCTCCGCGGCGAGCCGCACCCAGCTTGCGCAGAATGCTGCGTACGTGAGTTTTGACGGTATTGACGGACACGTAGAGCTCGCTCGCGATCTCATCGGTGGTGAGCATCCCGGACAGCAGCTCCAGCACCTCCCGCTCGCGATGACTGAGCCGTTCGGTAATGACGGGAACGCGCAGGCAAGCCGCCCCTGAATCCGTCGTTTCGCGGCCGGCACGGCCGGGCCCGCGAGCGCGTCGCCGGCCGCGTCATCGGCCGCCGTCTCGGCCAGCCACAGCCGGTCGGCAAGCCAGCCGGGCACCTGCCAGCCGCCGCGCGCCCGCGCGATCCGGGCGCGCGCCGCCGCGATCTGGCCGGTCGCGACCGCGTGGTTCGCGCTGACCAGATCGGCCACGGCCGACAGGAGCCGGTCTGGCCGCACCGTCAGCGCCCGGCTCGCGCCGGCAATCCGCTCGCCCGCCTGGGTGAGCTGGCCGCGCTGCAGGTCAACGCAGGCCAGCGCCAGGTCGGCGGCGGCGGCGTCAGAGCCGCCGGTCCCGGTGCCCCCGGTAGTCCTGGCCGGCTCGTTCCCGTTGTGCGGCTGATCCCGCTCCGGCGCGCGCGCGGCGCGGGCGGCAGCCTCCTCGGCCCCGGCAAGCCTGCCCTGCAGCGCGTCGATGAGGGCCCGCAAACCGGCCCAGTCGGCGCGCTGCCCCCGCTCCGCTCCGCAGGTGCGCCCCGGCGGGCCTCCGATACCGTCCAGCAGGGCGGCCGCGGACTCCGGCCGTCCGCGCCAGAATTCGATCAGCGCCCGGTCGGCCTGAACTCTGGGAAGTGCCTCCGGGTGCCAGGCCAGGAGCTCACCCGGCAGGCTGCCGGACAGGTTTCCGGCGCTGACGACCGCAGCTTCGGCGCTGTCCAGGTCGCCGGTCTGGCGTGCGAGCGCCAGCCGGACCTGCTCGGCGGCCAGCCGTACGGTGACTGGCCCGGCGGCGCCTGGCTCGCCGCCGCCCGGGGCTGCGAGCATCCGGTCCGCGGCGGTCAGCAAGCCGGCGGCGTCCCGCGACCGGTGGTCGCGCACCGCGATTGCCGCGGTCACGGTCACCAGGGCCGGCTCAGCTGCGGCGACAGCATCGGGCATCACCCGTAGCCGGGCCGCGACCGCGTCCTGCCGGCCCGACTCGACCAGACCGGGCACTGCCAGCTCGTCGATCACGGTCCGCGCGGCCAGCGGCCAGTCAGCTGCGTCGGCGGCCTGGTTGACCGCCTCGGTGAGCTGGCCGCGCTGACGCAGCCAGCGGGCCGCCCGGCGCCGCAGGTCACGTGACTCCTGCCAGCTTTCGCGCTGAAGCCTGGCCGTCAGCGCCTGAGCGAGTAGCGGGCAGTAGCGATACCAGCCCCGGCCCAGTGGCTGCACCAGGACGTTGTCGTCGGCAAGCGCGGCCAGCCGGCCGCCCGCCTCCGGGTCGCCGGTGAGCTCGACGGCGAGTTCCCCGCTGACCCGCTCGAGCACGCTGGTCTTCAGCAGAAGCTCCGCGGTGCCCGGAGCCAGGCTGCTGAGCAGGTCACTGGCCAGATAGCTGATGAGCTCGCAATCGGCCAGCCCGATCCCGGTGGCGAGCTGGTCCGGATCGGCGCAGTTCTGCAGGGCGACCGCGGCCAGCCGCAGGCCGGCTGCCCAGCCCGCTGTCCGGTCCCGCAGCGCCGTCACCGCGGGAAGAGACAGGCTGACGCCATGCCGGACGGCCAGCTGCCTGGCCTCGGCGGTGGTGAAGGCCAGGTCCCTGGAGCCGATCTGGCTCAGGTCGCCGGCCAGCAGGAACTTATGCAAGGGCAGTTGCGACGCGGCGCGCGAGGCGAGCACCAGCCGGAGACCGGGCCCGGCCAGCCGCGACAGCCGGGCCAGGTCCTCATGCGGACCGCTGCTGGTCACCAGGTGCATATCGTCAAGCACCAGGACGACAGGAAGCTCCTGGCCGGCCAGTTCACCGGCGAGCCGCGACAGGTATTCCGGCCCGGCGCGGTGGCTGTCGCGGATGACCAGGCCCGCCGGAATGTCCAGCCCGGCTTGCCTGAGCGCTCCGGTGAGATGCCGCCAGAAGACAGCGGGCTGGTTGTCCGAGCGGTCGGCGGAGGCCCACGCGACGGGACGCCGCCCCGGCCTGGTCCTGGCCCATGACGCGATGGCCACCGTTTTGCCCGCACCGGCCGGGCCGGTCACGATCGTCAGCGGCCGCTGGCTGCCCCGGCTGAGCTGGCGGTCCAGCCTGCTGCGCGGCACGAGCCAGGCCGGCAGGCCCGGAACATGGCTCTGTGCGGTCACTGGCTTTGCCTGCCCCGCTGGTCCGGCCAGTGCCTCGGTTGCTGCGGACATGGCGGTATCCCCCCGTCCGGGCCGGCTCCCCCGGAACGCCAGCCCCTGATCACTCCACCAGGGGGCCTGGCCGCAGGACAGAGCCGAACGAGCCAGGAAGACCGGGCCTTTGGTCCTTAACGATCACCCGGCGGGGGGGATGCCTGGCCCGGGCTGCCGTGACAGCCTCGCGAGGTGAGCGAGCCCACCACTCGCGGCCGCCCGGCAGCGGCCGCCCTGGTTCTCCCGCTGGCGCTGGCGCAGTTCATCGCGAGCTATGCGGCCAGCAACATGAACGTCGCCATCAGCGCCATCGCCAAGGACATCGGCACGACGGTGCTGGGCATGCAGACGACGATCACCCTGTTCACGCTCACGATGGCGTCGCTGATGATCCCGGGCAGCAAGCTCACGACGATCTGGGGCCGCAAGCGCTGCTTCATGGCCGGCCTGATCGTCTACGGGGTGGGCGCGGTGCTGGCGCTGCTCGCCCAGGGACTCGGCCTGATGATCTTCGGTTACTCGCTGCTGGAGGGCATCGGCTCGGCGCTGATGATCCCGCCGGTCTACATCCTGGTCACTGTCGCCTTCCCCGACCTGAAGACCAGGGCCAAGTACTTCGGCATCGTCAGTGGCGCCGGCGGCCTCGGGGCTGCTGCCGGGCCGCTGATCGGCGGCCTTCTCACCAGCGCGATCAGCTGGCGCGCCTCGTTCGGGCTGCAGGTGCTCGTGGTCGCGTGGATCGTGTTTCTTGCCCGCAAGATCGATGATCCGCCGGTCACCCAGACGGCTCCTCGCTTTGACCTCGGCGGCGCCGTGCTGTCCGCGGCCGGGCTGTTCTTCGTGGTGCTGGGCATCCTGCAGTCGTCACAGTACGGCTGGTTCAGCGCCAGGAAGGATTTCTCGGTCGGCGGCGCAGTGATCATCCCCGAGGGCGGCGTCTCGCCCGTCTGGCTCTTCGTCGCGGTCGGCGTACTGATCCTGGCCTGGTTCTTCCTGCACATCCGGTCGAGGGAACGCCACGGCCGCGAGCCGCTGCTGCATCTGCGCATGTTCGCGAGCCGGGTCGCGAATCTGGGCATGGGCACGCAGTTCGTGCAGTGGCTGATCCTCCAGGGCACCTTCTTCATCGTCTCGGTCTTCCTGCAGGAACGGCGTCATTACAGCGCGATCCAGACCGGGCTGATGCTGACACCGGCGATCGCCGGGATCCTGCTGAGCTCGGCCGCGGCGGGACGGCTGGCCAGGCGCCGGCCGCAGGGACTGCTGATCCTGTCCGGCTTCGCGCTCACCGCCGCAGGGCATGGCGCTGCTGCTCGCGCTGGTCAGTTCCACGTCCGGCGTGCTCAGCTTCGTCCCCGGGCTCTTCCTCATCGGCTCCGGCGTCGGAGTCATGCTGACTTCGTCAGTCAACGTGGTGCAGTCGAGCTTCTCCGAGGCCGACCAGGGGGATATCTCCGGTCTGTCGCGCAGCGTGTCCAACCTGGGCTCGTCCTTCGGAACCGCGCTGGCCGGCTCGATCCTGGTCGGCGCCGCCGGCAAGCCGTTCGGCGCGGCCGCGGTCACGCTCCTGGTCATCACGCTGATCGGACTCGGGCTGGCCTGGTTCATCCCGCGGGTGAAGCCAGGAAGCGGCGCGCCCCGGCCGGGCAGCCCGGCCGCCGTCGCCAGGAACTAGCGGACCCGGGCCGCTTTCCCCGCGCCGGGAAAGCGACGGCCAGCAGCAGAACGGACGCCGCGCTGAGCGCCGCGACGGTCCAGCCGCTGCCGGGCAGCGCGTATCCGGTGACCACGACCGAGGCGGTGAACGCGGCGTACGCCGCGATCACCAGGCTGCCCGCGCGGCGGGACAGGCCACGGTGCCGGTAGGCCAGCGCCAGGATCGCCGCGCTCAGGCCCGCGTACCACCAGGCGACAAGCTCAGCCTCGCCGGACGGCCGGCCGAGCCCGAGTATCACTCCGGGCAGCAGCAGGCCCGCGACAACATTGATGGTGTTGCTGTTCAGGGCCGTGCTCAGCGTCGCCGCACCGCGGCCGCGGCCGGCCAGGTACACAGCCGCGACCGCATTCGGCAGGCTGGTCACCGCGGCCAGCACCAGGCCGCCCACGATGATCTCCGGGATGCCGAACTGCCGACCGAAGCTGGCAGCCGCTCGCTCCATCACGACGCTCGCGGTGACGACGACCACGAGAGCCACACCGGCCGCGGCTACGTCCGGCCATCGGCCCGGCTGCGGCCGGATGGCGTCCTCGAGCTCGATTTCCTCCTCGGTTACCGCCGACCGCAGCCACGTCAGCGCGCGCCCGGGCAGCCGCAGCCGCTCCAGTCCCTGGCCCTCAGTGGCGAGCAGCAGCAGGTACAGCGCCAGGACGACCAGCGCCAGCGCCAGCCCGGCGGCAACCGGAAGCAGGCCGGTGACGACGGCCAGGCAGGCAAGCGCGATCAGCATGGCGACGGTGCCGCCGAGCGCGACAACTTTCCTGAAGAGCACGATGCGGCCGGCCACCACCGCGCCGAGCCCGAGCAGCGCGGCCAGGTTGAAGACGTTGGAGCCGAGCACGACGCCGGCCCCGACGCTCTGCTGGTGGCTCGTCAGCGCGCTGACGGCGGCTGAGATCTCCGGGGCATCGGCCGCGAGCGCCGCGACGATCCCGAGCAGCGCTTCCGAAAGCCCGAGCCGCTCGCCGAGCCGCTCGAGCCGGGACACCAGCAGCCAGCTGGTGGCCAGGCTGATGGCGGCAGCGACGGCGAAGATGACGAACGACACGAAGGCGGCTCCTGGTCGGCTGCATGCGGGCACGAGTGACGTGCTGCCGACCAGACTTCCCGGCTCACCCGCGCCCAGACTACCGGCGCGGAGCCGGGGCGAGCCACGGCTATGCTGCGCCAGATGGCAGAGTTCGACCTTGATCATCACGGCGACCAGGAGGCGGACCCGGAGTCTGCCGGTCAGCTGAACCTCGCGGTCAACGTCCGGCTGCCGCGGCCGCCGGACTGGCTGCGGGCCCGGCTTGCTGCCGCGCTGGACTCGGCCGCGGCCTATCCTCGTCAGGAGCCGGCCATCGAGGCCGTCGCCGCCCGGCACGGCCGCGCGCCGGGCGAGGTACTGCTGACCAACGGCGCGGCCGAAGCTTTCACGCTGGTCGCGCGAACGGTCCGGCCCCGGCTGGCAGTGTGCGTGCATCCGTCCTTCACCGAGCCAGAATCCGCGCTGCGGAAGGCCGGTCACGAGGTGCAGCGGGTGGTACTCGAGCCGCCCTTCGCGTTGCGCGCCGGGGACGTTCCGGCCTCCGCCGACCTCGTGGTGCTCGGTAACCCGACGAACCCGACCGGCCGGCTGCACCCCGCCGCTGCCGTGGCCGCGCTGGCCCGGCCCGGGCGGCTGCTGGTCGTCGACGAGGCCTTCTCGGACGCGGTCCCTGGTGAGCCGGCCAGCCTGGCGCGGCGGGCCGATCTGCCGGGGCTGGTGGTCGTGCGAAGCCTCACCAAGACCTGGGGCCTCGCTGGCTTGCGGGTCGGCTACGTGCTAGCCGAGCCGGCCATCATCGCTGAGCTCCGGTCGGCGCAGCCGCACTGGGCGGTCAACAGCCTCGCCCTGACCGCACTGGCGGCCTGCAGCCAGCCTGAGGCCGTCGCCTGGGCGAACGAGCAGGCCCTGCTCGCGGCCGGCTGGCGCGAGCAGCTGACCGCCCTTCTCGCCCGGCTGCCGGGAGTCGAGGTCGGGCGAGAGAGTCAGGCCCCGTTCCTGCTCCTGAAAGTCCCTGACGCCCGGCAGGTCCGGCTCAGGCTGCGCGCGGACGGTATCGCCGTGCGGCGAGGAGACACGTTCCCCGGCCTCGGCAGCGAGTGGCTGCGGATCGCAGTCCCCGCTCCTGAGCAGCACGCCCGGCTCGTCACCGGCCTGGCCGCGGCCCTGGCCGGCACCGTCAGCCAGGCCCCGCGTCCGGCGGGCGGACCGCCGAGCGCAGCCGGCCGAGCGCGCCGGTGAGCTGACGCAGCGCCCGGTCAGGGAGCGACGCCCCGATCCGGAGCCGCAGTTCGTCATCGACGCTGGCGGTCAGCCCGGCCAGAAACTGCCGCCCGGCGTCGGTGAGGTCGATGAACGACGAGCGGCGGTCGTCCGGGTTCGCCCGGCGCTGGCAGTATCCCGCTCCCGCCAGCCGGTCAACGATCTTGCTCGTCCCGCCGACGGTGATGTTCAGCTCCGCGGAAATGTCGTGCACGCGGCAGTGCGCGCGACCGGAGACCACCCGCAGGAACTCGAACGTGCTCAGGGGCTGGCCGTGATCGGCGCGCAGCCTGCGCTCCACCGCGCTCCGCAGCCCGGTTTCCAGGCGGGCCAGCTCGCTGAACAACTCCCTGCGGGCCGCCCCGTCATCGGGCTGATCGTCCCTCCCGGCAGGCATGACGCGAGCGTAGCGGATTGCTTCCGCGGAACTTATCTCGCGGACTTCCGCGATTGCGCGGAGCGCCGGGGCGGCAGTCAGGCCGGGCGGCGCGCCTGGCACCGTAGAGCTAGCGGCAGGACGTGAACAGGCAGGGGCGAGCAGATGACTGCAGCCAGGAAAGTCACCGCGCGGCCGGGGCAGTGGCGCGCCGGCGCCAGCGGACTGGCTGGAACCGGAACTGGCGACCCTGACCAGAGACCGGTTTTTCGATCCGGGCTGGTTCTACGAGCGCAAATTCGACGGGGAACGGTGCCTGGCCTATCGCGACGGCGGCGGCCAGGTCCGGCTGATGACCCGCAACCGGCAGCAGGTCAACGCCACCTATCCCGAGCTCTGCGCCGCGCTGATGGCGCAGAGCGCAGCCGGCTTCGTCGTCGACGGCGAGGTGGTTGCGCTGCACGGCGGTGCGACCAGCTTCGGCCGGCTGCAGCAGCGCCTCGGCGTCCGCAACCCGGACCCGCAGCTCATCAGGCACGTCCCGGTCGTCTACTTCCTGTTCGACGTGCTGCGGGCGGATGGCCGTGATGTCCGCCCGCTGCCGCTGCGCGAGCGCAAGCAGGTGCTGCGGTCGCTCCTGTCGTTCGGCGGCCCGCTCCGGTTCACGGCGCACCGCAGCCGGACCGGTCGCGCCTACTGGGAGCACGCGCTGGCCAGCGGCTGGGAAGGGCTGGTCGTCAAGCGGGCCGACTCGCCCTACGTCGGCGGGCGGAGCCGGGACTGGCTCAAGTTCAAGGCCGAGAACAACCAGGAGTTCGTCATCGGTGGCTACACCGATCCGCAGGGCAGCCGGTCCGGCTTCGGCGCGCTGCTGATCGGCTACTACGACGGGAACGGACAGCTTGCCTACGCCGGGAAAGTCGGCACCGGCTTTACCGACGCGACCCTGGCCGCCCTGACGCAGGCACTGGCCGGTATCGGCCGCCCGGACCCGCCTTTCACGTCCGGAACCCTGCCGCGGGCCGGCGTGCACTGGGTCGAGCCGCGCCTGGTCGGCCAGGTCGGGTTCTCCGAGTGGACGACCGCCGGGCAGCTTCGCCATCCCCGGTACCTGGGTCTGCGCCGGGACAAGGATCCCGCCTCGGTCACCCGCGAGCGTCCCGTCTAGCGTCCGGCGTCCTGCCCGCGGATCATGGCCGGTCAGCCGCTCGCCCCGGAATCGCACGTCGCCGCCGGCCCGGAGGTCACGGTGCCGGCCCGCTCGCCGGTGTCGAACCGCGGGCGGGCGGTGAGCAGGAACGACACGTCCGTCCCGGCCGGAATCTCGGTCGCGCTGCCGGGCCGGCGGAACAGGCGGCCGGAGTTGCGGCCGGACAGGACCGCGCTCGCGCCGGACACGCGCAGCCAGGCCCCTTCCCGCAGCGCGAGCACCGGCACGTCGTTGTCCTCCAGGAACTCCTCGATCCGTCGCTGCCGCGTCTCGCCCTGGTGGGTGCTGCCGGGATCGGGATCGAGGTAATGCGGGTTCAGCTGGAACGGGATGAGGCCCAGAGCATCCAGTGAGCCGGGCTCCACGATGGGCATGTCATTGGTGGTCCTGATCGTGGGGCAGGCCAGGTTCGCGCCCGCGCTCGCACCGAGATACGGGACGCCGTCGGCGACGGCACGGCGTGCCGGCTCCAGGAGACCGAGCCGCCGCATGGCCGCCAGCAGCCGGAATGAGTTGCCGCCCCCGGTAAAGATGACCTCCGCGGCGCGCATCGCGCTGACTGGATCGCCGGCCTCGTGCAGCCCGGTGACCTCCAGGCCCAGGGCGCCAAGCGCGGTGCGCATCACGCCGGTATAGGCATCGGGCTGCCCGCTTGCAAAGGGCACGAACAGCACCCGGCGGCGCCCGCGGGTGACCTCCCGCAGCGCGTCAGCAGCGTGCTCGAGGAGGGCCAGGCCGGGGAAGCGCGAATTCGACAGCAGCAGCAGGTCAGCCACCTGACTACGGTAGCGAGACGACGTCCGCCTCGCCCTATTGCATACAATCGTGCGACAATCGTTCGCCGAACACGGCAAGATGAGCCCTGGCCCGCCGGTTGCATACAAGGGAGATCGTCACGTGGATGATGCGTTCGCCGTCTCCGAAGCCGTTCGCAGCGCCGGCGAACAGACCAGGAACTGGGGGCGCTGGGGCGGCGACGACGAACGCGGGACCATCAACCTGATGACGCCCGAGCGCCTCGTCGCCGCGGCCGGGCTGGTGCGCCGCGGGATCGTGTTCGACCTCAGCATCCCGCTCGACGCCAGCGGTCCCCAGCCGGGCGGCCAGCGGATCAACCCGGTGCTGCTGATGTCGCAGACCGGTCAGGGCCAGCACCTGCCCGGCGGATTCCACTTCGCCGACGACTACGTCTTCATGCCGCTGCAGGCAGGCACGCAGTGGGACGCCCTGGCCCATGTCTACTACGACGACGTCATGTGGAACGGCTACCCCGCCACGGACATCACCAGCCGCGGCGCCCGGCGCAACTCGATCGACCGGCAGGCCAGGGGAATTGCCGGGCGCGGTGTCCTGGTTGACATCGCCGGGCTGCGCGGCGTCGATTCGCTAGCGGCGGGCGACGTGATTGAGGCAGCCGAGCTCGACGAGGCCCTGGTCGCGCAGGGCGGGGTCCAGGTAGGCCCCGGTGACGTGCTGCTCGTACGGACCGGGTGGTATCAGGACTTCCGCCAGCGGGGCGATCGAGTCGCGTTCATGTCAGCCGAGCCTGGTCTCGGCATGTCGTGCGCCGCCTGGCTGCGCGAGCGTGACGTCGCCGCCGTTGCCAGCGACAACTGGGGCGTGGAAGCCTTCGCCGGCGAGGACGGCACCCGTACGCTCGAGCTGCACATGGTGCTGATCAGGGACATGGGCCTGACGCTGGGCGAGCTTTTCGACCTGGAGGAGCTGACCGCCGACTGCCGGGCGGATGGCGTGTGGGACTTCTTCTTCTGCGCTCCGCCGCTGAAGATGACCGGCGCCGTCGGGTCCCCGGTAAACCCGCTGGCCATGAAGTAACGGCATCAGCCGGGCCCGGTCAGGACAGGATTTTCAGCATGGTGTCTGACTGCGCGTCGCTGGCGTCGACGACCTGATAGCCCTCGGACAGGTAGAGCTGCCGCGCGTAGTTCTTCCGTTCGACGCTGAGGCTGATCCGGCCGATGCCGGCCGAGCGAGCCTGGTCAGCGACCGCGCGCAGCAGTGCCCGCCCCGCGCCTCGTCCGCGCCAGCGGGCGGCAACGCCGATAGTCAGCTCAGGCACGCGCCCTGCTCTTCTTCTTCCATTCCCGCGACCAGTTCACCGCCTCGACGAGCATGTCGCCCATGAAGGTGCCGTCCTGCGGCGCCGCTGCCCGGATGGTCAAGGACAGCGCATCAGCGTGCGGGCCCTCGCCCGGCGGACGGATCATCACGGCAACCCTCACCCACGGGAAGGCCCCAGCCTACGCTCGCCCTCGGCCGGCAGAGTCAGGTCAAGCCCTCTTCGTCACGCTTGTGTTGTAAGACACTCCGTCTTACACTTACGGTATGGGCGACACGATCACGATCCGCACCGACGACGAGACTGACCACGCTCTGGACGTGCTGACCCACAGCGGCATCTCCCGATCCGCTGCCATCCGCCAGGCCGTGCTAGAAGCGGCCAGCCGCCGCGAGCGGGCAGCTCAGATGCGGCGGGCGCTCTTGCGGATGGACCTTGGAGGGCCGGACGGAGTCAACGTGGCCGACGAACTGGCCAGGGACCGCTCCGGCGAGCGCTGATGCTGTACCTCGACTCGGCAGCCATAGTCAAGCTCGTCCACGCCGAGGCAGAGTCGGTGGCCCTGCGACACTGGCTCGACGAGCGCGCGGAGACGGGCTGGGTCAGTTCCGTGCTGACGGAGATCGAGTCATTCCGCGCCCTGGCCAGATACGCGCCTGAGGCAGCGGCGAGGCTCCCGGCCGTTCTGGACCAGATCGACCTGATCAGCCTGGACCCCCCGGTACGGATCCTGGCCCAGACCGTACGACCCGCTACTGTGCTCAGCCTGGATGCCATTCATCTCGGCACGGCAATGCATATTCGCCAGACGCTAACGTCCTTCGTCACCTACGACACGCGTCTGCTGAACGCAGCACTGGCGGCAGGCCTTCCGGCCGACGCGCCCGCTTAATGACGGCCAGCCGCCCGGCCGGAGTCGGGGATGGGTGACTCCGCATGATTGATGGGGTACTAGCGGGCGCGATCGTGGCCGCGCTACTGGGCCGCGATCCTGGGCCTATGAACGCGGCCACGAGCAGCTCCCATCACGTCTACGTCGGCTCGGACGTCGTGGTTAAGATCATCGACGCCGACCGCCATTCGCGACTCGACCGGGAGATCTCACTCGTGCCGCACTTGCCCGCCGAGCTGACGGCCCCGCTCATCGGCAGCGGGGTGTACCGGCTGGGGACACGCGATTTTCGCTACGCCTGCTATGCCCGCGTGCCGGGAACAGCACCCGGCATGGGCCTGCCCGGCGTGGACGGAGCTACCGCGCGCCTGCTGGCTGAGCAGGCGGTTGAGCGGCTCGGGCAACTGCACCGCTGGATCCCTGCCGGTCAGGCCGAGCAGACGCTCCGGGAGTCTGCTGACCACGGCGGGTTTGCCAGCCAGGCCATGCTTCTGGCCGAGGTTGAGAACCTGGCGGCCCTGGACCAGAATCACGTCATCCCGGCCTCCAGTCTCGACGGCCTCGCGGCGATGGCCCAGCGGGCACCACAGTCAGCACGCGCGGTTGTCCCGGTGCACGCGGACTGCCACTGGGGCAACTGGCTCGCCTGCGACCAGGACATCACCGCGCTGCTGGACTTCGAATGGGCTCGCTTCGGCGAGCCGGCCGATGACTGGTTCTTCCTCGCCCGGTTCAGCGGTCCGCACCTGCAGACCGTTCTCGAGGTGATCGCCGGTGCGACGGCAACCCCGCCAGACTCCCTCCGGGCACTATGCGAGGTACGCGACGCTGCTCACCTCGCCTCCGACCTCCGCATCGCCCTTGAACACCCCGGCACCCGCACCCGGCTGCTCGAAGAGCGCCTGCGCGGACTCAACGAGCTCACCGCCAGAAACTACTGGTGGCGCCCTCGCTCCCGGGCCTGACGGCCGGCCGAAGCTCGCCTCCTGCGCGGCCTTGCGGATACTGGCCCGACCCGAGATCCCGGAGCCGAAGACCCGGGAACGCGAGGTCGCGCTCCCGGGTTCCCGGCCGGTGTCCGGACGGGACATCATCGTATCCTCGACCCCGTCCGGGTGATCAGGCGTCGCAGCCGCGCAGCCGCCAGGCTGCTGCGGCGGTCAGCACGACCGCGTAGCCGCACAGGAGCCCGAATCCGGTCCACGGGCTCAGCGCGTGCGCGGTACCCAGCGGACTGCCCCACAGGTCCCCGCCGGCGTTGGACGGCAGGTAGGGCGCGAACCCCCTGATGTTCTGCGGGAGGGCCCCCACGACGATCGGGACGACGAAGAACACGGCGGCGAACACCGACAAGGCTGCCGCAGTCTTGCGGAGCAGGGCCCCGAGGGCGAGGCCGATCACTACGACGACGGTCAGGTACAACGACGAGCCCGCCACCGTCCGCAGCACCCCCGGATCGGTCAGCGAGATCACCGAACCACCGCGGGAGGACACAAGAGCGGTCGCCGTGAAGAAGTCGGCGAGCGCGCACAGGAGGGTCACCGGCAGCACCAGGCCCACCAGCACGATCGCCTTCGCCCACAGCACCGGCAGCCGAGAGGGCACGACCGCCAGGGTGGCGCGGATCATCCCGGTGCCGTACTCGCCGCTGAACGCCAGCACGCCAATCACGCCGATCACCAGCTGGGCGAACAACAGGCCCAGCAGGCTGATCGACACGCCCTTCGCAGCGGAATCACCGGCCGAAACGTGGTAAGCCGTCCCGGATCCGGCGATCGCGGCACCCAGGCCGACGATCAGCACGACCGCGGTCAGGCCGCACCACCAGGTCGAGCGCAGCGCCCGCAGCTTGGCCCATTCCGAGCGGACGACGCGGACCTGGGTAACCGGTCCGGCTACTGTCGCCGGGACGGACGCGCCCTTCCTTGTCACGGGCTCGATGCCCATCACGGCGCTCATCGCGTCGCTCCGGCGTGGTACTCGATGCTGTCCTTGGTGACGTGCATGAAGGCCTCCTCCAGCGAAGCATGGATGGGAGTGAGTTCGTAGACGGGCACGTGAGCCCGCCAGGCCGTCGCCCCGATCTGCTCGGCGGTGGTGCCGGAAACACGCAGCAGATCCGTCCCGTCGTTCATCACGGTGATGCCGGGAGCGGCCAGCAGCTGGCCCAGCCGCACGGTTTCCGGGGTGCGTACCAGCACGCCGGCCGTCGTGGCCTCGTCGACGAAGTCCTCCACGCTGCCCTGGCTGATGAGCTTGCCGCGGCCCAGCACGATCAGCTGGGTCGCGGTCTGCGCCATCTCGCTCATCAGGTGCGAGGAGACCAGAACGGTGCGGCCTTCGGCGGCCAGCGACTTGAGCAGCAGCCGGATCCAGCGCACGCCGTCCGGGTCCAGCCCGTTGACCGGCTCGTCCAGCACCACCGTCTGCGGCTGGCCAAGCAGCGCCGCGGCCACCCCCAGCCGCTGGCCCATACCCAGGGAGAACCCGCCGGCCCGGCTGCCCGCGACCTCGCCCAGCCCGGCCAGCTCGATGACCTCAGTCACCCGGCGGCGGCCGATCCCGGCCGTGCGGGCCAGCGCCAGCAGGTTGCTGCGGGCCGACAGGCCCGGGTGCACCGACCTGGCATCGAGCAAGATGCCGAGCTCGGCCATCGGAGCGGGTGCCTTCGGGTAGTGCTTGCCGTTGACCTGCACCGTCCCGCAGGTCGGCCGGTCCAGCCCGGCGATCATCCGCATCGTGGTGGACTTCCCGGCTCCGTTCGGGCCGAGGAACCCGGTCACCACGCCCGGCTCGACCACGAAGCTCAGTCCGTCGACGGCGGTCTTGTCGCCGTACCGTTTAGTCAGGCCATCAATCTCGATCATTACCGATCCTTCCCTGGATGTGCTCGGGTCTTGGCCGTAAGCCTGCATCCGGGGCCTGTTGCGGGACTGTCGTGGCGCTGTGGCCGGGACGATTTCCGGCATATCTGTCAGCGCGGTGAGGCTGTCCGGGTGACGGCCGTACGGTGGTCTCATGGAGGTCCGGCTGTTCGGCGAGCTCGAAGCGCTGAATGGTGGCGTGCCGGTACCGGTCCGCGGCGCCAAGCAGCGGGCTCTGCTGGCCCTGCTGGCGCTGCAGCGAGGGCAGCCGGTCAGCGCCGACCGGCTGATCGACGTGCTGTGGGGCGACGGGCAGGCGGCGAACCCGGCCAATGCCTTGCAGGCGCAGATCGGCCAGCTGCGCCGTACCCTCGGCCCGGCGGCGATCCTCACAACCGAAGCCGGCTATGCCCTGGCCGCGGGACCCGACGAGGTCGACGTCGCCCGCTTCGAGCAGCTGATCGCGACGGGACACCGGCTGGCCGCCGACGGCGAGATGGAGCCGGCGTCGGCGGCGCTCGGCGAGGCCCTCGGCCTGCGGCGCGGCGAGCCGCTGGCCGAGTTCACCTATGCAGGCTTCTTTGATGCCGAACGGGCGCATCTAGACGAGCTGACCCTGGTGGCGATCGAAACCCGGGCCGGAGCCGACCTGGGACTGGGGCGCCACGGCGAGCTCGCCGGCGAACTGGAGGCCTTGTGCAGGAAATACCCGCTGCGCGAGCGTCTCTGGGAACTGCTCATCGTGGCTCTGTACCGGAGCGGACGTCAGGCCGAGGCCTTACGCGCATACACGCACATCCGTGATCGTCTGGCCGGCGAGCTGGGCATCGACCCTGGCCCGGCGCTGCGGGAACTCCAGGCCCGCATCCTGGCCCAGGACCCGTCGCTCGGCCCGGCCAGCGTCCCGGCCGGCCACGCTCCGGCTCAGAAGGTCAACGCGCCGAATGCAGCTGGCGGCCCGGGAGATTCTCTGGAGCCGGCTCCCCTGCTCGAGACGAAGTTCTATGTCCCGGGGTACCGGCGTGACCTGGTGCTGCGTCCGCGGCTGACCGAGCGGCTGGACCGCGGGACCGCGTCGAAGCTGACGCTCGTCTCCGCACCCGCTGGTTTCGGCAAGACGACGTTGCTCACGGAGTGGCTGGCTGCAGGTCCGGCCGCGCCGCCCGGTGAGCGGCGGGTAGCGTGGTTGTCGCTCGATCGGGCCGACAACGATGCCGCGTCGTTCTGGACTTACGTGATCGGCGCGCTGCGGACGGTGGCGGCCGGGGTCGGCGAGAGTGCCCTGCCTCTCCTGCGGGCGCCCCAGCCGTCCCCGATCGGAACGGTGCTCACCGTTCTGCTCAACGATCTGGGCACCATCGCCGCCGATATCGTCCTGGTGCTCGACGACTACCACGTCATCGACGCGAGCGATGTGCAGGACGGGATGGCGTTCCTGCTCGACCATCTGCCTCCGCGGCTGCATGTGGTGATCGCCAGCCGGGCCGATCCCGCGTTGCCGCTGGCACGATGGCGAGCGCGCGGCGAGCTGGTCGAGGCTCGCGCGGCCGAGCTGCGGTTCACGCCCGATGAGGCTGCGGCGTACCTCAACGAGACAATGGGCCTGCAGCTGACGGCGCGGGACGTGGCCGCGCTGGAGGGACGTACCGAAGGCTGGATCGCCGCGCTCCAGCTGGCGGCGCTGTCGATGCAGGGCCGAGACGACGTCGCGGGCTTCATCGCCGGCTTCGCCGGAGATGATCGCTACGTCGTCGATTACCTGGCCGAGGAGGTGCTGGCGCGTCAGCCCGACCGTGTCCAGGCCTTCTTGCTGCAGACCTCCATCCTGGGCCGGCTGAGCGGTCCGCTGTGCGATGCAGTCACCCGGCAGGGCGGCGGCAAGGCCACGCTGGAGACGCTCGACCGGGGGAACCTGTTCCTGGTCCCGCTGGATGACCGCCGCCGGTGGTATCGGTACCACCATCTGTTTGCTGACGTGCTGCAGGCGCGGCTGCTTGACGAGCAGCCTGACCAGGTGCCGGACCTGCACCGGCGGGCGAGCGTGTGGTTCGAGCAGAACGGCGAGCCGGCGGTGGCAATCGGCCATGCGCTGGCCGGCGAGGATTTCCAGCGAGCGGCGGACCTCGTCGAGCTGGCCGTAACGGTCATGAGCCAGACCAGGCAGGAAGCCACGGTGCGGAGCTGGCTTGAGCTGATCCCCGACGAGGTGATCCGCGTGAGGCCCGTGCTCAGCGTGGCCATTGCCTGGGTGTTGCTCTCTGACGGCGAATTCGAGGGAGTCGAGGCCCGGCTGCGGGACGCCGAGCGGTGGCTGGACGCAGCAACAGGCACTGATGCGGGATCGCCAGCCTCGCCGGCAGAGATGGTGGTGGCCAACGAGGAGGAATATCGCCGCCTGCCGGGGACGATCGAGGTGTATCGCGCCGCGCAGGCGCTCGCCAGGGGCGAGCCGCTCGGCGCGATCTGGCATGCCCGGCGGACGCTTGACATTGCGCCTGAACAGGACCACCGCACGCGTGCTTCGGCGTCGGGACTCATGGCGATCGCGTTCTGGGGGAGCGGGGATCTCCAGGCCGCGCATTCGGCGTGGGCAGACTGCATCGCGGGACTTCGCCGGGCCCGGCACATTGCCGATATCTTCGGCTGCACGATCGCCATGGCGGACATCCGGCTGGTGCAAGGCCGTCTCGGTGAGGCGATGCGCACCTACGAGCAGGCATTGCAGCGTGCGCCTGAGCAAAGCGGTCCCGTCCTGCGCGGTACGGCGGATATGTACGTGGGAATCAGCGAGGTCCGCCGCGAGCGCAACGATCTGGCCGCTGCCACGCAGCAGCTGCTGCGCAGCCAGGAGCTGGGTGAGCACAGCGGGCTGCCGCAGAACCGGTATCGCTGGCGGGTCGCGATGGCCCGGATCCGCCAGTCTGAAGGAGATCTGGAGGGCGCACTCGAACTGCTCAACGAAGCGGAGCGCCTGTACATGGGTGACATGTTCCCGAATGTGCGGCCGGTCCCGGCGTTGAAGGCCCGGGTCTGGATCGCGCAGGACAGGCTCGGTGAAGCGCTTGGCTGGGCGCGTGATCACGGCCTGTCCGCCGATGACAACCTCAGTTACCTGCGCGAGTTCGAGCACATCACCCTGGCCAGGATGCTCCTGGCGCGATCCGCCGGTCATCGTGCCGAGCATTCCGTTCACGACGCAACGCGGCTCCTGGAGCGCATCCTGCTGGCGGCCGAAGAGGGCGGCAGGACGGGACACGTCATCGAAATCCTGGTGCTTCAGGCGCTCGCGCACCAGAGACTAAGGGACCTCCCGGCTGCGCTTGCCTGCCTAGAGCGGGCACTGACGCTGGCTGAGCCGGAGGGTTACGTCCGGGTCTTCGCCGACGAGGGCCCGCCGATGGCTTCCCTGCTCAGAGGTGCCGCGAAACGCGGGACGACCCGGAACTATGTCTGGCGGCTCCTGGCCGCACTGAACGAGGCTGGGCAGGACAGCCCCGTTAGACAGGCCTTGATCGACCCGCTGAGCGAACGCGAGCTCGACGTGCTCCGGCTGCTCGGAACCGAACTGGACGGCCCGGCCATCGCCCGCGAGCTCATGGTGTCGCTGAACACTGTGCGGACTCACACCAAGAACATCTACGCCAAGCTCGCCGTGACCAGCCGCCGCGCGGCGGTCCGCCGAGCCGCGGAACTCGACTTGCTGCCGCGAAACCGCAGCCGCCGGCCCTGACCGTCGCGCCCCGGCCGGCCCGGGGCCACCTCACCCGCTCAGCGCACGCCTCCTCCGTGCCGTCGGCCGGCTGAATCACCACCTCAATCCCCAGGTGTGGTGATGCCTGCTCACCACATCCGCTCCTAGCTTCCGATCAGACACAGAAACGCCCGCAGGGTGGCGTAGATCCAGCCAGGCGGGCACCAGCAAAGGAAGCGCCATGAGCCAGACACCGGCCGGCCACCAGGGCGGCCCCGGGCGGTACGAGATCCGCCTCAAGGGCCACCTCGACAGCCGGTGGGCCGCCTGGTTCGACGGACTGAGCATTACCCGTTGCGGCGACGGCACCACCATCATTCACGGCCCGGTCGCCGACCAGGCCGCGCTGCACGGCCTGCTCCAGAAAACACGCGACCTGGGCCTGCCCCTGATCTCAGTCACGTTCGCCGAACCCGGCCATTCCCAGGCACCCGACGCCGAGACGCGATAACGCAGCAGTTCACGACAAGGAGACCGCCATGGCAATCACCGTCCAGAACCCAGCAGTGAAAGCGCCGCCGAAAGAAGCCCGGATGAGCCCGACAAGAAAGATTGCGCTCGTCGCGGGCATCTTCTACCTGATCACCTTCATCTCGATCCCCACCCTCGCCCTCTACGGCCCAGTGAAGAACAACCGGGACTGGATCCTAGGCTCCGGCAGCCACACCGGCGTGCTCGCGGGCGGCTTCCTCGAGGTGATCGTGGCCCTGGCCGGCATCGGTACCGCCGTCACGCTGTACCCGGTGGTCAAACGGCAGAACGAAGGCGCCGCGCTCGGCTTTGTCACCGCTCGCGTCCTGGAAGCCGTCATGATCTTCACCGGCGTCGTCAGCCTCCTGTCACTGGTGACCTTGCGCCAGGACCTGGGCGGAGCAGCCGGGGCAAACGCAGCCGCGCTGGTCACCACCAGTGCATCGCACGTCGCCGTCTACAACTGGACGTTCCTGCTCAGCCAGAGCCTCATGCCGGGCATCAACGCACTGCTGCTGGGCTCGGTGATGTACAGGTCCCGGCTCGTGCCCCGCATCATTCCGGTCGTCGGGCTCATCGGAGCCCCGTTCCTCATCTGCACCGTCATCGTGACCATGTTCGGCGGCTTTAAGCTGGGCTCCCCTCAGCTCGCTGCGGTCCCGGTGGCTGCCTGGGAGCTGTCGCTGGGCCTGTGGCTTGTCGTGAAGGGCTTCAGGCCATCCCCGATCACCGCCGCGATGGACGCTGCTAGCACGTCGCGCGCCGACCAGGACGTTGCCGCCTGACCCCGGCAGCACGACACGGCCGGGCCCGCCTTTGGGGGCCCGGCCTCTGGCCCGTGCGGGTACTCATCGGACACGCCTGACCGGCAAGATCGCGGCGGCGCCGGTGATCGCGCACAGTCCGGCCACCATGTAAAGCACGCCGTAGCTGCCGCCGCCGACAGCCAGGATGGCCGGCGCGACCGCGGGAGCGATCGAGAAGGGCAGGGCGCCGGCGATGTTGAACACACCCAGATCCTTGGCGGCGGTGCGGGCGCTGGGCAGCACGTCCACCACGAGCGCGATGTCGACAGCCAGGTACACCCCGAAGCCGAGCCCGCTGATGGCCATGCCGACCAGGAAACCGTCGAAGTGGCTGGCGATGGCGATCACGAACAACGCCAGGCCGTACACGACCGACGCGGTCATGACGAAGATCTTCCGCCGGCCCGTCCGGTCCGAGGCCTTCCCGCCGATGAGCGAAGCGGCAACGATGACGGCGGACTGGACGAGCGTCCCCAGAAAAATCTGCTGCGGTACGTCGGCCCTGGCGGTGCCGATCTTGTCCAGCAGGTAGTAGGCCTGGTAGGTCGTCAGGAACGCGTAGGCCATGACGAACATGAAGCGACTGGCGAAAGCCCAGGCGAAGTCCGGGTTCTTGCGCGGGCTGACGTAGAACGTGCTGACGACTTCCCGGACCGACCAGGCAGGCTTCTCGGCCCTGGCAAGCCGGCGATCTTTCAGCCTGACCGCGAACAGGAGGATGAACAGCCCGCCGACTGCGCACGGGCCCAGGAACATGGCGAGCAGGTGACCGGCGAACAGCCTGACTATGAAGGTGCCGCACACCGACCCGACCGGCATGCAGACCCCCAGCACACCGGAGACCAGGCCGCGCTGAACGGACGGCACCTGATCCGGCATCACCGCCACCATGGCCGCGAGCAGCGCGTTGAAGAACAGCTGGGCCATGCACCACCCGGCGAGAACCACCGGGATGCTGGGCGCCTCGGCGACAATGAGAATGCCGAGGGAGCCGCCCGCCAGCCCGATGATCATCCATGGCCGCCGCATGCCCAGCGGCGATGCGGTACGGTCGCTCAGCTTGCCGAAGAACGGATTAGCGACCATCGCCAGCAGGGCGCCGGTCCCGGCGACAAGCGCCAGGCTGCCCGGTGCCCGGCTGATCCCGACGAGCGAATCCACTTTCAGTGCCAGCGTGACCAGCAAGGGCGCGAGGAACAGCAGGCTGGTGCTCATATACGCCAGCGTGAACAGCGAGATAAAACCCCACCCGACCCGGTGCGCCATGGGCGGCTCAGGCTCCGGCGCAGGCTCGGCTGCGGTCCGGTCAGATACGCCACGGCGGACGTTAGCCGGACGGGCCGCGGCACTGGTAGCCGCCGCTTGAGTCTCCGGGCCGGAACGGACCAGGCTGGCGCTTGCGTCCCAGAGCCGCGCCGCCGCAGCGGTGTCGTAAGAGGCCTTGTTCGACGTCTCGGGCCTGCGGTTGGCGAAATACTGTCCGGAGACACCTTCGACCTCGGATGCAGATGCCAGGTAGATGGAGGTGACTGCGCCGTGCGCGGGTCTCTTGAGGAACGGCTGCGACACCGTGGTCATGACCTTCGCCAGCAATGACGGGTCCTCGGCGACGACGATGGTGCGCACCACGCCGGGCTGCAAAACGGTTGCGGTGACCCCGGTGCCGTCCAGGCGGCGGGCTAGTTCGTACGTGAACATGACGTTGGCGAGTTTGGACTGGCTGTATGCCTGCTGCCCGGAGTAGCGGCGCTCGCCCTGCAGGTCGGTGAAGTCAAGCTTGCCGGCTGCCTGGGAATGAGAGGAGACGGTCACGATCCTCGCCGGGGCGCTGGACTTGAGCAGATCCAGCAGCAGGTTGGTGAGCAGGAACCCGGCGAGGTGGTTCACGGCAAAGGTGCGCTCAAGCCCGTCCGCGGTGACGTGCCTGGTGGCCCAGTACCCCCCGGCGTTGTTGACCAGCACGTCCAGGCGCGGGTAGGCGTCCAGGACCACGGCGGCGAGCCGACGTACCTCGGCCTGGGAAGACATATCGGCGGCGAAAGCATCCACGCAGGGGTTGCCGGACTCGCGTGCGATCGCCGCTGCGACTGCCAGGGTACGCGCGGTGTCCCGGCCGGTGATACCGACGCGAGCGCCAAGCGCGGCCAGGCCTAATGCGGTGGCTCGGCCGATGCCTTCTGTAGCGCCGGTGATCAGGGTGGCCGTGCCCGCCATCGGGCCGGGGGCGTCTTCAGTCATCGCGTTCCCTCATCCGGTTGTTTAGTTGTCACACAAGGTCCGGTACCAGCTCCCGGCGGGCGACCCACGACCTCGACCTCGTCGGGATCGACGGCGACGCGCAGTCGGCTTCGGTGGTGACGATCGAAGCCAATCAGGCGGTCGGCGCTGACCGCTCCCGTGGGTGCAGGGCCCGCGGCCCCGCCGCTTGATACCTCGGCCCCGGCATTGCGATGCCGTCGTGCCGCTTCGAGCTCGCCGAACAGCCGGACCTCCATCACCCCACCGTACGGTCATTCACCGCGCCGATGGCGGGCCAGCTTCGCACCGTTCTGACCCGTGCGTCTCAGCGCCGCGACAGTGCCGCCTCAGGCCTGCCGCGCAAGCTTCATGTGAAGACCGGCACATCGAGGAAGGACGTTCGAGCCGTCGCTCGAAGAGTGGTTCTCCGACCTGACCCCTGAACGAAACCGACCACCACGCCGGCCAGCTGGCTGGCTCAGCCAAAGGAAGCTGACATGAGCGCTACGACCCGCACCACTACCCCGGCTGCTATACCGGCTGCGCCGGCCCGAGCTTCGACGGCCCGCAGATCTATCCTCCGCGGCGAGCGCCCCGGCCATCACCACCCGGCGGAGAACGACGGCGCCAGCGCGGCCCGGATGCGGATGCGGTTGCTGGCGGCCTTCCTGCCCGTCACCGCCGCGCTTTACGTCAGTGCCGAGGCGCTGGACCCCAGGGGCACCGACCAGGTGGTCACCAATACGGCTGCCGCGCTCCGGCTGTTGCCCATTGCGGCGGCGCACTCCTCCCAGCTGTACGTGTCGGGTTCGCTGTCGGTGCTGGCACTCGGCGGCCTGGCTGTGTCGTATGCGGCGATCGCCGCACTGGTCACCGGACGCGGCTGGGTCATCGCCACGATTGCCGCGCTGCTGGGCGGCGTAGGCGCTTTCGCCGGGGCCATGCTCAACGTCCTGGGCGGTATCAGCCTCGCCGCTGCCGCCTCAGCGCACATGACCCAGATAGGAGCGGCCCGGTTCCTGGTGACAAGCTTCGGTTCCTCGCCGGCTCAGGTCGCTGGGATCATCTACTTCGCCTCCGAGTACACCGCGCCGGTGCTGATGGGGTTCGCGCTGTGGCGCAGCCGCGCCGTGCCCCGCTGGCTGGCGGTCATGTTCACCGTCGGCCTGGAAGTCGCCGAACAGATGGGAGCCATCGGCCCCAAGGTCGTGCTGTTCATGCTGCCGTTCGCCGTCGCGATGATCCTGCTGGCGGCCCGGATCTGGCGGGCCGGCCGCCAGTCCCGATGACCGACGGCAGGCGCACGCCGGCGGCAGCGACACCGCAGGACACCGCAGCCGTCCCGCTGTTCACCACTGCAGGGAGCTGACATGACAACCACTAGCTCGCACATGAAGCCCATCAGGAGCAGGCTGGCCGCCGCAGTGACTGCGGCCGCCCTGCTCGGGACGGCCGCGATGACATCCGCCGGCGCCGCCAGCGCCTCGGCCATCCGCGGCCGCGAGAGCGGAACCGCGCTGGGGACGGCGCTGCACCGTGACCTCAGCCGCTACCTGACCGCGCGGCGCACCGCCGAGCACATCTCCGCGGACTCGCTGCGGGTCACCTTCGCCGGGACCAGGCCGGCCATCAGCCTGGCCTCCGGGACCACCCGTTACGGTGGCGGACCGGCGGTATCGGCCAGTGCGCTCTGGCAGATCGGCAGCAACACCAAGGCCTTCACCGCGGTGATCATGCTGCAGCTCGAAGCCGCGGGCAAGCTGTCGATCAGCGACCCGATCGGAAAATGGCTGCCCCAGTACCCGGCCTGGCGCCACATCACCATCCGCCAGCTGCTCGACATGACCAGCCGCATCCCCGACTACCTCTACCAGCCCGCCTTCGACTCCACGTTCGCCGCGGACCCGGCCACCCGGTTTACCGCCGCCCGGCTGGTCTCCTACGTCGCGGGCCTGCCTCTCGGACCAGCGGGCTGGCATTACTCCAACACCGACTACATCCTCGCCCAGATGATCATCGAGAAGGTCACCCGCTGCACCTACGCCAGCCAGCTCACCAGACGGATCGTCATCCCGTTGCGGCTGCACACCACCTGCCTGGCGCCTTACACCTGCTCCCCGTCTGACGCCGCCCACATGCCGGCCGGGTACTTCTACCTCGCCGGCGGCCCGCCGCCGCTGTTCGGCAAGGCCATGCCGCCCCTCGCCCTGACCTGGGCGCAGGCCGCAGGCGGAGTCGTCAGCTCCCTGGCCGATATGACCACCTGGGACCGCGCCCTCTACCAAGGGCAACTCCTGCCGCCCCGCCAGCAGCACCAGCTCGAGTCCCTGGTGTCCGAAGCCACCGGCAAGCCCATCCGCCGCACCACCGCCGCCAGCCCAGTCGGCTACGGGCTCGGCGTCCAGCAGACGTTCAACCCCCAGACCGGCATTATCTGGGACTACGAAGGCCAGGCTTTCGGCGCCAGGGTCCTGCACCTCTACCTCCCCCGCACCGGGTTGCTCATCGCGGTCGCCGCCAACAGCTCAGCCACCAACGACGACCTGTCCGACCTGTCCGGAGCGGTCTACCAGACTCTGCATAAAGCAGGCGCGGCACACACCGGGTGAACCCACCGGCTAAGGACGCGGATACCGGCCAGCCCAGCGAGCTGGCCGGTATCCACGACTGCGGCGAGAACCATGATCAACATCCATGGCGGTGCCCCGGCGGTCAAGCCCACGGGCGAGCCGATGCCAGGCTCGGCCAGCATGATGCCCGGGCCCATCGCGAGCTGCCTGGGTTATGGTCAGTGGGCCGCGCATAGCGGCTGGTAGTGGGCCATGTCGGTGGAGTAGGAGCGGCCGGTGTACGGGTCGCGCTGCTCGTTCGGGTCGAGCCCGTCGTAGCTACGGCGGGTGGCTGGGTCGCCGCACACGGCGCATGGCGTGATCATCGCGCTGTTGCCCGCGGTGCCCTCGACTTCGTTCCGCCGGACCCGGATCACGATCATGACCGCGAATGCGGCGACGTGGATCAGGGTGACGCAAACGATCAGGGTGATCAGGCTGCTAGCCACTGTGCCCTCCTGTGTGGCATAACCCGCGCCGGCAACGAATTCGTCCAGCTTCATGGCGCGATCTACGTCACAATCCGCCCGGCGTCGGCCAGGGTTGATCTTGAGGTCGGCTCGACTGGCAGCTGCTCGTCCTGGCCCACGGCGTGCTGAGATGCGGCGGGCTGCAGAGCGACATGATCCGCAGGGATTTGCGACCTGACCGTAGCGGACGAGGTGACCAGGTAGCCCTCAGCCAGTCGCTTCATGGCCGCGTGTGCACTGTCCCCAGCATCAGCTGCTTCGCGTCCTGTGGACGACACAGACCGGCGCCTGCAGTCAGCCGAGTTCGCTGCACGGACTTCTTGAGACCCCTCGGGCACCTTCGGCACTGACCAGGTGCGGCGATCGTTAGCCACACCCGTAGCCACCCCAGGCTGTCGATCTGGCGGAAATTTGTCTCTGAGCTGGAGCCCCCTTACGGAATCGAACCGTAGACCTTCTCCTTACCATCGCGAATTTCCCAGGTTCCCTGCCGTCAACGCGGGCCGTCGAGCCAACGGCAGGACGCACCTAGCCCTAGTCGCGGCCTGCGATCATTCAGGCTGCAGCGTGGATTGCCCGGCGCGACCCGTTCGGGTCTAGGCCCAGCGATCGTCGGGGCATGGGCGTCCCGACATGCCCCTCATGCCCAGTTCGTTGGGCTCAATGCCGATCGGCCACGGCCAAGCCGACGGTCAGATGACCGTCAGACGATCTCTTGCCCCTTGTATAGCTGGACCGGAAATGCGGCGCTGAGCAGGCACCTCCGCTATCGCCCAGAGAATTTGAACCTATGGCTTTATCCGTATCACGCGATGATGTGTTC
>CAWFUM010000025.1:0-527744 GCA_963818995.1 uncultured Actinomycetota bacterium | reverse complement strand
AGATACCAGTTTGAGGCACTTTCGGTGGTATTTGCGAAATGGCATGTCCAGGGAGCGGTTGTGAGGGGGCTAGTTCGTTCCTCTTTGGTCGCCAAAATCGCATTCTGGCGTTGATGAACCAATTGGTAACCTATTCATGTTAGTGGATGTTTGTTGTTGTTGTTGTTGTTGTGAATGTACTGCAACAAATCGTGTGCTGCATGCAATTCCCGAACAAACAACAAACAAACACACAATCAACCTGATCATACGTCAGATCAGTGATTTCTGCTAGGTGCTCCTTTTCTGCTACGTTCGGATAAGGGTCATTCTGGTGCTCATCATACCATTGCCGCAATATGGCTACTGCCTGAGGACGAAATTTTCTCGACCCCACCCGCGGTGGAACAAGGTTGGACAGGATAACAGGGTTGCGCTTGACTTCGTCAAACGGGCGCGGCACCTGAACCCGGAGTTACGCCGTGGGTCTGCCGGCGGGTCCCCTAGGTGAATCTGGCCAGTAGGTGATGATGGACCGCCTGCCCTGGTGTGAGCCTGAGCGCGGCGGGTCATCGTGATGCAGTGACACCAGGTCGGCATCGGC
Organism: uncultured Actinomycetota bacterium; assembly: GCA_963818995.1. GTDB lineage: Bacteria > Actinomycetota > Actinomycetes > Streptosporangiales > Streptosporangiaceae > JAJYUU01. Next base: position 527,161 of record CAWFUM010000025.1, on the reverse strand, counting down.
GATCATCTTATGAGGCGGATGGAATGACAGGCGTGAGACGGCTCGTGTGGCTGGGTTCCGCGATTCTGATCGCCGGGTGCGCATCTGCCTGCGGCACCGCCGCACCGGGCCCGGCTACCGCCAGCTCACCTGCTGCAAGTAGCACCCCGGCGGCATCGGCTGCCTCGTCTTCGTCGGTATGCGCCCAGGCGGCGGCCGTGCGCACGGCGCTGAATCAGCTCGAGCAGGTCAAGGTGAGCAAGGCACAGGTCAGCGTGCTGACTGTCGACGTGAAGAAAGCCCAGGCCTCGTTGGCTGCTCTCAGCAGCACTGCCGGCAGCCAGTGGACCTCGCAGATCAGCGGCGTGACCACGGCACTCGATCAGCTCCGCGGCGCTGCGACTTCCGCGGCAAGCAAGCCGAGCGTGACGGCGATTGCCAGCGTCGTCACCGCGGTCGGCGGCGTCAAGACAGCGGCCACCGCTCTCATCAGCACGGTGAAGGCGAGCTGCCCGAATATTGACAGTTAGTCCGATCCCTAGCGCTCTCTTTACTGGGTCGGGCTTGGCGAAAGCAGATCGGAGCCCTCTGGCATAGACGGCGGGCGCTTCCTGCACAGAACCGGAGCCTGTTGATGCGGGAGCTGCTGCTCATCGGGCTGATCATCACACTTGAGCCCGTTCCGGTTGTGGCTTTCATCCTGATGCTGAGCACGACAGATGGGACGACGAACGGCCTTGCTTACATCGGCGGCTCGCTGGCCAGCCTCGTCGTGACCGTTGTCGGTACCCTGGCCGTTACTGGAGGGCACGGCCCGCGCGTCCGCTCCCTCCCGGGCTGGGACTATCTGCCGGCACAGTTCTGGCTGGCGTGATCCTGGTGATCCTCGCCGTGACTGAGCGTCGCCGCATCCGGGGTGGTCCGCACCCACCCAGGGCTCCGCTGAAATGGATGTCGAAGGTCGACGGCATGTCGCCCCGGGCTTCAGCGGGCCTTGGGTGCTCCTGCAGCCATGGCTGCTCGTCATTGCCGGAACGGCACTGGTAGCAGAGGCCAGCCTGTGCTCACGACCTGCGCGACGACCTGACCGTCTACGGCGCCTCCTACGTCGCGCTGGCCGAGGCCCTGAACATCTCCCTGCTCACCGGAGACCGGCGGGGGCTGCCGCCCTTCGTTGCCATGGCGAAGCACTGCAATCAGCGTCCTGAAGCAGGCACCCAGGGGGTTTCCGCTCGCCCTCGGTATGCATCGCTCGCCGAGAACCGTTGCTGCGCCCAGACCAGGCCGGAGATCACGTCGATCCGGCGGCCGACCGCGGCGGGGTGGACGGAGTCGACGCTGGGGTCCAGCCGGATGCAATAGTCACGGGCCAGTCCGCTCGTTTGCCTACCAGACCGTTCGCTCGTGCATCGAGCCGCCGCGGGCGACGAGGTAGACCACGACGCCGATCAGCGGGATGAACAGCACGAACAGGAACCACAGGGCCTTCGCCCCGCCTGACAGGTCAGGGCTGCGGAAGATGTCGATGAACACCGTGATCAGGATCCAGAACCAGATCACCCACAGGAAGACCTCGAGAATCGTCCAGAAGATGTTCAAGAGCGGATAGGAAGTTGATGCAGCTGCGAGTGACATTCTTGCTCCTTCACATCGGGGGAGTTGCTGTGGGACAGATCAGGCGGCGCGGCGAGTCTTCTGCCGGTCCAGCTGCCGGTCGAGGTTCAATGCGGCGTTGATGAGCGATAGGTGCGTGAAGGCCTGCGGGAAGTTGCCGAGCTGCTCACCAGTGATCCCGATCTCCTCGGAGAAGAGGCCGAGATGGTTGCCGTAAGTGAGCATTTTCTCGAACACCAGGCGCGCGTCGTCCAGGCGGCCGGAGAGGGTCAGCGCGTCCACGTACCAGCCCGTGCACAAAGAGAACGTGCCCTCCGATCCGCGCAGGCCATCCGGGGACGCCTTCGGGTCGTACCTGTAGACCAGGCTGTCCTCCACTAGCGTGCTGTCCATCGCCGCCATGGTCGACACCCACTTGTCGTCGGTAGGGACGATGATGCCGACGGTCGGCATGAGCAGCGTGGATGCGTCGAGGACGTCGCTGCCTTCGTACTGCACGAACGCCTTCATCGAGGCGTTCCAGCCCTTGTCCATGACGGTCCGGTAGAGCCGGTCCCGCTCCGCAGTCCACCGGGCCACGTCGGCTGGCCGGGACCGCTCGGCCGCCATCTTGATGGCGCGGTCGAACGCCACCCACGACTGGAGCCTGCCGTACATGAACGGCCGGCGGCCGCCGCGGGTCTCCCAGATGCCCTCATCAGGCTGATCCCAGTGTGCGCAAAGCCAGTCGAGCAACGCCACCAGGTCGTTCCAGCCGCGCTCGGCGATGACTGGTGTCATGTGATCGAGCCGGTAGATGGAGTCGATGGCCTCGCCGTAGATATCGAGTTGCAGCTGGCCCGCGGCTCCGTTGCCGATGCGGACCGGGCTCGAGCCCTTGTAGCCCTCGAAGTGATCGAGGGTGAACTCCTCGAGATCCGAGCTGCCATCAACGCGGTACATAATGGCGAGCGGGGTGTCCTCGCTGCCGGCCCGTTCCTCGACTCGGTCCCGGATCCACTTCCCCAGCCCTAGTGCCTCATCGGTGAAGCCGAGCCCGAGCAGGGCGAAGACCGAGAAGGACGCGTCTCGGATCCAGGTGTATCGGTAGTCCCAGTTACGCTCGCCGCCGATCTGCTCAGGTAGCCCAGCGGTGGGGGCTGCGACCAGCCCGCCGGTGGGGGCGTACTGCATTAGTTTGAGTGTGATGGCCGACCGTTCCACGGCTTCGCGCCACCGGCCCCGGTAGGTGCCGTGCGCGAGCCATTCCCGCCAGTACTCGCTTGTCTCCGAGAACCACCGCTCCAGCTGATGCGGCGATACCTGCGCTGGCCGCGGCGATTTGCCTGACTCAAGCATCATCGCCCCGGTCTCCCCGGCCTTGACGGTGAACCGGACCCTGACATCATCCCCGTCGGCTTCAACTGGCCAGGAGCTCGACAGGCTGAGCATCGGGGAAGCGCCATCGAATACCGCTCCCGTATCGGTGACTTGTACCTTGTGCGCGGCACGGCCGTAGTCGAACCTTGGCTCCACCCGGGCCTCGAGCGTCATCTCGCCCCGGATTCCCCTGACCAGCCGGATCAGCCGGTGGCGGTCAGTGGCGACGGCCGGATTCTCGATCGGCATGAAGTCCATGACCTCGGCGACGCCGCCCGGTGACAGGAACCTCGTCACCAAGATGGCGGTACCGGGGTGGTACATCTGCCTGGCCACATGCTTGCCGCCGACTGGCGCCAGGGCGAACCGGCCGCCACCACGGCGGTCCAGCAAGGATGCGAACACGCTCGGCGAATCGAACCGAGGAAAGCACATCCAGTCCACGGTGCCATCCGTGGAAACGAGCGCCGCCGTCTGCAGATCCCCGATCAGCCCATGATCCTCAATCGCCGGATAGTTCATCGGTCCCCCTCCCTTGCTTCCTGTGCCGCCGTCATTGGACTCGCTCCCCGATGGTTCCGCCGTGCTGGGTGACCTGTCGCCACCTACGTGTCCTTTTCACCTAGGGGAGTCGACTTCACCTAGGGGAGTCGACAACTTGAGCCGGTCGGCAAGTGGCCGAGTCCGAGGCCGCCCTCACTGGCGGCCAGGCTTGGATGCCGCAGGTGGCCACCGATGTCTGGTCCTTGGGCCTGCGCACCGGTGCCATTCGTCCCTGCAGCTCCGCCACCAGGCCCGGGCAGGGTGGGTAGTGGAAAGGCGGTATGGTTATGTTGATCTTTTGGATTCTGTGTGCTGTTATCTGGATCGCGATTGCGTTCTGGCCCGCCCGTGTCGCCGGCCGGAAGGGCCACAGCTTCATCGGGTTCTTTATCTTCAGCGTGTTCTTCTTCCCGGCAGCGCTGATCCTCGCTTACCTCGTCCGCGACCGCACGGTCGTCTCGCCGCGGCCTGCGCCTGTGGCCTAATACGTCGGCCGATCGGGAGCTCCGGTTCTGTCCGGTTATTGCTCGCCCGGCGACAAGATCGTGGGTGCTGGGCGGCACCGCATGATGACCGGTTGCCCTGGTCACTCAGGCATCAACCCGACGTGTGCCCGTTGCCGTGCCTGGCGGGGTCATTCGGGTCGCTGAGGGCTCCCGACCGCTGGCACAGCCATTGCGCATAGGACCTGGATTGCTCCGGTCCGGGTTCCGCACGGCCGGGCAGCGCCTGGGCAAACACCAGCGCGGCGGTGGCCTCGAGCTCGCCGCGCAGGAGGGCGGGGGGGCCGGTCGCCTCGAATCCCAGGGTCCACCAGTCCTGGCCACGGGTGCGGACCTCGGTGAGTTCGACCCCGCACCGCGGCTGCCGGCCGAGTCCTCCGGCGCTGCTGGCCAGCGAGAACCGGCAGATCCGCCGCCTCTTGCGCACCGGCATCCAGCCCGTCGGGTCGGCGCTGTCTTCGCCGGGCCCGAAGGGAAAGGACCACTTCTGCCAGGACTCGAGGCGTCCGCGGGCACGGCCGACCACGTCCAAAATCCCCGGGCTCCCCCGGAAGGCCTTTACCTCCAGCGCCGCGCCCCCGCGGACTTTCACTGACAACCCTCGCAGTCGCGGGCTGAGCAGGTAAATGTCCTCTCGTGACTCCATCACGACCGGGAACCGCCCGAACCATCCGGCCACCGCGGCCTCCAGCTGGCCTGGGAAAATCCAGCGCACCTCAAGGCTGCTGATTCCTTCGGCCGCCGGGCTCGCCGGCAATTCAGTCGGTATCGTCATCAGACGTCCTCGGGAACCTGGGCCGCCCAGCACCAAGTCGGGATGCTGAGAAGGCCACGAATTCTTCCTCCTGTGAGGACGGGCGGGGCCGTCGCACTTGAGCCGGGTGAAGCTATTTCAGGATGTTGACGGCGCGGGCGACCACCAGGAGCGCTACCAGCAGTGAGATCAGGTCCTCGGTCATCATCATGAGCTTCGCCCAGGGCCTGATCGCCGAGACGTCAGTCGGGCTGAATGCCATGGCGGTCGTGAACGACAGCTGCAGATAGTCGATGAACTGCGGGTACCAGTCGGCCCCGACGTACTGCGGGTTGGTCATTTCCGGGAAGACGAAGGCGGGCTGTCCTCCGGCTCCGCGGGCGCGGGCCGCAGCGCCGCCGCGATCCAGGTTCCAGTACCACAGCCCGAAGGCGATGACATTGGTGAGCCACACGGCGCCCCCGCTGGCCAGCAGCACGTTGGCATCATCGGTGAAATTCGCGTGGCCGATAGTGATGGCAGTTACCAGACGTACCACGGCGGCCGCATTCACCAGGGAGATCACGCCGATCAGAGCGCTTGTCATGGCCCGTAGCCAGGTCGAATCGCGGTCTATGCGGCCCGGGTCGCCGACGATCAGAGTGGCGAGCAGTACGACCAGCACCAGGGAGAGGATCCAGCGCGCTTCTCCGGTCCTGAGTTGAGCCGGAAGGATCGCGCGCAGCGCCCCGGCGGCTAGCACGGCCAGCGCCATCGGCCAGCGCGGCTCGCCAACCCTGGGCGGTCGGGGAGGACGGGGACTGGCCAGAGCGGGCGGGCTAGACATCATTGCCGCGTGACACGACGAGCAGGCCTAGGCGCCGGCGAGCGGGGTTTTCCCGGCCTGAGGGCCGGTTCTGCCCGCCGCGATGACGGCGTCGACGTTGCGGAGGAAGTCGATCACCGCGATCGCGAGGAACCATGCACCGATCAGCGCCAGGACATCTGCCTCGGGCCACCCGGTCTTGCGGGCAATCACACGCGCAGCCGGCTGGGCGGCCTTCCGGGTCCAGCCGGTCAGCCCTGCCTGCCCCATTGCCACGAAGTTCCATTTCGTCATCTGAAGCGCTCCTTCCTGAGAACGCCCGGCCACGGGGCCGCCGCAGGCAGCATCGAGTCGGCCAGGGGGCCGACTCGATGGCCAGCGTGGCTCCGATCTCACAGGCCCTGCTCGGCGGTGATCCGTCCTGATGCGACAGCGTCGACAAGGGCCTGGTGGTCGCGCTCGTTTTGATCGGCGTACCCGGCGGCGAACTGGGTGATCGCGTGGTCGAACACCTCCGAGCCGCCCAGGTAGGCGGAGATCGCGATCCGGTCCCCTGACCGGGCATGCGCCCGAGCTAGCGACCACCCGCAGATCTGCCCGTAAATCTGCATGCCGTGCGGCAGCAGAGCCTCGATGGCGATGGAGTATTTCCAGTCCCGCAGCTGGCGGACGTAAAAGTCGCGCTGCTGGCCGTCCAGCCCGGCCTCGATCCGCTGCCAGCCCAGGAAGATGTCGCTGGAGGCCTGCATCAGCCGCTGGCCCGCGACGACACGCTGGCCCTGATTGGTGTACTTGCTGGCGCCGACGAAGGCAGCCAGCACCGACTTGTCTGCTTGCTTGATTTGCAGGAACAGCGGATCGGACTCGTCGCGGCCAAGCATCAAGACGATCCAGCAGCGGGTGCCGACGCTGCCCACGCCGACGACCTTGCGGGCCATGTCGGCGAACTCGTATTGCTCGAGCAGGTAGCGGCGGTCGGTTTCCAGCGTCCGCCGGTACCTGGCGAGCAAGTCCTTGATCTGCGCTGCGAAGGAGTCCTGGTCCATCTGCCCGGGCAGCAGGTCAGCGATCGGCACCAGTAGCGGGGGGTCGGCGATGATCCTCGGGCGGCCATCGACGAGGTGGGTGAGCTTGGCCACTTCCTGCATGCTGTCCCTGGTCCGCGCCTTGGCCATGCCCTTGTCGACCATTTTGCGCTGCCGCGCCTTCAGCTGGGTGTTGAACTCCGCCCGCAGCTGGTCCAGGTCGGCGTGCGCATACCAGACGTCCAGGTCGGTCATTGCGGCGAAGTCGCGCATAGCCCGCCGGTAGCTGGCGACAGTGGCCGTGACGATCCCGCGGCGTTCCTTGCCGCCGAACCCGTTGCCGCGCCCGGCTACCTCCATGCTGGCCGCCAGCCGCTTGACATCCCATTCCCAGGGCCCGGGCAGGGTCTCATCGAAGTCGTTGACGTCGAAGACCAGACGACGTTCGGCGGAGCCGAAGATGCCGAAGTTCGATAGGTGCGCGTCGCCGCATGCCTGCACCGCCAGCCCGGACACCGGGGTGGCGGCCAGATCGCTCGCCATCGGCAGCGCCGCCCCGCGGTAGTAGGTGAATGGGGAGACCATCATCCGGCCCCACCGCACCGGCACTAGCTCTGGCACCCGGCTCGCCGCCTGCTGCTCCAGTAGGGCTACCGGGTCGGGCCGGCCCGGCGGCGGGTCGAACATCGCATGGCTGTCCCGCGGTACCTCCGCCCGCGCTTCTTTTCCACGGGCCGCGCGCTCGGCCGGGGTGAGTTGCGCCATCCCGGAGTCGAGCTGGTAGCGCAGCACCTGCGGGGGAGGAGCCCCGGCCGTCAGCACACTCATGATTGGCTTCTCTCTTTGCCGCGCGGCCCGGCGGGCGTGTTCGACCAGGACATGCCGACCTCCTCGAGTCTCGCTGGCAGCCTTCGCCAGGCGGTGCAGCGAGTTCGCAGCAGCCGTTACCCGGCTGCTACATCGTGGTGTCAGGCTCGCCGCCGGACGGGTGACCCGTCATCACCTCCTGCCCGAATTCACCTAGGGGGGAGGACACCGGGCCTGAGTCCCGTCCGGGCTCACTTGCGCCTGTCGCGCGGCCTAGCTATTGCCGAGAGGGCAAGGCGCGTGCCACCCGGTCGCTGGACTGACATCGCGCGCTTCTCCGCCCGGCGAGCTTCGACCCGATCGAAGTCGTCAGCCGCGGGCTGGGTCCGCGAGGAACACGAGAAGTTTCGCCCGCCGGCGCTGGGCCATCTTGACGCCCCTCCGGTGACTGACGAACGAGCAGAGGATAGCTACGGCGCATGCGAGCGCCACGCCCAGGCCAAGATCATGGTCGGGCAGCTTCCTGGACAGGCCATGCGCCGAGGTGAAGCCCCATAGCAGGAGCGAGGGGGTCATCAGGGCGAGGGCCAGCCAGGGAAACAGGACGTAGGGAGTGACCGCGAGCATCAGCCATCGCCAGAGCATGCGCACTCGCGGTCGGCGATGCTCCCACCGGAACCGCAGCGGAAGCGGGTGGTAGGGGAAGAGGATGCCCACCCATGACGATATTCCGAGCGCGCCGAAGGGGACGACTCCGATCCAGATGACCGTGTACAGGGTCGACAGCAGATCATGACCAAAGATGCCGGTGAACAACGCAATGACGGCGCAGACCGGGGTGATGAGCGTCCACAGGACGATGTTCTTGGCATACAGGAGCCGACGCAGCAGGACTGGGTCATCGATTGCTGCCATGACCCGCTGCCGGTCAGGGGCGAGCACATTGGTGGCCGGCACATCGGAATACATCCATGCGGCGAGAACCAGTGCGAATGCCAGCGTGCCGTGCAATGTGAACAGATCGTCCTTCAGCCCTCTCGGCAGAAAGAACCACGCCAGGCTCATGAAGGCGCCATTGGCTGCCACCGTGCTGAGAGTGGCATACGGAGGCCTGAGAGCCCGGCCGAACTCCGCTTTCATAGCGTCACCGAAGGTGCGGGGCAGCGCGACGACAGCGGCGTCAGGCACGGGCCAGGCCCCACACCCTACGTCTTCCACACGGCATGGAGAACTGCCCTTCCTATGGGCTTTGAGAGGGCAAGCTGGGACCAAGTGCCAGAGCAAGGCCAGGCGGTGCGCATCTGGCTCTCTGACCAGGCTCGGCACAGGATCCGCGACCTGGCGGGTTACATCTCCTTGACTGCTTGCTGCAGGGTTTTGTCGATGTCCTTGGGGTCGACGTCAAGCTCCTGGGCGGTCTGCTTCTCGGCCCTGGTCACCGCGTTCTTGACCGCGTCCTCGACCTTGCTCTCGCCGACCACGACCAGCCCGGCCTGCCCCGGATCGATGAAGTCGCCCAGCTGCTTGGCCTGCGACCGCGACATTCCCTTGGACAGGTGCCCGGTGACCCCGCCGACCACGCCACCGACTGCTGCCGCGCCCAGCACTGCGGGCGGGAAGATGACGCCGATAGCCGCCCCGGCGGCCATGCCCCACCAGGCACCGTGGCGGGTGGCCGTCTCGTCCTTGTTCTCGTGAACCTTCCCGCTGGCGTCCTTGGTGACGACAGCCGCATCGTAGGAACCGACCAGGCCCGCTGCGTGAGCATCCTTCACGACCTGATAGTCGTCTTGTGCCGCTGCCTCATCCGGATATGTCGCTACCAGGATGAACGTGCTACCGGATCCGGACATAGTGACCTCCTCCAGTTACCGCTGGCATCCGTTGCCAGGCGGTTGAGCGACTCACCGCGGCCGTTACCCGGCCGCTGCAATCGCGGTACAAGGCTTGCGGTCTAGGAGGTGACCCGTCATCACCTACCGCCGGGATTCACCTAGGGGGAAGCTGCACGCGCAGCACCTGCCCGCCAGCGGCGTAGAGCCGGCGACGCGCACGCGCAGGAGCGAGGTACACGCACATGCCGGGGTCGCTGGGCGGCCTCACGAAGCGGTCGGGCCGGCGCCGCCCCCGGCATTCGGTCGGTGCTGCCGGCCGCGCTGCACGGCGCCCAGGAGTATTCGTATGCCGGGCGCCCAGGAATGCGAGGTCGCCGAGCATCTGGACGATGAGGACCACCCGGGCTGCCTCGGATTTCGGGGTGATGTCCCCGAAACCCACCGTTGAGAACACGGTCACCGTGAAGTACAAGGCGTCGGTTCGGGTCAGCGGCTGGGTGAAAGCCCCCGCGGAGGCACGTTGCATGAGAAAGTACGTCGAGGCGAATAGCAGCAGGTAGAGGGGAAGGATCAAACCCACTGCCGCGACCGCCTGCACGCCCGGGTATCGCGAGCGAGTGATTTCTCTGACTTGCCACGCCGTGACGCCGGCGAATATCAGCAGGCCAGCCAGCAGGCGCGCCGCTGTGTCGGTATTCCACGGTCGGTCAAGCGGAAGCAGGTAGTACAGAATCACCAGCACCGTCGCGAACAGGAAACCTCGCAGCACCGCCCGGACAATGAGGCGCCGTCGTTTCGTCCGCGATAGTTCCGAGTAGGAATCACCAGCCATGTTCATCCCAACGGTAGGGAAACGGGCCCGGCCCGCTTATGCCGCCGGGGCCGGCCGGGCGGGTGCCTGTGGTGCCGATGTGGCGGTGTGCTTCTGCAGTCGGTCCGCAAGGAATGTGAAAATGACCGCAATCCCGACACCGGCGAAAGTGAACAGGATCCGCCGTCCCTCATCGGTCAGGTTGGACGGATGGGGGATGTCCGCGGCGATCAGGATGGCCGCGGCCATCGCTGCGGTGTACCAGGCGTAATTCACGGTGTGGATCGACGCCGCCAGCGCGACCAGCAGGACAATTACCACCTCGAGTGCGGTCCTGTTGTCGACGGCCAGCAGGACGAGCGCGGCCACCGCGGCGCCCGCTACCGTGCCGGCGATGCGCCGTTCGGCGACGAGGGCGGATTGCTGCAGGCTGGGCTTCATGGCGATGATCGTGGCGATGGGCATCCAGTAGGCATTGGGCAGTCGCAGCCCGAAGGAGATCGCGACGGCGATCGCCAGGACAGCGGCTCGCATTACCGCGAAAAGGATCAGTGATCGGGTCAGCGGCCTCGGCGAGATGTCGCCCGGGATCTCGGCGACGGGCTGGGGCTGTGTGACCCGCCCGCCGGCCAGCCACATGATGAAGGTGTAAACGATCCACAGCGCCGATCCGGTCAGCCAGGCCAGTGCCTGCTGCCACGGCTCGGCGTGGAAGAGGCCGGACCGGAAGGAGCCCGGAATGCTGAAGGCGATGAGAGTCGGCAGGCCGAGGGCGATGATGAACCAGAGGTTGAGAAGATAGGCCGCGACGAATCGGTGCAGGCCGTACTTCACCGCCAGGCCGCCCAGCACTGTTGCCACGAAGGCTGCCAGCACCACGAAGCCCCAGGGCCCGCCGCCGATGCCGAATCCCATGGCCGTCAGCAGCGCGCCAGCCACGGCGACCACGGCCATCCGGGGCACCCGGTAACCGTAGTTCCCGCCGGGATCGCCCACTGCCACGATCAGCGCCCCGAAGATCGCAGTGAGGAAATACCTCCGATCCGCCGGCAGCACGCCCACGACGATCAGCAGCCCCAGCACGACTGCAAAGACGACACCTCGGTGCAGGTTGAATCCCTGCCGGTTGAGCTGGAATATCTTCGAAACCCGGCGCATGACTCACCTCTCGACTTCCTGGCCTGGGAGCTGGCGAAGCCACCCTCCCTTCGCCGGGCTCGCACCAACCCCCACCGTTCCGCCGCGGCGGGTGACCTGTCACCACCTGCCCGTCGGTTTCACCTAGGGGAACGACCGCAGAGCCGCTCGGCAACAGGGTTGTCCGGATGGCTCCAGGTCAGCTGTCTGCGTTCAGGCCCGGTGGGCCCTGGCCGCAGTTCTCTCCCCCCTAGGTGAATTCGGCCAGTAGGTGATGACGGGTCACCTGCCCGGGCGCGAGCCTGATCTCGCGATGCAGCAGTCGGGAAACGGTCGCTGCGGAGTCGCTGAACCCGCCTGGCAAAGCTGCCAGCGGACCTGGAGGAGGGCGTTATGACCGCCGGTACACCTGTACTTGACACACTCGCCGATATAACCGCGGCGTCAGCTGAGCACAATACTCTCGGTCCGCGCGAGCTCATGCTCATGAGGATCGCCGCATTGATGGCAGTCGACGCGCCGCCTGCCTCCTACCTCATCAACGCCGGGGTTGCCGAGGACAGCGGGCTGACCGCCGACGACATCCAGGGAGTCATGATCGCGATTGCCCCGGTGGTAGGCACGGCCCGGGTGGTCTCGGCAGGCGGGAAGATCCTGCGGGCGCTGGGCCTGGCGATTGCTGTGGCCGAGTCCGAAATGGCCGATGAGGGGCAATAGAGCGATCAGGCCCGGAGGTCACAGGCCTAAGGCTTGACGTGGATCCGAAGGATTGCCTGGCAGATAGAGGTAGCGAGATGAAGACGGTGATTGTGGGGGGAGTCGCGGGGGGTGCCTCGACGGGTGCGCGGCTGCGGCGGCTCGATGAGTCGGCGGAGATAGTGGTGCTTGAGCGGGACGACTATGTGTCGTTCGCGAATTGCGGCTTGCCATATCACATCGGCGGGGTTATCCAAGACCGTGACAGCCTGCTGCTGCAGACGCCGGAGAGCCTGGGCAGGGCTCTGGCGCTGGATGTGCGGACCGGGCAGGACGTGGTCCGCATCGACCGCGACGCCAAGGAAGTCGAGGTGCGCGACCTCGCGAACGGGCGGACGTACCGGGAGTCCTACGACAAGCTGGTGCTGTGCCCGGGTGCCGAACCGATCCGGCCGCCGATTCCGGGGGCGGATGATCAGCGGGTAGATGTGCTGCGGAACATCCCCGACATGGACCGGATCATCGCCCAGCTGGACAAGGGCGCCACCAGCGCGGTTATCGTCGGCGGAAGCTACATCGGCCTGGAGCTTGCGGAGGCGTTCCGGGACCGCGGGCTGGCAACGACCGTGGTTGAGCGGACCGGGCGGCTGATGCCGTGGCTGGACCCTGAGATGACGCGGATCCTGGGCTACCACGTCGTTACCCACGATGTGGACCTGCGGCTGGGCACGTCCGCTCAGTCGGTCCGCCCAGGGACAGACGGCAGGCTGCTCGTCAATATGTCCGATGGCACGTCAGTCGAGGCTGACGTCGTCGTCATGGCGGCCGGGGCGCGGCCCAACGTCGGCCTTGCCCGTGACGCCGGCCTGGAGATCGGTCCGCGCGGCGGCATCGCGGTCGATGCGCAGATGCGCACTTCGGCGCCGGATATCCTCGCGGCCGGCGACGCGGTGGAGACCGCTCACCTGCTGACCGGAGAGCCGGTGCTGTCGATGCTGGCCGGCCCGGCGAACCGGGAGGGCAGGATCGCCGCCGACACAATCGCGGGCCGCGAGGATGTCGGCGGCTACCGGGGCACCCAGGGCACGGCGGTGGTCAAGGTGTTCGAGATGACTGCTGGGGGCACCGGCATGACCGAGACCGAGCTGGATGCGGCTGGCATGGATTTCCGCAAGGTCTACACCCATCAGAACGGCCATGCCGCCTACTACCCGGGTACCGCGCCGCTGTTCCTGAAGGTGCTGTTCGACCCGGCCGGGGGCAAGCTGCTGGGCGGCCAAGTCCTGGGCTGGGATGGCGTCGACAAACGCATCGACGTCCTGGCGGTCGCGCTGCGCGCCGGGATGACGGTATTCGACCTAGAGCACCTGGAGCTCGCCTACGCCCCGCCCTACGGGGCGGCGAAGGACCCGGTCAACATGGCCGGCTTCCTCGGCGCGAACCTGCTGCGCGGCGACATCGACCTTTGGTACCCCGAGGACTACCCGGATTGCGCCGGAGAGGTGACGATCCTCGATGTGCGCACGGCGGCCGAGTACGGCGCCTGGCACATCCCCGGCGCGGTCCTGATCCCGTACACCGAACTGCGGCAACGGCTAGACGAGGTGCCACGGGACAAGCCCGTGTACGCCTACTGCCGGTCGGGCTTTCGCAGCTATATCGCCTACTGCGTGCTGAAGCACAACGGATGGGACCAGGTCGCCTTCCTGGCCGGCGGGATGATGACCTACCACGGCTACCACCAGACCCCGCTCGCCGTGGGTCGAGGCGGCATGCCGATGCTCGCCCACGCCGAGGACCAGCTGGCCCAGCAACCCGGCGCGCTCGAGCACATCTGACCAGCCACGAGAAGATCGCAGGCGACGGCCATGGGTGACATCGCGGTGGAGGTTGCGCTGAGCATCCGGGCGCAGCACGCTGAGGGCCCGCTGTGGGATGCGGCGACGGCTCGCCTGTGGTGGGTGGACATCACCGGGCAGCGGCTGCATTGTTTCGAACCGGAATCGGGCCACGACATTTCCTGGGCCACCCGCGGGCAGCCCGGCGGGGTGGTCCTGAGCGCGGCGGGAGAGCCGGTCGTCGCTAGCCCAGAAGGGCTGGCGGTGCTCGACCGGAGGACTGGCACGATGGACCTTCGCGTCCCCATCGAGCAGGACCGGCCCGAGAACCGGGCGAACGACCTGAAGGCCGACAGCCGGGGCAGGGCCTGGGTCGGAACGATGGCCTACGACAAGCGACCTGGCAACGCGGCGCTGTACCGGCTGGAGGGCGGCCAGGTGACCTGCGTGGCCGATGGCCTGACGATTTGCAACGGGCCCGCACTCGACGAATCCGGGGGGCGCCTCTACCTCGCCGACACGGCGCCGTTCGTAGTGGACGTCTTCGACCTGGACCCCGCGACGGGCACGCTGGCCGGCCGTCGGCGCTTCCTCGACTTCTACCGGGCGCAGGCGTGGCCCGACGGCATGACCGTCGACGACGAGGGCATGCTCTGGGTCGCCCTGGGCCGGGCCGCGGCCATCCATCGCTACCGCGCCGACGGCACGCTCGACGGCGTGATCGAGATGCCGACGAGCAACCCCACCTCAGTAGCCTTCGGCGGCACCGACGGCGCCGACCTGTACATCACCTCCTCCTGGTCCGACCTCGACCCGGAGGCCCGCGCCGCCCAGCCGCTGGCCGGAGTGATCTTCCGGTGCCGCCCAGGGGTGACCGGCCCCCCTTCACCGCGGTACGCGGGCCTCCCGCCGGCACCGGTGCCCGAGCGTGCGCCCGGCATGCCACTACCCGAGAAACCCGGTACTCCATGATCGAGCGAGTGGTCCTGTTCGGCGCCTCCGGCGACCTGACCAGCCGCCTGCTGATGCCCGCGATTGCCCAGCTGGCCGACGCCGGGCTCCTGCCTCCCGGGTTCACCATCGTGGGCTCGGCTAACACAGACTGGTCAACCGACGAGTTCCGGCAGCACATTCACAATGAGCTGAGCAAACACGCCTCCGGCGTGGCCGTGGCGGCGCGCGACGCCGTCGTGCGGATGCTGAGCTTCGCACCCGCCGACGTCACCCGGCCGGCCGAGGTCAGGCAGCTGATCGGCGGCGAACGCCCGGACACGCTGGTCTACCTAGCGCTCCCGCCGGGCCTGCTCCCCTCCGTGCTGCCGGCACTGGCGGCAGCAAACCTGCGCGCCGCAGACGCGGTCGCGATCGAGAAGCCCTTCGGAACCGACCTGGTGTCAGCCCGGCACCTTAACCAGATCCTGCGCATCCAGCTGCCCGAACCGATGATCTTCCGGGTCGACCATTTCCTGTCGGACGAACTTGTCCGCCGGGTCATCGCCTTGCGGTTCTTCAACCGGGTCTTCGAGCCGGCCTGGAACGCGGCGCACATCGATCACGTGGACATCAGCTGGCTGGAAAGCCTTACGCTCGAAGGCCGGGCCTCTTACTACGACAAGGCCGGCGCGCTCAAAGACATGGTGCAAAACCACCTCATGGAAGCCATGGCCCTGGTCCTCATGGAACAACCGGCCCGCCTCGACGCCGACTCGTTCCGCGGCGCCCGCGTTGAGGTCCTTCGCGCAGTGGCCACCCCTGTCGCCGAGACCATGCGCAGCCACACGATCCGCGCCCGCTATACGGCCGGCACGATCGGGACCAGGCAGGTCCCCGCCTACGTCGATGAACCGGGAGTCGATGCCAGCCGCAACACCGAGACCTACGCATCCCTCACCCTCCAGATCGACAATCCCCGGTGGGCCGGGGTTCCGTTCACGCTGCGCTCGGGCAAGGCACTAAAAGCCGACAATGCGGAGATCGCCATTCATTTCCGACCACTGCCCCAGTACTTGCTCGACCAGTGGCCCGGCATCAGGCCGAACGTGCTCCGGCTCGGGCTCACCCAGCCGTACGTGAGGCTGACTACCACGCTCAACGGCCCGGAACGGCAGCCCGAGAACCGGATTCTCGAGGCCAACTTGGAACCGTCGCGGCGAACCCCGTACGCCAACCTCATTCTCGACATGCTCAACAGCGACCCGATGCTATTCATTCGCGCCGACGAAGCCGAAGAGGCGTGGCGCATCACCGACCCCGTCGTGCACGCATGGACAGCGGGAGAGGTGGACATGCAGGAATATCCAGCTTGCAATACCCCACCAGGCCCGGCCTTCTGACGCGCGGATGCCGGGATTATGGGAAGTAGGTCCCAGAGCGGCTGCGCTGTGGCCTTGCCCTGGTGCCGCGACATTTCCGCGCACCTGCCGCCAGGGCCCATGAGATAGCCGAGTTTCGTGCGCCCAGATGGAGTGCAATTCGACAAGGATCATGGAAAATCACCTCTGGCGGGTGATGGCGTCGCTCGTCTCCTGCGCAATACTGTGACCCCGTCGTGATCGACGCTGCTCCGGACCCTGGCAGTTGGAACTCACGCTCCAGCTAGCGGACGCAGGCGATGGCCGATCATTCATACATGACGCAGCGGCACCCCCTCGGTTGGGGCGGCGCTGCAGGGTGACCAGCGAACTGCGGGCACCAACCCGGCTACCGCGCCAGGCAGGGCAGCCGGAAGATCCTTTTGGGACCGACCACGTGGCGAACGATGGCATGCAGCATGATGCGGCGCAGTGCATCCTGGTCGGCACGAAACTGCATCCGCCGCCTGTACGCGAGCTGACGATTCCTCGGGAGCGGCTGCTGGAACGTCTTCGAAGCGGGTCGGATCGCAGGCTCACCCTTGTCGCCTGTCCGGCAGGCTTCGGGAAGACTACCCTGCTGGCGGCGTGGCGCGAGGCGGAGGCCGCGCTGAAGCCGGTCGCCTGGCTGACGCTGGACGACGGCGACAACGACCCCGTGGTCCTCTGGGCGCATGCGATCGAGGCGCTTCGCCGCGCCATGCCCGCCGTCGCCAGGTCGGCGCTGACGGATACGGTCGCGGCACCGGTCGTTGACATGGTTCTGCCGCACCTGGTCAACGACCTGGACGGTCAGGGCGAGATCAAGCTGATCATGGATGACTTCCACCGACTGTCGAGCGCCCGGGCCCGCGCCAGTGTCGGATGGTTCATCGAGCATGCGCCGCCCGGGTTCCAGCTCGTGCTCGCCAGCAGGACCGAACCGACCCTGCCGGTCGCTGCGCTCCGCGCTCATGGTGAGCTGCTCGAACTACGCGCCGCCGATCTGCGGTTCACCTCCGAGGAAGCGGACGCCTTCTTGAACGGTCGGCTCGGACTCGAACTGATGCCCGAGGATATCGAGAGCCTTGCATCGAAGACGGAGGGCTGGCCCGCCGGGCTTTACCTGGCTGCCCTCTCGCTGCGCCACTCGACGGACCGCCGCGATTTCGTGCGCAGATTCGGCGGGTCGAACCGCCACGTCGTCGATTTCCTGGTGACCGAAGTGCTCCAGGCGCATGACCCGCCGGAGCAGGCGCTGATGCTCCGCACATCGGTTCTCGAACGCCTGTCCGGCCCGCTATGCGATGCCGTGCTGGAGCAGCAGGGCTCGGCGGCGATGCTCGATGCGCTGTCGCGGAGCAACCTGTTCCTCGTCCCGCTGGACGGCGAGGGCGGGTGGTACCGCTTCCACCACCTTTTCGCCCAGCTGCTCCGGGTGGAGCTCGAGCGGCGCGAGCCGGGGCTGACCCCGGCGCTACACCGGCGGGCGTACGCCTGGCATCGTGATCACGGGACGACCGACGAGGCGATCCGCCACGCGATCGAAGCCGGTGCTTACGCCGAGGCCGCCGAGCTGATCCAAGGCCTATGGATCAGCTATGCCAACACGTGCCGGTACGACACCGTCCTCGGATGGCTGCGGCGGCTACCCGTGGAGGTTCTGAGCCGCGATGTACAGCTGCTCCTGGTTCAGGCGTGGATCCTGTCGCTGTCTGCCAGGCGGGAGGAGGCAGCCCGGGCCATCGCAACCGTCGAACAGCTAGGCGATCTAGGCGCGGGTCCGCTGCCAGACGGTTTCAGCTCGGCCGAGGCGAGCCTGACGATGCTGCGGGCCTGTTTTCCTTGGGGCGACATTGGTGCCCAGCTGGAAAACGGCCGCCAGGCGGCCGAGCTCGAAGGCCCCGGGTCGCCTTGGCGGCCATTGGCGTGCTGGGTGGTCGGCATGGGCCTGTACTTCCGGGGTGAGCCCGACGAGGCCGACCAGTGGTTCGCGGAATCGGCGGCGCTAGCGCCCGCGAGCGCGCAGTGGCTGGCTGGCGAGGCGTCGCTGGCCTACCGGTCGTGGATCGCCGGCGACCGGGGCCGCCTTGACGAACAGCGGGTGCTGGCCGAGGCAGCGGCCGAATTCGTGCGGGAGCACGGCTCAGGGAAGGTCATCGGCGTGGCTCCGCTGGCACTGGGAGTATCGCTCGCAGCTCGCGGCAGGCCGGAGGAGGCACTTCCGCTGATCGAGCGCGGCGTCGCTCTCTCGCGGACCTTTGGCCAGCCCATCCAGCTGGCGAATGCATTGCTCGACTTGGCGCCGGTGCTTCGGACTCTGGGCGAGCACCGGCGTGCCGCGGCCGTGATAGCCGAAGCGAGATCGGCCCTCGTTTCCTGCCCTGATCCGGGGATCCTGGCCGGGAGGCTGACTGCCCTTGACCGGCCTCCCCATGTCCGGCCGGTCCTGTCCGCAGACCAGGAGCTGACGCCGCGGGAGCTCCTGGTGCTCAAACTGCTGCACGGCGACCTGTCCGAGCGGGACATCGGGGGTGAGCTGTATGTGTCGCATAACACGGTGCACAGCCATGTCCGGGCGATCTACCGCAAGCTCGCGGTGTCCTCACGGGCCGAGGCCCTCGAACGCGGGCGCCAGCTCGGCCTCCTCTAGCGAGCGTGCAGGCGACAACGATCGGGACGCCGCGTCCCTGCCGGGTCTGCTTCTGTGACTGGCTGGTGCAAGCCAGGTCTCGAATGGCAGCAGCTTTCCCCTAGGTGAATCCGGTCAGCAGGTGATGACGGATCACTGGCTGAGCACGAGGCTGAGTAGAAATGGACAGCAACGGGGCGCGAGGCCACAGGTATCGGTTTGTCCTTCGCGGGGAGCTGGGCGATTCGTTCGGATTCTTGTTTGAGGGCATGCAGCTGCATCGGCTTGCGGGCATGACGGTTCTGACCGGCCAGGTGACTGATCAGGCGCACCTGCTCGGGATCATCGAACGTATCCAGGGGCTGGGCGTTGAGCTGATATCCGTCAATCCGGACTACAGGTGAAACCGCCCGGCGACTTGCGGGGCGTGCTCGCTTGACCGCTGGCGGGTGCCGGTCCTGAGGTGGAAGGTGGCACGTCAAAGAGCCAAACAAAGAGCCAACGGTCACCTGCGCCGGGCGGTACCGGGACCTGCACATCTGGGCTTGCCAGTCGTGCCGGTGCCGGGTGCGGATGCCACTAAGGCACGATTGCGAGATCGTCGACGTCTGCGAGGGTCGGTAGGTCGCGCCGGATTGCGGTTTAGCAACGCTATGCGTATGCGCCCGGATGTGTATCTATTACATTTGCGTGCCATTGTTGGAGCATCGCGCGCATGAGACAATGTGACGGTTCCCAGGGGGGTTCCGTTCATGACATCTGCAGTGCCGCGTCGAGCCGCACGTTCGTTGGTTTCCGTGCTGTCCGCTATCTTCTCAATCGGCAATTCCCATAAGAGGAGAAGGCAGCATTCCGCTGGATACGCCACTCCGTCCTGGTCGACCATGCGCCGGTTCGGCGCCACCATTACAGTGGCACTGGCCGGATCGTTCCTGTCACCGGCGCCGCGACGGGAGTCGGCGACGGCGTGGCCGGCCGGCCGCATACACCAACTCAGGAACTGGATTTTCAAGTCCCTTTTCGGGACCGCTCAGCTATGAGCACTTGGCACCTTCGGAGGCCAAGGGCGAAATCCGGCTGAACCACGCCATTGGGCAACGAATGGCTGCCGAGATTGCTAAGAACTTGGGGCTGCAAAGGGCCGGTACCTTCACCAGAAAGCAGTACCTTGACTTCGTCTCCGGCCGTGGTGTCGGCGGCGATGCTGCTGACGCGAGGCTGGTGGATGCGAGCGTCCGAATCCTCACCAATACGACTGGACGCCCGCTGTACTCTGTCGTAAACGGCGTCATAACGTCGTCAGTCCTCGCCAGCTATGGGCTCTTCGTGACCGTGCACGGCCTGCTGGAGAGCCCGGCTAACGCGGACGCCCCGACGAGGAAAGTAAACGCCGTGATCGCTCCTGGAGGCTACCTGGGCACGTGGTGCCGGGCCAACGGAGCGACGTCTGCCTTGCTAATGCTCTACAGGTCGGCCTACACGGTGGAGGCTATCTACGGCTTCGCATCGCAGCAGCAGTCAGGCACGGCACAACTTGTGGCCAACACCAGAAGAGGCGTGAGCAAGGAGGTCGGGATGTCGATGGCACCTGCAATCTGGCTGACCAACTTCGCGCTGATATATACCCTGAATCCTGCATTGGCAGCGGACATGCCCGCCCGCTGGGCCCCAATTCCAGCAGTCGTGGCTAACGCAATTCTGGCGAGCCCCACTGGCCAGGTTCCGTACAGTGAGTTTGCCTTCGCCTTTAAATAGTCATCTCTATACCGGACCCGGTATTTGGGCAAATGCCAGGAGGGTTGTAACCGGCGGAAGAACGATCACTGTCTGCGCAGCGAGATCTCGTCAGACTCGGCGATGTTGCCAGCCTCAATCGCTCGCAGTCCCTGGCCGAGCCGCTCGCGAGCCTGCCGTAGGAGCTTGAGGGCATTTGTGGAGGAGCTCTGCGTAGCGGCGCGCTCTGGATCGGCGCCGTGCTCCTCGATCAAGTGGGTCTGAAGGGCTGCAGCGACCTCATCAGCCGCCTTCAGCGCGTGGTAGATTGCCCGGTCCCGTGCGGTGTCCTCAATCATGCGAGCAGTATCTCGTGGATTTGATTCTGATTGGTGTTGGGCCAGGCCGGGGGAGCTTTGGCGAAGCCGACTTCAGGAACTCCGCCGCCCGGTCGCGTGCCGGGCCGGAACGTTGCCCGTCGTGCAGTCGGGCAACTTGCGCGCTGCCGCGTAGCGGCAGGAGCCGTTCACTGATCCGCTACTGTCACTGATAGTAACTGAGCTTTCACCTTACGTCGGCATGTCGGGTCACACTGGCCGCAAGTTTCTGATAGATGTCGCCGACATGATGATCTCCGTTTTGGCTCGCGCGGCGGCTCTGATCGGACTGGCCGTCTCAGCCGGGTCAGCGAACGCCGGCCACGCTATCCCGGAGCAGAGCAGCGGGAAACTCCCGCTGACCTATCGAATCCTTCGCCAGGACGTCATCATCAACGCCGACATCTGGGCGCAGAAGCCCGAGATGATGGCCGCCGGGCTGGGCTTCACCAGCATCGTCGGCGTGCCGAACCTCAGCACCAGCGACGTCGGGCTCAGCAAGACGCTCGCGGTCCTGGCCGGCGGCACCTGGAACAACGTGCACTGTGCTGACGGGCAGACGCCTCCGCTGTCCAGCTATACGTCGGCGTCGACGCCTTCGGGCGTGCGGAGTTATTACGGGCAGGACGTCTACTACTCCGACGGGCTGCCGGTCGAGTTCAGCTGGCCGATCCTGCCGAGCACCCTGGACGCAGACGATTTCAAGGTCAGCCTCAGCAACGGAACGTCCGTCACGCCGCAGGTCACGTCGATCTGGCCGAACTTCGAGTACAACGAGCGGTCGGTTGCGGTCCTGTTCGGGCACTTCGGTAACCGGGTTCCGCCGGGCCAGCCGGGCGCGATCTACCCGACCTCGGTCCAGGTGGTCCGCGGCTCGTCAACCCTCGAACTGGTCGGGCCCGGCCGGCGGATCGTCAGCGCGGTGGGGTTCTCGGTTAAGACGCCGGGTTCGCCCTACACAGATCCCGACGTGCCTCTGGCCGATCGAGGCGGTCCCACCCTCGTGGCCGCGAAGCTCAGCAAGATGTCGGCCGTGGGCAACACCGCGCCCCGGATCTTCCGCCAGAACCTGCCCAACGACGGGATAAGCCTGTACGGCAGCCGGGCCAAGTTCCGGCTCCGGATGTACACCTCGGGCGGCATGACTCCCAACGGCGTGACCCCGCTGCTGCCGACCGAGTATGACCAGTACTTCCGCGTCATCGCGGTCACCTCATCCGGAAAGAGAGTCGCTCTCACCCAGGCCGGCAAGACCTACTACATCGATGGCAAGCCGCTGCGCGTCGTCGGGCTCGCGAACCTCGGCAGGAAGCAGGCCAGGTACGACGGCTGTTACACCGAGGTGCGGAACAACTACATCGACATCGTTCTGGACGGCAGCGAGGCCGCGGCCCGGCGGATCACCACCGTCGAGATCCCGTCGGCCGGCCGCTACAAGCCCCTGTACAACCCCGGAGGCCCTGGGAACGACCCAGCGGCGGGCGTGCGCTATAGCGCGCCGAGCCCGCCGATCTTCGAGCACGTCACCATCGCCCTGGATAACCCGATGACCGTTACCTACCTGCCGCACCCAGCCCGCCAGCCGAGCGCCCGCACCAGGCTGACGGCCAGCCCGCGGCGAGTCCGTATTAGTCTCGGCGGACGGGTCTCAACCGCGTTCAGCTCCGGGAGGTGACCCGGACGTAGTAGCCGTCGGGATCGATGAGGCGGAAGTCGGTTTGCCCCCAGGGCCGTGCAGCCAGCGGCTCGACCTGCCCGCCGTGGGCGAGGGCCGCATCCGTGCCCTGCCGAAAGCCGCGTCAACGTCGTCTACCTCGATGACGATCTCCACCCCCACACCGCGAGGGCCGGCGAAGTGAGCAGGACGGAAATGATGGTCCGCGGGGAGCGCGCTGGCGAGCTGGAGTCCGATGCGCACAGGCCCCGCGCTGACCGGCACGTACCCACGAGGGTCGAAGCCAGGCGGAGGCTGCAGGGCCAGGGCAGCAGCGTAGAAGGCCACCGACCGCTCGACATCATCCACGAAGAGCTCGAACCGCACGCTGACCACAACCATTGCGCTTCCTCGCCGCCTGTACCCGGGTCTGAACTCCCGCCGCCGCCCCGTGCCACCGGCAGCTGACCACCAGGCAGCGACGCCATCGCTCACCCATTCGTATCGTGTGAACTGCTCCGGCAGGCGCATTCAGCTGCCGGCTTGCCGATGACGCAGCGGTCGCCTGCTGGTGCGGTGCTGCGCGTAACGGCTACGGTGGTGCGGTGCGGGGTGTGCCGTGGTGGGGCGTGATCTCGTCGGCCGCGGCCCCGCTGGTGATGGTGACCGGGTGGACGGTAGCCGCCGGGCTGCAGCCCCGCCCCTTTGACCCGGTGGCTCAGACTGTCAGCGTGCTCGCCGCGCCCGGTGCGGCCGACAGATGGGTAATGACGCTGACGTTCCTGGTGGTGGGCGCCTGTGATTTCGTCACCGGGCTGGCGCTGCGGCCGGCCAGGGCGAAGGGCCGGCTGATCTTGATGGCCGGGGCGGTGGCGGGGATGCTGGTCGCCACCGCGCCGGAGCAGCCGGGGACCAACTTTCCGCTGCCGCACATGATCTGGGCCGCGGCCGGGTGCGCGGCGCTGGTGGCCTGGCCAGCGGGGGCGTGGCGGCGCGGGCCCTTGGTGCCCTGGGGCCTGCGGCCGGCGGTGTCCGCCAGTGCCGTCGCGGCGCTGCTGATCTTGCTGGCATGGTTCGCCGCTGAGCTGATCTCCGGCGGCGGGCAGGCCGGCCTGGCCGAGCGCATCTTCGGCGTCGGACAGGCGCTCTGGCCCCTAACGGTGGTCGTGTCCTGCCGGCGCGCCGCCAGGAAGGGCACCCAGCCCGGCATGGCGCGCCTTCAGTCAGCGGCCGCGTCGTCGCCGCCCGCGTAGCCGATCGCTGAGCTCGCGGGCGATTTCCCGGTCAGCGTCCCGCTGGGCGATTGCCTGCCGCTTGTCGAAAGACCGCCGGCCGCGCGCCAGGGCGATCTCCACCTTCGCCCAGCCGTTCTGGAAGTACAGCGACAGGGGCACAAGGGTGACGCCGGCCTCGCCGAGCCTTGCGATGATCTTGTCGATCTCGCTGCGGTGCATGAGCAGCTTGCGCGTCCGCCGGGGCTGGTCGAGGGCGCGGGCGCCGTGGCGGCCGTGCGCGTGCTCGGGGATGTGCAGGCCGTGGATCATCAGCTCGCCGTCGTGCTCCTGGACGAACGCTCCGGCCAGCGATGCGTGGCCGGCGCGCAGGGACTTCACTTCGTCTCCGACCAGGACTATCCCGGCCTCGTAGGTCTTGAGAATCGTGTAGTCGCGCCGGGCCCGCCTGTTCGAGGCGATGGACCTGCGGCCTGTTTCCCTGGACGCGGTAACCGTGGCCTCCTCGTCAATCCCGTCTGCCCATCCGGCGGCGCACCCGCCAGCCTGACCGCCATGGGAACGGTACCCGGCGAGCGATACACGGTGCGAGACCTGCGCGCACGTGCTGGCCGAGCGGATTTGGGACCTTTGGCCGTCGCTGTTGCCCTGCCCCGTCGTGTAGAACGAGGCTATGGCGAGACAGGCAGGCGTCGTGCTCTACGTGCTCGCGCTGATAGCCGTCGTGGTCAGCGCGGACATCCTGTTCTTCCGGCACCATTTCACAGAGCGGCTGATAGCCAACGTCGCGATCGTTCTGGTTTTCGCGGCGTTCGGATTCCTGATCTTCCGAGCACCGCGCCGCAGGCAGGAATGACTTCGTGCGAGGGCGCGTGAGGTGACCGGGAACGCAGGCGCAGACTGGGCCGGGTACTACGAGTGGTCTTCGGGCCGCGGGCCGCGACCCATGCTGCTGGCTGCCTGTGACCGGCTCGGCGCTGGCGACGGCCGGCTGGCGGTGGACCTGGGCTGCGGCGAGGGAACCGACACGCTGGCTCTGCTGGATCGAGGCTGGTCCGTCCTGGCCATCGACAGCGAGGCGGCCGGCCTTGCCTCGCTGCGGGCGCGAATCCCGGCGGCCTGTGCCGGGCGCATCCGCATCATCTGCGCGTCATTCGCCGATGCCGGCCTCCCGCCAGCGCACCTGATCCATGCCGGATTCAGCCTGCCCTTCTGCCCGCCGCGCCAGTTCCCGGCGGTATGGGCGCAGATACGCACTGCCCTGGTACCCGGCGCGATCTTCGCCGGGCAGCTCTTCGGCACCAATGACAGCTGGGCCGACGACCCTGACATGACCTTTCACGACCGTGGCGAGGTCAGCAGCCTCCTCGACGGCCTGGAGATCCTCGAATTGACCGAAAGCGAGCGTGACGGCGAGGCTTACAGCGGCCCTAAGCACTGGCACACCTACGACATCCTGGCGCGCGCAGGCGGCCCAGCATCACCAGAAGCGAGGATTCGGCACTGACCGCAGGCGGGGGATCGTTGCCGACTTCGTCATCGGCTCGCCCGCCGACACGACACAACAGGAGGTCAGCTGATGCCCACAGCGATGACCGGGCTTGAGGCCGCCGATCGGGAGGACGTCTTCCTGCCCCACGCGTTTCCCGAGTCGCTGGCGGATCTCGGCGAGGTGCGAATGAACTACAGCACAGCCGGGGAGCCGCACCTGCCCGCGCTGCTGCTGGTTCCCGGCCAGTCGGAATCCTGGTGGGGCTACGAGGCAGCCATGCGGCTGCTGGCGGAGCAGTTCCACGTCCATGCTGTCGATCTCCGCGGCCAGGGTCGCTCCACCTGGACGCCCGGCCGTTACACCCTGGACAACATCGGGAACGACCTGGTCCGCTTCATCGACCTCGTCATCGGGCGGCCAGCCGTCGTCAGCGGACTATCGTCCGGCGGGGTCCTGTCCGCGTGGCTCTCCGCGTATGCCAAGCCCGGTCAGGTACGCGGCGCGGTGTGGGAGGACCCGCCGCTCTTCTCCTCCGAAATCAGTCCGGCCTGCGGCCAGTCGATACGGCAGGCGATCGGTCCGATGTTCGCGATGTGGAACAAATGGCTGGGTGACCAGTGGTCGATCGGGGACTGGCCCGGCATGCTGGCCGCCGCGCCCCGTGAGCTGCCCGAGCGTATCGTCACCGCGCTGGTGGCGATGGCGGCGGCGAATGGCGGCGAGCCCGCGAATCTGGCCGGGCCGCCGCAGAACCTGAAGGAATACGACCCCGAGTGGGGCCGGGCGTTCTGGACCGGCTCCGTCGGGGCGAGCTGCGATCAAGAGCGCATGCTGGCAAGCGTCAAGGTACCTGTCCTGTTCACCCATCATTTCCGTCAGATAGACGACACGACCGGGACGCTGATGGGGGCCGTCTCCGATCTGCAGGCCGCCCGGGCCAGGGAGCTGGTCGAGGGCGCGGGACAGCCATTCGAGTACCAGTCGTTCCCCCAGATGCCGCATTCGATGCACGGCGCCGATCCAGCTTTGTTCGCCCGCACCGTGACGCAGTGGGCATCCACGCTGCCGGCCGACGCAGGTTAAGCCTGGTGCCCCCGGAGCAGGCGTCGCGGAGGCCGTGCTGGTGCACGAGAGCGAGCTCGTCCAGAGCAACGCCGTTGTCGTGCACGGGCCTGGCTGGCGTGTTGCTCATCGACCCCGGGGTGCACGGTAGGCAGCTCCAGAGCCTGGCCCGAAGAGGCGAGCGCGGCGGGACGCTACCTCAATGCAGGTGAACAAGGACCACGTCCTTGAGAATGATCATCAGCAGCCCCAGGGCGGCTGCGGCCGCCGTGACGATGAGTAGCTGCTTGCCCCGCAGTCGGGCCGCGCGGCCGGCGGACCAGGCGTAGATCGTCAGGAGGACGATCGCCACCCCTAGCCCGACATTGGCAGCCGCCGGGACCGACGCGCCGAGCAGATGCGCCACGATGAGCGCCAGCAGCGGAATGTAGGAGGCCGTGACCATCGGCCAGGTGGCGGCCAGCGCCGTGCGGACAGCTCCCCACGTCGGCAGGTGGCCCCCCTCCAGCTGCTCGCCCAGGAGTTCGGCGTACTCCTCGGCGAGCCAGTACACGACCAGCGTGACGAGGATGGAGACCGTCAGCGGAATTGTGTGCACATGGTCGCCGAGCGCGGCGAGGATGGCGGCGGTGATGATCGTGCCGTAGATGCCGGCGGCGCGCCGGGGTGCGCGAGTCCTGGCCGACGATCCGGGCTGCACTTCGGCCGCGACTGCGCGCGAGTTCGAGCCCGGGCCGGCGGCAAGCGCCGGGTGGAGCGGCTCATCGTGGGCCACTGCTCAAGCGTCCTGGCCGGGTGACGGCGGCGTCGTCACCCGGCCAGGGTGACGACGCCCGGTGCCGGCCGTGCTAGCGGTGCGCCGGGACGGGAGGGCGGCTGGGCCGGGACGGCGGAGTTCGTGGCTCCCTGGACCGAACGGCACCGGCCCGGACCGATACTTGCTATCGTCCGCCGGGGGTGATCCTCGCCGTCCGAGCGCAGGAGACGATGAAAGCGGGAGAGCCCCAGGACTGAGCACGGACCGCACTCGGAGCCGGGATGAAACTCGAATCGCTGGACGCGGCCTTCGTCATCGACACTTTCCTCCTCCTGCTGATCGGCATCGGCCCGAAAATCGCGCTGGTGCCGTTCCTCGAGGTGACCAAGGAGATGCCGCAGGCCACGAAGCGCCTCGTCCTGCGCAAGATGCTCACTACGGCCGCCACCGTCGCCGTGCTCCTGCTTGTTCTGGGCGGCTTGCTGACCAGGCTGCTGCATTTCTCGCCTGGCGCACTCGGCATCGCCAGCGGCATCATCTTGCTGATCATCGCTGTCACCATGGTGCTCGGGCCGCGAGATCCGGCTGGCGGGAGCCAGCCAGCGGAGAACGCAGATCCGATGCGGATGGCCGTCTTTCCGCTGGCCGTTCCCTACCTGCTCAACCCGGCGGGAATAGTCGTACTGGTGACCGCCTCAGCGGAGGCTAGCTCGGTGGCGGTCCTGGCCGTCGTGGTCGGCGTACTCATCGTGATACTTGCGCTCGACGTCGCGGTGTTCCGCTGGGCTGTGCGCGTCAGCAGTCACCTGGACGCTAGCCGGATGCTGGTCACCGAAAAGGTCTTCGGCTTCCTCCTGGCCGCCCTCGCCGTGCAGCTGGCACTCGACGGACTGTCTGACGTCGGGGTCATCCACCTGACCGGCCACTAAAAGCGGCCGCCGCCCTCCCGCCGGCACGCCCAGTAGTGGTGCTGCCCTGCCGGGCACGGTGGTAGCAGCGCCGCGCTCGGCGGCTTCCTCGGGCTCGGGGTGACCGGGACTCAGGCTCGCCTGGCGATCATCACGCAGTCGACAGTGCTGGCGGCGGCCGGCCTGGCCGTCGGCGTCCGCTCGGCCTGGCCGTCGGCCGCGCCGTCTGGCGGGCGGTCGCCAACTTCATGCCGCTGGCCTACAGCCGCCGTTCCCGCTGCTCGGCCGGGTTGCGTGGGCGCTAGCGGTACTCCCGTACCGCATGAGACCATCCCGGACTATGCGCAAAGACCTGCGGGAATCTCCGGAATACGCTGCGGTCGCCGAGCACGTCAGGCGGCTGCACGAGCCAGCTTTCGGCAGCCCGCACCACGTTACCGACCTTGTCACGACGGCCGATGCCGGCCGCATCGTGGTAACCGGATCGGTTTATGACGAACTCGACGGGCTCCCGCGCACGGCGCTGTACGAGGTGCGGGACGGAACGCTGCACGCGCTGACCTCCGGTAGCGGGTCCGCGAAGGCTGCCGGGTTCGCGCCGGACGGGTCCGCGCTGGCCTTCCTCTCTGACCGGGCCAAGGCGGACGTCTTCCAGCTCTATCTGCTGACCGACGGGCAGCTTGGCGAGGCCAGGCCAGCCCCGGCCGTCCCCGGCACGGCCGAGTATCTGGCGTGGTCACCAGACGGTACCCGGATCTTGCTGGGCGTCGCCGGGCTCGGAGCCGAGATGGCTGACGCCCAGGGGTCGGGAACGGCCGGCTCAAGCGAGTCCGGGCTGCCGTCGTGGTACCCGCGGGTCGAGGCCGGCGCGCCCGAGGACGCGTGGCGCAGCCTGTGGCTTTACACCCCGGCCTCCGGCGACCTCGCCAGGATCTCACCCGAAGGGCTGAACGTCTGGGAGGCGGCCTGGTCCGGTCCCGGACATGTGCTGGCCATCACCAGCGACCAGCCCAGCGAGGACGACTGGTACTCCTCGGTGCTCAGCCGGCTCAGCATCTCGACCGGTGAGGTGACTGAACTCCTCCGCAGCGACGTCCAGCTGGGGCTGCCGGCCGGGACGGCCGACGGTAAGCGGGCCGCCGTGGTGCAGGCCGTCTGCAGCGATCGGTGGATTGTCGCGGGCGACCTGATCCTGCTGGACCTGGCCGCCGGCACCCGGTGCGCCGTCGACACCGCGGGGACAGACGTGACCGCGGTCCAGTGGATCGACGGAGCGCGGATCGGCTACTTCGGGCAGCGCCATCTGGATAGCGTCGCCGGGATCGCTGACGCCGGGGAAGGCCGCCTGCCAGAGTCGATCACCGCCGCGGACCTGGCCACGTCCAGCCAGTCCTGGGCTAGCTGGTTCTACCCGGCTGGCGCCTTCACGTCACAGACCCGGGTCGTCGTGATCCGGGACGACTACGACCTTCCGCAGGAGATCGCGATCGTCGGGCCGGACACCGACCAGGTGCTGGCCTGCCTGGCTCGGCCAGGCACCGACTACCTCCGGTCAGTCGCGGGCGCCGCGACGAATGTCAGCTGGAGCGCACCAGACGGGACACCGATCGAAGGAGTCTTGTGCGCTCCAGCGGGAACGGGGCCGTTCCCCCTGGTCTTGCACGTCCACGGCGGCCCGATCGGCGCGTACCGGCGCAGCTGGTCTATGCGTGATTACGCAGTGCCGCTGCTGGTCTCGCGCGGATATGCCGTACTGCTTCCGAACCCGCGCGGTAGCTCCGGCCGGGGCCAGGAATTCGCGGCAGCGGTTGTCGGCGACATGGGCGGCGCGGACACCTACGACTACCTGTCCGGAATAGACGCGATGATCGAGCGGGGGATCGCCGACCCGGCACGGATCGGAACGATGGGCGTCAGCTACGGCGGGTTCATGTCGGCCTGGCTGGTGACACAAGACGACAGATTCAAGGCCGCGGTGG
Organism: uncultured Actinomycetota bacterium; assembly: GCA_963818995.1. Taxonomy (GTDB): domain Bacteria; phylum Actinomycetota; class Actinomycetes; order Streptosporangiales; family Streptosporangiaceae; genus JAJYUU01. The sequence goes on along the minus strand of CAWFUM010000025.1, from coordinate 497,319 downwards.
CAGGCTCGCCGGTCACCGAGTGGTACAGCTTCACCTTCACCAGCAACATCCCGCGCTGGGGACTGTGGTTCCTCGACGACGCCGATCCGGAGGAGACCGGCAGCCAGGTGCACGCGCGCAGTCCGGTGATGCACGCGAGTAAGGCCAGGACGCCGACCCTGCTCACCGCCGGCGCGCAGGACCGGTGCACGCCTGCCGGCCAGGCCAGGGAGTTCTACCAGGCACTGGTTAGTCATGGGATCGACTCGGAACTGGTGATCTACCCGGAGGAGGGCCACGGCGTCAGCCGGTTCCCCGCCGTGACTGATTACCTGACCCGGATCGTGACCTGGTTCGGGACGTACATGCCGGCCTGACTTTCGGGCCGGCAACGCGTGGCGGACGCCCGCCCGCGCCCGGCGCGGACGAGCGTCCGGCTGCTCTGATGCTCAGCGCACTGTGTCAGCGCACCGTGTAGGCCACGACCTGTGGCTTGCCGCCGCCAGATTGCCCGGTGAGCGGAGGCCCGGTGAGCGGGCCGCCCGCGGCGACGATCACGGTGTTGCCCGCGACCACCAGAGGGGCATTTGTCGAGGTGGGCAGCTGATGGCGGTAGACGATCGCGCCGGTCGTCCGGTTCATGGCGATCAGCTCGCCGCCGTAGAGGGTGGTGAAGACGAGGTTGTTGGAGACGGTGGCGGCGCCGAGCGCCATCTGCGGCAGCTTCGTGTCCCACTCGACCTTGCCGGAGGCGAGGTTCAGCGCCTCGAACTCGGCGGTTGGCGGATGCAGGATCCCGGAGCCGAGTATCGCGGTGAGCTTGCTGTAGACGATGGGCTCGTCGACCGTCGACACGTACACGGTGCCGTCGGCGGCTGCCGGGTTGCTGAGGACGCCGCCGAGCTCCCCTGGCTCGATCGTGAAGGGCGCCGTGAGCTGGAGCTTGTGCTCCAGGGCGAGGACCGAGTCGTTGTCGTGGCCATTGTGCTGGCCGACCGGGGTCTTCCAGAGCAGCGCCCCGGTATGGGCGTTGACGGCGTAGACGTAGCCCATCTTGCCGGAGTCGAGTAGCACGGAGGTTCCGTTGATCTCTGCCGCGATCGGCGAGGTCTGCAGGTCGTGATCCTGGAAGTCGTTGGGCACCGCCTGGTAGTACCAGCGCAGCTTGCCGGTCGCTGCGTCGAGATTCACCGCGCTGTCGGAGTAGAGCAGTGGCTCGGGGTGTGCGATGGCCGTCGCAGCGGACTGATACGGGTTGCCGATGCCGAAGGTCACTGATCCGTCGGTGCCGACCAGCGGCGACTCCCAGGCGCCGCCAGAGCCTGCCTGGTCGGCCCGCACGGCGGTGTCGTTCCCGGTCATGGTGTTGAATTTCCAGATCGCCTTGCCGGTCTCGGCGTCCAGGGCGAGCAGGATCCCGCCGCCCGGTCCGTTGGCGAGCGAGCTGGCCAGGTAGACCCGGCCGCCGACAGCCTGGGGCTGGATACTGAACGCGCCCTGGCTGCTGTTGAGCAGGCTCCGGTCGATCCAGACCGGCTTGCCCGTCGCCGCGCTGAGCGCGAAGGCCGTGTGTGGCGTGTCGCCGTACACCCGTCCGTCCGCGACCGCGACGCCGTCTGGCCCCGGCCCGCCGAGTTCCTGGGTGTTGACCTGGTACTCCCACCGCAGCTTGCCGGTGGCGAGATCGAGGGCGTACACGTTCGCCTGCATGTCCTGGATGTAGACGACGCCGTCGACGACGACTGGCGACATGGCCAGCGTGCCGACACCGCCGTCCGGCTTACTTGTGATGCGGAACGTCCAGGCCTGCTGCAGCTGCGAGACGTTGGCTGATGAGATCACCGAGCCTGGCGCTTGCCGGGTGTTGGCGAGGTCAGCGTTCGGGTAAGGCCACGATCCGGACGGCGGTGCGGCATTGGGGTTAGTAACCGTGGCGGGCTGAGTGTCCGCCGCCGTCGGCTTGCCAGAAGTACTGCAGGCTGCAGCGAGCAAGGCCGCCACTACTGCAATCAGGGTCAGCTCAACGCGCGTGTGCCCGGTGCGATTCGAGGTGGACATGGCACCTCTCCTGGACTCGGAAAAAGTGATATCAGAATGATAGACCCATGGCATCAGCTCGGTCAACCCGCGGATCGCCGTGCGACAGCGTCCCGCGTGGCCGGCGCGGCGGCCGCAGACGTCGAGCCGGTGCGCCTGCGCCTGCCTGAGGAAGTGAGAAACCGCTTCATGGAGTCCCACGGTAACCATCGCCAGGGCATCGGGCTATTCCATTACAAAGCGCGGACGGCCCACCCTGTGGTGAGCTCCCGGCGAAGGTCCTGAGCGGGATAATGCCCCCAGCACCTTCTCAGCATTCGAGTTACGCGGGCGCGGACTGCCGCAGCGACCAGATCCGGAGTCCCGGCCGGATCGCCCGCAGCCTGAGGTCAGTACCTTCGACCACCCCTTCTAGTCTGGCGGGGTGGTGCATGCAGCCCAAGCCAGCTCGTACGCGCCTGTGGTCGAGAGGAATCCCTGCTCAAGTCACGTCCAGAAAAGGAACAGAATCTTATGGCTGTGCATCACCTTGAGCCGGCACCTGAGACAGTCACCCAGTTCTTTTCACGGGAAACGCCGGCGGTGCTGACGGTGGATCCAGGGGACACCCTTGTCGTGCGGACGCTCGACGCCCGTGGGTATCTCGAGCGGCCGGGGCAACCAGGATCGGAGGCCCGGCGGATGTTCGCCGACCGTCGCGGTCATTGCCTTGCCGGGCCGGTCGCGATCCGCGGTGCGGAGCCCGGAATGACCCTGGCGGTGCAGCTGATTTCCATGCGTCCCGGTCCGTGGGGCTGGACCGAAGCCGGGCTGCCTCCGAACGACCTGAACCGCGCGCTGCGCGTGACCGGGATGACGCCTGCTTTCCTGCTGTGGGATCTGGACCCGGACGAACTGGTGGGTGTCAGCGACTGCGGCCTGGCCACCAGGCTTGCCCCGTTTCTGGGGGTTACCGGAATGCCGCCCGACGAGCCAGGAGACCACTCCACAACCCCGCCTCGTGCAGACGGGGGAGGCAACATCGACTGCCGGGAACTTGTCGCTGGCTCTACGCTCTACCTGCCCGTCACAGTGCCGGGTGCAATGCTCTGCCTTGGCGATGGTCACGCTGCGCAGGGAGACGGCGAGGTCAGCGGCACCGCCGTCGAGTGCGGAATGACGTCCGAGGTCCGGCTGAGCCTGGTGCCCGACCCGCCACTGCGCACAATCCACGCCGTCACTCCCGGCGGGAGAATCACCTTCGGCTTCAGCGAGAGCCTCAACGAGGCAATGACCGACGCCCTTGACGCCATGGTCACCTGGCTGACCCTGCTGTTCGAGGTGGACAGGCAAACGGCCCTGGCCCTCGCGAGCGTCGCCGTGAGCCTGCGGGTGACTCAGGTTGTTAACGAAACATGGGGTGTACACGCGGTCCTGGCCGACGGGACGCTCCGGCCAGCAATCCGATCCGTCTGAACCTCCCCTGGTCAGGGCCCGGGTTCGGCCAGCGGGCTGTTCTCGCGCTGGTGGTAGCCGGCGGTCATGCCGCCGTCGACCAGGAGCGTTGTCCCGGTGATGAACTCGGCCTCGTCGCTTGCGTAGAAGGCCGCCGCGGCCGCGACGTCACTGGGCTGGCCGATCCGGCCGATCGGCGGGATCGGCCAGTCGCCGCTCTCGGGGCGGTCGCTTTCGCCAGGCGGGGCCATGTGCCGCATCCCGGGCCAGGTATCTCCGGGGCAGAGCACATTCGACCGGACGCCGTCAGGGCCTGCTTCCAGCGCCAGCATTTTCCCTAGCATCACCACGGCCGCCTTCGAGACGGAGTACAGGCCGATGGACTGCTCGCCCCAGATGCCCGCGTCGGATGCGATGTGAATCATGCAGCCGCGGCGGCGGGCCAGGTGCCGGTACGCGGCCTGTGCGTAGAGAAAGTAGCCCCGCACATTCACGTCCATGAGCCGGTCATAGTCAGCCACCGGCGTCCGCAGCAGGCTTGCCTCCACCCCGATCCCGGCGTTGTTGACCAGCACGTCCAGGGCCCCGAGGTGCTCGACGGCCAGATCCACCGAGCGCAGCACCGCAGCCGGATCGCCTGCGTCGGCGGCCAGGAACCAGGCCTGGCCGGCACCGCGGAGCGCTGCTTCCGCACGCCCGCCCAACTCCTGATCCCGCCCGGTTATCACCACGCTGGCGCCCTCGTGCAGGAATCTCTCCGCAATGGCGAAGCCGATGCCGGTCGTGCCCCCGGTGACCAGCATCTGCTTGCCCGCCAGCCGTCCCGTGCCGCCGGTCATATCCATCTGGCACAACTGCTTTCTCTCAGCGAACCTGCCCACGGGCAGGTAGCGGACAATCCATTCTCGCGCCCTGCTGCCGTCAGATTCCGCCGGCGCACCGCTATAGCGTTTCCGGGCCAGGAGGGGCTGGATACTGAGCGCGCCCTGGCCGCTGTTGAGGCAGGCTCCGGTCGATCCAGACCGGCTTGCCCGTCGCCGCGCTGAGCGCGAAGGCCGTGTGTGGTGTCCCGGGCACGGATTTACGTCAAACGGGGACGGACGGGAACGGCTCCCTTAAGTTGCCGTCATGATGCCGTCCGCCACTTCCTGGTACCAGCAGACAGCCGTACTTGACGCCGGTTCGACCGTCGCGGGGCTGCTTGCCGTGGTCGCGACCGTCTGGGCCGCGGTGTACGCGGCGAGGCCGGGCCGGGCATTGCTGTATCTGGTGAGACGCTGGCGGCCGCCGGAGCGCGGCGAGGTGTCGCCTTTCGATGTCCCCGTGGCTGCCGGGCGCCTCGCGGTGGCGGACATCCAGTTGCGCGGCAGCGGGCGGCAGGACATCTCCAGCGCGGCATTCGACGCTGGTCAGCCCATCACCATTGGCGTGAACGGCAGTATCCTCACCCTGCTGACGGCGAGCAGCTTTCCCGCCGAAAGGGCCGCCCCGGCTGCCACGGTCAGCGGGGGGTGCCTGAAAGTTGGCCCGGGGCTGATCGGGCGCAAGCAGATCCTCACCTACCGGGTGCTGGCGGAGGTACTCGACCCCGGCCCGAACCACCCGCCGATACTGACCGTCAGCGCTCCGCTCGTTGATGTCCGGACCGGCCCGCGCCAGCCGTTCTGGGCCGGCGACCCGTGGATGTTCGCCTCGGTCGTCATCGCTCCCGTGTGCTTCCTCGCAGTCCGCTGGTTCGCCGGACGGCCCCGCCAGCCGCACCTGCTGACGGACCTCGCGGGCTACGTCCTGGCGGCCATCGGCCTGTGGATGCTGATGGCCGTCTTGACCATCATCTACTCTCTGATCGACTCGGTCCGGCACTACTACCTGTAGCAGTTCGGCCTACTTCTGCTGGTCGGATGCGTCGGCACGGTACCGGGCGACGGCGGCCTCGCAGACGGCTCGTACCGGCCAGCCGAGGGCCCGGGCGGCGGCTTCCGCCTCGGCCAGCTCTGCCGTGACCGTCCCGGAGTCGGTGAGACCATCGGTGGTGGCGGCCACCTTGACGGTCACGACCTGACTGTTTCCCGGCGGCCCGACCATTACCTCGACGGACGTCCGGGAGGCGGTCAGCCGGTTCATCCTGGACGAGCGGACGCCGAGCGTCCCGGTATGAGCGAAGATGGCGGCGGCAACTGCGCGGCGGACCGGCTCAGCGCACAGCGCGGTGAGGACCTGCCCGGGGCGGCCGTGCCGTCCGACGATCGGAGTGCACCAGCAGTCCCAGGCTCCGGCCGCCCGCACAGCTTCCAGGACCGAGGGCCACAGCCGGGGATCGAGGTCATCGACGGTGGTCTCGACGACGGTCACCTCGCCCTCGCGCAGACTGGGTTCCATGACGGGCGTTCCGATGACGACCCTGGTGATGTTGGGCCGGTCCGGAGTGTCCCGGCTGCCGCCGCCGGTGCCCACCGCGCGCACCTTCATGGCCGGAAAGCCAGCCGGGGCCGCCGCCGCCGCAACCAGGGCCGCACCGGTCGGCGTGGTGCGCTCGCCAGTCAGGTCGCCGGCGGCCAGCTCCAGGCCGGCTGCGGCGGCGATACGGAGGACTGCCGGAGCCGGCACCGGGAGGCGGCCGTGCCGGCTGGTGACGGATCCGCTTCCTGCGGCCAGGGCCGAGGAGCACACCACCGCGCCGGGGGCGAGCAGGCCGAGATCCTGGAGCGCGGCCGCCGTTCCCACCACGTCGGCAAGCGAGTCGAACGCGCCCACCTCGTGGAAGTGCACGTCTTCAGGTGCCTCGCCGTGCACGGCACCCTCCGCCTCGGCCAGCAGCCGGAAAGCCCGCGTCGCGAGGTCCTTGCCGGCCGGGTGCAGGTCACTGGCGGTGACGTGGCTGAGCACGTCGGCAAGTTTGCGCTGCCGGTCGGCCACCGCGGGCGTCGTGATCACGGCCCGCAGGCACGCGAGGCCGCCCCGGCGAGCCGGCTCGGTTCGCAGCCCGAGACCGGGCACGCCGAGTGACGCTATGGCCGCCCGGACCCGCTCCACATCGGCTCCGGCGTCGAGCAGGGCGGCGAGCAGCATGTCCCCGGCCACACCCGCGGTTGCGTCGATGTAGGCGGCACCCGGCATGTCCGTCACCGGTGAACCGCACGGATGATCTTGGCGGCGTGCGCGGCCGCGCCGAAGCCATTGTCGATGTTGACGACGACCAGGCCCGGGCTGCACGAGGCGAGCATGCTCGCCGCCGCGGCCAGCCCGCCCGCTGCGACGCCGTAGCCGACACTGGTCGGCACGCCGATCACCGGCGCGCTGACCAGACCGGCGACCACGCTCGGCAGGGCACCGTCCATACCGGCCACGACCACCACGCATTCGGCAGCACGCAGCTCGTCCACGCGGGACAGGAGCCGTCCGAGCCCGGCCACGCCCACGTCGGCCAGGACATCCGCGCGGACACCGAGCACGGCCAGCGTCGCCGCGCACTCCCGTGCCACTGGCAGGTCCGTGGTTCCGGCCGTGACGATCAGGACGCTGCCGCGGGCGGGCGGCAGGGCACCGACGGCGACTGTCCTGGCCACGCCATCGGCATGCACAACATCGTCGGGGAAGCGGCCGGCGGCCGTATCCAGGACGCCGGCTGGGCAGCGTGTCGCCAGGGCCGGCGCTTCCGGGTCGCTCGCCCGCAACCCGGCCAGGAGCGCGAAGATCTGGTCGGGCGTCTTACCTTCGCCGAAAACTACTTCCGGGACGCCGGTGCGCTTCCGGCGATCGACGTCCAGCCGGGCGAAATCGCCCAGCGGAACGCCCGCTGGCGCAGCCTCTGTTCCGGATGCCGGGGCGCCGGGCAGCTGCCGAGTTGCGCGCGTGTTGCCGGCTGCATTGTTTGACCTGTCGACCATGCCGGGACCGTCAGCTGCCACGGCCTGCCGGCGTGATGTCGAGGTTCAGTGAACCGGACCGCAGCGGCTTCTCGTCGATCTCCGCGCGCAGGTATCCAGCTGCTCTCACGCAGGCCAGAACCGCCGCACGCTCGCTCGGGTCCTCGGCCCGCGGCAGGTCCGCCGCGCCGAGCTGCACCCGGCCGACGTCACCGAAATGCCGCACCCTCAGTTCGCGGTACCCGCGCTGCTTGAGGCTCAGCTCAGCCCGGTCGACCTGCGCCAGCACATCGGCGGTGACCGCGGTCCCGTACGGCAGCCGCGATGCCAGGCAGGGAGATGCGGGCTTGTCCGCGCTCGGAACTCTGAGGTGCTGCGCCAGCGCCCGCACCTGATCTTTCCCCATCTCGGCTTCCAGCAGCGGATGCCGGATACCGTGCTCGGCCGCCGCGCGCAGCCCGGGCCGCCAGTCACCGGTGTCGTCGGCGTTGGCGCCGGAGAGAACCGCAGCGAAGCCGCGGCGCCGGGCCAGCGCGTCCAGCCTCTCGTACAGCTCCGACTTGCAGAAGTAGCAGCGGAAGCGATCGTTGCGCCGATAGTCATCGCGCTCCAGCTCGGCCGTGCTGATGACCTCGTGCCGGATGCCGACGGCCCTGGCTACCGAGCGGGCGCCGTCGAGTTCGCCGGATGCGAGAGCGGGCGAGACCGCGGTGATGGCAAGCGCTCGTTCCCCGAGGGCCCGGGCGGCCAGCGCCGCCACCAGCGAGGAGTCCACTCCGCCGGAAAACGCGATCAGCGCACTGCCGAATCCGGCGAGGCGGCCGGCCAGCCGGCTGGCGAGCGCATCAAGCTGGTCAGGCACGCTCGCCGCCCTTCACATCGCCGCCGGTCATAGGATTCGGACTATACGCTTCGGCGGTGGTCCTGAGTCGGCCCCGTGATGCGCTGTACTGTCGGATTCAGCTTTCGGCACTTCGGGAGGCCTCGTGTCCATCGAACAGGCAGAGTTCGGCCGCACCGGCCATCAGAGCAGCCGGGTGATCTTCGGAGGGGCGGCTCTTGCGCGGGCTTCCCAGCGGGCCGCGGACGAGACTCTGGACGTGCTCCTCGCTCACGGCGTGAACCATCTGGACGTGGCCTCGTCCTACGGCGACGCCGAGCTGCGCATCCGGCCGTGGCTCCAGCGCGAGCCGGGCCGGTTCTTTGTGGCCACCAAGGGTGACAAGCGCACGGCAGCCGCCGCCCGCGAGGAGCTGCACCGGTCCCTGGACCGGATGGGCGTGGACCACGTTGACCTGTGGCAGCTGCACGCTCTGGCCGATCCGATCGAGTGGGACATCGCCCTCAGTCCCGGCGGGGCGCTTGAGGCCGCCGTTGAGGCCCGCGAGCAGGGCCTCATCCGCTGGATCGGGGTGACCGGCCACGGCAGCCAGATCGCCGCGACGCACCGCCGCAGCCTCGAGCGGTTCGACTTCGACTCCGTGCTCCTGCCGTACAACTTCGTCACGATGCAGAACACGTACTACGCCGGCAACTTCAACGCTCTGTACGAGACCTGCCGCGAGCGGCAGGTCGCGGTGCAAACGATCAAGTCGATCGGGCTGCGCCCGTGGGCGGGCAGACCGCACACCAGGGCAACCTGGTACGAGCCGCTTGAGCAGCAGGGCGACATTGATCTCGCCGTCTGGTGGGCACTGAGCCGCCCCGGCGTATTCCTCTGCAGCGCGGGCGATCTGGACTTGCTCCCGAGAGTGCTTGACGCGGCCAGCCGGTTCACCGGGGCGGCACCGGACGACGCGACCATGAGCGGGCTGGCTAGCCGGACGTCAGCCGAGCCGCTGTTCGTCTGATTCAGGCAGCTTGCGGGTTAGGCGCTTGCTGACTCCGGCGACCTTGCCGGCGCATGTCGGCCCCGGCCAGTACCTCGCACCAGCACGGCCGGATCCGTTACCTAGGCGTGCCGTCAGGATCCGTGCCGGAAGGTGGCCGTGCATCCGCCGTCGACGGTCACGATCGAACCGGTCATGAACGAGGCATCGTCCGAGGCCAGGAACGTGGCGACGCGGGCGACTTCCTGTGCCTGGGCCTGGCGGCCGATGGGCTGCAGAGCGGCGTTCGCCTCCCGCCGGGCCTGCGCGGCGGCGCGCTCGGCTGGCGGCAGAGAGGCCCGGTGGCCGCCCATGTCGGTGTCGATGTAGCCGGGGCAGATGGCATTGACGCGGAGGCCTTCGGGGCTGTAGTCGACGGCCAGTTGCCGGGTGAGGTTGATGATGGCGGCCTTGGAGGCACAGTACGACGGGGCCAGCGGCGCGCCGATGATGCCGTACGTTGAGGCGATGTTGATCATGGCGCTGCGCGGGTGCCGCAGGAGGTGGGGGATGGCCGCTCTGGCGCAGAGGAAGGTTCCGCGCAGGTTGACGGCGATGGTCCGGTCCCAGGCGTCGACGTCGAGTTCATGGAGGCGACGCGACCCGCCGGAAATGCCGGCGACGTTGACCAGCACGTCGAGTTGTCCGAAGTCGGCGACGGCACCGCTAACCAGGGCGGCGGATTGATCGACTTCGGCCACGTCGCACTGCTTGAATGACGCGGTGCCTCCTGCGCCCAGGATCTCCCCGACGGTTCGCTGCCCGCCCTCGGTGTTCGTGTCGCCGATAGCGACGGTCGCGCCGGCGGCGGCCATGTCGAGGGCTATGGCCCGTCCGATACCTGTCGCCCCGCCCGTCAGGAGCACCACGTGGTCGGTCAGGGAGGGCATGAGTCCTCGCCTCCTCGTCCTGTTTGCGAACTGGTCGCGGGGATTGCGGCCTTAGCCCAGGAACACTATAGGAAGTATGGATGCAGGGAGCTACGCACGTCACAGCGCCGGTGGCGCGGTCGGCGGGAAGGAAAGACGGTGGCAGCGAGGGGGATGACCCAACTGAAGGTCGGCCTTCGGGTTGGCGATTTGGACGTTTCCTGCGGTCTGTACATGAAGCTCGGGTTCCGGCAGATCCCCAGACCGGATGAGCCCCTGCTTCGCTACCTGACCTTCGGCCATACCTGGCTGATCTTGTCCGACAGAAACCGGCACGGCTACCACAATGCGCAGCGCCGAGACGCCGCCATCGGCGGGCCGCTGGGATCGGGGTTCGTGCTGGCCATCCCGACGCCGGACCTGGATGCCACCTATAACCTCTGGCGCGCGACGGGGCTGCCGGTCACGCTTGAGCCGGAAGTTGCCTACTGGGCGCGCATCTTCTACGGCCTGGACCCGGACGGCTACGAGCTTATGTTCGAGCAGCATCACGACAGGAAACGACCGACTTAGCCGATCCTCTCCCCGGCACGAGCGAGCTCGAGATCAAGTGGTCCCTGATCCGGCGTCATTCGCCTGGCCTTCTTGGCGGCCACCAGAACGAGGCAATCAGATATCTGGACGCGACTGTCGCCGTCGTGTACGCGATCATCGCCGGGTTCATGGTGATCATGATGTGGGATCAGTACACCGCTGCTGGCGACACCGTCCGTGACGCCGGCTATCTAGCTGTACTGACCACGGACGTTGGTGACACGACACGATGCCGATGATCTTGAAGTAGGGAGGGCCTTCCGGGTTCGGTGTGGATTACCACATCTGCACCTGACCGGGAGGCCCTCATGTCCCACCGTAATGCCCCGCTGACCGAGACCGGGCGGCTGCGCCTGGCCCGCTGCGTCGTGGAAGACGGCTGGCCCGTGCGGCGGGCTGCTGAGCGGTTCCAGGTATCGCACACCACCGCGGCCCGGTGGGCCGGCCGCTACCGCCAGTCCGGCGCGGCGGGGATGGCTGACCGGTCGTGCCGGCCGCATCGCAGCCCGGGCCAGCTGCCGTTGCGGACCGAGCGGCGGATCATCAAGCTGCGGGTGACCAGGCGGCTGGGCCCGGCCCGGATCGCCTGGGCGCTGCACCTGAACCCCTCCACCGTGCACCAGGTCCTGCGCCGCTACCACTGCCCCCGCCTGGCGCACCTGGACCGCGCCACCAAGGAGCCGGTCCGCCGATACGAACGAGACCGGCCCGGCGAGCTGATCCACGTCGACGTCAAGAAGCTCGGCAACATCCCCGACGGCGGCGGCCACCGGATTCACGACCGTGGCCATGGCCAGCGCAACCGCCGGGCCACCTCCCCGATCCGGAACCCGTCGCTGGGATACGGATACCTGCACACCGCGCTGGACGACCACACCCGCCTGGCCTACACCGAGATCCTCGCTGATGAGCGCAAGGACACTGCCGCCGCGTTCCTGGCCAGGGCGCACGTCTGGTACGCCAGCCTGGGCATCACCGTCGAACGCGTCCTCTCCGACAACGGCGGCTGCTACCGCTCCCTCGCCTGGGCCGCGACCTGCGTCCAGCTCGGCATCACGCCCAAGCGCACCCGGCCCTACCGGCCCCAGACCAACGGGAAAGTCGAGCGCTACCACCGGACCCTCGCCGACGAATGGGCCTACGCACGCCCCTACCGCACCGAAACCGAACGCCGGCAGGCCTTGCCAGGATGGCTTCACACCTACAACAATCACCGCGGACACACCGCACTCGGCGGCCGCCCGCCCGCCAGCCGCGTCACCAACCTGTCCGGACAGAACATCTAGCGTTCTCAGTCAGAGCAGTTTGAGCGTCCGGCTCGCGGCGTCTTGCCCCGCGCGGACGGCGCCGTCAAAGTAGCCGCTCCACCGGTCCGCCACCTCGGTCCCGGCCCACTCGATGAGGCCTGCCGATTCACGAAGCGCCTGGCCGTAACCGGTCCAGGTGCCCGGCTGCATGAAGCTAGTGAATGCGCCGCCAGTCCAGCGGTCCTTCGGCCACTCGACCACGATCAGATCGACCGGATGGGCGGCGCGCTGACCGTAGTAGGCGGCAAGGTCGGCGAGGATCGCGCCGCGAAGATGGGATCGCGAGGCGGTGCTCAGGTTCACTGCCCGAGTTCCGGCAATGAAGCTAGCCAGGATGCCCGGCTTGCCGCCCGGCGGTGAACTGTCGGCCGCGAAGCCGAGCGTCGGCCGGTCACCCGTCGCGGCGCCGTTCAGGCCTTCGGCGCGCCACCAGGCGGTCGGGTAAATGGCGAGCACCTTAAACAGGGACCCCATCGGGACGCGTTGCGTCAGCTGACTGCGGCGCATCGGCAGTGCCGGGTCATAGGCGATCTGGCCAGCCAGGAACGGGGGCACTGCAACGATCGTGACGCGGCCTCGATAGCGGCGTTCCCCGGCCGAGACGGTCACGCCTCGGCCGTCTGTGCTTATCGCGCTGACTGGCGAATCAAGGACGATGCTGTCTCCGAGCCGCCGGGCGATGAGCCCGGGTATCTGGCCTGCGGCGCCGTAGAAAAGGTCCGTCTCCGGACCCTGCGCCTGCGGCGCCTGCCGGTTCGCAAACAGGATGTGCAGCAGAGAGACCTCGTCCGGCTCGCTTGCTCCGGACCCGCCGATCAGCGCCTGCTGGGTGAGCACGAATCGTGCGAACGGGGTGCGGGTGTTCGCCTCGAGCCAGGTCTGCAGGGTCTGGCCGTCGAGACGTCGTGCGCCCGGCGTTCGCCAGGGCGCCTCAGGCGGTACCAGCGCGGACAGCCGGTCGATCTTCGCCAGCGCCTGCTTGGCATCGAGCAGCGCTGACCTGGGCACCTGGGGCGGCTGGCCAGCGAACGGCGGAAAGCTTCCCGCGAAAGTACTGCGGACTCCGTCCCAGTAGAAGATGCTCAGGCCGTGGTGGTACGACTCGAACCGCCGCACGCCGAGTTCGGCGGCCAGATCCAGAATCCGGGTCTGAGTCGGTCCGACCCACTGCCCGCCGAGATCCACCCAGCCGCCCTCGAGCACCGGCTTGCGGACCATCCGGCCGCCGATCCGGTCCCTGGCTTCCAGGACAAGGACCGACCTGCCAGTCTTGGCGATTTCCCAGGCAGCCGCAAGGCCGGATAGCCCGGCTCCGACCACGAGGACGTCCGCGGATCTGGCGTGATGCCGCCTGCTTGCTCGTGCCGATGGGCTGGACTTGCGGCCAAGCGCGCCGGCAGTCACCGCGAGGGCGGCGCCGGCCAGGAGTTCGCGGCGCGCGGGGGCCTGCGGGGAGGCCGGCACGGCAGGGAGGCCTTCGGCGGGGAACTTTTCGCGGCGAACGGACATGACGCTTAAGATGGCGACGTCACGGTCTGCTGTCAATCCGGACACGCAATGTAATCGGCTCGGTCAGTTGGCCGGGGTGACATCGTCGGAGCGTCATGGATCGCGGCTGCCTGTGGTCAGTGATTGCCACTTGTCGCGGACGCCTTCTGAAGTCAGCTGCCACAGAACGTAAAGCACCGGCAGAATCACGCCCGCTGCGGCAATAAGACACGTCCAGCGGAATGAGGCTCCCAGGGACGCGACGCAATAGTGGCTTATATTTGAATTCAGCGTCCAGAGCGACGGCGACATCCAGGAACCGCAAGTATATTTGTGACCATACAGGCGAGGCCAGTAATACGAGGGATGCAGCAGCAGATAGAGGCAGAATCCCAGGCCGACAACCGCGAGGAGTACCGTTGCCGCAGCATCGCGCGGCGCGGTCTTGCCTTGGTCTTGCGCAACGTAGATGCATAGCGCTAGTGACGTGGGGACGACAAGCCCGGCGTAGAAGTAAAAGTCTGCCCGAGCACCCGGGGCCGGGGTCGCGCGATCGAGCGTGTGCCAGACTTCGATCGCCGCATAGATACCGAGGGCGCAGACGGCAAGGAAAGCGGCCGCGAGGCCGACGACGAGCAAGATTCGACCTCGTCTTGTTCGCGGCGGCCAGTAGCTCATTGCGGGAAGTCCTCGGACGTGCCGGCAACGGAATGCGTGTAAGCGCAGCGTACAGTGACATTACGCCCGGAGCTTCTATTGCTGCAATTAGCCGTCAGATATGATTCCCGTTGCCCCGTCATTCGTGGGCTACGTGAAGTGACTAGCTGCCCGGGGCTGCTCTAGACGGAGTAGTGGCAGCATGGCACTGGGCAGGGACCGACATGCGAAGGCGGGGTCCTTCGGGCGCAGCTGACATGATCCGCCGGGCGCAGGCGGTCTCGTGTGTGGCCAGGCAAAATGGAAGCGACCTGGATGAGGCGAGAGGAGTGCTCGCCCGCCAGCTGAGCCGCCGCGGGTTTCTCGCTACGGCAGGAACCGGCGCGATCGCGGGCCTCGCCGTCAGGCCTGGTCAGCTGGCGGCAGGCGGCGAGGGCCGCGGCGCGCCGCGAGTCGTCATCGTGGGAGCCGGCATCGCCGGGCTTGGCTGCGCGTACCGGCTGTGGACGAGGTACGGGATCAGGGCGCAGATATACGAGTTCAACTCCGTTCCCGGCGGCCGAATCAAGACGTTGCGCGGATATTTCAGTGACGGGCAGATAGTCGAGGAGCACGCTGAGTTCATCAACCCCGAGCACACTGCGACGCTGGCGCTCGCGAAGAGATTCGGCCTGCAGCTGGACAACACAGATAAGTACCGGCCGGGAACCCATCCGGGCCGGGAGACTATGCGTTTTCACGGGCGGCGGTGGTCCCAGGCCGCGCTGGACCGGGAGTGGCATGACTGGGGCTGGAAACTCTTTCATCACGCCGCCAACGTAACGGCCCCCTGGCCGCAACTGCACAGCGCCAGTACCGCAGGTGGCCGCCGGTTCGACCACATGTCAGTGACCGAGTGGGTGGACGCCTGTATTCCCGGCGGCGTGGCATCCGACTTTGGTGCCTTGTGCATCGCGGCGGTTCTCGACGAGTACGGCGGTCCGCCGGATGAGATGTCGGCGCTCAACCTGGTGTATCTGCTGGGCCTGGATGCGAGTACCGCAAGCGGAAGCCAGCCGCACAGCGAGCCGCAGCTGGCCGGCGCGGATGAGAAATGGCACATTCACGGCGGGAACGACCAGCTGATCAGCTGTCTGCTCGCCCGGTTGCCAGGCGGCGCTCTCCATCTCGGCGAGCGGCTGGCCGCGGTCCGGTCGCGGGTCGGCGGGTACCGCTGCAGTTTCAGCTGTGGCGGTGTAACGCACGACGTCGTTGCTGATCACGTGGTGCTGGCTATCCCCTTCACGCTGCTCCGGTCCGTTGACCTGAGCGAGGTCCCGATCTCCCGGCTGCACGCGAAGGCCATCCGCGAGGAACCACTCGGCAGCAACTCCAAGCTCTTCCTGCAGTTCTCCTCGAGGGTATGGAACGCGGAGGGCGTGACCGGAAATTGCTTTGACGACGGCGTCGTGCAGGGAGGCTGGGACGCGACGTCGTGCCGGCCGGGCAACGCGGGCATTCTGGCTGCGCTGCCCGGCGGTGACAACGCCCTGAGCTGGGGACGCCGGTACGGCCTGCGAGACTATTCCGGCGAGGCACCTGACAAGATGATCGGCACCTACCTCCGAGGCTACGACCAGCTCTTTCCACGAGTCTCCCGCGCATTTAACGGGCGATCGCATTTCGTGTGGTCGCCCGGCGACCCGCACATCCTTGGCGCCTATTCCTATCTGGCTGTTGGCCAGTACACGGCGTTCAATGGCATCCAGGGAGTCCGCCAGGGCAACCTCCATTTCGCTGGCGAGCAGACGTCTCTCAACTTCCAGGGCTACATCGAAGGGGCCTTGCGCAGCGGCTACCGGTGTGCGGCCGAAGTAGGCGCCTGAGCCGGGCGGGCGGCCGGTCGGGCTGTCAGGAATCTTCGAGCAGCTGACGAATCCAGTCGCTGGATGCAGCGGCGACTACGGTCTTGCCGATCGCGTCGACGTCGGTCGGCCGTGCGCCGTGATCGAGGAGCAGAGTGATGATGCGGCGCTGTTCGGTTTTGGCCGGGCTCGAACCTGAACCACTTTTGCCGGTGTTCTGGACGGCGAGATGCAGCGGTGTCGAGCCGCTCTTGTTCATTTGGGTCGGATCGGCTCCTGCATCGACGAGGGCTCGGACCGCGCTCGAACTGCGAGTTCGAACGGCGCGATGCAGCGGGGCGACGCCGCCGTTGTCCTTCGCGTTAGGATCTGCTCCTTCGTCGATGAGGTACGTGATCAGCTCGTACTGGGCATCTGGATCACAGTCGATGGCGCTGGGACGTCCATCTGCCGCGTAGTGAATCGGTTCGGCTCCTCGTCGGTTCCGGGCGCGCACATCTGCGCCTCGCACGACGAAGGAATTCGCAAGCCGTGGGTTGTGTGCGGCGGCGGCGACGTGAAGTGCCGTGTCGCCGGCGTAGAGGTGATGGTGAATCGCCCGAATGAAGTACGAGTCCGGATTTTGGCGGGTCGCCCCGAGCCGAACGGGCTGGGTGGCGAGGGTGGGTGCTTCGTCGAGCTGTCGTGTGACCTCCCGGTCATCACCTGAGGCGATGGCATCCAGCAGCGCTAGCAGTATGCCGTCATCGACGCCCGCGGGCCGTTGACCTGGCTTCACCATCTTGACAGAGTGCCCGACCGATACCCGGAATGAGAAGCCGTCATCGGTGGGGCAGGTTGCGGCGCTGACGGGCTTTCTCGCCCCTGAGGGGTGATGACCTGCAGGGCAGCCGGCGAAGAACCTGAAGCCTTGACGGAGCAGCTGATGCGGGTGTCGGCATGTCCGATTCTGACAATAGGTTCGTCCTAGTGGTGACATATCAGAGCGAAGCGGCACAGCAGCCGTCGATATCCCTCGGTGGTGAGGCTGGCCGGATGCGGCACATCGATCGCGATCAGGGGCGGCGGATCCTGGTCACCCTCGCTGGCGTCGGCATCGCGCTCATCGTCATGCTGCTGGCTGGCCTGCTCCAGAAACTCACCGCAAAGCCCGCGCCGACGTACCACCAGCGACAGCCGCGTGATGGTGAGACTCAGACGTCCTCGAGGCAGTCCGGCTGCTCGGCCATGACCCAGTCGAAGAGCGGCTGGGCGCTGAACCAGCCGGCCAGGGCACTGCCGACCTGGGCGTAGGTGGCACGGGCGGTCTCGTCGTCGATAGGCCGTGGTTCACCGGCGGCCATGGCGAGCAGCTCGGCCTGACAGGAGCGTTCCATGCTGACGAACCAGAACACAGCCTCGTCGACCGACTGGCCGACGGTGATGAGTCCGTGGTTGGCCAGGATCGCGGCCTTGGTCCCGCCGACGGCGGCGGCGATGCGCTTGCCCTCTTCGACGTCGTTGGCGACTCCGCCGTAGCCGTCGTAGAGGCCATGGTCTTCGTAGAAGATGCAGGCGTCCTGGGTGAGTGGCCGCAGCGGCCGGTGCAAGGAGGCGAAGGCCTTGCCGTGAACGGAATGCGAGTGGGCGGCGGCTACCACGTCGGGGCGGGCCGCGTGGACTTGCGAATGGATCGCGAAAGCGGCCTGGTTGAGCGGCCAGGTCCCGTGCAGCACCGTGCCTGCGTGGTCGACGAGGATCAGGTCCCGCGCCCGGATTTGCTTGAAACTCATCCCGAACGGGTTGACCCAGAACTGGTCGGGGTGCTCAGGGTCGCGCGCGGTGATGTGGCCGGCCACGCCCTCCTCGAAGCCGAGGCGCCCGAAGATGCGGAACGCGACGGCAAGCCGCTGCTTGCGGTGGCGGCGTTCCTCGGCCGTCGTCCGCTCGACAAACGGGTCATGCGGGATGCGATCACTCATGCTGGCCTCTCTTCGTGCCGGTCCGTCACTCAGGCCTATTCTCCCAGGTGTCCGGATCTGACTCAGACGGGCCTGCTGACCTAGCGGGGACCCCCGGCGACCCTCCGTAACTCTTCCTGCACCAGCTGCCTGATGTCGGCGCGACGGGCCCTCCGCGCGGTCAGGACCACCAGAGCCAGAGCGGCCACCGCCAGGAGCGCGCAAAGGACGGCGGTGCGGACCGACACGTGAACTGCCCGCCATTCGACCGGGAGGGCCGCCACTGAATTGAGTACTTGCACAGTCGGCTTGGCGAAGCCGAGCAGGCCGCCTGGCGCGCTCAGGTGCAGGCTTCGGCGCTGGTCAGGCGCCAGCCAGCGCAGATCGCTGAAGTGCAGCAGCGAGCAGATGGCGACAGCGGCAGCGGACAGCGCTAGTGTCATGGCGCCACCGCGAATCACCAGCGAGGGCGCAGATCTCACATGTCTCCTGGCTGCGCTCATCAGCGGCACCACGCCGCCGATCACCGTGGCCAGCGTTATCAGCCAGACGCGGTAGTGCGCGACGAACCAGGTCCATTCGTTGAGCTGTGTCAGCGCCCATCTCATGATTAGTCAAGTGCCCAGCTGACCTGGCGGAAACCGGCAGCAGCTAGTCCGCCCGCAAGAGGAGCGCCGCCGGCGTCCGAGAGGCAATGGCGCCGGGAATGGCAGCAGCGAGGTTAGCGAGCGCGAGCGCGCCGATGGCGGTGTAGACGACGGAGAGTGCCGGAATGGTTGCATCCGGCACGGCGTAGATCTGATGTGCGAATGCGATCCAGAGCCACCGCCCGCAAGCGATGCCGGCCGGGACTCCGGCGATTGCGCCCGCCGAGACGGCCACCGTCGACTGCCAGGCTACGCAGGATGCGAGCTGTCGCCGCGTCAGGCCCAGGGCTTTCAGCAGCGCTAGATCACGTCGGCGCCGCCGGACCGATGCGATCAAGGTGAGGCCGAGCGCGGCGGTGACGCCGGCTGCCAGACCGGCGGCCAGGAAGGCCGGCGCGGTGCCCGTAGTGCGGTAGTTCTCGATCTCTGCCGGATACTGGACCGGCAGCACCTCGACGCTTTGGCCGTCGTAGAGGCTGGCCGGCAGGGCCTGGAATGCTCTGGTCCCGGCATCGGCGATCTGCTGCAGCGCTCTCAGCCCGGCGGCGGGACCAACTCCGCTTCTCAATCGCACAAAGACGGCTGTCGGTCCGTTCAGCGTTGGATTCGGGCTCCGGAGGAACCGGGTCATGGCGGGCGGCTCGATCGCAGCGGGGACCAGCGCTCCTGTTCCCATCGACGTATGCAGTGCTTGCGCGGTCCCGACAGCGGGCAGCGTCGCCGTTCCGACGATCACCAGGCGCGTCGGCGGGATATAAACCGGGGCGTCGCCTGGCGCTGCATAGCTCACGACGACAGTGCCGCCGAGGCGCTGGTGCAACTGGGCGAGCGTCGCGGCACCCAGGACAATCTGGTTGTTCGCCTCGACCGGATGCCCCGTCAGTAGTGGCGGGGAGACCTGCGCGCGGGCCGCTGTCACGATGACGGGCACTGTTCGCCCGTCGATCTGGACATCAGCAAACGACACGCCGCTCCAGGCCGCGACCAGGCGGTCGTGACGCATCAGCGCGAGTGCCTGAGGCGGGACGGGTCCGCCCTCGAGGGCGTAGCTCCAGTTCCAGCCGTAAAGGGGCGGATGGGTCACCAGCGTGGCCAGCCCGCATCCGAAGGTGAGCGTGGTCACGACGAAGGCGACGGCGAGCGCGGCGCCGAACAGTGCCGAGCGCACCGGCACTGCCGTGCGGCCGGAGCCGGGTTCAAGCGCGAAACGAATGCCAGTGACCGCGGACACGGGCGCTCCCGCCCGCGCGGCCAGCCGCGCGACGCTCGACGCTCGGGTGGCTCGCGGCGCGGCCCGCCGGGGCTCCGATGCCAGTCTGGCGGCCATCGCGATAGCGACCGCACCGATGACGGTCATGAGCACCAGTACCCCGAGGCCTAGTACCGTGCCGTCGATCGCAAGCCCGGGCGTCGGATAGACCGGGCGCACCGGGCCGATGGGTGACAGGGAAGAGAGCCCGACCGCGACGCCGGCAGCCAGCAGGGAACCGAGGACGCCAGAGCCCAGGGTGCCGACCAGCCCGTCGCTCGCCAGAACCGCACGGCTCGCCCCGAGAGCGCGAAGCACCGCGATGTCGTCAGCTGCCTGACGGAGCTGCCTGGCGATGGTCAGGGCCGCGATCAGCAGAGCCGCGAGCAGGGCGATCACGCCGAACGCGGCGAGGGCAATGGCCTCCGGTCTGACGGTGCGGTCGGCCTGACCCTCGACGACCGAGGCGACGTGAAAGCTATAAGTGACGCCTCTCGGCATGGCCCGGATGATCTCTTGCTCGACGGCCGGGACCCCGCTGGCACCAGCATCGAGCCTGAGCCCGTACGACACGTATTCAGGCCCGCTGCTGAACGGCCGCGTGAGCGCCGGCGTGAACAATACGGAGGTCGGATAGCGATCGACGTCATCCAGCACGACCTCGTCGTTGAACACGACGATCCCGACGAGGGTCATGGCGAGCTGGAGAGATGGCCGCGACGACGGCGCCTCGGCAGTGGTGTAGAACCCCATCGGGATGACCTCGCCGACATGCCAGCCGAGCAGCCGGGCCGCCTGAGCGGTCGCGACGAATTCGTCCTGGCGATCCGGGCTGGCCATCCGGCCCGTGGTCACCGTGACCCGGTCCTGATTGAAGTACTCGCCGTCGATGCTGCCGATCGGATACGCCTCGCCGTTCGCGAAGGCGCGGGGGATGACCGGGGTTCCTGCTCGGGTCAGCGGGAATGCGTTGAGCGACAACAATGCCGCCTCCACACGGCGGACGCCGGGCAATCGTGCCAGCGTTCCCGCCAGATCCGGCCCCTGGGCCGTCACGCTCAGGTCGGCGGGATTGGTGCTGGCCAGGAAAGCTCCGAACGAGGACTGGGTTCGCCTGGCCCCGGCCAGCGCGCCCATGGCCGTACCGCCGATCAGGCCCAAAGGTAGCCGCCCCGCCTGCGACGCCAGGTGACGCGGAATCGGTACCACGCAACCGGCGCCAGGAGCCTGATCACCGGCAGACCACCTCCCACACGACCGGCCGCGGCCACGCTGAACAGTCTGCCCGGCTGAGCGTGCCGCCCCAAGGTAGGCAGCCTGCCTTCGGTCTTCGTGCCAGCAACACCACGTCCATCCCGCCTCGCCAAGGGCGGCCGCGCTGCCACAATCGGTCTGACAGGCAGCTGCCCGCCGGGGAGACGTGGTGAGCCAGAGCGAAGACCATCTCAAGGCGGGCCAGCTCGGCACCGCCGACGTGACTGCCTCGACGGTCGCGAACATCGGGCCGGGGATCGATTTTTACTTCGGGTTCGGCGTGATCGCCGTTACCGCCGGGGTTGCCGCCCCGCTGACGATCCTGGCCGCCACGGTGGCCGTCGCGCTCCTGGCTTTCACGGTGGCCGAGTTCACCAGGGCGGAGCCGTCGGCGGGCAGCTTCATCACCTATGTCGAGACCGCGCTCGGCGCCAGGGCCGGCGTTGCCACGGCCCTGCTGGTCACTGTCGGCTACACCGTCGCGATCGCGGCGGTATTCACCATGTCGGGCGGCCTGGTCGCGCTGACCCTCGCGCATTACACATCCTGGCATCCGCCGTGGGGCCCGATCTCCCTCGTTCTGACCGCGGGCGCGATCTGGCTGACCGCTCGCGGGGTCAAGCTGTCAACGGCGGCCGTCGCGGCGGCCGTGATCTTCCAGGTAGCGATCATGATTGTGGTCTGCGGCCTTGTCCTGGCCGATCAGCGGGCCGATTTGTCGGCCATCCCGTTCTCCTGGGCTCACCTCACCGGGGGCCTGGCCGGACTGTCGGCCGGCTTCCCGCTGGCCTTGTTCATGTTCATTGGCTGGGAGAACGGGCCCGCGCTCGCCGAGGAGAGCCGTGATCCGCGGCGCACCATCCCGAGAGCGCTGTACATCTCCGTGGCGATTGCAGCCGCCCTGCTGGTCCTCTTCGCCTATGCCACTGTCACCGGCTTCCGGTACAACGTCTCGTCCATCGGCCGCTCCTCGGTCCCTTTCCTGACCGTGGCCGACCACTATCTCGGCCCGGCAAGCCTGCTGGCATGGATCGCCGGGATCGTCTCCATTCTCGCCACGCTAGTTGCCGGAGCGGACTCGCAGTCGCGCATGGTCTTCGACGGCGGAAGGACCGGGCTGCTTCCGGCCGCCCTCGGCCGGGTGCGCTTTCGCTCCGAGACGCCGGTCAATGCCCTGCTGGTCATGACGGTGGCCGGGCTGGGAATCATCGGAGCCTGGTGGGTGGACCGGCTCATCACCGGCGACACCCGGTCGATGAACCCGGTCGGCCTGTACGCGGAGTGCTCCACCCTGGCGACGATCGTGATCCTCTTCGTCTACTTCCTGACGATGGTCTCGCTGCCAGTGTTCATGTGGCGGAGGCACCGGGCCTCGTTCTCGCCGTTCCGCCATGTGGTGATCCCGGCCCTCGGGGCCGTAACGCTGATCGTCCCGTTCGTCGAGCTGTGCCAGCCTGGCCAGCCCGCGCCCTACAGCGCCTACCCGTTCGTCGCGCTGGCGATCGGGGCCGCGGCCGCCGTGATCGCCTTCATTGTCGTGCACCGGCACCCGCGCACCGGCACAGGGGAGGGAACGGCGGTACCGGGATCTTGAGCAGCACTCATTGCTACCGAGGATTACGAATTCGGATGCTTTATAATCAGATCAGCTGATGAATCTGGCCAGACGCGCCGCCGTGATTCCGGTGCTGGCCGGGTTCGTGCTGACCAGCCTGGTGGCCGGCTGCTCGGCTGGCGGCCAGGGCAACCAGATCCCTGCGAATCTCTCTCTGACACGACCGGGTGGAGTCACTGCACCCCCGCGTTTGCCTACGTGGTCAGCGCTGCCACTGCCGGCCAGTATGCGCTGGCGGGATTCCGCTTCCGGGTTCTGGCCAATGGCCGGAGTCAGACCGTCGTGACTTACGACGAAGGCGCCTTCATCTGGTATTACGCCTCCGGCGAGTTTCCGGCAGAGGCTCAATACGAGCGGCAGTACAACGCAGCCTTCTCGGCGCAGTCGCAGGCCTATAGCGCGACGCAGGGCTCCCGGCAGAGTGGCGGCCAGGGCGGCGGCAAAGGCCTGCAATAGCGGAATTGATTATGTACCAGTAAACCGGACCTCGGTCTGCCAGGCCCCCTCAGACCGTGCGACGGTCCAGTAGGCCTCGGCGATGCGGCCGGGACTGAAGGCAGTGTCTTCGGCGATCCTCCCCGCGATGGTGATGCTCGCGACCCGCACGGCGTAGGGCTCAAGTTCCTGCCCGAGCATGGTCGCGGCGGACCGCAGTGCTGCTTTGCCGAGCGAGACGGTCGCCTGCCCGGCGTCGGGCCGGTCGGCGAAACCGCCGCCGGTGAACAAGATGGTGCCGCCGCCCGCAGTGCGCATGGCCTGCGCGGCGACCTGCGCGGCGACGATAGCGCTGACGACATCCACGTCGTATGCCCGCTGCAGGCGGGCGATGTCGCTGTCGAGCAACGTGTCGGGTCCGCCCAGGACAGCGTTGTACACCAGCAGGCCGGGCGCGCCCCTTGCTGTGTATACCTCGCTGAGCGCGGCGCGGAAGCCGGCCGGGTCACTGGCATCGGCGGCAACGGTGCCGGCTGTCGCGCCTGCGGCCTGAAGGTCGCTGGCCAGTTCCTCCAGTCGCCGGGCCTCACGAGCCAGCAGCGTGACGCGGTAGCCGCCACGCGCAAACCTCCGCGCAATCGCGGCCCCGAGGCCGGGACCGGCGCCAATGACCAGCAGGTGGCTTCGATCGACGGCCGGGATGTCCGGCTCAGCGGTCCTCGCCACTGTCGTCCCCCTCAGTTCGGTGCGCGCCGCGGCGGGTGGCTGTCAGAGCCTCGCGTGCTGCCGCGTCGAGTTCGATGTCCCGGACGGCCACGTTCTCCTCGAGGTGACTCACTGATGACGTGCCGGGAATCAGCAGGATGTTCGGCCGGAAGCTCAGGAGCCAGGCCAGCGCTATCTGAGCCGGAGTGCGACCGAGCCGGGCCGCGATGGCCGTAACCTGCCGGCCGCGCAGGACCGGACTTCCGTCACCGAAAGCTGACCCGAGCGGGAAGAACGGCACGAAGGCAATGCCCCGCGCCTGACACTCCTCCAGCACGGGCAGGGAACGGCGGTCAGCCAGGTTCAGCGGATTCTGCACGCACGCGATGTCCGTGACCGCCAGGGCGTGAACCAGATGATCACGCGTGATGTTGCTGAGGCCGATGCCGCCGATCATGCCGCTATCGCGCGCCTGCACCATCGCCCCGAGCTGATCATCGAAACGCTGGCCGGGCCCGGCGTCGTCCATGAGGCGCACATTGACCGCGGCCAGCTGGTCGACCGCCAGGCTGCGCAGATTGTCTTCGATGCCCTGCGTGAGCTGCGCCGGCGAGTCGAAACGGAGCACCTGGCCGGAGGAATCCCGCCGCGCGCCGACTTTGCTGACTAGCGCCAGCCCTTGCGGATATGGGTGCAGTGCTGCCCTGATGAGCTCATTCGCGACGTCGGGTCCGTAGTACTGGGCGGTGTCGATGTGATCGACGCCTAGTTCCGCGGCGCGCCGCAGCACGGCAATCGCCTGGCCGCGGTCGCGCGGCGGCCCGAATACTCCCGGGCCCGGCAGCTGCATGGCGCCAAAGCCGACGCGTGCGACGGTGAATCGCCCGAGCGGGTATCGCTCCATACCCGCCACGTTAGGCGGCGGCCTGGTGAGCGGCCGTCACCCGATCCTGGTGATTCCGGTACCCGGCTGAGCCCTAGATACCCAGGCCGGCCGAGAGCAGCCGCATCTCCCGCGCGCGCTGCACTGCCGAGGAGCGATCCTGAGCCTGGAGCTTGGCGTAGATGTTGCGGACGTGTGTGTTGACCGTGTTCACCGAGACCGAGAGCTCGCTCGCGATCTCCGGCCGGGACAGGTTCGTCGGAAGGTACCGCAGCACCCGCAGCTCGCTCGGGCTGAGTTGCCCGGCCTCCGCCGGCGACGGCTCACCGCCCGGCGCTATGGACGATCCGCGCATGACGTCGAGGATGTCGGTCAGCAGGGCTGCATGCGCCGTCTCATGCTTCGGCATCGCCTCAAGCAGCCCGGCCGAGCCCGTCATCGCGAACGTGAGGATCAGCCGGTCAGCCTCCGCGAGGGCGAGCGCGCTCTCGGTGGCCGCAGTAGCCGCGCGATGGTCGCCGAGCTCGCGGTGCGCGAGCGCTGCCAGCAGGTGTGCCTCAGCAACGGTCACGAAGCCGACCACCGGAGCCGTTCCGCTCAGAACGCGCTGGACCTGGACCAAGGCGGCCGCAGGCTCGCCGTCGGCGAGGCAGAGGGCCGCGCGGGCGTTGTCGATCTCGCCGCAGCCCGCCAGCTCAGGATCAAGTGCTGCTAGCGAGGCCCGGGCCTCGCTGAGCTGCCCGAGCCGGGCCTGGGTAGCCAGTCTCCAGCTCGTGAGCTGACCCGCCAGCGCGTGGGAGCCTTCCAGCTGCGACTGAAGCTTCTCAGCTGCGATGAACTCCGCCAGCGCCTCGGGCAGCCTGCGTCGGCCCGCCTCCAGCGCGCCGGTGCCGATGTGCAGAAGCAGCCTGATGACAGGTCCGGTGTCAGTCTCCACGGCGCGCGCGGCGCGCCTGAGCCAGTAATCGGCCTGGTCGAATTCACCCGTCCAGATGAGGGCGCCTGCGAGGTTCACCAGGGCCGGCGCGATGACCGGCTCCGCGCCCCAGCCATGCTGCTCGGCG
Organism: uncultured Actinomycetota bacterium; assembly: GCA_963818995.1. Lineage (GTDB taxonomy): Bacteria > Actinomycetota > Actinomycetes > Streptosporangiales > Streptosporangiaceae > JAJYUU01. The sequence goes on along the minus strand of CAWFUM010000025.1, from coordinate 471,584 downwards.
AGCGCTATCGCCTCACGGCACCGCCGCCGGGTCGTTGCGAAGGGCTCGATCTTCGATGCGAAGGCCAGCTCAGCCAGGCAGGCCACCTCGAGGTACGGACGTCCGATCTTCCGTGCCAGATCGGCGCCCGCGCGCAGGTGCCGCTCACTGTCCTGGTTGCCCAGCGACCAGGCTTCAACGATGCCGAGATTCATCAGTGCGACCGCGCGCAGGTCGCTGTCAAGCGCGATGTCCTCGCCAGAGTGCCCGGCCACCGGCGAGGCCAGGAACCCGACCTGCTCGACGACCCCGGCCAGGTGGCCGCGCTTGCGCGCGAGCGACAGTTTCAGCGCGGCGATCGCGACTTCGAGGCGGTGTCTGCGATCGGGTGGCGTCGAGGTGATGGTGGCTGTTGCTACCGCCAGGTGAGCGGCAGCCTCATCGAGGCGTCCCTGAGCAAGATCACTGGTTGCGCGCGCGAGAGGGATGTCAGGGCCGCCCGCAACGGCGCCCGGCGGGAACGCGCGCAGCAGGGACTCGATGGTCTGCGCTTGCCCGTCCAGCGTCAGGCCGAACGAATGGTCGGCCAGCAGCCGCGCCGCGTCGCACCAGTCACCTGCGGCCTGGGTATGCCGGATGGCGTCAACGATGTCACCGTGCCCGATCAGCCAGTGCGCGGCGAGCCGGTGCAGGCCAGGCAGTTCTTCGGGGAACCTGCGGCGCAGCTCAAGGCGGAGCAGGTCAGCGAAGAGGTGGTGATAGCGGAACCAGGTCCTGGCCGGATCGAGCGAGACGACAAACGCATTGGAATCTTCGAGATCGAGGAGCACGCGCTCAGAACCGGCCTGGCCAGTCAGCAGATCCGCCAGTTCGCCGTTGACGCGCTCGAGCGGGGCAGTCCGAAGAAGGAGCTGCTGAACGACGGGCGGCTGGCAGTCCAGCATTTCGGCGAGCAGGTACTCGGCCACAGTGCGGCTGCTGCCGGAGAACTCGGCGACAAATCTCTCCGGATCCGGGCTGCTTGCCAGTGACATCGCGGCCAGCCTCAGGCCGGCCGCCCAGCCTTCCGTGCGCTCGTGCAGCGTGGCGACGCCCGCCTCCGACAGCGCGATGCCCGATGCCTCCAGGAACTGGCGGGTCTCGCGCTCAGTCAGGCGCAAGTCCGCGGCGCGGATTTCCGCGAGATCGCCGGCCAGGCCAAGCTTGTGCAGCCGCAGAGGGAGATCTCGCCGCGTTGCGAGGATCGCGTGCACGTGCTGAGGGAGCTTCTCCAGCAGCCGGGTCAGCTGCGTGAACGCGTTCGGTCGAGGTCAGCTCGTGGACATCATCGATGATCAGGAAGGTGCGGTCCTGGTGCGCGGCGAGGTCCGACAGAACTCTCTCGATGATGGCCGACTCGTTGAAGTCGGGAGTCGCCGCCAGCTGATCGCCGTCGCCGGGCGTGCCCGCCGCCTGCCGGATGGCGCTCAGGACGGCCAGCCAGAACTGCTGAGAGTCACGCTGGTCGCGCCGGACCTGGACGACGGCCAGCCGGTACGCCTGGCCCGCGCCAGTTGCCCAGGCCCTGAGCAGTGAGGTCTTGCCGCTGCCGGCGGGAGCCGAGATCAGCGTGATCTTGGCTGTCGTCGCGCGATCGAGGGACGCGAGGAGGTCTCCCCGTTGAATCAGCTGCGGAGCTGCCTGGGTCGGGTTTGGAGAGTTCGCCCTAAATGCCATGCCTGAACCCGATCCCCGGCATGCTGGCCGGGCGCTGTGGGTCTCTCAGCATCTAGCCAGATTACGGGGTCGGTTCCTGGCTCACCAGATCCTGGCGATGCAGGCTCACCTGGCTGCGCCTGACCATGGCCGCATGGGTCCTGCATCGGCCAGGTACATGATCCGCATCAGCGGCCATCTCGGTGCGACGCTGCTGTCCGCGTTTCCCGCGCTGGCATCGGAGCGGCAAGGCGCCGAGACCGTGCTGAGCGGCACCCTGGACCGGGCAGGACTCCACGGCGTCCTGGCTGAAATCGAGGCGCTCGGCCTCGACCTGCTCGAGGTCCGTCAGATTACCTAACCGAGAAAGTGACGGTCATATGACTAGCGCACCTGTCCGCGACCCGCTCGCTGATCACCTCATCACCGCGCAGAACGCGGCGCTGCTCCTGATCGATTATCAGCCGGCCCAGGTGGCCAGCGTTCGCTCGGCCGATCACGACCTGCTTATCAAGAACGCCGTATCGACCGTCAGGACGATCAAGGCCTTCGGAGTGCCTGTCGTGCATTCCACCGTCAACGTCGCCGCCGGCCAGGGACCGACGATTCCGGAACTGGCGACCCTGCTTGCGGACGACAAGCCGCTCGACCGGACGACTGTGAACTCATGGGAGGACACCGAGTTCCTCGCGGCCGTCCGCGCGACCGGTCGCAGGAAGCTGATCTTGTGCGCGCTGTGGACCGAGGTGTGCATGGCCTTCGCTGCTCTCGACGCGCTGCGCGAGGGATATGAGGTCTACCCCGTCGTCGATGCGATCGGCGGAACGTCGGCCGAGGCACACCGGGCCGGCCTGGAGCGCGTAGTCCAGGCCGGGGGGCAGCCGGTCAGCTGGGTGTCGCTGGCGTGCGAGCTGCAGCGTGACTGGGCTCGTCAGGCCACCGTCGCCGATGTGGTCGAGATCGTGCTCACCGACCGCTTGCGGCAGGAGTAGGCAGGGCGATGGCTGCAGCCGCATTCGACGAGACATCGGGAGGGACAGCATGATCCAGGGAACGGTAGCGATCGTCGCGGGCGCGGGCGGCGCACTCGGCCACGCGACCACGCAGGTCCTTGCGGGCAGCGGATTCACGGTGGTGGCTCTTGACCGCACTGAGCAGGCGATGAGCAATCTGGCCGGCGCTGTGCGCACGGAGGTGGCCGATCTTGCCGACCCGGCCGCGGTCGCAGGGCTCATCGACCAGGTAGCGGCCGAGACCGGGCCGCCGGGCGTGCTGGTGAACACCGTCGGAGCGTTCGGGCTGGGCGACGCGCTCGCCACCACCCCGGAGACGCTGCGGGCCATGCTCGACGTCAATCTGGCACCGGCGTGGTGGCTGAGCCAGGCGGTGGTGCCGCATATGCGGCAGCGGGGTTCGGGCGCCATCGTCCACGTGACCGCCCGGCCGGCCCTGGAGCCTGCTGGCGGCATGGCGGCCTACAGCGTGAGTAAGGCGGCGCTCGCGCACTTGACGCGCACCCTCGACCTAGAACTGCGGCCGGGCGGGATCCGGGTGAACGCCATAGCGCCGCAGCTGATGGACACCGCGACGAACCGGGCCTCGTTCCCGGCCGATGTCATCGCGCACGCGGTGGCGCCGGAGGCGATCGCCGCAGTGATCGCATTCCTGGTCAGTGACGCTGCCGCGCCGGTCAGCGGCGCGATCCTGCCCGCGTATGGCGCCTAGCGGCCCGGCCGACGACGAATCACCATCATCCGGCGATGACCGCTCACCTGGCAGTCCGGGAGCCTGAGCGTAACGCGAAACGCACGCCCGCCAGGGCCGTGCCCTAACTCCGAGGGAGATGCCGTGACTACATCAGCCGGTCCGGTCAGTGCGGACGAACTGCCTGAGTACGCGCCCATTCCGCGCTCGGCGCTCGGTCCCGCGCTGAACGACCAGGGATACCACGTCGGCCGGGTCGAGCGGAATCTGTACTGGGTTACTGACGGGGTATATAACTCCGCGTTCCTCGTCACCGGGGATGGCGTCGTCCTGTTCGACGCGCCTCCCAGCATCGGCCATAACCTGCGGCGGGCGGTCGACGAGGTTGCCGCCGCGGAGGGCGTCAGCAATACCGTGACGCACCTGGTCTACTCCCATCACCACGCCGACCACGGCGCGGCCGCGTCGCTATTCGAGAACGTGGTCAGGATCGGGCACGAGGAGACCCGGCGGCTGCTGCAGCGGGACAACGACCCCGCCCGTCCGCTGCCCGACGTGACCTTCGCCGATACCTACACGCTCGAGGTCGGGGGAGAGCGCGTCGAGCTGGCCTGGCGCGGTTCGAACCATACGCCCGACAACATCTACATCCACTTCCCCGGCCACGACACGCTGATGTTCATCGACGTCGTCAACGCCGGCTGGGTACCGATCTACAACACCAACCTCAGCGAGGATGTGCAGGGATACATGGCGGCCCCGGAGATCGCCCTGTCGTACCCGTGGTCGAACCTCATCAGCGGGCACCTCGGCAGGCTCGCCAGCCGCGATGACGTCACGCTGCATCAGCAGTACATCGCGGACATCGAGGCCAGCTCCAGGGAGGCACTGGCAAGCGTCAACCCGGTGCCGTATTACGTGCGCTACGGGGAGAACGTCTGGGCCGGCGTGAAGGGCCACCTCGACGCCGTCACCGAACGGGCGGCAGCTCCCGTGATCGCGAAGTACACCGGCGTCCTGGCGGCCGCGGACATCGCGGAGTTCACCTGGACGACCACATTCGCCATCATGCAGTCGCTGCGCCTCGACAAGGGCCCGAGCGGTCCGGTCCACCCCTGAGCCGACCGGTCCACCCCTGCGCCGGCCGTGCGGCTCGCTTGCCGGGGCCGGCGCCGGCCGGTCCCGGCGCGCGCCCGGCCCTCCCGCGCGCACGGGCGCCGCTCTGCTTAGGTAGGTGTCGTGGCTGCTGACCGGCCGGCGACCGCGGGGCTGCCCGATGCCATCGGCGTCCGCGGGGCGCGGCACAACAACCTGAGGGACGTCGACGTCGACGTGCCGTTGTGGCGCACGGTCGCTGTCGTTGGCGTGTCCGGGTCGGGCAAGACGTCGCTGGCGATCGGCACGCTGTACGCCGAGGGCATGCAGCGGTACCTGTCTGGCCTGAGCACCTACAGCCGCCGGCGGCTGACCCAGGCTCAGCGCCCGGACGTGGACCGTATCGATCACCTTCCGCCCGCGCTCGCCCTGCGGCAGCGGCCGCCGGTTCCCGGGCCACGCAGCACCGTCGGCACCATGTCCGAAGTGCTGAATGTCCTCCGGCTGATGATGTCCAGGCTGGGCTCGCACCGGTGCCCGAACGGCCACCTGGTCGGCCCGTCGGTCGCGGCGTTTGCCGAGGAGATCGTCTGCCCGGTCTGCGGGGCGCACTTTGCGCATCCGAGCGCGGAGTCCTTCTCCTTCAACTCCTACGGCGCGTGCCCGGCCTGCCAGGGCCTGGGCGTGCGGTCTGAGGTCGACGAAGCCACCCTGGTGCCCGACCCGGGCAGGACGATTGAAGGCGGAGCGGTCCTGCCGTGGAACTCCGGCGGCCGGCGGCTGTCGATGTACGCCGCGGGCGAGCTCGGGGTCCGCCTCGATGTCCCGTTCACGTCGCTCACCGAGCACGAGCGCGACATCGTCCTGCACGGCGCCCCCGTGCGGCGGCAGGTGACGCTGCACTCGGGCCGGAACGAGCGGACCGTGCAGCTGTCGGTGAACTATGACAACGCCGTGGCCGCGGTCGAGCGGTCACTGCGCAGCGACAACGAGCGCACTCGCCGGCTGGTGCAGCGGTTCGTCATCACCCGTACCTGCTCGGTGTGCCACGGCACCCGGCTTCGGCCCGAAGCCCTGGCCTCGCAGCTTGGCGGGCGAAATCTCGCCGAGATCAGCATGCTCAGCCTGGACGGGCTGCGCGGGTTCGCGGCCGGCCTTCCGGCCGGGCTTCCGGCCGAGCTCAGCCGCGTGACGACCGGGCTGCTCGCCGAGCTGAGCGGCGCGCTCACGCCGCTGCTGGACGTCGGCCTCAGCTACCTGACCCTGGACCGTGCCGGCGCCTCGCTGTCGACCGGTGAGCGGCAGCGGATCGAGCTCATCTCGACCGTCCGGGCCAGTACCACGGGCATGCTCTACGTGCTGGACGAGCCGTCAGTCGGGCTGCACCCGAGCAACGTCACCGGGCTGCGCACGATGATCTCCGCGCTGGCCGGTAACGGCAATTCGGTGATCGTAGTCGAGCATGAGCGGGAGATCATCCGCTCCGCCGACTGGGTCATCGAGCTCGGCCCCGGGGCCGGTGCGCAGGGCGGTCACGTGATCGCCGCGGGCACCCCCGGTCAGCTGGAATCCGACTCCCGCTCGATCATCGGACCCTTTCTGGCAGGCGCGCCGGGCGTTTCCGCTGACCGGCCCGGCCGCCCGGCTCACGGCCGGCAGATCACCGTCGAGGTCTCAGATCTCTACAACCTGCATGACCTCACCGCCGGGTTTCCCGTGCACCGGCTGACGGCGGTGGCCGGCCCGTCCGGGGCGGGCAAGACCGCGCTGGTGCTGGAGAGTCTCATCCCCGCCGCCCGGGCTCGCCTGGCCGGCCTGCCCGCGCCGGGCCACGTCCGCCGCCTCGAGCTGCAGGGCCTGCGACAGGTTGTCCAGATTGACGCCACGCCGATCGGGCAGAACGCGCGGTCAACGCCGGCCACGTATTGCGGGGCGTTCGACCACATCCGCCGCCTCTTCGCCGCGTCCGCGTACGCGCGGCGGCGGCGCTGGAAGCCCGGCCACTTCTCGTTTAATACCCGCGCGGGCCAGTGCCCGGCCTGCCGTGGTCTCGGGCACCTGGACCTCGACGTTCAGTATCTGCCTGACATCACGGTCCAGTGCCCGGCCTGTCACGGCGCGCGCTTCAACGACGCGGTCCTGGCGGTCCAGATCGACGGCCTGACCATAGCGGACGTGCTGAGCCTGAGCGTGCGCGACGCCGTCGGGCGGTTCTCCGGCGAGCCGGCGATCGCGGCGGCACTGCGGCCCGTCGACGATGTCGGCCTCGGCTACCTGAAGCTGGGCGAGGCGACGCCGGCGCTGTCAGGCGGCGAGTCGCAACGGCTGAAGATCGCTTCCAGGCTGCGCAGCAGCCAGCGGGGCGCGCTCTACGTATTCGACGAGCCGACGACCGGCCTGCACCCGCTTGACGTGGCAACCCTGGTGAGCGTCTTTGACCGGCTGCTTGACGCCGGAGCGACCATCATCGTCATCGATCACGACCTCGACCTGCTTGCGGCAGCCGACCACCTCATCGACATGGGCCCCGGCGGCGGCCCGGACGGCGGCCGCATTCTTGCCGCGGGGACGCCCGGCGAGATCGCCCGTGACACCGGCAGCGTGACCGGGCCGTGGCTCGCCGAGTACCTGGACCTGCCGGGCTAGCGGCGCTGGACGCCGTGCACCTCGAATGCCAGCAGGATGTCGGAGAAGCCCCGGAACAGCGCGAAGAATCCGACCCAGATCAGCAGCAGCAGCGCCCGGGCGGGGAACTCCTGTTGCGAGACCCAGAACCCGAGCAGGATCTCCAGCACGCCCGCGATCATGCCGAGCCACCAGACGGGGTGAGTCTCCCGCGATGAGATCGAGGTGACCAGGTCGAGGCTGCCGCGGAAGATGAGCAGCAGCCCGAAGATCGCGGCCAGTGCCCAGAACGCTCCGAACGGGCTCGCGAACGACCAGCAGGCCGCGAACAGGAACAGGATGGCCATTCCCACGTGCACCCAGCGCCACCGCGACCTGATGGAAGCGATGAGGAGCTCGCTGAACCAGCCAGCCAGGAAGACCACGCCCATGAGCACGCCGACGGTGACGACCGAGGCGAGCCGGAACCGCAACACGATGAGCGCGATGACCAGCCACCCGATCCCGGTAATGAGGAACATCCACCACGGTCCGGCCATCTGATCCAGCACTGTCTCGAACCTGCCACGCGGGCCAGCGCCCGCCGACGAACGGAAGCTCATCTCCGTATCCCTTCAACGCCTGGACCTACCGTCCCACCCGCTTCAGGAAATAACTACCGTCGCCCGGCACAAGATTGTGCCCGTGATTCGGGCTTAACGGCGATCACTGAACCCGCGGCAGGAACGTGCCCCGGATCAGGCCGGCGACCGTCCGCGCGGCGAGCAGCGCGATCCACTTTGCCGCCATTAATGGCGAACCAGGAGTTACCCGCCACCACGGGCGGCGCGAGCTCGATCGCGATGGTCGGCAGCAGTACCGGCGGCAGTGACGCCACGACGTACAGCCGGAACGAGATGATCGAGGCGAGGACCACGAAGGACGCGATGCCCAGGCCGAACAGCACGCGGGACAGGGTGGTGAAGCCCAGCGCGGCACTCGCGCCGCCGGCGAGCAGGCCGCCGGCGGCCGTCGGCAGGAAGTAGCCGGGATGCCAGTCCCGGATGTCGCCGTCGCCGCTGATCCAGTCGCCGCTGATCCAGGCGCCGCAGAGTATGACCAGGACGGCGCTGCACCCGAACACGATCTCTCCCGCGCCTCTGGCCTCCACGGCCAGCCTGGCTCCCAGCAGCATCGGCACGATGACGATCAGCACGGTGAAGGGCCCGAACGTCGGATCGGACAGCTCGGTTGTCCAGCGTCGCTGCATGCTGACGTTCACCAGGTAAGCGGCCACGGTGATCAGCCAGGTGAGGGCCGCCAGGATCCACAGCACGTTACCCGGCCAGTCCGACGCGCCGGCCAGCTGTGTCGCTGCTGACCACGCCTGCGCCAGGCCAGCCAGCCCGAACCCGATCGCAAACAGATGCGCCGTCAGGCGAAGCGCCTTACCCTGACCTGCGGATCGTTCACCCCCCGTTGGCATCAGGTTCCCCTCGGTCGCCCAGGGCAGAAGTGTGCCCTTCGTGCAGGCCAGGTACACGTCCGCCTGGCAGTGTGCGGTCGGCACGGCGCGGGGAGTAAGTAACAGGCGGCCGCGGTGGCGGCGCCCGGCCCGCGAGGAAGGCAAGGACTTTGGGCGGATCTGGTCAGGACGGCACGGCGATAGACCGGGATGCCAGGACTCGTTCCGGGATCGAGCAGCACTGGGCGGCCTCCGAGAGCGGGGACATCGACACCGAGCACGCGATCTACGCCGAGGACGCGATGCTCGACTACCCGCAGTCCGGGGAGCGCTTCCGGGGCCGGTCAGCGATCAAGGCCCAGCGCGGCGGGCATCCGGCGGAACGGCACTTCAGAGTCCTGCGGATCCGGGGCGGCGGCGACCTGTGGGTGAGCGAGTGCGTGATCACCTATGACGGCGCGCCCACCTACTCGGTGAGTGTGATGGCACTGACCGGCGATCTGGTCACGCACGAGACCCAGTACTTTGCCGACCCCTTCCCGGCGCCTGACTCCCGGGCGGCGCTGGCTGAGCAGATCCCCGCCCGCGACCGCTGAGCCCCCGCGCGCTACGGTCGAAGGCAGGGATATCCGGGCACGCGAGACTGTGAAAGGCGGTCATACGATGCGTCCTGATATCAGGCCTGGTGGCATCTTTCCCGACTACGCTCTGCCGGATCACACGGGCACGGTGCGCTCGCTGAGCGAGCTGCAGGGCCGCGATCCGCTCGTCCTCACGCTGGCCCGCGGCAATTACTGCCCGAAGGAACACCGTCAGCACCTGGAACTGGCCGAGCACTACCCGGAGATCGCGGTCGCCTATACCCAGGTCGCGACGATCGCCACCGACGACCATCACGCCCTCCAGGAGTTCCGGGCGTCAGTCGGCGCCCAGTGGACCTTCCTGTCCGATCCGGACCGGACCGTCCAGCAGGACCTGGACATCCAGGAGTACACCGACCCCGAGCACAACCCGATGATCCCGCACACGCTCGTGCTCAAGCCGGGGCTGGTCATTCACAGCGTCTATAACGGCTACTGGTTCTGGGGGCGGCCGTCGTTCTATGACCTGTGGCATGACCTGCGTGCCGCTAGCAGCGAGATCCGCCCGGACTGGGACCTGAGCACGGCCGGGCTCCGCGAGGCCTGGGATGCGGGCGACTACTCGAAATTCCACGGCTGGGACCGGCGGTCCGCCGGGTCGAAGCCGACTTCGTATACGTCAGCCGGCCACGATTGCCGCGCGCGGCCGGGTGGCAGGGCGGCCGGCAATGACGACGGAGGGAACGAGGTCAGTGATCACTCCGGTATGCGAGCTGCTCGGGATTGACCAGCCGATCGTCCAGGCACCCATGGCCGCCGTTCCTGGCCTGGCTGCGGCGGTGTCGAACGCGGGCGCGCTCGGCATGGTGACGCTGACGTGGTCCGATGACACCGCGGCCGTCGTCCGGGAGACGGCGGCGCTGACGGCGCGGCCGTTCGGCGGCAACTTCGTTCTCACCGATGATCATCATCGTGGCCTTGACCAGGCGCTCGAGGCCGGCCTGCGGATCGTCTCCTTCATGTGGGGAGATTCAAGCGCCTACGTCACGGCGGTGCATGATGCCGGGGGGGTCGTCCTGCACACAGTCGGCAGCGCCGAGGAGGCGCGGCGGGCCGTCGCGTCCGGTGCCGACGTGATCGTCGCGCAGGGCTGGGAGGCCGGCGGCCACGTCTGGAGCAAGGTCGCGACGCTGCCGCTGGTGCCAGCGGTGGTGGACGCCGTGACGCCGGTGCCGGTGATCGCGGCCGGCGGGATCGCTGACGCTCGCGGAGTTGCCGCGGTCTTCGCGCTTGGCGCTCAGGCCGCGTGGCTGGGCACGAGATTTCTGCTGGCAACGGAGATGCCGATCCACGAGGACTACCGGCGCATGCTGATAGCCGCGGCCGAGACCGATCCGCACTGGTACCCCAACCTGTATGACGTCGGGTGGCCCGACTCACCGCACCGCGCTCTGCGCAACTCAACGGCCAGGGCGTGGGAAGCGGCGGGCTGCCCCCCGGACAGCCAGCGGCCGGGAGCCGGCGACGTGATCGCGCACTTCGCTTCTGGCGAGGCCATCGTTCGCTACGAGCCGGCGCCGCCGATGGCCGGGACGACCGGTGACATCGAGGCGCTCTCGCTGTGGGCCGGGCAGGGCGTCGCGCTCGCCAGGCAACCGCAGTCAGCGGCCGACATCGTGACTGAGCTCACCTCCCGCCTGTAAGCGGGGCCGGAGTCGCCGCCTTTCATGCCGATGGAGTGGAGCAGCCGTGAGTAAAGCCGTGCGGAAGGTCGCAATCGTGACGGGCGCCTCGCAGGGGATCGGCGCCGGCCTCGTCGCCGGCTACCGGCAGCGGGGCTGGGCGGTCGTGGCGAACTCCCTCAGCATCAAGCTGTCGGAGGACCCGGACGTCCTCACGGTCGCGGGCGATATCGCCGAGCAGGCCACCGCCGACCAGATCATCAGCCAGGCGACTGACCGGTTCGGGCGCGTCGACACCCTGGTCAACAACGCCGGCATCTTCGTGTCCAAGCCGTTCACCGACTACACCGCCGAGGACTACGCGCTGGTGACCGGCGTCAACCTCGCCGGGTTCTTCTGGCTGACCCAGCGCGTCATCGGCCAGATGCTGAAGCAGCACGGCGGCCATGTCGTCAATGTCAGCGCCAGCATCGCGGACCGCGCTGACTCGGCGGAGCCAACAGCGCTGGCCGCGCTGACGAAGGGCGGCCTGGCCGCGGTCACCAGATCGCTCGCGGTCGAGTACGCCTCCCGCGGCATCCGCGTCAACGCGGTCGCACCCGGCATCATCCAGACGCCGCTGCATCCGCCGGAGGCCTACACGCCCGAGGCGCTGGCCGGGAAGGAGCCTCCGCTCGGGCATGCCGGCCAGGTCAGTGACGTCGTGGACGGCATCCTGTACCTGGAGTCGGCGCCCTACGTTACCGGCGAGATCCTGCACATCGACGGCGGCCGGATCGCCGGTCACTGAGCCCCGTTTACATGTCCAGGACGACCTCGGACCGCGGCTGGGAACAGCAGATGAGCACCTGCCCGTCGGACGGGGCCTCCAGCGGGTCCGGTGAGTACGAGACGGCGCCGGAAAGCAAGGGCGTGACGCAGGTATGACAGACCCCGCTCCGGCAGCTCCACCGGCTGGGCACATCGCAGGCGTCGGCCAGGTCGAGAAGGCTGTGCCAGCTGGCGCCGAAAGGCGTGGAGAGCCCGCTCCGGGCGAAGGTCACCAGCGGCCCGGTGCCCGCCGGCCCGGACGGCGGGTGCGGCGCCGGGACCGCCTGGCCGACGACGCCGGGGTTGGTGGGCGGGAGTGTTCCGAACAGCTCCGTGTGAACGCTGGCGGGCTGGAGACCTGCGGCGCTGAGGGCATCGCGGATGTCGGCCATGTAGGCCGGCGGCCCGCAGACGTAAGCGAGCGCGGCGGGCGGCAGGCCGAGCGCGGCCAGCGCCTCCTTGGTGACGTGACCAGCGACGGCGTGCCCGCGGCGGAGCTCGGCCGGCGTGGCCCGGCTGTAGAAGACGTGCTCGCGAGTGTGCGGAAGCGACCGGAGCAAGACGCGCGCCTCGGCGGCGAGCGGATCCTCACGGGGGCTGCGCGCGCTGCTGATCCACCAGACTTCGCGCTCGCTGCCCGCCTGGGCGAGCTGGTGCAGCATCGCCAGGACAGGCGTCACGCCGATGCCGGCCGAGACCAGCAGCACCGGCCCTGAGCCGTCATCGAGGACGAAATCGCCGCGGGGCGCGGCCACTTCGAGCGTTGCGCCCGCGCGCACGGCGCTGGTCAGGTACCGGCTGACCGTTCCGTGGGTCTCGGCCTTGACGCTGATCCGGTAGACCGGAGCGCCCGGCGCTGACGAGAGCGAGTAGCTGCGCACCGGCGCGGGCTTTCCGGCGCCGTCAACCCGGAGCGTGATGTACTGCCCGGCCTGGGCCGGCGGCAGCGCGGTCTCGTCCTCAGCGGCGAGGTAGATCGACGAGACGGCTGCTGTCTCCGTGGCCACTCTGGTCACCCGAAGGGTCCGGAAACCCGGCCAGGCCGGAGCGGGACGGGCTTCTGGCTCGGTGCCGGGTGGCGGCGCGGTAGCCGGGCCACCGCGCTCGGCCGCGTCGATCAGTTCGCGGAACGATTGCTGCCACCCCGGGCTCAGCGCGGGGATCCGGGCGGTGATACGCAGCTTGGCATCGTCGCGATCAGGCAGGTAGAGCAGCGCGTCGGTGTCGGTCACGCTGAGCGCGTGCGGTCCGGTTCTGGTCTTGATGATCTGGTCACCGGCCTGAATGCGTCCCTCGCGCAGGACGCGCATGTAGAAGCCGGGGCGGTGATGACTGACCAGCAGCGCCGGCATCTCGGGCTCGCCGAGCCGGATGCCAACGCGGTAGCAGGTGACGCGGGGCTGGGTGACCTCGAAGTGTGCCCCTCCGATCCGGTACCGGTCTCCGATGCAGACCTCGTCGTCCGGCAGCCCGTCGACGGTGAGGTTCTCGCCGAACTGGCCATAGCTGAAGTCATTGCGCCCGAAATGCTGCTCCCAGTGCCGGTACGACTCGATCTGGTAGACCAGCACAGCCCGCTGCTCACCGCCGTGACCGGTCAGGTCCCCCTGCCCGTCCCCGTCGATGTTCAGCCGGCGCGCCATGACCGGCCCCGACACCGGTTCCTTCCAGATGCCGGTGTGGACGGTCTTGCCCTGCCAGGCGACATCGCGCGGCAGTCCGACGTTCACTGACAGCAAGACCGGCATCTTGTGCGCCTCCCCGGCGCGGTGAGCCGTCACACTCCCCGCTCCACATTTTTCACTCAGGCGGACCTAGCACGCCGAACCCGGAAGCGGATCGTCCGGTAGGGACCTTACCCTGGCAGCCATGACCGAGAGCGAGTTTTCCGGACCTGACGACCTGACCGGACGGCTGACTGCGGCGCAGTTCTCTGCCCTTCCCGGCGTCACCGACTGGCGGGTGCTGTGGGGCGCCGGATTTGCGGCGGCCCGGTTCCTGACCGGCTCTTTCGCCGGCGGCCTGGCGCTTGTCGCTGCCATCGGCGAGCTGGCGGCCGCTTCCGGCTACGCCCCGGACGTCGATGTGCGGCCCGAGAGCGTGACCGTCCGGCTGTCCACGGCCGAGGTTCAGGGCCTGACCGACGGCGACGCCGAGCTGGCGAGAGAGATCTCAGCTGCCGCGGCCCGCCTGCAGGCACAGCCGGACCCGACGGCGGTGCAGCACGTGCAGGTGGCGATCGACGCGCTCGACATCGCCAGGGTCCGGCCCTTCTGGCACGCGGTGCTTGGCTATCCCGCTGCCGGCGACGAGGACCTGCTGGACGTGCACCGCCAGGGACCGTCGTTCTGGTTCCAGCAGATGGATTCGCCCCGGACCGGGCGCAATCGCTTCCACATTGACATCTACGTGCCGCACGACCAGGTTCAAGCCCGGATTGACGCTGCGCTCGCGGCCGGCGGCCGGATCGTCAGCGACGCCCATGCGCCCGGCTGGTGGACTCTCGCCGATCCCGAGGGCAACGAAGCTGACCTGGCGATCTGGGGCTAGCCGCTGGATATGCCAGGCGGGGGCTTACGCTCGGCTGGTGGAGTCAGGCAGTGCTGCCGGTGTCCTGATCACCGGGGTGTACGGCTCGGGCAACAGCTCGGTTGCCGCGGGAATCTCCTGCCTGCCTGAGCTTCGCCGTGAGCCGCACGCCCTGCTGGATCTTGATTACCTGGGCTGGGGCGCGAACGACCTCGAGGATGTGACAGTGGCCAACGACCGGCCCATCGCCCTGGTCGCGCAGGAGATCATGACCTGGCTCGGGTGGCAGGCGGGTGCCAGTGACGGGCGGCCTGCTCCCTAAATCCGGGCCAGCAGCGCTTCGAGCGGATGCGGCAGCCGGTCCGGAGTCAGGGACGCCGTCAGCAGGCGCGCGTACCGGAGCTTGCGCCTGGACCCGCTGCCGAGGAACCGCCGGAGCTGGGCCCGCGCGGGCTGACCGCGCCACTCGGGCTGACGCTGCAGGCTGCGGAACGCGCCGAGGTCTCCCTGCGAGTCAATGAGCTCTTCAGCCGGCCCGGCGCCGATCGCGCGGATCAGCTCGTCCTCCAGATCCTCGACGCAGACGTAGAAGCCGAGATGCTCCAGGCCTGCCCGCGTCCGGGGCGAGCCGATGCCGGCCGTGGCCAGGCCGCGCCGCACGACGTCCTCCTCACCGGCGTCGCACAGGCCCGCCAGCCTCAGATCTGCGCCAGCAGGACCAAACTGCGTCAGGTACCTGGTGATCGCGTGCGCGCCGCCGGCCGGCAGGACCACCACGCGCTCCTCGCCCAGGTCCCGGTCGCTGCAGACGGCAAGCGTCTCGACCGCAATCTGGTCGCTGATGCCCTCGACCAGCACGATGGCTTCTGCGGCCGCTGCCTTCGCCAGCGCCTGTGCGGTGGCCTCGGTGGCAGCCGCCGGGCCGTGCACGTATCCGTCCAGGAGCCGGCGGGCAAGTTCACGGCGCCTGGCGATGTCCATAGTGCCGGGTCAGGCAGCCGGGGCTGGACCCGCGGGCCGGCCGTACGTCACGGCGTCGCGGACCTGGCGGGGCGCAGACTGCGCGAGTTGCGCATCGGGCTGAGCGCCGAGCGCGTCGTTGATCGTGGAGAAGGCCAGGCGCAGAGCCACGAAGGCGGTGACGGCGAAGACCTGCCCGTCATCGAGGCCCGAATCGCGGAGCGCCTGGATGTCGTCCGGCGTCGTCGCGTTCGGGTCGGTGGCCACTTTCCGCGCCCACGCGGCCAGGGCCTTCTCCTGGTCGGTCAGGCCGGCGTCGCTGCCCGTCAGAACGCCGGCCGCCAGGTCTGCGTCCGACGCCTGGCCCAGCTTCCCGCCCCAGGCCAGCGAGCAGTACGAATCGCCGAGGGCCGAGGCGGCGGCCGTCACCAGGATCCCGCGCTGGCGGAAGCTCAGCCCGCTCGGCCTGAAAGCCTCAGACATCAGCCCGAACAGCTGCTTCACGGTGTCTGGCTGATGTGCCCACAGCCGGGACACGTTCCACACGTAGCCGCCCTCGGCGAGATCCTCGTCGAACAGCGCCTGCACGTCAGCGGACACAGCGGGCTCGTCGAGAAAGCTTCCGGTCATGCGGGTTCGGCTCCTTCAGCTTTGCGGGCCAGATATCCCACGACCTTGATCTCGGCCCGGAGCGGCAGGCCGGCCCTGAGCAGACCCTGAGCCTGCTCGACGGCCGTGCGGTGGAACTCAGCCTCGCCGGCGTTCTGGATCGCCTCATACGCGGGCCCGGTCGCGGCCAGCGCCCGCGCGTACAGATCCGGGTCGGCGAATTCCCAGGCAAAGGGAACGTCGACGCGCTCGACATCGACGAATCCGTGCGCGGCAAGTAGCTGCTCGCCCGCGCCCGGCCGGCCGAGCGACACCATGACCGCCTGGTTGCCGACCTTCTCCGCCGCGGCGAGCCGGAACGGCGCCAGCGCCCAGGCTCCGGAAGACACCTTCAGGTGACCCCATACGGTGATCCCGGCCCGGCCGCCGGGGCGCAGGACCCGGTAGATCTCGGCGACCGCGCCGGGCGTGGTGCCCCAGATCCCGCGGAAGCTCGTGACGACATCGAACGACGCCGGGTCAAAGGGCAGCGCGTTCATGTCGCCGACCCGGATGTCGGAGTCCGGGTTGCGGTCGCGGGCGATCGCCACCAGCCGGGGCGAGGCGTCGATCCCCGCGCAGGAAGCGCCGCGCAGCCGGGCCAGCTCGACGGCGAGCCCGGAGCCGCACGCCACATCGAGCAACTGGTCCCCGGCATCGACGCCGAGCCGATGGTGCACGGCGATGTACTCCCGGCAGTTGCCTGGCTCGCTGAGAGTCGCGAAATCGACCGCTTTGCGGCCCCAGCCCTCGTCGACCGTCGCCCACTGAGGCACGTCTGCGTCCGGGCCTGTCATTGCTGCCCCCTTTGCGTCGCCAGCTCCCCGCCGCGGTGTTACCTGGCCGGCCTAGGACGGACCGTCGTACCGGTGGGTACCCAGTCTGCGGTGGCGGCTGCGGCCGGGCAACCCCTGCCGGGGATCGACGGCTCACCCCGGATCTGGCCTAGCTCGTCGCGAGGGCGAGGACGGTGTCGACGGCGGTTTCCAGCGGACGGGTGTCCCGCTGGACCTGGGCGAGGAGCAGGCCCCCTTGGACAGCGGCGAGGATGGTGACGGCGAGGTCGTCAGGGTCCAGGTCGGCCCGCAGGTGCCCGGCGGCGTGAAGTGCTCGCAGCCCGTCGCTGATAGCGGCTGACCACTGCTCGAATCCGTCGGCGATCAGCGCGCGAGCCCGGGGGTCGCTCTCAGCGAGCTGCCCGCCGAGCGACCCGAGAGGACAGCCGCCCCGGCCGCCGGCGTTTTTTGCCGTGGTGATCAGCATGTCGCGCCACGCCTGGAGCCCTCCCGTGCCGCCGAGGTCGGCTTGGCGCTGGTTGCGGGCGATCATGTCGGCCTGGTGGCCGATGACCGCCTGGACGAGCTCGTCCTTGCCGGCGAAGTAGTGCTGAAGCTGCGAGCCGCTGACGTCCGCGCTGACCCTGATGTCCTCCAGCCTGGTGCCCGCGACGCCGCGCTCGTAGATCAGCCGGGCGGCCACGTCGATGATCCGGGCCCGGGTCTGCTCGCCCTTCGGGGTGAGAGTTGGCCGCTCACCAGTCTCGCAGGTCACGCCTCGATGATAACGCGCTTTCTGGGTTTGACAACCCATTACGGCGCCGGGCAGACTGGGCGGCCTAGCCCAGTTCTAGCGAGCAAGGAGAGCGGCCCATGATCCTGGTGACAACGGCCGGCAAGGTCGGCTCTGAGGTGGCACTCCTGCTGGCGCAGCGCGAAGTGGGCGTTCGCGTGCTGGTGCGCGACCCGGAGAAGGCGAAGGCGCTGGCCGATGCAGGTGCGGAGATCGCCGTCGGTGACCTGTCGGTGCCGGCCCGCATCGATGCGGCGATGGCGGGCGTCACCGGCGTTGTGCTCGTCAGCCCGGCCGTGCCCGCGGAGGAGCTCAACGTAGTCGCCAGCGCTGCCCGAGCCGGCGTAGCGCACATCGTCAAGGTCACCAGCAAGGCCTCGGCTGACTCGCCCATCGCGCGGCGCCGCTGGCAGACCGAGATCGAGGCCGGCCTGGCCGCCTCCGGAGTACCGCATACGCTGCTGCGGTCCAACGCCTACATGCAGAACATGCTGGCGCTGGCGCCAGCGATCGCTGCCACCAGCGGTTTCGGATCCGCGGCGGGCAAGGGGCGCACGGGCATGGTCGACGCCCGCGACGTCGCGGCGGTAGCTTCGAAGATCGCCGCCTCGCCGGTCCCGCACGCCGGCGACGACCTACTGGCTCACCGGCCCGGAGCTGATCTCGAACTACGACGTGGCGGCGGTGCTCTCGAAACTGCTGGGCCGGACCATCACCTACACCGAGCTCAGCTTCGGCGAGAACAAGGACGCCATGATCCGGGCCGGCGTCCCGGAGCAGATCGCCGAGATGAACGCCCGGGCGTTCGCCCTCACCGCCGACGGCGACGCCGAATGGACCACCGGCGACGTGGCATCCCTCCTCGGCCGCCCTGCGCGCTCCTTCGAGCAATTCGCTGCCGACTTCGCCGCTGCGTTCTAAGCGGGAACGGGACTCAGGAGACGGCGAGGGTCTCGGCGACGACAGCAGCGATGCCGGCGCCGTCGAGGCGATAGTGCGCATAGAGGTCGGCGGGCGGTCCGATCAGCACGTACTGGTCGTAGATGCCGTGCCGGCGGAACCGGACCGAGAGCCCGCGGTCGGCCAGGACCTCAGCCACCGCCCCGCCGAGGCCGCCGATGACGTTGTGTTCTTCGACGGTGATGACCGCTCCGGTCTCCGCCGCCGCGGCGGCAACTTCGCCGGCGTCGAGCGGCTTG
Source organism: uncultured Actinomycetota bacterium (assembly GCA_963818995.1). Taxonomy (GTDB): domain Bacteria; phylum Actinomycetota; class Actinomycetes; order Streptosporangiales; family Streptosporangiaceae; genus JAJYUU01. Next base: position 453,064 of record CAWFUM010000025.1, on the reverse strand, counting down.
ATGGTGTGCATGTCCACGACGCGGACCGCACGCCCCTGGCCGGCCAGGATGTCGGCTGCCAGGAGCGACGGATGGACCTCAGAGCCGGTTGCGATGATCGTCGCGTCGCTGCCCTCGCGCAGCCGGATTGCCCGCCCGAAGGTGAAGTTCTCAGGTACGGCGGGATAGACCTCCGGGTCCCGGCCCCGGCCGAGGCGGAGATAGATCGCCCCCTGGACCTCGAGAGAGGCCCGGAGCATCGCCCGGAGCTGGTTGCCGTCAGCGGCGCAGGCGACGACAAGATCGGCGATGGCACGCATGGCGGCCAGGTCTTCGAGCGCGTGGTGGCTGGTGCCGTAGAAGCCGAGCGAGATGCCGGAGTGGTGAGCGAGTACGCGGACGGGCATCCGGGGATACGCGCAGTCGGTGCGGATCTGCTCCATCCCGAGCAGCGCGGCGAATGACGCGAAGGTGCCGGCGAACGGCATCAGCCCGGTGGAGGCCAGGCCTGCCGCCGCAGTGAGCATGTTCTTCTCGGCTATTCCCAGGTCGAAGAACCGCTCCGGATAACGAGCGCCAAATTCGGCGAGCCGGTTGGCGGAGGCGAGGTCAGCGGTCATGACGACGATCCTCGGGTCAGTCTCGGCGAGGTCAGCCAGTTCCGCGCCGGCAACGAACGCAGGGATCGATGCGGTCGTGATTCCCTTGTCGGTCCGTGCCCGCCTGTCGCCCGACCCCGGGCTGACGCCCCGGAAGACATCGCTCTGATCCTGTCCGGTGCCGGCCGCTGCAGCGACGCCGGAGCCAGCCGTTCCCTCGGCTGCCGGGCTCATCGTCCGCTCCCGGCCAGAACGGCAGGTGTCCCGGACTGCAGTTCGGCGATGACGGCGTCATAGTCCGCCGGGCCGAGGTTGCCCACGTGCCAGCCAAGGTCGCGCTCCATCCGGCGGACGCCCTTTCCCTTCACCGTCTCCGCGATCAGCACGTGCGGCGGGCTGTGCGGGTCGTCGTCAGTGTTGTCGAGCGCTCTGGTCACGGCCCCGAGGTCATGGCCATCGACGCGCTGAACCTCCCAGCCGAAAGAGGCGAACCGGTCGCCAATCGGCTCGACGGCCATCACATCCTCCGTCGGCCCGTCGATGCACAGTTCGTTGCGGTCGACGATGCAGACAAGCGAGCCCAGCCGGAAGTGGCCGGCCGCCATGGCGGCTTCCCAGACCTGACCCTCGGCCAGTTCCCCGTCGCCAACGAGCACGTAGACGCGGTAGTCACGGTTCGCGACGCGGGCGCCAAGCGCCATGCCCAGGCCGATCGAGAGCCCGTGCCCGAGCGAGCCGGAGCTGAAGTCGATGCCCCGGACCTTGCGCATGTCGGGATGGTCGCCGAACGGGCTGCCGATCCGGGTGTAACTATCGAGGTCCGCCGGGTCGAAGTAACCGAGGTCAGCGAGCACGGGGTACAGGCCGATCGCGGCGTGGCCTTTGCTCAGCACGAACCGGTCACGGTCGGCCCAGTCTGGTCGGGACGGGTCAATCCGCAGCTTGTAGTAGTAGAGCGCGGCCAGGAGTTCGGCCGCCGAGAACGTGCCGCCGTAATGGCCTGCCCCGGCGATGCGGGTCAGGCGGACTGTCTCCAGGCGGATGAACCGCGCGCGATCTGCGAGGTACTCCAGGTCTGCCGGACGCTGGGCCGTCATGGGACTACCGCCCTTCCCGGGCCGGCCGGACGGTCAGCCAGATGGTCTTCAGCTGCGTGTATTGTTCCAGGGCTTCGATTCCGTTGTCTCGTCCGCCGAAACCCGACATCTTGTAGCCCCCGAACGGGGTCGTGATGTCACCCTCGCTATAGCCGTTAATGGCAACGGTTCCGGCCCGGACGCCGCGGGCCATGCGGATCGCCGCGTCGATGTCGCGCGACCACACCGTCGCGGCCAGGCCGTAGTCGTGTCTGATTCGCCAGGGAGAGCGCTTCGCTCTCGCCGGCGTAAGCTGAGCACCGACACCACCGGCCCGAAGATCTCCTCGCGGGCCACGCTCATCTGCGGTCCGACATTGTCGAGCACTGTCGCGCCGACATACCAGCCACCCGACTCCGTCAGCACCCGGCCGCCGCCGGCAGCAATGACGGCGCCTTCGGCAGTGGCCTCGCCGATGTACCGCAGGACCCGGTCCATGGCCTCCGGCTCGATCAGCGGGCCCATGTCCGTCGTGTCCTCGGCCGGGTTACCGACCGTCAGGCTGGCCGCCTGCTCGGCTAGCCGGGCGACGAGTTCGTCCTTGATAGCGGCGTCAGCGAGTATCCGCGATCCGGCACTGCAATTCTGCCCGGCATTCCAGAACGCCGCCTGGGCGAGGTCAGCGGCGATGAGGTCCAGCTGGTCCCGGCAGTCGGCCATCACTATCTGAGGGCTCTTGCCGCCGCACTCCAGGACAATGTTCTTGAGATTGCTGTCGGCGGCGTAACGCAGGAAGGCGCGACCGACCTCGGTCGACCCGGTGAAGCTCACCATGTCAATGTCCGGGTGCAGCCCGACGGCCCGCCCGGCAACTTCGCCCAGGCCGGGAACGACGTTGAAGACCCCGTCCGGCACGCCCGCCTCAGCTGCCAGCTCGGCGATGCGCAAGGTACTGAGCGACGCGAGTTCGGGTGGCTTGACCACCAGCGAATTGCCGGCCGCCAGCGCCGGCGCGATCTTCCAGGCCAGCATCGCGGCCGGGAAGTTCCAGGGCAGGACGGCCCCGACCACTCCGGCCGCCTCGCGGACGATCAGGCCGAGGTGCTCAGGACCGGTGGGGGAGACCTTGCCGAAGACCTTGTCGATCGCCTCCGCGTACCAGCGGACCGTGTTCAGCACATCGGGCAGGTCGAACGTCCGGCAGTCCGTGATGGGCTTGCCCGGCATCGATCGACTCGATCGCGGCGAGCTCGTCCTGGTGAGATTCGATCAGGTCGGCCAGCCGCAGCAGGACTGCTTTGCGGTCGGACGGCGCGCTCCGGCTCCAGGCCCCCTGGCTGAAGGCGGCGCGCCCGGCGGCGACCGCCCGGTCCACGTCGGCGTCACCGCAGGCGGCCACCGAGGCGACCACCTGGCCCGTCGCCGGAGCACGGCTCTCGAACGTCGCGCCGTCGGCAGCGCTGGCAAAGTCACCATCGATGAACGCCTGCGTCCGCAGGCCGTCGGGAAGCGACACGGTCATCCTGCCTCAGCTCCTTGGGGATGTGGTGGCGGGCTCGAGGGTGACCGGCGATCGGCCGGCGGTGATGGTCTCCCAGTTGTAAAGCATGGGGACGAGCTCACAGCGGGACCAGGCGGGGTGCTGGTCGGCGTAGTGCGGGCTGGCCGGGTCGCCGGATGCGCCCGCGAGCACGACCCACTGGCTGTCGTCCCAGTTGCCGACGTCGAAGATATAGCGGGCGATGGCGCCGTAGACGGCGGCGGTGCCGGACTCGGCCCGGCATCCGGTGGCCCAGACGGTTTCGTTGTCCCCGCCAACACCGGCGCCGGGCGGGCTCAGTCCGGCTGGTGCGCCAGCCAGCAGCCCAGTGAGCGGATGGGTCAGGGCGGCCTTGTGAGCGTCGTGCCAGGGGACCGCGGCGCCTCCGGCCGCGACCTGGCTGAGCGCCTCGGCGAGCAGGTCCGGCCAGGTCCGGCCGCCGGTCAGACTCGTGTCGCCGGTCCTGATCAGGGCCGGGAGCACCCACCAGAGCTGGCTGACGGCTGAGGTGCGTCCGGGCAGCTGCAACTCGGTGGCGGCGGAGGCCGGGGCCAGGCCGGAGCGCTCGCCGAGGATTGCGGCCAGCGCCCAGCGGAGGCGGGTGTAGTAGGTGGCGGCGACGGAGCCGGGGGCCATCCGGGCGTCCCAGGCCACCAGCAGGTCGCGGATCGCAGCCGCTTCGGCGCCGGGCGGGCTGACGCCGGTGAGTGCGGCCTGGAACAGCCGGGCCGGGATGCTGAGGTCGTCGTGATGAATGGCCGCCATGTCGCCCGCGGACGCGGCGGGAAGCGTGGCCAGCAGGTCCTCGATCCGCCGGGCGCGCCACGGCGGGTGGGTGTCGGTGCTGAGGTAGTCGCCGGTGCCGGGACCGTCGGCCACGACCCGGTTATTAGCGGTCACGATGAAGCCGCGCTCAGGGTCATCGAGGCGGGGCATCTGCCCGGCCGGGATGACGCCGTCCCATTCGTGCTCGCCGGTCCAGCCCGGCACCGGCAGCCAGCCATTGATGGCGGGCCGGCGGGGGACGACTGCCCGGACCAGGTGGCCGATGTGCCCGGCCGTATCGGCCGCGACGAGATTGTGGTCGATGAGTCCCCAGCCGCGGACGGCCAGGAACAGCTCGTCGGTAGTGCCGGCAGTCAGCATGGGGAGCAGGCAGTCGAAGGACCGGTCAGTGTCGAAGAACTGCACCGATTTCAGCGTCACCGCCGCCCCGTCCGCGGGGTCGCCGGCCACGACCGGTCCGTGCATGGTCTCGGTGACGCCGATCGTCACCGGGAGGCCGTCGCGGACGTTTATCCGCTCAGCGGAGGTCGCCGCCGTCAGCCAGTCACCTCGGTGGCGGTAGCGGGATGGATCGGTGGTGTCGAACTGCTCGACGTACAGGTCGTGAATGTCGGCGAAGGCGTGCGTGACGCACCAGGCGACGGAGCCGTTGTGGCCGAAGTGCGGGAAGGCCGGCACGCCGGGGACGGTCAGTCCGATCGCGTCGAACTCCTCGCACCGCAGGTGCAGCTGGGCGTACATGCCGGGCAGCTCGAACGCCCGGTGCGGATCGCCGGCCAGCAGCGGGCGGCCCGTGGCGGTGCGGCCGGGAGCCACAGCCCAGTTGTTGCTGCCGCCCTGAATCTCGGCGGCCGCCGGCAGCAGGCCGAGCGCGGCAATCGGCTCGCGCAGCTCAGCCAGGCTCGCGACCCAGCGGCGGGCATCGGTGCCGGCCGGAATGCACAGCCGGTCGGACCCGCCGTCGTCATAGCGGAGCTTGGCGATGTCGCCGTCGGCGATGACGCCGACCGCGGCGGCGCGCCACAGCTTGAACCACAGCGAGCCCATGAGGTAGCCGCGCTGGCGCATTGCCGCGATGCAGTGCCAGCCCTGCCAGGGCTCGGGGGTCGCGCCGAGAAGCGCGTACTCAGCTGGCGCCGGGTGCGTGCCGAGCCACGCGTTCACGCCGGCCGTATAGGCGTCCACCATGGTCCGCGCGGCCGTACCGAGCGCCGCATAGTCCCGGATGCAGGCGGCACTGACCCGTAGCCGGCGGGCGAGCGTGTCGGCTTCTATGCCCGCCGCGCCGACCCACTCGGCCCACCGGCCCTGCATCTGCATCCGGCTGGCGTCCATCTGCCAGAACCGGTCCGCCGCATGCACGTACCCTTGTGCCGCGAACGCGTCGGCCACCGACTCCGCCCGGACGTGCGGAATCCCCCAGTCATCCCGGTACACGCGGACCGCCCGCTCCAGGCCCGCCAGTACGCCCTGCTCGTCCATCAGCGCCTCCTCAGTAGCCCTTAGCCCAGTCGACCACGCTGGCGAGCTGCTGCCCGGAACGGTAACGGGCGAGGTTGGACAGGAACACCCCAGCCTTGCCGTCAAGCTCGCTGGCGGAACCGCCGGCCGTGTGCTGGGTGAGGATGACGTTGGGCGCGTTCCAGAGCGGACTGCCGCCAGGAAGGGGCTCGGCTTGCGTCACGTCGAGAACCGCGCCGCCGACGGCGCCCTGCCGGAGCAGCTCCACCAGCCGTCGCTCGTTCACCAGGGCGCCCCGCCCGAGGTTCACCAGGATCCCGCCGGGCTTGAGCAGCGTGAGCCGGTCCGATCCGAACATCCCCGACGTCGCGGCGGTCTCCGGTAGCGCGAGGAACACAATGTCGGCGCGGGGGAGCGCCGCATCGAGCTGGCCGAGCGTGGTCAGGGCCGCCCCGGACGCGGCTGTCCCGAAGGTCTCGACCACGCAGCCGAACAACGCCAGCCGGTCGGCCAGGGCGTGCCCGATGGCGCCGAAGCCGGCGACGAGCGCTCGGGCGCCGTGCAGCGTCCGCAACTGCGACCGCAGCTCAGCGGATCGCCAGCTGCGCTGCCGCTGCAATTCGGCCAGCTGGCTAATGCCGCGGTACAGGGCGAGTACGCCGGCGATGCCGCTCTCGGCCACCGGGACTGAGAAGAACCCGCGCAGGTTCGTGACGGTCAGTCTCCGGCCGAGGATGCTCCAGTTCAGGCCGCGATACTCATCGCACCCGACCGAGTCCAGCTGAAGCCAGGCGAGACCGCCCGCCTGCTCGGCCAGCTCGGGCGGACAGGAGCCGAATGCCACCTCCGAGCTCAGCAATGCGGCGCGGTCGGCCGGGCCGAGCTGCTCTGAATCAGCGAAGTAGACGTGGTCGGGTGCCGCGCCGTGCGCGAGGCGCTCGCGCCCGGCCTCGCTGAACTCGACGTTCGTGAAGATCAGCATGCGGCAGCCTTATCCGGATCAGCGTGGTCAGGGACTGACGAAGCCCGCCGTGTGATTCTCGATCCAGTCCCAGTCGAGTTCCACGCCGAGCCCGGGTTCGCCGGGAAGGTGCACGTAGCCCTCTGCGTCGGGCTCGAGTGGCGTGCCCTTCAGCCCGAACCGGAACATTTCGTGATGCGTCTCCAGCAGCTCGCAGTTCATCACCGAGCACGCGACGTGCAGATTCGCGATGTCGAGCAGCGGCGAGGACGCGGTGTGGATCTCCAGGTTGTAGCCAAACAGCTCGCAGGCAGCCAGAGCCTTGCGAAGGCCGGTGATGCCGCCGGAGTTCATGACGTCGCCGCGCATGAGATCGACCGCGCCGGTCCGCAGGAACTCGGCCTTCTCGGCGAGCGTCGTCGTCTCGCTCGCCAGGATGGGGACGCGCAGCTGCGCGGACAGGCGCTTCAGTATGTGCAGCTGGCGATCGTAGACGGGCTCTTCGAACCAGTGATAGTTGAGGTCACTGAGCGCGTTCCCGACGATCAGGGCATCGGTGTAGGAGTAGAAGCTGGACGCGTCGTGCATCAGGTAGAAGTCGTCGCCGACGGCTTCGCGGGCAGCCCGCAGTCGCGGGATGTCGAGCCGGGGTCCGGCAAACATGTTGAATTTACAGCCGTGGAATCCCGCTTCCTTGTACTTCCTGGCTTCCTCATAGACCAGCTCGGGTGTTGCCAGGTAGTAGGAACCGACACGATAAGCCGGCATCGAGGTCCGGCAGATCCCGAGGAGCGCCGCGACCGGCAGGCCGCAGGCCTTGCCGGCGATGTCCCAGAGCGCCACGTCCAGGATCCCGAGGACGGTGTCCGTGTGCGCGTACAGGTGCCGGTTGCGCCGCCTGATGTCCTGCCAGATGTTCTCGCGCTGCAGCGGGTCCTTTCCGATCAGGGCCAGGGCGTAGGTGTCGCTGATGGCGTGAGCGTTCGGGCGCCCCTCGCCGTTGGCGCCGTAGCCCATCGTGAAGCCGTCGATGCCTTCGTCTGTCGCCACCCGGACCAGCGGGTACTCCCAGGTGGCCGGCTCGTCCGCGGGTATCGGGTGCCCGAAGTACCAGGGACTCGCGTCAATCTCCAGTCTCCGGACCTCAACGGCTGTGATCTTCATCTGGCTCCTCGCGTCGTCGGTCCGGTTACAGCTCCCAGCGAACTCCCACCACGTACTGCATGTACGGCTCATCGGTGAAGGCGTGATCGACGGAGAAGATGGTGCCGTCGGTCAGCTGCACGGAGTGCGGATAGCCGATGTGGTAGAAATCCTCGGTGGCCGACTGGGGCGGGATAGCGCCCTCGCGGATGATGAACTCGTTGGCCACATCCCAGCTCAGGCCGTCGTCGGAGATCACGCCGCGCACTCCGTAGGTGCCGCGCCGGTAGCCGTAGGTGGCAAGCATCCGGCCGTCGGCCAGGAGGACCAGGTCGGCCGGGTACCCCCAGATGTTGGTGGCTTCCGGGCGGCTCCAGGACTCGCCGTCGTCATGGCTGTACGCGACCCACATGTGCTGGTGGCGTCCCCGGGGCAGATGCTCGGTCCGCATCATGCACACCAGGACGCCGTCGGCGGTCCGGCCGAGGGCGGGCTCGTCGAAGGAGATGATCCCGGCCGGGTCAAACGCGATCGTCGACCAGTGCTCCCAGTCCTCACCCTGGTTGTCGGACCGCAGCAGCACGGAGCGGATCGGCTCAGCGTCCTTCCGCTCGCGCCTGGTGTTGAGCTGGCCGAGAACGGCCATCAGGAGCGTGCCGTTAGGTAGTTCGAGAATGCTGTCGGCAGGCATGGTCCAGCGCAGCGGCTCGGAGTTGACCTTGTAGCCGGGCTCCCAGGTGTGGCCGTTGTCAGTCGACCGGCTGATCCAGGTGCTCTCGGCGCTCTTGGCGCGCATGAGGCCTTCCTCGGACTGCCAGCCCATGTCCTCGATGATGCCCTTGCGGCCGTGAAAGCTCGTGACCAGATGATTCATCAGCAAGGTGCCGTCCGACAACTGCGCGATCAGCGGGATGTCGGAGCCGAAGTACTTGGTCTGCGGCCAGACCGAGGTCTTGGTGGCCGGATCGAAAGTCCGGGCATTGTCGGTTGACCTGACCAGGAAGACCGAGTCGAAGTCCTCGTGCTTCTTGGCTCTCGTCTCGGAGAAGGTCACGACCACATCGCCGTTGGCGAGCTGAGCCACGCAGGTATGCGCCTCAAACCGGTCCGGGTTCTGGTAGATCGTGACCTGCTCGGCGCCCTTCGCGAATTCCGGCATAGCTGGCTTCCTCCGTAGTCGCTACTGATGTATACATCATACAAGGGCTCGGGCGAACGGGACAAGATGTCCGGTTGCGGGCTAGGGGAGATCGAACGTCGTCGAGAGGATGGCGGTAGTTCCGTCGAAGAGCGGGCCGTAGTACACGCACATCAACTGACCGGACGGAAGCTCGACGGTGGACGGATAGCCGATGTCGTGCGTTCCCAGCCCGGATCTGATCGTGATCGGAGGTCCCCAGCTGCGTCCGCCATCGGCCGAGAGCGCGCAGCGGATCTCGAACGGGAAGTAGCGGAAGCCGTACGTGCACAGCAGCCGCCCGTCGGCCAGTGTCAGCAGGTGCGGGGGACAACCTGCGATCCCGGTGTCGACGGGGCGGCTCCAGGACGCGCCGTCGTCCTCGGACCGGCACTGATAGAGATGATCCGACGCCGATTCGCGCATCATCAGCAGCAGTGCGCCGTCGCTGGTAACCGCGGCAGCGGGTTCCTCGAAGAGCTGGCCCGGCCCGTGCGCGACGAGCGAGGGCCGCTGCCAGGAGCGGCCGCAGTCGGATGACCGGACTGCGAAGACCGTCTCGTAGTTCGGGACGTCGCTCAGCGGCAGCAGCAGGTCCCCGCTGGCCGAGCTCAACCGCTCCGCGGATTCCGTAGCCGCCCGGGTAGGGCTCGACGTTCAGCCGTACTGTGCCCTGCCACGTGCGTCCGCCGTCGTCCGACCAGTGCACGTAACTGCCGTCGTTGGCGCGGGCGAAGGAGAGCGGCGGCGCGCCGGCTGAGCCCGCGTAGCCGCAGAACCCGGCCGGAGCCGTAGCTCCCGCCGGGATCTTCGCGCCGGTCCCTTCGTCGAGCGGCAGCCAGCGGAAGCGCCACTGCTGAAGGAGCACAGAGCCGCCGGCTGTCGTCAGGCTGGCGCACTCGAGGCCGCTCCAGTCGTAGTCGGGCACGACTCTCGGAGGGTGCCAGGTCTGACCGAGATCCAGCGACCGGACTGTGTAGTTACGGACGAGCGGGTCACTCGGCGGGTGCTGCACGCGCTCGCGCCGGATCGACTGGTTGAACACGACAAGGAGCTCCGAGCCGCCGAGCCGTACGCAATGCGGATGCGAGCTGTACACGAACCGGTCGGCGACGATGACACGGTGGGCGGCGTTCCTGGCCGCCATCGCGGTCATCCCTGCAGCCCGGTCCGGGCGATCCCCCGGACAAAGTAGCGCTGCAGGACAAGGAAGATGAGCAGACTGGGCACCGCGAGCAAAGTGGAGGCGGCCATCGCCGGCCCGAAACTCGAAACCTGGGTGTAGTTGCCGGACACCGACGAGTACTGGGCGACCCCGACGGGGAGCGTGTACATCTGCTGCGTGAAGGTGATCAGCAGCGGCCACAGGTACGCGTTCCAGTTAGTCGTGAACAGCAGGATCGTCGAGGCCAGCGCCGCACTGCGTGCCATCGGCACGGCGATGCGAAAGAAGATCTTCAGGCGGCTGGCCCCGTCCACTCTCGCGGCTTCTTCGATCTCGGTAGGGAAGCCGAGGAAAAACTGCCGGAAGATGTACACGGTGATGACGTTGGCGATCGTCGGCAGGATCAGCGCCGGATAGTTGTTGATGATGCCGAGTTTCAGGAAGGCGATGTAGAGAGGCACGACGGCGATGTTGGCCGGGATCATGATCGAGGCGAGGATCAGGGAAAACATCGCGTCTCGCCCGCGGAACTGCAGCCGGGCGAGTGCGTACCCGGCGAGCGCTCCGAGTGCCACTCCGATCGCGGTTCCGAGCACGGTGACGATCAGGCTGTTCACCATCCACTGCACGACCGGGCCGGCGAACACAAAGCGGTAGTTGCCGAGGATGAAGGGCTTGGGCCACCACTGGATGTTCGTCGTCAGTATCTGCTTCGTCGACTTGAGTGATGTGCTGAGCATCCACAGGAACGGCACAATCCACCCGATGGCCGCCAGCATGCCGAGCAGCCAGACGGGAACCTGGACCAGGCGCAATCGCCGGCGCTGCCGCATGGCGGTCACCAGTCCCTTTCCGGCATGAACCGTCTGAACGTGAGCGCCACGACGACGATCAGCACGAAGAGCATGACCCCGAGCGCGGAGGCATAGCCGAGCTGCTGCTGAGTGACGCCATTGGTGTACAGGTATTGCATGACCGAGGCCGTCGAGTTAGCCGGTCCGCCCGCTGTCATGACATTGACCTGACTGAAAATCTGGAAGGTCGAGATCAGTTCGAGCGTGATGGCGAGCACGAAGGTCCGCCGGAGCAGCGGGACGAAGATCTTGAACAGCGAGCCCCACCAGGTCGCTCCGTCGATGCGGGCCGCTTCGATGATCTCCGGCCCGATCTCCTGCAGCCCGGCGAGGAACAAGATGAAGATCAGCCCTGAATCCCACCAGACCGTCGCCATGCAGATGCCCACCCAGGCCCAGCTCGTGCTGGTGAGCCAGGAGATCTGCAGATGAAAGTAGTGGTTGATGAGGCCGTACTGGCCGTTCAGCATCCAGGTCCAGACGAGCCCGATGACCGGTGCGGAGACGACGTTGGAGGCGTAGAACGCCATCCGGGCGAAAGTGTGACCGGGCCAGCCCTGGTTGACGTAGAGCGCGAACAGGAATGCGAGCACCGTCACCACGGGCACGACGACGGCGACGTACTTGAAGGTGGTGACGAACGACTGCAGGACCAGAGGGTCCTTGAGCGCCTGAGTGAAGTTCGAGAAGCCGACGAACTTCGGGGCGCCGATAATGCTCCAGTTCGTGAACGCGACGATGACCCCGAAGATCAGGGGCACCAGGTTGAACAGGACGAACGGGATCATGAACGGCAGCATGAACGCGTAGCCACTGAGGATCCCGGTGCGGCGCTGGGTCGTCCTCGGCGGCGTTTCCGCGGCACGGCGGGGTGACCGTAGTCCGACAGCTGCCACTATCTCTCCTGGCTGAAGGATTGTGCAGGCTCACTGGGGCGGCCGGGGAAACCGCGAGCCTGCAGGCCGACAGGGACGGGGACGTGCCGCGGCAGGCGGCCGGGCTGCGGAGCAGGTCCGCCGCCCGCCACGGCACGTCAGGGCCGGCTAGTAGCCGCTGAGCAGTACACCGCCGGAGTTAATGTCGCTTTGCCACTTCGAGCAGACCGTGGAGATGAAGTTCGGCACGGTGAGCTGGTGCGCGAGTACCCGCGATACTTCGGTCTGAACGAAGGACGGGCTGATCTCGTAATACTCGAAGTCCGGTGTGTCGGGACCGGGTATGGACGCCACGTCGGCGGACTTCATGCCCTCGGTGTAGGCCAGCCTGTATTTCGGCAGGAAGCCGTTGGTGTCGGTGGTGTTGTAGTCGCTGCGGTGCAGGAGTGACAGCCTCGGGGTGACGCCGCGGGCACCGGTTACCCAGAGCCAGCTGTTGTCAGACAGCCACTTGATTGCCTCCATCGTGGGCTTGTAGCTGGCCGAGCTCTTCTGCTGGTAGACCTCGAGGCCGTCGTCCTCGAAGTAATTCGCGGGCTTGGTGCCAATGACCGGAAGAGGCGCGGCTTCCCAGTCGAGGCCGGCCTGGTTATTGCCGAAGATGGTCCACGGTCCCTCCATCATCATCGCGCTCTGGCCGGTGTCGAAGCTCTGGTACAGACTCGTGGTCGGGTTGATGACCTTGTACTTGTAGAACAAGTTGAGGAGCCAGTTCATGGCCTGGGTGGCGGCTGCGGGGTCGACGCACGCTTTCTTGCCATCACTGCTGACCCGCTGGAACCCGTACTGAGCAGCGACGATGCCCCAGTACGTTGTCGCTACCCCGGCTAGGTCACTGCCGAGACCGGACTGCACGATCTTGCCGTTCTTGCGTATGGTCAGGGCCTCGGCCCACTTGAGGAACTGCTGGGCGTTGGTCGGCGGGTCACTCGGATTCAGCCCGGCCGCCTTCGCTTCCTTGACGTTGATCTCGAGTGCGAAGTCGCCGAGGTCGGTGGGCACCATGTAGATGTTCTTGCCGCCGAGCGACGGATAGCGGGCGTCAGTCAGGGACTGCTGCGTGAAGTCGGACAGGTTCAGGCCCACTTCGCCGGCGAGCTTGCTCAGCGGGATGATGACGCCTTCCTTAGCCCACTGGTATTCCTCGAGACCCGCTGAAGCCCAGCCAAAGTCAGGCGCGTCTCCTGCGGTGACCGCAGATACGATCTTGGTGTTGTAGTCGCTGACAACCGGTGTCACCTTGATCTGCTCGTGGAGACCCTTATTGTCGTTCGCGGTGTTGAAGGCCTGGATCATCTTGCCCCAGACCTGAGCATCGGACGCCGATAGCCAACTCCACATCGTGATGACGGTGTTGCCGCCGCTCTTCTGGAGTGGGGGTGAACTGGTGGAGCAGGCGCTGCAGACGAGCGCTGCTACCGCGGCGAGTCCCGCCGCGGCACGTCGGCCACGTGACCGGCGCAACTGAGTAATGCTGGGTCTGGAGTTGCGCATTGCTTCTCACTTCCTCGGATTGCGCTGCTGATCAGGGAGTCGCGATGGGCTCCGGCCCGCCTGATCCGGTGCCCGTCTCAGCGCCCTCGGTCACGGACGCTGCCGCCGGAGCAAGCGCGCCGGGGAGCGCGCCGATCCGCTTGAGCATCGCCGCGGCCCGGGCCCGGTAGAGGGGCCTGATGTCCCTCGTCGGGGGGCGGCACCGGCTGGAGCCGATGCCCACTAGTTCCATGCATAGTTTGTCGAGGTATCCGTCGCCGCTCGTCCACTGTTCGATTTCCTGCCAGAGCTCCATGAAGGGCATTCCGACGCGCACGAGTTCGTGCTGCGCCTCGAGGTAGCGCTGTTCTTCCAGAAGGCGCCAGAGACTGACGCCCCAGGCCGGCATGAAGTTGCACGGGTGCATCTCGATTCCGCCGGCACCGAGCATGTGGCTGACCACGAAACGCATCTGGTTGTCGATAATCAGGAAGCGCGCGGCGAATCTCGTGATCGCCTGCTCGAATTCCATGTTGCCCATGTCGGGGCACGACCATTTGACGCAGATCACGTTGTCGATGTCGGCGAAACGGGTCAGGAGTTCGGTCGAGATATCGAGGCTTGTCCAGAACGTGTTGTAGACGATGATCCCGACGCTGGACGCGTCAGCAGCCGCCTTGACGTACTCGTAGAAGTCGTCGCCGGTGTGCGCGAAATAGAACGGCGGTGACACCTGGATCAGATCAACGCCCGCGGACTCGGCCGCCTTTGCCAGCCGCACGAGTTCAAGCGTGCTCGTCGTCTGTGCTCCCATCGCGACGCTGACCCGTCCGTTGGCGGTCCGGACGACGGTCTCCGCCACCTGGACGCGCTCCTCGAACGTCATCGTCGAGAAGTCGCCGGCGGCGCCGCCGGCCAGGAGCATCCCGTTGCCCCTGGTGATCCCGCGCTCGATGAGGTACTCCACGTGCCGCCGGAGCGCCGGGAAGTCGACCGACAAATCGTCGTCTCGAAACGGGGTAGGCACGGTCACGTAGCACCCGCCGAATCTGCGTCGCGCGTCCGCGACGTTCACCGGCGTGGCCCGGCGGCCGGGCCGGCCGCGCGTACGTCGAGGCTGCCGCCGGAGTGCAGGAGAGGTAGCAGATCCAGCGGATGAGTGTGACAGCGAGTGGCATCCGGGGTACGCAAGGCCCGCAAGTCAGACATGAGTGTTGTATACATCACACCAGAATGGGGGTCAAGAGGCTAAACAAGACCGGAATGCGTTGTTAACGTGAAGGAGATGACACGGGCTTGCCGCTCCGGGCAAGACAGGCTGTCTGGGGCCGAACAGGCCGCAGCACGGCTGACTGGGGTCCCGTCAGTCAGGCACGCGGAAGGAGCGCCGGGCCGGCCGGGAATGCCGGGAATGACACAGCAGCCGAAGCCGTCCGCTCAGGCAGCGCTCAGTTCGCTGCAGGGAGCGGGCGGAGAGGTAGCCTGTGCACGTGGCCACAGCGATTTCCGGCCCTTCCTGCTGCGCCCGGGCTGTCAGCCGGATGGGCGAGCAGGAATCCAGATTAAGGTAGTGGGTATGTCCGGTAGTGGGCTCCGCTCGGTAAGTCCTGGCGGCACGAGCCATGACGATGCGGCAATCGCGGTCTGGCTCGGCAGTAGCGAGGCGATAAGGCCCGGACGGTCTTGTCATCAGCGAAGGGGCTGACGAGTTGCCGGCCAAGCTAACGGCAAGCGACACTAGCGCCGCTCTTCAGCCGCTCAAACGCGAGGCGCTCCGCGACCAGGTAGTTCGAGCCATCAGGGACGCGATTATCCAAGGCCGCCTCCGGCCCGGTGAGAAAGTTCCCGAAGGCGATCTGGCGCAGCAGCTCACGGTGAGCCGGACACCTATTCGCGAGGCTATTCGCGTCCTTGAGAGCCAGGGCCTCGTTGAGGTCAATCCCAAGCGAGGAACTTACATCGCTATGCCCGACCGCGCTGATGCGGCGGACGGCCTCGCGGTGCGCGCCTCACTGGAAATCCTTGCCGCTGAGCAGGCCATTGAGCGATCCGATGAGGCAGACTGGGATGAACTATGCGGCAAGCTCGAGAACATACTCGACGGAATGTCGCTGGCGATCATTTCCGCGGACGCGATTCGTGCCGTTGAGCTGGATATCGAGTTCCACGCGACGCTGATGGAGGCGTCCAGGAACCGCCATCTGTGGCGAAGCTGGCACGCGGTCGGAATTCCGTTTCTCGTCTGGTTCCCGGAGCGGGAACTTTACCCTGGCCTGCCGCCCGACCTCGTAGAACGGCATCGGGACGTGCTGGTCGCGCTTCAGACGAAGGATTCGCGCATCTGCGCGGATGCCATCAGGATCCATCTCTCCCAGAAACTCGCGGACATCACGGTGAGCACAGATCCGGTTCTGCCGACGCGATCACGCTGACCTGCCGCACGGCAGGTGCGCGGCTAGCCTCGATCATTCACGCGGCCTGATCGGCGCGTTGCGGCAGCCGGGCTGGCCGCGTTCGTGACCTTGATTTTAGTGCGGGCTCGTGGCGGTGGCCCGGCTGTCGGGCCGGGTGGCCGGGGTTTCCACGGGCCCGCGGTGGCGTGGTCGTCGGGATCGGGCACTTGCTGTGCTGGTCAGGGAGCGTGCGCGAGGGCGCTGATGCGGTTCCAGGCGGTGACAATGTCGGCGGCCCAGGGCCAGCTGGTCTGGATCCGCAGGTGCGGCTGCGGCCGCCGCGGGTCAGGCGCGCGGCGGCATGCAGGATGCGGTAGCGCAGGGTCTTGGGCTCGGCTTTGGCCAGGGCGCTGTCCAGGGCGAGCAGCCGCAGCCAGGCCAGCAGCGTCGCGGCGATCAGCGCGGCGGCGAACCATGCCGTGTTCATCGCCATTGCCGGGAGGGGAAGCGGCCGATGCCGCAGTCCTTGCCGGTGCGGATCCCGTCCTCCACCCGGGCGTGTACCCGGTGAGCGGCGTCGAGGTAAGCCGGGTTCGCCCGCCAGCCACGAGTAGCAGCGGGCAGGTTGGTCACCCACAGGCTGTAGCGGTAACCCTGCACGGTCTCGAACAGGGTCAGCTGCGCGCCAGGGTGCGGGCGCTCACGCCGGGCGAACGCCCGCATGGTCGCGGGCCAGGCACGGAGCTGGTCGCCGCCGGTGCCTTGCCGGAGCAGGGCGGTCAGCTCGGTGATGTGCGCCTCCTCGATCCAGCAGCCGCGGTGCGCGCAGTCGCGGTCACCGCAGGCATCGCCGGATCGGCGCTCGCGGACCTCGCCGCGCTGATCGACGGCGATCTGCCAGGCAGCCGCGGGCACTCGCGTGATAGCGCGGCGCTCCCGCTCGCCCAGCTCCCAACCGACCGAGTACGTCAGCAGGTAGCCGCGCCGGGCCGCCAGCGTGTCCAGCCGGGCGATCAGCGCGTGGCTGGCCCCTGCGCCGTCGCAGGTGACCATCAGCTTGCGCCGGAACGGCGGCGGCAGCGCGGCGACCGACGCCTCCAGGATCTGCAGGTGGTCGGCGACGGTGTTGCTGCCAGCTGATCCCTTGCGCAGCATCCCGGCCAGCGGCTCGCCGGTGTTGTCGCAATACGCCAGCAGCGGGTGATAGCCGAAACCCTTGAAGTTCGGCTCGGCGAGCTCCTTGTCCGAGTGGCAGGTCACCACCGAGGCGTCCAGCCGGATGCAGGTCACCCCGTCCAGGACCCGGTCCGCGACGCGCACGCCGGGCAGGGCACAGTGCCGGGCGACGGCCCCGGCTCACGCGCCGGCGAGCCGCGTTCACCGCCGCCGTGACCTTTCCCGGCGACCGCTCGCCGCCATCAGCGATCGCGCAGGCCAGATCGGCCAAGACCCGGCCACGGTCATGCACCAGCAGCCGCTGCGAGGCCAGCGCCTTCGATAACCCGCCGGTCAGGCCAGTGCAATCGGCCAGCGCCCGCACCAGCGCGACGCCCGCATGCGACACGACCCCGGTACCGCCCGCCGTGACCTGCAAACCCCTCAGCCAGCCGGTAGCATTCGCTTGACAGGTGCTCCTCGATCTGGACCGGGTAACGGCTTCGACACCCCTATCCTCCCAGCTCAGGAGCGCCTTTTCATGACCGGCGCGCCGCTCAGCCCACCACCGCGTCAATTCTCATGGTTAGGACGGGCCCGAGTCTGTTCTTGGGTCCCCCCACCGCCAGGCAGGCGGACCGGCGAGTAAGTCGCCACCGTGCACGAGCGTTCCTGGCACCGCCGCGGGCGCTAGAGCTGGGGTTGCCTGGCGCGAACGCGTTCGTGCTTTTGCGGGTTCAGTCCTTCATATCCAGCCAGTCCCGCGACAACCAGGGCGATAAGGCCGAGCGCGGCGAGTGCGGGAAGGTAGCGTGCGGCTGGCAGGAGCATCAGCGCGACTGCCGCGGCCAGGAGCTGCGCTGCGGGCACGGGGCCCGCAGTGAGCCGCAGGAAGGCCGCACGGCCGGCGAGATATAGCGCTGTGCCAGCGTACAGCGCCGTCACCGCGGGCCAGCTCAGCCGCTCGCCGGCGGTCGGTGAACCGCCACGGGTGATATGGACGAGCACCTCCTCGATGCCGACAGCGACGTATAGAATCCCGGCGATCATCGGGAAATGCGCGAATGTGTATCCGTCGCGGCCGATCTTGATGCGTCTCGCTTCCGGCGCCCGGGCCAGTGCCTCCTCTGCGATGTCCGCGGCCTGAGCGAAGTAGAGCAGGTAGAGGCAGACCGCTACGGCGAAGCCGAGCGCGCCCGCTGCCAGCACCAGCCAGCTGATGACCGAGGATCTGGTGGCTTCGTCGACGGAGACCAGCGACTCGCCCAGAGCGATGATCAGGACCAGGCCGTGCCGCTCGGCGAAATGAGCGGGGCTGCGCAGGTGATAGCCGCTGAAGCTGGAGGTGACCCGGCCGCCGGCGAAGTCGATCACGACCGCCGCGGCCCACAACGCGGTCTGCGCAGGTCCGCCGATCAGGGCGCCGACGATGAATGCGATCCAGGCCGCGGACAGCGGGATTGCGCCGAGCAGGATCTGAGCGCGCAGCCGGCGGTCACCGGCTCCTCCATATAGGTACAGCCCGGTGTAGATGACCCGTACTACGGCTAGGGACACGGCCAGGATGACTGGCCCGTCCAAGTGACCCCCGCCCCAGGCGTCGGGCATGACGAGCCCTGCGATGAGCAGGGCGGCCATTGCGACGATCATGCCGAGCTGGATCAGGCCCTGGTCAGCCTGGGCCTGGTTGCCCACCCAGGCATAAGCCGACCACGACCACCAGAGCAGGAGCAGCAAGATCAGCCCCTGCGTCAGGGTCACAAAGGTCAGCGAATGCGTCATGAACGAGATGACGCGCGTAACCGAGAAGACGAAGACCAGGTCGAAGAAGATCTCGAAGGGGGTCACCCGGTGCGACTCCGCGGTCGCCGTTGGCCCCCGCCGGAAGACCGTGTCCTGCAAACCCCTCAGCCAGCCGGTAGGTTTCACTTGACAGGTGCTCCTCGATCTGGACCAGATAACGGCTTCGCCACCCCCTATCCTCCCAGCTCAGGAGCACCTCTCCATCACCGGCGCGTCGCTCAGCCCACCGCCACGTGAATTCTCACGGCTAGCCGAACGTGAAGACGTAGGCTTCGGCTCCCGGCTGCGCGAAGGTGATTTCCAGCGTGCGCTCGCGCACGCCGCGGACTTGTCGCACGAGCTGGTAGAGGCGGCCGTCCCGGAGGAGCCCGTTCCCGTCCTGGTCGATGTCTGCTCCGCGTGACGGACCGGGTGCCTGGCCATCCAGGAGGACGCGGAAGGGGATCGCGTCCGGTGCTCGTGCTGACAGCACGAGGTGGGCGTCCCGCGCGTCGAACCGGATCGCGATGCTGCCGCCGGCCTGCCGGAGTACGAGTTTCTCGCTCGTCACCGTCCACTCGCCGGCCAGGCCCCACTCGCTGAGGCTGAGCCGGCCCGGGCGCTGGTAGGCGCTGGGCTGGTCGAGTGCCTCTCGGCGTAGCGAGGCGAAATTCTCAGCGCGCAGGTAGCCGAGGTAGGTCTCAGGGGTGCGCAGGCTGGTCCAGTCCGCTTCGGCTTCCACTCCGCCGCCGGTCACCGATACGGGCTCACGGTCGACGCCGAGCAGCCGCTGGATGAGGCGCTCGGATTCCTGGTAATGGCCTTCGCCGAAGTGATGGTCGCGGATGATCCCGTCCGCGTCGACGAAGTACAGCGCCGGCCAGTAGTGGTTGTCGAACGCCGTCCAGATCGCGTAATCGTTGTCGACGGCGACCGGATAGTCAATGGACCGGTCCCGGATTGCCTGACGCACCCGGTGGATCTGGTGCTCGAAGGAGAACTCGGGTGTGTGGACTCCGATTACGACGAGGCCGTCGCCCCGGTACGCCTGCGACCAGGCGCGCACATACGGCTCGGTGCGCAGCCAGTTGATGCAGGTCAGGGTCCAGAAATCGACGAGGACGACCTGCCCGCGCAGCCCGGCGGGGCTGAGTGGCCCGGAGTTCAGCCACTCAGCGGCGCCGCCGAGCGAGGGCATCGCCCGAAGCTGCGAGGTAGTCATCTAGCGCAGTGTCCTGAACGTCGTGCGGACCTCGTCAGACAGAAGCTGCGGCTGTTCCCAGGCCGCGAAGTGGCCGCCGCGGTCGAGCTCGTTGTAGTGGATGAGGCGGGGGTAGGCCCGCTCGGCCCAGCTCCGCGGGGCCTGATACAGCTCGCCGGGGAATACGCTCACGCCAGCCGGGATGGAGACATTCTTGACGTCGAAGAACCCGAACTTATTGTCCCAGTACAGACGCCCCGAGGAAACCCCCGTGTTCGTCAGCCAGTAGAGCGTGACGTTGTCGAGGACCTCGTCGCGGGTGAGTTCGCCGACGGGGCTGCCCTGGAAGGCCCGCGCGATCTCGCCGTAACTGTAAGCGTCGTGGTTGATCATCCAGGCTGCCAGGCCGACCGGCGAATCTGCCACTCCGTACAGCGTCTGCGGCTGTGTGCCCATCTCGACTGCATAGCCTGCGCCTGTGGTGTAGAAGGTGCTGATCTGCTCAAAGGCGCGCTGTTCAGCGGCGGACAGACCGGCTGGCGGCGGGTCGCCGGGGGCGAGCTGGCCCGGGATCGGGAGCGCCTGCGCGATTTCCGGTGGTATCACGCCGGGCATGTTGGTGTGCATGCCGAGCAACTCCGGCGGCGCCGAGGCGGCCATCAGATCCGTGACAACCGCTCCCCAGTCGCCGCCCTGCGCCACGAAGTGGTCATACCCGAGGCGCTTCATCAGATCGACCCAGGCAGCCGCGATCCGGTCCGGACCCCAGCCGGGCGCGCCCGGCTTGTCCGAGTACCCGTAACCAGGCATCGACGGAATCACCACGTGAAACGCGTCCGATGCGGTCCCGCCATGGGCCGTCGGGTTGGTGAGCGGATCAATGACCTTCAGCAGTTCGATGACAGAGCCCGGCCACCCGTGCGTGAGGATGATCGGGAGCGCGTCGTCGTGGTCTGACCGGACATGGATGAAGTGGATGTCCAGCCCGCCGATCTCGGTCTTGAACTGCGGCAGCGCGTTCAGCCTGGCCTGGCAGCGGCCCAGATCGTAGTCCGCGGCCCAGTACCGGGCGAGTTCCCGGATCGTGTCCAGCTGAACGCCCTGCGAGTGATCAGGGACGGTCTCCCTGTCCGGCCACCGAGTATCCGCGACGCGCCGCCTGAGGGTCTGGAGTTCCGCCGGAGAGGTCTGCGGAGCGAACGGCCGGATGGCTGACTTGTCGGTGGTGACAGACACGTGAGGCCTCCTTGCTCGATACCTGAGACGATTGCTCAGCGCGGCCGGAGGGACGTCCGCTACAGCGCCAGGCACGGCAGAAGGTACCTCCGCGAGAGGCTGCCGGCATCAACCAGCACGTCCCTTCTGCGCCGTAAAGGCCGCGCAACCCCCAGACTCGCCACTGACACCTCGGCGACGCCTCACCCGAGCCGGGTGATTCTCGGTGGAGCCGGGAGCGCTGGCGGGCGCGGCCCGTGCCGTGCCACGATGACGCTGTGCGCGTCATGCGGTTTGCTGCCCGCGTCGCTGTTGACTCGCGCGGGCATGCGGTGATCGCGGTTCCGGCTGACCCAGACAAGGCCTGGGGAGTTAAGGCAGTGCATCACGTATCCGGTACCGTCAATGGCTGCCGGGTGCGCGTCACGCTGTCGCCTGGCGACAGCGGGTGGGCGTTCACCCTCAACCCGTCCAGAATGCGCGGGACCGGCATCGCCATCGGCTCCGAGGTGGCCGTGGAGCTGGCGGCCGAGGGCCCGCAACGGGGCGATCTGGCCGATGACATCGCCGCGGCACTGGAGGCCAATCCGGCGGCGGGAGCCTTCTTTGACACGCTGGCACAGTTCTACCGCAAGGCTTACCTGCGTTACATCGACGCCACCACGCGGCGGCCCGGCCTGCGCGCGGCCCGCATTGCCGAGGTAACAGGCCTGCTGGCGGACGGAATCAAGGAGCGTTCGCGCGCGTGAGGCGAAGCCGCGGCCGTCCGGCATATCACCGTGAGCCGGCCAGGGCACAGCGTCATGATTGAGCGGGGCCAGGCTGGCCCTCCCAGTCCGGCGGCAGGCCGAAGGTCTCCTCCAGCCCGCGCTGGCCGGAGTCGGACAGCAGGACAACGCGGTGCTGGCTGGTGCGGCGGATCCAGCCGAGCTCGAATAGCCGGCTGGTGAGCGCGGCACCGAGAGGGCCGGCCAGGTGGTGGCGCTGCTCGGACCAGTCCACGCAGTAGCGGATCGTCGGGCGATGGCTCAGTACGGCGCCGAGATCGAGGCCGAAGGCCGCCAGCTCCCGGTGGCCAGCCTGAGTGAGCTGGTAGCTGCGGTCCGATCCCGGCGCCGCCAGCCGGTCGCGCATGCTGCTGTCTGGATGGTGATGGCCGTCGCCGCCCGTCACGATGCCGCGTTCGAGCAGGGCTTCCATCAGCGTGACGCCGAGGCGCCCGGCGAGATGGTGGTAACACGTGCGCGCCCGGCGGAGCGCGTGCGCGCGGGTGCCCTGGCGCAGCGACCGGACCGGCTCCGGCGGCGAGATCCGGGCGATCGCCTCCAGCGCTTCGGCGACGGCCGGATCACGGAGACGGAAGTAGCGAGCGCGGCCCTGCCGTTCGGCCGCGAGCAGGCTGGCCTCGCACAGCCGGGCCACGTGCTCGCTGATGGTAGAGGGCGAGACGCCGGCCTCGGCGGCGAGCGCGCAGGCTGTCAGCGCCCGCCCGTCGGTCAGCGTCATCAGCACCCGGGCTCGGGTGCGGTCCCCGATCAGGGCTGCGATGCGGGCGACGTCGGCCTCGCCCTGCGGCACGGAGTCGGTCATCATGACCATCAGGGCAGGCGCAGGAAGCTTCGGCGCCCGCCGAAGCAAATCTGCCGACGGGGCCGGCCTCGTTAGCACGGCCACGTCAGCACGGCCGCGTCAGCACGGTCACCTCGCCCGGAGCGCGCACATCCGGGCGCACCGGCCTCAGTGTCAGCGGTGAGGCGTAGAAACGATGGATGAGGTGGACGGAGATTGCCGAGCAGCAGCCGGCCCTGGCCGCGGTCGCGGCGGACAAGCTGATCAAGCCGCGCGTCCTGCTGGCGGGTACCGTCAGGCGCGATGGCACCGCCAGGGTCAGCGGCGTGGAGCCGCTGATTATGGACGGAGATCTGTGGCTGTCCATGATGCAGTCCTCGGCCAAAGCCCGTGACCTGACCAGGGACGGCCGGATCGTGCTGAACAGCATCATCACCGGCCCCGGGCCCGATGCCGAGGTCAAGGTCCGGGGCGTCGCCACGATGGTGACCGACCCGCGGGTGCACGGGCGGTACGCCGCTGCCGTAGCGTCCGCGCTCGGCTGGCAGCCCGTTGCCGGCGAGTTCACGCTGTTCGTCGTCCAGGTGCGGGATGTCACTTACATCGGATACGACGAGGACACCCGCGGCCAGCACGTCGCCCGCTGGCCGGCCGGGCGCGAGTACATCCGGCCCTCCGTTACGCCCACGAGCCTCGGGCCTGAGCAGCCCGCGTCGCGGCTGCTTCGCTAGCGGCGCGCGAGCCGGTGGCCGCAGCCCGGCGGGGCTGCGGCCACGGAGACAATCACTGAGCGGCGGGCGGAGTGTGGATCAGCTTCTTGTTGACGAACTCATCAATGCCGAGCGGGCCGAGCTCGCGGCCCACGCCGGAGCGCTTGGTGCCGCCGAAAGGCAGCTCAGGGCCGCCGAGCTCGGCGGTGTTGACCCAGGCCATCCCGACGTCGAGCCGGTCGGCGACATCCACGGCCAGCTTCTCGTCGCTGCTGAAGACAGCACCGCCCAGGCCGAACGCGCTGCTGTTCGCCAGCTCGACTGCCTCATCGGCGTCGGCCACCCGGTAGACCACCGCGGCCGGGCCGAACAGCTCCTCCCGGTAGGCGCGCATCTCCGGCGTCACGCCCGAGAGCACCGTCGCCTCCACGAAGGCGCCCGGCCCGTCGAGGCGTTTCCCGCCCAGGTGCACCGTGGCGCCCTTGCTGACCGCGTCCTCGATCTGCTCCATCAGGTTGCGCGCCGCCTGCTCGGAGGACAGCGGTCCGTAATTTGTGACCGGGTCGGTCGGGTCGCCGGTTACGTAACCGGACATCGCGGCCGTGAACTCGCGCATGAAGTCGTCGTAGACGCCATCGGCCACGATCATCCGCTTGGACGCGTTGCAGGCCTGGCCGCCGTTCTCCATCCTGGCGGCCGCTGCCGTCCTGGCGACCTTCGGCAGGTCGGCGCCGTCCAGCACGATGAACGGGTCCGAGCCGCCGAGCTCCAGCACCACCTTCTTGAGGTTCTGCCCCGCGACAGCGGCGACGGCCGATCCGGCTCGCTCGCTGCCGGTCACCGATACCCCGGCGATGCGGGGGTCGGCGACCATGGTGGCGACCTGTTCGTTGCTCGCGAAGATGTTGATGTAGGCGTCGTCGGGCAGTCCGGCATCGCGGAACAGCTGTTCCATGGCCAGCGCTGACTCCGGGCACTGCGGCGCGTGCTTGAGCACGATGGTGTTCCCGATCATCAGGTTCGGCGCTGCGAACCGCGCGACCTGGTAATACGGATAGTTCCACGGCATGATGCCCAGCAGCGCGCCGATCGGGGTCTTGCGCACCCAGGCCGTGCCCGGCAGGTTCGAGGCGAGCGGGGTGTCCTTGAGAAGTTCCGCGCCGTTGCCGGCGTAGTACTCGTAGATGGCCGCAACGAAGCGCAGTTCGCCTTTGGCCGCCTTAGTGATCTTGCCCATCTCCCTGGTGATGATCGCGGCCAGTTCGGTGGTGCGGTCGCGGTACAGCTCACAGACCCGGCGCAGGATCGCCGCGCGTTCCTCGATCGGAGTGCGCCGCCACGAGGTGTAGCCGCTCTCGGCTCTCGCCAGCACGTCGCCGACTTCCGCGTCCGTCGCTGTCGGGTACTCGCTTTCGACCTTCCCCGTGGCCGGATTCACTACCTGGTACATCATCGAGCCTGCCTCCATACGAAACGTCGGGTCCGTCCATTACACGCCCCGCTGGCGGGCAGGCATTTCAGCGGGGCTCGCCCGCGAGCCCCGCTTCGCTCATTCCTGACGCGGGTCGCGCACGGTCCGCCGCATCGCGACCGCGACGACGAGCGGGAACAGACCCTGAGCCGCCGACGTGAGGCGCTCGACGAGACCGAGGTCACCGCCGCCATACCTGGCCGCGACCAGGAGCCAGGCCGACAGCAGCGCGAAGATCAGGGTGACCGTCGCGCAGCCGTAGACGCTCAGGATCCACGACCGCGGCGGCGGCGCGCGGGTGGCGACGAGGAGCGGCCAGAGCGCCGTGGTGATCACGCAGATGACCGCGAAGGCGAGGTGGCGCGAGGTCGGGCCCGCGGCCGGCTCTGGGGACGCGGCGATGCCCAGGGTCGACAGGCCGGTGAGGATCAGCAGGATGCGTGCAGGCACCCGGACAGCGCTGAGGCCGGCGCCGGTCGCGATCTGGCAGGTGCCCACCAGTACCAGGGCCGCGGTCATGACCCACCGGTCGGCCCCCGCCTGGCCAGCCAGGACGCTCATCGTCTCGCGCATCGGGCTATAACTGGCCGGCTGAAGCTCGCCCGCGATCAGCCAGCCTCCGACCAGGAGGCCAGGTGTCAGCAGGGCTGTGGCGATTGCCCAGCCCGGCACAGGCCGCCCTGGCAGTGTCGTCCAGGGTCCGCCTGGCCCTGGTTCAGGTCCAGGCGGAGCCAGGCCAGAGCGTTCCTGATCTCGTTCTGGCCGGCTGCGCGCGAGGTCCGGACGCGCAAGCTGAGTCATGGCGCCTCCACCAGCCATATCGACTCGGGCTGCCAGAAGGAGGCCTGGGTCCCCGGGTGGCTGCCTGCCACGATCGGAGGGCGGGCAACGCGCCGGAAAGGACCTCTATGTGGTGTCTTGCGGTCTCGGTCTGGCAGCGAGCAAGCCTTCGGGACAGCACGACCCGGGTCCTGGCTATTCCGTGAGCCGGCATCCTTTACCCGAGCCAGTCGGGCGACGTTGCGGACATGGATCGTCCGCAACTTGTTCTACGGTGCGATGTAACGACGCCGATCACGAACGGCAGGTGGCATGACGGAGTACACGATCAAGCCGCTCAGCCCGGACACCTGGGACGACTTCGCGCAGCTCGCCGAACGGCATAACGGCTGCTGGTGCGCAGTTCACGGGTCCTGCTGGGCGGACGGCGGCGGCTGCTGGTGCATGCGGTTCCAGCGGTCATGCACCGAGAAACGGGCTGGCGAGGGGAACCGAGAGCGTAAGCAGAGACTGGTCAGCGAGGGCCGGGCGCACGCTGCGCTGGTCTTCGATGGCGACGTCGCGGTGGCCTGGTGCGAATACGGCACACCCGAGGAACTGCCGAATATCTACCACCGCAAGGAGTACGAGACGGGTCAGGACAAGCTCCCCGATTACCGGCTTACCTGCCTCTTCGTGGACAGGAGGCGCCGAGGCCGGGGCGCGGCGGCCGTCGCGCTTCGAGGTGCGCTCTTCCTGATCGCGCAGGCAGGCGGCGGCGTCGTGGAGGCGTACCCGCAGGACGCCGCCGGGCAGCAGATCCCGGCCTCCGTGCTCTACAACGGCACCCGCAGTCTCTTCGAGCAGGCTGGCTTCAGCTACGACCGGCCGAAGGGCAAGTACCACTGCGTGATGAGCACAACGGTCCCGCCAGGGCCAGCGGTGACGGCGCGCACCTGACCCGGCGAAGCACCGGGTAGTCCCGGCGCAGCGGCAGCCCGCGGCGGTCAGGACTCCCGCGGGCCGGTGACGGTGCGGTACTGGCGCGCGGTCAGCCCGAACCAGCGCTCGGTGATGCCCTCGTCGGTCATGCCCAGTCGCGCTGCCACCCGCTGCGAGGGAGTGTTGTCCAGGTCGGTGATGGCCAGCACCTGGTCGATCCCGGCCGTCCCGGTAACCGCGAGGACCGCGCGCGCCGCTTCGGTGGCAAGGCCACGTCCTTGATGCTGCGGGTGCAGGTGCCATCCGATCTCCACCAGGCCCGTGACCCCGTCGTCATCGCTGAGCGGCAGAAGCAGAAGCGTTCCCGCTGGCTGGCCGGGAGGCGCGCCGTCCGAGCGCGGGACAACTGCCCACAGGCCGAGCGGAGGGGCAAGACCACGCTCGTGCTCACGCCAGCGACGCAGGCGCTCCCTGGCCTCGTCCGTCGTGGCCAGCGGCCGCCGGGGGTGCGCGCCCAGCCAGCGCACCACGTCGTCGCGCGAGTACAGGTCGAAGAACGCCGCGAGGTCGCAGTCATCCCAGTGGCGAAGCAGCAGACGATCAGTCCTGAGCAACTCCATAGGACGAAGCTAATCTAAGCCGGGCCAGGCAGCGGGGAGCGCCGGGCCTGGTTCGCCTCGCGGGCGAGCGCGCTGGCGTCTGCGACCGGACCGAGATGCCGGAGCTTGTCGGGGTTGCTCACCGAGCGGATCATCTGAATCTGGCCGTCGAGAATGTCGAGCGTCAGCGCCGCGAGCACCTGGTTATCGCGATCGCGGAAGATCGCACCCGGCTGACCGTTTACCTCGCGTGGCTGCAGCGTCACGTCGATCCGGGTCAGCGAGGGGAAAACCGAGGCGAGCACCCGGGCGACCTTCTCCGCGCCGTTGATGGTCCTGGCCAGGGCCGGAGCCTTCCCGCCGCCGTCTCCGACCAGCTGCACGTCGGCGGCGAGCAGTTCCTGCAGGCCGCGGATATCCCCGTTGCTGACGGCGCCGAAAAACCGCTCGGCGAGTTCCTCTCGCTCGCGCTGGCCGGCTTCGAACCGGGGCCGGCCGGCATCCATGTGGCGGCGTGCCCGTACCGCGAGCTGGCGGCAGGCCGGCTCGGACCGGCCCACGGCCGACGCGACCTCGGGGAAGCCGAAGGCGAACACCTCGCGCAGCACGAAAACCGCGCGCTCCAGCGGGCTGAGCCGTTCCAGCAGCAGCAGGGCCGCCATCGACACCGAGTCGGCCAGCTCGGCCGAGCGCTCGGGGTCCTGGTAGGGGTCGGTCACCAGCGGCTCAGGGAACCATGGCCCCGCGTACTCCTCTCGCCGGACGCGGGCTGAGCGCAGGACGTCGATCGAGACCCTGGTGACCACGGCCGAGAGGAAGGCCCTGGCCGAGGCCGGCGTTGTCGGGGACCCGGCGTAGCGCAGCCAGGTGTCCTGGACCGCGTCCTCGGCCTCACTGACGCTGCCGAGTAGCCGGTAGGCGATCGAGAACAGCAGCGGCCGCAGTTCCTCGAACTCCTCGGCTTTGCTCACGCCAGCTCTTCCCTGAACCCCTGCCGCCACGAGGGGTAGCGCAGCTCCCAGCCGAGCTCCCGCTTGGCCTTAGCGTTGGAGAAGCCGCGCCCTTCGGTCATCATGCCCACCACCATCTCGCCGGCCAGCAGCCGGGCCAGCCACCGGGGGAGCCGCCGCGGCGGCTTCGCGCCCGCGCATTCGGCCAGATAAGGCAGCCACTGGCTGACCGGGGCAGGCTCGTCGTCAGCGATGTTGAACACGCCCTGTGCGCGCTGCTCTACCGCCAGGACAGTAGCGCTGGCCGCGTCGCTGAGATGCACCCAGGACAGGTAACCGGTGCCACCCCCGACGATCGGGAATAGCCGTCTGCGCACCAGCATGACCTGATCGTCGGTCGCGCCCGGCCCGTAGAACGAGCCGTAGCGCAAGGCCGCACCGCCAGCCTTGACGACGACTTCCTCAAGGTGCCGGAGCGCCTCCGCTCCCTCGCGCGCGCTGGCCGGCCCCGGATCCACCGGGTCTTCCTCGGTTTTCACCCAGCCACCCTCGCGGATGCCGTTAAAGGCGCCGAAGCTCTGCGCGACGATGTGGGACACGCCGGTCGCCTCGGCGGCGGCCAGCAGATGGTCGGTCCCCTCCGAGCGCAGCCGCACGGTGGCGGCGAAGAAGCGGTCGGGCTTCCTCAGGTTGGGCTTGCCGGCGTGCGCCTCGGAAAGACCGGTCATCTGGTTCACGATCGCGTCCGGCCGGGCGGCGGCGACGGCCTCGCCGACCGATACCGGGTCAAGACCGTCCATGACGACCGCGCCTGCGCCCAGCTGCTGCAGCAAGCTCAGCCGGGCCGGGCTCGTCGTCGTCGCCGTCACCTGGTGGCCACGCGCCACCAGCTGCGGTATCAGTTGCCGTCCGATGACGCCCGAACCGCCTGCCACGAACACTCGCACACCCATCACCGTCCTGGACTCAGGGAAAACCTGCCCTCTCAGTCCCGAGACGAGACAGCCCCGGCCGGCTGTGACATGGAGCGCGGCGCTCGATGAGCCGTGATCAGGACGCCAGCGGCCCGCTGCCCGCGTTGGTCCGGGCCGGGGACTCGGCGGTCAGGGCGCGGGCGAGCTCCTCGCGGGAGTGAATGCCGAGTTTCTGATAGACGTGCCGCAGGTGATACTCGACGGTCTTGGGACTGAGGAACAGGGCCGATGCCGCCTCCCGCGTCGTCCGGCCGCTGGTGAGGAGCAGCGAAATCTGCAGCTCCTGGGGCGTCAGCTCCTCGACCGCGGTGTGGTCGCGGCGGCGAAGGGTCTGGCCGGTCGCCGCCAGCTCGGCGAAGGCCCGGTCAGCCCACGGCCGGGCGTCGAGCCGCTCAAAAGTCGCCGCCGCCGATCGCAGCTGCTCGCGGGCGAGGGTCCGGTTCCTGGTGCGCCGCAGGCGCTCGCCGTAGGCCAGCTGGGTGCGCGCGGTCTCGAATGCGTCGGGCGTCTGCGCATGGAGCCTCAGCGCCTGCTCGAAAGCCGCCGGGGACGCGTCGCCCGCCGAGATCAGTCCCTGGCAGCGCAGCGCCCGCGCGCGCGGCCACGGCTGGCCCTTCGCGGCTGCGGCGGAGCTGAACTCGGCGGCGGCCCTGGCTGCCTGCTCGGGAAGGCCAAGCCGGCTGTAGGCCTCGGTCAGCTCGGCGCCGGGATTCAGGTCGGCGTCGGTGATTCCGAGCTCGCCGAGAAGCACGCGCTGCCGTTCGAAGTGCCCGGCCGCCCGGGCGGCATCGCCCAGCCCGAGTTCGAGCTCGCCAAGCGCGGTCGTCGCCCAGATCTCGCTGAGGCCCATCTCGAGCTCACGGCACAGGCCGAGCGACTCGGCCGCGGCGGCCCGGCATTCGTCCGCACGCCCGCGCCGCGCCTGCAGCCACGCGAGTCCGGCCAGGCCGAACGTCAGCTCGGTTCGCTGGCCGCTCTCGCGGGCCAGGCCGATTGCCTCCTGATACGTTGCGGCGGCGGCGGCCCAGCGATCGGTGGCGGCCTGATCCCGCGCGATCAGATTGAGCACCAGCGGCAGTGCGCCTGCCGCGGCCCGCGATCGCGCCATTCTCAGCGCATGGTCGAGCAGTTCCCGGCCGGTGCCGGCCTGGCGCAAGAAGAGCGGGCCGAGGGCGAGCCAGGGGATCAGCTGGACATCCTCGCGCAGCTGTTCCGACTCCTCGGCCGCGGCGACGGCGGCTCGAACGGCCTGTGCGCCCGCAGCCGCGTCGGCGCCGAAGATCCCGGCCATCCCAGCCGTCATCGAGGCCAGGAAGCTTGCCCGTGGTGACGGGTGCGCAGGCAGAATCTCGGCGATCCGGGCCGCCGCTGCCGTCATCTCGGCGGGGTTGCCCGCGTACAGGCAGGCGACAGCTGCCTCGGCCAGCATGCCGATCGCGGGCTCGGGATCTGCTCGCATCGCGGCTGCGGTCAGGATCGCGTAGCCGCGCATCACCGGGCCGCAGCGGGCCGCGATGTGCCCGGTCAGCTCGTTAATCTCGGCCAGGACCGCCGGGTCGGCGGTGTTCTCCCGCGCCTCAGCCAGCAAGGCGACGGCCTGGTCGGTGAAGCCGGCTAGCCAGCGCGCCTCCGCGGACCGGCGCAGGAGCCGCGCCCGGCGCTCTCCATCGGCGGTCAGCCGGCGGCCCGCTCAAAGGCAGCCGCCGCGGCGGCGTAGGCACTGCGGTCAAGTCCGCCGCTGCCCGCCTGTTCCAGCGCTGCCGAGGCGGCTTCGTCCGTGCCGGTCGCCGCTGCCGCGAGATGCCAGGCCCGCCGGTCGATGTCCCGGTCGGGCAGCGCCGCGGCCAGCGCCCGGTGCGCGTCCCGGCGCTGGCCGGCCGGGGCCGCAGCATAGATCGCGGACCGGGCGAGCGGATGGCGGAACTCGACCGTGCCGTGCTGCAGCCGGATGAACCCGGCGCTCTCGGCCGGCGCGAGTGCAGCCAGGTCGATGCCGAGCCGGGCCGCTGCCCGCTCGATCGGAGGCAGGTCGCCGGTCTCGGACGTGGCGGCCAGCACGAGCGCGCGCCGGGTCGCGTCCCCGAAGCTCGTGGTCCGGGCCAGGAACGCACCGGAGATCCTGGCCGTCACCAGGAGCGGCGCGCCCTCCGGGGCGAGCTCGAGATCCGGGCCCTGGCCGGCCGCGGCTAGTTCAAGCAGCCCGAGCGGGTTTCCGGCGGTGGCGGCGTGCAGCCGTCCGGCCGCTTCGGGCGGCAATCCCGGCACGAGCTGGCCGGCCTCGTCGCTCGTCAGCCCGTCCAGTTTCAGCACCGGCAGGTCAGCGCCGTCAAGCACCGACGGCTCCCCTGCGCGCACGGTGATCAGCACGGCGATGCGGTCGGCGACCAGCCGGCGGATGGCGAAGAGCAGGGCCTGCGCGCTGGAGACATCGAGCCACTGCGCGTCGTCGAGCAGCAGGACAGCCGGCGCCTGTTCGGCGCAGGCGGCCAGCAGGCTGAGCGTCGCGGCGCCGACCGCGAACCGGTCCCGGGCGGCGCCTGGCCGCAGGGCCAGGGCTCCCTCGAGCGCGGCCGACTGGGGCGGCGGGATTTTGTCGAGCAGCGGCAGCGCGGGCCTGATGACTTCCAGCAGCGAGCCGAACGGGATCTGCGCCTCGGACTCGACCCCGCGTGCTCGCAGCACCTGCATGCCCGACCGGGTGGCCTGCGCCGCGGCGTAGTCCAGCAAGGTCGTCTTCCCGATGCCGGGATCCCCGGTGAGGGCAAGCGCCGCGCTGGCGCCTGCGCGCGCCCGGGCGAGCGCTTCGTCGATATGGTGCCGCTCGCGGCTCCGGCCAAGCAGCATGGCGCGATTGTAGGCACCCGGTGCCCCGCCGCACACCAGGGCGGCGGACTAGGGGGGCTCCCGGATGCGATCGAGGGCCTGCCGAACCTAGCGTCGGCAGAAAGCCAACCCCGGGGAGGGACGCCATGACCAGCACCAGCCAGGCCGCTCCGGCCACCGTCGATATGGACAAACTTCACGAATTCGTGTTCCGCGCCGTAGGGGAGGTAGGCGCGACGCTGAACACCGCGCTCGTCGTCATGGGCGACAAGCTCGGGCTGTACCGGGCCCTCGCTGACGCGGGCCCCCTCTCGCCGGCCGATCTCGCCGGACGAACCGGGACGGCTGAGCGCTATGTGCGGGAATGGCTGAACGCGCAGGCGGCCGGAGACTTCGTCAGCTATGACCCCGACAGCGGTCGCTACACGCTGCCTCCCGAGCAAGCCGTCGCGCTCACTGACGCCAGCAGCCCGGCGTACCTGCCAGGGTTCTTTCAGGTCGCGCTCGGCTCGGTGCTGGACTCGCCGCACATCACCGGCGCCGCGAGGACCGGTTCCGGCTTCGGCTGGGGCGAGCACGGGAACGACGTGCTGGAGGGCTGCGAGCGGTTCTTCCGCCCCGGCTACAACGCCAACCTGATGTCCTCCTGGCTGCCGGCACTCGACGGCGTCGTGGCCAAGCTCGAGCGCGGCGCGCTCGTCGCCGACGTGGGCTGCGGGCACGGCGCGTCCACGATCCTGATGGCGCAGGCGTACCCGAACTCGGTGTTCGTCGGCTCCGATTATCACGACGGCTCGGTCGAGACAGCCCGGCGCCGGGCGGACGAGGCCAGCCTGTCCGGCCGGGCCAGATTCGAGACAGCCCCGGCCGCGGCCTACGGTGGAGGTGATTATGACCTCGTCACAATGTTCGACTGCTTGCACGACATGGGCGACCCGGTCGGCGCGGCCCGTCACGTCCGCAGCACACTCAAGCCCGATGGCACCTGGATGATCGTGGAACCGCAGGCCGGCGACCGGGTCGAGGAGAACCTCAACCCGGTGGGACGGACGTACTACGGCTTCTCCACACTGCTGTGCACGCCGGCGTCGCTGTCCCAGGACGTCGGACTCGCACTCGGGGCCCAGGCCGGGGAGGCGCGGATCGCCGATGTCGTCAAGGCGGCCGGGTTCACCCGCTTCCGCCGGGTCGCGGAGACGCCGTTCAATGCCGTGTTCGAGGCGCGGCCGTGACGCGTGCCCTCACTCCTGCGATCAGCGGGTACGCCGACCGCGACGGGGTGCGGATCTACTACGAGGCCTATGGCAGCGGAGAGCCGGTCATCCTGCTGATGCCGACGTGGGAGATCGTCCACTCGCGGATCTGGAAGTTCCAGATTCCCTACCTGGCCCGGTACGGCCGGGTAGTGACCTTCGATCCGCGCGGCAACGGGCGGTCGGGCCGGCGGCCGACGTCGCCGCCTACGACCGGGGCGAGTTCGCCCTGGACGCGCTGGCGGTGCTGGACGCCGTCGGCGCGGACACGGCGGCAGTCGTCGCCTGGTGCGGCGGCGGCGAGGAGCTGCTGCTGGTCGCCGCGCAGCCCGAGCGGGTCACCTCGCTCGTGCTGATCGCGCCGGACTTCCTCGTCAGCCCTGAGCCGGCCGACGAGGAGGGGCCGTATTCCTTCGACGACGAATTGCCGACGGAGGAGGGCTGGGCCAAATGGAACCGGCACTACTGGCTGCGGGACTGGCCGGGGTTCGTGGATTTCTTCATGTCGCGGATGTTCACCGAGCCGCACTCCACCAAGCAGATCGAGGACGCGGTCGGCTGGGGCCTGGAGACCGACCCGGAGACGATCCTGCGCGGCATGGACGCGGCCTGGTCTAACGACGAGGACAGCGTGCGCGAGCTGTGCGCGCAGGTCCGCTGCCCGGTGCTCGTCATCCAGGGGACGGAGGATGCGATCGTCGGGGCGGCTCGGGGCGCGGCGGTGGCCAAGCTCCTTCCGACTGCGGTCCTGGTCACGCTCGACGGGTCAGGCCACGCGCCGCACCTTCGGGACCCGGTCAGGATGAACCTGATCCTCCGGGACTTCGCCTGCCCGCCGGAGCCGCGGCCGCAGTGGCGCCGGGGCAGGTCGCGGCGCCGGCGCGCGCTCTACATCTCCTCACCCATTGGCCTCGGCCACGCCCAGCGCGACATTGCCATCGCCGAGCAGCTGCGCGTCCTGCATCCCGACCTGGAGATCGACTGGCTGGCCCAGCACCCGGTGACCGCGGTTCTGGCCGGGCTCGGCGAGCGGATCCACCCGGCCAGTGCCTTTCTCGCGAGCGAGTCGGGCCACTTTGAGTCCGAGTCCGCCGAGCACGACCTGCACTGCTTCCAGGCCTGGCGGCGGATGGACGAGATCATGCTCGCCAACTTCATGGTGTTCCGCGACCTCGCCGCCGACGAGCAGTACGACCTGTGGATCGGCGACGAGGCGTGGGAACTCGACTACTACCTGCACGAGAACCCCGAGCTCAAGTCAGCTGCGTACGCGTGGCTGACCGACTTCGTCGGCTGGCTGCCGGTGGCCGGCGGCGGCGACCGCGAGGCGGCCCTGACCGCCGACTACAACGCCGAGATGATCGAGCACGTCGCGCGGTTCCCGCGGCTCCGCGACCGCGCGATTTTCGTCGGCGAGGCCGCCGACATCGTGCCGGACAGCTTCGGGCCCGGCCTGCCGGCGATCCGGGCCTGGACCGAGCAGAACTATGACTTCGCCGGCTACGTCACCGGATTCGACCCGCGCTTCGTCGCGGACCGGGAAGCGCTCGGGTACCGGCCTGATGAACGCGTCTGCATCGTCACCGTCGGCGGCTCCGGCGTGGGCGGTCACCTGCTGCGCCGGGTGATCGCGGCATTCCCCGAAGCCAGGCGGCTAGTGCCGGACCTGCGGATGATCGTCGTGACCGGTCCCAGGATCGACCCGGCCAGCCTGCCCGCCTGCAACGGCCTGGAGATCCGGCCGTTTGTGCCCGGGCTGTACCAGCACCTGGCCGCGTGCGATCTCGCGATCGTCCAGGGCGGGCTGACCACGGCGATGGAGCTGACGGCGACCCGCCGGCCGTTCCTGTACTTCCCGCTGGGTCACCACTTCGAGCAGAACATCCACGTCCGGCACCGGCTGGAGCGCCACCGGGCCGGCCGGCGCATGGATTTCGAGACCGCGCAGCCAGCGGACATCGCGGCCGCGATCGCCACGGAGATCGGCCGGCCGGTTGACTATCTGCCGGTCGCGACCGACGGCGCGGCACGGGCAGCTGGCCTCATCGCCGACCTGCTCTGAATCGGCAGGGGGGTCGGTCGGGACGGTCAGTTCATCGTGCTGTCCGCCGCCTGACGGAGCGGATGACCCTGGCGACGTCAGCCGGGGTGCGGGTGTCGGTCTTCGGGGTGTGGTCAAACATGGCCTCAAAGAGGCCCTGCGCGTCAGCGCCGGTCACGGCCAGCGCGGGCTTGAGGCTGGCCATCATGGTCTGGTGCGCGGCCACGATCTGGCCGTCGGTGAAGTCGTCGCCGCCCTCAGGAGGCCTCGCAACCGGGGCAGTACTCCTGCGTCAGGCCCGCTGTCGCGTGGCAGCTCTCGTGCTCGCAGGGGCACGGGACGTTCTGCTCGCACACCGGTCCGCGAGTGCAGGTGTGGTGATCGCGGTCCAGATGGCTGGCCGGGCCCGCGCCGCCGTGGATGGTGCTGCTGACCGCGCCTGCCGGGTAGGCGGTCATGGCCGGCAGCGCGGCGTACCGGGCATCACGCGCCGGGTCCGCCGGGTCCGCCGGGTGCACGGGGACCCACGCCTGACCCAGCCCGACGCGCTGCGGGCGGTGGCTGCAGGTCACCGTGATGTGGAACTCGCTCCGGTCGGGCATCGTCAGAACCAGGCCGTCGTCGCCGAAGCTGCTGGTGCCAGCCCCGGCGAAATAGTCAGATGCGGCAATGGTCTGCTGCAGGATTTCGCGTACCCGGGCCTCGGGGCTATCGCTGGGCGTCATCGTGCGCCCCTCTCGGGGGCTACTTGGGGCGGCTGCACCCGGTTGCTTACACCTTGTGTATACCCGAGGCGAAGTCCGGTGTCCGCGGGCAGGCGCTGTGACCGGCGTCCGTGAGCGAGGTTGGCACGTCCTGAGGCTGGGTACGAACCGCCGAGCTGAGGTGTTTGTCCCGGCCGCGAGACGGTTCGGGCCATCTCCGGAAGCACCGGCTAATACTGCCGGATGCAGCGAATAGGCATGTCCGGGCGGCATCCTTGAGTGCGAGGGGCAAGGGGCGCGGAGATGGGGAGATCACGCTCGCAGTCCAGGCAGGTTGCCGAGCCGGCCGAGGGTGATCACCGGCCTGGCTATACGCAGATCGCGGAATTCGCCGCACTCCGGCTGCTGCAGGACAGATCGCCCGCCGAGGCGCTGCCCGAGGTGCTGCGACGGCTAGCCGAATGCCTCGGCGCCCGGGCGGCGCTGCTCATCCAGCTTCCGGCCGGGGACAAGCTGAGCGTGCTGGCTGCCTATCCCGGTCAGGCGGCCGCTGATCCGGTCCTGCTCACTCAGCTCAGCGCGCTCGGCCGGAGGCCGGAGGACCTGACGGCGAGCGGCGGATCGCGGTCGGCTCAGTTCACCCTGCGTGGCGACGGCGGCGAGCCGATGAGCGCCCTGCTCAGCCGGGCCGGGGCCGGGCCCGGCAGGCCGGACTTGCTGCTTGCCCTGGTGGGGCACGGGCCGGGGTGGGACGAGCCTGCGAGGTCCGCCGCTGACGCCGTGGCCGCGATCCTGGCCGCTGGCCTGCGCCGGGCCGGGGAGGCCGCCGAGCTGGCCGAGTTGCGCGCCCTGGACGAGGGACGCTTTCGCCAGCTGGCCGAACTGGCACCCGTGGGCATCGCCCGCGCTGACGCGACCGGGCGGATCATGTTCGTCAATGAGCGGTGGTCGACGCTGACGGGTGTCTCCGGGCCCGACGCGGTCGGCGGCAGCTGGACTCAGTATGTGCATCCAGCCGACGTCCGGCGAGTGGAGCGGGCGCGGGCGGCCGCGCTCGCCGACGGCGCCGAGTTCCGCGCCGACTGCCGCCTTCGACCCTCTGGCAGTGACGAGATCTGGGTGCACGTAGCCGTTACCGCCGTCGAGGGCCTGGACGGCAGGCCAGGCGTGCTATCCGCGCTGACCAACATCTCCAGCCGCAAGCGTGAGGAACGGGAACGGGCAGAGCTGCTGGCGGCCGAGCAGCAGGCTCGCCGCAGCCTGGCTGATCAGACACAGCGGCTCAAGAGCCTGATCGCGGTCGCGATACCGGGTGTGCTGGTGACGGACGAGCACGGCACGATCGCGCAGCTTAACGCGAGTTTCTGCCGCATGTTCGGCCTCGCAGCCGACCCCGCGCAGCAGACGGGCGGCTCCGTCGTCGACCTCGTCCGCGACATCAAGAACGTATTCGCCGACCCGGCTGAGTTCATCCGCCGTACCGGCGAGGCGTTCCAGCAGCGACGGCCGGTGTCGGGTGAGCAGATGAGGTGCAGCGACGGCAGGACCTTCCAGTGTGACTACTGGCCGGTCCTGGTCGATGGCGAATACCGGGGCGATCTGTGGCTCGCCTGGGACGTGACCGGCCGGGCTGAGCTGGAAAGACAGCGCGAGCGCACGATCGAAGCGGAGCTGGCCGCACGGGAGCTGGCGGAGCTCACGCAGCAGCAGCTCGCGGAGCAGAACTGGCGGCTTCAGGAAGCGGCGCGGGAGAAGACGCAGTATCTGGCCGCGGTCTCGCATGAGCTGGGCACGCCGATCAGCTCGATCGTCTCGTTTGCCGAGCTGGTCCGTCAGGACACTGCCGGCGCCGTTCCCGAAGTCAGCGACTACCTCGATGTGATCGAGCGGAACGCCGCCCAGCTCGGGCACATGGTGGGCGAGCTGTCGCTGCTCGACCGCATCGAAGCTGGCGTTCTTCCGCTGGAGTTCACTGCCATCTCCATTCCCGAGCTGATCGAGGAAGAGGCCAGCTCTGCCTCCGCCCCCGCGGCGCGGCGGGGCATCACGATCGAGGGCACTGCTGATGACGGACCGGCCGTCGAAGGCGACCGTTATCGCCTGCGAGAGGTGCTCGGCAACCTCGTCAGCAACGCGGTCAAGTTCTCGGCCGACGGCAGCCAGGTCACTGTCAGTGCTA
Source organism: uncultured Actinomycetota bacterium (assembly GCA_963818995.1). Classification (GTDB taxonomy): domain Bacteria; phylum Actinomycetota; class Actinomycetes; order Streptosporangiales; family Streptosporangiaceae; genus JAJYUU01. Next base: position 415,195 of record CAWFUM010000025.1, on the reverse strand, counting down.
CCTGGGAGAGCGGGTGGTGGCGCATTGAGGTCGAAGACTGCGGGATCGGCATACCGCCAGACGAGCTCGGCAAGATCTTCGACCGGTTCAGCCGCGCGTCCAACGCCCGGATCAGCCGGCGTGCCAGGCACGGGACTGGGCCTGTCGATCGTGAAGGCCATCACGGAGCTGCACGGCGGCCGGGTCGAGGCCCGCAGCACGGTCGGCGGGCCGACAACGTTCCTGGTCCGGCTTCCGGCCGGACCATCGTCGGCGCGCCCGGAGTGAGCGAGCGGTAGAAGGCGCAGCCGGGGCTTCGCCGGGTACTGACGCCTGGAGGCGTCTGCATCGCGGTGACCAACGGCGCCGCGCACACCCGGTCACTGCGCAGCCTGGTCGAGCTGGCCGTCCGGCGGTCCGCTCCCGGCCGGCAGCTGCGGCCAGCGACGCACGCCTTCACCGCGGAGAACGCAGCCGCGCAGCTGCAGACCGCCTTCAGCGCCGTGACGTGCGTACGGCCCGGCGAGCAGCCGCCGGTCGTGATCCGGGACGCGCGGCTGGCCGCGGACTACGCAGCCAGTCTGGCCAGTCACCATCAGGGCCAGGTTGCGGTTCCCTGGACTGACGTCGTCGAGGATGTCCGCGGGCACGTACAAGCCGCGATCGATGCTGATGGCGCATTCGTCACGTCCGGCGACCTTGCCGCCTTCGTGTGCCGCTAGTCGAACGCGGGCTTGCGGTCCCTGGTCCGCTTGAGCTCGAAAAAGCCGTCAGCTTCCGTGACGAGCACCACGCCGTCCCACAGCCGGCCGGCTGCCTCGCCGCGGGGGATAGGCGTGATGACCGGGCCGAAGATGGCATTGCCGCGGATCCGGATGACGGGCGTGCCCACGTCGGTCCCGACGACGTCGAAAGCCTCGTGATGTGAGCGCTTGATCTCCTCGTCGAACTCAGTGCTGTCCGCGGCGCCGGCCAGGGACGCAGGCAGGCCGAGCTCGGCCAGCGACTCGGGGATCAGTGCCGGGTCCTCCCGGCGGCCCTCGTTGTGCAGCCGGGTGCCGATAGCGGTGTAAATCGGGCCGAGGATGCCGGGCCGGCCTCCGCAGCGGCGGCGGCGACGACCCGGATCGGCCCCCAGGCCCTGTCCATGCGCTCCAGGTACTCAGGAGTCAGGCCCTTGCCCTCGTGCTGGATCAGGTTGAGGTAGGCCAGCGACATGATCCGCCAGTCCACCCGTACCGGCCGTACCGTCTCCACCTCGAGCATCCAGCGGGACGTGATCCAGGCCCAGGGGCACAGCGGATCGAACCAGAACTGCATGTCATCTGAAGCTGCCTGCTGCTGCGTCACGGTCGCTCGGAACAGGTACCCGAGGCCGGGTATTCCCGGCGCGGCCTTCGTGAGCTCCGGCGGCGTCCTTGATCGTTGACGCGCCGAGCGCGGCAGCGTTAGCGTGTCGGCATCCTGGTCCCGATATGCGCGGTCGCTGGCGCGAGCCCACTGGCGGTTAGCAGTGCCTGACGTGGTGACGTTCGGCGAGTCCATGGCGTTGTTCCGCGCCGATCCGGCCGACCCCCTGCGCGCCGCGCGCCGGTTCAGCAGGTCGATGGCCGGCGCGGAGTCGAATCTGGCGATCGGCCTGTCCCGCCTCGGCTGCGATGCCGGGTGGTTCGGCCGCGTCGGCGACGACCCGCTCGGACTCGGCATCCTGGATGCGCTCCGCGCCGAGAACGTGGACGTCAGCCGGGCCGTCGTCGACCCTGCGGCCACCGGAGTGCTGGTCAGGGACACCCACGCCGAGCGCCGGATTGACGTGGTGTACGCGCAGGGCTGGCTCGGCCAGCAGCCGGCTGAGCCCGGCTGACCTCGACCCGGACTACCTCACCTCGGCCCGGGTAGTGCACCTGACCGGCATCACCCCGGCACTGAGCCCGACGGCGAGCGCGGCCGCGAACGAGGCCGTGCGGATCGCCGCCGAGGCAGGCGTGACCGTGTCCTTCGACCCCAACCTTCGCCGCCGTCTGTGGCCGGACATGGCGACGGCTCGGCGCAGCCTGCTTCCGCTGCTCGAGCGCTCCCAGATTGTGCTCGCCGGGCATGCCGAGGCCATGCTGCTGACTGGCCAGGAGACGCCCGCGAAGGCCGGCCAGTGGATCGCCGCCCGCGGCGTCGCGACGGTCGCCGTGAAGCTGGGCCCGGACGGGGCGCTGGGCATCAGCGGCGGTCGCCAGTATCACGGCCGCGCCCTGCCGGTGCATCCGGTCGATCCCATCGGCGCGGGCGACGCCTTCGATGCCGCCTTCCTGAGCGCGTGGCTGCGCGCGGCGGACCTGCCCGAGTGCATCGACGAGGGCAATCTGGCCGCGGGCCTCAGCATTCAGGTCTGCGGCGACATCGAGGGCCTGCCATACCGGCGGGAGCTGGACGAGCGGCGCGCGAACAACCTCGAGACGAATCGCTGACGGCAGGCCGGCGCATCATTCCTTCTTGACAGCCCGTCACCCGGCGCGGACCTTATGAGGAAACCCATTCCGTCATTCGGAACGGCATTCTGGCGGTGCAGATGGCACGGAGCAGCCCGCGACCGACCGTCGCGCGAGGGCCGTCAGCCCGGCCGCGGTGGTGATGCCTGCCGGCCAGCGCGCCGCCAGCGCACTCATGCCTGCCGCGGCTTTCGCAGAGCTGTTCGCGGAGCTCTGCGCCTGGGGCCGCTTCGGCGCAGGCGACGTCCGCGGCGCGCTGAATTACATCGGTCCTGACCAGGTGCGTCAGGCGGCGGGACTGGTCATCTCCGGCCGCACCGTCGGGCTGGGTCTGCCGCTGGACACCGCGGCCAGCCCGGACAACCCGGCCCCGGTCGTCCACACGATGACCGACATCCCGGCCGGGTCGGCGGGCCTGACCGCGTTCGCCTGTGATTCCGTCAGCATCGAGTGCCATGGCGATGCGCACAGCCATATCGACGCGCTCTGCCACGTCGCGTTCCGCGGCTCGCTCTACAACGGCGTCCCGTCTGGTTCGGTAACGGCCGCCGGGGCCAGTCAGCTGGGCGCGGAGAACCTGAAAGACGGCATTGTCGGCCGTGGTGTCCTGCTCGACATCCCGCGAGTCAGGCGCGCGGCGTGGCTCGATCCGGGCGACGTGATCACCGCCGCTGACCTCGCGGCGGCCGAGGACGCTCAGAACGTGCGGGTCAGCGAGGGTGACATCCTGCTGTGCCGGACCGGGCATCAGCGACGGCGGCGCGAGCTCGGCAGCTGGGACGCGGCGCATCTCAAGACCGGGCTGGATCCGGCGGCGATGACGTGGATTCGCGACCGCCGCGTCGCCGCGATGGGCAGCGACGGGGACAGCGACACCGTGCCGAGCGTGGTCGAGCAGGTCGACTACCCGGTGCACGTGCTGGCGATGTGCGCTCTCGGAGTCGTGCTCATGGACTGCCTCAATCTTGACGACCTCGCCCGCGCCTGTGCCGCCGAAGGCCGTTTCGAGTTCCTGCTCACAGTTGCCCCGCTCGTGCTCAGCCACGGCACGGGCACCCCGGTTAATCCCATCGCAGTGTTCTGAAGACTCCAGCCACCCGGGAGGAAAGGCAGCATGGCCGTCACCACCAAACCCCGTCCGGTCCGCCTGCGCCGCGAGCTGCACATCTGGGAGGCGATCGGGCTCTCCGTGGCCGGGGCGTCGCCCGCCCTGGCCATGGCTTTCTCCGGACCCGGAGTCGCTGCCCTCGTGGGTCGCGCCGCCGCGCTGTCCTTCTTGTTCGCGGCGGTGACCTGCATCTTCATCGGCTACGCGTTCATGATGCTGGCCCGCAAGTACAACAGCGCCGGAAGCGTGTACGGGTTCGTCGGCGCGTCCATCGGGCCGCGGTCGGGGTTCTTCTCCGGCTGGGCGATGATGCTCATGTATTTCGTCTTCACGCCCGGCTCGGCGGCCGCCTCGGGGTACTTCGTGGCGGATCTGTTCAATGACCTCGGGTGGTGGCACAACGCGAGCTTTATCTGGTTCGCCATTCCGATCAGCGTGATCGTCTGGCTCACCGCGTCCGGTCTGGCCCGCCACTCGACGCGCACTCTGCTGTCGATCGAGGGCGTCACGGTGCTGCTGATCGTGGTGCTGATGATTGTCATCCTGGCGAAGGTCGGCGCCGGGCACGGCATCAATGGCGGCAAGCTCACGCTGAGCATTTTCGCCCCGCCGTCGGGAGTCAACCTGCACGCGCTCGTCCTCGGCGCCGTGTTCGGGTTCCTCGCCTTCACCGGGTTCGAGGCGGCCGGGGCGCTCGGCGAGGAGACCGTGAATCCTGGCCGGGAGATCCCGCGCGCCATCGGCGTCTCGATCCTGGCGGTCGCCGTCTTCTACGTGGCCTGCATCGCGGTCCAGTCGCTGGGATTTGGCGCGAACAAGGCGGGCTCAGCGGAGTTCGCCGCCTCGAGCGGCCCGCTGTTCCAGCTCTCGAGCATCTACCTGAACTCGGTTGTCCGCGACATCATCCTGGTCGGCGCCGCTTTCAGCGCATTCGGCGCGGCGGTCAGCGAGGCGATGGCCGGATCCCGGCTGCTGTACGCGCTCTCCCGCGACGGCACGCCCTCGTCGCCGCTCGCCCGGGTCTCGTCCCCGTCGGGCGCACCCCGGCGGGCGGTCGAGCTCATCATCGTCGTGAACATCATCCTGCTGCTGATCTTCCAGTTCGCCAGCGTCAGCGGCTTCACGGTCTGGCAGTATCTCGGCACCCTCGGTACCCTCGCCATCCTGGTCGGCTACGCGATGGTGTGCATTGCCGCCAGCCGGGCGGCGCTGAACGGCCAGTTGCAGATCGCCAGATGGAAGGCCATCATCCCGATTCTCGCCGCCCTGGCGGTCGGCTACACGCTGTACAACGAGCTGGTCCCGGCCCCGGCGCACCCCTACAACCTGTTCCCTTACATCACGCTGGCGTGGCTGATCATCGGCGCCGCGGTGGTCATCTTCGCGCCGCACCTGGCGAAGCGGATGGGCGACGGCCTTACCCGCACCCTCGGAATACCGGAGCTGGGTCATCACCATCATCCGCACGCGGAGGTGGCCGGAGCCGAGCTCACCGGCGGGGCCGACGAGACGCCGCCGGCCGGCTGCCGCCGGCGTGGCCGGGCCGGTCTGCCGGCCTGGCCCGGTCCGGTCCGGCAGAGTCCGCTGACGTCGCAAAGGAGCGCGATATGGACCCGGTCGTTCCCGTCCGGCTGCGCGAGGCAGTCGGCGCCCTGAGGGAGCAGCCGATCACCGTCACCGACAAGGGCTTCGGCTCCCTGGCGTGGTCGCACCCGGTGACGGCGGCCAGCCTGGCCCGGCTCCGCCCGCCGCTGCTGCGCGGTGACTTCATCCTGCCGCTGATGGTGCTGCGCGAGTCGGCGCTGGCCGGCAACATCGCGTCAATGGCTGCCTACTGCGCAGCAGCGGGCGTCCGGCTGGCGCCGCACGGCAAGACGACGATGGCGCCGCAGCTGATCAGCAGGCAGCTCGAGGCGGGCGCCTGGGGGATCACCGCGGCGACGGTCGGCCAGGTCCAGGTGTTCCGGTCAGTCGGGCTGCCGCGGATCCTGATCGCGAACGAGGTCACCGACCGGGCGGCCATCGCCTGGCTGGCCGCCGAGCTCGGCCGCGACCCCGGCTTCGAGTGCTATTGCTTCGCGGACAGCGTGGCCGGCGTCGCGCTGCTTGACGAAGTACTGCGCGCTCATGGTGCCGCGGGAGGTGCAGACGTACAGGCCCGGCTCGCCATCCTGGTCGAGCTCGGCCGGCCCGGCGGCCGGGCAGGCTGCCGCACAGTCGGGGAGGCGGTCACGGTGGCGAAGGCGGCCGCGGCCGCGCCGGCCCTGCGGCTGGCGGGGGCGGCCGGCTATGAGGGCAGCATCGGTCACGATGACACCGCCGGGACACTCACGGCGGTCGCCGGATTCTGCCGCGATCTGCGGCGGCTGGGTGCGGAGATCGCCTCGTTTCCTGAATGTCAGGATGGCTATCTGCTGAGTGCCGGCGGCAGCGCGTACTTCGACGTGGTGGTGCGGGAGCTTACCGCGAGCGGGAACGGGGCCGCCGCGCCGACGGTGGTCCTGCGGAGCGGCGCTTACATCAGCTATGACCATGGTTTCTATGAGCGGATCGCGCCGGGCACGCGGGCGGAGCGGCCCGGACCGCACCTCGCGCCGGCGTTCGAGCTGTGGGCCGCGGTGCTGTCCAGGCCCGAGGCCGGCCTGGCCATACTCGGCGCCGGGCGGCACCACGTGGCTTTCGATCAGGACATGCCGGTGCCGCTGCGAGTCTGGCCAGCCGGCGACCCGCAGGCCAGCCCGGCCGCCGGCATGCACGTGAGCTCGGTCGACGACCAGCACGCGTACCTCCGGCTGGCCGGCGGCTCTGCGCTCGCTCCCGGCGACCTGGTGTGCCTGGGAATCTCGCATCCCTGCACGACTTTCGACAAGTGGCGCGTGATCCCTGTCGTGGACGATGATCATCACGTTATTGACGCCGTTCACACGTTCTTCTGATGGCCGGGCGGGGAGCAGGGGTGGAGCAGAGCGCCGAGTCGCCGGTCGCGAGCGTGGACCGCGCGCTGCGCATCCTGGCCCTGATCGGGGGCGCCCCCACCGGCCTGTCGCTCGACGAGCTGGCGGTCAAGCTGGACATCCCGAAGAGCTCCCTGCACCGGATCCTGGCCGCGCTCAAGTACCGGCAGTTCGTGTCCCAGCCCGAGACCGGCGGAGCCTACTTCCTCGGCACCGAGATGCTCGCGACCGCGTTCCGGTTCCACGATCTGCTTGACCTGCGGGCGCTCGTCCACCCGCTCCTCGTCCGGCTCAGCGCCGAGCTCAGCGAGACCACCCACATGGCGGTTCTGGACGGCCCGGAGATCGTCTACCAGGACAAGATCGAGGTAACGACGCACACCATCAAACTGTCCTCGGTCATCGGCGGCCGTAACCCCGCGCACGCTACTGGCGTGGGCAAGGCACTGCTGGCCTGGACCTACCCCACCGACGAGGCCATCCGCGCGTGGGCGGCCCAGTGGGGGCCGCTGGCCCGTCCCACCCGGCGCACCGTCAGGTCACCGGCCCAGCTGGCCAGCGAGCTCGCCCTGGTGCGCGAGCAGGGCTATGCCATCGACGTCGAGGAGAACGAGGTCGGCGTCCGCTGCGCGGCAGTGCCGATCTTCCTCGGCCGGCCGGTGCCGGCCGCAGGCGTCAGCATCACCGTGCTGGGATCACGGGCCGAGGTGGGGCGCCTCCGGGAAGTCGGCGAGTACCTGCAGGCAGTCGTCGCTGACTGGTCGAGGGTTCCGCTGCCGTGAGGACGCGAGAGACGAAGGGGGATTCCAGGATGCGGACTGCTCTTGCGGGAGGTGGCGGGATATGACCAGGCGAGCGGTCGGAGGGAGCACGCCAGGCGGCGCGTACTCGCCCGGCATCGTGGCCGAGGGGCGCTTTGTCTACGTATCGGGGCAGGGCCCGACCAGGGACGGCGTGATCGTCGGCGAGAACACCGCCGGGCAGACCAAGATCGTGCTGGAGAACGTCGCGGCCGTGCTCGCAGACGCCGGCGCGACCATGGCCGACGTGCTGCGATGCGGCGTCTACCTCGCGGACATCACCGACTTCGCCGCGATGAACGAGGTCTACGCGCAGGCGTTCGCTGAGCCGCTGCCGGCCCGGACTACCATCGGCGCGGCCCTGACCGGGATCAGGGTCGAGATCGACGCCGTGGCTGTGCTGCCCGCCGAGCCGGCGCCGCGGGCGGACGCATGACGCGGCCCCCGGCCTCCGGTCCGGCTGCCAGGCGCAGGGCCGGCTAGTGCAGGCGCTCGTCTTCACCGCTCCGGGCGAGGTGGCAGTCCGCGAGGTCGCCGAGCCCGAGGCCGGTCCTGGTGAGAGCGTCATTCACGTGCGCTCCGCCGGGATCTGCGGCAGCGAGCTGCACGGCGTCCGCGATCCGGGCTTCCGCGTGCCTCCGCTGATCATGGGTCATGAGTTCGCCGGCCTGACCGACGCGGGCGACGCGGTGATCGTCAACCCGGTCCTGTCCTGCGGCCAGTGCGATCTGTGCGGGCGCGGGATGCGCTACCTCTGCCGCCAGCGGATCATCGTCGGGATCGGCCGTCCCGGTGGCTTCGGCGAGCGGGTGGCGGTTCCAGTCGCCGCACTGCGGCCGATGCCGGCGTCGCTGAGCTGGGAAACCGCGGCGATGGCGGAGCCGGCCGCCAACGCCGTGCATGCCTGGGGCGTCGGCGGCGGGGAGCGGGGCCTGCGTGTTGCCGTGCTCGGCTGCGGTGCGATCGGGCTGCTGTGCCTGCTCGCCGCCCTGGACGGCGGCGCCGCGAGCGTCGACGTCACCGACCTGTCGGCCGCGAGGCTGGACGTGGCCGCCCGGCTGGGCGCCGCGCGGACGGGCGCCGCGCTGGACGGCGAGTATGACCTCGTGATCGACGCCGCGGGCACCGCCGAGACCCGCGCGCAGTCGGTGGAGCATCAGCGACCAGGCGGCGCGGCCGTCTGGCTCGGCCTGGCTCAGCGGGAGGCTGGCTTTGACGCACAGGCTCTCATCAGGGCGGAGAAGCGGATACTGGCCTCGTTCACCTACACCGACGAGGAATTCGACCGGGCTGTCGTGCTGATCGGCGGGTGGGATCTGAGCTGGACAGCCAGCTTCCCGCTAGCGGCCGGAGCGGATGTGTTCACCAGCCTGATGAATGGCGCGCTGGAGCCGGTCAAGGCGGTGCTGTGCGCCGCGGACGCGGCCAGGTCCTGAGCCGCGGGCAGCAGGCGCCGGAATTCAGGATCAGGCATCAGGCAGTCAGGCATCAGGCAGTCAGGAGGAAGCAGCTGTGCGACGGTGGACCACCTGCGCCGCGATCGCGGCGGCGCGCTGCATCGCGATCGTGCGGGCCGGCAGCACTGCCGAGGCAGTATCCGCGGGCACCGCGCTGATCGCCGGGGGACTGCCGGTGGTCGAGGTCGCCTACACCACTCCCGGTGCCTGCGCGGCAATTGCGGCACTGCGCTCGCAGTGCCCGGACGCGATCGTGGGTGCCGGCACCGTGCTCGACGCGGCGGCCGCGTTCGCGGCGATCGACGCCGGTGCCCAGTTCCTGGTGTCGCCGGTCGTCGCGCCGGACGTTGTCCAGGCGGGCGGCCGCTACGGGGTGGCCGTCCTGCCCGGAGCCGCGTCCCCGACCGAGATCAACCTGGCGATGGAGCTGGGGGCGGACATGGTCAAGCTCTTTCCGTGCGGCGCCCTGGGGCTGGAGTACCTGCGCTCGGTGGCGACGGCGATGCCGCAGGTGCCGTTCGTTCCCACCGGCGGCGTCACGCCGGACAACGTGCTGGACTGGCTGGAGTCAGGTGCCGTGGCCGTGGGCGCCGGCGGCAGCCTCACCCGCGGCGACCCGGCAGGCATCCGCGAGCGCGCGTCGGAGCTCGCCGCCCGGCTGCTGTCCTACCGCGGGCCGTGAGGCCAGCGGCCCTGGCCCGGGCCGCTCACTGTCCCGATGGCGCGGGCGTGCCGGCGGCCGGGGCCGACGTCGACGCTGGCGCCGAACTGCTCGGTGTCGGTGTTGGCGTCACCACGGCCGGCGCTGACGACGAGGGCGCGGCGGGGGTGGGCGTCACGGCCGGAGCGGAGCTGTGCTGCCGGCGGAGTGGTGCCGGATGAGAGCCGTGGTTGCCCGAGGTGCCGCCCGAGAACGTGTAGCCCGATCCGTGCGTGTTAGTTACGACCGCGCTCATCGGCTTGCCGGCGACCGCCTCGACAATCGTCACGGTGACCGCGCAGATGGCGAACACGGCCAGGGCGGCAATCCCCATCCGCTTCCACGGAATGCTCATCCGCGGTTGGGCGGCGGGCTCGTCCGACGCGTAGAGGAACTCGTAGTCGGCGGCAACTGAGGCGCTCGCCCTCGTCTGCCGCTGGCGCTCGCGCAGCAGCCTGGCCTTGTGCTGGGAACGGCGGAGCAGGTTCTCGTAGACCGTCGGCAGGACGGATGACATGGCCGCGCCCAGGGCCAGGCCGATCAGCGTTCCGGCGCTGCCGAGGAAGCTGAGCGCGAGGGTAGCGGTCAGAGTCGCGCCGACCTGCCCGGCAATATGCGATACCTTCGGCCGGGGGACTAGCTCCGGCCCCTCCTCCTTTTCCTCCGTCGTCGGTGCTGATGATGGAGTCGAGCTGGAAATGAACCTTCACTCCTTCCTCGTCCGAGCGGAACGCTGCCGGATCGTCATGCGCAGCTCACCGCTAGGCTGCCGCAAGGCCCCGCGTCACCTTATGCGATAGCCGCGCCGGGCTGGCTGAGCCTGGCTCCGCTCGCCTCACGCAGGACAGCATCGCGGTGTTCGTCCGGCCCCGGTGCAGCGCCTGGCGGCTCGGTCCGCAGGCCGGGCATGTCCAGCCAGCGTCCGGGCCCGACGCGGGCGGCACCGGACTGATCCCGCTCGGCCACCGCGAGCAGGCCGTGCCTGATGAGCTGCTCGTCGGCGGTCAGCTCGCGCACCTCTCGGGCCCGCGCGGCCGGGATACCCGCCGATGTCGCCCGCCGGACGGCCTCCGCGGCAGGCAGCTCCGAGACTGCCGCGGCGACTGCTGCTGTAAGGTCCGCCGCCCGCGCCGCCGGATCCTCGCTCAGGCTGGCCGCCGCGAGTCCGGCGTCGCGCATCGCGCTCAGCCCCGTTCCCGGCCCGGCGCTCAGCCGGATCCAGCCATCGGCCGCCTGGTACAGGCGGTTCAGCGGACCCGGCCCGGCGAAGTCCCGGCCGGCTGCCGGGTAGGGCGGCGCGCCGGGGAACCGCACCAGATGCTCAGACTGCAGCAGGCAGGACGAGGCGCACAGCGTGATGCTCACCCGCTGGCCGTGCCCGAGACGGCTGCGGGCCAGCAGCGCGGCACAGGCTCCCAGCGCACCGAGCGCCGCGGCGAGGACGTCGTTAATCGGGACGGTGAGGAAGGCGGGGCTGTCGGCCGGATCGGGGCCGCCCTGGGCGCGCATGATGCCGCTCATCGCCTGGATCACCGGGTCAAATCCAGGCCGGTGGCTGAGCGCGCCGGTCTCGCCGAAGGCGCTGATCGACACGCTGGTGACCATGGGGTTGACCGCGGACAGCTGGTCATGACCAATGCGCAGGCGGGCGAGCACGCCGCTGCGGTAGTTGTCGACCACGACGTCCGCGGACCGGGCCAGCTGGAGGAAGACCTCCCGGTCCGGCCCGGAAGCCAGGTCTAGCAGGATGCTCCGCTGATCGCGGTTGTAGACGGTAAACCCCGCGCCGCCGCGGCCGCCGTGAGCGACGCGGAACTCATCGCCACGAGGCGGCCGCTCGACTTTGATGACATCAGCACCGAGCTCGCCGAGCAAGGTGGCAACGTACGGGCCGGCGATGATGGTCCCGAGGTCGAGAACGCGCAGGCCGGACAGCGGCAGCTGCGGCCCTGGTGGCGGCACGGCTGGCGGCAGGGCTGGCGGCACTCCTGGCGGGGTCAGGCCGGCCGGGCGCGGGGGCCAGGCCGCGATCAGGGCGGCGATGCCCGGCGGCGAGGTGGCAGCGGCGGCCCGGACGGCGGCCGGGGTGTGCGACAGGCCGATGAGCGGCCCGGGCATGACCACGTCGTGGCCCGCGTCGTTGCGCAGCTGCAGGCGCAGGCCGAGTGCCCGCACTTGCTCGTGGTCGAGCCAGTCACCGGGATCCGCGGCGGGAGCCGCGGGCACGTCCGCCGCTTCCAGCAGGTCGAGCCACTCGCGCCGCGGGCGGGTGGCGAAGACCTGCTCAAGCTCGCGGGAGATCCAGACCAGGTTCTCCGGGAGGCGCACCCTGGCCGGGTCGCCGCCAAGGCGCGGGTCAGCCAGCAGCCAGCTGGCGCCGGCGACGTCGAGGCCGCGCCGGATGAACGCGGTGGTGAAGGCGCCGAGGAAGAGCCACCGGCCGTCGCCGCACCGGTAGCAGCGGTAGTTGGGGAGCGTCCCGCCGGGCCCGCCGGGCCGGTGCACGTGCGGCTCGTCGCGCGCGGTGGCAAAGCCGCCGGGGGAGACGAGCTGACTGCCGTGCGCGCCGCCCGCGACCGCAAGCGGCGCGAGCTCGCGACCGAGCTGGCGGCCGGTCAGCAGCGCCACGGCCACGGTCGCGGCCCAGATTCCCTGCATATGCAGGGACAGCGGGAACAGCGAGTCAACCGGTACGTCGGCGTAGGAGGACTGGTTCCAGGCATGCCCGAGCCAGGCGAACAGCAGCGCGTCCGATTCCTTACCCCCGGCCCACGGCGTTTCGCCCAGCAGGTAGGGCGGCATCACGATCCACAGGGCCGGGCGGCCGGGGGCATGGCCGCGGTGACGGAGGTCGTCATACGTCACTGCCGCGCCGCTGGTCCCCGCCAAGAGCACATCAGCCCCCTCGACCAGGCGGTCAAGCGCATCGGCGTCGGCCGCGTTCTCCGGATCCAGCACACCCGGTCGCTTGCCGCGGTCCCACATGTGCAGGCCGGGCTCGGCCGCGGACGGCCCGCCACCGGGCGGGTATACCTTCACGACGTCGGCGCCGAGGTCGGCCAGCAGCATGCCCGCGACCGGGCCGGCCACGCCTCCGGTCAGATCGAGTACCCGAACGCCGGCCAGCGCGCCTGGTGGCTCAGCAGGCAATGGTTACCTCAGAATTTCCGCTGACAGCCATGCCGTCCAGCCTGCTGGTCATACCGCCCTCTCGCACGCTTCGCCCGGTTCGGGCTTCTATAGGGATCATCCACGGGAGACGGCAACCCCACCAGACCCTCGTGCGAGCCCGCGGGCCAGCGCGGGGGCCGGACCCGGCAGGCCTGCTGCGGCGGCAGCCTGTCGCGGGAGCCGGGCGCGCGCTACGATCCGATCCGGTATGGGAAAGATCAGGGTTGCGCTAGCCGAGGACAATGTCCTCCTCAGGGAGGGCATCTCCCGGCTGGTTGCGGCCAACGAGGATTTCGAGCTGGTCGGGGCAGCGTCCGACTTGCCGCAGCTGCTCGCGATGGTCAGCGAGCAGGTTCCGGACGTGGTCGTGACCGACATCCGCATGCCGCCGACCGGCACCGATGAGGGCATCAAGGCGGCCGCCTGGATCCGGCACCACCATCCTCAGGTCGGTGTGGTGGTGCTGAGCCAGTACACGGCTCCCGGCTACGCGCTGGCCCTGCTCGAGCACGGCTCGGCCGGCCGCGGTTACCTCCTCAAGGAACATGTCGGCAGCGTGGATGAGCTGGCTCGGGCGATCCGGGCCGTGGCCCGGGGAGGATCGGTGATCGACCCTCTCGTCGTGGACGAACTGGTCCGGGCACGCTCGTCGGAACGCCAGCCTGGCTTGTCGTCGCTGACGCCCCGCGAGGCGGAGATCCTGGCCGTGATGGCTCAGGGGAAGAGCAATTCGGCGATCGCCGCCACCTTGTTCGTGACTGAGCGCGCGGTGGAGAAGCACACCAACTCGATCTTCGCCAAGCTGGGGCTGTCGGAGGAGAAGGACGTGAACCGCAGGGTCAAGGCGGTGCTGGTGTACCTGAGCCAGCAGTCAGAACGGTGACGCCGGGAGGCTGGCCACACCCTCGCTCCGGATGGCAGCACCATCGGCAGGAGCGGCCGCTTGTGCGACGCTGATTCCGTGACCAGCCCGCGTTCCGTTCTCGTGGTGGATGACCAGGCGCCGTTCCGCTCGGCGGCGAGAGCGGTCCTGCGCCGGCTTGACGGCTTCGAATTCGCCGGCGAGGCGTCCAGCGGCCGGGAGGCGATCGAGCTGGTCGAGCGGCTGCACCCGGCGCTCGTGCTGATGGACATCAACATGCCGGAGATGAGCGGGATCGAGGCGACCCGGGCGATCACCGCGGCGCACCCGGACGTCGTCGTGATCCTGTGCTCGACCTATGATGCGGCCGACCTTCCGCCCGCGGCCGCGGCCAGCGGCGCGACGGCTTATGTCAACAAGGAGCGGCTCGCTTCCGACACCATCCGCCGCCTGTGGGAAGAGCGGAACTCCGGGCTCTTCGCGACCTGCTGACCGCGACGCCGGCCTGACGGGCCGCCGGAAGCGGCGGCAGGCCGAGTTCGCTGGCCGCGGCGCGAGCCGGTCAGAGCAGCGGAACCGTGCCGAGGACACGGGCGCCGTGGCCAGGCTCTGACTCCCACCGCACCGTGCCGCCGATGGCTCCGAGCCGGTCGGCCATGTTGACGAAGCCGTGGCCGCTGCGCGCGCTGACGGCGTCAAAGCCGGGACCATCGTCGGTGACCGAGAACAGCAGGCCGCCCGAGTCTTCCCAGACCCGCACCTCCACGCTGGCCTGCGGTGCGTGCTTGGCGGCGTTCTGCAGCGCTTCCAGGCAGCAGAAGTAGATCGCCGCCTCGATGTCGGGCGTGTACCTGCCGGTTCCGTCGGTCGTCACGACAACGGCCAGCGGACTGCGGTTCCCGGCGGCCCGGAGCGCCTCGCCGAGCCCGCTGTCGGCCAGCAGCGGCGGGTAGATGCCATGCGCGAGCTCGCGCAGATCCTGGATGGTCACCCTGACATCATCGGCGAGCTGGTCCATCATCTCGGCCGCGGCCTGCGGATCCTCGGCGATGATGTCACGAGCCAGGCGCAGGTTGACGGCCATCGCGACCAGGTGCTGCTGTGCTCCGTCATGCAGATTGCGTTCCACGCGCCGCCGCTCGGCGTCGCCGCTGGCGACGATACGCGCCCGGGACTGGCGCAGTTCGTCGGCCTGCTTCCGAAGCTCGTCCAGCGTGGTCTGCAGCGCGGTGTCGAGCCGCGCGTTGTGGACCGCGAGGCCGACCTGCCGGGCCAGTTCGGTCAGCACGCGGTCGTCCTCGTCGGAGAAGGCATCCGCCGTGGCGGGCCGCTCGGTGATGATCAGCCCGAGCAGCTCGCCCGCGTGGCTGACCGGCGCGACCCTGACCTGGGCCTGGGCGCGCCCGTCCAGCACCGCGGGCAGCCAGACCGAGGCCCAGGCGTTGCCGGACACGCCGGCCCTGGCCACGACGGTGCGCTCCCGGTCGGTCACCACCACTGACCGCGGCCCGGTGTCGGGCACCGCGGCCGCGCGTTCCAGCACGTCGCCCGTGCCGGTATAGACCTCGGCGCTGGTCAGCGCCATGGTCTTGCGCAGCGACTCGGCCAGCTGCAGCAGCAGCTCGTCCATCGGGATGGCACGGGTCAGCCTGCTGCCGAACGTGCGCAGGGTCTCGTCGGGCGCCTCCTTGGCGCCGTAGACGAAGCGCGTGGCCGCCGCGACCAGCCGGTCCCTGGCGGGCAGGTAGCCGATCGCCGCGACCGCGGCCGCCAGCAGGGACAGCCCGAGTATCTCCCGGTCAGCCGCATCGCTCGGCCCGGTCCCGATGCCGAGCACGATGACCAGGTAGATAGCCGCGACTACGGTGGTGAATCCGGCGATCGAGAGCACCTGGACCAGCGCCCGGCCGCCGTACGACCCGAGCGACGGGAGCTCGCCGGCCATCATCCCGACCGCGAGCAGGCTCGCGCACCCCGCCGCCACCGCGCCGACCAGCTCGGGCCAGCCGACAAGCACGTGCAGGACCGCGACCACCAGCGCCGAGTCGGCGGCCAGCACGGCCCCGACGGCCATCCACTGCATCCGCTGCCGGTCACGCGCCGACGCCGCCCGGTACCGCAGCCGCACCGCGGGCAGGGCGCAGGCGGCGGCCAGCGGCCAGGCCACCGCAATTGCCCACGCCGGGAACGGCAGGCCCGCTACGGCCAGCGCGAGCCCGGCGGCGGCCGCGACCGCATAGGCCAGCCCCGCGCCGAGCCTCCGCCCCTGGCTGGCCAGCCGGCCGTCGGGAAGGGCGAGCAGCATGTTCACCGACACGGCGACGACGACGGGCACGGCGAATGTCGCCACGCCGCGGGCCGGCTGGTGCCCGCCCGGCTGGTCGCCGATGCGGGTCGCAGTGAGCGCTATCGCGGCGGCCAGGGCGCCGGACGCCACCTGCCAGAGCGCGACTCGCTGCGCGGCGCGGGCGAGGATCGCGCCGGACAGCGCGCCCACGATCACCAGGCCGAAGGCAACGGCCTGGACCGCGGGGAACGCGCCCGGCGTCCGGAGGCCGACCACCACGACCACAAGGGTGACCAGCGGTATGAGCACTCCGGCCAGCAGCTTCCTGGCCGGGGTGCTGCCGCGGGCCAGCCAGGACGGCGGCCTGGTTGTCGACGGTTGCGTTCGTCATCACGTCCATCACTCTGCCCTCAGCAGGATCGCAGCGGGAGTACGCCCGGCCGTCCGGCCGGGCAGCGCGGCGACAAGATTGGCCAGCACGAGCGCGCCCAGGGCGGCCAGGGCGATCGGCCCGGCCGGAATCACCGCATCAGGCACGGCCGACAGCTCGCGCGCGAACGCGAGCCACAGCAGCAGGCCGAGCGCGATGCCGGCCGGCACGCCGATCAGCAGGCCGATCACGGCGATCACCGAGGACTGCCAGGCCACCGCGCCTGCCAGCTGCCCGCGAGTGAAGCCCAGCGTCTTGAGGAGCGCGAAGTCACGCCTGCGCCGCCGCACCGACGCCACCAGGGTCAGGCCGAGGCCGGTCACCGCACCGGCGGCCAGCCCGCTGGCCAGCACCGCAGGCATCGCGCCCATCGTCTTGTAGTTCACGATCTCGGCGGGCCGCTGGGCGGGCAGCAGGTCGATGGTGTCCGCTATCGAGCCGCCGCCGCTCGCGGCCAGCGCCTGCGGTGAGTTCAGCGCCGCGGCGAGCCGCTCGCGGATGGCCTGCATCGACCGCAGGCCAGCTGCCTCGCTGACACCCGGCCGCAGCCGCACGAGGATGGCGTTGGGACCAGCCAGGAGGCGCCCGAACGGGCCGGCGAGCGCGTTACCCGGCAGGACCGCCGTGGAGAACAGCGCTCCGGTGCTCATCGACGGATGGACGCTCAGCACGCCGCCGATCGCCGGCATGGTGGCCGTGCCGGCGATCGTCAGCCGGACGTGGAGGCTGCCGCTGGCGAGTGTCACGATCCCGCCGACTCGCTGATGCAGCTCCGCCAGTGTGGCCGGGCCGAGCACGATGTCACTGCTGCTGTCGAGCCCGCGGCCGGACAGCACGTGCGGGGCCACCGCGGGCCTGGTCGCGGCCGCCATCGCCGGCACAGTCAGGCCGTCGACCTGGACCGTCGCGAACACCACGCCGGTGGTGGCGGCCACCAGCGGATCGCGGGCGAGCAGCGGCCCGGCCCACCGGTCGGGCACCGGGCCCCAGCCCTGGACTGCGTAGAAGGCGTAGTCGAAGTTCCACCCGTACAGCGCCGGATGGGTCACCAGCGTGGTCAGGCTGGCGCCGAAGGTCAGCGTGGCGGTCACCACCGTCATGGCCAGCACCGCTCCCGCGAGGACCGACCGGACCGGAACCGCGGTCCGCCCTCGCCCTGGCTCCAGGGCCAGCCGTAGTCCCTCCACGCCCGGCAGGGGCAGCCCGGCCGCCGCCGCCGCCCGGCCCGCGGTCGCCGGGCGCTCGCGAGCCTGGCTGCGGGCTGCCGCCCGGTGCGGCACCTGCCGGTAGGCGATCACGGCGGCCACGGTGCACAGAACCAGGGCCAGCCCGAGCGCGCCGAGCCCGAGCACGGCCCAGTCGAGATAGATTCCCCGTCCGGGCTCAACCGCCCGCACTGGCCCGAAGAGCGAGAACGGCGACAGCGCGATGGCCAGCCCGACCGCGACCAGCGAGCCCGCCGCGACGGCCGCCGCGATGCCGGGCAGTCCATCGGCCATGATCATGGCCGGGCCGGCACCGAGGGCGCGCAGCGCTGCGGCGTCATCGGCTCCGGCCCGGAGCTGCCGGGAGATGGACTGAGTCCCGATGATGAGCGCGGCGAAGGCCGCGAACAGCGCGAACGCGCCGAGCGCGATGGCCTCGGGCCTGATGGACCGCTGAGCCTCCGCCTCGATGGCCGAGGTGACGTACACGTAGAGCTCGGATCCGCCGGGAGCAATGGCGGAACTCGTCGCCAGCAGGTGGTTGTACTCGCGGCCGACCGCGGTGTCGTACCGGCTGCCGCCGTCCAGCTTCAGGCCGACATCCATGCCGCTGGCGCAGCAGCCGGCGAACTGCCGGGCGAGCGCGGGCGTCCCGAGCAGGAAGCCGGTCCGCCCGGCGTCCACGCTGTCCTGCAGCACCTGGGTATTGAGGACGCCAATCCCGACGACGGTGAGGTCGGCCCGGCCGCCCAGGCCGCCGGTCGCGCTGCTGATCAGCCCGACCAGCAGGCGCGATCCGATGTGCAAGTGGAGCTCGGCGGCGGCGCCCTGGGTAGCCACGACCTCGTCCGGCCGGGCCGGATCGGCCGGGCGGCCCGCCGTCATCGTCACCCGGTCCTGACCGGAGTAGAGGCCGCCGGGGCCGCCGACGGTGGCCGCGAGCTGCACGTGCGCGAGCAGCACGGTGCCAGGTCTCCCGCTTCGGGTCAGGGTAGCCGCGGTCAGCGGCACGGCCACCGCGGCCTGCTCGACGTGCGGCAGCCGGGCCAGCTGGCGCGCGAAACGCGGCGAGTATGCGGGCTGCGTGAACGGCTGAACGACGAGATCCGACGGGTTGGTGCTGGCCAGGAACCTCGGGTAGGACGAGTCGGTGCGCCTGGCGGCCACCATCGATGCCATGGCCACGCCGCCGACCAGGCCGGTCAGGACAGCCAGCGCCAGATAGCCGCCGCACCGGCGGCGGAACGTGGCCAGGAACCGGTACCAGCCCAGCCGCGGCAGCGCACCTGGTGACCGCATCACTCGGCCCTCAGCACGATCGCGGCAGGGGTACGGCCGGCCGCCCGGCCGGGCAGCGCGGCGACGAGGTTGGCCAGCGCGACGGCAACCAGAGCGGCCAGGGCGATCGAGGCGCCAGGAACGACGGGGTCCGGCACCGCGGACAGCTCGTGGGCGAAGGCAAGCCAGAGCCAGCGCCCGGCCGCGATGCCCGCGGGCACTCCGATCACCAGGCCGATCACCGCGATGGTGGTGGACTGCCAGGCGACGGCGGCGGCGAGCTGGCCCCGGGTGAAGCCGAGTGTCTTCAGCAGGGCGAAGTCGCGGCGGCGGCGCCGGACGGAGGCGATCAGCGTCAGGCCAAGGCCGGCGATCGCGCCCGCGGCCAGTCCGCCGGCCAGGATGGCAGGCATCGCGCCCATGCTCTTGTAGTTGACGATCTCCGCTGGCCGCTGCACCGGCAGTACCGAAACGAACTTGATGTAGTTCCCCTGGTCGCCGATGACCGACTCGGCCGCAGGCGAGCGCGAGTCGCGGTTGAGCTGGTTAGCGATCTGGTTCAGCGAGCGCGCCCCGGCTGCGGGGCTGACCCCTGGCCGCAGCCGGATGAAGATCGCATTGGGGCCGCTGACCGGTCCGTACGCGGCCAGGTCCCGTGCGGGCACCGATTGGGTGGAGACAACCGCTCCCGTACTCAGCGAGGCGTGCACGCCGATGACATCGCCGATCGTCGGCAGCGCGGCCGTGCCGGTAATCCGCAGCCGAACCGGCGGAACGATCTGTCCCTCGGACACGGTGACGGTGTCGCCCAGCCGCTTGTGCAGCCCGGCCAGGGTGGCGGGCCCGAGCACGATCTGTCCGGGGCCAGTCAGGCCATGGCCGGTCAGCGAGCTCGGCGCAATCGCCGCCGAGTCGGGGGTGGCCATGGCCGGCACCGTCTGGCCATCGATCTGGACCGTCGCGAAGTAGACGCCGGTGGTGGCGGCGACGTCGGGGTCGCGGGCCAGCAGCGGTGCCGCCCACCGCGACGGCACTGGCCCGTAGCCGTCGACCGAGTACAGCGCGTAGCTGAAGTTCCAGCCATAAAGGGACGGGTGCGAAATGAGCGTGCTCAGGCTGGCACCGAAGGTGAGCGTGGCGATGCCGACGGCCGCCGCGAGCACCGTGCCGGCGATGACCGACCGGACCGGGACCGCGGTGCGGTCGTGACCCGGCTCCAGGGCGAACCGCAGGCCCGCCCCGCCCGAAGCCGGCAGGCCGACCGCCAGCGCCGCCGCGACTACGCCAGAGCCGCGGCCGCCAGAGCCCCGGCCGGCCGCGGCCCGGCGGGCGGTCCGATGCGGAGCCAGGCGGTAACTGATCGAGGTCGCCACCGTGCCGAGGATCAGCGCCAGGGTCAGCATTCCCAGTCCGAGTACGGTCCAGTCGGCGTCGATGCCTGGTGCTTGCTCCACCGTGGCAACTGGCCCGAAGAGTGCCAGCGGGGAGAGGGCAACAGCGACCGCGGCCGCGAGCGCCGTTCCGGCCACGAGGGCGCCGGCGAGGCCGACCAGCCCGTCGGCCATAGTGGCGGCCGGGGTGGCGCCCAGCGAGCGCAGTACAGCGGCATCGCCGGCGTTGCCGTAGAGCTGGCGGGAGATGGCCTGGGTCCCGATGATCAGCGCGGCGAGCAGGGCGATCATGCCGAACACGGCGAGGGCGATGGCCTCGGGCCTGATGGCCTGCTGGGCCTCGGCCTCGATGGCCGAGGTCTGGTAGACAACGAGCTGGCCGTAGCTGGTGGCCTGGTTGTCAATCAGCTGCTCGTACTCCCGCTCGACGGGCACGTCGCTGCGGCTGCCGCCGTCGAGCTGGAGCCCGTCGTAGCTGTTCGTGGCGCAGCAGGACTCGTACTGGCGCAGCAGGGCCGGGGTGCCCACCAGGAATCCGGCCCGGTTCGTGTCGATGTCGTCGTGCACGACCTGGAGGCCCAGGACGCCGATCCCCACCACCGTCAGCACTGTCTTACGGTAGAAACTGACGTTCTTGGCGCTGTCCAGCGCAATTCCGATCGGGATGCGGGATCCGACGTGCAAGCCGAGAATCGCAGCGGCCTCGTTCGTGGCCACGACCTCACCGGCTCGCGCCGGGTCGGCTGCGCGGCCCTGGACGATCGTCAGCCGGTCCTGGTCGGTGAACAGCCCGTCCGGGCTGGCGACCAATTCCACCTGGGTTTCCAGGATGGTCTTGACCTGGCCGACGTCAGTCAGCGTCGCGGCATTGATCTGCTCGCCCGCCTCGGCGCTGCGCACGTGCCGGAGCCGGGCGAGCTTGCTCACCAGGCCCGGCTGCGGGGCATTCGTCTGAGGCAGCACCAGAAGGTCGGACGGGTTCGTGCTGGCGAGGAACTGAGGGTAAGAGGCATAAGTGCGCCGGGCCGCTGTCACTGCCCCGAGCGCCACGCCGCCGACGAGGCCGATCATCAGGGCCAGGGTTACGTAGCCGCCCCAGCGGCGGCGGAAAGTAGCGCGGAAGCGGTAGCCGGGCTGCCCGCAGCAGCGGGTCGCTCATGACGGCCGCCTGATGTCCATGGGCCTACTCCGCTCGCAGCATCAGCGCCGCCGGCGTGCGGGCAGCGGCACGGCCAGGCAGGGCGGCGACGAGGTTGGCCAGGACCAGCGCGGACAGCGCGGCCACGGCGACGGAGGCGGCCGGAATGACCGGGTCAGGCACGGCGGACAAGGAACGGGCGAACAGGATCCACAGCCAGCGGCCGGCCGCGACTCCGACCGGGACGCCGACGATGACACCGCCGGCGGCGATGACCGTGGACTGCCAGGCGATGGTGGCGGCGAGCTGCCGCCTGGTAAAGCCCAGCGTCTTCAGCAGGGCAAGGTCGCGGCGGCGGCGCCGGACGGACGCGACCAGGGCCAGGCCGAGCCCGGCGACCGCCCCGGCCGCGACGCCGGCCGCCAGGATCACCGGCATCGTGCCCATGGACTTGTAGTTCACGATCTCAGCCGGGCGCTGCACCGGCAGCACGTTCGCTACCAGCTCGAGCGCGGTCGGGCCCGCCTCCGCCACAATCTGCGGAGAGTGCACGATCGCGTTATAGGCCCCGGCGATCTGCCGGAGTGACCGCAGCCCGGCAGCCGGGCTGACGCCGGGCTTGAGGCGGACCAGGATCGCGTTGGGGCCGGACTCCGGGCCTGCCTCGTTCAGGGCGGCCCGGGTGACGACGGTCGTCGGCAGGACGGCGCCGGTTGACAGCGACGGATGGACCCCCAGCGTGTCGCCCAGGGCCGGCAGGGCGGCCGTGCCGACAATCCGCAGCCGGGCGTCCCGGATGACCGGGCCTAGCTGCACGGTGACCTGGTCACCCACCTGCTTGTGCAACTGCTGGAGGGTGGCCGGGCCGAGCACGATCTGGCCGGGCCCGTCGACCGCGTGCCCGGTCAGGACGCGGGGACCGACCGCCGCGCGGGCCGGGGACGATATCGCCGGCACGGTCTGCCGGTCGATCTGGACGGTGAGGAAGTACACGCCGGTGCTGGCGGCGATCAGCCGGTCGCGGTGCAGCCACGGCGTGGTGCGCGACGGCGGGAACGGGCCCCATCCGTCAGTCGAGTACAGCGCGTAGCTGAAGTTCCAGCCGTACAGGGCGGGGCGGGAAACGAGGTAGCGAAGGCTGGTGCCGAACGTCAGGGTCGCGGCGATGACCACGACTGCCAGCACCGCCCCGGTCAGCACGGACCGTACCGGCACAGCGGTCTTGCCCCGGCCGGGCTCCAGCGCGAACCGCAGGCCGGCCACCCCGGCCGCGCCCAGGCCCGCGCCGAGTCCGGCCCGGACGACGGCTGAACCGCGGCCGGACTGCCCGCGCGCCCGGCCGCGGTGCGGCGCCTGGCGGTAGCCGATGATCGCGGCTACGGCGCCGAGAATGAGGATCAGCGCCAGGGCGCCCAGCGTGAGAACGGTCCAGTCCAGGTAGACCCGGTGGCCCGGGTCCGCCTGCCGCACTGGACCGAACAACGAGAACGGCGACAGGCCGATGGCGACGGCTACGGCCAGCAGGGCCCCGGCCACGACTGCGCCGAGCAGGCCGAGCACGCCGTCAGCGGCGACGGCCGCAGGCCCGGCGCCGAGCGCACGCAGCACGTCCGCGTCGTCGGCGGCGGCGCGGAGCTGGCGGGAGAGGGACTGGGCCCCGATGATCAGCGCGGCAGCGAGCGCGATAATCCCGAAGACGCCGAGCGCGATGGCTTCCGGGCGGACCGCTCGCTGTGCTTGCGCTTCGATCGCGGACGTGCTGTAGACCTCCAGCAGCTGCAGCAGCTGAGCGCCGCTCGCGGACGGACCTGAGGAGGCCAGCCGCAGGTAATCGGTGGCGATGGCGTCGGAGTACCGGTAGCCGCCGGCCAGCCGCAGGCCAATGTAGGAGGTGGCGGTGCAGCAGGGCACGAATTCCCGGTCGAGGGCCGGTGTGCCGATCAGGAACCCGGTGCGTTCCGCATCAATGTCGTCTTGGACGACCTGGGTGCTGACCACTCCGATGCCGGTGACGGTCAGGTCGAGCTTCCGGTAGAACGGCGGCAGGCCCTTCGCGGGGCTCGATGCCCAGATGCCGATGGGTAGCCGCGAGCCCACATGCAGGTCCAAAGCGGCCGCGGCCCGGCTGGTCGCCACCACCTGGTCCGCCCGCACGGCCCGGTGTCCGGCCGTGAGAGTCAGCCGGTCCTGCCGCGAGAACATGCCGTCGCTGCTGGCGACGAGCTGGACCTGGGTGAACAGGACCGGGCCAAAGCCGCCGCGCGGTGTGAGCAACGCGGCGTTGAAGGCATCGGCCGTGGCCAGGCCGCGCACGTGCGGCAGGCGGCGCAGTCCGGCAAGGAGCCCGGCGTAGGCCCGGTAGGCCTGAGCCAGGGTTTCGTCCGGGCTGGAGTTCGAGTTCGGCTGGATGATCAGGGCGGACGGGTTGGTGCTGGCCAGGTAGTCAGGATAGGACGATTCGGTACGCCGGCCTGCGGTGGCCGACGCCATGCCGAGCCCGCCGATCAGGCCGAGCAAGATCGCCAGCGTCAGGTAGCCAGGGAGCCGGCGGCGGAGCGTAGCCCGCAGCCGGTACCACGCGAGGCGCGCGGCTGGGGTGCTCACGGCTAGCGGGCCTGGACCGGGATGCTGACGCCGCGCTGCGGGTTTCCGGCCGGGTCAGCCGGCAGGATCCGGCCGTCGAGCATGCGCACGATGCGGCCTGCCGCGGCCGCCACCTGGCCGTCGTGGGTCACCATGATGATCGTCTGGCCGCCGGCGTGCAGCCGGCTCAGCAACTCGATGACCTCCTGGCCGCCGTCGGAGTCCAGCGCGCCCGTCGGCTCGTCGGCGAGCAGCAGCGTGGGCTCGTTCGCCAGCGCCCTGGCGATCGCCAGCCGCTGCCGCTGCCCGCCGGACAGCACGCCGGGTACCGCCGCCGCCTTATCGCCGATGCCGAGCAGGTCGAGCAGATCGCGGGCCCTGGTCTCGGCCATCTTGCGCTTACGGCCGGCGATCACCGCGGGGAGCGCCACGTTCTCCAGCACGGTCATGCCTTCCAGCAGGTTGAAGAACTGGAAGATGATGCCGATGTGCTTGCGGCGCAGCCGGGCCAGGTCGTCTTCGCTGCGCCCGGTCACCTGCTCGTCGGCGACGGTGATCTGGCCCTCGTCGGCGAGCTCAAGCCCGGCCACAAGGTTGAGCAGAGTGGACTTGCCGCATCCGGACGGGCCCATCAGGGCGGCGAACTCGCCCGCCGCCACGGTCAGGTCCACGCCGCGCAACGCCCGTACCGGCGCGTTCTCGGCCTCGAAGGTCTTGCGCACTCCGCGGACTGTGAGTGCTGGCAGGTTGTCAGTCATCGGCCCCCCCGGGTCGTCGGTCGGTCAGGGATTCGCGGGTCCGGCGGCGACGGGGGCGCCGCTCCGGGCGAGCTTGTAGGCGACAATGGGTGTATCGCGGCCCTTCACCAGCTGGGCCGGCAGCTCGACGGCGCTTACGGGAACGGTCAGTCCCTGGCTGGTAGCCGCGGAGATGACGGTCTCGCCGGCCGCGGCCAGCTGCTGGAGCCGCTGGGACAGGTTGACCGTGTCACCAACCAGCGTGTATTCCAGGCGCTCCTCCGAGCCGAGCAGCGCCGCCGCTGCCGTCCCGGTGGACAGGCCAATGCCGAGGCCGAAGGCGTGCAGCCCGTCGGCCTCCCAGGCGGCATTGATCTCGGCCTGCAGCTCGTGCATGCCCGCGGCCGCGCAGACGGCGCGGTCGGCGTGGTCATCCTGCGGGAACGGCGCGCCGAACACCGCCATGACCGCATCGCCGACGAATTGCATGACCGTCCCTCCCTCGCCGAGAATGGCACGATTCATGGCCGCGCGGTGGGTGTTGAGCTGGCCGGCTAGCTGGGTCGGGTCCGCATGCTCGGCAATCGTCGAGTAGGACCTGATATCGCTCATCAGGACGGTCACGATGACGGTCTCAGTCTCGCCGATGCGCTGCCTGCCGCCGCGGAGCTTCTCAGCAAGCCCGCCCGGCAGCAGCCGGGACAGGGTTTCGCCCTGCTCCTCGCGGTCGACGATGGCCTGGTGCAGCATCCGCAGGCGGTTCAGTGCGGCCGGATTCCCGGAGGCGACGCCGGCCGCGAGCCTGACGAAAACAGCCTCGACCTCGGCGGCGATCGCCTCGGGCGGCACGTGCCTGGCCGCCGCGATCGCCTTGATCGGCTTGCCCTCGGCGATCAGGCCGAGCAGCTCTTGCTCGGCCGGCGCGAGCTCGCCGGGGGCGACGACCGGCCGGACCAGGGCCTCGACGATGGCGGGATCGAGCGCGGTGCCGCCGGTCGCCACGGCGCGGATGGCGTCAGCGAGCTGGTTGCCCTCCGCGACGCGGTCCTTCAGCAGGTAGCCGTATCCGGCCGAGCCCTCGGCTAGCAGCGAGACGGCGTACTCGGGATCGTCGTACTGCGACAGAATGACCACTCCGGTGCCCGGGTGCCGCTTGCGCACTTCCTTGGCGGCGTCGATGCCTTCCCGGCTGAACGACGGCGGCATGCGGACGTCGGTGACCAGAACCTGCGGCTCGGTGGCCGCGACGCCGTTCACGACCTCGTCGTAGTCAGCGGCTACGCCGACCACGCGCAGATCCGGGTGCCGCTCAATGAGAGCGCGCACCCCCTCGCGGACGATCAGGTTGTCGTCGGCGAGGAAGACGTCGATGGCGCTCTCGGGGAGCGCCGCGGTTGTCCCCACGACTCAGTTGTCCCACAGCCGGCCGCAGACCGGCCAGTGAGCAGCCACCAGAAGCGCGGTGGTGGTAGGCACACCCCGGCGCCGGCAGGCAGCCACCGGGAAAGACCAGCCAGCATGCTGGCTCTGACGTGCGCCAGGGGCGACGATCGGTACATGCGATACGCCAGCTGCATCACCTCTCTGTCCTGGATTCCGTCGGAAGCCGTCACCGGCGGGACGCGGGTGGCCTTCGACGCGGGCTTCACCCATTACGATGATCCGCCGCCCGGCCAGCTCGACGATCTTGAGGCCCTCCGGGCCACGGACAAGTTCCGGTTCGCCAACGTGCTGCAAGCCTGGATCGAGGTGGACGGGGCAGGCACGATCACCGGCTGCGGCTACGACGGCGGCGGCATGATGGGCGCCACGACTGTTCGCCTGGGCGCGCTGAGCCACCAGTTCCAGGCCGTGAGGCTCCCCGATCTCCAGCGTGATCCTGAGCGCGGGGACGGCTGGATCCGGTTCGTGCAGACCGTCGGCGGCCGCACCGGCATGCCGGCGCCGCGGCGAGTGCGGCGGAAGCCGTTCGTGCAATGGCAGGCCCCGCTGGTGTGGACGACGCTCTCGCTGACGCTGCGCGCCGACGGGACGGCCGAGTCCGCGATGACCGGGGCGAGCCCGTTCCCGCGGCACTGGGTCTATGACGCCGGCGGCACTCTGTCGCACAAATCCGGGCTGACCGACTTCTCTGACTGGTATCGCAGGTCGTTCGGGCGGCACAGCCCGTGGGGAGATGAGGACTCGGCGGCCCTGGTCACGGCCGTGGAGACGGCGCTGGAACGAGAGCTGTCGGTGCAGCTGATGCACGGCGCGGCCAAGCCGCGAATACGGCGGCTGAAGGCGGGCGACGTCCTGGTGCGCCAGGGAGAGCCGGGAGCCGATGTCTATCTCGTGCTTGACGGCGCCGTACGGGTCGAGCACGACGGGGAGCGGCTGGCCGAGTACGGGCCGGGCGCCATGCTGGGGGAGCGCGCTCACCTGGATGGCGGGACCCGGACCTCGACGCTGGTAGCGGTTACGGCCTGCCGGGTCGCGGCGGTTGAGGCGGGCCAGCTCGACCGGTCGGCACTTCAGGAGCTATCCGCCGGGCACCGCAGGGAAGAGGTCGCTGCCCCGGCTGGTCCGCCGCCCGCGGGGGCCGGCCGGAAGTCCGGGCGCGGGGCCTAGGGTAGAAGGAGTGCGCCTTTCTCTCTGCGGTGTTCGCGGATCGACTCCCGCGCCGGGGGCGGAATTCCTTCGCTATGGCGGCCATACCTCCTGCGTGGCAGTCGCGCACGACGGCGCCTCCGGGCCGGTGCTGGTCCTGGACGCCGGCACCGGGCTGCGGCAAGTCACGACGCTGCTGGGGGGCCTGCCGTTCGACGGCACGATCCTGCTGACCCACCTGCACTGGGACCACGTGCACGGGCTGCCGTTCTTCACCGCCGGTGATCGTGATGACGCGCGCGTCAGCCTGCTGCTGCCTGCTCAGGAGGACGGGGCGAGCGCGGAGGACGCGCTGGCCAAGGGCATGTCGCCACCGCATTTCCCGATCCCGCCGAGCGGGCTGCGCGGTGCCTGGTCCTTCGGCACGGTGGCGCCGGGACCGCTGAAGGCCGAGGGCTTCACGATCGAGGCCAGAACGATCCCGCACAAGGGCGGGGCCACGCTCGGCTACCGGGTCAGCGACGGGTCTGCTTCGATCGCCTACCTGCCCGATCACTGTCCGACCGCGCTCGGTCCGGGGCCCGACGGCTGGGGCGCCTATCACCTTGCTGCGCTGGAGCTCGCGAGCGGCGTGGATCTGCTGCTGCACGATGGCTTCCTGCTCGCCGAGGAGGTCGCGGCCGAGGCCTCGTTCGGGCACGCGGCGGTCGACTACGCCATCGGCCTGGGGCGGCGGGCCGGCGCCCGGCGGGTGATGCTGACCCATCACAAGCCCGGCCGCACCGACACCGCGCTTGACCAGCTCGCCGCCAGCGTCACCGCCGGCGACGGCAATGTGAGTGTGGCCGCGGAGGGCGAGATCATTGACCTCTAGCAGCACCCGCGCCGGAGCCGACGCGATCGTCGTCGGGTCCGGGCCGAACGGGCTGGCCGCTGCCCTGACGCTGGCCAGGGCCGGGCTGTCGGTGCACGTCATCGAGGGCGGGCAGACGCCTGGCGGTGGCTGCAGAACAGAAGAACTGACGCTGCCGGGGTTCTGGCATGATGTCTGCTCGGCGGTCCACCCGCTGGCCGGTGCCTCGCCGTTCTTCGCCGGCGCCGGGCTGACCGCCGGCGGCGTCCGGCTGCTGACTCCGAAGGTCGCTTTCGCCCACCCGCTGGATGGTGGCCGGGCGGCTGCCGTCGAGGGCTCGGTCGAGCAGACCGCCGGCGGTCTCGGACCTGACGGCCGCGCCTACCGGCAGCTTCTCGAGCCGCTCGTGCGCGACACCCCGGCCCTCCTGCCTGACATCCTCGCGCCGCTGGGACGGTCAGTCCCTGGCCACCCGATAGCCCTGGCCCGCTTCGGCTTGGAGGGAGTGCTGCCCGCCAGCATCCTCGCGCGGCGGTTCAGCGGCGAGGAGGCCAGGGCCATGCTGGCCGGCGCGGCCGCGCACACCATGCGGCCCCTGACAGCGCCACTCACCGGCGCCTACGGTCTTCTCTTCCTGATGATCGCGCATTCGGTCGGCTGGCCGCTGGTCGAAGGCGGAAGCGCCAGGATCATCGACGCCCTGGTGGGCCAGATCTCCTCGCTGGGCGGCCGGATCGAGACCGGCCGGTGGGTGCAGTCCCTGGATAGCCTGCCGCCGGCCCGGGCGATCCTGCTGGACGTCACCCCTCGCCAGTTCGTCGCGCTCGCCGGCGGCCGCCTCGCGGCCCGGCACCGCCGGGCGCTCGAGCGCTTCCAGTACGGTCCGGGGGTCTGCAAAGTCGACTGGGCGCTCAGCGGGCCGGTGCCCTGGCAGGCTCCGGCCTGCCGGGAGGCAGGAACGGTGCACGTGGGCGGCACCTTCAGCGAAGTCGCGCAGAGCGAGTCCGACGTGACGGCGGGCAGGCATCCGGAGCGCCCCTTCTGCCTGGTGGCGCAGCCGGCGGTAGTAGACCCGAGCCGGGCGCCGGACGGGAAGCAGACGCTGTGGGGCTACTGCCACGTGCCGCCGGGCTCGACCGCGGACATGACCGGCCGGATCGAAGCCCAGATCGAGAGGTTCGCGCCCGGCTTCCGCGACCTGATCCTGGCAAAGTCGGTCTGCACGGCCGCTGAAATGGAGCGCCACAACCCGAATTACATCGGCGGCGACATCGGCGGCGGGGCAGGCTCGGTGCGCCAGACCATCTTCCGTCCCACCCCCCGGTGGAATCCGTACCGGACGGCGATCCCCGGTGTCTATCTCTGCTCGTCCTCCACTCCTCCGGGGGGCGGCGTGCACGGGATGTGCGGTGACTGGGCAGCCAGGACTGCCCTCGCCGACCTGGGGCCGGCCAGTGGTCGAGCCTAGCTGCACCTCGCTCCGGTCCCGCTGGCCCTGGTCCTGAGCGTGCGGCCGGATAGGCGGCGACTGGTCTGGCCAGCGACGCGAGCAGGCCAAGCTTCTCCGCGCTGCTGCTGCCGGGCGCGGCGTGGTACATGACGAGCAGCTGACCCTCGGTGCCGGTGACGGCGAGTTTTTCCCGGCTGAGGCTGAGCAGGCCCACCTGCGGGTGGTCGAGGCGCACCGGCGCTCCCTCGGACGAGACGACGTCGTGGCGCGCCCAGAGCCGGCGGAACCGGTCACTCGACAGCGAGAGCTCACCGACCAGCTGAACGAATCCCTGATCATCCACATCGCTGCCCACGGACTGCCGGAAGCCGGCGACCAGCCCCGCGGTGGCCGCGTCCCAGTCCGGGTACAGCGCCTGCTCAGCCGGATCGAGGAAGACCGCGCGCAGGCGGTTCCGGCCTGCCTGCAGGTTGGGCGACAGGCAGTAAGCCAGCTCGTTAGCGGCGAGGACGTCGAAGTACCGCCCCTCGACGAACGCGGGCAGCCCCACGACACTCAGGAACTGCCTGATGCCCGCTGGCACCGACTCGCGCCTGGCCCGGCGGTGTCGCTGCCGGGGCTGCTTTCGCGGCCAGGCCGAGCAGATAGCCGGTCGCAGCCCGATCGAGCTGCAGGACACGGGCGAGGGGTCGCCGAGCAGATTCTCCTCGCTCACCCGGCGAGCCTACCGGCGGGTATCCGGGCCAGCCTGTCCCTGGCGCTCCCAGGATCGCCAGGGCCCTGCCTGTTTCGGCGCGCGGCGCCGAGACTGGGATCAGACCGGGCCGGCCAGGCAGCGCAAGGGAGCACGGGACATGACGATCACCCTGATCACCGGGGCCAGTAAAGGGCTTGGCTACGAGAGCGCCCGCCAGCTCACCGAGGCCGGGCACACCGTCTATATCGGCGCCCGCAGCGTCGAGCGGGGCGAGAAGGCGGCCGCCGAGCTGGGCGCGCGGTTCGTCCAGCTGGACGTGACCGACGACGCGTCCGTGGATGCGGCCATGAGCGTGATCGGGGAACGGGACGGACAGCTGGACGTCCTGGTCAACAATGCCGGCGTCGGCGGCGGCGCGGAGGTCAACGGCCCGGCCGCGCTGGCGGTCTTCGACACCAACGCGATCGGCATTATCCGGGTCACGCAGGCCGCGCTGCCGCTGCTGCGCCAGTCGGAGAACCCGGTCGTGGTCAACGTCTCCAGCGCGCTCGGCTCGTTCCGGGCTGTCACGAATCCCGAGCGGCGCCAGTTCCACTTCCCCTCGATCGTCTACGGTGCGAGCAAGGCCGCGGTCTCGATGCTCACCGTCCAGTACGCCAAAGCCGTGCCGGACATCAAGTTCAACGCGGTCGAGCCCGGCTTCACCGCTACCGACCTGACACCCTTCAGCAGCGCCGGGCAGCCGGTCGAGAAGGGCGCCGAGGTTATCGTCCGGATGGCGTCCATCGGCACGGACGGCCCCACCGGCACCTTCCAGGAGGGCGAGCACATACTCGGCTGGTAACGCGCGCAGCAGCCCGGCTGCTAGCCGGCCAGGTGCGGCAGGTGCAGCAAACCGGGAACGAGCAGGCGTGTGCCGAGGACCAGGGCGGTCAGGCCGACGAGCGCGAAGACCGCGACCCAGGCGCCGCCGGGCACTCCGGTCAGCCGGCCGAGCTGGTCGGCATCCGACATGCCGGGCTGACCGCGCCGCTGGCTGCGGCGACGGTGCCGCTGCAGTTCGGCGACGGCCCGCACCCCGCCCAGGAGCAGGAACCAGGCCGCGGTGTAGCCACATGCCGCCTGCACCGCGGCGGGCGCGAACCAGCTCACCGCCAGGACCGCCCCGGCCGTGACGACCACGGCCAGGATGCCGTAGGCATTGCGGATCGCCAGGAACGTGGCCGCGAGCAGCGCGAGCAGTAGCCACAGCATCGCGGTGACATGGTGGGCGGCGAGCAGCCAGGCCGCCCCGGCGCCGAGCAGCGAGGGAGCGAGGTAGCCCGCCGCCGAGGTCAGCACGGCCGCCGGACCTGTCGCCCGGCCGCGCGAGTAGGTCACCCCGGAGGTATCCGCATGCAGCCGGATTCCCTCCAGGCGCCGGCCGGTCAGCACCGAAGCCAGCGCGTGCCCGCCCTCGTGGGCGATCGTGATCGAATTCCGCGCCAGCCGCCAGGCCCGGGCGTCCACCACGATCAGCAGCGCGATGGCGCCGCTCACGGCGATGACCCAGGCGGGCGGGACGGGTTGCGTCCCGGCGATGCGGTTCCACAGTTCGTGCATCAGACGGGGCACCGCCAGAGCCGCTGGACGCCGCCCGGCGCGTTAGTGGCCACGCCCTACGACTGCGCCGGCGCGAGGCGCTTCCTGGCTTCGGCGTAAAGATCAGCCGGGAGCGGTCCCTTCTCCGCCATGGCGAGGTTGCTGCGCAGGTGGCCGGGATCCGAGGTGCCGACGATGGTGGTTGACAGGCCCGGATGGCTGATCGTGAACCGCAGCATGAACTCCAGGCGCGGCATGCCGTCAAGCAGGTCGTCGAGACCGGCGGACTGCCAGCGGTCCCGGCCCTGGCCTTCGGGGAGCCCGAGCGGACCCTGGCGCCAGTCCTTGTCCTCGGCGGGGCCGCCGCGCGCTACGCCGCCGCGAATGAGCGTTCCGGCGCCGGCCGAGGCGGCCGCGGTGATGAGGTCCTCATGCTCGCGCTGGACCGCCGAGTACGGGATCTGAAAGACGTCGAAGACGCCCATCGCGATGTGGTCAGGCAG
The DNA here is from genome assembly GCA_963818995.1 of uncultured Actinomycetota bacterium. Classification (GTDB taxonomy): domain Bacteria; phylum Actinomycetota; class Actinomycetes; order Streptosporangiales; family Streptosporangiaceae; genus JAJYUU01. Next base: position 382,959 of record CAWFUM010000025.1, on the reverse strand, counting down.
ATTGGGCAGGATGCCGGACATCCCGATGAACCGGACTTTGCCCTGGTCGCGCAGCGTCGCAAGGGTGGCAATGGTGTCGTCGGCCTCAAGCTGGGCCCGGCTCGGTGACATGTGCACCTGGAGTAGATCGAGCCGGTCGGTACCGAGGCGGCGCAGGCTCCGCTCCACGCCGGCCCGGACGTTCGCCGGCCGGTAGTCATGGGCATACGGGGGTGTCGCGTCCGCCGGCGGGTCCAGCGGGCAGCCGCATTTGGAGGCCAGGAAGTACTCGTCCCGGCGGCCGCGCAGGTACCGCCCGATCAGTTCCTCGCTGCGGCCGTAGTCGACGGACGTGTCAATGAGGTTGATGCCACCGTCAAGGACGGCGTTGAGCACCGTGCCCGCATCGCTGTCGGCGATCGCGGGACCCCGCGGCTGGCCGCGCAGTTCCATCGCGCCGAATCCGAGGATGGTGACGTCTGTGCCGGTCCGCCCGAGCGTTCGCGTGAGGAGTGCCACGACCGCAAGGTTACCGGCCCGGGGTCCCGGGCCAGTTCATAGCTTCTGCTCGGGCCGAAGCCATGCTGAGAGAAGAACTGGTCCGGGCCGAGCCGGTCGTACTCCTGTATCGCCTCCGTGACGTCGTCTCGCTGCACCGCCGGCCAGCGTCCGAAGGGATCGCGACGGCACCCTCGGGCATGGCGGGTGCCGAAGCGGCCCCGCGGGCCTTTTAGGCTTGCCTCATGCTGGGAGAGCGGCAGAGGGCGGCGCTGACAGAGCTGGCGCAGTGGTGGGACGGGATACGGCTGAGTGACATCGGCTCGCATGCCGTGCTTCTGGCCGGGCCGCTCGGCTGGGGGCGGTCCACCGTCCTTGACCATCTGCCGGAGGTCATCGGCGCCGGCAACCCTGGCTGCCTCCAGATCCGGATCGACGCCAGGTCGCTGCCGGACGAACCGGGGCAGCAGGCCGAGGCCGTCAGGGACGCCCTGCTCGGAGTCGATGTCCGGCGGCAGGCAGCCGCTCTGCTGTGCCGGAGCCGGCTGCGTGGCGCACCGCGCCTCGGCGCCGGCAGCCTGCTGCTGTCCGGGATCGCCAGCACGATCTCCCTCCTGCTGGCCAGCCTGGCGGCAGCAGCAGCGGGCGGCGGGACTGATGACAGTCCCGGCAGCGAGAACGGAGCCGCTGCCCGGGCCGCGCGGATCGTGGCCGCGGTCTCGGCGTCGGCGCCGGCCCTGGTAGTCGTTGACGACGCTGACTACCTGGATCCGGGCCTGGCCGTCGCCGTGATCGAGAATCTCATCGGGGGCTACGACAGCCGGATCCTGGTGGTGGCAGCCGTCGACCTGGGCAGCGACCTGGCAACGGCCCTGACCTCACGGGCGCGGTACGGTCCGACCGAGGGACGAGTGCACCGCGCGGAAGCTGACCCCCGGATGGGCTATCGGTCACGCGCCGATCTCGCGGGCGAGCTGAGCCCGCATCTGACCGCAGCACAGGTGCGGCAACTCGCCCGGCGGACCAGAACGTTCGCGGAGATCTTCGCGGCCGCGGAGCCGGATCCGCTGCCCTGAGGCGGCCCGCACTCGGGTCCGCCGGCCAGCTCGCCTGGTACGACCGGAGGATGATGTTGTGTGCTCCGGAGGATGACATCTGCGGAGATAGCGAGGGCGATGCCCCGCAGGTCAGTAACGTCACCGGCATGGTCATGGAACAAGCGATAGACCGCACGGACGAGCGGCCGGGCGCGCCGCTCGCGGTAGCGACAGCCGGGCTGACCAAGCGCTTCGGTGCCCGCACGGTCGTCGACGACGTCGCGCTGGCGATTCCCGCCGGGTCGGTCTGCGGGTTCGTCGGCCCGAACGGGGCGGGGAAGACCACGACGATCCGCATGCTGCTCGGCCTGGTCCGCCCGACAGCCGGGAGCGGAACGATCCTGGGCGGTAGCCTCGGCGAGCCTGCGACCTACCTGCCTAAGGTCGGCGCGCTCATTGAGTCGCCAGCGTTCTACCCGCAGCTGAGCGGCCGGGAGAACCTGAAGGCGCTCGCGCGCCTCGGGCGGCTGCCGCTGACCGCTGTCGACCCGGTTCTCGACCGTTCCGGCTTGCTGGCCAGGGCGGGAGACAAGTACCGCTCCTACTCGCTCGGGATGAAGCAGCGGCTCGGCATCGCGGCGGCCATGCTCGCCGGACCGGAGCTCCTCATACTCGACGAGCCCAATAACGGTCTCGATCCGGCCGGCATCGTCGAGATGCGCGGCCTGATCAAGTCATTCGCCGACGACGGGATCACGGTGCTGGTGTCGAGCCACCTGATCGCGGAGATCGAGCAGATCTGCGACTACGTCGTGATGATCAGGGCGGGGCGCCTCGTCCACCAGGGGAGCGTCGCGGAGTTGCGGGCTACCCAGCAGGCGGAGTTCGTGATCGCGCCGGAGTATGACGCCGATCGTGACCGGCTGGCTGGCCTTCTGCAGCGGGCTGGCTACACGGTGACGAGCGGCAGCGACGACGGCTCGGTGTTCGTCGAGGCGCCGGGCGCTGGCGCCGCCGACCTTAACCGGCTCGCCGCGCAGAACGGGATTACCGTCCGTCAGCTCGGCGAGCGCACCCGGAGCCTCGAGCGAGCGTTCTTCGCCCTGACCGGCACGACATCGGCCGATGTACCTGACGGCCTGGAGATGGGAGCGATCCGATGATCTGGGCGGCGTTTGCCAGCGAGTGGACCAAGCTCAGGCGTCCATCGCTGTTCTTCTCGACCTTCCTCGGGCTAGCCGCGGCCGCGTCGCTGTTCGTGGTCCTGCTGTTCTCCCAGGCGTCGGCGACCGGCGGGATTGTGACGCTGCATCAGCTTGCCGCGCCGAACGGCCTGGTCATCGGCGTTGTCAGGGCCGCCACTCTGCTCGGCGTCGTCGCGTTCGGGATCGCAGCCTCCCAGGTTGCCAGCGAGTACAGCCTGGGCACGCTGCGCCAGCTGCTCGTCCGCCAGCCTCGCCGCGCCGTGCTGCTGGCCGGCAAGATGCTCGGCGTCATCACGTTCCTGCTGCTCGCACTCTGCTTCGCCGCGGTCATCGCGCTGCTGGTGGCAGTGGTCGCCGCGCACGGACGGGGCGTGCCGACGAGTGCGTGGTTCACCGGGACCGGCTTCGCTGACCTGTTCCGCGAGCTCGGCGACCTTGCCATCGCGACTATCGGCTACAGCGTGCTCGGAATGGCGCTCGGCCAGTTCGTCCGGTCAGCGGTCTTCGCGGTCATCATTGGCTTCGCCTGGCTGCTCGCGGTCGAGAACATCCTGATGCGCATCGTGCCCGGCACTCACTACTGGCTGCCAGGCGCCTCGATCCTGGCGGTGGCCTCCGGTGGCGCTGAGGGCGTGAACTACGGCCGGGGGCTGCTTGTCGGGGCGATCTACGTGGTCGTGGCGATTGCGGCGGCGACAACCGTCTTCGTCCGCAGCGACGTGACGGCCTAGCGCCGCCGATCCGCGGCCCGGCGCAGCCGGGTCCCGGTTGCTACTCGGAGTCCCAGTGCGGCGGCCGATCCCGCCGGAAGCGGTCGTCCTCGTCGGCCTCCGGGTGCTCGCCCCAGGCCAGGTCGGTGTCTTCGCGGCTCTGTTCCGGTAGCGCCTGCCGGTCCTGCAGGCCCGGCCGGTCCGGCCGGGCCGCGGAGTCAGAGTCGGCTGGCTGAACTGGTTCGCGGCGCGGCGACATAGCAGCCATCATCTCGCGGCCGGGCCAGCCGGCGGTCACCGGGCCGAGATGGAGATCTGCGGCCGGTCAGCGGGCTTAAGCCAGCGCAAAATCCGCGTCAGCTCGGCGAACGGCAGCGACACGCAGCCGGCAGTTGCCGAGCCGGTCCCGTTGTGCAGGAAGATGGCGCTGCCCCGGCCGGGGACGCGGGCCGTGTTGTACCCGATCACGGCCGCGTAGTCATAAGCCGGCCGTACGTGCAGTGGCTCCGGGTCAGCGCCCGGATTGTGCTCGCGGGCGTCCACCCATTCGTTGTAGCGGGCGCTGCGCGGATCGTCGTCCCAGTAGTCGTCGGCGTAGGCGTGGCGGAAGCGGAAGGCGAAGCCGCGATCGGGGAGCACGCCGAAGAAGAAACTGAACCCGTAGGTTCCTGCCGGAGTCCGGCCGTCGCCCTCGCGCTTCTGCCCCGGTGCGGCAATCCCGGCATAGCCGACTCGCGCGGTCCAGGGGCCGAAGACCAGTGTCCGCTTGCCGCCGGAGACCCGGAACGCCCGCAGCGTGGCGTAGGTAGCGGAATGCGAGGCCGCGGTCACGGTGATCAGTTCCCGCACCGTCGCCGCCGGCCGGGCCGGTGCGCTGCCAGCTGCCTCGGCCCGTGCCGTGCTGACCGCACTCGCCGCGACGGCCAGCACAGCGACTGCCACCGCGCCAGTCCGGCCGCGCCCGACGCCCGCCGCCCGCCGAAAGATCATGGCACGGGACTGTACCGGCGGCCCGCTCAGATGTCGCGGCGGGTGCTGACGGCTGCTGCGCCCAGCAGGATAACTGCGGGCCACCCGATGACCACGAGCGCGGAGAGCGCCGGCGTCAGCAGGTTGTGCTCGGGGTGCTGGATCACGAGCTGATAGGCGGCGAAGGGCAGCGTGAACCGGCCGACGCCGGTGTTCCACGGTGCTGGCAGGGTCAGGCACAGAGCGCCGAGCAGGTAGATGACGCCGACCGTGGCGGCGATCGCCCCGGCCGTGTGCCGGATGATCGTGCCGAGGCCGAGGCCGGTCAGGGCGCTGACGGCCAGCAGCAGGCCAGCTCCGAGAATCGCCCGCGGCACTCCCGGATGCGACAGGGGCAGGCCGCGGTGGGTCCCGGCCAGGATCGCCTGGGTGAGCAGGAACAGCACGAGGCACAGCAGCTCGCCGGCGACCAGAGCTGCCCCGCCGACGGCGGCCGCTTTCGCGGCGAGCACCGCCCGGCGGCGCGGCACGGCGATGAGCGTCGTGGCGATCTGCCCGGTCGAATATTCGGAGGTCGCGGCCAGTACGCCGAGTATGCCGACCGGAAGCACTCCGTACTCGGCGTATCCGAGGAAGCTCTGCGTGAGCGGGCTGAGCGCGGCGCGCCCGGCGGGCACCGGCGCCGCGGCCAGGGTGTGCGCGATCAGGGCGGTAACGGCCACGGTGACGACGGCGGCGATGAGCAGCGTCCAGCCGTTGGACCTGATCGAGCGGAGCTTGATCCACTCGGACAGGAGCACGTCGCGCGCCCGCACGGCCAGGGAAGGCACGGCTGTGCCGGCGTCGGCGGCTCGGACGGACGGGGCGGGCGCGGTCATCAGAGTGCTGTCCCTTCGGTGGCCGGCGCCCGGTAGTCGGCGCTCGCGCTGGTCAGATCGAGGTAGGCCTGCTCAAGTGAGGCGTGCCTGGGCACCAGCGCGTGCACCGGGATGCCGTGCGCCGCGGCAAGATCGGCTATGGCGGGCGCGTCCAGGCCGGTCACCGCGAGGCCGTCGCCGTCCTCCGGCACGACGACGGCCCGATGGCCGGCCAGCAGAGTGGCCAGCTCGGCTGCTCGAGGCGACCGGACCAGCACGTCCCGGCGCGCGTTGGAGTCGATGAACACCCGGGTGGCGACGTCGGCGAGCAGGCGTCCCCGTCCGATGACGATCAGATGGTCGGCCGTCAGCGCCATCTCGCTCATCAGATGGCTGGAGACAAAGACGGTGCGTCCTTCAGCGGCCAGCGATCGGAACAACTGCCGGAGCCAGTGCACGCCCTCGGGGTCCAGGCCGTTCACCGGCTCGTCGAAGATCAGCACCGGCGGGTCGCCGAGCAGCGCGCCGGCGATGCCCAGCCGCTGCTTCATACCGAGCGAGAACTCCCTGATCCGCCGGTCCGCGACCGACTCGAGGCCGGTCAGCTGCAGCACCTCGAGCACCCGCCGGCGCCCGATCCCGTTGCTCCGGGCGACCGACTCCAGCTGGCTGCCGGCCGTCCGGCCGCCGTGCACGGCCGTGGCGTCGAGCAGAGATCCGACCTCGCGGAGCGGCCGGATGATCTCCTGGTACGGGCGGCCGCCGACCAGCGCGGTGCCGGCCGAGGGAGCGGCCAGGCCGAGGATGATGCGCATCGTGGTGGTCTTCCCGGCGCCGTTCGGACCGAGGAAGCCGGTCACCTGACCGGGCCGGACCGCGAAGCTGAGGCCGTCGACCGCGGTCACCGGGCCGAACCGCTTGACCAGCCGGTCCACCTCAATGAGAACCGGACTGACGCGAACGCCGGGCCGGGGACTGGCCGGGCTGATGGCGCTAGCCGGCGGCCGCACCACTTCCCCGGCCGGGGCGGCTGGGTAGCGCCTGACTTTGCCGGCTACCAGATACACGATCCCGCCCCACGGAACCGAGATGCAGATGACCACCGCCCAGCCCCACTTGGGCAGGCCCCGGACCTCGCCGGCCCGGGCCAGGTCGGTCAGGCAGAAGGCAGCGAAGCCGATCGCCAGGACCAGAACGGCCAGCACGACCGCCGGCGCGGCTGCCCCGTTCACGGGAGCGCGGGGATCGACTGAGGCTCCATACTTGTGAACGTTAGCAGTTCTGCGAGCATTGGCATACGCTTCGTGGGATGGCGAGCGCGGACCTTCTGCTGCACCCGGTGCGGCTGCGGATCGTCAAGGCATTTCTCGGGGACCGGGCGCTCACGACGTCGCAGCTGGCCGCGGAACTCGATGACGTTCCCGCCGGAAGCATCTACCGGCACGTCGCGCTGCTCACCAGGGCCGGCGTCCTCCAGGTCGTCGCTGAGCGGCGGGTGCGCGGCGCCGTGCAGCGCACCTACACGCTGCGGCTGCTGGCCGCGCGGATCGGGCCCGGCGAAGCCGAGGCCATGACGCCGGACGAGCACGCCCGCGCCTTCATGGCCTATGTCGCCGGGCTGCTGGGGGACTTCGACCGTTATCTCGCGGCCGGGCCGCCCGACCCGGTCGCGGACATCGCCGACTACCGGGTGGCCGCCATGTGGCTCACCGACGCCGAGCTCCTCGACTTCCTGCGCGATCTCGGTCGCATCGCGCAGGACAGGCTGGCCAACGCGCCGTCGCGAGGCCGGCGACGGCGCATTCTCTACACCGTCTTCCTGCCGGGCCCGGAGGGGCGAGCTGGCGATAGCGGGCCGGGCACATGACGGCGCCATGCGGCCCTCGTACGCATGGCGACGGTGTGCTGGTGACCGCGCCTGGCGGACAGCACGGCACCTGCCGCATGCCCGTCAGCGCGCCGGCTACGGCCAGCAGTCTAAGGAACAGCGGCCCGGACGGACTGGTCCAGTTCCGTGGCAGCTGACTGGTCCACTGGACTTGACCTGCTGCTCGACCTGGATCGCGGCGGGGGCCTCCGGCACGCCATCGAGCGGTCGTTGCGGGAGGCCATCCGCGGCGGCCGCCTGCCGCGGGGCTCCACCCTGCCGTCGTCCCGGTCGCTGGCGATCGACCTGGGCGTCGCCAGGGGGACAGTCAGCGCCGCCTACCAGCAGCTGGCGGCCGAGGGGTACCTGACCGCGCGACAGGGAGCTGCCGTCTGGGTGAGCTGGATACCGCCGCGGCGGCTGCCTGATCCGTCGCCGCCGGCGGTGCCCGAGCGCTCGCGGTGGGATCTGCGGCCAGGGCGGCCTGATCACGCCAGCTTCCCCCGCGGGACCTGGGAGCGCACCCGCCAGCGCGTGCTCGCCCGCGCGCCGGAGGAGATCTTCGGGTACGGCGATGCCCGGGGCAGTGCCGACCTGCGCAGCGCGCTCGCTGATTACCTCGGCCGGGCCCGCGGCGTTGACACCAGTCCGGCGAACCTGCTGATCTGCAATGGTTTTACCCACGCGCTGTCGCTCGTCTGCCAGGCTCTGCGAGCGGCCGGCGGCACCACGCTGGCCGTGGAGGATCCGGGTGTACCGCACTACCGGAAGCTGGCCGGGCCACTCGGGCTCCGGCTGGTCCCGATCCCGTGTGACGAGGAAGGCCTGCGCACGGACTGCCTGGAGCGATCCGGTGTTCGCGCCGTCCTGGTCACGCCCGCTCATCAGTATCCGCTCGGGGTCACGATGCCGGCGCAACGGCGCCTCGCCCTGATCGGGTGGGCCCGGCGGCATGACGCGCTGATCATCGAAGACGACTACGACGGCGAATTCCGCTACGACGGACAGGCCGCCGGCGCGCTCCAGCGCCTCGACCCGCAGCGCGTGATCTACGCCGGGACAGCCAGCAAGACGCTGGCCCCCGGCCTTCGGCTGGGCTGGCTCGCCGTTCCCGAAGCGGCCGGCGGCGCGACCGGACTCGCCCGGCAGAGCTTCTACCGGGGCACCGGAATCCTGGAACAGCTCACGCTGGCCGAACTGATCACCAGCGGCGCCTTTGACCGGCATGTCCGGCGGATGCGCGGTCTGTACCGGCGCCGCCGGGACGAGCTGGCGAGCGCGCTAGCCGGAAACCTCCCGCACCTCCGGCTGGCCGGGGCCTCGGCGGGCTTGCACGCGCTTGCCTATCTGCCCGAGTCAGGGCGCACCGAGGCGCAGGTCCAAGCCCGGGCGGCGCAGCAGTCGGTTGCGATCCACACGCTGGCCGCCCACTGGTATGAGCGGCCCGAGTTCTCGCCGGAGGCCGTCATCATCGGGTACGCGACCCCGGCCAGCCATGCGTACCGGCCTGCGCTGGACGCGCTGATCCGCGTCCTCGCCGCAGAAGCGCCCTAACAGCGGTGATTTCAGCAATTCCATCGGGGAGCCCGCAAGGTTAGTGATAAACCTGGGCCGCGCCGACACTGCGACGCTGTCCTAGTAATGTGGCAGCCATTCCTGGTCCGGCCAGGACCAGCGCCAGTAGTGCGCGAGGCTATGGCCTCCTGAAAGGTGAAGTTTGGCGAAGTACCAGATGGAATAGTACGTGCTGTAGACAGAATCGGATAGGTAGACCCGGACACGACCGAGGCTGAATCGCGTCGAATCCTCTCCGACTGCGTTGCCCGCGCCTGTCGCTGAGCCAGGCCTCCAGTCAGCCCAGCGCAGGCCGCCGATATACAGGTCGGGACCGCCATGGGCCACCCACAGCCTGTGCGGACGGTACGTGCGGACCGTTTGCTCGCGCGCCGAATAGCTGCCGTCGTTCTCCAGGGCGTAAGTCCTGCCCGATGCGGGAGCCGCATTCGCTGTCGTCATTCCGACTGCTATCGGTGCAACACTTGCAGCTACGATGAAGGCGGCACCTGCTGCTGCCGCCTTGAGCGTGAAAATCTGCATTACAGCCGTCCCCTTTGATGAGCTTTTCTCTCTGCGAATTCTCAGTGGTCTAACTGCTGCCTCCGTGCCAAACGGTAAAGCCAGTAGCTTCTGCTCCGAGAAGGAATGGCTGAGATATCTGAGCCCAGGATGAGAGCAGAGTCGGTCGGGCGTGGCCGGAGCAGAATCCGGCGCCGTGAGAGGGGAGCGGGTTCAGTTCCGCACTTACTTGGATTACTCAATATCTTGAGTCGTTCGTGTTTTGAGCGGTAAGCTGAGCCCGTGACCGCCTCCAGGACTCCGGCAACGGCCGAGGAGCTGCGCAGCGCCGGGCTGCGGGTGACGGCGGCCAGGGTTGCCCTGCTCGAGACCGTCCGGGACGGCGATCATCTCGGCGTCGAGGCGATCGCCGCCCGCGTCCGCGATCGCATCGGCCATGTCACCCTGCAGGCGGTCTATGACGCCCTGCACGCCCTTACCGCCGCTGGACTGGTCCGCCGCATCGAGCCGGCCGGCAGTCCGGCCCGGTTCGAGGGGCGCGTCCGGGATAATCACCACCACGTTGTCTGCCGGTCCTGCGGTGCCGTCGCTGATGTCGACTGCGCCGTCGGCGAGGCGCCGTGCCTGACCGCGTCCGACGACCACGGTTTCTCCATCGGCGAGGCCGAGGTCGTGTACTGGGGCCTGTGCCCGAGCTGTTCCGCATCCCGCGCTTCCTGAGCACCCGTGATCCGTTTCGCCCGGAAGGAATCTCAATGACTGAGAACCACGACCCAGTAGTTGTCGAAGACGCGACCCCGGAAAGTAGCGGAGGCTGCCCGGTAGCGCATTCGGGCCTCACGCACCCGACCCAGGGTGACGCCAACCAGGACTGGTGGCCGAACAAGCTCAACCTCAAGATCCTCGCCAAGAATCCCGCGGTGGCGAATCCGCTCGGCGAGAACTTCAGCTACGCCGAGGCGTTCTCGAGCCTCGACCTCGCGGCCGTGAAGCGCGACATCGCCGAGGTGCTGACGACCTCGCAGGACTGGTGGCCCGCCGACTTCGGCAACTACGGCCCGCTCATGATCCGGATGGCGTGGCACAGCGCCGGCACGTACCGCATCAGCGACGGCCGGGGCGGCGCGGGCGCCGGGCAGCAGCGCTTCGCGCCGCTCAACAGCTGGCCCGACAACGTCAGCCTGGATAAGGCGCGCCTGCTCCTGTGGCCGGTGAAGAAGAAGTACGGCCAGAAGATCTCGTGGGCCGACCTGATGATCCTGACCGGCAACGTCGCGCTGGAGACGATGGGCTTCGCGACCTTCGGCTTCGCCGGCGGGCGCGAGGACGTCTGGGAGCCCGAGGACGACGTCTACTGGGGTCCGGAGACGACCTGGCTCGACGACGAGCGGTACACCGGCGACCGGGAACTCGAGACGCCGCTCGCCGCGGTTCAGATGGGCCTCATCTACGTCAACCCGGAAGGCCCGAACGGCAACCCCGACCCGCTGGCCGCGGCCCGCGACATCCGCGAGACCTTCCGCCGGATGGCGATGAACGACGAGGAGACGGTTGCCCTGATCGCGGGGGGCCACACCTTCGGCAAGACGCATGGCGCCGGGCCAGCCGACAGCGTCGGACCTGACCCCGAGGCAGCCCCGCTCGAACTGCAGGGCCTGGGCTGGAAGAGCACGTTCGGTATCGGCAAGGGCGGCGACGCGATTACCAGCGGACTGGAGGTGACCTGGACGCCAACGCCGCTGACCTGGGACAACAGTTTCCTCGAGACCCTGTACGGCTATGAGTGGGAGCTGACCAGCAGCCCGGCCGGGGCGCACCAGTGGCAGCCGAAGGACGGCGGCGGGGCTGGTACCGTGCCGGACGCCCACGACTCGTCGAAGCGCCGCGGGCCGACAATGCTGACGACTGACCTCTCGCTTCGCGCGGACCCGGTCTACGACGAGATCTCACGGCGCTTCCTGGCCAGCCCGGCCGAGTTCGCGGACGCTTTCGCCCGGGCCTGGTACAAGCTGACCCATCGCGACATGGGCCCGCTCGCGCGGTACCTCGGCCCGGAAGTTCCGAGCGAGACGCTGCTCTGGCAGGACCCGATTCCGGCGGTGACGCACGAGCTCATCGACGCCGCTGACAGTGCCGCTCTGAAGGCGCAGATTCTTGCCTCCGGCCTGTCGGTAGCTCAACTGGTGTCGACCGCGTGGGCGTCGGCCGCGTCCTTCCGCGGGAGCGACAAGCGCGGCGGCGCCAACGGCGCGCGAATCCGCCTTGAGCCGCAGAATGGCTGGGAGGTGAATGACCCGGATCAGCTGGCGACGGTGCTGCGTACCCTGGAGGGCATTCAGAGCGCGTTCAACGCCGGTGGCCAGGAGGTCTCGCTCGCCGACCTGATCGTGCTGGCCGGCAACGCGGGCGTCGAGAAGGCGGCCAAGGCCGCGGGCTTCGAGGTCGAGGTTCCGTTCACGCCAGGGCGTGCCGACGCGTCCCAGGAGCAGACCGACACCGAGTCGTTCGCCGCTCTCGAGCCCGCCGCCGACGGGTTCCGCAACTATGTCGGCAAGGGCAGCAGGCTGCCGGCCGAGTACTTGCTGATCGACCGCGCGAACCTGCTGACCCTGAGCGCGCCCGAGATGACGGTCCTGGTCGGCGGCCTGCGCGTACTTGGTGCGAACTCCCAGCAGTCGCAGCGCGGCGTCTTCACCGCGAGCCCGGGGACGCTGACAACCGATTTCTTCACGAATCTGCTCGACATGGGGACGACGTGGACGCCGGTGCCGGAGGACGCGAGCACGTTCGAAGGCCGCGACGCCGCGACGGGTGCGGTGAAGTGGACCGCCAGCCGCGTCGACCTTGTCTTCGGGTCGAACTCGGAGCTGCGGGCGCTCGCCGAGGTGTATGCCAGCGATGACGCGAAGGAGAAGTTCGTGACCGACTTCGTGGCGGCCTGGCACAAGGTGATGGACCTGGACCGGTTCGACGCGCGCTGATCGCCCGCCCGGGCCCGGCCGCTGGCGGCCGGGCCCGGGCCCTTAGTCCCTGCCGGGGGATCGCCGTGGCGTGCTATACACGTGGATAGCGCGCTACATATGTGTGTAGCACGGCGAGCGAGAGGCAGCCGCCGGTGGGAATCACGGCTATCCGCACGGAGAGGCTGACCAAGCGCTACGGCGATGTGGTCGCCCTTGATCACCTCGATCTCGAGGTCGCGAAGGGCGAGGTCGTCGGCTACCTCGGGCCGAACGGCGCGGGCAAGACCACGACGATCCGCATGCTGCTCGGCCTGGTCAGCCCGACGGAGGGACGCGGCGAGATCTTCGGCCTGGACTGCCAGCGGCAGCCGGTCGAGACCCACCGTCATCTCGCCTTCGTCGGCGGCGAGGCGAACTTGTGGCCGTCCCTCACGGGCGCCGAGACCCTGCACCTGCTGGGTCGCGTCCAGGGGCAGGTCGATGAGCAGTACCGGGATGAGCTGATCGCCCGGTTCGAACTTGACCCGTCCAAGAAGGTCCGCGCCTACTCGAAGGGGAACCGGCAGAAGGTCATCCTCATCGCCGCCCTGATGACCAGGGCCGATCTGCTCGTCCTGGACGAGCCGACGAGCGGGCTCGACCCGCTGATGGAGCAGGCCTTCAGGCACAGCATCCGCGAGGCCCGTGACCGGGGCCAGACCGTGTTCCTTTCCTCGCACATCCTGAGCGAGGTGGAGGCGCTGTGCGACCGGGTAGGCATCCTGCGGGCCGGAAAGCTCGTGGAGATGGGAACGCTGGCCGAGATGCGGCACCTCACCGCGCTCACGGTCGAGGCGACATTTGACGGTGCCGTTCCTGACCTGTCCGGCGTGCCGGGGGTGAGGTCGGTAGAAGTTGCCGGGCGAGTGGCTCGCTGCCAGGTGCGCGGCCCGGTCGCGCCGCTGCTGAAGGTACTTGCCGCCGCGGATGTGGCCGAGCTTGTCAGCCGCGAGCCGTCGCTGGAGGAACTGTTCCTGGCTCAGTACGGTGCCGGCAACGCGGACGAGGACGCTGTTCATGCTGCAGGCTGAGGCGACGGCGCTGGCTCCGGACCGGGTCAGCACATCATCGGGCAGCGTGGCCGGCCGCCTGACCGGGCGCAAGGCCGCTCGTTCCGGCGTCATCTGGGGTTACATCTTCGGCATCGCGATTGCCTCCTCCGCGTTCAGCTACACCCGGATTTACCAGACGCAGGCCGAACGTCAGGCGCTGGCCGCGGCGTACGGTTCCAACAAGGCCACGAGCGCGCTGTTCGGCCCGGCTCCGCAGCTGCAGACGGTGGCTGGCTTCACCGTGTTCAAGATCTCCATGACGCTGATCATTCTCGGCGCGATCTGGGGGCTGCTGACGAGCACCAGGCTGCTGCGCGGCGAGGAGGACAGCGGCCGCTGGGAACTCATACTCGCCGGGCAGACAACCCGCGGTCGCGCTGCGGCCCAGGCCGCAGGCGGGCTGGGCGCGGGTGTCGTTGTGCTATGGGCGCTCAGCAGCATCATCACCGTGCTGACGGGGCGTTACCGGGGCATCGGCATCGCGGCCGGCCCGGCGCTCTATTTCTGCGCCGCGATGATCGCGTCCGCGGTGATGTTCCTGGCGGTCGGCATGCTCACGAGCCAGCTCGCGCCGACCCGGCGGCAGGCCGCTGCCTATGCTGCCTGGTTCCTCGGCGTGAGCTATGCCGTCCGGCTGATTGCGGACGCAGGCGTCGGGCTGCATGCGCTGATCTGGGTGTCGCCGCTTGGCTGGGTGGAGGAACTCCGGCCGCTGACCGCGCCGCAGCCGCTGGCCTTCCTGCCGGTCGTCGTGTTCACCGTCGTCGTGGCCGCGCTTGCCGTCAGGCTGGCCGGCCTTCGCGATGTCGGCGTCGGCATCGTGCCGGACCGGGCGAGCAGCCGGCCGCGGCTGCGGCTGCTGACCGGGCCCGCGGGCCTCGCGATCCGGCTTGCCCGGCCGACGGTGGTGAGCTGGTGGGTCGCGATCGCGGTCTCCGGCTTGCTGTTCGGGCTCATCGCGTTGTCGGCCGGCGGCACGGTGTCCGGGTCATCGGTACAGCAAGTGTTCGCCAAGCTCGGCGCCAGGGGAACCGGAGCGAGCGCGGTGCTCGGCATCTGCTTCCTGCTGCTGGCCGTCCTGGTGGCATTCGCCGGCGCTGGCCAGGTTACCGCGGCCAGATCGGAAGAGTCCGGCGGCCGGCTTGAGCAGGTGCTGGTGCGGCCAGTCTCACGTGCCCGCTGGCTTGGCGGCCGGCTCCTGGTTGCGGTATCGGTGCTGCTGGTCAGCGGCGTCCTGGCCGGGCTGGTCACCTGGCTGGGCGCGGCGAGCCAGCACGCCGGCGTCGGGTTCAGCGCGTTGCTGGCGGCGGGTGTCAACGTTGTGCCGCCGGCGATCACCATCACGGGGATCGGCGCGCTGGCGTTCGGAGTGTGGCCGCGCGCGACGTCGATCGTGGTCTACGTCGCGCTGGGCTGGTCGCTGCTTGTCGTGGTGATCGGCGGTGTCGGTGCCGTCAGTCACTGGATACTCGACACCTCGGTCTTCCATCAGATGGCATCGGCCCCCGCGGTCTCGCCGCACTGGGAGGCCAATGCGGTCATGGCCGCTATCGGCGCGGCTTGCGGGCTGGCCGGCCTTCTTGCCTTCAGCCGGCGGGACGTGCAGGGCGAATGACCGCTGGCCACGCCGAATTCGAGGACCTGACCGCCCGGGCCCGGATCCGCGAGGCGGCGCTCCGCCATTTCGCCGAGGACGGCTACGAGCGGGCGACCATCCGGGGAATCGCCAGAACCGCTGGCGTGTCGGCCGGGCTTCTGCGGCACCACTTCGGGTCCAAGGACGAACTGCGCCAGGCCTGTGATGACTACGTCGCCGGTGTGCTGCACCGGCTGAACGCGCAGATCCTGAGTGCTCCCGGCGATGTGGCGAGCGCCCGCAGCGCGACCAAGCGGTTCCAGCGTTACCTCGCGCGTGCCCTGGCGGACGGGTCGCCGGCCGTCGGGCCGATCTTCGACGAAATGGTGACCCTGACTGAGCAGTGGCTGGAGCGCGCGGACAATAATCGCACTGACCGGCCCGCTATCGACCGAAGGATGAGGGCCGCGCTGCTCACGGCGATGGCAGCCGGGATCCCGCTGCTGCACGAACACGTTTCGCGCGCGCTCGGCACCGATATGTTCGGACCGGAAGGAGACCGGCTCCTCGCTCTCGGCCTGCTCGACATCTACACGCATCCGATTCTTGACGACGGCACCGCCGCGGCGGCCAGAGCCGGCTTCGACTCACAGGAGGAATAAGACACATGACGACAGCCTCTGGCGCCAGCCAGCCGCGAATTGTCGTGGGCGTGGACGGATCCGAGCCGTCACAGCAGGCGCTGCGGTGGGCTGCCCGCTTCGCGGCGACATTCGGGGCGCAGCTGGAGGCCGTGACCGCGTGGGAGTACCCGCCGTCGTTCGGGTGGGTTGCCATCGCGCCGGACTGGAACCCGGCACAGGACATGAGAAAGGTTCTCGACGACACCATCGTCGCCGTCTTCGGTGACCAGCCGCCGCCGGGGCTGCAACTGCTCGTGCGCGAGGGGGTGGCCGCGAAGGTGCTGCTGGACGCCTGCGAGGGCGCGACCCTGCTGGTCGTCGGCAGCCGGGGCCACGGCGGATTCGCCGGACTGCTGCTCGGCTCCGTCAGCGCGAATGTCGCCGAGCATGCGCCCTGCCCGGTGTTCATCGTCCATGGCGACCAGCCGCCGCCGGAGCGGAGCTAACCGGGGCAGATGCCAGCGGGGCGCGGCTGATCAGCCGCGCCCCGCTGGTGCGCGCCGATTCGTCGTTACGCGGCGTGCTCGGGGTCGATGCCGTTCCACGCGGGCACCCGCACCCGGCGGTGGCCAGCTTTCCCGCTGATGATGATCTTGCGCAATGAGACATCGTTCGTGGTCGAGGTCTCGTGCAGCAGGTGCTCGGGATTGGCCACGATCTCGATGTAATAGGTTCCGTCCGGAAGGTCGGTAACCTCGAAGGACTGGTACGGGACCGTCTGAACGTAGGTGTCACCCCAGCCGAGCGGCAGCTGCTCCTGTACCCACAGCGCGGACGGATTGCCGCAATTCCCGAAGATGCCGGTATAGGACGGCTGCCAGGTCGCGTGCCTGAGCAGCATGTCCACGTTGTCGGTCGGCGCGATGCAGAAGCCGACCTTGCGGCTGCGCACCACGACGTGCTTGCGGGAGTTCAGCAGCAGATACTGGGCGAACTGCTGGAAGTGCCACGCGTTGTACCGGGCGAAGCCCATGATCCCTGCCCGCATCCGGCCGATGACCTTCCCATTGCGGTAGAAGTACTGGTAAGCGGTCATCCTGCCGGTGCCGGGGACGCGGAAGCCCTCGACATCGAGCGGCGCGTTGCCGCCAATCCACACGGTCGAGGCGAAGTCGACGTAGCTTTCCTTCGCCTTGGTGTTACTGACCGAGATCTGCCACGCGGGCGTCGGGATCAGGTCAGGTTCGGCATCCCTGGGCGCCTGCGTCAGGATGCGGGCGGCCGGAAGCCGCGACAGGCTGGTCCCGGCCCGGGCACTCGAGCGAGCGGGGTGCTGTACGCGGGTGAACTGCGCGGGCAGTGCCGCAGTCCGGCCGAACTGGCACTGCTGCTTGCACTGGCTGCCGGGCACAACCTTGACCTTCACGGTCACGGTGGCGTCGCGCGGGCTGATGCCGAACAGGCCCGCGTACCGCGCGCCGATGGTTTCGGTAAACCGGTAGGTGGTACCGGCCAGCAGGCGGTAGCCCTGGTATCCGTACGCGTCCGCAGCCCAGCCGCGGGACAGGCCCCAGACCTCGCCGAGTGCGAACGGGTCGCCGCCGGCGCATTGCTGCGGATAAGGCGACGTGCTCGCGCTCGCGGCGGTTGCCTTGGCGAGTTCGTAGGAGTCCGGGCAGAAGGCCAGGCCCCGGCCAGTGATGAACTGGCCTTTGGCGGTGCGGATGGTCACGTAGAGGAAGTGGCGCAGCCCGCTCCACCCGTCCAGCAGCGAGGACGGGACCGGCCGGGTGAGGGTGCCGCCCGGCGTCCTGATGACTTGCACGGCCCTCTCCGGGCTCCGGTACCCGGCTCGCGAGACGTCAAGCTGGAACGCTGACCGGAACGACGCCAGCCAGATGCCGGGATCGAAGTACACCGGGCCCTTGCCGAACTTCCCGACTTCGATTTCCTTCTGCGCGGCGATGAGTCGTAGCTGCGGTGTGTCAGGCGCGCTGGCTGCCGGTGTAACTCGTCCTGCCGTCCGGGCCGCGCCGAGCGCGGCCGTCGTGGTCCCGGTGACTGCGAGAGTGACGGCGCTGATAAGAACTGCCGCCGCTGTGAAGCTCGTCCTCCTGGCGGCAGGCTGCCGCCACCTGATCCCCATGAATGCCTCCCGTTTCGGGCGCTGCCCGTGCTCAGTCACTCCGTCATGACCTAAAACGCCGGACTATCCGCCTCGTTGCATTCATAGCAGGACTTGCTACCAAATTTCTTGGTTCATGAGCGCCCGCTCGCGCGGGGCCGGCCTGCCGCCCGGACCGCGTCCGGTGCTAGCGTTTTCGAGGTGGCGGGGAGGTGCCGTTGCGGCAGCCCTGCCCGCGACACAGGAGTGGCGCTGACCGCTCAGCCCGTCGGGGGATGGACGGACTGACACTCGGGCGGGCCGTGCGGTGGCCCATCAACGATCTGCAGGCTTCGCGCCAAGGGGGGAACCATGCCGTACGTCAAGGTCGGGCAGGAGAACTCGGGCTCGATCAACCTCTACTACGAAGATCACGGATCGGGACAGCCGGTCGTCCTCATCCACGGCTATCCGCTCAGCAGCCGCGCCTGGGACAAGCAAATCCCGGTGCTGCTCGAGGACGGCCACCGGGTCATCACCTACGACCGGCGCGGGTTTGGCAAGTCCGATCAGCCAGTGACCGGGTATGACTACGACACCTTCGCGACCGACCTGCAGCAGCTGATGGAGACGCTGAACCTGCGGGACGCGATCATCGCCGGGCACTCGATGGGAACCGGCGAGGTCACCAGGTATCTGAGCCGGTACGGATCGGCACGGGTGGCCAGGGGAGTACTGATATCCCCCATCCCGCCGTTCCTGCTCCAGAAACCCGAGAACCAGGAGGGACTGCCGGCCAGCGCGTTCGACGGCTTCATGCAGGCGGCGCGGGATGATGCCTCGGCGTGGATGAAGGGCTTCCTCGATCTGTTCTTCAACATCGACAAGTTCCGCGGCACTCTGGTCAGCGACCAGTACTACCAGACGTGCTGGAACATCGCGGTGTCCGCGTCGGCCGCCGCCACCGTCGCCTGCATCCCGACCTGGGAAACCGATTTCCGGGCCGACCTGCCCAAGATCGACGTGCCCATGCTGGTCATCCAGGGCGATGACGACCGGGTGCTGCCGTATCCGAAGACCGGCAAGCGGCTCCCCGGGATGATCAAGGACCTGCAGATGGACGTCATCGAGGGCGGCCCGCACGCGATCTGCTGGACGCACGCCGACCAGGTCAACAGCGCGCTGCTGAAGTTTATGGCCTGAGGCCGCCGTGAGCTGGATCGGCCAGCCGGGCTGAGCCGGGACGACGCGCAGGCGGCAGTGATCGCCTGCGCGTCTGCCTGCCCGGCCCGGCCGGGCGGCGGCGCGTTTGGAGTGACGCTCTCTGGGCAATCGGGATGGCTGCCGGAAGGGACCATCTCGACCGAAGGGAGTGCCGGTGTCGACGACGAGCGGCGCAGCGGATCAGGCAGTTCACGGCATTGACCGGATGGTCCGCAATATCGAGACCGGCCGCTTCGAGCGAACCCTGTCGGCCCTGACGGCCGCCGGGGCGCTGGTGACGGCGGCGGAGATCTACTTCGAGCACGACAGCGCCAGCTTCGGCAACAAGATGATGTGGCTGCCGGTCGCGCTCGGGCCCGTCGGAGCCGTCGCCGGCGTGGCCGGGTTCTTCAGCACGCGGCTGGCGAAGACGGCGCTGCCGTTGGCATCGGCCGCGATTGTCGCCAACGGACTGCAGGGTACCTACCTGCACGCCCGCGGTATCGCGCAGAAACCAGGCGGCTGGTCGAACGCTCGGTACAACATGGAGATGGGGCCGCCGCTGCTGGCCCCGCTGCTGGTCACCATGGTGGGCGGGATGGGGCTGGTCGCGGCCATTCTGCGGCGGGAGAAATGAGCCGCCGGGAAGGCGCCGGCAGCGGCAGCAGGTTTCCCGGCTTCGACTCGGCGGCGCAGGCGCCGCACTGGGACGCCGTGACCGCCGGCGTGGTGCTGACCCGGCTCGGTCTCGCGCCGGACGTGCGGTTCTTCTCCCCGGCGGAGGAAGCCATCGCGACCGCCCTGTGCGATCAGCTTCTCGACCAGGCTGAGGGCACCAGGCTGCCGGTCGTCAGCCAGATTGACGCCCGGCTGGCCGGGAAACAGACCGACGGCTGGCATTACGAGGACATGCCGGAGGACGGCACGTCCTGGCGCCTGTCGCTCGCTGCCCTGGACGCGGACGCGATCTCGCAGTGCGGACGCGGATTCGCCGAGAGTTCACCGGACGAGCAGGCCAAGCTCGTTCAGGCGGTGCAGGATCTGGGCTCCGGTGACTGGCACGGCCTGCGGGCCGGCCGCGTATGGAGCCTGTGGACGCGGTATGCATGCACGGCGTTCTACGCCCACCCAGCGGCCTGGAACGAGATCGGCTTCCCCGGCCCGGCCTATCCCCGCGGGTACAAGAACGCCGGCGTCGGCAAGCGGGAGCCGTTCGAGGTCGCTGACAGCAGTCCGTCCGACGATCCGGTTCGCAAGGACGGTGCCTGATGAGCATGGTGCGCGAGCGCAACGAGTCCGCCTGGCTGCTGCCCAACGATGGCACCCGCACCAACCACGGACTGCGCCGGGACATGCGCCGGTTCGCCGACACCGACGAAGTTGACCTTGTGGTCGTCGGTTGCGGGGCCGGCGGATCCGTCCTGCTCCAGCGGCTGGCCAGGGCGGGCTGGACCGTGGTCGGCCTGGACGCGGGGCCGTTCTGGGATCCGGACGCGGACTGGGTCAGCGACGAGGCGGGCTCGCATCACCTGTACTGGACCGAACCGCGGGTCATCGCCGGTGACGACCCGATCCCGCTGGGCTCCAACAACTCCGGGCGCGGAGTCGGCGGCTCGATGGTTCACTACGCGGGCTATACCCCCCGCTTCCACCCGAGCGACTTCGCCACCCGCACGCGGGACGGGGTCGGGGCCGACTGGCCGCTGAGCTACCAGGACCTGCGGGCCTACTACGAGCTGATCGAAGAGGAGCTGCCAGTCGCCGGTGAGCACTGGCCGTGGGGTGACCCGCACTCCTATCCGTACCGGCCGCACCCGGTGGGCGGTAACGGCGAGATCTTTCTGCGCGGCGCCAGGGCACTCGGCATCGAAGCGAAGGTCGGGCCGGTTGCCATCACGAACGGCCGGTTCGGCAACCGGCCGCACTGCATCTACCGTGGATTCTGCCTGCAGGGCTGCAAGGTCAACGCGAAGGCGTCACCGCTCATCACGCATATCCCGGACGCGCTGGCCCGCGGTGCCGAAGTGCGCGCTGACTGCATGGTCACCCGCGTCGAGGTGGACGAGCGCACCGGCCGGGCCACCGGCGTGCACTACGTCAAAGGCGGCGTGGACCGGTTCCAGCGCGCCCGGATGGTCGCGATCGCCGGCTGACTCGATCGAGACCCCGCGGCTCCTGCTCAACTCGGCGTCGAGCCGGTTCCCCGACGGCCTCGGCAACGACTTCGACCAGGTCGGCCGCTACCTGATGGTGCAGGGAGCGCCGCAAACCGCGGGCCGCTTTGACGCCGAGGTCCGGATGTACAAGTCGCCGCCGCCTGAGGTGAGCTCCGAGGAGTTCTACGAGACCGATCCGGCCAGAGACTTTCAGCGCGGCTTCGCTATCCAGACCGTCTCCCCGCTGCCGATTACCTGGGCCGAGCATGTGGCGGCCCAGGGTCACTGGGGCCGGGCCCTGCGCGACTACATGAGCGATTACGTGCACTGGTCGTGCCTGGGCGCGTTGTGCGAGTTCCTGCCGCTCCCGGAGAACCGGGTGACGCTGGCGCAGGAGAAGGACCGCCATGGCCTGCCGGTAGCTCACTTTTCCTACAGCCAGTGCGACAACGACCGGGCGCTGATGAAGGCCGCCCAGTCGGTGATGGAAGACATTCTGCATGCGGCGGGCGCCGACGAGGTCATCACCATCAACCGCTACGCGCACCTGGTCGGCGGCGCGCGGATGGCGGCCGACGAGCGGCACGGCGTGGTGGACGCAGACTGCCGCACGTTCGCCGTGCCCAACCTCTACATCACCGACGGCAGCGTGCTGCCCACCCAGGGCAGCGCGAACCCGGCGCTGACCATCATGGCGGTGGCCGCCAGGGCAGCCGACCGGCTCGCAGGCAAGCCCGTGCGCTAGCCCCCGGCCGGCGAGGTGGACGTTAGCTAGCCAGGAAGTCCCTGAGCGTCCGGGCGTTGCGCACGGCGTTCGCGTCCCCGTCATTATTGAAGTAGGCGTGAGTGCCGACGCCGGCCGCCTCCCACTCCCTGAGACGCCCTGCCCACCAGCGCAGATCCGCGTCGCTGTAAGAGCCCGCGTACAGGTGATCGTGGTCAGGGCCGTGCAGCCGGACGTAGGCGAAGTCGGCCGTGACGCGGAGGATGCACGGCAGCCCCGCGCCACTCATGACGCAGTAGCCGGCGCGATGCTCAGCCAGCAGGTCGAAGACGTGGTCGCAATGCCAGCTCGGGTGCCGGAACTCCATGGCCACCCGCATCCAGGCTGGCAGGTGCCGGAGAAAGTACGCCAGCCGGACGTCGTCGCGCTCCATGGTCGGCGGAAGCTGGACGAGCAGCACTGCCCGCCGGTCCGCGAGTTCGTGCAGTCCGGCGGCAATGCGGTCGAGCCACGCCTCAGGACCGTAAAGCCGCCGCGCGTGGGTGAGCCCGCGCGGGGCCTTCACTGACATGCGGAAGGCAGCGGGGAGCCGGCGCCGCCAGCTGGCGAGGGCTTGAGGACTCGGCCACCGGTAAAAGCTGCTGTTCAGCTCGACTGTGCTGAAGCTCGCCGCATACGTGCCGAGCCGCTCTCTGGGCGGCAGCCCCTCCGGGTATAGCTCGGGCTGCCAGTGCTGGTAGCTCCATCCCGACGTTCCGATCCTGATCACTTTCGGCGCCCCTCAGCCCGGCCCTGGCCAGATCCGGTTCTGCAGCTTCCCTCGCTACCTGGAGCTAAGCCTGCTGATTAGGCGGCCAGGCACGGGGTAGCCGCAAGCACCATGACCGCAGCCCGCTGGAAAGAACGCACCGGCCCGGAGGCCTGATGAGCCGCCACGGGGACGATCTGTCGGGTGAGGTGGCGCTGGTGACGGGCGCTTCGCGCGGCCTTGGGCTGGCGCTGGCCCGTGAGCTGGCCGCGCGGTCATGCCGTCTGGTGATCTGCGCGCGTGATCCGGCGGAACTGGAGCGCGCCGCCCAGGACCTGAGGCGGCGGGGAGCGAGCGTTGCCGCGATCGCCGGGGACATCACCGAGGAAGGCATGCCGCAGCGGCTGGTTGATGCCGCCGTCGGGCAGTACGGCCGCCTGGACATCCTGCTCAACAACGCGGGAGTCATCCAGGTGGGCCCCGTGGATAACCTGACCATGGCGGACTTCGAGACCGCGGTGCAGACGATGGCACTGGCTCCGGTGCGGCTATCGCTCGCCGCCCTGCCGGTCATGCGCCGCCAGGAGCACGGCCGGATCGTCACCATTACCTCTGTCGGCGGCAAGGTGAGCGTGCCGCACCTGATGCCGTACGCAACGGCGAAGTTCGCTGCCGTGGGCTTCTCTGAGGGCCTCCGGGCCGAGCTGGGCGCGCGGCCCATATCGGTCACGACGGTAGTGCCTGGCCTGATGCGGACTGGTTCCCACCTCAACGCCCTGTTTGCCGGGCGCCAGAGCGAGGAGTTCACCTGGTTCAGCCTGGCGGCGACGCTGCCGTTCATCTCGATGGACGCCGGCCGCGCGGCCCGGCAGATCATCGAGGCTGCGGCGGCCAGAAAACCGGAGCTGACGCTGACCCCGGCCGCGGCGCTCGCGGTGCGGTTCGCCGCCGCCGCGCCCCGGCTGACCGCCGGGCTGCTGCACGCGGTCAGCACTGCGATGCTGCCTGGCCCGGCGGCGAAACGGACTCAGGCCCCGGCCGGCAGGTGCGGCCAGCTATGAGCCAGCCCCTGTTCGACCGGCTCACACGGCTGGGCCGTAACGCGGCGCAGGCCCTCAATGAATCCGCCGGGACCAATGACGACTGACGAAGGCAGAGCTGAGACGTGAAAGCAGTCACCTGGCACGGTAAACGGGACGTCAGGGTTGACCGCGTGCCCGACCCCGTGATCGAGGCGCCTACGGACGCGATCGTGCGCGTCACCAGCACGAACATCTGCGGGTCGGACCTGCACCTGTACGAGGTTCTCGGCGCCTACCTGGAGCCCGGCGACATTCTCGGTCATGAGGCTATGGGGATCGTGGAGGAAGTCGGTCCCGGCGCCGCTGCGCACCTCGCGCCGGGTGACCGGGTTGTCATTCCGTTCAACATCTCGTGCGGATACTGCTGGATGTGCCAGCACAGCCTCTATGCGCAGTGCGAGACGACGCAGACCCGTGACCAGGGCAAGGGCGCATCCCTGTTCGGCTACACGAAGCTGTACGGCCAGGTCCCGGGCGGCCAGGCCGAGTACCTGCGCGTCCCGCAGGCCCAGTTCGGCCCGGTCAAACTTCCGGAGGGACCGCCTGACGACCGCTTCGTGTACCTGTCCGACATCCTGCCGACGGCCTGGCAGGCTGTGCGGTTCGCGGACATCCCCGAGGGTGGCATTGCCGCTGTGTACGGCCTCGGCCCGGTGGGCCAGTTCAGCGCAAGGATCGCGAAGTTGATGGGCGCGGAACGGGTCTTCGGCGTCGATCTCGTGCCCGAACGGCTCGAGATGGCGAAGCGGCATGGCATCGACGTCATCGACGCGACCATGACTGACGACGTACCCGCCTGCATCCTGGACCAGACGGACGGGCGCGGAGCCCATGGCGTGATCGACGCGGTCGGCATGGAGGCGCACGGCAATCCGGTCGCGCGGCTAGGTCAGACCGTCGCGTCGCGACTCCCCGGCGCCGCCGGGCGCAAGGTAGCCGGGCACTTCGGGGTGGACCGCCTCGATGCCCTCCTGAACGCGATCAAGACTGTGCGCAGGGGCGGAACCGTCTCGATAAGCGGCGTCTACGGCGGTGCCAAAGACCCGCTGCCCATGATGGACATGTTCGATAAGGGCATTCAGATCCGCATGGGCCAGTGCCACGTTAAGCGCTGGATCGACGAGATCATGCCGTACCTCGACGATGATGCTGACCCGCTGTGTCCCGGCGATATGGCGAGCCACTATCTGCCGCTTGAGCAGGCGCCTCACGGGTACGAGCTCTTTCAGAAAAAGGCCGGCGGCTGCACGAAGGTTGTCCTGCAGCCCGGCCGCAAGGGGCCCTTGGTCATCGCCGGTGGTGCCGGAGCTGCCATGACTGCACCGGGCGTCAGCCCGCCGCGGTGACCGAGCGGGGCGTCGGTCACGCGATGCCAGCCGCGCTGGCGCGCCTGCCGGCGCCATTCCGGCCGGCCTGGTCGGGGCCGGTCCGCTACTGGCAGGATCGCACCCGGATCGCGGTGAAGGGTGCCCTGGCCGCCGTCGCGGCCTGGGCACTGGCTCGTTACGCCGCCGGCCAGGCAGATCCCTATTTCGCGCCGCTGGCAGCGCTGCTCGGCGTGTATCCGACCGTGGCACGGTCGTTTCGCGAGGTCGTGACCTATGTTGGCGGCTTTGTGCTCGGCGCTGCCCTGGCGATCCCTGTCGGCATCGTGCTCGGACCGTCCCTGGCCGGGATTGGTGTCGTCGTTCTGGCCGGGATGCTCCTGGGCAGCTGGCGGCTGCTGGGTGACCAGAGCATGCAGGTCACGTTCACGGCCTTGTTCGCGCTTCTGCTCGGCGGCCATCAGCCACTGCACTACGTGACTGACAGGTCAGTGGACGTGGCAATCGGCGTGGTGACCGGTCTCGCCATCAATATTCTGATCTTCCCGCCACTGCAGTTGCGGCCCGCCGAGCACGCCATCAGGCAGTGGGGCAGCGACGTCGCTGACTCGCTGGTCTTCCTCGCGACCGCTGCGGAATCTCCGCCGGCCAGCGAGAGACTCTGGCGGCAACATGACCGCCAGCTCACCGTCGCGGCAGAGCAGGCGCGCAGTGCCGCCAGCCGGGCCCGCGAGAGCCTGCGGTGGAATCCACGGGCCAAGGCCGAGCGGTCGGTACCGCGCCCGGACGGCACCGTGGTCGACGCACTGGACGCCATCACGGCCAGGACCCGCGCGATCGCGAGATCCCTGCTCGACCGTCCGCCCGGCGACGCGCCGGCGTCGTTGGGCCCGGCCTATGCGGCCGTGCTGCGGGCGCTCACCGAGCCGGTCGGCCAGCTCGCTGACCTGCGCTCTCCCCGCCCGCACGCAGACCTGGCCAATGTCCGCGCCCGCCAGCGCCAGCTGGAAGCCCGGGTCGCGCGGACACCCGGCGGCGGCGATCAGCCAAGCCCCGAAGCGCACCTCGCGCGGCTGAGCTGCGACGTGATCCGGGAGCTGGCCGGACCGCCTGCCGCCGGCTCCGGCGCCACGGAGCACGGCTAGCTAGATGTTCTGTCCGGACAGGTTGGTGACGCGGCTGGCGGGCGGGCGGCCGCCGAGTGCGGTGTGTCCGCGGTGATTGTTGTAGGTGTGAAGCCATCCTGGCAAGGCCTGCCGGCGTTCGGTTTCGGTGCGGTAGGGGCGTGCGTAGGCCCATTCGTCGGCGAGGGTCCGGTGGTAGCGCTCGACTTTCCCGTTGGTCTGGGGCCGGTAGGGCCGGGTGCGCTTGGGCGTGATGCCGAGCTGGACGCAGGTCGCGGCCCAGGCGAGGGAGCGGTAGCAGCCGCCGTTGTCGGAGAGGACGCGTTCGACGGTGATGCCCAGGCTGGCGTACCAGACGTGCGCCCTGGCCAGGAACGCGGCGGCAGTGTCCTTGCGCTCATCAGCGAGGATCTCGGTGTAGGCCAGGCGGGTGTGGTCGTCCAGCGCGGTGTGCAGGTATCCGTATCCCAGCGACGGGTTCCGGATCGGGGAGGTGGCCCGGCGGTTGCGCTGGCCATGGCCACGGTCGTGAATCCGGTGGCCGCCGCCGTCGGGGATGTTGCCGAGCTTCTTGACGTCGACGTGGATCAGCTCGCCGGGCCGGTCTCGTTCGTATCGGCGGACCGGCTCCTTGGTGGCGCGGTCCAGGTGCGCCAGGCGGGGGCAGTGGTAGCGGCGCAGGACCTGGTGCACGGTGGAGGGGTTCAGGTGCAGCGCCCAGGCGATCCGGGCCGGGCCCAGCCGCCTGGTCACCCGCAGCTTGATGATCCGCCGCTCGGTCCGCAACGGCAGCTGGCCCGGGCTGCGATGCGGCCGCACGACCGGTCAGCCATCCCCGCCGCGCCGGACTGGCGGTAGCGGCCGGCCCACCGGGCCGCGGTGGTGTGCGATACCTGGAACCGCTCAGCAGCCCGCCGCACGGGCCAGCCGTCTTCCACGACGCAGCGGGCCAGGCGCAGCCGCCCGGTCTCGGTCAGCGGGGCATTACGGTGGGACATGAGGGCCTCCCGGTCAGGTGCAGATGTGGTAATCCACACCGAACCCGGAAGGCCCTCCCTACTTCAAGATCATCGGCATCGTGTCGTGTCACCAACGTCCGTGGTCAGTACAGCTAGACGCCCTGGCTGCCCTGCCAGCGGAGCTTCTGCCGAAGGACTGGCCTGGAGACGAGCTGGCCGGGGCGCTGGACGAGGCGTTCCGTGGCTTCGGCCCGCTGATCGGCGGCTATCTGGCCAGCATCGCCAGCACCTGATGCCGCCCGGTAGCCGCGCGGATGGTCTGAGCACACCGCGGCTGGGTAGGCCAGCCGTGGCGGTCGCAGGTAAGCCGCCGGATGCGAGGAGGCTGAGCGGTGAGCAGCGCGGGCAGTGAGCCGGCCGGACCTGGCTACGCCGTCTGTGCCGCTGCCGGCACGGCTGCGCTGCAGCGATGGTATTCGTGGTGGACCGGCCAGTGGCGGACGACCGGCTGGTGGAACGCGGCTAACGCGCTGACGGCTGTCATCAACTACACCGGGCGGACCGGAGACCGGACCTACAGCCGGGTGATCGGCCGGACCTTCCGGGCCGCCGGACGCCGGCACCGGGACTTCCTGAACCGGTACTTTGACGACAACGGATGGTGGGGACTGGCCTGGCTGGGCGCCTATGACCTGACCGGCGAGCAGCGCTATCTCGGCGCGGCCGAGCGCATATTCGCCAACCTGATGACCGGATGGGACGACACCTGCGGCGGCGGCCTGTGGTGGAACGAGGACCGCCGCTATAAGAACGCGATCACGAACGAGCTGTTTCTCGCCCTGGCCGCCCGGCTGCACCTGCGGACCGCAGGCCAGGACAGTGCCTACCTGGACTGGGCACTGCGGGAATGGGAGTGGTTCAGCGCGAGCGGCATGATCGGGCCGGGCGGGCTGGTCAACGACGGACTGACGCCGGACTGCCGGAACAACGGCAAGCCCGCCTATACCTACAACCAGGGCGTCATCCTGGGCGGTCTGGCTGACCTGTACGAGATCACCGGCCGGGATGCGTTCCTGCGGCAGGGCGACACGATTGCCGGCGCCGTGCTGCGCGAGCTGACGAGCACGCCCGCTGACGGGCCGCCGGGGATTCTCGTCGAGCCCGGCGAGCCGGAGATGGTAGGGCGGCGCGGCGACGGCACGCAGTTCAAGGGCATCTTCGTCCGCAATCTGCATGACTTCTACCGGCACAGCCCGCGGCCGGAGTACCGGGAGTTCATCGTCAGGAACGCGGGCTCCATCTGGGCGAACAGCAGGAACGCGCGCAACCAGTTCGGCGTGCGCTGGACCGGGCCGTTCGATGCTGCCGACGCCAGCCGGCAGAGTTCGGCCCTGGAGGCCCTGACTGCCGCGGCGGCGCTGAGCGGCTGACCGGCCGCAGCCCCGGCGGCGGCAGGCCGCAGCGACAGGCCCCGACAGCACGTCGCCGGTGAACCGGCCTCCGGGCGGGAATCACTGTCGCAGCGGGTACTGCCAGGGCCACCCGGATCCGGAGTCGGCCCTGGGCGCTAGCCGTATCCTGATAGATCCTGATAGAGAGCTGTTTGCCGGACTGGGGCGGGGGGCGGGGGCGTGACCCCGCGGGCTTCGAGTCCGGGCGCGCGCCCAAGGGCGCCGTGCGCGGGCCGGGCCGCGGGACGCTATTGTCGCGTCGTGAGTCATCCCGCCGCTGCCGAGCCCGCCGCTGCTCACCCCGCCACCGCTGAGCCCGCCACCGCTGAGCCGGCCGCCGACGCCGAGTGGGGAACTGGCGACTACGACTTCGTCGTGGTCGCCTGCCGGCTGCCGGTCGACCGGGTGGAGACCCCGGACGGCGGGATTCAGTGGCGGCAGAGCCCCGGCGGCCTGGTGAGCGCGCTCGAGCCGGTCATGCGCAAGGCCAGCGGCGCCTGGGTTGGCTGGCCGGGCGCTCCCGACGAGGATCCGGGCGAGCTCGACGTGACCGGCCTGCATCTCGTCGCGGTCGGGCTGTCCGCGGACGAGGTCAGGGATTACTACGAGGGCTTCTGCAACGCGACCCTGTGGCCGCTCTATCACGACGCCATCGCACCGCCCGAGTTCCGCCGTCCCTGGTGGGACACCTACGTCGCGGTCAACCGCCGGTTCGCAGAGGCGGCAGCCGCCCAGGCAGCCCCCGGCGCGACCGTCTGGGTGAATGACTATCAGCTTCAGCTGGTTCCGCAGCTGCTCAGGGAACATCGCAGCGATCTGCGCATCGGCTTCTTCCTGCACATACCGTTCCCCGGTTATGAGATCTTCGCGCAGCTGCCGTGGCGCCGCCAGATCGTCGAGGGCCTGCTTGGCGCCGACCTGATCGGCTTCCAGCGGGACGGCGACGCGACCAATTTCAGGCGCGCGTGCCGCCGGGCGGTCGGGCTGCCGACCAGCGGATCACTGGTGCGGGTGCGGCCGGCGCGGCCGCGCGGCGACGACCGGGCCGCTGCTCAGGACGAGGCAGGCGAACACCAGCCGCACAGGCCGGGCGCCAGCCGGCAGGTGCGGACGGCCACGTTTCCTATCTCGATTGACTCGGCCGGATTCGCCGAGATCGCCAGCCGGACGGAGGTGACCGAGCGGGCCCGCGGCTTCAGGCAGGCTCTCGGCGAGCCTGACGTCGTCCTGCTCGGCATCGACCGGCTTGACTACACCAAGGGCATCTCGCACCGGCTGACTGCCTACGGCGAGCTTCTCGACGAGGGACGATTCGGGACGCTGCGAACCGCTCTGGTCCTGGTGGCGAGCCCGAGCCGGGAGCGGGTCGAGCAGTACCGGCAGCTCCGGGACGAGGTCGAGGTCGCGGTCGGCCGCATCAATGGCGAACATGCCGAGCTGGGCAACCCGCCGGTTCATTACTTGCATCAGACGTACCCGGCGCACGAGATGGCGGCGCTGTACCTCGCCGCCGACGTCATGCTCGTGACCTCGCTGCGGGACGGCATGAACCTGGTGGCGAAGGAGTATGTCGCCTGCCGCGCCGACGACACCGGAGCGCTGGTACTGAGCGAGTTCACCGGGGCGGCCGACGAGCTCAGCGGCGCGTTCCTGGTCAATCCGCACGACATCGAGGGCATGAAGGACGCCATCGTGCGGGCGGCTACTATCAGCCCGTCCGAGGCCAGGCGCCGGATGCGGGCGATGCGCCGCCGGGTGCGCGAGTTTGACGTGAATCGCTGGGCCTCGTCGTTCCTGGACGCGCTGCAGCGAGCTTCCGAACCGGGCTGACCGTAAGGTTCCGGCGGCTCGGCCAGGCTGCGGTCGGCCAGGGCAGCACCCGCACGCTCACCAATGTGACCGGGCGTGAGACTGTCGCTACTGCCGGTGCATATCGTGGTGTGAATGGATGAGCGGCTCCGCAGGCGGAAGGTCACCGCTCTGGCGGCAGTCGTGCTCTCGATGAGCCTGGCCGCCGTCACGCTGCTGGACGGGCCGGCCCGGGCTCAGGCACCCCGGCCATCCCGGGCACCCCTGGCGCGACAGGCGTACCAGGCTCCCCGGGCGCCGCGGACCGTGGTCACCTTCACCTGGGGCGGCGGCCTGGCCGATCAGATGGGCGCGCTGCCGGTGTACAGGCGCTACCGGATGCATGCCACCTTTTACGTGCCATCGGGCCTGGTCTGCCAGACCGCGGTCAATCCCGGCTGCGCCCGGATGCCGTACCTGACGCTGGCCGACGTGCGCCGGATCGCGGCGGACGGGAACGAGATCGGCGGCCTCTCAGTCGAGCATGTCCCCCTCACCGCGCTCCCGGCGGATGAGGCGGAGCGGGAGATCTGCGACGATCGCGTCAACCTGACCCGCTGGGGCTTCCGCGTGACCGACTTTGCCTACCCGTTCGCGGAGGTCAGTCCCGCGCTCCAGGTTCTGGCCCGGCGCTGCGGTTACAATTCCGGCCTCGGCACCGGGCAGTTGCGCGGCGCCGGGCGATGCCTGCAGTGCGCGTTCGCCGAGACCATCCCGCCGGCCAATCCGTACCTGCTGCGTGCTCCCATCGAGGTGTCGTCGGTCGGCACCAGCTGGTCAGCGGCCACTTTCGAGAACATCGTGACCGAGGCCCGGCAGCACGGCGGCGGCTGGATCATCTTCACCATCCACGACGTCTGCGCGCGGACCTGCGCGCTGGGCGTCACGGTGCCCGAGCTGACCCGCGTGCTGCACTGGCTCTCCCGGCAGGACGGGAACGGGGTGAGCGTGCAGACCGTCAGGCAGGTGGTGGGCGGTCCGGTGCGGCCGGCCGTTGCCGGTCCCGTGCCGCGGCGCGTCCCGCCTCCCGGAGTGCGCAACGCGCGGCTGGCCGCGGTCAGTGCGAGTGGCGTCCCGGCGTGCTTTCAGAGCGGCCGCTACGGCACGAATCAGGCCACCTTCCGCTATCAGGCCCGGGGCGGGCCCGCCGGGCCGGCGCCGAGGTGATCTCGCTGAGCCGGCGGAAGTCCGGCACGGCCCAGCTGGTCCCCGCACTTGACCTGGGCGCGTGCGCGCCGCGGGTGTCGGCCGGACGCAGTTACACCGTCGGTGCCTGGTACAAGTCAAGCCAGCCGGTGGTATTCAACCTCTACTACCGGACGGCCATCGGCAACTGGAAGTTCTGGGTCACGAGCCCGCCGCTGGACGCCTCGCCACGGTGGGCGAAAGCGAGCTGGAGTTCGCCGGCTGTCCCGGCCGGCGCGAGCGCGGTCAGCTTCGGACTCGCCCTGCGGTCAGACGGCACGATCGCGACCTCCCGGTACAGCCTGTTGCCGGTGCGTCCCGGCCGCGCCGGGCTGATCGCGCTCATCGTTGTGGCAATAATCGTCGTGGCTGCACTGCTGGCGGTGGTGGCCAGCCGGTACCGGGCGCGCCTGCTCGCCCGCCGCTCGCCGCATTGACGGAGCTTTCGGCGCTGACGGCGGATTCCGTGCGGCCGGCCCGCGTGCTGGCTAGCCTGGGGCGGTACACCGGGTCGTCGGTACCCCGGGCGAATTGAGGAGCAGGCGATGCCTGGAATCGTGGTCGGCGTCAACGGCTCGCCGCACTCCGAGCGAGCGCTTGAGTGGGCGATGAAGCACGCCGCGGCCCTGCAGGTGCCGCTGACTGCCCTGGCTGTACATGAGGTGCCGAAGAGCTACTGGGGAGGCATTCCGGTAGTCGGTCCCGCCGACGAGATCGTGCTGGCTCAGCTGCGGCAGGCGGCTGAAGAGATGACCCGGCGGGTGGCTGACCGGCTCGGCGATGCGCGGCCGCCTGAAGTGACGGTCAGGGCGGTGAGCGGTTTCGTCGTCAGGGAGCTGGTCAGCGACTCGCAGGACGCCGACCTCATCGTGCTCGGCGCGCACAGCGTCAGCGGCTTCGCCCGGCTCGTGTCGGGCTCGGTCAGCAACGAGGTGGTCGAGCACTCCGCATGCCCGGTGGTGATCGTCCCGCACGCCGCCACCTGACCGGCGGCTGCTCCCGGTCAGGTCGGGACTTTAGGCCCTGACCCGGGCTGCCGGGGCGGGATTGACTCCTCGGCATGTCCGCAACTGAAGATGCCGGCCGCGCCCGTGCGGCAAGACGACGGGACTGGCCGGCAATACTGTCGCTCGGCTTCGCTACCGACCGCCAGGGGCGCGCGCGCACGCCGATCTGGACCAACATCATTTTCCTCGGGCTGCTGCTGCCGGCATTCTCGCTGTGGGGTCTGTACCGGGCCGTCACCACGACCACGAGCGCCGGCCTGTGGATCCTGGCCGGAGCGCTCTATCTGGTCACGATGTTCGGCGTGACACTGGGCAATCACCGCTACTGGACGCACCGCGGCTTTGAGGCCAGGTTCCCGCTCCAGGTCGTGCTGGCCGTGGCGAGCGGCATGTCGATGGAGGGCGACATCCAGCAATGGGTGCTGAACCATCGCGCCCATCACCGGTTCGCCGACGTTGTGGGCAAGGACCCGCATTCGCCGTACGAATACTCGGGCTGGCACGGATACAAGGGCCTGGCCTGGGCGCAGGGCATCTGGCTGTTCTTCAGCTACGAACGGCCGCCTGGCTATGCGACGCACCGGGACCTGGCCGGGAACCGGCTGGTGCAGTGGCAGCGCCGGGCGTTCCCTGTCCTTGTCGTTGTCAACTTCCTCGTGCCGCTGGCGTTCTACCCGCTGTACGGGTGGAACGCGGTGCTGATCGCGGGCGCGCTGCGGACGGCGGCGCTCATGACCGCGACCGGCTTCGTGAACTCGGTCTGCCACCGGTGGGGAAGCCGGGCCCGTGACAGCCGCGGACTTGAGTACCGCGCCGATGACAGCCGGAACAACTCATTCGTGGCCGTCGTGGCCGGCGGCGAGGGCAACCACAGCTGGCATCATGCTGACCCCTCCTGCCCGCGGCATGGCCGCAAGGTCGTACTGGATGCCGACGCTCTCGCCGCCGGGGCCAGGCCTGATCGGGGCTGGCGACCGGACGCGACCTGGCGGCTGATCCAGCTGCTGGTCCTGCTCCGGCTGATCGGGAACGTCAGGGAGCCGAGAGCCAGGGTCTGCTTCGCCGGTAAGCAGCTGATCCCCAGTCAGTCACTGCTGCAGACTCACCGGGGCTGGCAGATGGCCGAGCCGGACGAGACGCTGGACCTGATCACGCTGTGACCGCAGGCCGGAGCGGGCTGCGGAAAGCTCGTCACGGTGTCGGGCTCGGGCTCGGCCCCGCGGTCCGCGCCGACATGGTGAAGAAGTCCCGTGACCACCAGGACTCGAAGTACCGGGACGGCGTGCCGAACATGCCGGGCAGCAGGTCGCGGCCGTTCGCCGGGGTGGCACGGCCATGCGCGCCCGGCGGGGCGTACGCGGCGAAGTTGACCCAGTCGGTATTGATGTCGAGTTCCATGGCCCGCACGGCGCCGGCCCGGGCGAGGATGTCCGCGAGCGTGGTGATGTTCAGGCCGGGACCACCGACATACACCAGCGCGCCGTCGGCCGTGATGCCCACGCCGGACCGCCAGACATAGACCGAGTTGCCGAGCGTGAAACCCCACTGGGTGGTGTCGTTCGGGTTGAGGCCGGGTACCGGCTTGCCGTGGTCGACGAGAAGGTCGAGATTCTGCCGGACGGACGCGACATCCGGCGTCATGGTGGCGTCCCGCCCCCAGTCGGCAATGTTGGCAGTCCCGTTGCGGTAGATGACGAACGACGCGGCGCCGCGGCGCAGCGGGATGACCGTCTTGTGGTCGGTGTAGTAGCCGCCGCTGGCATTGCTCATGAGGAATCCGGCGTTGAAAGCCGCGACGAGGCTTCTGGAGGCCGCGGGCGGGATCGGCGCCGTGTTGCGGAACGGGCCGCCGCCGGGGATCGTGCTGCCGGAATAGAGCGTCGCCCGGAGCAGCTTGGCGTCCATCCAGGCCACGCCGATCACGAGGCTGGTGTGGACGGCGTCCGGCCGGACCCACGTCTCATAGACGGCAGGCAGGCCGTCGACCAGGCGCCCGGCCGGATGCCAGACCCCCTCGCCGGGGAGCCGGTGCCCGGCCGGCGACGTCAGCCGCCGCGGGATCGCCAGATGGGCGACGGCCGAGGTCCCGCCGCCATGACTGCCGGCCGTTCCGAGGTGAGGTATCGACGACTTCAGCCGGCGTGCCGCCGACCGGAGGCGGATGGTTCGAGTACCACAGGTTCTCGGCCCAGTTCACGATGGAGCTGCCGCCGTGGCCGCGGAACCACTCGGCCGCGCGGGCGCCCGGAGACGCTCCAAGGCCGGGATCGCCGAGTGCCGACCCGAGGGACACCCAGACCGGGGTGAGCAGCAACAGCACCGCGATCGCCGCGGAAGTGAACGGATGACGGCCGATAATGGTGCGCCGGGCCGCCCGGATCTGCTTCTTGCGCGCACGCCGGCGGCGCCAGGCGGGCAGCAGGCCGGGGCGGCCTCCCGGCGGCGTGCCGTTCGGCGGCGTGCCATTCTCCGGCCTGCCGCTCCGCGGCGGGCCGCCATGCGATGCGGGCCGGCCTCCGGCCAGGGTCGCGTTCCCGGCGGGACGGGTCCTGCGGCCGTCCCGCTCCGCGTCGGTCATCTCACCGGCAAATGCGTGCCGCGCTGCCCGGTGACTGCCCGGCTGACCTGATCCCGGCGAGTCCGGCTGCCTGCCGGGCCGGGCGCTGCTGTCGCGCCCCTGCCAGACCGACTGCCACGGATCCGGCTCCGGGGCGGGGTCGGAGCCCTCGTACGCCCGGTAGCCATCGTCCCCGTGGCCGGGGCCGGAAGAATGGCTCAACGGCGCTCACCGTGCATCAGAGATCTCCTGTCATCCCACGAAGGCTAGGGACAGATGATGAAGGATGGGTGAAGTCCGCTCGCCTGGGCCCGACCGGGCGCGGCTGCCGGCGTCAGCCCTAGGTGAGGCCCGGACCGCAGGCTCCGCTCGTTAGCTTCCGTAGGTACTAGCTCACGAGCATATCCGGCTTGCCACCTGGTCCTGGTGCCTCAGCTGGCCACAATCGACTGCGCGTGGTTGAAGACGTTCCGCGGGTCCCACCGGGCCTTGACCGCCTGCAGGGCCGGATAGCCGTCCTTGTAGTACAGCGCGGGCCAGGTCGCCGGGAGGTCGACGTCGCAGTAGTTGATGAAGCAGCCGTCGGTCACCCGGTTCGACACCGGGACACCGCCGGTGTCTGCATAGACGCTGGCGTAGAAATCGTTGATCCAGCGCAGGTTGACGTCATCGTCCTCAGGAGCGGTCCAGTAGGTCTGATACTGCAGTTTCATGACCGACGACCGTTGCGCCACGGCTGTGGCGCGGGACGCTCGCGCGTTGACCTGACAGCCGTATGAGTCGATCTGCAGCAGCGCTAGCGGGTTGGTGTAGCCGGGGTCCGTCAGGGCGCTGTAGACGGCCCGGACCTGATGGTCGGGGAACGCGGTCTTCATGTAGGCCGACTTGTACTTCCCCCGCTGGTTCTTGCCCGACCCGTTCAGCCACTGCGTGGCCTGCAGCCAGGGCAGCGAGGTGATTGTCGTCGACCCGCCGGGAACGCCCTCGCTGATCTGGGCCAGGAACGTTTCAAGCAGGCCCAGCGCCGGCCCGGCCACCTGGGTCGTGAGCGAGATCTTCCCGGCCGACTGGTGATTAGCGTGCAGCAGCGAGAACAGGCCCGCGTAAGGGCTCGAGGGGGAGCTGTGAGCTGCCATGAAGCGTCCGTAGTTGCGCAGCAGCGCGCCGAAGGACTCCTCGGTGAGCGCGGTCCACGGCCAGTTGGTAATGGCCACCCGCACCTGGCCGGGCGGATGGGGCAGGCCGGAGAAGTAGTACGCGGTGACGATGCCGAAGTTGCCGCCGCCGCCGCCGGTGTGCGCCCACAGCAGCCGCCCGGTCTGCGGGTCGCCTGCGCGCGCGCGCACCAGCCGGGCCTGCCCGTGCCGGCTGACGCAGACAACGTCCACGCCGGTCAGGTAATCGACGACCAGGCCCTGCAAGCGGGAGAGCAGGCCGTAACCGCCGCCGACGATGTGGCCGCCCACTCCGACGGAGTAACACGACCCGCCGGGCAGCGTGAGGTTGTAGTCCCTGAAGAGGGTCTCGTAGGCGTTCCACAGCGTGGCCCCGGCCTCGATGCGGACCTGTCCGTCGGCCTCCATGGAGACGCCCTGCATGCCGCTCAGGTCGATGATGACGCCGCCGTGATTGCCGGCCGAGAAGTTCTCATAACAGTGGCCGCCGCCGCGCACCGTGATGCGCAATCCGGCGTCGTGAGCCGCTTGCACCGCCTGGACCGTCTGACTGGCGTTCCGGACGATCTGGATGTAGGCCGGGGATCCCACCCAGCGGCGGTTGAAGCCCATCCGTAACGTCGCGTAGCGAGGATCGGCGGGATAAATCCGGGGCAGGCGCCGCAGTGCTTCCGCTGACTGTGTCAGGGCTCAGCAGCGGGCCGCGCACCGGGCCGCGCACCGGGCCGGCTCAGCAGCCCGGTGCCGGCCAGCACGCCGCCGCCGCCGAGGGAGAGGAAGCCGCGCCGTCCTACTCCGGAGCCGTTCGCGCGATCAGCCCCGGATTCCTGGTCGAGCGCCGTCATTGCCTGTGGTCCTTTCGTGCGGCACAACCGGCTGAATCGCGGCCTGGCGCACCCGGCGGCCGCCGGGATGCCCGTGCCCAGGCGGATCCGATTATGGCCGGGCAGCAGCGGCGATCACCGGCAAGAAGCGCCTGGCACGGAATCGGGCGAGCCTAGGCAGGGCGATGACAAAGCGCGTTACGTCAGCATCGCCGTCGCGGCCGGGCCCGGCCGCCGGGGGCCGCAGGCAGCGCTAGCCGCCGGGAACGCTCTAGTCGCCCTGGCCGGCCGGCGGCGACCTGTCCGGCCTAGCCTGGAGACACGGCTCCCTGGCGGTCTGACGAAAGGTGGCAGCCTTGGCACTGGACCAGAAGGAACTCGTCCGGGCGGTAGCCCGCCGAACTTATCTATCCGGTGAGGAATCAGCGGATATCACCCGGGCGGTGCTCCAGGGACTGGCCGACCAGCTCAGCGAAAGTGAGGCCAGAAGGCTGGCCACTGACCTGCCCGGCCCGCTCGCGGATCAGATCCCGACCCAGCGGCGCCGCCGGCAGGGCGCGCACCCGGTCGAGGTCGACACGTTCATCGGCCAGCTGAGCGACCACACCGGGCTGACCGCCGGCGATGCCAGGGCCGGCGCCGGAGCTGTGCTCACCGTCCTGCGCGACGTGCTCGGCCAGGACGCCTTCGAGCATGTCATCGGCCAGCTTCCGGCTGACTACGCGAGCCTGGCCGCATGACCTGACTGGCCGCCACCAGGGTCGCTGCCGGCGTCGCGCCGCTGACCTGGCGGCGGGCACGCGCCAGCATCGTGGCTATCACGGCCAGCCCGGCTAGCCCGGCCAGCACGTAAAGGTCGGCGAGCAGCTGCTCAGGTAGCACCGCGATGCGTCCCTGAGCGCCACCAGCGGGCACGAGCCAGAGCACACCGGAGAAGGCAGCCACCACGGTCGCGACGCCCAGCCAGCGAATCCGCCGCCAGCGCGAGCCCGCCGGACCGGGCGGGCGCGCGGCTGCATCGGCCAGCACGACGAGCGCCGGGATCGCCCACACCCAGTGGTGGGTCCAGGACACCGGGGACACCAGCAGGCCAGTGAGCGCGCAGGCCAGGATCCCGGTCATGTCCCGGCCGAGCCGGGCCGCCCACGCCGCGACCGCCAGTCCCGCCGCGCCGACCACCGCCACGGCGGCAACCTCGTAGGGTTGCGCCGCGGCGGCACTGCCGGTGAGCCGGGCGAGCGCGCCGTACAGCGACTGATTGCCCACGTAGCGCACGTTCCCGATGCGCTGGGCGTTCAGGAACAGGCCATCGAGCCAGTACTGTTCGCCGGCCGCCGGCGTCAGGACCAGGGAGACTCCGATCGTGAGCACGAACGTCCCGGCGGCGACGGCCGCGGCCCGCGGGCGCCGCGTCAGCAGGAGGTAGGCGATGAAAATCAGCGGGGTCAGCTTGACCCCGGCCGCGAGGCCCACGCCGGCGCCTTTATGCCAGCGCGCATCAGGCTGGACCAGGTCGGCCACGATGACGAGCATGAGGACCAGGTTGATCTGGCCGAGCGAGAGCGTCAGCCGGACCGGCTCGAGCCACAGCGCCACGGCAGCGACTGCCAGCGTGGCTCCGAGCCGGCGATGGCGGCGGCCGAGAGCTCCCCAGGTCAGCCATATGACGGCCACCAGCGATGCGACGCCCGCTGCCGCTGTCAGCACCTTCACGACAGGCAGGCTGATCAGGGTGGCGAGTGTGAAGAGGGCGGCGGCCATCGGGGTGTAGGTGAAGTGCAGGCCCAGCCGAAGATAGCTGCGCAGGTAGGGGTCCTGCGAGTGCCGCACCAGCGCTCCGCCCCAGAGGTAAACCCGCAGATCGAGCATGGACCACGGCTGCCGCGAGAAGGCCTCGACGATCGCGAGCAGCAGAGCCAGCGAGGCGACGAACAGGACAGCGGCGCGGACCGGGTCAGGTAACCGCGACGCCGCCCGATGGGCGGCGCTACCGGGCTGGCTGGCCGTCATCGTCACCCGGCTCCTGCGGATCCGGGGCCAGCCTGCGCTGGCTGATCCAGCTGATCATCATGCTGAGGCCGAGCGCTCCGGCAGGCACGAGCGTGACCAGCGCCGGCAGCTGGTACCGCCAGGAGAACACGAACAGGTCGGAGACCAGCGTCACCGAGACCGCGCAGGCGAAGAACAGCAGGCAGGCTCCGGCCTGCTGCCGGGTAATCGCGGATGTCCGGCGGCGGAACGCCACCAGCGAGCCCGCCAGGCCGGTCACCGTCAGCAGCACCAGCAGGGGACCGGGTGTGTAGCCGCCGTCGAGCTGATAGGAGCGCAGGAACGCCGCCACCGGTCGCCAGACCGCCGGCTTCCCGCCGCCGAACTCGCTGATCGCGGCCCTGACGATCGACGGTGTCGCATGGGATGAGAAGTACGGGAACGAGGTCTGGAACTGCCAGCGGGAGATCGGCGGGTCGCCGGGCGCGGTAACGCGCACCACCGCATAGACCTTCAGCACGTCCCGCAGGTACGCGGCGAGCACGCGCTCCGGCTGCTGCGTCACGACCGCGTGGTTGAAACTGGTGATCCTGCTGTCGACTTCGCCGCGGGGCAGATCCCGGTAGTAGTGCTGCACCGGCGAGTAGGTGCCGAATTCGAGCCAGTCGTTGCCGCGGGCCTGCTGTGCGGGTGCCGGGCAGAGCCCGCGCTCGCTGGCGGGCAGCTTGATGGTGGCGCAGTCGGCCGCCGCAGCCGTCCGTCCGTAGAACGACGTCACGCCTGAATGGGACAGGAAGAAGCTCCCGGTCATCAGAAGCGAGCCGGTGCAGTACAGCAGGATGGGGACCGCGCAGGCCACGACCACGACGGCGGTCTTGCCGATCACGCGGCGCCAGCCGCCGCCAGCCGTCGTGAGGACGAAGAGCGCGGCGGCGGGGATCAGCGCCTCGCCCACCTGAGCGACGGTGGCCGACGTGCCGAGCACGAGACCGGCCGCGACGATCCGGCGCCAGCTGAGCTCCGGCCGCCAGAGCAGGATGGCGATGCCAGCCACGATCAGCGCCTCGAACCACGTTCCCGGCATGATCGTCTGCTCGTTCTGCACCTGGTAGGCGTCGAG
The DNA here is from genome assembly GCA_963818995.1 of uncultured Actinomycetota bacterium. Taxonomy (GTDB): domain Bacteria; phylum Actinomycetota; class Actinomycetes; order Streptosporangiales; family Streptosporangiaceae; genus JAJYUU01. The sequence continues at coordinate 342,927 of CAWFUM010000025.1, read as the reverse complement.
CAGGAGCGGCGCCAGAGCGAGTGCCGCGAGCCAGCGCGGTACCCCCCGGCGCAGCAGCAGCACGTAGATGACGACGGCGATGGCCAGGCCGAGCAGGTGCTGGATCGCCACCACCGTGTCGAGGTTGGACACGGCCAGGATGGCCCGCAGCGGGGCCTTGTAGCCCTCGGGATCGTTGCCGTCGGAGTTGTACAGGTACTTGACCGAGTCGATGTAGAACAGCGCCGGACGGTAGGCGAACTGCGCCAGGAGGCGGAGGACGAGGCCAGCCGTCAGCAGCACCGCTGCGACCCAGTGCTGCCTGAGGGCCGCCAGGACTGCCGCGGGCCGGCTGGCGGGCCGGTCCGGCCCGGCCTGCGTCGCCGGGCCCTCGACCGTCGCGGGCCTCACGTGGTCACACCTGTCCCAGGCTGCCGCCGCCTTGGCCGCCGCCGGAATGCCACATGGCGAGCAGGACGGTCACGATCGTCAGCCACCTGGTCATCCGGTTACGCGGAACCTGGGTCAGCGCGACCCAGGCCAGGGCGGTGTACCAGGGGAAGACCCAGGGGGCGGCCAGGACCCAGGCGAAGCTCAGCGCGAAGGGTGCCACAACCTCCCGCGGCTGATCGGAGGAGATCCGCTGGTAGATCAGCCAGGCGATGATGATCATCGCGATCGGCCACAGGCACCCGATGATGATGCTCATCGTGTTGCCGCTGGCGCCGAGCGTCAGTCCGACAGCCTGGACGACGCGCCAGGGCGAGGGCAGGATGACCAGTTTCGAGCCTTCGAATACGGGTTTCAGCGCACTCAGGCCGAAGGGCGCGTACTGCACGCCGAGGACGACGAGCGAGACCGCGGCGATGCGGGCGACCCGCAGCCACTCGCGTCGTCGCAGCAGCGGCCAGGCCAGCCCGAGCGCGACGAGCGCGGCGGTGATCTTGATCCCGCAGCCGATGCCGATCAGCACGCCGACCAGGATGTCGCCCCGTAGCCCGGTTACCCGCCGCGCCACCTGAATCGCGCAGATCGCCGCACCCGCGACCAGCGTGTCGAGATGGCCGCCGCTCACCAGCTGCTGGATCAGCACCGGGTTGGCCGTCCAGAACAACGTCGCCCGGACCGGATCGTCGGAGGTCTTGATCAGCAGCCAGCCGACGCCGAGGAAGACGATCCCGTTGAGGATCATCAGGATCCAGATGGTGTTCTCGACCCGGCTGCCGCCGATCGTCGCGGCGGCCCGCTGCAGTTCGGTCGCGATCGGACCGTAGACCGACGGAGTCCTGGTCCAGGCGGCGCCGACGACGCGCATATAGGGCGAGTGAGCTCCGAGGAACTCCAGCGGCCCGACCTTGTAGGGATTGCCGCCCAGCGCGGCGATCCGCCCGTACGCCGCGTAACTGGCCGTGTCCGAGGAGCCCACCGGGGTGAGGCTGACCATGACCGCGATGATGGCCGCGCTGACCAGGAACAGGTGCCGCGGCTTCGGGTGCCAGCCCTGGCTGTGCGCCCACAGCATCCCGGCCAGCCCGAGGCAGGCGAAGACGTCCCCGGCGTAGAGCAGCACCATCGCGAAGACGGGGTCGCCCCGCAGCGACGGCAGCACCGAAAGCGGCAGCCTGATCGGCAGCGTCGCCGTGTTCGGCGCCGTCGCGCCAACGACGATGCCGAGCAGCAGGCCGAGGCCGGCGAGGCTGACGGCGACTTTGGGATCGGACAGCCTGCTCCAGGCCAGCTTCCGGATCAGCGTGCTCATGATCCACTCGACCGGCCCGGTCCGTGCTGGCTGACCTGTGGGGATGGCAGTACCGGGCTCGTGCGCCGCCGCGACGCCTGAAAACCCGTTCACCGCGGTCGCCGCCGACGAGCCGTCGGGCGGTCCCCCAGAATCGGGCGGTCCGGGAGGATGGACGGATGCCTGCGTCACCTCGTCCGTACCTCCATTAGCGGACCTGCGCTGCCCCACTGCTCGCAGATGCTGCCCCAGTGCTTGCTGCCCCAGTGCTCGCAGATAATGCCGCGGCGCCCGATCTCAAGCTGTGCGCCTGCCCCTGGCAGCCCCGCTTGCACGTCAAGGGTAGGACGACATCCTGAATTCTTAAGCCACATTGGCTCGAATTGTGCCGGTGAGCCGCGCTCCGCGGGCCACCAAATCAGATGCCGCAAATCTATCAGCCGCTCCGAGGGCCGCTGAGCCGGACGCCGGGCGGCGGCAGCCGGGAGCCCCGGCCGCCTCCGCTGTGACCAGCATCTCAGCGATCCGGGCGGAGCCCGGGGCGAGTCACCCGGTCACCCGGCTAGACCGGGACCGTCCGGCAGGCGACAATGGGCACAGGATTCCGGTCCGGCCCCAGACCCCGGCGGACCTCGCCTGATTGTGCGCTGCCTGGCGGTGTCGGGGGGCTAGTCAGCCAGCCCATGCGGAGGGCTCAGTGCACACAGATGAGCGCCGTGACAACGCTGTCAGTGCTGTTAGCGCGCCGGTAATCGCGGCCCTTCCGGCGGAGATCGACCTGAGCAATTCCGCCGAGGTCGGAGCCGCACTGCGGCAGAACTTCAAGCCGGGCGTGAGCCTGGTCATCGCCGACCTGACCGGAACGGTTTTCTGCGACTCCTCCGGTATCAGGCAGCTTCTGCTCGCCCACGATCTGGCCGCTGAGAGCCAGGCCGAGCTGCGCCTGGTCGCCGGCGCCAGCGGAGTACGCCGCGCGCTGCAGATCACCGGGGCCGACCAGGTGCTGGCCCTGTATCCGACGCTGCAAGCAGCGCTCGCGGCGCGACCAGGACCGAAGGCCGGCGCCGACGGAGTCACGTCGCTCGGCGCTGAACCGGCTGGATAGCACCCGGCACGACCGGCCGCGCCTGACGATGGGAGCGCCGGACCCGCACGGCGGCATGATGCGCCCGGCGGCACGCTCTTACACTGCTGCCGTGTCAGCTGACGGAGCGGGCGGGCGGCCGCTGGGCGATCCGCCCGGCCATGCTGACCTGCTTAGGTACGGAGCCGACCTGGGCCGTGGCCGCCGTTTCGCCGCCGACCAGGGCCGTCGCGCCGGCCTGCCGCCGCAGCGCGTGCGTGACCTGGTGATCGTGGTGGGCGAGCTCACCGCCAACACGGTCGCGCACGCCGGCGGCGCCGGCCTGCTGGCGATCTGGGTCACTGATCACGAGCTCATCTGCCAGGTCCGGGACCAGGGCCAGCTCCCCGATCCGCGGGCCGGGCTGTCCCGTCCTGATCCGGCGGCCGCCGGCGGCGGCCGGGGCCTGTGGGTGGTCAGGCAGCTGTGCGATCTGGTCGAGATCAGCACCGGGCGGAGCGGCACGACAATCCGGGCTCACCTGAACCTCACCGGGCCAGCGCACGTTCCGGCTGAGCCTTGGTCATCCGGGACCGGCCCTTGATATTCCGCTTCCGCGCCTTTGCGCAGAGCTGTTACCCGCTGGCCGGGCCGTCCGCATCGCGGGCGCCAAGGGCCAGTCGCGCGGCGCTGACGTCGTCCCGGCCGTGGCCGGCGTCAACGGCCTTGCGCCACTGGCGCGACAACGCGGCCAGCATCGGCAGCGTGTCATCGCCCGCGGCCGCGATGGCCAGGTCTACGTCCTTGAGCGCCCATTCGAGCGGGAACTCGGGCGCGAAGTCGCCACTCACCATCTTGTGCAGCTTGGCGTCAGCGATGGGCGCGTCGAGCGGGCCGCCGTCGATAGCCTCGGCCAGCTCTGCGCTGTCGATGCCGAGTTGGCTCGCCAGCTCGAGCGCCTCGGCCACGCCCTCGATCAGAGTCGACATGTAGGCATTCACGATCAGCTTCATCCGGCTGCCCTGGCCAGCCTCACCCAGCCACACGGTCTTGCGGCCTAGTGCCGCGAAGGCGGGCCGGACGACGGGCTCGGCGGCGGCCGGACCGGACGCCAGAATCAGCAGCTGTCCGGCCTCCGCGGGGCCCTTGCTGCCCGACACTGGCGCGTCCACGAACAGCACGTCCGGCCTGAGGGCGGACAGGCGCCCGGTGAGCTCGGCGGTCGCGGCGACGCCGAGCGTGCCCATCTGAGCCCACACGGCCTCAGGCGCGAACGAGGCGGTCACTCCGTCGGCGAACATCACCGATTCGGTGACGGCAGCCGTGGGCAGCATGCTGATGACGAGGCCGGCATCGCGCAGCGCCTCCTGCGGCGAAGTCGCGACCACGGCCCCGGCCCGGGCCAGTACCGCCGTCGCCGACGGCGACCGGTCCCAGATGGTCGTGCGGAATCCGGCGCCGATCAGGTTTCTGGCCATCGCCGAGCCCATAATTCCCGTTCCCAGGACCGCAACGGCGGTCCCGCCGGCGGCATGTGTTTCATTCATCGGAATCCCTCCATCTCGTGCGTGCTCTGATCGGTCGTGGCCACTGGCGGTCAGCCGGCCGGCTGGCTGTCAGCTTTCCCTTACCCCTTCCGGCCGGGGAGGCGACGCCGGTCCCGATCCGGCGCCGGTGGCGGCGATGGCGGCGGCGATATCAGCGAGGTCGTCCTCCTTCAGCTCGAGCGTGGCCGCAGGCAGCCAGCCGTCGACTTGCCCGGGGTCGCGGGCGCCGACGATGGCCCCGGTCACGCCGGGGAAGGCGAGGGTCCAGGCCACCGAGACGGCGGCTGGCGTCACGCCGTGCCGCCGTGCGATCGGGACCAGGTCCTCGGCCAGGGCGAGATTGGCCGGCAAGGCCGGCTCCTGGAAGTCGGGATGCCGGCTGCGCCAGTCCGCCGGGTCGAGGCTGGCCGCGCGATCGGCGCTGAACGCGCCGGTGAGCAGTCCTGAGGCCATCGGGCTGTAGACGATGACCCCGGTCAGGTACTCGCGCGCCCACAAGACAACGTCGTCTGCGGCGGCGCGATGGATGAGGTTGAACGGCGGCTGGACGGCGTCCACGTGGCCAGTCTCCTCAGCTTCCTCGAGCTGCCAGATGTCGTGGTTGGAGAGCCCGGCGGCGCGAATCTTGCCTTCGCGCTTCAGGTCGATGAAAGTCTGCCAGTACTCCTGCAGAGCGGTGCCGTCCTCGGCCGGCCAGTGCATCTGGTACAAGTCGATCCGCTCGACCCGGAGGCGGCGCAGCGAGGCCTCAACCTCAGCCCTCAGGCTGGCCGGGTCGCCCGACCGGCGCGGCATCGCTGAGCGCTCGGCCGGATCCCAGACCAGGCCGCCCTTGGTAAAGATGTAGGGGCGGTCGCGCTCGGGGAGATCGGCCAGAGCAGTCGCCACGATTTCCTCGGAGTGCCCGAGCCCGTAGACGGCAGCGGTGTCGATCCAGTTGACCCCGGATTCGACGGCGTGACGGATGGCGGCAACCGACGAGGTGTCGTCCTGATCACCCCAGGAATGCGCCCAGCCGCCTCCGCCGATAGCCCAGGCGCCGAATCCGACTCTGGTGAGATTCATGTCAGTCCAGCCGAGCCTGGCGGTGGGCAGTGAGGTAGTCACGGTTTTTCTCCTTGTCATTATCGCGCCGGCGCGCTCATCGCGCCGGCAGGTGTGGCGGTCCCGGCGGAGATACCGCCGGCGGCCGGGGCAGTACGGGTGACTGAGGCAGCGCGGGCAGCGCGGGCGCCGCCCGTCCTGAAGACGAGGGCGACACCGGCGACCAGGACGGCGGCGATCGCGATGACCGCGACCGGGGACCACTGGAGGATCCCGGCGCCCGCTGCGGCGCCCGCCAGCATGGCGCCGACCGATCCGAGCCTGCGGTGCGGCTTTGCCCCCTGGCCCCGGGCCAGCGCGCCGTCGGCAGCCAGGCCGGTCAGCGTCAGCGTGAGGACGGTCGTGGTCAGGTCAGGTGCGCCGAGATGGCGGACGGTGCTGTTCTGCAGGCCGAGTGCGGACGCGAGGATCGCGATCGTGGCGAATCTGCCGTTCCCGGCGAACGGCAGCACTCCGGCCGCGGCCAGGACGGCGACGAGGCCGAGAACGAGTGCCTCGGCCGTGCCCGTGATGGCCAGCCACCGTGCGGGCCGGATCGCAGCCAGACTGTTCGCGACCCGGCCTCCGGCGACCGCGCCGGCCAGGAATCCGCCGATCGCGACGATCGAGGCGACCGCGGACAGGCCGGCCTGCGGGTCGGCGCTGAAGCCAAGGAAGACAACGTTGCCGGTCATGTTCGCGACGAAGACCCGGCCAAGGCGCAGGTAACTGACGGCATCGACGAGTCCGGTGACCGCCGTCAGGGTCAGCAGGGCAGCGACGGTCAGCCGGGAACTGAGCGGAGATGACACGGCCATCTGAACTCGGTCCTCCCTCCGGATCCGGAGGCGGCGCCTGCTGGCCAGCGGGGTCAGGTGGCGGCCGCCTGAACTGAATCCAGCTTCGCCGCGGGGGAGACGGGCCGCGGCGGGAGAACTACCTATGTCGGTACCTGTCTGGCCTCGGCAGGTGCCCGGCTAGGCGCCAGGGCGGGCGGCCACCCAGGCGGCGACCTGAGCGCGGGAGGTGAAGCCCAGTTTGGTTAGAATGTGCTCGATATGGCCTTCGGCGGTGCGCTGCGAGATCACCAGGCGGGCCGCGATGTCGCGGTTGGACAGGCCCGCGGCCACGAGGCCGGCGACTTCCTGCTCGCGACTGGTCAGCGGCTGGCTGGCAGCGGACGCCGCCGCCGCGGCTGCGGTTGTCTTCTCTCGCAGCGCGTAGGCGAGCAGGTCCTCGCTGCTCAGCTGCGCGCCCTGCCGGCGGGCAGCATCATGCGCCCGGCCGCCGAGCTCGCGGCGGGCCCGCTCCTTCGCCTGATCGCTCCACGCGACGAGCGGCTCGCCGGCAACGAGCGGCCTGCCGATCCGCTGCCACAGGGGGGTGACCGCCCCGAAGAGCACGGCGGCCCGCTCGGCGTCGCCGTCGGCACTGGCGACCCAGGCGAGCAGTTCCAGGCAGAAGGGAATGCCGAGCTGATCAGCGAGCTCCCGCTTGAGCCGCAGCGCAGCCAGTGCGCTAGCTTCCGCCTTCGGCCTGTCGCCTGCCGACCACCAGCCGACCCCGAGGTTCCAGTTCAGCCAGGACAGCACCCAGCGCTCCCCGAGTGAGTCGCAGATCGCCTGGCATTCGTCCCGCAGCGCCACCGCCCGGTCCATCCGGCCGAGCAGGCTCTCCGCCTGCACGCTGGCGGCGAACACGATCAGTCCCGGCGCTGTCCACTGGCCAGAGCGGCTGAGCCGCGCGCGAGCCTCCTCGAGCAGCGCCAGCCCCTTTTGGACGCGGGCACCGAACGCGGCTGTGTTGCCGAGGAAGAGCATGGCGTAGGACAGTGCGTTCCCGTCCTCCAGGTCGATGGCTAGCTCGCGAGCCTGCTCAAGCAGCGCGGTACTGTCGGCCTGCTCGCCCTGCAGGAACGCGATCCAGCCCGCCGTCCACAGTGCCCTGGCCCGGTCGCTGGTCGGCAGCGGGTCGGCGGCGAGGGCGCGGCCGAGCCAGTAGCGCCCGTCCCGGACGAAGCCGCAGCCGATCCAGTAAAACCACGCCGCCGCCGCCAGCCGGACGCCCGTGCTGGCCTCGCCGGGAGCGGACAGGCAGTAGTCAAGCGCAGCCCAGAGGTTGGCCCGTTCCGCCTGCAGGCGCTCAACCCACTGGTCCTGACCCGGCCCGCAGGACTCCGCATCGGACTGTTCGGCCAGCCGCAGGTAGTAGTCCCGGTGCCGCCGTCGCAGCTCGCCGGCCTGCCCGGCGCCCGCCAGCCGTTCCGCGCCGAATTGCCGGATGGTTTCCAGCAGCCGGTACCTGGCCCGCTCGCCGGCATCGCCGTCGCGGGCCAGCACGGACTGATCGACGAGCCTGGCCACGACGCCGAGCACATCCGCGGCGGCCAGGCCGTCCCCGGCACAGATGTTCTCGGCCGCGTCCAGGTCGAATCCGCCGGCGAACACCGAGCAGCGCTCCCACAGGAGCTGCTCCGTGTCTGAGCACAGCCCGAAGCTCCACTCGACGGCGGCCCGTAGCGTCTGATGCCGGGGCGGCCCGTCCCGCCGCCCGTCGGTGAGCAGCCGGAATCGGTCTTCCAGCCGGTCGAGGATCTGTTCCGGCGACAGAATCCGCACCCGGACCGCGGCGAGCTCAATCGCCAGCGGGACGCCGTCCAGGCGCTGGCACAGCCTGGTCACCGTTTCCTGATTCTGCGGGCCGAGGCGGAATCCGGGCAGCACCGCCCGCGCGCGGTCCTCGAACAGGGCCAGCGCCTCGTGCTGGCCCGGCATCCCGAGTGCCGGGCGGCCAGGCGCGGGCGGCAGCGACAACGGCGGGACGGGCAGGATCTGCTCGGCACCGATCGCCAGCGGCGCGCGGCTGGTGGCCAGCAGTCGCAGCCGGCCCGCGGCAGTCAGCAGGAGCGCGGCCAGGCGGGCCGCACCCTCCAGAACGTGCTCGCAGTTGTCCAGGACGATCAGCGCGGCGGACTCGGCGAGATAGCTGGCGAGGCTGTCCTCCGGCTCCCGGGCCGACGTCTCCAGCAGGCCGAGGGCCGCCGCCACCGCGCGCGGCACTAGCGCCGGATCCTGCACTGCCGCCAGCTCAACGAAGCAGATGCCATCAGGGAAAGCCCGGCGGAGGTCGCGCGCGACATGCACGGCGAGCCTGGACTTGCCGACGCCGCCCGGCCCGGTGAGGGTCACCAGCCGGGACGCGGACAGCGCCAGCTTCACGTCGGCGGCGAGCTGGCGCCTGCCCACGAAGCTGGTCAGCTCATCGGGCAGGTTCCCGGCTGGTCGCGGCTTCGTCGTCGGCATGACTGGTGGGGTCGCGGCGCGGGCCGTTGCCGGTCAGTTCTCCCGCGCCGCTGGCGAGGCGTCGGCGTGGTCGGTCGTGGCGGCCCAGCTGGCCAGCAGCCGCAGCGCGTCGTCGGTCGGAGTGCCAGGGTCAGCGGTGTACGCCGAGATGCGCAGGCCGGTGTCGGCGGCGAGGTCGAGTGCCTCGAAGTTGAGCGTGAGGTCGCCGACGACCTGGTGGTGGAGGCGCTTGATGCCGGTGCGGTGGAAGCGGACATTATGCGCGGCCCACCAGGTCCGGAAGGTCTCGCTGCGGGTCGACAGCTCGCCGATGAGGCCGGACAGCCCCTTGTCGTAGGGGTTGCGGCCCGCTTCCGACCGCAGGATGGCGACGGTGTCCTGGGCCTGGCGTTCCCATTCGAGGTAGAACTCGGTTGCCCGCGGGTCGAGGAACAGGAACCGGGCGTGGTTAGCGGGCTGGGCCGGGCTCTCGAACAACGGCGCGTAGAGGGCACGGCCGAGGCTGTTGGCAGCGAGGATGTCGAGGCGGCTGTTACGGACGTAGGCGGGCGTCGTCGTCATGGAGTCGAGGATGCGCTGCACGCTCGGACGCACTTGCTGCCGTGCGGTGCGGCGCGGGGCTCGCCCCGCTGTGCCGGCATTCGCCGCGTGGACCAGGTCGAACAGATGGGCGCGCTCGGCCTCGTCCAGCTGCAGCGCCCTGGCCAGCGATTCCAGCACGGCGTCGGAGGCACCGGTCGCGTTGCCCCGCTCCAGCCGGGTGTAGTAGTCGACGCTGACCCCGGCGAGCATCGCGACCTCTTCGCGGCGCAGGCCGGTTACCCGGCGGTTGCCGCCGTAGGCGGGCAGGCCGGCCTTATCCGGGGTGATGCGGGCTTGCCGGGAGGTCAGGAAGCCGCGGATCTCGCTCCGGTTGTCCATGGCTTCTACCGTACGTGGGTCCCGCGGCGCGCCGGGAGGCCCCGGCAGTACCCGGAACGGCAGGCTCTCCCTGCCGGGCGCCCGGCAGGGTGTGATGGGCATGGCCGGCGCCACGAAATTCTGACAGCACGCTTCGCTGATCACGCGCAGCGCCGGCCGCCCGGCTCCTAGCCGTTCGCCGGCTCGCGGCCTGCAGGGATAGCGGGTGACGCTTTGTCAGCGGGCCGGAGCCGCCTGGCCAGCAGCTGTGGCTACCGCCCCTGCCGGGATGACGCGTCCAGATCGACGTCGTCCAGGGGCGCTCGCGGGGCGCCGGGCGCGATCCTGGCCGCAGCCTGCGAATCCGGCTGGCGGACTCCCGGCCGGAACAGGTAGTTACGGGTGTGCATGCAGACGGACGGGGCGGGCTTCCAGCCGTCCTGCCACGCGTGCATGCTGTAGCCCCGTGAGGTCAGCCAGCCGGCTACGTCCTCAGCGCCGATGTCATAGCGGGCCGTGTGCCGGTCCTCGATCTCGACCAGCAGCGCCGGGCGGAACTTCTCGATGACCTGCTTGCCCCCTTCGAGTACGTGCATCTCGCCGCCCTCGACGTCAATCTTGATGAAGTCCAGCTGGGTCAGTCCGGCGCTGGCGAAGAGCCCGTCCAGGGTCTGGACCTCGATGTCGACATCCATCCGGCCGCGGAACTCGGCATTAGACCCCGGCCCGCTGGTCTTCCAGTCGAGATAGGACCGGCCGGTAACCGGGCCGTGCCGTCCCACCGGGACGCTCATCACGCCGCGTCCTGGCTGGGAGCCGAGGGCCATGGAGTAGGCCTGCACGTTCGGGAGCGAGGCGACGCCGAGCAGCCGGGTCCAGGCCGGGTGACCGAACGAGACCGGCTCGATGCTCAGCACCCGGCCCTGTGGCCCGGCGAGCTCGGCCAGCATGACGGAGTACAGGCCAGCCGAGGCGCCGACGTCGACGCAGACCGCTCCGGGCCGGACGACGTCGGCCAGGCCCAGCATCTCGGACTCCAGGTACGGAGTGCGCCGGGCCAGCAACTGCACGACGCTCGCAGTTGTTGCCTGGCGGGCACGCCGCGCCCGCGACTGCCCTGCGGCGCCGCCGGTCGCGGACTGATCCTTCATTACGGTTCCTCCGAATGTGTGTGCTGCTGGCCCTCGCTAGGGTAGGGCCACCAGGAGGGCCGCCGACATAGGCCTGAGAAGCATTTCGCAGGGTACCGAGTCCTCCGCCGGAGCGATAGCCATCGTCCGCAAGGATGAGCCCGGCTCTGATCAGGACCGGCTGAAGGTCGCGGTGAGATCAGTCACAGGCTAGGCCGCCAGGCCCCGATCTGGCCACATCACCTCTGGCGGGTGATGTCAGCTGGCCGGGAAGCACGCAGTGTGGGCACGGTGCCGGATTCGGCGGCTCCGCCAGCCGGGACGGCCCGGCTGGGCCAGCGCGATGCTCATAAGGGGAATCTGGTCATGGGCTGGATCTTGGGGATCATCTATTTCGTACTTCTGGTAACGCTGGGCATAATCTCGCTGCGCAAGGGGCACTGGGTCATGTTCATCATTGGCCTGTTCATCCCGCTCTTCTGGATTATCGGAGCGCTGCTCCCGCGGCGCGTCGTCCGCGTGTAACGACCGTGCCGGGTCCCGGAGCGGGACAGCCGGGCCGCGAGCCGGGCCGGCTGAATTCATCATTGCTGATAATTGCCGCCAATCGATGCCGGGCAATTATTGGGCTGCCCGGCGCTGGCGGCTCATGAGTTTGCGACTCGCGCACTGATCCTCGCCTAGTAGGCCGGGTCGGGCGCGAATACGTGATAGTTAGCTTCGCATGCGTCTGCCACCGTTGCTGTTTCGCGCGCTCTTAGGGCTGGCCGCCGTCGCGGTTTTTACTGGAATTGTTCCGCTTATCGCCCCGGCAGCGGCCCTGGCGGAGAAAAACGGGGCCGGCAGCACGCCGGTCATGGGCTGGACGACCTGGGACTATGTCGGACGCGACCCGACCGCCGCCAAGGTCGAGGCGCAGGCGGCCGCGATGAGGCGGACCGGCCTGGTCGCGGCCGGCTACCGGTATATCAATGTCGACGATTTCTGGTACAACTGCCCGCGGGGTGGTGCGGGCCCGGATGTTGACTCCTATGGTCGCTGGGTGGCCAACGCCGGGGAATTTCCGTCGCGCGGGCGGCTAAACGGCATCAAGGCAGTCGCGAACTACGTTCATGCGCGGGGCGAGAAGTTTGGCATTTATGTGACGCCAGGCATATCGAGGCGGGCGGTTGCGAAGAATACGCGCATTCTAGGCACCAGATACCGGGCCCGGCAGATTGTTAACGGGAAGACCGAGAAAAACTATAACTGCTGGGGCATGGAAGGAATCAACTACCGGAAGCCGGGCGCCCAGGCGTTCATTAACTCGTGGGCGGACGAGTTTGCCTCCTGGGGCGTGGACTACGTCAAGCTGGACGGAGTCGGCGCCGCTGACATAGCGGACGTCCGGGCCTGGTCAGCAGCATTGCGGCGAACCGGGCGCACTATTCACCTGGAACTGTCGAACAGCCTGCCGATCGCCGATCACGCCACCTGGGCCAGGTATTCCAACGGGTGGCGGACCGGAGGGGATGTCGCGTGCTACTGCGGCGGCAGCTATCCGCTCACCCGATGGGACAAGGTGGTCCTGCGGTTCGCGCAGGCCGCGCAGTGGCAGCCCTACGGCGGGCCCGGCGGATTCAACGACCTGGACGCCATCGAGGTGGGGAACGGCTGGCATGACGGCATCAGCGCCCCCGAACGGCAGTCCCAGCTCAGCCTGTGGGCCATGGCCGCCTCCCCGCTGATACTCGGCTCTGACCTGACCCGGCTCAATGCCACCGATCTGAGCTATCTGAAGAACAGCGCGGTCATCGCGGTCGATCAGGACGCCATTGACGCCCGCAGGATCGTCAATACCGGAGCCAGCCAGGTCTTCGCCAAGACGGAGCAGAACGGCGACGTCATCATCGGGCTGTTCAATGCCAGCGGAACGGCGGCTACGACCGACACCGTCGACCTGGCTCAGGCCGGTATCACCGGCGCCGCGACGGCGACCAATCTGTGGACCGGGACCAGTCTCGGCACGATCAGCGGCTCGTACAGCGTGCGGCTCGGGCCTGGCGCGGTCGAGTTGCTCCGGGCCGTCCGAACGATTCCGGCCAGTTAGCGCGCGCTGCCGGCCAGCGCCTTGCCGGAGCAGAAGGCTCGGAATCGGGATTCCGCTTTGCTAAGGTCATACCGGAAGCCCAATTCCGCTTCGGGAGGTCCAGGATGGCGGCCGGTAGCCAGCGGGCGCATTATCAGGTGACGTTCGCTGTGCTGGCGGCGGGCGTGGCCGCCTTCGCCCTGCTGCAGTCACTGGTGATCCCGGTCCTGACGACAGTGCAGCACGAGCTGCATACGACGCAGGCAGCCGCGACCTGGGTGCTCACCGCGTACCTGCTGTCGGCGTCGATCATGACGCCGATTCTGGGCCGGGTCGGCGACATGATGGGCAAGAAGCGGGTATTCGTGGCCACGCTCGCGGCCCTGGCCGTCGGCTCGCTGCTGGCGGCAATCGCCACGTCCATCGGCGTCCTGATCGTGGCGCGGGTCATTCAGGGAGTCGCGGGCGGCATGCTGCCGGTGGCGTTCGGCATCATCCGCGACGAGTTCCCGGCCGAGAAGGTCGCCGGAGCGGTCGGTGCCATCGCCGCCCTGACCGCCGTCGGCGGCGGCCTGGGAATTGTCCTGGCCGGCCCGATTGTCGACGTGCTCGGCTACCGCTGGCTCTTCTTGCTGCCGATGATCCTGACGGTGGTGGCAGCGACGTCGGCGGTGCTGCTCGTTCCCGAGTCTCCGGTCCGGACGGCCGGGCGGATCAGCTGGCTGCCCGCGGTCCTGCTGTCGGCCTGGCTCGTGGCATTGCTGGTCGCCCTCAGCGAGGCGCCGGCCTGGGGCTGGTCATCCGGCCGGGTGATCGGGCTGCTCGCCGCGGCCGCCGTGCTAGCGGCCGGATGGGTGCTGGCCGAGCTGCGCTCGGTCACGCCGCTGATCGACATGAAGATGATGCGCCGGACGGCGGTCTGGACCAACAACCTGGTCGCCCTGCTGATCGGCGTCGGAATGTACGCGACGTTCGCGTTCCTGCCCGAGTTCGTGCAGACCCCGTCATCGGCCGGGTACGGCTTCGGGGCGAGCATTACCAAGTCGGGCCTGATGCTGCTGCCGTCGGCCGTCACGATGTTCGTCACTGGCATGTTCGCGGGCCGGCTGGCCCGCCGTCTCGGTGGCAAGGTGCTGGTCATTGCCGGCTGCCTGATCGGGTGCGTCGCAATGGCCATTCTCGCGTTCGCGCATCACCACGTGTATGAGATCTACTTGTCGAACGCGATCATGGGCGTCGGCTTCGGCCTGGCCTTCGCCGCGATGTCGGCGCTCGTAGTCGCCGCGGTGCCGGCGTCGCAGACCGGTGTCGCCAGCGGCATGAACGCGAACATCCGGACGATCGGCGGCAGCATCGGAGCCGCGGTGATGGCCAGCATCGTTACCTCGCAGCTAGGCCCGTCCGGGCTGCCGAAGGAGGCTGGTTACACGACCGGCTTCGCCGTGCTGGCGGCCGGCCTGGTGCTGGCGGCCGTTGCCGGCCTGCTGATCCCGTCGGCAGGGACGGGGCTGCGGCGGGCGGCCGGGGAGCCGCAGCAGGCCGACGCGACGGTGCTGGCCGGCGGGGCACTGGCCGCGGACGCCGGCGACTGATGCGGGCGCGCAGCCGTGAGCGGCGGGCCCCGGCAGGCAGCACCGGGAGCAGCCAGGCGCCAGAGCTGGACCCACGGCCGCACCCGGCACCGGCCGGGCGGCGCGATGCCGTCCGTAACTATCACAAGATCCTGACCGCGGCGCGGGAGGTCCTGGGCGAGTCCGGTGCCGAGGCAGGCATGGAGGAGATCGCCAGCCGGGCCGGGGTAGGCGTCGGAACCGTCTACCGCCGGTTCGCCAGTAAGGACGCCCTGATCGACGAGCTCCTCCGGCTGGCGCTGGACGAGCTGCTGGCCTGTGCCGGCCAGGCTCTGGCCCGTACCGACGGCCATGGTCTGGAGGAGCTGCTGCGCGCCATGGGCCAGTCGTTCGCCGACCACGCCCGCTACGCCAGCCTCCTGCTCCAGCGCCAGACCGACCCGGCGGCCACGCGCCGGATCTCAGCCGCGATCGAGGAGCTCACCGCCCGGGCTGCTGCGGCCGGGACTGTCAGTCCCGCTATCACCGCAGCGGATATCACCGCGCTCATCTGGGCCATGCGCGGCCTGGTTCAGGCAGGCGGCGACCGGACCCCGGTGGCCTGGCAGCGCTTCCTGGACATCCACCTGGCCGGCCTGCGGGCGGCGCGGCCTGACGGCCGCCCGGATCTCGGTCCCGCGACCGCTGACGGACCCGCTTCCCCGGCATCCTGACCGGCCGCCGCGTCGTCAGGGAGCGTGGTCAGGGAGCGTGGTCAGGGAGCGTGGTCACCGACAGTCCCGGCCGCGTCCCCGGGCCGGTGATGAGCCAGGACGTGATGCGGGTCAGTGCCGTCAGCGACAGGATCGGCATGGACCAGGGCGGCCGACAGGCGCGGCATGGCGTGCAGGAGGTCGTGCTCGGCGCTGACCGTGACCTGGTGTGCCTGCACGGCGGTCAGGTCGGCTTCGACGATGACCTCGCACTCGGCCCGGATCTGGTGACCGATCCAGCGGAGCCTGACCTCGCCGACGTCCAGCACTCCGGCCGTTCCGCGAAGGGTGCACTCGGCCTGGTCGACCAGCGCCGGATCGACCGCGTCCATGAGGCGGCGGTAGATCTCGCGGGCCGCCTGCCGCAGAACGGCCAGGATCGCGACGGTGATCACGAGCCCGATCACCGGGTCGGCCCAGTCCCAGCCCAGCGCGACGCCGCCGGCCCCCAGCAATACGGCCAGTGAGGTCAGGCCGTCGGTACGCGCATGCAGCCCGTCGGCGACCAGCGCCGCCGATCCGATCCTGCGTCCGGTGCGAATGCGGTACCCGGCCGCGATCTCATTGCCGGCGAAGCCCGCCAGCGCCGCTGCCGCAACTGCGGCGAGATCCACGACGCGGTGCGGATGGATCAGGCGGGTGACGGCCTCGTAGGCAGCCAGGGCCGAGGACGCGGCAATGGTCAGGACGATCGCAATCCCGGCCAGATCCTCGGCCCGGCCGAATCCATAGGTATAACGGCGGGTCGGCGGCCGGCGCCCGAGAATGAAGGCGACCCCGAGCGGAACGGCGGTCAGTGCGTCAGCGGCGTTATGGAGGGTGTCGCCCAGCAGCGCCACGGATCCGGACAGGGCCGTGACGACGGCCTGGATCGCGGCCGTGGCGCCGAGCAGCCCCAGTGAGATCCATAGGACCCGCATCCCCTCAGCGCTGCCTTCCATGGCGGCATCGACCTGGTCGGCCGGTTCGTGCGAATGCGGCCGCAGCACGTGCCGCAGCCTGGTTCCCAGGCCGGACTGCGGGTGATCATGCGCGTGCTCGTGGTCATGCGCGTGCTCGTGGTCAGGCCCGTGTCCGTGCTCAGGCCCGTGGTCGTGCTCGTGGCCATGATCATCCCTGGACTTATGGCCGCCATCGCTGCTCTCGCCCATGACGCTAAGCATGCCGGCACTGCCGCACCGAGCGCACGCGGTGGCCGACCTTGTGGCCGCGGCTATGGTTCTGCGAGGGCACCGCGGCGAGCGGTCCCACTGTCAGCGAGCACACGGGGAGGCGCAGGCGTGCAACGCACTCGCCCGGCGGGCCCGGATGCCGCCCGGCAGGATCTCGTTGCGGCCGCCCTCCGGCTGGTCACGATCTCCGTCGCCTTCGGCTTGCTGTCGGGTGCGGTCTCGGTCCTGTTCGGCCTGCGGGCCCGCAGTCTGGGTGTTCTCGCGATCGGCCTCGGCGTGCTCGCCGACGTGGCCGGATCTGCCGTTCTCATCTGGCGGTTCCGCGCGGAGCAGCGGCAGCCCGATGCGCCGCTGCACGCCGAGGGCAGGGCAGCTATGGTCGTCGCGTTGTCCCTGGCTGTGGTCTGCGTGGTCCTGGCGGCCGAGTCAGCGGTCGCGCTGGCGGACGGATCCCGGCCGGGAACCTCGACCGCGGCGCTAGCGGCCGCGGCCGTCTCGGTCGCCGTCCTGACGCCCCTCGCCATCGCGAAACGGCGGCTAGGAGCACGTCTGAACAGTCTGGCCTTGCGCGGGGACGGCGCGCTGAGCGGCATCGGGGCGGCAACGAGCACGCTAGCTCTGGCTGCGCTGATCCTGTCCGATGCCCTGGGCTGGTGGTGGGCGGACCGCGCCGCCGCGCTAGTGGTTGCCGCTGTCGCCGGGCTGGAGGCGTGGCGGACGGCCCGCGACCCCGGCAGCACCGGCAGCGGGAGAACGGGCGAATAATGGCTGCATGCGAGTCCAGGATGCGGCTGATTCGGTCCGGCGGCGTGTCGGCATGTCGATATTTGAGCGGGTCGCTGGCACCGAGGGGGAGCAGCGGCGGCGGACGATCCATGACAGCGAGGGCGAGCGCTGGTTCGCGCCGGACAGCCCGATCCGCCGGGTGCACGGAGACTCGGCGATGTTCATCGGCGGTATCCGCGCCCTGCTGCTGCAGTCCCTGCATCCGCTGGCCATGGCCGGCATGGCCGGCCATTCGGGCTACCGGGGCGACCCGTGGGGCAGGCTGCAACGGACCAGTTACTTCGTCGCGGTCACGACTTTCGGCCGGGGGCAGGATGCGCAGGCGGCCGTCGACCGGGTCCGGGCTGTTCACGGGCAGGTCAACGGCGTCGCCCCGGACGGGCGGTCTTACTCGGCGTCTGATCCGCACCTGCTGACCTGGGTCCACATCGCGGAGGCCGACAGCTTTCTGCGGGCGCACGTCCGATTCGGGGCCCGCCCCCTTGATCAGGCCGGGCGGGACGGCTACGTATCCGATCTGGCGCGCATCGGCGTCGCGCTAGGGGTAGTCGATCCGCCCCGGACGGAGGCCGAACTGGCGGAGCGGATCGGGCAGTACCGCGGCGAGCTCGCGGGAACGCCCGAGGCTCGCGCCGCGGCTCGTTTCCTGCTGCTCAGCCCGCCGCTGCCGATGATTGCGCGCGCGCCCTACGGCATCCTGGCGGCTGCGGCGACGTCGCTGCTGCCGGGCTGGGCCCGCCGTCCGCTGCGTCTTCCGTACCTGCCCGTGACCGAGACCGCGCTCGTCCGGCCGGCCGGGCAGGCTATGACGCAGGCGATCCGCTGGGCCCTCAGACCGCCGGAGTCCGCCGACGTCGCCTGACCGGCCGAACAGACCTGGACAACTGACGGACATGCGCGTGACCGGAACAACTGAAAGCGCCGCCTGACCGGCCTGCCTAACCGGCGCCCGCCTGACCGGCCCGACTGACCTGGACAACTGACGGACACCCGCGTGACCGGGACAGCTGCTCGTACCCCTGATCCCGTGCCTGACCGGCGCTGATCCGGGCGGCCGGCAGGGCGCGCAGGCGGCAGGCGCGAGCTGTGCCCTGTGCGTCGGCGGGGCGGCGACCGGCGGGTTTCCCGATCCGCGCGCTCGATCGTTCCCGCCGGACTGACCGGGCCGATAATTGAGCCGTGACCGATTCCTCCGGCGTTCCCGGCCCTGCGCAGGATGCCCCGGCTCAGCTGCGGGCATCCGATCGCGATCGCGACGCCGTGATCGAGCAGCTTGGCGCCCATGCGGCTGCCGGGCGCCTGACGCCCGCCGAGCTCGCGCAGCGCACGGAGCGGGCACTGGCGGCGCGGACGGAGGCTGACCTGGCCGCGCTGCTGCTGGATCTGCCCGCCCCGGTCCGGACGGACAGAACCCGCCGTTGGTTTGTTGCCATCCTGGGCAGCTCGCGCAGGCGCCAGCGGGTGCGGCTGGATGGGCGGGCGACGTCGGTGGCCGTGCTGGCCAGCCCGGACATTGACTTGTGTGCTGCCGAGCTGACGGCTCAGGAGACTGTCGTCCGCTGTTTCGCGGTGATCGGCAGCCCGGACATCTACGTGCCGGACTCAGCGGAGCTTGAGATCTCCGGATTCTCCGTGGCGGGCGGCTACGCCGAGAAAGGGAGGGCCCGGCGGATACCGCCCCCGGGTGCCCGGTCATCCGGATCCGGTCCTACGGGCTGATCGGCGGCTACACCGTGTGGCGGCTGCCGCCCGAACTCCAGTCGCTCCCGCCGGCGGATGCCAGGAAGGCAGCCCGGGCGCTGGAGCGCGCGTCCGCCCGCGTCTCCAGGCGCCCCGGACGGCACCGGCACCGGAAGCACCGGCACCGGCGCCGACCGCACCGGTGCCGCCGGAGAGTGAGTACCTCACCACGTCCGCCCGGCTGACCAGACGCCCGCTGACCGGACGCCCGCTGACCGGACGCCCGGCTTTAGGCCGCGGCAGCCGTGACGTTGTCCGCGCTCTCGAGGTCCTTGAAGAAGCGGCGGTGCACGCGCAGCATCTCGCCGCCTGCCGGAATCTGGTGCCAGAGCCCGGTGCCGGGACCGAGGGCGCGTCGTGCGCGGAAGTTCGGTCACGACACCACGCGCCTTCTTCATGCTGCTCTTGCCGGCATCGAGCACGACGATCCGGCTCGGTGTGACGGCCAGGATGCGGTAGTGGTTGAGGCCGAGGAAGACGAAGATGCCGGTGAGCGCGGCAAGCCACTGGCTCGCCGTCTGCGCGCCGATCACCGCCTGGATCTCTTCGCCTGGCCGCAGGTACGTACTTGCCGAGGTGCGCATCGTGTCTCGGAGCGCCATGGAGATCCCCCTAGTCGCGACGAACGGCGCCGTCGACGGCAGCGTCGTTCACTTTGGTCAACGGGCTTACACGCTGAAGGCGGTCCATCTTGTGCCGCCCTGTTCCATCTGGGCCTGCTTGCCCGGCCGGGGTGCGACGAGGATCAGCCGGGCCAGTACGAACAGCGTGTCCCGGTATGCACGGACTGCCGGAGGTGTACTCGCCGATGACAGGGTCGGCGTCGGCGATGCGCGCGAGCGCGCGCCGGATTGCCTTTCCGACAGCCGACGCGGGCGCGCTCGCTATCGTCAGGGAACGCACGCGAATAGCGTCCGCTGAGTCCGGCGGCACTCGCTAGCTGTCGCGGTGATCCAGTCGCGCTCCCCCCGGGCCGGTGCGGCCCGCTCGGGCGAACCTGACGACTCCAGCTCGGTGATCGTCGCGTCCAGCTGGGCGAGGCGAATCCGGTACTCGCTGACGGCGCGGCTGTCCAGGACGGCTTGCCCGGTGCCGGCACCGTCGCTGGCGATCCGGCCGAGCACGCTGAGGCCTGCCGCGAGTTCGGCGGCCGGGATGTCCTGGCGCGGGTTGGCGATCAGGGACGGCAAGGTGCAGCATCCCGATGCTGTCCTCGACCAGCACGCTGCGATCCGCGAGCATGAGCCGCCACTTTCGGCCAGCCCGGACGCAGCCGGCTAAACCGCCGAGCCCATCCGGCAGAATCCGGTCAGCCCAGGCCCCGGCACGGCGGGCCTGTCGACCCGACTCTCCTCATCCGGATTCTCGCTGGCCGGATTCTCGCTGGCCGGATTCTCGCTGGCCGGATTCTCGCTGGCCGGATTCTCGAGGCCTTCATCTCGCGGACTGCGGCCCGGGTGGGTCAGGCTCAGCGCGGCCCGGCTGGGCTGAACCGGGCCGGGAATGCCGAGGGCGGCGGCCTCGGCCGCGGCGGCACTCAGCTCCTCCCTGGCGGCGCTGTCATCATCGGGGCCGCTGCGCAGCCCGTACGCCTCGGCCAGCCGCTGCCGCGCGGACACGACAGCGGGCCAGTGGGCGAGCGCGAGGTTGTGCTGAACAAGCCGCCGGAGATGGCCGACGGCACGATCGGGCTGGCGCGCGGTCAGGCACGCGATGCCGAGAGCCTGGTGGGCCGAGCCGAAGCAGGTGACACCGAGACCGCCGACCAAAGGAATCTGACTGAAGGGAGCGAGTACGTCATAGACCAGAGCCGCGGTCTCGGCATCGCCGAGCGTGTAGGCAGCTTCGGCCACGCCGTTCATGGTGACCAGCCAGCTGCTTGACTGCGGCAGGCGGCCGAGGTCAGGGCCCCGCAGCGTGGCGAGACAACTGGCAGCGGTCCGCCGTCGCCGGCCTGGGCCGCGGCCACGGCCAGGGCGGCCACGGCGGAGTTGTCCACCGCGCTCAGCACCGGGGAGTTGACCCGCTCGGAGAGCATCGGCTGCAGCTCAGCGAGGACGGCCCTGGTACCAGCGGACGGTGACGAGCTGCGCGCCCGGCCACCATTCGCTGTCGATGTCACCCGGCAGCGGCGCCGCTGGTCGCGCACACGTTTTCGCGAGTGACTCCGCGCCCTCGAGGCCGGCCGGCCCGGATAGCCAGCATCACCTCGATCGCGCTGACAACGAAGCTGACGGCCGCATGGTCGTGTTCGCTCAGCAGGCTGCGCAGCTCGCCGAGCAGCAAGGCGTGCGGATCGCCCTCGGCGTAGGAGTCGACGGTCTGCCACAACAGGCCCATCATCCGGTCACTGCGCTGCCCGGTGCGGAAACCCACTCCGATCAGCTCCGTGGCGGACTCCCGGCGCTGCCGGATGTGGCCGGGTGCCGAGCAGGCAGTGGTGGGCGAGGCTCAGCGCTTCCGCTAACCGGCAAACCGGGTCGGCCGCGGCCCTCGCCTCGTCGAGCACCTGCATGACGCGCGCGTGCTCGCCCTCGCGATAGTCGGCCTGGGCGGCAAGCAGGGCCCGGATCCGCAGTGCGAGAGGGCGGAGCTGGCGGGAAGTCGTCCGAGCACGTCCTGCAGGCGGGACTCGAGCATGGACCGCGCCGGTCATGGTGCGCCGTTCGCTGACCCAGAGTCCGGCCAGGCCGATGGCGGCGACCGCCAGCGCGGGTACGTCGCAGGCCAGAACGGCCAGCTGGTAGGCGCGCTCGAAGCTCGGCAGGCTGGCCCGCAAGTCGCCGTCGGCACTCAGCGCGCGCTCGCCGTCGGCGAGCGCTGTG
Organism: uncultured Actinomycetota bacterium; assembly: GCA_963818995.1. Taxonomy (GTDB): domain Bacteria; phylum Actinomycetota; class Actinomycetes; order Streptosporangiales; family Streptosporangiaceae; genus JAJYUU01. Next base: position 321,271 of record CAWFUM010000025.1, on the reverse strand, counting down.
TGCAGGTCGCCGGACAAGTCCGTCAGCAGGTCCAGCCTGCGCGCCGCCGCGGGGGCGTCGGCGTCGCTGGTCATGGCCCAAATCTATGCTCGCCCGAATGCCTCCGTCGAGATAAAGGCCGCTTCCGGGTCGAAGATGCCATGGCCGGCGGGTCAGCCCGCGCCGTGGCCCTGAGCCAGCGCAGCCTGGCCGGGGCGACCTCGGGCCGGTTGCCGCAACCGGCCCGAGGTCGCCCCGGCCAGGCTCGCTGGCTCAGGGCCACGGCGCGGGCTGACCGCCGGCCATGGCATCTTCGACCCGGAAGCGGCCTTTATCTCGACGGAGGCATTCGGGCGAGCATAGATTTGGGCCATGACCAGCGACGCCGACGCCCCCGCGGCGGCGCGCAGGCTGGACCTGCTGACGGACTTGTCCGGCGACCTGCACACAGCGCTCGCCGACGGCGAGCGCGCGCTGAGTGCCGACGGCGACTTGCGGGCCAGCCGGCCGAGCTTCGAGCGCGCCTACCAGCTGGCCGAGCTCGCCGGCGACGTACCCGCGCTGGCGGTCGCCGCCATCGGCCTGGCCGGACTCTGGGTCAGCGAACGGCGCACCATGACCGGCGCGGTCATGCTCGAGTCCCGCCTGCAGGACGTGCTCGGACGACTTCCCGCCAGCTCGCCTCTCGCACTGCGGATCCGGGCCCGGCTCGCCGCTGAGGCCGACTATCGCGAGGGCGAGCACGCGCGCGTCATGCAGGTGCTCGACGAGGCGAGGGCCGCGGCCGACCCGGTGCCGTTAGCGGAAGCGCTGAGCCTCGCCCACCACTGCCTGCTCGGACCCGGCCACATCCGGCAGCGCCGGGAGCTCGCCACGGAGCTGATCGGAGTGAGTTTCCGCACCGGGCAGCGCAGTGACCGGATGATGGGCCTGTTGTGGCAGACCGTCGACTCCTACGCCGAGGGCGATCCGCACGCCGGCCGGCTGCTCGGCGAGCTGCGCAGCCTGCTGAGCGAACACGACCATGCGGCCGTCAGCTTCGTTGTCAGCGCGATCGAGGTGATGCTGGCTATCCGGGCCGGCCGCCTCGAGGACGCGGAGTCACTCGCGAACGTGTGCGCGACCAGCGGCGCCGCTGCCGGTGACATCGACAGCGAATGGTGGCCGGGCGCGCAGCTCGTCACCGTCCGCTGGTACCAGGGCCGTCTCGCTGAGCTGCAGCCGATGCTCTCCGAGCGGGTCAACTCCCCGGTGCTGAGCGCGGTGGACAACTCCGCCGTGGCCGCCCTGGCCGTGGCCGCGGCCCAGGCCGGCGACCGGCGGACCGCTGCCAGTTGTCTCGCCACGCTGCGGGGCCCTGACCTCGGCCGCCTGCCGCAGTCAAGCAGCTGGCTGGTCACCATGAACGGCGTGGCCGAAGCTGCCTACACGCTCGGCGATGCCGAGACCGCGGCTCTGGTCTATGACGTACTCGCTCCCTTCAGTCAGATTCCTTTGGTCGGCGGTCTCGGTGTCACCTGCTTCGGCTCGGCCCACCAGGCTCTCGGCATCGCGTGCCTGACCGCGCGCCAGCCCGATCGTGCCGTCGGCCATCTCCGGTCGGCTGTTCAGCACAACCTCGCGCTCGCCCACTGGCCCGCTGTCGTGTCCGCGCGGCAGCGGCTGGCCGAGGCGTACGGGCTGCGCAGCGGCCCCGATGATGACAGCGCCGCCCGGGAGGAGCTGAGTGCCGCCGCGGCCGAGGCCGCCGCCCTCGGCATTCCCGGCCCGGTTCAGCCCAGCCGGGCCGCGCTGAGCCTGACCCACCCGGGCCGGAGCCCCGAGACCAGGCCTCGCGAGAATCCGGCGCGAGAACGGCCAGCGAGAATCCGGCCAGCGAGAATCCGGATGAGGAGAGTTCGGGTCGACAGGGGCCGGCTGTGCCGGGCCGGCGCGACCGGATTCTGCCGGATGGGCCGGCGGCTCAGCCGGCTGCGTCCGGGCTGGCCGAAAGTGGCGGCTCATGCTCGCGGATCGCAGCGTGCTGGTCGAGGACAGCATCGGGATGCTGCACCTTGCCGTCCTGATCGCCAACCCGCGCCAGGACATCCCGGCCGCCGAGCTCGCGGCAGGCCTCAGCGTGCTCGGCCGGATCGCCAGCGATGCCGGCACCGGGCAAGCCGTCCTGGACAGCCGCGCCGTCAGCGAGTACCGGATTCGCCTCGCCCAGCTGGACGCGACGATCACCGAGCTGGAGTCGTCAGGTTCGCCCGAGCGGGCCGCACCGGCCCGGGGGGAGCGCGACTGGATCACCGCACAGCTAGCGAGTGCCGCCGGACTCAGCGGACGTTCGCGTGCGTTCCCTGACGATAGCGAGCGCGCCCGCGTCGCTGTCGGAAAGGCAATCCGGCGCGCGCTCGCGCGCATCGCCGACGCCGACCCTGTCATCGGCGAGCACCTCCGGCAGTCCGTGCATACCGGGACACGCTGTTCGTACTGGCCCGGCTGATCCTCGTCGCACCCCGGCCGGGCAAGCAGGCCCAGATGGAACAGGGCGGCACAAGATGGACCGCCTTCAGCGTGTAAGCCCGTTGACCAAAGTGAACGACGCTGCCGTCGGCGGCGCCGTTCGTCGCGACTAGGGGGAATCTCCATGGCGCTCCGAGACACGATGCGCACCTCGGCAAGTACGTACCTGCGGCCAGGCGAAGAGATCCAGGCGGTGATCGGCGCGCAGACGGCGAGCCAGTGGCTTGCCGCGCTCACCGGCATCTTCGTCTTCCTCGGCCTCAACCACTACCGCATCCTGGCCGTCACACCGAGCCGGATCGTCGTGCTCGATGCCGGCAAGAGCAGCATGAAGAAGGCGCGTGGTGTCGTGACCGAACTTCCGCGCACGACGCGCCTCGGTCCCGGCACCGGGCTCTGGCACCAGATTCCGGCAGGCGGCGAGATGCTGCGCGTGCACCGCCGCTTCTTCAAGGACCTCGAGAGCGCGGACAACGTCACGGCTGCCGCGGCCTAAAGCCGGGCGTCCGGTCAGCGGGCGTCCGGTCAGCGGGCGTCTGGTCAGCCGGCGGACGTGGTGAGGTACTCACTCTCCGGCGGCACCGGTGCGGTCGGTGCCGGTGCCGCCGGTGCCGGTGCTTCCGGTGCCGGTGCCGTCCGGGGCGCCGGAGAGCTCGCGGGCGGACGCGCGCTCCAGCGCCCGGGCTGCCTTCCTGGCATCCGCAGGCGGGAGCGACTGGAGTTCGGGCGGCAGCCGCCACACGGTGTAGCCGCCGATCAGCCCGTAGGACCGGATCCGGATGACCGGGGCACCCGGGGGCGGTATCCGCCGGCTCCCTTTCTCGGCGTAGCCGCCCGCCACGGAGAATCCGGAGATCTCAAGCTCCGCTGAGTCCGGCACGTAGATGTCCGGGCTGCCGATCACCGCGAAACAGCGGACGACAGTCTCCTGAGCCGTCAGCTCGGCAGCACACAAGTCAATGTCCGGGCTGGCCAGCACGGCCACCGACGTCGCCCGCCCATCCAGCCGCACCCGCTGGCGCCTGCGCGAGCTGCCCAGGATGGCAACAAACCAACGGCGGGTTCTGTCCGTCCGGACCGGGGCGGGCAGATCCAGCAGCAGCGCGGCCAGGTCAGCCTCCGTCCGCGCCGCCAGTGCCCGCTCCGTGCGCTGCGCGAGCTCGGCGGGCGTCAGGCGCCCGGCAGCCGCATGGGCGCCAAGCTGCTCGATCACGGCGTCGCGATCGCGATCGGATGCCCGCAGCTGAGCCGGGGCATCCTGCGCAGGGCCGGGAACGCCGGAGGAATCGGTCACGGCTCAATTATCGGCCCGGTCAGTCCGGCGGGAACGATCGAGCGCGCGGATCGGGAAACCCGCCGGTCGCCGCCCCGCCGACGCACAGGGCACAGCTCGCGCCGGCCGCCTGCGCGCCCTGCCGGCCGCCCGGATCAGCGCCGGTCAGGCACGGGATCAGGGGTACGAGCAGCTGTCCCGGTCACGCGGGTGTCCGTCAGTTGTCCAGGTCAGTCGGGCCGGTCAGGCGGGCGCCGGTTAGGCGGGCCGGTCAGGCGGCGCTTTCAGTTGTTCCGGTCACGCGCATGTCCGTCAGTTGTCCAGGTCTGTTCGGCCGGTCAGGCGACGTCGGCGGACTCCGGCGGTCTGAGGGCCCAGCGGATCGCCTGCGTCATAGCCTGCCCGGCCGGCCGGACGAGCGCGGTCTCGGTCACGGGCAGGTACGGAAGACGCAGCGGACGGCGGGCCCAGCCCGGCAGCAGCGACGTCGCCGCAGCCGCCAGGATGCCGTAGGGCGCGCGCGCAATCATCGGCAGCGGCGGGCTGAGCAGCAGGAAACGAGCCGCGGCGCGAGCCTCGGGCGTTCCCGCGAGCTCGCCGCGGTACTGCCCGATCCGCTCCGCCAGTTCGGCCTCCGTCCGGGGCGGATCGACTACCCCTAGCGCGACGCCGATGCGCGCCAGATCGGATACGTAGCCGTCCCGCCCGGCCTGATCAAGGGGGCGGGCCCCGAATCGGACGTGCGCCCGCAGAAAGCTGTCGGCCTCCGCGATGTGGACCCAGGTCAGCAGGTGCGGATCAGACGCCGAGTAAGACCGCCCGTCCGGGGCGACGCCGTTGACCTGCCCGTGAACAGCCCGGACCCGGTCGACGGCCGCCTGCGCATCCTGCCCCCGGCCGAAAGTCGTGACCGCGACGAAGTAACTGGTCCGTTGCAGCCTGCCCCACGGGTCGCCCCGGTAGCCCGAATGGCCGGCCACGCCGGCCATGGCCAGCGGATGCAGGGACTGCAGCAGCAGGGCGCGGATACCGCCGATGAACATCGCCGAGTCTCCGTGCACCCGGCGGATCGGGCTGTCCGGCGCGAACCAGCGCTCGCCCTCGCTGTCATGGATCGTCCGCCGCCGCTGCTCCCCCTCGGTGCCAGCGACCCGCTCAAATATCGACATGCCGACACGCCGCCGGACCGAATCAGCCGCATCCTGGACTCGCATGCAGCCATTATTCGCCCGTTCTCCCGCTGCCGGTGCTGCCGGGGTCGCGGGCCGTCCGCCACGCCTCCAGCCCGGCGACAGCGGCAACCACTAGCGCGGCGGCGCGGTCCGCCCACCACCAGCCCAGGGCATCGGACAGGATCAGCGCAGCCAGAGCTAGCGTGCTCGTTGCCGCCCCGATGCCGCTCAGCGCGCCGTCCCCGCGCAAGGCCAGACTGTTCAGACGTGCTCCTAGCCGCCGTTTCGCGATGGCGAGGGGCGTCAGGACGGCGACCGAGACGGCCGCGGCCGCTAGCGCCGCGGTCGAGGTTCCCGGCCGGGATCCGTCCGCCAGCGCGACCGCTGACTCGGCCGCCAGGACCACGCAGACCACAGCCAGGGACAACGCGACGACCATAGCTGCCCTGCCCTCGGCGTGCAGCGGCGCATCGGGCTGCCGCTGCTCCGCGCGGAACCGCCAGATGAGAACGGCAGATCCGGCCACGTCGGCGAGCACGCCGAGGCCGATCGCGAGAACACCCAGACTGCGGGCCCGCAGGCCGAGCAGGACCGAGACCGCACCCGACAGCAAGCCGAAGGCGACGGAGATCGTGACCAGCCGGAGGGCGGCCGCAACGAGATCCTGCCGGGCGGCATCCGGGCCCGCCGGGCGAGTGCGTTGCACGCCTGCGCCTCCCCGTGTGCTCGCTGACAGTGGGACCGCTCGCCGCGGTGCCCTCGCAGAACCATAGCCGCGGCCACAAGGTCGGCCACCGCGTGCGCTCGGTGCGGCAGTGCCGGCATGCTTAGCGTCATGGGCGAGAGCAGCGATGGCGGCCATAAGTCCAGGGATGATCATGGCCACGAGCACGACCACGGGCCTGAGCACGGACACGGGCCTGACCACGAGCACGCGCATGACCACGAGCACGCGCATGATCACCCGCAGTCCGGCCTGGGAACCAGGCTGCGGCACGTGCTGCGGCCGCATTCGCACGAACCGGCCGACCAGGTCGATGCCGCCATGGAAGGCAGCGCTGAGGGGATGCGGGTCCTATGGATCTCACTGGGGCTGCTCGGCGCCACGGCCGCGATCCAGGCCGTCGTCACGGCCCTGTCCGGATCCGTGGCGCTGCTGGGCGACACCCTCCATAACGCCGCTGACGCACTGACCGCCGTTCCGCTCGGGGTCGCCTTCATTCTCGGGCGCCGGCCGCCGACCCGCCGTTATACCTATGGATTCGGCCGGGCCGAGGATCTGGCCGGGATTGCGATCGTCCTGACCATTGCCGCGTCCTCGGCCCTGGCTGCCTACGAGGCCGTCACCCGCCTGATCCATCCGCACCGCGTCGTGGATCTCGCCGCAGTTGCGGCAGCGGCGCTGGCGGGCTTCGCCGGCAATGAGATCGCGGCCGGGTACCGCATTCGCACCGGACGCAGGATCGGATCGGCGGCGCTGGTCGCCGACGGGCTGCATGCGCGTACCGACGGCCTGACCTCACTGGCCGTATTGCTGGGGGCCGGCGGCGTCGCGCTGGGCTGGGACTGGGCCGACCCGGTGATCGGGCTCGTGATCACCGTCGCGATCCTGGCCGTTCTGCGGCAGGCGGCCCGCGAGATCTACCGCCGCCTCATGGACGCGGTCGATCCGGCGCTGGTCGACCAGGCCGAGTGCACCCTTCGCGGAACGGCCGGAGTGCTGGACGTCGGCGAGGTCAGGCTCCGCTGGATCGGTCACCAGATCCGGGCCGAGTGCGAGGTCATCGTCGAAGCCGACCTGACCGCCGTGCAGGCACACCAGGTCACGGTCAGCGCCGAGCACGACCTCCTGCACGCCATGCCGCGCCTGTCGGCCGCCCTGGTCCATGCCGATCCTGTCGCTGACGGCACTGACCCGCATCACGTCCTGGCTCATCACCGGCCCGGGGACGCAGCCGGGACTGTCGGTGACCACGCTCCCTGACCACGCTCCCTGACCACGCTCCCTGACGACGCGGCGGCCGGTCAGGATGCCGGGGAAGCGGGTCCGTCAGCGGTCGCGGGACCGAGATCCGGGCGGCCGTCAGGCCGCGCCGCCCGCAGGCCGGCCAGGTGGATGTCCAGGAAGCGCTGCCAGGCCACCGGGGTCCGGTCGCCGCCTGCCTGAACCAGGCCGCGCATGGCCCAGATGAGCGCGGTGATATCCGCTGCGGTGATAGCGGGACTGACAGTCCCGGCCGCAGCAGCCCGGGCGGTGAGCTCCTCGATCGCGGCTGAGATCCGGCGCGTGGCCGCCGGGTCGGTCTGGCGCTGGAGCAGGAGGCTGGCGTAGCGGGCGTGGTCGGCGAACGACTGGCCCATTGCGCGCAGCAGCTCCTCCAGACCATGGCCGTCGGTACGGGCCAGAGCCTGGCCGGCACAGGCCAGCAGCTCGTCCAGCGCCAGCCGGAGGAGCTCGTCGATCAGGGCGTCCTTACTGGCGAACCGGCGGTAGACGGTTCCGACGCCTACCCCGGCCCGGCTGGCGATCTCCTCCATGCCTGCCTCGGCACCGGACTCGCCCAGGACCTCCCGCGCCGCGGTCAGGATCTTGTGATAGTTACGGACGGCATCGCGCCGCCCGGCCGGTGCCGGGTGCGGCCGTGGGTCCAGCTCTGGCGCCTGGCTGCTCCCGGTGCTGCCTGCCGGGGCCCGCCGCTCACGGCTGCGCGCCCGCATCAGTCGCCGGCGTCCGCGGCCAGTGCCCCGCCGGCCAGCACCGTCGCGTCGGCCTGCTGCGGCTCCCCGGCCGCCCGCCGCAGCCCCGTCCCTGCCGACGGGATCAGCAGGCCGGCAACGGCCGCCAGCACCAGGCCGGCCGCCAGCACGGCGAAGCCGGTCGTGTAACCAGCCTCCTTCGGCAGCCCGGACGGGCCTAGCTGCGAGGTAACGATGCTGGCCATCACCGCGGCTCCGATGCTGCCGCCGATCGTCCGGATGTTCGCGTTCATGCCGCTGGCGACACCGGTCTGCGACGCCGGCACCGCGGCGACTACGAGCGCCGACATCGCGGCGAAGGCCAGGCCGAAGCCGACGCCCATGATCGCGTTCGACAAGTAGATCTCATACACGTGGTGATGCGCGAACGCGAGAATGGCCATTGCGACGCACCCGATCAGGCAGCCGGCAATGACCAGCACCTTGCCACCGAGACGGCGGGCCAGCCGGCCCGCGAACATGCCAGTGACGAACATCGTGACGGCCGACGGCAGCAGCATCAGGCCCGACTTGGTAATGCTCGCCCCGAAGCCGTACCCGGCCGATGACGGGGTCTGCACGAACTCGGGCAGGAACGCGAACGTCGCGTACATTCCGACGCCGATCAGCAGGGCGACCAGGTTGTTGGTCCAGACCGCCGTCCGGCGCATCATCTTCATGTCGATCAGCGGCGTGACCGAGCGCAGCTCGGCCAGCACCCATCCGGCCGCTAGCACGGCGGCCGCGGCGAGCAGCCCGATCACCCGGCCGGATGACCAGCCCCAGGCCGGCGCCTCGCTGAGGGCGACCAGCAATGCCACGAGCCAGGCCGACAGCAGGACCGCGGGCAGCCAGCTGATCCGCCCGGCCGTCCGGACCGGAGACTCGGGAACGAGCAGCACCGCCGACGTCGCTGCCACCACCGTCAGGATCATCGGCAGCAAGAAGAGCCAGCGGTAGCCGAGCACGTCGACAATCGGGCCGGCCAGGACAATTCCCAGGCCGCCGCCGACGGCGGTCAGGGCGGCGATGGCACCGACCGCTCCGGCGACCTTCTCGGCCGGGAACTCGTCGCGGATGATGCCGAACGCCACCGGCAGCATGCCGCCCGCGACTCCCTGAATGACCCGCGCCACGATCAGGACGCCGATGGACGTGGCGATTGCCGCCAGCAGCGAGCCGACGGCCAGGGCCGCGAGCGTGGCCACGAATACCCGCTTCTTGCCCATCATGTCGCCGACCCGGCCCAGAATCGGCGTCATGATCGACGCCGACAGCAGGTACGCGGTGAGCACCCAGGTCGCGGCTGCCTGCGTCGTATGCAGTTCGTGCTGCACTGTCGTCAGGACCGGGATCACCAGTGACTGCAGCAGGGCGAAGGCGGCCACGCCCGCCGCCAGCACAGCGAACGTCACCTGATAATGCGCCCGCTGGCTACCGGCCGCCATCCTGGACCTCCCGAAGCGGAATTGGGCTTCCGGTATGACCTTAGCAAAGCGGAATCCCGATTCCGAGCCTTCTGCTCCGGCAAGGCGCTGGCCGGCAGCGCGCGCTAACTGGCCGGAATCGTTCGGACGGCCCGGAGCAACTCGACCGCGCCAGGCCCGAGCCGCACGCTGTACGAGCCGCTGATCGTGCCGAGACTGGTCCCGGTCCACAGATTGGTCGCCGTCGCGGCGCCGGTGATACCGGCCTGAGCCAGGTCGACGGTGTCGGTCGTAGCCGCCGTTCCGCTGGCATTGAACAGCCCGATGATGACGTCGCCGTTCTGCTCCGTCTTGGCGAAGACCTGGCTGGCTCCGGTATTGACGATCCTGCGGGCGTCAATGGCGTCCTGATCGACCGCGATGACCGCGCTGTTCTTCAGATAGCTCAGATCGGTGGCATTGAGCCGGGTCAGGTCAGAGCCGAGTATCAGCGGGGAGGCGGCCATGGCCCACAGGCTGAGCTGGGACTGCCGTTCGGGGGCGCTGATGCCGTCATGCCAGCCGTTCCCCACCTCGATGGCGTCCAGGTCGTTGAATCCGCCGGGCCCGCCGTAGGGCTGCCACTGCGCGGCCTGCGCGAACCGCAGGACCACCTTGTCCCATCGGGTGAGCGGATAGCTGCCGCCGCAGTAGCACGCGACATCCCCTCCGGTCCGCCACCCGTTGGAATACCTGGCCCAGGTGGCGTGATCGGCGATCGGCAGGCTGTTCGACAGTTCCAGGTGAATAGTGCGCCCGGTTCGCCGCAATGCTGCTGACCAGGCCCGGACGTCCGCTATGTCAGCGGCGCCGACTCCGTCCAGCTTGACGTAGTCCACGCCCCAGGAGGCAAACTCGTCCGCCCACGAGTTAATGAACGCCTGGGCGCCCGGCTTCCGGTAGTTGATTCCTTCCATGCCCCAGCAGTTATAGTTTTTCTCGGTCTTCCCGTTAACAATCTGCCGGGCCCGGTATCTGGTGCCTAGAATGCGCGTATTCTTTGCAACCGCCCGCCTCGATATGCCTGGCGTCACATAAATGCCAAACTTCTCGCCCCGCGCGTGAACGTAGTTCGCGACTGCCTTGATGCCGTTTAGCCGCCCGCGCGACGGAAATTCCCCGGCGTCGGCCACCCAGCGACCATAGGAGTCAACATCCGGGCCCGCACCACCCCGCGGGCAGTTGTACCAGAAATCGTCGACATTGATATACCGGTCGCCGGCCGCGACCAGGCCGGTCCGCCTCATCGCGGCCGCCTGCGCCTCGACCTTGGCGGCGGTCGGGTCGCGTCCGACATAGTCCCAGGTCGTCCAGCCCATGACCGGCGTGCTTCCGGCCCCGTTTTTCTCCGCCAGGGCCGCTGCCGGGGCGATAAGCGGAACAATTCCAGTAAAAGCCGCGACGGCGGCCAGCCCTAAGAGCGCGCGAAACAGCAACGGTGGCAGACGCATGCGAAGCTAACTATCACGTATTCGCGCCCGACCCGGCCTACTAGGCGAGGATCAGTGCGCGAGTCGCAAACTCATGAGCCGCCAGCGCCGGCAGCCCAATAATTGCCCGGCATCGATTGGCGGCAATTATCAGCAATGACGAATTTGCCGACCCGGCTCGCGGCCCGGCTGTCCGGCTCCAGGACCCGCACTCGTTATGCGCGCACGACGCGGCGCGGAAGCAGCGCTCCGATAAACCAGAAGAGCGGGATGAACAGGCCAATGATGAACATGACCCAGTGCCCCTTGCGCAGCGAAATTATGCCCAGCGTTACCAGCAGTACGAAATAGATGATCCCCAAGATCCAGCCCATGACCAGATTCCCCTTATGAACATCGGGCCGTCTCAGCCGGGCCGGCCCGGCTGAGGGCGCCGATGAGTGCGGCGCCGTGCCCACACTGCGTTCTTTTCGGCCAGCTGGCATCACCCGCCAGAGGTGATGTGGCCGGATCGCGGCCTGGCGGCCTAGCCTGTGACCGATCTCACCGCAGGCCCCGCCGGTCCTGCTCGAGGCCCGGTCATCCTTGCGGACGATAGCTATCGCTCCGGCGGAGGACTCGGTACCCTGCGAAATGCTTCTCAGGCCTATGTCGGCGCCCCTCGTGGTGGCCCTACCCTAGCGAGGGCCAGCAGCACACACATCCGGAGGAACCGTAATGAAGGATCAGTCCGCGACCGGCGGCGCCGCAGGGCAGTCGCGGGCGCGGCGTGCCCGCCAGGCAACGACTGCGAGCGTCGTGCAGTTGCTGGCCCGGCGCACTCCGTACCTCGAGTCCGAGATGCTGGGCCTGGCCGACGTCGTCCGGCCTGGCGCGGTCTGTGTCGACGTCGGCGCCTCAGCTGGTCTGTACTCGGTCATGCTGGCCGAGCTCGCCGGGCCACAGGGCCGTGTGCTGAGCATTGAGCCCGTCTCGTTCGGCCACCCGACCTGGACCCGGCTCCTCGGCGTCGCGTCGCTCCCGAACGTGCACGCCTACTCGATGGCCCTCGGCTCCCAGCCCGGACGCGGTGTGATGAGCGTCCCGGTGGGGCGGCACGGCCCGGTTACCGGCCGGTCCTATCTCGACTGGAAGACCAGCGGGCCGGGATCGAACGCCGAGTTCCGCGGCCGGATGGATGTCGACATCGAGGTCCAGACGCTCGACGGGCTCTTCGCCAGCGCCGGCTGACCCAGCTGGACTTCATCAAGATTGACGTCGAGGGCGGCGAGATGCACGTTCTCGAGGGGGGCAGGCAGGTCATCGAGAAGTTCCGCCCGGCTCTGCTGGTCGAGATCGAGGACCGGCACACCGCCCGTTATGACATCGGTGCCGAGGACGTGGCCGGCTGGCTGACCTCGCGGGGCTACAGCATGCACGCCTGGCAGGACGGCTGGCAGCCCGCCGCATCGGTCTGCATGCATACCCGTAACTACCTGTTCCGGCCGGCAGCCCGGAAGCCAGATTCGCAGCCGGCCGGCCGGCTCGCGCCCGGCGCCCCGCGAGCGCCCCTGGACGACGTCGACCTGGACGCGTCATCCCGGCAGGGGCGGTAGCCACAGCCGCTGGGCAGGCGGCTCCGGCCCGCTGACAAAGCATCACCAAGTGATCTCCGTCGGCTACCAGCCGGGCTCGCGGCTAGGAGCCAGGGTGGCAGGAGGCAGAGCCAGCGTCGTTGACGCGTGAGGTCAGCAGGAGCCGTGATGTTCGGGCTACACTGTAGGAGGGTCGCGGCAAAGTCAACGTTCGAGCACACGAACGGCGCGATCAGCAGGCCGCGGCGCTGGCCTGCGTCCATCACACCCGCCCGGGCGTCCGGCAGGGAGAGCCTGCCGGTCCAGGTAATGACAGGGCCTCCCGGGGCGGGGCGGGTCCACGTACGGTAGGAGCCATGGACAACCGGAGCGAGATCCGCGGCTTCCTCACTTCCCGGCGAGCCCGCATCACCCCGGACAAGGCCGGCCTGCCCGCCTATGGCGGCAACCGCCGGGTATCCGGCCTGCGCCGCGAAGAGGTCTCGATGCTCGCCGGGGTCAGCGTCGACTACTACACCCGGCTGGAGCGGGGCAACGCGACTGGCGCCTCCGACGCCGTGCTGGAGTCGCTGCCCAGAGCGCTGCAACTGGACGAAGCCGAGCGTGCCCATCTGTTCGACCTGGTCCTTGCCGCAACCGCCAGCGCGGCGGCGCGGGCCCCCAGCCGCACCGCGGGGCAGCAAGTGGGGCCGAGCGTGCAGCGCATCCTCGACTCCATGACGACGACGCCCGCCTACGTCCGGAACAGCCGACTGGACATCCTCGCGGCCAACCGCCTCGGCCGGGCCCTCTACGCCCCCTTGTTCGAGAGCCCGGCCCAGCCCGCTAACCACGCCCGGTTCCTGTTCCTCGACCCGCAGGCAACGGAGTTCTATCTCGAATGGGAACGCCAGGCCCAGGACACCGTCGCCTTGCTGCGATCAGAAGTCGGCCGCAACCCCTACGACAGGGGCCTGTCCGGCCTTGTAGGCGAGCTCTCTACCCGCAGCCAGAGCTTCCGCACCTGGTGGGCGGCGCACAACGTCCGCTTCCACCGCACCGGCATCAAGCGCCTCCATCACCCGGTGGTCGGCGAGCTCACCCTCAACTTCGAGGCACTCGACCTCGCCGCCGACACCGGCCTGCGCATCTCGGCGTACACCGCTGACGCTGGCACTCCGACCGACGACGCGCTGCGCCTGCTGGCCAGCTGGGCCGCCACGGCCGACCGCGCCCAGGCCTCGCCCGCGGCGCGGGAGACCTGACCGGCAGCGGCGCGCGCCAGCGACAGCGACCGCACCAGTCATGCAGACGACGAAGCCCCGACCGGCCGGGAACCTGCCCGATGAGCTGACCAGCTTCGTGGGCAGGCGCCAGCTGGCCGCCGACGTCAAACTGGCGTTGTCCGCGTCCCGGCTCGTGACCCTGACCGGGCCAGGCGGCGTCGGCAAGTCCAGGCTGGCCGTGCATGTCGCGCGCGACCTCCGCCGGGCTTTCCCTGATGGCATCTGGTTCGTTGAGCTCGCCGCAGTGCAGGATCCGGCGCTAGTGCCGCGCGCGGCGGCGGCCGCCCTCGGCCTGCTGGAGACGTCGGCCCGCGAGCCGGAGGAAAGCCTCGGCAGCTATCTCGCCGAGTCCGCCGCGCTGATCGTGCTGGACAACTGCGAGCACGTCCTAGCTGGTGCCGCCCGCCTGGCCGCGGTCCTGCTGGCAGCCGCCGGCCGGCTGCAGCTGCTCGCCACCAGCCGCGCGCCGCTGGCGATCGGGGCCGAGCAGATCCTGCCCGTCCCGCCGTTGTCGCTGCCGCCCGCGCCCGGCCGCCCGGCACTCGGGATGCCGGGCCAGCACGAGGCGCTGGCCCTGTTCGAGGACCGGGCGCGAGCGGTGCTGCCCGGATTCCGGCTCGGGCCGCAGAATCAGGAGACGGTGACCAGGCTTTGCCAGCGCCTGGATGGCGTCCCGCTGGCGATCGAGCTCGCCGCAGTCCGGGTGCGGGTACTGTCGCCTGACCAGATCCTCGACCGGCTGGAAGACCGATTCCGGCTGCTCACCGACGGGAAGCGGGACGGGCCGCCCCGGCATCAGACACTGCTCGCCGCCGTGGAGTGGAGCTTCGGGCTGTGCTCAGAAACCGAGCAGCTCCTCTGGGAGCGCTGCTCGGTGTTCGCGGGCGGATTCGACCTGGACGCGGCCGAGAGCATCTGCGCCGGGAACGGCCTGGACGCCGCGGACGTGCTCGGCGCCGTGGCCCGCCTCGTCGATCAGTCCGTGCTGGCCCGCGACGGCGATGCCGGCGACCGGGCCCGGTACCGGCTGCTGGAAACCATCCGGCAGTTCGGCGCGGAACGGCTGGCGGACGCCGGGCAGACCGGCGAGCTGCGGCGCCGGCACCGCGACTACTACCTGCGGCTGGCCGAGCAGTCCGACGCCGACTCCTGCGGTCCGCGTCAGGACCTGTGGGTTGAGCGCCTGCAGGCCGAGCGGGCCAACCTCTGGGCTGCGCTTGACTACTGCATGTCCGCTCCCGGCGAGGCCAGGACCGGCGTGCGGCTGGCAGCGGCGGCGTGGTTTTACTGGATCGGCTGCGGCTTCGTCCGGGACGGGCGCTACTGGCTCGGCCGCGCGCTCGCCGCCGACCCGCTGCCCACCAGCGAGCGAGCGAGGGCACTGTGGACGGCAGGCTGGATCGCGTTCCTGCAAGGCGAGCAGGCCGACAGTACCGCGCTGCTTGAGCAGGCTCGCGAGCTAGCCATCAACCTGAAGGACGGGAACGCGCTGTCCTACGCCATGCTCTTCCTCGGCAACACAGCCGCGTTCGGTGCCCGCGTGGAACAGGGGCTGGCGCTACTCGACGAGGCTCGCGCTCGGCTCAGCCGCTCTGGCCAGTGGACAGCGCCCGGACTGATCGTGTTCGCCGCCTGTGTGCAGGCGCAGAGCCTGCTCGGCCGGATGGACCAGGCGGTGGCACTGCGCGACGAATGCCAGGCGATCTGCGACTCCCTCGGGGAACGCTGGGTACTGTCCTGGCTGAACTGGAACCTCGGGGTCGGCTGGTGGTCCGCAGGCGACAAGCCGCGGGCGGAAGCCAGCGCACTGGCTGCGCTCCGGCTCAAGCGGGACCTCGCTGACCAGCTCGGCATTCCCTTCTGCCTGGAACTGCTCGCCTGGGTCGCCAGTGCCGACGGCGACGCGGAGCGAGCCGCCGTGCTCTTCGGGGCGGTCGGCCCCCTGTGGCAGCGGATCGGCAGGCCGCTCGTCGCCGGCGAGCCGCTGGTCGCCTGGAGCGATCAGGCCAAGGCGCGGGCCCTTCGCGCGCTGGGCAGCCGGGTGCATGATGCTGCCCGCAGGCAGGGCTCGCAGCTGAGCCGCGAGGACCTGCTGGCCTACGCGCTACGAGAGAAGCCAACCGGGACCGCCATGACAGCGTCTGCGGCCAGCCAGTCGCTGACCAGGCGCGAGCAGGAGGTCGCCGGCCTGGTTGCAGCGGGCCTGTCCAACCGGGACATCGCGGCCCGCCTGGTCATCTCCCAGCGCACCGCCGAAGGCCACATCGAGCACATTCTGACCAAACTGGGCTTCACCTCCCGCGCGCAGATCGCCGCCTGGGTCGCCCGCCATCCCGGCGCTTAGCCAGGCACCTACCTAGGCCGGACAGGTACCGACATAGGTAGTTCTCCCGCCGCGGCCCGCCTCCCCCGCGGCGAAGCTGGACTCAGTTCAGGCGGTCGCCACCTGACCCCGCTGGCCAGCAGGCGCCGCCTCCGGATCCCGGAGGGAGGACCGAGTAAAGATGGCCGTGTCATCTCCGCTCAGTTCCCGGATGACCGTAGCCGCCCTGCTGACGCTGACGGCGGTCACCGGACTCGTCGACGCCGTTAGTTACCTGCGCCTTGGCCGGGTCTTCGTCGCGAACATGACCGGCAACGTTGTCTTCCTCGGCTTCAGCGCCGACCCCCGGGCCGGGCTGTCGGCAGTCGCCTCGATCGTCGCGATCGGCGGATTCCTGGGCGGCGCGGTCGCCGGGGGCCGAGTCGCGCACAGTCTGGCCGCGGTCCGGCCCGCACGGTGGCTGGCCACCGCGAGCACGGCCGAGGCTCTCGTTCTCGCCCTCGTCGCCGCCCTCGCCGCGGCCGGAGTGCTGCCGTTCGCCGGGGACGGCAGACTCGCCACGATCGCGATCCTGGCGTCCGCACTCGGCCTGCAGAACAGCACGGTCCGCCATCTCGGCGCACCTGACCTGACCACGACCGTCCTTACCCTGACGCTCACCGGCCTGGCTGCCGACGGCGCGCTGGCCCGAGGCCAGGGGGCAAAACCGCGTCGCAGGCTCGGCTCGGTCGCCGCCATGCTGGCGGGCGCCGCAGCGGGCGCCGGGATCCTCCAGTGGTCCCCGGTCGCCGTCGTCGCGATCGCCGCCGTCCTGGTCGCCGGTGTCGCCGCCGTCTTCACGACGGCCAGCTCACGCGCTGCCCCCTCAGTTGCCCGCATTGCCCCGGCTGCCCGCGGTATCTCGGCCGGCACCGCCACACCTGCCGGCGCGATCAGCGCGTCGGCGCGATAACGACAAGGAGAACAACAGTGGCTACCTCACTGCCCACCGCCAGGCTCGGCTGGACTGACATGCAACTCACCAGAGTCGGGTTCGGCGCCTGGGCCATCGGCGGCGGCGGCTGGGCACACTCCTGGGGTGACCAGGACGACACCGCCTCCGTCGCCGCCATCCGTCACGCTGTCGAGTCCGGCGTCAACTGGATCGACACCGCTGCCGTCTACGGACTCGGGCACTCCGAGGAGATCGTGGCGGCTGCGCTGGCCGGACTTCCCGAGCGCGACCGCCCGTACATCTTTACCAAGGGCGGCCTGGTCTGGGATCCGGCCGACCGCTCAGCGGTACCTCGCCGGTCGGGCGACCCGGCCAGTCTTCGGGCCGAGGTTGAGGCCTCCCTGCGTCGCCTCCGGGTCGAGCGCATCGACTTGTACCAGATGCACTGGCCCGCAGAGGACGGCACCGCTCTGGAGGACTACTGGCAGACCTTCATCGACCTGAAGCGCGAAGGCAAGATTCGTGCCGCCGGGCTCTCCAATCACGACATCTGGCAGCTCGAGGAAGCTGAGGAGACTGGCCACGTGGACGCCGTCCAGCCGCCGTTCAACCTCATCCATCGTGCCGCCGCCGACGATGTTGTGCTGTGGGCGCGCGAGTACCTGACCGGGGTGATCGTCTACAGCCCGATGGCCTCAGGCTTGCTCACCGGCGCGTTCAGCGCCGAGCGCGCGGCTAGCCTCGACCCCGCCGACTGGCGCAGCCGGCATCCCGACTTCCAGGAGCCGGCCTTGTCGGCCAATCTGGCCCTGGCCGAGGACCTGATCCCCATCGCCAGGCGGCACGGCGTGACGCCAGCCGCCATCTCGGTGGCCTGGACCCTCGCTTTCCCTGGCGTCACCGGGGCCATCGTCGGCGCCCGCGAGCCCGGCCAGGTCGACGGCTGGCTGCCTGCGGCCACGCTCGAACTGAAGGAGGACGACCTCGCTGACATCGCTGCCGCCATCGCCGCCACCGGCGCCGGATCGGGATCGGCGGTGCCTCCCCGTCCGTAACGGAAAAGGGGTAGAAACACAACCAGGCGGCTGGCTGACCGCCAGCGGCCGCGACTAATCAGAGCACGTACGAGATGGAGGAATTCCGATGAGTGACATAGATGGCGCCGCCGGTACCGCCGTTGCGGTCCTTGGTACGGGAATCATGGGCGCGGCGATGGCCAGAAACCTGATCGGCGCCGGGTTCCGCACGACCGTCTGGGACCGGTCGCCGTCGGCGACGGCGCCGCTGGCCGAGGCCGGTGCCGTGGTCGCGGCATCGCCGCAGGAGGCGCTGCGCGATGCCCGCATCGTTATCAGCATGCTGCCAACGGCCGCCGTCGCCGAGTCGGTGATGTTCGCCGACGGAGTGACCGCCGCCTTCGCGCCTGAGGCCGTCTGGGCCCAGATGGGCACGCTCGGCGTCGCCGCGACCGCCGATCTCGGCGGGCGCCTGTCCGCGCTCCGGCCGGACGTGCTGTTCGTGGACGCGCCCGTGTCGGGCAGCAAGGGCCCCGCGGAGGCCGGACAGCTGCTGATCCTGGCGTCCGGCCGGCCGCCGCCGAGCCGGTAGTCCGTCCGGCCTTCGCGGCGCTAGGCCGCAAGACCGTGTGGCTGGGCGAGGCCGGGCAGGGCAGCCGGATGAAGCTGATCGTGAATGCCTACATGTCGACTCTGATCGAAGGCGTAGCCGAGGCGCTCGAGCTGGCGACCCTGCTCGGCATCGACAACGCCGACCTGGCCGAGGCTATCGACGGCGGCCCGCTCGACGCGCCGATCGCTGACGCCAAGCTGCACAAGATGGTCAGTGGCGACTTCGCGCCCGAGTTCCCGCTCGAGTGGGCGCTCAAGGACGTGGACCTCGCCATCGCGGCCGCGGGCGACAACACGCTGCCGATGCTGGCCGCGCTGTCGCGGCAGTGGCGCCGGGCCGTTGAAGCCGGCCACGGCCGGGATGACGTCAGTGCCGCTCGGCTGGCCCTGGGCGCCGACCAGGCGGCCCGTCCGGCCGGCGGGTAACTGTGGCCATCCGGGGTAGCGGTCTGCCCAGCTGAGACCGGAATGCGCGCGATCGCGCCGGGTAGGGAGGACGGCATGCCCCGGGGTTCAAACCAGAAACGGGAACGGCAGTACGAGCACATCAGGGACAGCGAGCTTGACCGGGGCGAGAGCCAGGAACGGGCGACCGAGATCGCCGCCCGGACGGTCAACAAGGAGCGGGCCCGGGCGGGTGAATCACGTACCGCAAGCAAGACCTCAACGGCCGACATCTCGTCCAGCCGTCGCGGCGGGCTGCGATCGAATTCCGGCGCGGGCGGCCGGACCAGGAATCAGCTCTACGCCGAGGCGCGGAAGCGCAACATCAAGGGCCGGTCCACGATGACCAAGGCCCAGCTGGAACGCGCGCTGGCGCGGTAACGACGGCGGTCAGCGACCCGGCTCGCGATCCTGCCCCGGCCGGGCGGGCGGCGCAAATCTCAGCGCGGCGGTTGCGGGCCGAGTTCCAGGTGAGCCCGGATTGTCGTGCCCGTCTGCCCGGTGCTGATCTCGACCAGGTCGCACAGCTGCCTGACCACCCACAGGCCACGGCCGCCGCCGGCGGCCGCCGGATCAGGGCGGGACAGCCCGACCTGCGGATCGCGGAGAACGCCCTGGTCCCGCACCTGGCAGATGAGCTCGTGATCAGTGACCCAGATCGCCAGAACGCCGGGGCCGCTGGTATGCGCCACCGTGTTGGCGGTCAGCTCCCCCACGACGATCACCAGGTCACGCACGCGCTGCGGCAGCAGGCCAGCGCGGCGGCCCCGCTCGGCGGCGAAGCGGCGGGCACGGCCCAGATCGGCCCCGTACCTGAGCAGGTCAGCGTGACTGGGCGGATCACCCAGCGGCTGGCTGCCCGATCCGTCAGCTGACACGTCAGCAGTGTAGGAGCGTGCCGCCGGGCGCATCGTGCCACCGGGCCGGTCCGGCGCGCATTCCGCTGGGCCCAGCCGGTCGTGCCGAGGTGCTATCCGGCCGGTTCAGCGCCGAGCGGCGTGACTCCGCCGGCCCGGCCTGCGGTCCTGGTCGCGGCGCCAGCGCTGCCTGCAGCGTCGGGTAGAGCGCCAGCACCTGATCGGCTCCGGTGATCTGGAGGGCGCGGCGGACCCCGCCGGCGCCGACCACCAGGCGCAGCTCGGCTTGCCTCTCGGCGGCCAGATCGCGGGCGAGCAGCAGCTGCCTGATACCGGAGGAGTCGCAGAAAAGCGTTCCGGTCAGGTCGGCGATGACCAGGCTCACGCCCGGCCTGAGGCTCTGCCGCAGTGCCGCTCCGACCTCGGCGGAATTACTCAGGTCGATCTCCGCCGGAAGGGCCGCGATTACCGGCGCACTCACGGCACTGACAGCACTGTCACGGCGCGCGTCTGTGTGCACTGAGCCCTCCGCATGGGCTGGCTGAATAGCCCCTGACAGCGACCAGGCAGCGCGTGGTCACGCGAGGTCAGCCGGGGTCTGGGGCTGGACCGTAATCCTCTCCCCATTGTCGCCTGCCGGACTGTCCCGGTCTAGCCGGGTGACCGGGTAACCCGCCCGGGCACCGGCCGGATCACTGAGATGCTGGTCACAGCGGAGGCGGCCGGGGCCACCGGCGCCGGACTCGCCGCCCGGCGTCCAGCTCAGCCCCCCTCGGAGCGGCTGGTAGATTTGCGGGAGCTGATTTGGTGGCCCGCAAAGCGCGGCCCACCGGCACAATTCGCGCCAATGTGGCTTGAGAGTTCAGGATGTCGTCCTACCCTTGACGTGCAAGCAGGGGGCCGCCGGGGGCGGGCGCACAGCTTGAGATCGGGCGCCGCGGCATGATGTGCGAGCGCTGGGGCAGCATCTGCGAGCACTGGGGCAGCGCAGGTCCGCTAATGGAGGTACGGACGAGGTGACGCAGGCATCCGTCCACCCTCCCGGGCCGCCCGATTCTGCCGGACCGCCCGACGGCTCGTCGTCGGCGACCACGGTGAACGGCTCCGCGGGCGTCGCGGCCTCGCAAGAGCCCGGTACTGTCATCCCCGCAGGTCAGCCATCGCGGACCGGGCCGGTCGAGTGGATCATGAGCACGCTGATCCGCAAGCTGGCCTGGAGCAGGCTGTCCGATCCCAAGATCGCCGTCAGCCTCGCCGGCCTCGGCCTGCTGCTCGGCATCGTCGTTGGCGCGACGGCACCGAACACGGCGACGCTGCCGATCAGGCTGCCGCTCTCGGTCCTGCCGTCGCTGCGGGGCGACCCCGTCTTCGCGATGGTGCTGCTCTACGCCGGGGACGTCTTCGCCTGCCTCGGGCTGGCCGGGATGCTGTGGGCGCACAGCCAGGGCTGGCACCCCAAGCCACGGCACCTGTTCCTGGTCAGCGCGGCCATCATCGCGGTCATGGTCAGCCTCACCCCGGTAGGGTCCTCGGACACGGCCAGCTACGCGGCGTACGGGCGGATCGCCACACTGGGCGGCAATCCCTACAAGGTCGGGCCGCTGGAGTTCCTCGGAGCGCACTCGCCTTATATGCGCGTCGTCGGCGCCGCCTGGACCAGGACGCCGTCGGTCTACGGCCCGATCGCGACCGAACTGCAGCGGGCCGCCGCGACGATCGGCGGCACCCGGGTCGAGAACACTATCTGGATCCTGATGATCCTCAACGGGATCGTCTTCCTCGGCGTCGGCTGGCTGCTGATCAAGACCTCCGACGATCCGGTCCGGGCGACTCTGTTCTGGACGGCCAACCCGGTGCTGATCCAGCAGCTGGTGAGCGGCGGCCATCTCGACACGCTCGTCGCGGGTGCGGCGATCTGCGCGATCCAGGTGGCGCGACGGGTCACCGGGGTGCGGGGCGACATCCTGGTCGGCGTGCTGATCGGCATCGGCTGCGGGATCAAGATTACCGCCGCGCTCGTCGCGCTCGGACTGGCCTGGCCGCTGCTGCGGCGACGCGAGTGGCTGCGGGTCGCCCGCATCGCCGCGGTCTCGCTCGTCGTCCTGGGCGTGCAGTATGCCCCCTTCGGCCTGAGCGCGCTGAAGCCGGTATTCGAAGGCTCAAAACTGGTCATCCTGCCCTCGCCCTGGCGCATCGTCCAGGCAGTCGGGCTGACCCTCGGCGCCAGCGGCAACACGATGAGCATCATCATCGGGTGCCTGTGGCCGATCGCGATGATCATCATCGCCTGGCTGATCTACCAGCGGATCTCCTCCGATCAGCCGCGGGAGGTTGTGGCACCTTTCGCGCTGAGCTTCGCCTGGGTACTTGCCGCTCCCTGGGTCTTTCCCTGGTACACCGCCCTGGCCTGGGTCGCGCTGACTCAGGTTCCGCGCAACCGGATGACCCGATGGCTGACGATCGTGACCGTCCTGCTCGCCATGTGGCATTCCGGCGGCGGTCAAGGCGGCGGCAGCCTGGGACAGGTGTGAGCACGTGAGGCCCGCGACGGTCCAGGGCCCGGCGACTCAGGCCGGGCCGGACCGGGCCGCCGGCCGGCCAGCGGCAGTCAGGGCCGTCCTCAGGCAGCACTGGCTCGCCGCCGTGTTGCTGACGGCTGGTCTCGTGCTCCGCCTGCTAGCGCAGTTCGCCTACCGTCCGGCGCTGTTCTACATCGACTCGGTCAAGTACCTGTACAACTCCGACGGCAACGATCCCGAGGGCTACAAGGCTCCGCTGCGGGCCATCCTGGCCGTGTCCAACCTCGACACGGTGGTGGCGATCCAGCACCTGCTCGGCCTGGCCATCGCCGCCGTCATCTACGTGCTGCTGCTGCGCCGGGGCGTGCCGCGCTGGCTCGCGGCACTGGCCATGGCGCCGCTCCTGCTCGACGCCTACCAGGTGCAGAACGAGCAGACGATCATGCCGGGAACGTGGTTCGAGGCGCTGATCGTGGCCGGCATCGCCATCCTGCTCTGGCGTCCGGCGCTCAGCTGGCGCCGGATCGTCGCGGCCGGCCTTGTGTTCGGCACCTCGGCCACCGTCGCTCAGGTGGGCGAGGCGCTGATTCCCGCCGCCGCGCTCTTCGTCCTCACGACGGCTGGCGGCGGCTGGCGCCGGGTGATCGGCAAGACCGCGGCCGTGGTCGCGGCCTGCGCCGTCCCTATCCTGCTGTACTGCACCGGTTCGCTGCTGATGACCGGGAGTTTCTTCCTGTCCCATTCGGGCGTGACGTCGTTCTACGGACGGACGGCCGCGGCCGTCGACTGCGTCACTATCAAGCTGCCCGCCAGCGAGCGCGGGCTGTGCCCGACGCCCGCTCAGCAGGCCCGCGGCAACGACTGGCTTGAGTTCGGCACCTACTCGCCAGTGCAGCACTACTACCGGGACCTGCCCCGCGGCGAAGTCGACAGCATGATCACCAGTTTCAACCATGCGGTCGTGACGCAGCAGCCGGAGCGCGTGCTGGCCGCGTACCTGCGGGACGTGCTGAAGGTCTATGCGGTGGTCCGCGTCACCGCGCCCGGCGACCCGCCGATCTCCCGCTGGCAGTTCCAGACCTCGTTCCCGTATTTCTCGTCCCATGCGACACCGTCGATCGTCAGGTCCGCGATCAGCGAGTTCGGCGGCGGGAAGCCGGCGGTCTGGCGGCCGGTGGCGGCGTTCCTGCGCTCCTATCAGCTCAACGGCGGCTACACGCCCGGTCCCCTGCTGGTCCTCCTGACCGTGACCGGGCTGGCCGGCTCGCTGGTGGCGTTCCGCCGCCGGGCATCCGCCATCACCCGGCAGCGCGCCGGGGCCTGCCTGCTGTTCTTCAGCTGCGCGGTCTCGGTGACCCTGGTCTCCGACCTGTTCGTCTTCTCCTGGCGCTACCAGCTGCCGGCGCTCGTCACGCTCGTGCCTGCCGGAGCCCTCGGCCTCAGCATGATGATCAGCTGGGCCGGCCAGCGCAGGCTGGCCCGTGGCCCTGCGGCGCCCGATCCCGATGATGGGCCGGCGGCGCGGTAGCGCCGCCGGTCAGGACGGCCACGCGGTCACGCGGCCAGGCGCCCGTAGTCGGCCGGAAGCTGGCCGATGACGTGCTCGAAGGCATCCTGGCCGAGCACGTCGCGCAGGACGGCAAGCACGGCTCCGGCGCCGGCCCTGGCGTCGCCGGCGGTCAGCCCGGTGCGGTCGCTCAGCTGGCCGATGAAGGCGTCAACCTCGACCGGATGCGCGCCCTGCCGACGGCGCCGCTGCGTCGGGATCTGATCCGCCAGCGGGCCGGGCAGATCGGTGGCCAGCCGCCTGGCCTCGCCTTCGCTGAGCTGGTCGGCTAGTCCCTGGAGCACCGCCCGGGTGATATCCGCTGATTCCTCGCCGGATAGATATGTTTTGCGAGCTACCGCCCGGACGAGTTCCTTCTGGTCCAGTGCCAAGGCTGTCACCTTTCGTCGGGACTGCCCGCCTGCGTGCTCCGCCGGCGCGGACTGTCGGCCCGGCGGGCTCGTGAGGCCGACCATGCGAGACCCCGGCAGGCCGCCAGGAGCCATGCCTTCAGGCTAGGCCGGTCAGATCGCCGCCAGCCGGCCAGGGCGGCAGCCCGAGCCCGGCGGCGATGCTGACGTAACGCGCTTTGTCATCGCCCTGCCTAGGCTCGCCCTAATCCCCGCCAGGCCGTTCTGCCGGTGATCGCCGCCGCTGCCCGGCCATAATCGGATCCGCCTGAGCACGGGAATCCGGCCCCGGCCGGGTGCTGCCAGGCCGCGACTGAGCCGGCTGTGCCACACGAAAGGACCAGGGGCGATGACGGCGCTCGACCAGGAATCCGGGTCCGACGGCGCGAGCGGCTCCGGAGTACGCCGGCGCGGCTTCCTGTCGCTCGGCGGCGGCGGTCTCCTGGCCGGCACCGGGCTGCTGACCCGGCCCGGCGCGCGGCCGGCTGCCGGGCCCGCCCTGACCCAGTCCGCCATGGCTCAGCGCGGCCTATCCCGGATCTATCCCGCCGATCCCCGCTACGCGACCCTGCGGATGGGCTTCAACCGGCGCTGGGTCGGATCCCCGGCCTATATCCATATCGTCCGGAGCGCCAGCCAGACGGTCCAGGCGGTGCAGGCGGCTCATGACGCCGGGCTGCGCATCACGGTGCGCGGCGGCGGCCATTGCTACGAGAACTTCTCCTCCGGCAACCACGGTGGCGTCATCATCGACCTGAGCGGCATGCAGGGCGTATCCATGCAGACGGACGGACAGGTCCGCATCGAGGCCGGGGCCACGCTGTGGAACGCCTACGAGACCCTCTTCAAGGACTACAACCTCACCCTGCCCGGCGGATCCTGCTATTCAGTCGGAGTGGGCGGCCACATCGCCGGCGGCGGCTACGGCCTGCTCTCCCGCCTGCAGGGCCTGGTCGTCGACTACCTGACTGGCGTGGACGTCGTCTGCGTCAGCCGGCACGGGCAGGCCCGGCTGGTGCGCGCACGGGCAGGCGACCCGCAGACCGGCCGGCTGCTGTGGGCCCACACCGGCGGGGGCGGCGGAAACTTCGGCATCGTCACCGCCTACTACTTCTCCGGCTTGCCCCATCCGCCGGGGCAGGTGCGGGTGGCCATCACCAACTGGCCGTGGACCGCACTCACCGAGGAGTCCTTCGGCGCGCTGCTGCGCAACTACGGGCGCTTCATGGCAGCTAACAGCTCTCCGTCGAGCCCGTACGCGGGCCTGTTTTCGCTGCTGCACGCTAATCACCAGTCGGCCGGGAAGATCTCGCTCACCACCCAGGTGGCCGGGCCTGCGCTCGGCCTGCTTGAAACGTTCCTGGCCCAGATCAGCGAAGGCGTTCCCGGCGGTTCGACGACAATTACCGCGCTGCCCTGGCTGCAGGCCACGCAGTGGCTGAACGGGTCGGGCAAGAACCAGCGGGGCAAGTACAAGTCGGCCTACATGAAGACCGCGTTCCCCGACCAGCAGATCCGGGCCATCTACAGCGCGCTGACGGACCCCGGTTACGCCAACCCGCTGGCGCTGCTGCAGATCGACTCGTACGGATGCCAGGTCAACGCGCGGCCGTCCCGCGCCACCGCCGTGGCGCAACGGTCGTCGGTCATGAAACTGCAGTACCAGACCTACTGGACCGCTCCTGAGGACGACGACGTCAATCTGCGCTGGATCAACGATTTCTACGGCAGCGTGTATTCAGATACCGGCGGTGTCCCGGTATCGAACCGGGTCACCGACGGCTGCTTCATCAACTACTGCGACGTCGACCTCCCGGCGACCTGGCCCGCGCTGTACTACAAGGACGGCTATCCGGCCCTGCAGGCGGTCAAGGCCCGGTGGGATCCGCGTAACGTCTTCAACCACGCGCAGTCGGTTGTGGCCCGCTGACGCGCCGGGACCAGGTGGCCAGGCCGCATATGCTCGTGGGCTAGTACCTAAGGAAGCTACCGAGCGGAGCCCGCGGTCCGGGCTTACCCATGGCTGACGTCGACGACGGGCCCGGTCGGGCACAGGCGAGCGGACTTCACCCATCCTTCATCATCTGTCCCTAGCCTTCGTGGGATGACAGGAGATCTCTGATGCACGGTGAGCGCCGTTGAGTCAGTCATCCGGTCCCGAGCACGGGGACAACGGCTACCGGGCGCCCGCGGACTGGGACCCCGCCCCGGAGCCGGATCCGCGGCAGTCGGTCTGGCAGGGGCGCGACAGCAGGGCAATGCCCGGCAGGCAGGACTCACCGGGATCAAGCGCTGCGGGCAGTCACCGGGCCGGCCGGCACGCACTCGCCGGTGAGATGCCGGATGCTCAGCGGAACGGCGGCAGGAGCGGTCCCGCCGGGAACGCGACCCTGTCAGGCGGCCGCGGCGCGCCGCACGGCGGCCCGCCGGGAGACGGCCCGCCGGAGAATGGCAGGCCGCCGGGAGACCGTCCCGGCCTGCTGCGCAAATGGCGCCGCCGCCGCGCGCGCAAGCGGCAGATTCGCGCGGCCCGGCGCACCATCATCGGCCGCCATCCGTTCACGTCCGCGGCGATCGCGGTGCTGCTGCTGCTCACCCCGGTCTGGGTGTCGCTCGGGTCGGCACTCGGCGATCCCGGCCTTGGAACGTCACCGGGCGCCCGCGCGGCCGAGTGGTTCCGCGGCCACGGCGGCAGTTCCATCGTGAACTGGGCGGAGAACCTGTGGTACTCAAACCATCCGCCGCCGGTGGGCGGCACGCCCGCCAACTCGGCGATCCCGCAGCTCGGCAAGGCAGGCACCCACGGCCGGGTGAAGTCGGCAGTCGCCCATCTCGCCGTCCCCCGGCGGATGACGTCGCCAGCCGGCCACCGGCTGGCCGGCGAGGGAATCTGGCATCCGGCCGGGCGCCTGGTCGACGGCTTGCCGGCCGTCTATGAGACGTGGGTGCGCCCGGACGCTGTCCACACCAGCCTCGTGATCGGCGTGGCCTGGATGGACACCAAGCTGCTCCGGGCGACGCTGTACTCAGGCAGCACGATCCCCGGCGGCGGCCCGTTCCGCAACACGGCGCCGGTCCCGCCCGCGGCCGCCAGAAGCCTCGTCGCGGCCTTCAACGCCGGCTTCCTGATGAGCAACGCTGAGGGCGGCTACTACACCGACCATAAGACGATCGTCCCGCTGCGTCGCGGCGCCGCGTCGTTCGTCATCTACCGGAACGGGACGGCCACCATCGCCGACTGGGGACGGGACGCCACCATGACCCCGGACGTTGTGTCGGTCCGGCAGAACCTGGACCTGCTCGTCGACCACGGCAAGCCGGTGCCGGGCCTCAACCCGAACGACACCACTCAGTGGGGCTTCACGCTCGGCAACTCGGTCTATGTCTGGCGCTCCGGCGTCGGCATCACGGCCGACGGCGCCCTGGTGTACGTCGGAGGGCCCGGCCTGAACATCACGACGCTGGCGGACATCCTCGCCCGGGCCGGCGCCGTGCGGGCCATGGAACTCGACATCAATACGGACTGGGTCAACTTCGCCGCGTACGCCCCGCAGAGCGCGACTGGCCGTGCGACCGCGGCTAACGGCCGCGACCTGCTGCCCGGCATGTTCGGCACCCCGTCCCGGTACTTCGAGTCCTGGTGGTCACGGGACTTCATCACCATGTCGGCGCGAACCGCGGGGCCGAGCCCGAGTCCTACACCGTAACGAGCCCGGCGCCCGCCGGGGCCGCCGGTCACAGCGAGATCAGATCCGCCACCTCGTCCGGCTCGGCCATCTCCCAGCCGCGGTGAGTCTGCAGCAGTGACTGAGTCGGGATCAGCTGTTTGCGGCAAAGCAGACCCTGACTCTCGGCTCCCTGACGTTGCCGATGAGCCGGAGCAGGACCAGCAGCTGGATCAGGCGCCAGGTCGCATCCGGCCGCCAGCCGCGGTCGGGCCTGGCCCCGGCGGCGAGTGCGTCGGCGTCCAGTGCGACCTTACGGCCGTGCCGCGGGCCGGAGGGGGTCGGCATGATGCCAGCTGTGGTTGCCCTCGCCGCCCGCCACGACGGCGAAACCGGTCGCGGTCATGAGCGCCGCCGTCCGCAGCGCGCCCGCGATCAGCACAGCGTTCCACCCGCACAGCGGGCAGAACGCCAGCGGCACGAGGAAGTTGACAACCACAAGGACAGGGAACGCCCGGCGCTGCCACTGCACCAGCCGGTTCCCGGCCAGATCTCGGTGCGTCGCATAACCCGGCGGCCGTTCGTAGCTGAAGAACAGCCAGATGCCCTGCGCCCAGGCCAGGCCCTTGTACCCGTGCCAGCCTGAGTACTCGTACGGCGAATGCGGGTCCTTGCCCACAACGTCGGCGAACCGGTGATGGGGGCGATGGTTCAGGACCCATTGCTGGATGTCGCCTTCCATCGGCATGCCGCTGGCTACGGCCAGCACGACCTGGAGCGGGAACCTGGCCTCGAAGCCGCGGTGCGGCCAGTAGCGGTGATAGCCCAGCATCACGCCGAACATCGTGACCAGGTAGAGCGCTCCGGCCAGGATCCACAGGCCGGCACTGGTGCTCGTCGTGACCGCCCGGTACAGGCCCCACAGCGAGAAAGCCGGCCGCAGCAGGCCGAGGAACACGATGTTGGTCCAGATCGGCGTGCGCCGGTGCCCCAGGCGGCGGTCGGTGGCGAAGCCAAGCGACAGGATTGCCGGCCGGTCAGGTGGCGGCGTGCGGGACGATCACCACCGGGCACGCTGAGTGCTCGACCACTTCGTTGCTCACCGAGCCCGACACGAGCCGGGCGAAGGCGCTCACGCTGTGCGCGCCGAGCACAATGAGGTCGGCGTTCCGCGAGTCGCTGACGAGTTCCCTGACGACGAAACCGCTCACTGCCCTGACGGTCACTTCGGGCGGCCCCGCATCGCCGAGCCGGCTTGCCACCCGCTGGGTCATCTCTTCAGCCGCCTGGCGCAGCTTGGCCAGCACGACCTCATCGGCGGGCCCGACGACCGGAATGCCTCCCCAGTAGCTCTTCGGCACCTCATGCACGGCCAGCGCAGTCAGCGGCACGTGCAGGGCCGCGGCGTGCTTCATCGCCCACTCAAGCGCTCGCTCTGAGTGCGGCGAGCCATTGACGCCGACCACGATTCCAGGCATCGCCTGCTCCTCAATTGGCCCCGGGGTATCGACGACCCGGTGTACCGCCCAGGCTAGCCAGCACGCGGGCCAGCTGCACGGAATCCGCCGTCAGCACCGTCCCGCACCGTCAGCACCGTCAGCGCGGCTCGCGGCGGGCGAGCAGGCGCGCCCGGTACCGGCTGGCGCCCACCGCCAGGATCGCGGCCGCGACGAGTGCGGCCACCACGATGAGCGTGATCAGGCCGGCCTGGCCGGGACGAACCGGAACCAGGCTGTACCGGGAGGTCGCGATCGTGCCATCGGACCGCAGGGCGAGCCCGAAGCTGACCGCGCTCGCGCCGGCCGGGACGGCCGGTGAGCTCCAGCTCGCTTTCGTCCACCGCGGCGAGGCGTTCAGCGGCGGGCTCGTGACCCAGAACTTCCAGTTGCCGATCGCCGTCCGGTAGTAGAGGTTGAAGACCACTGGCTGGCTTGACTTGTACCAGGCACCGACGGTGTAGCTGCGGCCGGCCGACACCTGCGGCGCGCACGAGCCCAGATCCAGCGCGGGGACCAGCTGCGCCGTACCGGACTTCCGCCGGCTCAGCGAGATCACCTCGGCCCCGGCTCCGCCCGGTCCGCCGCGAGCCTGATAGCGGAAGGTGGCCTGGTTCGTGCCGTAGCGGCCGCTCTGAAAGCAAGCCGGCACCCCGTCCGCAGTGACCGCGGCCAGGCGCGAGTTGCGCACTCCGGGTGGCGGGACCTGCCGCGGCACGGGACCGGCAACGGCCGGCCGCACCGGACCGCCCACCACCTGCCTGACGGTCTGCACGCTCACCCCGTTCCCGCCCTGCCGGGACAGCCAGTGCAGCACGCGGGTCAGCTCGGGCACGGTGACCCCCAGCGCGCACGTGCGCGCGCAGACATCGTGGATCGTGAAGATGATCCAGCCGCCGCCGTGCTGCCTGGCTTCGGTCACGATGTTCTCGAAGGTGGCCGCTGACCAGCTGGTGCCGACCGACGACACTTCGATGGGAGCGCGCAGCAGGTACGGATTGGCCGGCGGGATGGTCTCGGCGAAGGCGCACTGCAGGCACAGGCCGGCGCCGCGCAGCTGCCCGGTGCCGAGGCCGGAGTTGTAGCCGCAGCGGCGGGCCAGAGCCTGGAGGGTGTGACTGACCTCCGCGAACGGGTAGGCGAAGTCGGTGACGCGGAAACCCCAGCGGGTCAGGTTGACGCGGTCATCGCAGATCTCCCGCGCTGCCTCATCCGCCGGGAGGCCGGTGAGGGGAACGTGCTCGACTGACAGGCCGCCGATCTCGTTCCCGTCCGCGGCGATCTGGCGGACATCAGCCAGCGACAGGTACGGCATCCGGGCACAGCCGGGACTGACCGCCGGCTGGCAGACCAGGCCCGATGACACGTAAAAGGTGGCATGCATCCGGTAGCGCTGGTAGACCGGCAGAGCGCCCATCTGATCGGCCAGACCGCCGCCCCAGGTGAAGGTGACCACGGTCCGGGGCGCCGGGGAAGCCCGGTGTGCCCCGGAAGCCTGTCGCCCCTGAGCTGCCTGTCGCCCCTGAGTTACCTGTCGCCCCTCAGCCCGGGCCGGGCCGGGCAGCAGCGCTACGGCGGCCAGGCTCAGCGAGAGCACGACTGCCGCCAGAGCGGTGCTGTTCCGCCTGCGGAGCCGCTCATCCATTCGCACCACGATATGCACCGGCAGTAGCGGCCGTCTCACTCCCGGTCACATTCGTGAACGCGCGGATCCTGCCGTCCCAGCCTGGCTGACCCCTGGCCACCTAGGCAGCCGGCCGGTGCTTCCGCCGGTCAGCCCGGTTCGGAAGCTCGCTGCAGCGCGTCCAGGAATGACGAAGCCCAGCGGGTCACGTCGAACTCGCGCACGCGGCGGCGCATCGCCCGCATCCGGCGCCTGGCCTCCGGCGGGCTGATAGTCGCCGCCCGCACGATGGCGTCCTTCATGCCCTCGATGTCGTGCGGATTGACCAGGAACGCGCCGCTGAGTTCGTCGGCCGCGCCGGTGAACTCGCTCAGCACCAGCGCTCCGGTGTCGTCGGCCCGGCACGCGACATATTCTTTTGCCACCAGGTTCATGCCGTCCCGCAGCGAGGTTACGAGCATGACGTCGGCGGCCAGGTACAGCGCCGCCATCTCCGGTGCCGGGTACGTCTGGTGCAGGTAATGAACCGGCGGATTGCCCAGCTCGGCATGCTCGCCGTTGATGCGGCCGACGGCGACCTCGACCTCGTCCCTGAGCTGCCGGTACTGCTCGACCCGCTCCCGGCTCGGGCTCGCCACCAGGACCAGCGCGGTTCGAAGCGATCCGAATCGTCCCTCGCTGAGCAGCTCGCCGTAGGCGGTCAGCCGGTGCGAGATGCCCTTGGTGTAGTCAAGCCGGTCGATGCCGAGCAGCACGACATCGGGCTCGCCGAGAGCCTGCCTGAAGCCGCGAGCCCGCTCTGTCACCTCCGTCCGGCTGGCGATCTCGGCGTAGCCGGCCGAGTCAATAGAGATAGGAAACGTGGCCGTCCGCACCTGCCGGCTGACGCCGGGCCGCTGCGACTGGTGTGCGCCCGCATCGTCCTGACCAGCGGCCTGGTCGTCGCCGGGCGGCCGCGCGGGCCGCACCCGCACGAGTGACCCGCTGGTCGGCAGCCCGACCGCCCGGCGGCAGGCGCGCCTGAAGTTGGTCGCGTCGCCGTCCCGCTGGAACCCGATCAGGTCGGCCCCGAGCAGGCCCTCGACGATCTGCCGTCGCCACGGCAACTGCGCGAATATCTCGTAACCAGGAAACGGTATGTGCAGGAAGAAGCCGATGCGCAGATCGCTGCGATGCTCCCGAAGCAGCTGCGGCACGAGCTGAAGCTGATAGTCATTCACCCAGACGGTCGCACCCGGGGCTGCCTGCTCGGCCGCCGCCCGGGCGAACCGGCGGTTGACGGCCACGTAGGTGTCCCACCAGGGACGGCGGAACTCGGGCGGGGCGATGGCGTCGTGATAGAGCGGCCACAGGGTCGTGTTGCAGAAGCCCTCGTAGTAATCCCTGACCTCGTCTGCGGACAGCCCGACCGCGACGAGATGCAGGCCGGTAACGTCCAGTTCGCCCGGATCCTCGTCGGCAGCGCCGGGCCAGCCCACCCACGCGCCGCTGGCCTTGCGCATGACCGGTTCGAGCGCGCTGACCAGGCCGCCGGGGCTCTGCCGCCATTGAATCCCGCCGTCCGGGGTCTCGACCCGGTCTACCGGCAGCCGGCAGGCGACTACGACGAAGTCGTAGTCCCCGGTTCCCCACCCGGCGTCAGCGGCGGGCCCGGCGGTGACGGGCTCGGCAGCGGCGGGCTCAGCGGTGGCGGGCTCAGCGGCGGCGGGCTCAGCAGCGGCGGGCTCAGCAGCGGCGGGATGACTCACGACGCGACAATAGCGTCCCGCAGCCCGGCCCGCGCACGGCGCCCTTGGGCGCGCGCCCGGACTCGCAGCCCGGCGGTCATGCCCCCGCCCATCCCGCTCCTGTCCGGCATACAGCTCTCTATGGGGATCTATCGCGACGCGGCTAGCGCCCTGTGCTGCCTCGGGATCCGGGGCCCTGGCAGTACCCGTTACGACAGTGACTCCCGCCCGGAGGCCGATCGCGATTGCATGGTCAGTGCAACTCCGCGCCGGCCATGTCCGCGGTGAGGGTGGCGAAGAAGCTCTTCCGCTCCGGGTGATCCTGACCCGGACGGGCGGACGCGGTCGCTGCGGCCGGCCGCGGCAAAGGCCGCGGCCGGTCAGCCGCTCAGCGCCGCCGCGGCAGTCAGGGCCTCCAGGGCCGAGCTCTGCCGGCTGGCGTCGGCAGCGTCGAACGGCCCGGTCCAGCGCACACCGAACTGGTCGCTCGCGTTCCTGCTGTTCGCCCAGATGGAGCGCGCGTTCCTGACAATGAACTCGCGGTACTCCGGCCGCGGGCTGTGGCGGTAGAAGTCATGCAGATTGCGGACGAAGATGCCCTTGAACTGCGTGCCGTCGCCGCGGCGCCGTACCATCTCCGGCTCGCCGGGCTCGACGAGAATCCCCGGCGGCCCGTCAGCGGGCCTGCTCGTCAGCTCCCGCAGCGCGGCGCCGGCAATCGTGTCGCCCTGCCGCAGGAACGCATCCCGGCCGGTGATCTCGTACAGGTCCGCCAGACCGCCCAGGACGACGCCCTGGTTGTAGGTGTAGGCGGGCTTGCCGTTGTTCCGGCAGTCCGGCGTCAGTCCGTCGTTGACCAGCCCGCCCGGCCCGATCATGCCGCTGGCGCTGAACCACTCCCACTCCCGCAGCGCCCAGTCCAGGTAGCCGCTGTCCTGGCCGCCCGTCCGCAGGTGCAGCCGGGCGGCCAGGGCGAGAAACAGCTCGTTCGTGATCGCGTTCTTGTAGCGGCGGTCCTCGTTCCACCACAGGCCGCCGCCGCAGGTGTCGTCCCACCCGGTCATCAGGTTGGCGAAAATGCGCTCGGCCGCGCCCAGATAGCGTTGCTCGCCGGTCAGGTCATAGGCGCCCAGCCAGGCCAATCCCCACCAGCCGTTGTCGTCGAAGTACCGGTTCAGGAAGTCCCGGTGCCGGCGTTCGGCGGCCCGGAAGGTCCGGCCGATCACCCGGCTGTACGTCCGGTCTCCGGTCCGCCCGGTGTAGTTGATGACAGCCGTCAGCGCGTTAGCCGCGTTCCACCAGCCGGTCGTCCGCCACTGGCCGGTCCACCACGAATACCATCGCTGCAGCGCAGCGGCGCCGGCAGCGGCGCAGACGGCATAGCCGGGCCCGGCCGGCTCACTGCCCGCGCCACTCATCGCTCAGCCTCCTCGCAACTGGCGGCTTACCTGCCACCGCCACGGCTGGCCTACCCAGCCGCGGTGTTCTCAGACCAATCGGCGCGGCTGCCGGGCGCCGCTAGGTGGTAGCGATGCTGGCCAGGTAGCCGCCGAGCAGCGGGCCGAAGCCACGGAACGCTTCGTCCAGCGCCCAGCCAAGCTCGTCGCCGGGCCAGTCCGCCGGCAGGAGCTCGGCTGGCAGGTCCGGATCGGCAGCGGTGGCTTCGTAGATCGGCAGCGTCGCTGCCGCGAAAGCGCGGAACGCGGCCGGCCCGGCCGCGTGCCGCCCGGCCTGCCCGGTCATCGTCCTGGCATCAGCCAGAACCTCCCGGTAGCGGGCCGCGAGGGTGTCGAGATGCCAGAGCCGGGCCGCGACACTGCGGCTTTCGGCAGCGCCTAGCGTGAGCTGAACCTGAAGCAGCTGACTGCCAGGCGGGCGGGCGGGCAGCAGGGCCGCCAGATCGGCGTGGCGATCGCTGGTGGCAATCAGCAGGCCCGGCCTCAGGGTGGCGTACCCGAGCAGCTGCGCCGTGCGCCGCAGCTTGTCCCGGAAGGCGCGCGCTCGCTCGGGCGTCTCGTGCAGGATGCCGCTGAAGGATCCGGTCCAGGCGGGCCGTTCGCCGCGCAGCTGGCGGTCGATCCTGAGCTGCGCGGCGGTAATCGCCGGCGCCAGCCGGTACCTGGCCGCACGCCCGTTGCGCACCGACTCCAGCCAGCCGTCCTGGCGCATCCGGAGCAGCGATGACCGGGCGGCCGACTCTGATACGCCGAGGTCAGCAAGCAAGCTGAGCAGGACCCGTCCGCTGAGCTGCCCGTCGGGCAGCCGCCCGCCCGCCGCTCCCGCCGCGGCACCGAAAGCGAAGCAGACCAGCCCGGCCCGCGGGCTCAGGCCGCTCTCTGCGCTCATTCGCCGTACCTCAATACTGTGCGTTTCTCTGCTCGTTCGGATGTCAACATGCATCATATGAGCCACCCGGAGCCAGCGGCGCGCCGCCCGTCCCGCCGCGGCCAGGTGCTGTCGCTGACCTCCATTGCCGTATTCGACATCGGGGGTCCGCTGGCCGCCTTCTCCGTGCTCCGCGCCCACGGCTTCAGCGAGGTGACCGCCCTGGTGCTCAGCGGTGTCTTCCCGGCGCTCGGCGTGGCGCTCACCGTTGTCAGGCAGCGGCGGCTCGATGCTCTCGGCGCCCTTGTCCTGCTCGGCATCGTGGTCGGCACCGTGCTCGGGCTCGCCAGCGGTGACGCGCGCCTCGTGCTGATCGAGGGCTCGGTTCCCACCGGGATCTTCGGTCTGGTCTGCCTGGCCTGACTGCGAAGCAGCCCGCGTCGTCACGATTGCCTGGGGCGTGGCTTACCTGGCCGAGGCCGCAGCGCGGGTAGTCATCATCGAACAGGCCTCGGCCGGCACGGCGCTGGCCAACTCCAAGGTGATGCCCTACGCCGTCGCCGGAGCCCTCGTCGCCTGGATGACCGTGTACGGCCGGGCCGCGCGCCGCAAGGGCGAGCGCGCTGCCGCTCTGGCCGGCGCAGCCGCGGCCGCGAATGCCGTAAGCACGTCGGCCCGGCCAGCATCGCCCGAGCCCGGGCCGCACGTCCCGAATGCGGCTGGCAGCCAGAGCGCCTAGCTAGGTGTGCTGCGTGGCGCCGGAGGCAGCAGCCGGCGGTCCGGCCAGCTCCCGGAGCACGTCGCAGCTCAGCCGCGCGAGGTGCGCTTCGGGGCTCGGCTGATCGCCGCCGGGTGACCGCGGGGCCCGGGCTTCCAGCTGCCGCTGACTGGCGCGGACATTGGCCAGGTCTGCGTGAGGACGGGGAGAGCGCAGGTCAGCGAGCTGGCGGACGGGCACGGTGAGCGCGCGCAGCACGGCCGCACAGGCCGGGCCGAACGACGCCGGCACGTCGTCGGCCGGACGGTCGAGCAGGGTTCTCGCGATCGCGCGGGTCCTGGCCGTGATGGCGTCCAGTGCGTCGACCACGGTGCCGTCCGGGCGTGGCACCGACCGCTCGGCCTTAGCGCGGGGGTTCCACCGCAGGCTCTCGCGGGCCTGGCTGGCGGCCCTGCGCGCCTGGTCTGCCGCGACCGTGAGCTGGCGGTCATGTTGCCGCCAGATTCTCTCGCTGGCCGGCGGAGTGTCCGCAGCTGTCGCGAGGAAGGCCAGCGCGTCAGCGATGTCGCAGCCCCACTGCCTGATGGCGTGCTCGGCGGGCCGCAACTGCAGCGGCGGGAAGATGAGGATATTGATGGCGAGGCCGGTCAGCACGCCGATTGCCACGTCCACGGACCTGTGCGTCACGTAGTGCAGTGGCTGATGGCCGCCGAGCAGCAGCGCGAACAGGGCAGTGAACGTGACCTGCATGCTCTGGTCGCCCAGCAGCCGCCAGCTGCCAAGGAGCATCCCGGCCAGAACGACGACACCAATGCCGGCCAGGGACGGTCCGAGCGCGACGCCGACGGGGATCGCGAGGGCGGCGCCGAGCACAAAGCCGCCAACATAGGTCACGACCTCGCGAAACGAGCGTGCCACTGTCGGGTACACGCCGAGCAGCGCCGCCAGCGGCGCGAAATACGGATCTGCCTGGCCGGCGGCGTAACGAGCCAGCGCCCAGGCCGCGACGGCGGCCAGGGCACCCTTCACCGCGACCCGGCTGCGATCCTGCCAGTAGCGGACCGGCCCCGACCAGGCCTGCCGGAACGGCGCCGGCAGCCGCGTCAGCACCGCCGGCATCGCGTGACCGGCGCCCCGCTCGATCACCGCGGCGGGCTGGCGCCCGGTGCCGTCATGGCAGCTCCGGCACCCCCGGCGATGACCAACGGCCCGTCGCGGCCCGGCTGCAGGACAACCTTGGTGCAGCCGCCGGCCTTCTTCCGGAAGAGTTCGTACCCGTGCGGCGCCTGCTCAAGCGGCAGGTAGTGGCTCGCCATATCGCCGGGGCACAGCGGGTCGGCATCATCGTCGAGGTACGGCATGATCTCGTCGATCCAGCGCTTAACGTGGCACTGGCCCATGCGGATCTGAATGCCCTTGTCGAACATGTCCATCAGGGGCAGCGGATCTTTCGCACCGCTGTAGAGGCCGCTAATCGAGACGGTTCCGCCCCTCCGCACTGTCTTGATCGCGCTCCGGAGGGCATCAAGGCGGTCCACCCCGAACCGCTCGGCTACCTTGCGGCCGGCGGCGCCGGGCAGTCGCGACGCAACGGTCTGGCCTAGCCGCGCGACCGCATTGCCATGCGCCGCCATGCCGACCGCGTCGATCACGCCATGGGCGCCGCGCCCGTCCGTCTGGTCCAGGATGCAGGCGGGGACGTCGTCGGTCGTGGTCGCGTCGATGACGTCGATGCCATGCCGCTTTGCCATCTCGAGCCGTTCGGGCACGAGATCGACGCCGAAAACTCGTTCCGCGCCCATCAGCTTCGCGATCCTGGCGCTGAACTGGCCCACCGGGCCGAGGCCGTACACAGCGGCAATGCCGCCCTGCGGGATGTCCGCGAACCGCACTGCCTGCCAGGCCGCCGGCAGGATGTCCGACAGGTACACGAAGCGGTCGTCAGGCGGTCCCTCCGGAAGCTTGACCGGGCCGAACTGGGCCTGCGGGACGCGCAGGTACTCGGCCTGGGCGCCCGGCACCTGGCCGTACAGGTTCGTGTGGCCGAACAAGGAGGCGCCCATACCCTGGTCACGGTTCTGCGTCGTCTCGCACTGCGCATAGAGGCTGTGCTGGCACATCCAGCAGTACCCGCACGAGATGGTGAACGGAATGACAACCCGGTCACCCGGCGCGAGGTGCGCCGCGGCGCCGGGCCCGACTTCCTCCACGATCCCCATAGCCTCATGACCGAGAATGTCGCCGGGCTCCGGGCAGGCGCCGAGACCCTCGTACAGGTGCAGGTCCGACCCGCAGATGTTCGTGCTCGTGACCCGCACGATGGCGTCCGTAGGCGCCTCGATGACGGGATCGGGGACGCGGTCAACCCTGACGTCGCGGTTACCGTGCCAGGTGACTGCTTTCACGTCTCAGCTCTGCCTTCGTCAGTTGTCAGGGGCGCGCCGCCGGCGAACCCGTGCCGCGACCTCGCCGCCCGGGGCGCCGGCGGTTCTTTACCGGGGTGCGGCGTATCTGCGGCTACCCGCTGCCTGACTGCCTAATCAGCGCGCTGATCTCCAGGCATGCGGGAATCTGCGGTGGCGTGCCCGCAGGCCCTCGCCAGCTGGCCGCAGCTGGCTGTTTGAATGCTGTCGTGGACGGGACCATTCGCTGGCTCGGACGCGAGTCGTCCGGCCAGGGCGTCGCCGGGCGCTCGTTCCGGCTCGGGCACGGCGGCAGCGGGCATAAGAGCCTCATCGACACCACTCGCCTGGCATACCTGGGACTCTCGATGGGGACGCGGTTCGGGCTTCCGCTGGCGGCAGCCGTCGGTGATCATCTTCGCTGCGCTGTCTTCGGCAAGTTCGGCCTGCGGGAGGGCCCGGCGCTGCATCCTGGCCTGGCTGCACCAGCGCGCGCCGCCCGCGATGCCCGCCTGGTGACCGCGCCGGTGCTGTTCCATCTGCAGTGGGACGACGCGATCTTCCCCAGGGACGGTCAGCTGGCCCTGTTCGGCGTGCTCGGATCACCCGGCGAGAAGCTGGCCCGTTATCCGGGCCCGCACGTCAAGGCCAGTCCGGCGGCCATCGCCCGGTGGCGGGACTTCATCGCGGACCACCTCGCCGGCCGGGCTAGCGCATGGGCTTGCCTGCGAGCCGGTCGGCTGCCCTGGCGGCCACCGCCATGATGGTCAGCGCGGGGTTCGCGCTGCCCTGGGTGGGCAGCACGCTGCCGTCAGTGATGTAGAGGTTGGGCACGGCGAACGTGCGGCAGTCCGCGTCCACCACGCCGTGCCGCTCGTCAGCCGCCATCCGCGCGCCGCCGACCAGGTGCGCGTAGCGGTTGATGGTGATGACCTCGTCCGCGCCCGCCGCATGCAGGATGTCTTCCATCACCGACTGGGCAGCCTTCATCAGTGCCCGGTCGTTATCGCACTGGCTGTAGGAAAAATGTGCCACCGGCAGGCCATGGCGGTCCTTCTCCGGCGCCAGCGTCACCCGGTTCTCCGGGAGGGGCAGGAACTCGCACAGCGCCCCGAGGCAGGACCAGTGCACGTAGTCACTCATGTAGTCGCGCAAGGCCCGGCCCCAGTGACCCTGGGCTGCTACGTGCTCGGCCCAGGTAATCGGCAGCGGGGAGACGGTCTGGATGGCGAAGCCGCGCTGATAGTCCCTGGCCGGGTCGGTCTCGTAGAACTCCTCGGAGCTCACCTCTGGCGGCGGCGACTTGTACATCCGGACCTCGGCGTCGAAGCGGCCAGCCGTCTGCGGCGCTCCCTGCACCATCAGATAGCGGCCGACCTGGTCGAAGTCGTTGCCGAGGCCGTCGGGGAACCGGCTCGACGCCGAGTTGAGCAGCAGCCGCGGGGTCTCGATCGAGTAGCCTGCGATCGCGACCATCCGGGCGCGCTGGAACCGGTCCACGCCACCCTTGACGTAGTGCACGCCGGTGGCCCGGCCGGTACGCTCATCCACCTCGATGCGGGTGACCATGCTGTCAGCGCGCACTTCGGCACCGCGGGCCAGAGCGTCCGGGATATGCGTGATGAGCGGCGACGCCTTCGCGTTGACCTTGCAGCCCTGCAGGCAGAATCCCCGGTAGATGCAGTGCGGCCGGTTGCCGAACCGGCCGTTGGTGATGGCAACCGGCCCGACTTTCGCCTCGATGCCGAGTGCCCTGGCGCCGCGCAGAAACGTCTCGCCGTTGCCGCCCACCGGGTGGGGCCGGTACGGATAGGAGTGCGGGTCACCCCAGGGCCAGTCCTCCCCGGCGACCGGCAGTTCCTCCTCGATCAGCTCGTAGTAGGCGCGCAGGTCCTGATAACTCAGCGGCCAGTCGGCCCCGACGCCGTCCCGTGTGTAGGTGGCGAAGTCGCTCGGGTGGAAGCGGGGGGTATAGCCCGCGTAGTGAACCATCGAGCCGCCGACTCCGCGCCCGGAGTTGTTGGAGCCCAGCGGGATCGGGTCGGCGCCGGCGATCACCCGCGGTTCGGTCCAGTACAGATGATGCGAGCCTGCCTCGTCGCTGACCCAATCCGTGTCCGGATCCCAGAACGGGCCCGCGTCCAGCCCGACCGCGGTCCAGCCGGCCCGGGCCAGCCGCTGCAGCAGGACGGATCCGCCGGCCCCGCAACCGACGACGACCAGGTCAACTTCGTCAGTGTCGGCGAACCGGCGCATGTCCCGGCGCAGTCCGTGGTTAGTGCGGGTGCCATCGTTGGGCAGCAGCCAGGCGGACTCGTTGCGCGCGCGCACCTTGCTCATCAGGCACCGTCCTTGCGGACCGGATCGTCGGCCGGACTCGCGTCGGCGACCTCGAACGGCTCGCGCTTGCCGACGCCCGCGTTCTTGTACCCGCGGGGATAGGCCGGGCCGGGGAAGCCGATCTCGTTCCAGGCCGCTGGATGGGCGTAGAACGCCGTGCACGCGTACCGCGTCCACATGCTCCACACGTGGCTGGCCCGCAGGCCGTGCCAGTCACCGGAGCCCAGGTCCTGCACGCGCCTGCACGAGCTTGGCCTGCTCGTCCGCTGAGCTCTCGGCGAACCCGCGTCCGCCCTGCGAGATGGCATCCGCATCCAGGGCAGCGAGCGACAGGCGCCAGGACGTACCGTCCTCCGGCATGTCCTCGTAGTGCCAGCCGTCGGTCTGCTTCTCCGCCAGCCGGGCGTCAATCTGGCTGACGACCGGCAGCCTGGTGCCCTCGGCCTGGTCGAGGAGCCGATCGCACAGGCTGGTGGCGATGGCTTCCTCCGCCGGCGAGAAGAACCGGACATCCGGGGCCAGGCCGAGCCGGGACAGCACCACGCCGGCCGTCACGGCATCCCAGTGCGGCGCCTGCGCTGCCGAGTCGAAGCCGGGGAACCTGCCGTCGCCGTCGCTGCCGCTGCCGGTCCCTGCCGGGCGGCTCACTTCTCCCGCCGCAGAATGGCCGCGAGCAGCCCCATCCCGCCCACCATGGTGACCAGCAGCGGGGCCAGCAGCGGCGGCCCCATTTCCATGTTGTAGCGGGCATTGGACCAGCCGCCTGGTTTCTGCGCGATGCCACGGGCGTGCAGGTAGGTGCCCTGCAGCCCGTTGGCGACAATCGCCGCCGACGCCACCGGCAGCGCCGTCTTTGCCAGGCGGCGGCTGAAGAAGCCGGCCACGCCCGCAACCGCTCCGACGGGCCCGAGCGCGACCGGCAGCCACATCATCTTGTTGCCGAAGCTGGCGCTGTCGTGCTCGAAGTAGATCTCCGCTGCCGTCACCAGCGCCCCGGCGGCCGTCAGGGCCGACAAGGCTCGCTCGAAGCGGCCAGTCTCGATGTTGCGGACCGTCCGGTCAATGCCGTGAACTGCCTGATCCGCTGCGCCGCTCGTGGTCGACACCGGCACTCCCTTCGGTCGAGATGGCACCTTCCGGCAGCCATTCCGATTGCCCGCAGAGCGTCAGTCCAAACGCGCCGCCGCCGAGCGGACTCAGGCCATGAACTTCAGCAGCGCGCTGTTGACCTGGTCGGCGTGCGTCCAGCAGATCGCGTGCGGTCCGCCCTCGATGACGTCCATCTGCAGGTCCCTGATCATCCCGGGGAGCCGCTTGCCGGTCTTCGGATAGGGCAGGACGCGGTCGTCATCGCCCTGGATGACCAGCATCGGCACGTCGATCTTGGGCAGGTCGGCACGGAAATCGGTTTCCCAGGTCGGGATGCAGGCGGCGGTCGCGGCTGCCGACGCGGACACCGCGATGTTCCAGCACGTCTGGTAGTACTGGTCGCTGACCAGCGTGCCGCGGAACTTGTCGATGTTGAAGAAGAGGTCGAGGAAGCTCTTCATCCATGCCGAGGCATCATCTCGTGCCGCCTGCATGAAGCCGTCGAATGCGCTGCCCGGCACTCCCTCCTGGTTTTCGGGTGTCTGAAGCAGGAACGGCGGGATCGGGGAGATCAGCACTCCCCCGGCCACCCGCGCCGATCCGTACCGGCCCAGATACCTGGTCACCTCGCCGGTTCCCATTGAGTGCCCGGCGAGTATCGCGTCCCGCAGGTTCAGCGTCTCCATCAGCTGCTGCAAGTCGGCCGCGAAGGTGTCGTAGTCATACCCGGTCACTGGCTGATCGGACTTGCCGAACCCGCGCCGGTCGTAGGTGATGACCCGGTGGCCGTCCTCGAGCAGCACCGGGATTTGCTTGTCCCACGCGCGGCTGCTGAGCGGATAGCCGTGGATGAGGACGACCGGCTGTCCCGACCCGTGATCCTCGTAGTAGAGATTGATCGAGCCCGAGTTCTCCTGCCCGACCTTGACGTACGGCATGGTTCCCCCCTCGGCGCGAAGCTTGCAGATCGTCTGACGGGCCACCGCACGGCCCGCCCCGGATGTCAGTCCGTCACCCCGACGGGCTGAGCGGTCAGCGCCACTCCTGGGTCGCGGGCGCGGAGCCGCAACGGCATCCTCCGCCACCTCGAAAACGCTAGCACCGGACGCCGCCCGCGCGGCCAGCCGGCCCCGCGCGAGCAGGCCGCCATGAACCAGGACATGTGCTAGCAAGTCCTGCTATGAACGCAACGAGGCGGATAGTCCGGCGTCTTAGGTCATGACGGAGTGACCTAGCACGGGCAGCGCCCGAAACGGGAGGCATTCATGAGGATCAGGTGGCGGCAGACTGCCGTCAGGAGAACGGGCTACACAGCGGCGGCAGTTCTGATCAGCGCCGCCACTCTCGCAGTCGCCGGCACCACGACGGCCGCGCTCGGCGCGGCCCGGACGGCAGGATTAGCTACGCCGGCAGCCAGCGCGCCTTACGAGCCGCAGCTGCGCCTCATCGCCGCGCAGAAGGAAATCGAGGTCGGGAAGTACGGCAAGGGCCCGGTGTACGTTGATCCGGGTATCTGGCTGGCATCGTTCCGGTCGGCGTTCCAGCTCAACGTCTCGCGGGCCGGGTACCGGAGCCCGGAGAAGGCAGCCCAGATCATCAGGACGCCGGGTTTCACCCTCACCCGGCCGGTCCCGTCGTCGCTGCTGGACGGGTGGAGCGGGCTGCGCCACTTCCTCTACGTCACTATCCGCACCACCAGCGGCAAGTTCATCACCGGCCGCGGCCTGGCCTTCTGCCCGGACACCTACGACCTCGCCAAGGCGACTGTCGCGAGCGCGAACACGTCGCCTTATCCGCAGCAATGCGCCGGCGGCGACCCGTTCGCGCGACGCCACCGTTACCGTGAAGGTCAAGGTCGTGCCTGGCAGCCAGTGCAAGCAGCAGTGCCAGTTCGGCCGGACCGCGGCGCTGCCTGCCGAGTTCACCCGCGTGCAGCACCCCGCTCGCTCGAGGCCGCTAGCCGGCACCAGTCGGTCCCGGCTGCCGGCCGCCCGCATCCTGACGCAGGCGCCCCGGGATGCCGAGCCTGACCTGATCCCGACGCCCGCCTGGCAGATCTCGGTCAGCAACACCAAGGCGAAGGAAAGCTACGTCGACTTCGCCTCGACCGTGTGGATTGGCGGGAACGCGCCGCTGGACGTCGAGGGCTTCCGCATCCCCGGAACCGGCCGGATGACCGCGTACCAGTACTTCTACCGGAACGGCAAGCTCATCGGCCGCATGCGGGCAGGCACCATGGGCTTCGCCCGGTACAACGCGTGGCATTTCCAGCAGTTCGCCCAGTACCTGCTGCTGAACTCTCGCAAGCACGTCGTGGTGCGCAGCCGCAAGGTCGGCTTCTGCATCGCGCCAACCGACAGCGTGGACATGCTGCTCAGGCACGCGACCTGGCAGCCGTCGTATACCGGCATCTTCGGGAACTGCGGCAATCCGTCCGCGCTGTGGGTGCAGGAGCAGCTGCCGCTCGGCTGGGGCGACACCTACGTCCAGACGGTCCCCTACCAGTCGTTCGAGGTCACCGACCTTCCGGACGGGACGTACTACATCGAGATCGTGGCCAATCCCGAGCACCTGCTGCACGAGACCTCGACCACGAACGATGTCTCGTTGCGCAAGATCATCATCAGCGGCAAGGCCGGTCACCGCCGGGTCCGGGTGCCCGGGTGGAACGGCATCGACCCCGAGCACGCCGCTTAACGGCCGGACCGAAGTGCACCTGCGGGGCGCGGCTCACCAGCCGCGCCCCGCGCGGCCGTCACTGCCGCAGCGCCCGGCGCTGTGACCTGACCGGTCAGGTCCGCCGGGGCGGCGACTGGTCGCCATGGACGATGAACACCGGGCAGGGCGCATGCTCGGCGACGTTGGCGCTGACGGAACCGAGCAGCAGCCCGGCGAATCCGCCGTGGCCACGGCTGCCGACGACGAGCAGGGTCGCGCCCTCGCTGGCGTCCAGCAGCACTTTCGCGGCGACGCCTTCGCGCACGAGCAGTTGCAGTCCCGGTGGCAGCTGGTCACCGAAGACGCCGGCGATGGTGTCGTCCAGTACCTTCCTCATGTCCTGAGCCGGGTTCCAGTCCGGCGCGATGGCAGCCCACCCGAACGACGGCGGGTAGTCCCACGCGGTCACGGCCTCCAGTTGCGCCCCGAACGTCGCCGCGAAGCGGGCAGCCCACCGCAGCGCCTGCTGTGACGGCTCTGATCCGTCCACGCCCACGACAATTCGCGG
This sequence comes from uncultured Actinomycetota bacterium, assembly GCA_963818995.1. GTDB lineage: Bacteria > Actinomycetota > Actinomycetes > Streptosporangiales > Streptosporangiaceae > JAJYUU01. Next base: position 276,595 of record CAWFUM010000025.1, on the reverse strand, counting down.
CTGGCTGGCGCCAGAGGCTGTCGTCATGTGTCTGATTCCTCCTGTGAGTCGAAGCCGGCTCTGGCCGCCGCGGCGGTTCCTTCATCGAGAATCGGATGCGTATAGATGTCGAGCAGACCGAGAGCGAGGAGCCGGTCTCCTTCCCCTCCGAACATGTCGGTGCCGAGCGCACGCGAGACGTGCTCGTGCAGCAGCGGGATGCCGGCTGCCATCGCCGTGAGCAGCGCGGCCCTCATCCTGCGATCGATAGCGGGCCGGTCACTGCGATTATTGTCCGCACGTTCCAGCCACTGCTCAGTCAGGGTCACCATTTCGTCGAAGATCGGCCTGACGGTCGGCGACCCGTCCGCCAGGGCACGGGCGAGGTAACGCTGGAAGCGCTTGGTCGCGCTGCGGGCACTGGCCGCATCGGCGGGAGAACTCAGGATTCGCACGTTGAGCCGGTGCAGCACGCCGGCGACGTAGTCATCACACGCCTGGCGCAGTTCGTCCTTGGACCCGAAATGGTGCCGCAGGAGCCCCGGCGACACGCCGGCGGTCCTGGCGATTCCGCGGATGGTTGCCCGCTCGTAGCCGTCCTCGGCGAAATGGCGGAGCGCCGCCTCGCGGATCCGGGCCCTGGCGGTCAGGTCCTCGAACTCGGCCTGGCCGGCGGTCATTCGCCCTGCACATCCCGGCGGCTGAAGGCAACAAGACCGGCCAGCCCGCTGGCCGCGCCGATGGCGACCATGACCGCGTTGGCCTCCCAGTGCGGCGAGATCGCGGGGGCCGATGCCATCTGATGGAAAACCGAGGTATCGAGTATCCAGTGACTGACGGCACCGACGCCGCCGATCACCACCACGAGCAGCGACCAGCCCAGCGCCACGTAGACGGCGACTGACGTCGCGCGCGGCCACACCCCGAACGCCAGCGCGCCGATGCCGGTGATGGTGATCGCGGGCGGGACGACGTTCACCCCCGCAGCCAGCAGTGCGCCGAACCCGACGCCCGCGTCCTGGCTAGCCGCGCCCAGCCAGGTGACTAGCCCGGCCAGGACGCCGCTGCTCAGCAGCACCGAGGCCGTGAGCAGGAGCCGGCCGCCAAACCAGCGGGCACGCGAGACTGGCCGTACCAGCACCGGGTCAAGCCGGCCGCCGGACTCTTCCGATCGAGCCGCGGTTACCTGGCCGGCGCCCGCAAACGCGACCAGGACAGCCAGCAGCAGGAAACAGATGCCCAGCACCACGCTGGCGCCGGTTCCCCTGGCGCCCAGCCTGGCGAACAGCTGCTGTACCGATGACCCGGATACAGTGCCGGCCGCCGACAAGGCGATGAGCCCGAACAGCAGTCCGGACACGCCGATGGCGACCCACCAGCTCACCACGGCCGGCCGGGCCAGCCGGATCGCGAGGCCCGCGGGTCCGCTCAGCAGCCGCAGGCGCGGCCGGCTGCTCGCCCGGTCCGGCACAATGCCAGCGCCGACATCGCGCAGGCCGGCCAGCCTGACAGCCAGCGCGGCCACCACGACCGTGAAGACGGCTACCGGCAGGAAGGCCAGCGGCTGGGGCACGGTCAGCGGCCGGAGTTCCTCGACCCAGCCAAGCGGCGATACCCAGATCAGCGCATGCAGCCCGACCCCGGCGTCGGCAATCAGCCGGACGGCATAACTCAACCCGAGGAACCAGGCGGCGTAGGAAGCGGCCTGCCGCCTGGTCGGCGCGAGCTGGCTGGTGAGCATGCCGACCGCCAGGAACATCACCGCGGCTGCGATCATCGCGGCGCAGAAGTACAGCGACGGGCCGGCTGCGATGCCGATACCGCGGTAGCGGCCCGTCAGCACAGTGATGATGCTGCTGACTGCCCACAGCGCGACGACGCCCGCGCCCAGGCCGCCCGCCGCCAGGGCGGCTGCGCGGGTGCGGGTTGTCTGCCCGGCGAGCATGAGTTCCCAGCGGCCGTTGTCCTCCTCGCCGCGAAGCAGCCTGGTACTCGTCAGCAGTCCCCAGATTGCCCCCAGAATGATCAGGGTCATCGAGATCTTGAACACGGTGAAGCCCGCCACCGTCTGCAGCTGCGGAGCCGGGCCGAACAGGGCGCTGGTGGCCTTGTTGGAGCCGTACGCCGCGGCCAGCGCATGACGCTCGGACTGCGTCTTGTAAATCCGCGTGTAACTGAACGCGGACGAGGCAATCGCGATGCCGAAGATGTAACCCCAGATGACGCCGGACCGAGCCGCCTTACGGGCGGTCAGCCTGGCCGACGCCGCCCGACGATCCGCTGATCCGGACCGGAGCCAGTTCCGTCGCTTCAGTTTGCAGCATGACCGGCATCCTCGTCCGCGCTGCCAGCGCCGTACTGGGCCAGGAACAGCTCCTCCAGCGACGGCTCGCGGCTGACAAGCTCGGCGACATTCGCGGTGGCGAGTACCTTCAGCAGCGGCGCGACCGGGCCGCGCACCTGGCAGCGCGCCACTCGCCCGGCAACTTCCAGTGAGCTCACGCCGGGCACTCCGGACAGGTCGGGAACGGCGCCGTCAAACGTCGCTTCGACTGTGAGCGCGGTGAGGTGCCGCATCTCGGCCAGCGTTCCCATCTCCACGAGTTTTCCGGCCCGCAGGATGCCCACCCGGTCGCACAGCGCCTCTACCTCGCTCAGGATGTGCGAGGACAGGAATACGGTCTGGCCCCGGTCGCGAGCCTCGCGGATGCTGTGCCTGAAGGCCTGCTCCATCAGCGGGTCGAGCCCGCTCGTCGGCTCGTCCAGCACGAGCAGGTCGGCCCTGGTCATCAGGGCGGCGATGAGGATGACTTTCTGCCGGTTCCCCTTCGAGTAGGCGCGGACCTTCTTGGACGGGTCAAGCTCGAACCGGGCGAGCAGCTCATCCCGGTACTGCTTATCGACCTGCCCCTGGACGCGCCCGAGCAGGTGCAGGGTCTCAGCGCCGGTGAGGGACGGCCACAAGTTCGCCTCGCCGCCGACGAAGGCGAGATGACGGTGGGCCTCGACCGGCTGCCGCTGGCAGTCCAGGCCGAAGATCTCGCCGCGTCCCTCCGTGGGGCTGACCAGGCCGAGCAGCATGCGGATCGTCGTGGTCTTGCCCGCGCCGTTGGGCCCGAGGTAGCCGACGACCTCGCCCTGCCCGACGTCGAGATCGAGGTGATCAAGAGCGACCACATCGCGGTAGCGCTTGGTCAGTCCCACCGTGCGGATAGCCGTGATTCCCACCGGCGGCTGCCTCTCGCTCGCCGTGCTGCACACGTAGGTAGCGCGCTATCCACGTGTATAGCACGGCGCGCCGATGCCTGGCAGGGACCAAGGGCCCGGGTCCGGCCGCCGGCGACCGGGCCCGGGCGCGGCGGTCAGCGGACGTCGAACCTATCCAGGTCCATCACCTTGTGCCAGGCCGCCACGAAGTCGGTCACGAACTTCTCCTTCGCGTCATCGCTGGCGTAGACCTCGGCGAGCGCCCGCAGTTCCGAGTTCGACCCGAAGACAAGGTCGACCCGGCTGGCGGTCCACTTCACCGCACCGGTCGCGGCGTCACGGCCTTCGAACGTGCTCGCGTCCTCCGCCGCCGGCGTCCACGTGGTGCCCATGTCGAGCAGATTCGTGAAGAAGTCGGTGGTCAGCGTCCCCGGGCTCGCGGTGAAGACGCCGCGCTCCGATTGCTGGGAGTTCGCGCCGAGTACGCGCAGTCCGCCGACCAGGACCGTCATCTCGGGCGCGCTCAGCGTCAGCAGGTTCGCCCGGTCGATCAGCAAGTACTCGGCCGGCAGCCTGCTGCCCTTGCCGAGGTAGTTGCGGAACCCGTCGGCGCCCGGCTCGAGGGCGGCGAACGACTCAGTGTCGGTCTGCTCCTGCGACGCGTCGGCACGCCCTGGCGTGAACGGAACCTCCACTTCGAAGCCCGCGGCCTTGGCCGCCTTCTCGACGCCCGCGTTGCCGGCCAGCACGATCAGGTCCGCGAGAGAGACTTCCTTGCCACCCGCCTGACCGGCGTTGAACGTGCTCTGAATGCCCTCCAGGGCGCGCAGCACCGTCGCCAGCTGATCCGGGTCATTCACCTCCCAGCCATTCTGCGGTTCGAGGCGGATGCGCGCGCCGTTGGCACCGCCGCGCTTGTCGCTCCCGCGGAAGGATGCGGCCGACGCCCATGCGGTCGACACCAGCTGAGCCACCGAGAGGCCGGAGTCAAGAATCTGCGCCTTCAGCGCGGCACTGTCAGCAGCGTCGATGAGCTCGTGCGTCACCGCCGGAAGCGGGTCCTGCCAGAGCAGCGTCTCGCTCGGAACTTCCGGGCCGAGGTAGCGCGCAAGCGGGCCCATGTCGCGATGGGTCAGCTTGTACCAGGCCCGGGCGAAGGCGTCCGCGAACTCGGCCGGGCTGGCCAGGAAGCGCCGCGAAATCTGGTCGTAGACCGGGTCCGCCCGAAGCGCGAGGTCGGTGGTGAGCATTGTCGGCCCGCGGCGCTTTGACGAGTCATGGGCGTCCGGCACGGTCCCGGCCCCGCCGCCGTCCTTCGGCTGCCACTGGTGCGCTCCGGCCGGACTGCTGGTCAGCTCCCACTCGTAGCCGTAGAGCGTCTCAAGGAAGCTATTGTCCCAGGTCAGCGGCGTCGGGGTCCAGGTCACCTCCAGACCGCTGGTGATCGCGTCGGCGCCCTTGCCGGTGCCGAACGTGCTCTTCCAGCCCAGGCCCTGCAATTCGAGCGGGGCAGCTTCGGGGTCGGGTCCGACGTTGTCGGCCGGCCCGGCGCCGTGTGTCTTGCCGAAGGTGTGACCGCCCGCGATCAGGGCAACCGTCTCCTCGTCGTTCATCGCCATCCGGCGGAACGTCTCGCGAATATCGCGGGCCGCGGCCAGCGGGTCAGGGTTGCCGTTCGGGCCCTCCGGGTTGACGTAGATCAGGCCCATCTGAACTGCGGCGAGCGGCGTCTCCAGTTCCCGGTCGCCTGTGTACCTCTCATCGTCCAGCCAGGTCGTCTCCGGACCCCAGTAGACGTCGTCCTCGGGCTCCCAGACGTCCTCGCGCCCGCCGGCGAAGCCGAAGGTAGTGAAGCCCATCGTCTCCAGCGCGACGTTGCCGGTCAGGATCATCAGGTCGGCCCACGAGATCTTCTGGCCGTATTTCTTCTTCACCGGCCACAGCAGCCGGCGTGCCTTGTCCAGGCTGACGTTGTCGGGCCAGCTGTTGAGCGGCGCGAAGCGCTGCTGCCCGGCTCCGGCACCGCCCCGGCCGTCGCTGATGCGGTACGTGCCGGCGCTGTGCCACGCCATCCTGATCATCAGCGGCCCGTAGTTACCGAAGTCGGCTGGCCACCAGTCCTGCGAAGTGGTCAGCACCCCGGCGATGTCCCGCTTCACGGCCGCGAGGTCGAGGCTCGAGAACGCCTCGGCGTAACTGAACTCCTCGCCGAGCGGATTCGCCACCGCGGGGTTCTTGGCGAGGATCTTGAGGTTGAGCTTGTTCGGCCACCAGTCCTGGTTGGCGTCACCCCGGGTCGGGTGCGTGAGGCCTGAGTGAGCCACCGGGCAGCCTCCGCTGCTTTCCGGGGTCGCGTCTTCGACAACTACTGGGTCGTGGTTCTCAGCCATTGAGATTCCTTCCGGGCGAAACGGATCACGGGTGCTCAGGAAGCGCGGGATGCGGAACAGCTCGGGCACAGGCCCCAGTACACGACCTCGGCCTCGCCGATGGAGAAGCCGTGGTCGTCGGACGCGGTCAGGCACGGCGCCTCGCCGACGGCGCAGTCGACATCTGCGACGACACCGCAGGACCGGCAGACGACGTGGTGGTGATTGTCCTGGACGCGCCCCTCGAACCGGGCCGGGCTGCCGGCCGCTCGATGCGGCGGACCAGTCCAGCGGCGGTGAGGGCGTGCAGGGCGTCATAGACCGCCTGCAGTGTGACGTGGCCGATGCGATCGCGGACGCGGGCGGCGATCGCCTCAACGCCGAGATGATCGCCCTCCCGCACGGTCTCCAGCAAGGCAACCCTGGCCGCGGTCACCCGCAGGCCAGCGCCACGCAGCTGCTCGGCTGTTGCCGGAGTCCTGGAGGCGGTCATGGCCCTACCCTACCGCCCCAAACACGAACGACTCAAGATATTGAATGAACCAAGATAAGCAGCCGCTTGAGCCGGCGCACCTGCCGCCGGGCAGTCAGGGTTAACCGGGAAGCGCTGCACCTGACCGCTCCAGGCAATCCGTGCGCAGGCCCGCCTCGTCGCACGGGATCGGGACCAGGCGGAGCCCGAGCGGCTCGGCCAGCTTCCGGTACTGCGGGACGCCCGGATCCTCTACGGCCAGTGTGGTGCCGCCGGCGGCTCGCAGCGCCTGGCAGATGAGCGCCAGCGCGTGCGTAAAGCCGTTGCAGATCAGCAGGTTCGCCGGGCTGGTGTCGACACCGCGGGCCCGGCCCAGGTAGTCAGCGAGCGCGCTGCGCAGGCCGGCGCTGCCGCGGGCATCCCCGTAGCCGAACACCTCGTCCGGAGCCCGGGCGAGTACGTGCTGCCGGGTGCGCTCCCAAGTCCCGCGGGGAAAGCTGGCCTGGTCGGGCCGTCCTGGCCGCAGATCCCACCGCGCGCGCTCGGGCACGGTGGCCGGCGACGGCTCGGGCAGCCGCCGCGGCGGCACCCAGCTCACCCACACGGCAGCACCCTGCCGGGCGGTCAGGTAGCCCTCGGCCGCCAGCTGCTGGCAGGCGGCGCTGACTGTTCCCCAGGCGACGCCCAGGTCGGCCGCCAGCGACCGGGACGACGGCAGCGTCGTGCCCTGTGGCAGGCGGCCGGCGCGGATGGCCTCGCGCAGCGACTGCTCGATGGCGTGCCGGAGGCCCCGGCCTCGATCCAGGTCGAGCAGCAGGTCAAGTCCAGTGGACCAGTCAGCTGCCACGAAACTGGACCAGTCCGTCCGGGCCGCGGTTCCTTAGACTGCTGGCCGGAGTTGGCGCGCTGACGGGCACGGTCTCCAGCACGCCGTGGCCATGCGTACGAGGGCCGCATGGCGCCGTCATGTGCCCGGCCGGTCGTCAGGCCGCCGCCCCTCCGGGCCCGGCAGGATGACGGTGTACAGGATGCGCCGCCGCCGGTCCCCGGACGGGGCGTTGGCAAGCCTGTCCTGCGCTATGCGGCCGAAATCGCGCAGGAAGTCGAGGAGTTCACCGTCGGTGAGCCACATGGCGGCCACCTGGTAGTCGGCGACGTCCCGGACCGGGTCGGGCGGCCCGGCCGCGAGGTAGCGGTCGAAGTCTCCCAGCAGCCCGGCGACGTAGGCCATGAAGGCGCGCGCGTGCTCTTCCGGCGTCATGGCCCCGGCTTCGCCGGGCCCGATCCGCGCGGCCAGCAGCCGCAGCGTGTAGGTGCGCTGCACGGCACCGCGCACGCGCCGCTCAGCGACGACCTGGAGCACGCCGGCCCGGGTGAGCAGCGCGACGTGCCGGTAGATGCTTCCGGCCGGAACGTCGTCGAGTTCCGCGGCCAGCTGCGAGGTCGTGAGTGCCCGGTCCCCGAGAAATGCCTTGACGATCCGCAGCCGCACCGGGTGCAGCAGAAGGTCCGCGCTCGCCATCCCACGAAGCGTATTCCAATGCTCGCAGAACTGCTAACGTTCACAAGTATGGAGCCTCAGTCGATCCGCGCGCTCTCGTGAGCGGGGCAGCCGCCCCGGCGGCCGTGCTGGTGGTTCTGGTCCTGGCGATCGGCTTCGCTGTCTTCTGCCTCACCGACCTGGCCCGGGCCGACGAGGTCCGGGGCCTGCCCAAGTGGGGCTGGGCCGTGGTCATCTGCATCTCGGTTCCGTGGGGCGGGATCGTGTACCTAGTGGCCGGCAGAATCAGGCACTACGCAACCGCCCGGGCGCAGGAGCCGGAGCGGCCGCCTGCGGCCGTCACCAGGCCGATTACTCCCCGCGACCGCGTTCGCACCAGTCCGGTGCTCATTGAGGTGGACCAGCTGGTCAAGCAGTTCGGCCCGGTGACCGCGGTCGACGGACTGAGCTTCGCGGTCCGGCCCGGTCAGGTGACAGGCTTCCTCGGCCCGAACGGAGCCGGAAAGACCACGACGCTGCGGATCATCCTCGGCCTGGCAGCTCCGTCGGCCGGCACTGCGCTAGTCGGCGGCCGGCCGTACCAGCAGATCATCCGCCCGATCCGCGAGGTCGGGTCGCTTCTCGACGCCACGGCCGTGCACGGCGGCCGGACAGCCGGCAGCCAGCTGCAGGCGGTCGCCCGGAGCAACGGCATCGGGCGCGGGCGGGTGCTCGAGGTGCTGCAGCAAACCGGCCTTGAACCGGTCGCGGACCGGCGGATCAGGGAGTTCTCGCTCGGCATGAAGCAGCGGCTTGGCATCGCCGGCGCGCTGCTCGGCGACCCGCCGGTGCTGATCTTCGACGAGCCGGTGAACGGCCTGGATCCCGAGGGCGTGCACTGGCTCCGGCAGCTGTTCCGGTCGCTGGCCGCCGGAGGACGCACGGTCCTGGTCTCCAGCCATCTAATGAGCGAAATGGCGCTGACCGCGGAGCACCTGATCATCATCGGGCGGGGACGCCTGCTCGCCGACGTCGCCACCCAGGTGTTCATCGACTCCAGCGCCCGCAGGGACGTACTGGTCCGGTCACCTCGTGCCGCCGACCTGGCCAGGCTGCTGACCGGCCATCGGGCTGTCGTCGTGCCGGAGGACGGCGACGGCCTCGCGGTGACCGGCCTGGACGCGCCTGCCATCGCCGATCTTGCCGCGGCGCACGGCATCCCCGTGCACGCCCTGGTACCCAGGCGCGCCTCCCTTGAGCAGGCCTATCTCGATCTGACCAGCGCGAGCACCGATTACCGGGCCCCGGTGCCGGCCGCAGAAGGGACAGCACGCTGATGACCGCGCCCGCCGCCTCCGTAAGCGCCGACACGGCCGTGCCGTCCCTGGCGGTGCGCGCGCGCGACGTGTTCCTGTCCGAGTGGATCAAGCTCCGCTCGATCCGGTCTAACGGCTGGACGCTGCTCATCGCCGCCGTCGTGACAGTGGCCATTACCGTCCTGATCGCGCATACGCTGGCCGCGGCGCCGGTGCCCGCAAGGCGCGCCGCGCTCAGCCCGCTGACACAGAGCTTCCTCGGATACGCCGAGTACGGCGTGCTACCTGTCGCCATCCTCGGCGTGCTGGCGGCTACCTCTGAGTACTCGACCGGGCAGATCGCCACGACGTTCATCGCCGTACCGCGCCGCCGGGCGGTCCTCGCCGCAAAGGCGGCTGCTGTCGGCGGAGCCGCCTTGGTCGCGGGCGAACTGCTGTGCCTCGTGCTGTTCCTGCTCACCCAGGCGATCCTGGCCGGCAGCGACCGCGGCCTGTCCCTGTCGCATCCGGGAGTGCCGCGGGCGATACTCGGAGCCGGCCTGCTGCTTGCCGTCAGCGCCCTGACCGGCCTTGGCCTCGGCACGATCATCCGGCACACGGCCGGGGCGATCGCAGCCACGGTCGGCGTCATCTACCTCCTCGGCGCTCTGTGCCTGGTGCTGCCGGCACCGTGGAACACCGGCATCGGCCGGTTCACGCTGCCCTTCGCCGCCTATCAGCTCGTGCTCAAGTCCCCGCAGCACAACTTGCTGCCGCCGGCGCTATCCGCGCTGGTGGTCATCGGGTGGCCAGCCGCCATCCTGCTCGCGGCAGCAGCCGTCAGCACGCGCCGCGACGTCTGAGTGCGCAGCGCCCGGACGGAGACTTTTCCGGGTCCCGGGCCGGAAAAGTTTACGTGCTGGCGGCGCGCACGCGGGCCGCCGGTACAGTCCGGTGCCATGGCAACTCAGCGGACGGCGGCCGGCGCGCGCAGCCGGCTCGGCGCGGTGGCGGCCGCGGTTCTGGCGGTCGCGGTTCTGGCCGTAGGGGTCCTGGCCGTCGCGGCGAGCGCGGTCGGAACGGCGCGGGCTGCCGAGGTCGCTGCCGGCGAGCCGTCCCGGCCTGCCGCGACGGTGCGGGAGCTGATCACCGTGACCGCAGCCTCGCACTCCGCTACCTATGCCACGCTGCGGGCGTACCGGATCTCCGGCGGAAAGCGGACCAGGGTCTTCGGGCCCTGGACCGCGCGAGTCGGCTATGCCGGGATTGCCGCCCCGGGACGGAAACGCGAGGGCGACGGCCGGACTCCGTCAGGGACCTACGGGTTCAGCTTCTTCTTCGGCGTGCTGCCCGATCGCGGCTTCGCCTACCGCTTCCGCCACGCCTACGCCGTCGACTACTGGGACGACGATCCGCGCAGCGCCCGCTACAACGAATGGGTGGACGCGCGCGAGCACAATCCGGGCGCTGACCCCGAGCCGCTGCATGTACAGCCGGCCTATGACTACGCCGCCGTGATCGCGTACAACACAGCCCGCGTCCCCGGCCGCGGCAGCGCCATCTTCCTGCACAACGGGACCGGCTCAGCGACAGCCGGCTGCGTGTCGCTGCCGTTCGCCGAGCTCATACGCGTCTTGCGCTGGCTCAGGCCAGCTGACCGGCCGCAGATCTCCATCTCCGCCCGGTGACCGGCTGCTCACCAGGGCCGGGAGATGATGACTCCTATGTCGCCGCACCACGAGCCAGCTCAGCCAGCCGATTCTGACACCGCGGCCCGGCAGGACCAGGAGCCACGGCAGGACCAGGAGCCACGGCAGGACCAGGAGCCACGGCAGGACCAGCAGGCACGGCAGGACCAGCAGGCACTGCCGGAACAGAGCCGCGAAGACACCGACCGAGCCTGGGGCGAGCGCCCGGAAGCCGACGAGGACGACCGGTTCCGCCGGGATCGCCCGCCGCACTGGGACTCCGGGTAGCAACCGGGAACCGAGCCGCTGCCGGGCAGCGGGACGGCGTCGCTAGGCCGTCACGTCGCTGCGCACGAAGACAGTTGTCGCTGCGGCAATCGCCACGGCGACGTAGACAGCCCCGACGAGCAGCCCCCGGCCGTAGTTCACGCCCTCGGCGCCACCCGAAGCCACCGCCAGGATCGAGGCGCCGGGCAGCCAGTAGTGAGTGCCGGGCACGATGCGCATGAGGATGTTCTCGACCGCGAGCAGCCAGGCGAAGCCGATGATGACCGCGAAGACCGCTGACCGGACGAACTGGCCGAGCGCCATCCCGAGCACGCTGTAGGCGATAGTCGCGATGGCAAGGTCGCCGAGCTCACGGAACAGGTCAGCGAAGCCGGTCCCGGTGAACCACGCACTCGTCGGCACGCCCCGTCCGTGCGCGGCCACCACTGCCACCAGCAGCGCAACGACCGCGGCGAAGCAGAGCGCGAGCAGCAGGAACGTGATGACGCCGAGCATCTTGCCTGCCAGCAGCACAGCGCGCCGGGGCTGGCGGACCAGCAGCTGGCGAAGCGTGCCCAGGCTGTACTCGCTGGCAACCTGAGAGGCTGCTATCCCGAACGCGACGACGCCGAGCAGCGTGGCGGCCCTGACGACGCCGATGACAAGGCCGTTCGGCTCGGCCAGCTGATGCAGGGTGACGATCCCGCCGGTCGCCGACGCCTGAGAGAACAGCAGGACCACGAACAGCGACGCCGCCGCGGCCAGGCCGAGGAAGGTCGAGAAGAACAGCGATGGACGCCGGAGCTTGGTCCACTCGCTGGCAAACGCCGCCCAGATCATCGGATCGCTCCCATCTCCTGGCCGTCAGGTACATCGGCCGATGTCGTGCCGGTGAGGGCGAAGAACGCCCGCTCGAGGCTCCGGGTCCGCTCGCCGAGCTGGCGGACGGTAATCCCGTTCTGAGCGGCGAGCCGGTTCAGGTCGGCGGCGCCTGCGCCCGGCGCCTCAACGAACAGCGAGCCGTCGTCGCTGCCGCTCGTCACCGCGTAGCCAGCCCGCTGCAGAAGGCCGGCCAGCCGGTCACGATCGGCGTCGTACTCCGGCGCGATCACGAACTCTGCCTGCTGGGTGGCCCGCAACTCGGCGACGCCCCCCTGGTGGACCAGCCGCCCCGCCCTGATCATCACGACGTAATCGCAGATCTGCTCGATCTCCGCGATCAGGTGGCTCGACACCAGGACCGTGATGCCGTCGTCGGCGAATGACTTGATCAGGCCGCGCATCTCGACGATGCCGGCCGGATCGAGGCCGTTGTTCGGCTCGTCAAGTATGAGCAGCTCCGGCCCGGCGAGCATGGCCGCCGCGATACCGAGCCGCTGTTTCATCCCCAGCGAGTAGGAGCGGTACTTGTCGCCCGCTCTGGCCAGCAGCCCGGAACGCTCCAGGACCGGGTCAACCGCGGTCAGCGGCAGCCGCCCGAGGCGTGCGAGCGCCCTCAGGTTCTCCCGGCCGCTGAGCTGCGGGTAGAACGCTGGCGACTCGATGAGTGCGCCCACCTTCGGCAGGTAGGTCGCAGGCTCGGCCAGGCTTCCGCCCAGGATCGTTCCGCTCCCGGCCGTCGGCCGGACAAGCCCGAGCAGCATGCGGATCGTCGTGGTCTTCCCGGCCCCGTTCGGCCCGACGAATCCGCAGACCGACCCGGCGGGAATCGCCAGGGCCACGTCGTCGACGACTGTACGGTCGCCAAAGCGCTTGGTCAGCCCAGTCGTCGCTACCGCGAGCGGCGCGCCCGGCCGCTCGTCCGTGCGGTCTATCGCTTGTTCCATGACCATGCCGGTGACGTTACTGACCCCCGCGGCACCGCCCTCGCTATCTCCGCAGATGTCATCCTCCGGGGCACGGAACATCATCCTTCGGTCGTACCAGGCGAGCTAGCCGGCGGATACGAGTGCGGGCTGCGTCAGGGCAGCGGATCCGGCTCCGCGGCTGCGAAGATCTCCGCGAACGTTCTGGTGCGCCGGGCGAGTTGCCTCGCCTGCGCTGCCGTGAGATGCGGGCTGAGCTCTCCGGCGAGCTCGGCGCGTGACTGGAAGCCCATCCGCGGGTCAGCGTCCGCCCGGTGCACTCGTCCCTCAGTCGGCCCGTACCGCGCCCGCGAGGTGAGAGCCGCGGCCAGGTCACTGCCCAGGTCGACTGCGGCGACCACCAGAATCCGGCTGTCGTATCCGCCGATCAGGTTCTCGATCATGGTGACGGCCAGCCCTGGATCCAGGTAATCAGCGTCGTCAACGACCACCAGGGCCGGCGCCGACGCGGAGACCGCGGCCACGATCCGCGCGGCCCGGGCCGCGGCTCCGTTCTCGCTGCCAGGACTGCCGTCGGTGCCGCCACCCGCTGCTGCTGCAGCCAGGCTGGCCAGCAGGAGCGAGATCGTGCTGGCTATTCCGGACAGCAGCAAGCTGCCCGCGCCGAGGCGCGGGGCGCCGCGCAGCCGGCTCCGGCACAGCAGCGCGGCCGCCTGCCGCCGGACATCTGCTCCGAGCAGGGCGTCTCTGACGGCCTCAGCCTGCGGGCCGGGCTCGGCCGGCAGCGACCCGGCGTCGATCCGGATCTGGAGGCTGGCGGGGGCGCCGGCACCGCCGATGAACTCCGGCAGATGGTCAAGAACGGTGGACCGGCCCCAGCCGAGCGGCCCTGCCAGCAGCACGGCGTGCGAGCCGATGTCACTCAGCCGTATCCCGTCCCACCACTGCGCCAGCTCCGTCAGCGCCGCCCTCTGCCGCTCTCCCAGCATGACGCAAGCCTAAAAGGCCCGGCGGGCCGCTTCGGCACGCGCCATGCTTCAGGCGCCGTCAAAGTGCCCGGACCAGTCAGCTGACGCCAGGCCGGTACCCTTGCGGTCGTGGCACTCCTCACGCGACCGCTCGGTCGGACCGGCACGAACGTCACCATTCTCGGATTCGGCGCAATGGAACTGCGAGGCGACCCGCGGGGTCCTGCCATCACCGACAGCGATGCCGGCAAGGTGCTCAACTCCGTCCTTGACGACGGCATCAACCTCATTGACACCTCCGCCGACTATGGCCGCAGCGAGGAGCTGATCGGCCGGTACCTGGGCGGCCGCCGGGACGAGTACTTCCTGGCGTCCAAATGCGGCTGCCCGCTGGAGCCGCCGGCAGACGCGACACCGCCGTACGCGCATGACTACCGGCCTGCGAACGTCCTGGCGGGCGTGGAGCGGAGCCTGCGCCGGCTGGGCACGGACCGGCTCGACCTTCTGCAAGTGCACATGTCGCCGAGCCGGGCCCAGCTCGAGGCCGACGACACCATTGCCACGCTTCTGACCCTGCGCGACGAAGGCAAGGTCCGGTTCATCGGAATGTCCGGCATCCTGCCCAACCTGCCTGACCACATCGCGATGGGCGTCTTCGACGTCTTCCAGATCCCGTACTCGGCGGTCCAGCGCGAGCATGAGGACCTCATCACCGCAGCCGCCGCCGCCGGAGCCGGAACGCTCATTCGGGGCGGCGTGGCCCGCGGCGGCCCGGCCGAGGACAAGGACTGGCGGCAGGGTCCGCTCGGGCTGCCCGAAGGCCAGGGCCGCGACCGCTGGCAGTCGGCCGGGCTTGACGACCTGCTTGACGGCCTGCCCCGCCTGGAGTTCATGCTGCGGTTCACGCTCAGCCATCCCGGCCTGTCGACCACAATCGTCGGCACCTCGAATCCCGGCCACCTGAGGAGCAACGTTGCCATGGCGGAGAAAGGACCGCTCCCGGCTGACCTTTACGAGAAAGCCAGGACCCGCCTCGCGGCGGCGAAGTCGTAAGTCGTGGACAGCAGCGCGCCGGCCGGCGTTCAGCGACCCTGGCGGTACCGGGGCCCATGCACGAACTGCTGAGCCGCATCGCCGGGACGCAACCCGTCCCGCCCGCCTGGGTCATCGCCGTGAGCGGCGCTATCGCTCTGCTGATCGTCCTGAACACGCGCACCTGGCGGCTGGCGCGGAATTCGATCACGATCGCCCACGAGGGCGGGCACGCGCTGGCTTCGGTGCTAACTGGCCGCCGCCTGGACGGAATCCGGCTGCATGCCGATACCTCCGGCGTGACCTACTCGCGGGGCCGGGCGACAGGTCCGGCAGCCGTGCTGACCTCGGCGGCCGGCTATCTAACCCCCTCGCTGCTCGGGGCCGGAGCGGCCTGGCTGCTCGCCGCCCACCACGTCACCGCGATGCTGTGGCTCCTGCTCGCGCTGCTCGCGGCGACCTTCCTGGCGATCCGCAACGCCTACGGCACCCTGGCCGTACTCGTCACCGCCGGCACGGTTCTGGCGGTGAGCTGGCTCGCCCCGGCCGCGGTGCAGGCGGCGGCTGGCTACACCGCCGCCTGGTTCCTTCTCCTCGGCGGGGTGCGCGCGGTCGCGGAGTTGCAGCGGCACCGTCGCCGCAGCCAGCGCCGCGGTCAGCCCGGCACGTCGGATGCCGACCAGCTCGGCCGGCTGACCGGAGTGCCCGGCGGCGCCTGGGTCGCGGCTTTCGCGCTCGTCGGCCTGGCCGCACTCGTCCTGGGCACGCGCCTGCTCGTTCCCGGCTTGCTGCACCTTCCGCACCTGGCCGGCGAACAGCCGGCCGCTGCGCGCGTTACCAGCCGAGTATGTGCTCTCCCTCCTGGAACGTGCCGGTGGGGCCATCCGGGCCGATGGACGCCATCCGGACGATGACCTCAGCGCCCTTCTCGACGGGCTGACCGGCGCTGCTGTAGGGAGTCAGGTCGGTAGCGGTGAAGCCGGGCTCGACCGCGTTGAATTTGATCTCGGGCACCGCTTTGGCGTACTGGACGGTGAGCATCGACACCGCCGCCTTGCTCGCGCCGTAGACAATCGACGGGTAGCGGAACTGCCGGCGCTCGGGATTCGTGACGGCCCAGAATGAGCCGAGCGCGCTGGAGACGTTGACCACTACCGGGTTCTCCGACGCGCGCAGCAGCGGCAACGCGGCCTGCGTGACCCGGATAATGCCGATCGCGTTGGTGTCGAAGACCGCCAGCGCGGCCGGGCCGCTGATATCGGCGCCGCCGCCGACGCCGGCGTTGTTGACCAGCACGTCCAGGTGCCCGTCCCGTTCTTCGATCAGGCGCATCGCCGCGTCCACGGAGGCGTCGTCAGTCACGTCCAGCTGGACGAACCGTGCGCCCAGCCCGGCGGCCGCCTTCTCGCCCCGCTCGACACTGCGGGCGCCGAGATAGACGGCGTGCCCGGCTTTGGTGAGCTGGCGGGCGCTCTCGTAGCCAAGCCCTTTACTGGCACCCGTGATCAGGGTGATGGTCATGTCTCGTGCTCCCTTGCGCTGCCCGGCGGCCCGGTGTGATCCCAGTCTCGGCGCCGCGCGTCGAGACAGGCAGGGCCCTGCCGGTCCTGGGAGTGCCAGGGACAGGCTGGCCCGGATCTCCGCCGGTAGGCTGGCCGGGTGAGCGAGGAGAGCCTGCTCGGCGACTATCTGCGGGCGCGACGTGAGCTCGTTCAGCCCGCCAGCGTGGGCCTGCCCGTCGGCGGTGTCCGCCGCGTCAGCGGCCTGCGGCGCGAGGAAGTCGCCATGCTTGCCGGGATCAGCTCCGACTACTACCTCCGGCTCGAGCAGGGCCGCGACGACAATCCTTCCGTCCAGGTACTCGAGGCTCTCGCCCGTGTCCTGCAGCTCGACCTGGCCGCGACCGATTATCTGGTCGGCCTGGCCGCACCCCAGCCCCGTCAGCGCCGCCGCCGGGCCAGGCGCGAGTCAGTGCCGCCCGGCATCAGGCAGTTCCTCGATGTCGTAGGCCTGCCCGCGTTCGTTGAGGGGCGGTACTTCGACGTCCTCACTGCCAACGAGCTGGCTTACTGCCTGTCGCCCAGCCTGCAGGCCGGCCGGAACCGGCTGCGCGCGGTCTTCCTCGATCCGGCTGAGCAGGCGCTCTACCCGGACTGGGACGCAGCCACCGCCGGGCTGGTCGCCGGCTTCCGGCAGTCCGTGGGCAGCGATGTGGATGATCAGGGCTTCGTTCAGCTGGTCGGTGAGCTGTCGCTGTCGAGCGACCGGTTCCGCCGGCTCTGGGCGCGCCACGACGTCGTCTCGTTCGAGGGGGCGCCGGTGCGCCTCGACCACCCGCAGGTGGGGCAGCTCAGCCTCAGCCGGGAGAAGCTCGCCATCACCGGCACCGAGGGTCAGCTGCTCGTCATTTACCACGCCGCGCCCGGCACGAGCAGCGCGGAGAAGCTCGCGCTGCTTGCCTCGCTGGCCAAGCCAGCCGCCGCAGCCCTTCCGGCGGCACGTTCAGGGCCGGGGCCAGCGCGCCAGCGGGACCAGAGCGATGGCGTTAGCTAGGCTCGTCCGCCGTGACCGACCCCAGGTCGGCCAGGACAGTCCTGGCCGCCCGGTCACCGCACATCCCGTGCACGCCGCCCCCCGGAGGGGTGGACGACGAGCAGAGGTACACGCCGGGGATCGCCGTCCGGTACGGATTCCACCGGGGGGTGGGACGGAAGATGGTCTGGCGCACCGTGCCTGCCCCGCCGCCGATGTCGCCGCCGATGTAGTTCGGGTTGTGGCGCTCCAGCTCTGCGGCCGTGCACACCGACTTTGCCAGGATCAGGTCGCGGAAGCCCGGCGCGAACCTCTCGATCTGGGCTTCGATCCGGTCGGTCATGTCCGCGGTCGAGCCCGGCGGCACGTGGCAGTAGCCCCAGAGCGTCTGCGTCCCGTCCGGCGCCCGGCTCGGGTCCACTACTCCCGGCTGCGCTACCAGGCAGAAGGGGCGCTCCGGATGCCTGCCCGCCGTCACGTCGGACTCGCTTTCTGCGACCTCCCGGAACGTGCCGCCCACATGCACGGTTCCTGCCTCCCGGCAGGCCGGAGCCTGCCAGGGAACCGGCCCGCTGAGCGCCCAGTCGACCTTGCAGACGCCCGGACCGTACTGGAACCGCTCGAGTGCGCGGCGATGCCGGGCCGGGAGCCGGCCGCTGGCGCAGCCCGACGAACTGGCGCGGGGTGACGTCCAGCAGGATGGCCCTGGCCGGCGGCAGGCTGTCCAGGGACCGCACCCACCGGCCGGTCTCGATCCGGCCGCCCAGCGCGGTGATCTGGCCGGCCAGGGCGTCGATGATCCTGGCGCTCCCGCCTTCCACCAGCGGCCAGCCGACCGAATGCGCGATCATCAGGAACAGCAGGCCGTAGGCGCTCGTCAGCGGCGCCGTCAGGGGGCGCATGGTGTGGGCGGCCGCGCCGGCCAGCATGGCCCTGGCCTCCTCGCCCCTGAAGCGCCGCGCGAGGACGCTGGCGGGCAGCACTCCGTCAAGGCCAAAGCGGGCCAGGGACAGCGGGTGGCCAGGGACTGACCGTCCCAGCGGCGCGAGGAGGTCAGGCAGGAGGTCCGGGGTGTCGCGTACCAGCGGCTGGAGCAGGCGCCGGTAGGCGCGGCTATCGGGGCCGAGACCGCCGGCCGTCTGGTCCACCGAGCCCTCGACGGCTGCCGCCCGGCCGCCGTCCAGCGGGTGGGCGAAGGCGACCTTCGGCGTCAGCAGCCGGACGCCGCCGGCGGCGAGGCCGGCGGCGGCGAAGAACGGCGAGGCGCCGGCCAGCGGGTGGACCGCCGAGCAGACGTCATGCCAGAACCCCGGCAGCGTCAGTTCCTCTGTTCTGCAGCCGCCGCCAGGCGTCTGCGCGCCCTCGATGACATGCACCGACAGCCCGGCCCTGGCCAGCGTCAGGGCAGCCGCCAGTCCGTTCGGCCCGGCCCCGACGACGATCGCGTCGGCGCGAGCGCGGGTGCCGCTAGAGCTCAATGATCTCGCCCTCCGCGGCCACGCTGACATTGCCGACGCTGGCGGCGACGCTGGCCGCGAGCTGGTCAAGCGCCGCATCGGTGCGGCCGGGCTTGTGATGGGTCAGCATGACCCGCCGGGCGCCGGCCCGGCGGCCGAGGCCGATGGCGTAGTCGACCGCCGCGTGCCCGAACGAGGCCTCGGCCGCGACCTCCTCGGCGAGCAGGAAGCCGTCGTGCACCAGCAAGTCCACCCCGCTCGCGAGCTCGAGCGCGTCCTGGTGATAGGCGCCCCAGCCGTCAGGTCCTGGCCCGAGTGCGGTCGGGCAGTGATCGGGCAGGTAGGCGATCGAGCCAGTCCCGTCGCTAACCCGGTAGCCGAGCGTCGCCCCGCCCTTGTGCGGGATCGTCCTGGCCTCGATCGTGAAGCCCTCGGCCTTCAGCGGTCCCGGCGCCACGGTGGCGAAGGACCAGTCGCCGCGCAGCCCGCTCGGGGGGATGGGGAAATGCGGTGGCGACATGCCCTTGGCCAGTGCCTCCTCCGCGCTCGCGCCATCCTCCTGCGCGGGCAGCAGCAGGCTGACGCGCGCGTCATCGCGATCACCGGCGGTGAAGAAGGGCAGTCCGTGCACGTGGTCCCAGTGCAGATGGGTCAGCAGGATCGTGCCGTCGAACGGCAGGCCGCCCAGCAGCGGCGTGACCTGCCGCAGGCCGGTGCCGGCGTCCAGCACCAGCACCGGCCCGGCGGCACCGTCGTGCGCGAGGGCCACGCAGGAGGTATGGCCGCCATAGCGGAGGAATTCCGCCCCCGGCGCGGGCGTCGATCCGCGAACACCGCAGAGATACAGGCGCACTCCTTCTACCCTAGGCCCCGCGCCCTGGCTTCCGGCCGGCCCCGCGGGCGGCGGGCCAGCCGGGGCAGCGACTTCTTCCCTGCGGTGCCCGGCGGACAGCTCCTGCAGAGCCGACCGGTCGAGCTGGCCGGCCTCAACCGCCGCGACCCGGCAGGCGGTAACGGCCACGAGCGTCGACGTCCGGGTGCCCCCGTCCAGGTGAGCGCGCTCCCCCAGCATGGCGCCCGGCCCGTATTCGGCTAGCCGCTCCCCGTCGTGCTCGACCCGCACGGCACCGTCAAGCACGAGGTAGACATCGGTTCCCGGCTCTCCCTGGCGCACCAGGACTTCGCCCGCCTTCAGCCGCCGTATTCTCGGCTTGGCCGCGCCGTGCATCAGCTGTACCGACAGCTCTCGTTCCAGTGCCGTCTCCACGGCCGTGACCAGGGCCGCCGAGTCCTCATCCCCCCACGGGCTGTGCCGCCCGAAGGACTTGCGATACCAGTCAGAGAAGTCGGTCAGCCCGGACTTGTGCGACAGACTGCCGCCAGCGTCATAGACCCAGTGCCGCGGGAACGGGCTTGCCCCGGTCATCGCGGACTCGGCCGTCCCGTCGGCGCGCAACGTCAGTGAAAGCGTCGTCCACACCAGCGGGGCCTGCCACTGCACGAACGGCTTCCGGCGCACCCGCCGCGGGGCCGGCAGGCCGGTACGGCCGCCGACGGTCTGCATGAACCGGATCCAGCCGTCCCCCCGCTCAGGTTCACGCTGGAGATCGGGGAGCCTCACCGCCTGGAACCGGTAGCTCAGCGCGCCCAGACGGACCGTCGTGGCACCCATCATGCCGCCGCCGTCGTAGCCGCAGCCGGTGATCGTGCCTGCCCCGTCCACCTCGATCCAGGCTTGCAGCACGTTGGCGAACCGGAACTTGTCCGTCGCCCGGAGGGCCTCGAGGTCGTCGAGCTGGCCGGGCGGCGGATCATCGTAATGAGTGAAGCCCGCGTCGAAGGCCACCCTCGTCCCGCCGGTCACAGCTTCCGACGGAATCCAGGACAGAGAAGTGATGCAGCTGGCGTATCGCATCTACCGATCGTCGCCGCTGCCGCGCATCAGAGCCAGCATGCTGGCTGGTCTTTCCTGGTGGCTGCCTGCCTCCGCCGTGGTGTGCCTACCACCACCGCACGTCTGGTGGCTGCTCACTGGCCGGTTCCCGGCGGGCTGTGGGACAACTAAGGCGTGGGGACAACCGCGGCGCTCCCCGAGGGCGCCATCGACGTCTTCCTCGCCGACGACAACCTGATCGTCCGCGAGGGGGTGCGCGCTCTCATTGAGCGGCACCCGGATCTGCGCGTGGTCGGCGTTGCCGCCGACTACGACGAGGTTGTGAGCGGCGTCGCGGCCACCGAGCCGCAGGTTCTGGTCACCGACGTCCGCATGCCGCCGTCGTTCAGCCGGGAGGGCATCGATGCCGCCAAGGAGGTGCGCAAGCGCCACCCGGGCACCGGAGTAGTCATTCTGTCGCAGTATGACGATCCCGAGTACGCCGTCTCGCTGCTGGCCGAAGGCTCGGCCGGATACGGCTACCTGCTGAAGGACCGCGTCGCGGAGGGCAACCAGCTCGCTGACGCCATCCGCGCCGTGGCGACCGGCGGCACCGCACTCGATCCCGCTATCGTCGAGGCCCTGGTCCGGCCGGTCGTCGCCCCCGGCGAGCTTGCGCCCGCCGAGCAGGAGCTGCTCGGCCTGATCGCCGAGGGCAAGCCGATCAAGGCGATCGCGGCGGCCAGGCAGGTGCCACCCGAGGCCATCGCCGCCGAGGTTGAGGCTGTTTTCGTCAGGCTCGCGGCCGGCGTCGCCTCCGGGAATCCCGCCGCTCTGAACCGCCTGCGGATGCTGCACCAGGCCATCGTTGACCGCGAGGAGCAAGGCGAGACCCTGTCCCGGCTGCTGCCGGGCGGGCTCGCCGAGAAGCTCCGCGGCGGCAGGCAGCGCATCGGCGAGACCGAGACCGTGATCGTGACCGTGCTGATGAGCGACATCAGGTCCTACTCGACGATTGCCGAGCATGCGGACCCGACCCAGCTCGCCGGCCAGCTCAACACCCACCGCGCGGCCATGAATCGTGCCATTCTCGGCGAAGGAGGGACGGTCATGCAGTTCGTCGGCGATGCGGTCATGGCGGTGTTCGGCGCGCCGTTCCCGCAGGATGACCACGCCGACCGCGCTGTCTGCGCGGCCGCGGGCATGCACGAGCTGCAGGCCGAGATCAATGCCGCCTGGGAGGCCGACGGGCTGCACGCCTTCGGCCTCGGCATTGGCCTGTCCACCGGGACGGCAGCAGCGGCGCTGCTCGGCTCGGAGGAACGCCTGGAATACACGCTGGTCGGTGACACCGTCAACTTGTCCCAGCGGCTCCAGCAGCTGGCCGCCGCTGGCGAGACCGTCATCTCCGCGGCCACCAGCCAGGGACTGACCGTTCCGGTGAGCGCCGTCGAGCTCCCGGCCCAGCTGGTGAAGGGCCGCGATACACCCATTGTTGCCTACAAGCTCGCCCGGAGCGGCGCCCCCGTCGCTGCCGCCGGACCCGTGAATCCCTGACCGACCGACGACCCGGGGGGGCCGATGTCTGACAACCTGCCAGCACTTACAGTCCGCGGAGTACGCAAGACCTTCGAGGCCGAGAACGCGCCGGTACGGGCGCTGCGCGGCGTGGACCTGACCGTGGCGGCCGGCGAGTTCGCCGCCCTGATGGGCCCGTCCGGATGCGGCAAGTCCACGCTGCTCAACCTTGTGGCCGGGCTTGAGCTCGCCGACGAGGGCCAGATCACCGTCGCCGACGAGCAGGTGACCGGACGCAGCGAAGACGACCTGGCCCGGTTGCGCCGCAAGCACATCGGCATCATCTTCCAGTTCTTCAACCTGCTCGAAGGCATGACCGTGCTGGAGAACGTGGCGCTCCCCGCGGTGATTGCCGGCCGTAAGCGCAAGATGGCCGAGACCAGGGCCCGCGATCTGCTCGACCTGCTCGGCATCGGCGACAAGGCGGCGGCCGTGCCCGGCGTGCTGTCCGGCGGGCAGCGGCAGCGGCTGGCAATCGCCAGGGCGCTGGCGAACGAGCCGACTTTGCTGCTGGCCGACGAGCCGACCGGCGCGCTGGACTCCGACGGCGGCCAGGAGGTCATCGAGCTGCTGAGCAGGCTGCACGCCGGCGGCCAGACGATCATCATGGTGACCCATGACGCTCAGGTGGCGGCCGCGGCCGGCCGTATCGTGCGCATGCTCGACGGCCGGATCCTGCCAGCTGACCCGGCCGGAAACCCGCAGCGCGGCGTCAGCATCCCGGTCCAGGCCCGCTAGCCGTGAGCACACCGGCCGCGCGCCTCGCGTGGTACCGGCTACGGGTTACGCTCCGGCGCCGGCTCCCCGGTTACCTGGCGCTGGCGATCCTGCTCGGCCTCATCGGCGGACTCGGCATGATGTCAGTGACCGCAGCCCGCCGCACCGATTCCTCATACCCGGATTACCTGGCCAGCACCAACCCGTCCGGCCTGATTATCCAGCCGAACTCCAACTTCACCGGCCATGAGACCATCGGTCAGACCTACCGGCTCTACGAGCAGCTGCTCACCCAGATGCGGCACTTGCCGCACGTCACCGGGCTGGCGACGGCCGACGCCTACAACGCCGCGCTGCTCACGCCGCAGGGCGGGTACGGCCCGTTGCTGTTCACCCAGGTGCAGCTCGTGGCAAGCGGCGACGGCATGTTCACTCACCAGGACCGGCTGACGATCATCTCCGGGCGCAAGGCCGTGCATCCGGACGAAGTGGTGGCCACCAACCGGGCCGCCGAACAGCTTCACCTGCACGTGGGCTCGCGCCTGGCGGTGGGGATCTATCCGACGGTCCAGCCACACGGCCTCCCGCCGTTCTACCGCAAGCTCGAACTGACCGTGACCGGCATCGGCGTGGTCAGCACCCAGGTAGTGCAGGACGACATCGACGCCGACCGCACCGGCTTCCTGATCGGCACGCCCGCCCTGGACCGCGAGTTCGTGCCCTGCTGCGTTAGCACTTCCTACGTCGGGCTGAAGGTGGCCGACGGGTATGACGCAGCCGTCGCCGGCGAGTACTTGCATCTCACCGGAACCAGCCCGATGTTCGCGGGCGGCGGCGCACAGCTGCTCCAGCTGCTGGAGCTCTACAACACGGCGGCGATCGAGGCTGAGGCGCAGAGCGCCATCCACCCCGAGGCGATCGCGCTGGGCGTGTTCGGGATCATCGCCGCGCTCGCCGCGCTGATCATCGGCGCCCAGTCCATCTCCCGGCAGCTGCGGGCCGCAACCGGCGACGCCGACATCCTGCGGGCTCTGGGCGCCGGGCCCGCGGCGACCATTGCTGACAGCGTCATCGGGATCCTCGCCGCCGTCGTGGCCGGGGCTCTGCTCGCCGTGGCCGTCGCGATCGGCTTGTCGCCGTTCTCGCTGTTCGGGCCCGTCCGCCAGGTGGAGCCGGGCCGCGGCATCTACCTGGACTGGGCCGTGCTCGGGCTCGGCGCGCTCGGTCTGATCGTCATACTCGGCGGCGTTGCCGTCGCGATCGGCTACCGCCAGGCGCCGCACCGCGTTGCCACCCGCCTGCAGCCCGCCGGTCACGGGTCTGCCGTGGTCCGGGTGGGCCTGGGCGCCGGCCTGGGCGCCGCCGGGGTCACCGGCCTGCGGATGGCGCTGGAGCCGGGCCGCGGCCGGACCGCGGTGCCGGTCCGGTCGGTGCTGGCCGGCGCGGTGCTTGCGGTCCTCGTGGGCTCGGCGACCCTGACCTTCGGAGCCAGCCTCAGCTACCTGGTCTCGAAGCCCGCTCTCTACGGGTGGAACTTCAGCTACGCGCTGTACTCGACCGACGGGTGGGGACCATTCCCGCCCGCGGCGGTCACGCCGCTGCTGCACCGGGACAAGCTAGTCGCGGCCAGCACCGGCGTCTACTTCCTCACCGTGCAGATCGACGGGCAGACCGTGCCCGGCATCCTGTCCCCGACCCGCCCCGGGGTGGGTCCGGAGATCCTTTCCGGAACCGGGCTCGTCGGCGCCGGTGACATTGTGCTCGGCCGTGGCACGCTCGCCCAGCTGCACAAGAAGGTCGGCGATGACGTCACGGTGCAACTGGGCCCGGTGATCAGGGACGTCCGGCTGAAGGTCGTCGGGACCGCAGCGCTGCCCGCGCTCGGTGACACGCTGGGCATCCATCCGTCGCTGGCCTCCGGCGCGATCTTGCCGACCAGCGTGGTGTCGCGTGCTGCGCTGAATGAGGCCGGCCCGGATTCCGGACCCAACGCCATCTTGGTGCGGCTCCGGCCTGGAGTAAGCGAGACCGCAGGCCTGCGGTCGCTGCAGCAGATCGCGGACTATTACAACAAGGTCACGCATTCGCCGCAGGTGGTGGGCCAGGTCGGCCCTGAGGCCCTGGAACTGGTGGCCAACGTGCTGCCGGTGCAGCGGCCCGCTGAGATCGTGAACTACAAGTCCATGGGCACGATGCCAGCGGTGCTGGCCGGGGGCGTGGCGGCCGGGGCGGTCGCCGGGCTCGGGCTGGCCCTGGTCGCCTCGGTGCGGCGCCGGCGGCGGGACCTGGCGCTGCTGAAGACGCTGGGTTTCACCCGGCGGCAGCTCGCTGGCACCATCGCCTGGCAGTCCACGGTGATCGCAGCCGGCGGGCTGGTCGTCGGCGTCCCGGCGGGAGTCGCGGCCGGCCGCTGGCTGTGGATCCTGTTCGCCCGCTCGCTGTCCGCCGTTCCCGATCCGGTCATTCCCGCCGCCTCCGTCGCCCTGGCTGCCGTCGGCGCGCTCATCCTCGCCAACCTCGCCGCCGCGCTACCCGGCCGTGCCGCTGCCCGAACGCCGGCGGCGCTGATGCTGCGAGCGGAGTAAGCCGATGGACACCAGGCGGCCGGCATGAGCGACCCGCTGCTGCGGGCAGCCCGGCTACCGCTTCCGCGCTACCTTCCGCCGCCGCTTCAGCGGTTACCTCACGCTGGCGCTGCTCGTCGGCCTGGTGGGCGGCGTGGCCTTCGGGGCGCTGACCGCGGCCCGCCGCACCTATGCGTCCTACCCGGCGTTCCTGGCCAGCACGAACCCCTCCGATCTGCTGGTGCTGCCCCAGACGAACGGCCCGGAGGCCGGCCTGGTGCGTGAGCTCGCCCGGCTGCGGTACGTGCGCAGCGCCGAGGAGGGCGAGCAGATCACGGCCGCGACGCTGACGCCAGAAGGCCGGGTCAGGACCATCCTGGAGACTCAGGTCGAGCTGGTGGCGAGCCCGGACGGGCTGTTCACCGACCAGGACCGGCTGAAGATCGTCCGGGGCCGGGCCGCCGACCCGGCCCGGGCCGGCGAGGTAGTCGCCACGAACGAGGCTGCCGCCATCCTCGGCTTGCACGTCGGGTCCCGCATCCCGGTCGGGATTCAGCGCGACAGCGCCAGAAACGTCAGTTTCTACCGGAAGACCGTCCTGACCGTGGTGGGGATCGGCGAGCTCGGCCTGCAGGTCGTGCACGATGACATCGATACGAACCGGGCCGGGTTCCTGGTGGGGACCCCGGCCTTGCTGCGTCAGTACGAATCCTGCTGCGCCACCAACAGTTACGACGGGCTCCAGCTCGACGGCGGCAGTCGCAGCGACGCGCCCGTCCAGCGCGAGTACGAGCAGCTGATCGACACCCCCGCTACCAGCTACGGCCAGCTCGTCGTCTATCAGACCTCGGCCATCGAGTCCGAGGCGCAGCAGGCGATCAGGCCCGAGGCCATCGCTCTCGCGGTGTTCGGCGCGATCGCCTTGCTCGCCGCGCTGGTCATCGGGACCCAGGCCATCTCCCGTCAGCTCTACGGGAATGTCAGTGAGGCGGCGGTGCTGCGGGCTCTCGGGGCGACGCCGGCCGCGACGA
Organism: uncultured Actinomycetota bacterium; assembly: GCA_963818995.1. Lineage (GTDB taxonomy): Bacteria > Actinomycetota > Actinomycetes > Streptosporangiales > Streptosporangiaceae > JAJYUU01. Next base: position 250,281 of record CAWFUM010000025.1, on the reverse strand, counting down.
TGGGCGACGGGCTGCTCGGCATCGCCGGAGCGCTCGTGGCCGGGGTGGTGCTCGCCGCCGCAGTCGCTGTCGCGCTGTCCCCATTGGCCCTGTTCGGGCCGGTCGCCGCGGTGGAGCCGGCGCCGGGCATCGACGCCGACTGGACCGTACTCGGCCCCGGAATGCTCGCGCTGGCCCTGATCCTGGGCGGTGTCGCGGCCGGCATCAGCTTCCGGCTGGCCCCGCATCGCGTCGTGCGCCGGGCCGCGGCTGGCGGCGGCGCTGGCGGCCGGCGTTCCGGCACAGTCGCTGCGGCCCTGACCGCTGGCCTGCCGGCCTCGGGCGGCGCAGGCCTGCGGTTCGCGCTGGAGCCGGGGCACGGCCGCACCGCCGTGCCGGTCCGGTCGGTCATTGTCGGGACCGTACTGGCGGCATTCGTGGGAATCGCGACGCTCACCTTCGGTGCCAGCCTGAGCACGCTGATCTCGCACCCGTCCCTGTACGGCTGGAACTTCAGCTACGCGCTGTACTCGGTCGACGGCTACGGGGCCATTCCCGCCCGGTGGGCCGGGCCGCTGCTGGCCCGCGACCCCGACGTCGCCGCCACCACCGGCGTCTACTTCGCGACCGTCCAGATCGACGGCCAGACGGTACCGGCGATGGCCAGCGCCACTCCGGCAGAGATTACGCCGAGCTCGCTGACCGGCCACGCGGTAACCGGCGCCGGGCAGATCGTCCTCGGCCCGGCGACGCTGGCCGGCCTGCGCAAACGGGTCGGCGACTTCGTCACGGTGTCCGAGGGGCAGATCGTTCCCCCGGTGCGGCTGCGGATTACCGGCACCGCCGCGCTGCCCACCATTGGCGATGTCATCGGGGTGCACGCCTCGCTGAGCACCGGGGCGATCCTCTCCACCCGGTCGGTACCCGCGCGGGTGCTGGCCGCGTACGGCCCGCTCAGCGGCCCTAATGCGGTCTTCATCCGGGTGCGGCCGGGGGTGAGCCGCGCGGCCGGCGCGTGCTCGCTGAACCAGATCGCTAACCAGCTCAACCGCGATTCCCGCTCGCCTGCGGCCGAGTCGGTCATCGGCGACCAGGGGAGCTACATCAAATTCGTTTCGGTGCTGCCAGTGCAGCGGCCAGCGGAGATCGTCAACTACAAGAGCATGGGCGCGATGCCCGCCATCCTGGCCGGCGGACTGGCCGCGGGCGCCATCGCCGGGCTCGGCCTCACGCTGATCGCCTCCGTCCGCCGCCGCCGCCGCGACTTCGCGCTGCTGAAGACCCTCGGCTTCACCCGGGGCCAGCTCGCCGCCGCCGTTGCCTGGCAGTCCACCACCATCGCGGTGATCGGCCTGGTGATCGGAATACCCGCGGGCATCGCGGCCGGGCGCTGGCTCTGGCTTGCCTTTGCCCGCGAGCTGTCCGCGGTACCTGACCCCGTCGTTCCGGGCGCCTCGATCGCGCTGGCCGCCCTGGTCGCTGTCGTGCTGGCCAACCTTGTCGCCGCGCTGCCCGGTCGCGCAGGCCGGCCGTACGCCCGCCGCGATCGTGCTGAGGGCCGAGTGATGCGGTCACCGGGCGCGCTGCCGCGGCTGGGCTGGTACCGGTTCCTGGCCACCTTCCGCCGCCGGGGTGGCGGCTATCTGGCGCTAGCCGTCCTGACCGGCCTGGTCGGCGGCGTAGCAATGGCATCGATGGTGGCCGCCAGGCGCACCGACTCGTCCTACCCAAGGTTCCTGGCCAGCACCAACCCGTCGGATCTCGTCGTTCAGCCGTTCACGAAGCCCGCGTACTCGCCGGGTTTCGCGCGGCAGCTGGCCCGGCTGCCGCACGTCGAGGAGGCCGCGGTGGCCGTGCCGCTGACGGCGGCCACCCTCACCCCCGGCGGGCGACCGGGCACGGTGCTGCTCGCGCACGTGCAGCTTGCCGCTACCGTCGGCGGGCCCGGCGGCCTTTACTCCGGTCAGGACCGGGTGACGATGACGGCGGGCCGGCTAATCCCGCCCGGCCGGACGAGGTGGTGGCCACCCAGGGCGCGGCCGCCGAGCTCCACCTGCACGTCGGGTCGCACTTGCTGGTCGGGCTGATCAGCAGCACGACTGGCGGCCTCGGGGGCCGAGCTGACCTCACGGTAGTCGGCATCGGGGTCCTGAATACCCAGGTGCTGCAGGACAGTGTTGACGCCGGGCGGACCGGCTTCCTGCTCGGCACGCCCGCGCTCGCGCGGCAGTTCGCCGGCTGCTGCGCCAGCGGCATGAATGTCGGCCTCCGGCTGGTCGACGGCAGCCGGTACGACACCGCTGTCGGCCGCGAGTACAACCGCCTGCTGGCGACCAGTTCCGCCATTGCGCCCGGCGGATCCGAGCTCTATGTGTACGTCACCTCGGCTATCGAGGCGCAGGCCCAGCGGTCCATCAGGCCCGAGGCGATTGCGCTCGGCGCGTTCGCGCTGTTCGCCGCCCTCGCCGCCCTGATCATCGGGGCTCAGTCCATCTCCCGGCAGCTCCGGGCCGGAGGCGATGACGCCGGGGCGCTGCGAGCGCTCGGCGCCGGTCCAGCCATGATCATGGCCGACAGCGTGCCCGGCATCGTGGCCGCGGTCACCGCGGGCTCGCTGGCCGCGGCAGGCGTGGCCATCGCGCTGTCTCCGTTCTCGCTGTTCGGGCCGGTGCGGGCGGTCGAGCCAGGACGGGGAATCTATCTCGACTGGACCGTGCTCGGGCTTGGCGCGCTCGGACTGGCCCTGGTGCTCAGCGCAGTGGCCGCCGTGATCGCCTACCGGCAGGTGCCGCACCGGGCGGCGGCCCGCAGCCGGGCCCGCGAGCACCCGGCGGCCGCGGGCCGGGCGGCGGCCGCCGCGGGGCTGCCGGTGCCGGGCGTGGAGGGTCTGCGGCTGGCACTGGAGCCGGGGCGAGGGCGGACCGCGGTACCGGTCCGGTCAGTCCTCGCGGGAGCGGTGCTGGCCATGACGGTGGTGACCGCCACCCTCACCTTCGGCGCCAGCCTGACCACGCTGGTGAGCCATCCGGCGCTGTACGGGTGGAACTTCGACTACGCCTTCTACGCGGTCCAGGGCTGGGGGCCTGTGCCGCAGCGGTGGGCCGGCCCGTTGCTCGCCCGCGATCCGCTGGTGGCCGCCACCACCGGCATGGAGTTCGCGACGGTCCAGCTCGACGGCCTGACGGTACCGGCGATGGCGGCCGCCACGAGGCCCGCGGTGGCCCCGCACATCCTGTCGGGTCACGGGCTCGACAGCAGCCGCGACATCGTGCTCGGCCCGGCGACACTGGCGGCGCTGCACCAGCGGATCGGCGGGATCGTGACACTCGCCAGCGGCAGCCTGCACGTCCGCCTCACGATCGCGGGCACAGCCACCCTGCCGGCGATTGGCGGCGTGCTCAGCGTCCATCCGTCGATGAGCACCGGAGCCCTGTTCTCCACCGCGGTGCTGCCGGGAAACGCGCTCGCCGGGCCGTTCGGCCGCCTGCTGGCTGGGCCGAACGCCATCCTCGTGCGGCTGCGGCCGGGCCTCAGCCAGCCGGCGGGCCTGCGGTCGATGCGGGCCATCCGGCAGCGGCTCACCGCGGTACTGGACTCGGCCCAGGCACTGGCCGCGAGCGGGGGCGGATCGATAGCGGACACCATCGATCTGCTGCCGGCCCAGCGGCCCGCCGAGATCGTGAACTACAAGACGATGGGCGCGATGCCCGCGGTGCTGGCCGCCGGGCTGGCCGCCGGGGCGGTGACCGGCCTGGGCCTGACCCTGGTGGCGTCGGTGCGGCGGCGCAGGCGTGACTTCGCGCTCCTGAAGACGCTGGGCTTCACCCGGCGGCAGCTAGCAGGCGCGGTGGCCTGGCAGTCCTCGGTGATCGCCGTGATCGGCCTGCTGATCGGCGTGCCGGCTGGCGTCGCGCTCGGGCGGCTGCTGTGGCTCGCGTTCGCGCGCGAGCTGTCGGCCGTGCCTGATGCGGTCGTCCCGGCCGGCCCGATCGCCCTGGCCGCGCTGGGCGCGCTCGTGCTGGCCAACCTTGTCGCCGCGCTGCCCGGCCGGGCGGCCGGACGTACTCCCGCCGCGATCGTGCTGAGGGCAGAGTGATGGACGTGATGACGAACGCAACCGCCGAGAATCAGGCCGCCGTCATGCCGGCCCGCGGCAGCACCCCGGCCCGGAAGCTGCTGGCCGGGGTGCTCATACCGCTGCTCACCATCGTTTTCGTGGTGGTCGGCCTGCGGACGCCGGGCGCGTTCCCCGCGGTCCAGGCCGTTGCCTTCGGCCTGGTGGTCGTGGGCGCGCTGTCCGGCGCGATCCTGGCCCGCGCCGCGCAGCGAGTCGCACTGTGGCAGGTGGCGTCCGGCGCGCTGGCCGCCGCGGTCGCGCTGACCGCGACGCGCATCGGCGACCAGCCGGGCGGGCATCAGCCGGCCCGCGGCGTGGCGACGCTCGCGGTGCCGCTCGTCGTCGCCGTGTCAGTGAACATGCTGCTTGCCCTTCCCGACGGCCGGCTGGCCAGCCGGGGCCGCAGGATCGGCGCGGGGCTTGCCTATGCCGTCGCGGTCGCCGCCGGGCTGGCGCTGGCCGTTGCCGGCTGGCCGTTCCCGGCGTGGGCGGTTGCGGCGGCCTGGCCGCTGGCCGCCGCCTGCGCCCTGCCCGCGGTGCGGCTGCGGTACCGGGCCGCCTCGGCGCGCGACCGGCAGCGGATGCAGTGGATGGCGGTCGGGGCCGTGCTGGCTGCCGACTCGGCCCTGGTGGTCGCCGTCCTGCACGTGCTCGTCGGCTGGCCCGCGCTGGTCGGCGCGGTGGCGGCCGGGTGCGCGGCCCTGCTCGCGGCCGGGATGATGGCCGGCGAGCTCCCGTCGCTCGGATCCTACGGCGGCCGGGTCCTGGTCCAGGTGCTGTCGATCGCCGGATTCACCACCGTGGTCGCGGCCATCTACCTGGTCATCGTGCTCGGCATCGGGACCGGGCCGAGCGACGCGGCCGACCGCGAGATCCTCGGGCTGTCCTTGCTGGCGGCGGCTGTCGCGGCGATCGGCTACCTGCCGGCCAGGGACCGGCTGGTCGCAGCGGCCACCCGCTTCGTCTACGGCGAGCGGGAAGCACCGGATGAGACCCTGCGCACGTTCGGGAGCAGGCTGACCCGGGCCATCCCCATGGACGAACTGCTGCTGCAGCTGGCCGAGTCGCTGCGCAAGACCATGACACTGACCAGCGCCGAGGTCTACACCGGAACTGGCGACGTGCTGGAACGCGCGGCCGCGGTGCCCGACACCGGGCCGCGGTCGGTCCTGGTCACCGACCGGGAGCGCACTGTCGTGGCCAGGGCCGGAGTGTCCGGCAACGCCTGGGCGTCCGTCTGGCTGCCCGCAGTGCTGGACGGGCGCGCGCAGGCCCAGGTCAGGGTCGCGCCGGTCAGCCATGCGGGCGAACTGCTCGGGCTGATCATCACCGAGCGGCCGGCCACGGCGGATGCCTTCTCCGACGAGGACGACCGGGTGCTGACCGAGCTGGCCCGGCAGGTCGGACTCGCGGTGCACAACGCGCGGCTCGACACCGCGCTGCAGACCACGCTGGACGAGCTGCGGAAGCAGGCCGACGAACTGCGGCAGTCCCGTGCGCGCGTCGTCGCCAGCGGCGACGCCGAGCGGCGGCGCGTGGAACGGAACCTGCATGACGGCGCCCAGCAGCATCTGGTGGCGATGGCCGTCAACCTGCGGCTGGCCCGTGACATCGTCGCCGAGGATCCGCAGGCTGCCGCCGAGATGCTGGATCAGCTCGCCGACGACGTCAGGGAGACGATCCAGGACCTGCGCGAGCTCGCGCACGGCATCTACCCGCCGCTGCTGGCCGACAGCGGGCTCGGCGAGGCGCTGCGCGCGGCCGGGAACCGCAGCCCGCTCGCCGTCGCCGTCACCACCGACGGGACCGGCAGGTACTCGCCCGAGATCGAGGCAGCCATCTACTTCTGCTGCCTGGAAGCGCTGCAGAACGCCGCCAAGCACGCGCCGCAGGCCAGTGTCGAGTTGCGGGTCTGGGAAGACTCGGGCGGCCTGCTGTTCTCGGTCACCGACGACGGCCCCGGCTTCGACGCGGCCAGGGCGCGCGGGGGCCACGGCTTCGTTAACATGGCCGACCGGCTCGGGGCCATCGGCGGCACGGTGCGGTGGGAGTCAGAGCCTGGCCACGGCGCCCGCATCCTCGGCACTGTTCCGCTGCTGTGACCGGCTCGCCGCGCGGTGCGCGACCTCAGCCGGCCGCCAGTTCGGCGGGCCGGGCGCGCCGGTCCGGGAGGTCAGCAGGTTGCGAAGAGCCCGGAGTTCCGCTCTTCCCACAGGCGGCGGATGGTGTCCGAAGCGAGCCGCTCCTTGTTGACATACGCCGTCGCGCCGCTGGCTGCCGCCGCGGGCGGAAGGTCGGCCGCGTCATAGGTCGAGCACAGGATCACCACCACGTCCGGGTGAGCCGCGGTGATCGCGCGGGTCGCCTCGATCCCGCTCATTTCCGGCATGTTGATGTCCATCAGCACGAGCGCCGGGTGCAGCCGCTCGACCAGCTCGATGGCCTCCCGGCCGCTGGATGCCTCGCCGGCGAACTCGAAGCCGTCAAGCCGGCGCAGCACCGCCCTGGCTGCCGAGCGGAACGGCGCCTGGTCATCCACGACGAGGACGGAACGCGGGCTGGTCACCGAATCAGCGTCGCACAAGCGGCCGCTCCCGGGCAGGGTGCTGCCATCCGGGGCAAGGGTGTGGCCAGCCTCCCGGCCTCACCGTTCTGGCTGCTGGCTGAGGTACACCAGCACCGCCTTGACCCTGCGGTTCACGTCCTTCTCCTCCGACAGGCCGAGCTTGGCGAAGATCGAGTTGGTGTGCTTCTCGACCGCGCGCTCGGTCACGAACAAAGTGGCGGCGATCGCCGAGTTGCTCTTGCCCTGGGCCATCACGGCCAGGATCTCCGCCTCGCGGGGCGTCAGCGAGGACAAGCCAGGCTGGCGTTCCGACGAGCGTGCCCGGACAAGTTCGTCTACGACGAGAGGGTCGATCACCGACCCTCCCCTGGCCACGGCCCGGATCGCCCTGGCCAGCTCATCCACACTGCCGACATGTTCCTTGAGCAGGTAGCCGCGGCCGGCCGACCCGTGCTCGAGCAGGGCTAGCGCGTAGCCGGGAGCCGTGTACTGGCTCAGCACCACCACACCGACCTGAGGATGATGGTGCCGGATCCAGGCGGCCGCCTTGATGCCCTCGTCAGTGCCGGTCGGCGGCATGCGAATATCGGTCACGACCACGTCCGGAACCTGCTCGCTGACCAAGGCGAGCAGCTGCGGCAGGTCGGACGCTGCCCCGACCAGCTCGAAATCCTCGTTGGCCGCAACCAGGCGGGAAATGCCCTCCCGGAGGAGGACATTGTCCTCGGCTAGCGCAACCCTGATCTTTCCCATACCGGATCGGATCGTAGCGCGCGCCCGGCTCGCGCGACAGGCTGCCGCCCGGGCAGGCCAGCCGGATCCCGCCGGGCCGGGTCCTGAGCTCGCACGAGGGTCTGGTGGGGTTGCTGTCTCCGGTGGATGATCGCTGTAGAGGCCCGAACCGGGCGAAGCTGCGAGAAGGCGGGATGACTCTCCATGCAGGACGGCGTGGCTGTCGGCGGAAAACCTGAGGTCATCATTGCCTGCTGAGCCGCAAGGCGCGCTGGCCGGCGTTCGGGTGCTCGATCTGACCGGTGGCGTGGCCGGTCCCGTCGCGGGCATGCTGCTGGCCGACCTCGGCGCCGACGTCGTCAAGGTGTACCCGCCCGGCGGCGGCCCGTCCGCCGCCGAGCCCGGCCTGCACATGTGGGACCGCGGCAAGCGTCCGGGCGTGCTGGATCCGGGTAGCGCGGCCGACGCCGACGCGCTTGACCGCCTGGTCGAGGGGGCCGATGTGCTCCTGGCGGGCACCAGCGGCCCGGCGGTCACGTACGACGACCTCCTTTGCCGCGGCCACGTCCCCGGCCGGCCGGCCCTGTGGATCGCGCTGCCGCCCTACCTGCTGGGCGAGACGCCCTGGGCCGGGGGGAGAGAGTCGGACGGGCTGCTGTTCGCCTGGCTCGGGCATGCCTGGAATCAGTCCTCCTACGATGACGTGCCGGTTGACTCGGTGTTCCCGCTGTCCCTGCACATGCAGGGGATCTGGGCCGCGACTGTGGCCGTAGCGCTGCTGGCCGGCCGCCAGCTCGGCCGCGAGCTCGCGCCGCTTGCCGTCGCGGGCGGTGCGCACGGCAGTCAGCTCGTCTCTCCGGGTGGATTCGCCACCGCACGCGACGAGCCGCACGTGCACCGGCCCGGCGGGCCGGGCGGGACGCTGCCCAACTACCGCTGCTACCGGTGCAGCGACGGCCGGTGGCTCTTCCTCGGCGCCTTCACCACCGCGTTCATCGAGCGCGGCCTTGACGTCGCCGGCGCCAGCCGGCTGCTGGCCGACCCGCGCCTTCGCGGCGACCCGGCCCGGGTGCGCCTCCCGGACAACCTGGCCTGGATCACCCGCGAGCTTGAGCAGGTCTTCGCCACCCGCCCGCGGCGCGAGTGGCTCGACCTGCTGGAAGCAGCGGACGTGCCCGCGGCTCCCGCCGCTGATCCCGGCGACTGGCTCGGCCACGAGCAGGTGCGGGCACTCGGCCTGCGCCTGCAGCTGCGCAACGACGCGGGCCAGGACGTAGTCATGCCCGGGCCGCTCATCGGAATGTCGCGCACTCCGGCCGCCGTCCGGGCCGCCGCTGCCACCTCCCCGCCGGGCATCGCCGCCCTGACCGCGGCCTGGCCACCACGCCCGGCCGGCCGCACCCCGCCGCCGGCCGGCAGCAGGGCCGCCAGCAGGGCCGCCAGCGGGGCCGCCAGCGGGGCCGCAGCTGCCGCTGTCCGGCCTCCGCGTCCTCGACCTCGGGACGATCATCGCCGGCCCGTACGTCGCCACCCTGCTCGCAGAGCTCGGTGCTGATGTCATCAAGGTCGAGCGGCCGCCCCGGGGCGATGAGTTCCGCGTTGCTCACGGCGGCCGCGGCGGCGCGGGGTTCACCGTGTACAACCGCGATCAGCGCAGCATCCTGCTGGACCTGGCATCCGGACCGGACCGGCAGGTGTTCCGGCAGCTGGCCCGGTCCGCGGATGTCGTGGTCGACAACTACCGCAGCGGCGTGCTGGCCCGCCTGGGCATTGGTCACGACCAGCTGTCAGCGGTCAACCCCATGGTCACCAGCGTCTCGATCAGCGCCTTCGGCGAAACCGGCCCGCTCAGCCACCGGCCCGGATTTGACCCGGTGATCCAGGCCATGAGCGGCATCATGCGCGCGCAGGGCGGCCCCGATCCGGCCGACAGCCCCGCGTTCCTCACCGTCCCGATTAACGACGTGCTCGCCGCGGCGCTCGGCGCGCTGGGAGCGTGTGCCGCGCTGCTGGCCCGCAGCCGTCTCGGGCACGGCCAGCGGGTGAGCATCACGCTATGCGCCTCATCCTGCCTGCTGCAGTCTGAGCACCTGGTGCGGTTCCCCGGCGCTCCGCCCTATCCGGCGGGCGGCCGGGACTTCCCCGGCCCGGGCCCGCTGAACCGCCTGTACCAGGCCGCCGACGGCTGGGTACGGCTCAGCGCCGGGCCGGTGACCCGGCTGAGCGAACTGCGCGACGCCGGACTCGCGGCGCCGGCCAGCCTCGCCGGGGATCCCGCCAGCCCGAGCGGGGATCCGGCAGCGGACCTCACGGCGGCAATCGCCACGGCAGTCGCGGCCCTGCCTGCCGCGGAGGCCGTGCGGCGGGCGACAGCGGCGGGGATCCCGGCCGCGCGGGCCCGTGAGGTGCGCGAGCTGACCGACGACGAGCAGCTCATCAGGCACGGCCTGCTCGCCGTGACTGAGCGGGATCGGTCCGGTGCCGTCCGGGTCAGGCCCGGACGCTGGCTGGAAATGCCCGGCCTTCGGGCCGAACCGCCGGGCGATGCACCGGCACCGGACGAGCACCGCGACGCTGTCCTGCGCGAAGCGAGCGGTACGAGGCTCAGCCAGCCGGGTGCGGCTATCGCATAGGGTGACGCGGGGCCTTGCGGCTGCCGCGCGGCGAGCTGCCGATGACCACTCCGGCAGCGTTGCGCTCGGACGGGAGAGGAGTGAAGGTTCATTTCCAGCTCGACTCCATCATCAGCAGCGAAGACGGAGGAAAAGGAGGAGGGGCCGGAGCTCGTTCCCCGGCCGAAGGTATCGCACATCGCCGGACAGGTCGGCGCCACGCTGACGGCGACCCTCGCGCTCAGCTTCCTCGGCAGCGCCGGAACGCTGATCGGCCTGGCCCTGGGCGCGGCGATGTCAGCTGTCCTGCCGACGGCCTACGAGAACCTGCTCCGCCGTTCCCAGCACAAGGCCAAGTTGCTGCGCGAGCGCCAGCGGCAGACCAGGGCGAGCGCCTCAGCTGCCGCTGACTACGAGTTCCTTTACGCATCGGACGAGCCTGCCGCCAAGCCGCGGATCAGCTTTCCGTGGAAGCGGATGGGGATTGCCGCCCTGGCCGTCTTCGCCATCTGCGCGGTCACCGTGACGATCGTGGAGGCAATCGCCGGCAAGCCGATGAGCGCGGTCGTGACCAACACGCACGGCTCGGGCTACACGTTCTCGGGCGGCGCCTCGGGAAGCCACGGCACTCATCCCGCACCACCCGGCCGGCAGCACAGCTCGGCTCCGGCCGTGACGCCCGCCCCCGCCGCGCCGTCATCGTCAGCGCCGGCCGTGGTGACGCCAGCACCGACACCGAGCGCGTCGGCGTCGGCGTCCACGTCGACGTCAGCGCCGGCCGCCGGCACGCCCGCGCCATCGGGACAGTGAGCGGCCCGGGCCAGAACCGCTGCCGTTACCGGCCGCGACAGGACAGCAGCCGGGCCGCAGGTTGCTCAGCGAGCTCGCGACACAGCGCGGTCGCGGCGCGGCCAAGCGGGAATACCCTGGCGGCACCGCCTGTTCGAAGCGACCGTGACGGAGCAGTCGGAAACCCGCGAAGATATGCAGTTCTGGTTCGATCCGCTGTGCCCCTGGGCCTGGATCACATCCCGCTGGATGCTCGAGGTGGAGACGGTACGGCCGGTACGGGTGGACTGGCGGATCATGTCGCTGGCCTACCTCAACCTGATCCAGCACGAGGGCAAGGGACTGAGTCCTGAGTACCTGGAGCGCATGGACAAGGCCTGGGGCCCGATCCGGGTCGTCGCCGCCGCCGCTTCGGAGGCCGGCCCCGGCATTCTCGGCCCGATCTATACCGCCCTCGGCACCCGGCTGCACAACGAGGGCCGCCGGGAGGACCCCGCGCTAATCCCCGAAGCGCTGGCCGAGCTCGGCCTGCCGGCGGCGCTGGCCGGCGCCGCGGACAGCACCGAGTTCGACGAGGAGATCAAGCGCTCACATCACGAGGCCTTCGACGTCGTCGGGACCGATGTGGGCACGCCCGTTATCCGGATCCGCGGCAATGCCATCTTCGGCCCGGTCATCACGCCTACCCCCCGCGGCGAGGCAGCCGGCCGCCTGTGGGACGGCGTAGTGCTCGTCACGGAGGCTGACGGCTTCTTCGAGCTCAAGCGGACCAGGGACCGTAAACCCGCGTTCGACTAGCGGCACACGAAGGCGGCCAGGTCGCCGGACGTCACGAAGGCGCCGTCAGCGTCGATCGCGGCCTGTACCTGTCGGCGCACATCCTCGACGACGTCAGTCCAGGGAACCGCAACCTCGCCCTCATGATGGCTGGCCAGGCTGGCGACGTAGTCTGCGGCCAGCCGGGCGTCCCTGATCACGACCGGCGGCTGCGAGCCCGGCCGTTCTCGCGTCACGGCCCCGAAGGCAGTCCTCAGCTGGGCAGCAGCGTTCTCGGTGGTGAACGCGTGCGTGGCTGGCCGCAGCTGCCAGCCGGGCGCGGACTGGCGGACGGCCAGCTCGACCAGGCTGCGCAGCGACCGGGTGTGCGCGGCGCCGTTGGTCACGGCGACGCAGACGCCTCCGGGCGCCAGCACCCGGCGAAGCTCGCCGATGGCAGCCTGCCGGTCCGGAACGTGGTAGAGCATGTGCACCGCTAGCACCACGTCAAAGGCGCCGTCGGCAACGGGCAGGCTGGTGACATCCGCCTGAAAGACGGCCAGGTGCGCTGCAGGCTGCAGCATTCCGGCCGACAGGTCGCAGCCGGCCGCCTGCGCTCCCCGCTCCGCCGCTGCCCGCAGGTACACGCCGTTCCCGCAGCCAGCATCCAGCACTCTTGACCCAGGCGCGAGCCGGGCCAGCCCGAGAACCCAGCTGACAATGTCGAAGCAAGGACTCTCAGCCCGCCAGAAGCGCTGCCGGGCAGCCAGATGACGGTCGTCCGCGTACTGAGCCGGCGGGTTCAGTGTCATGACACGAGTGTGGGGTCCGGCGCTGTGCTGCGCCATTGCCGGCCGCGGCCGGGCTTTTTACCGGCGGCTCATTCCGGCCGCGCCGACGACGGCCCCGCCGGGAGCCGGACCAGGAAGATTGTCGGGCCGCCGACCGCACTGCGGGCTTCGACCCGGCCGCCGTGCAGCTCGGTAATGGCCTTCACGATGGAGAGCCCCAGTCCCGTCCCTGGCACGCCGGCGATCCTGGCGTTGGACGCGCGGCTGAACCGGTCGAAGATCTTGCCGAGCTCGTCCGGCGGGATGCCGATCCCGCAGTCTTCGACCTCGATGCACCACCACGCGCCGACCCAGGTTGCGCAGACAGTGACCTGGCTGCCGTCGGCCGAGAACTTGACCGCGTTGCCGAGCAGGTTGCCGAGGACCTCCCGCAGGCGATAACGGTCGCCTTCGACTGGAGGTCCGTCGTCAGCAGTGACCTCGATCGTGATGCCGCGCCGGGCCGCGGGGGCGGAGGCAGAGCTGACCTCTTCCTCGACCAGCTCGGGAACGGAGATGGCGGTGAGCTCCAGCGGAAGGACGCCGGCTTCGATGCGGCCGAGCAGCGACAGCTCGGCCAGCATGTGCCCGAGCTGCGCGGCGTTCCGCTCGATCACATCGAGGTAGTCGCTGACCTCGGGAACGGCGCCGGCGGTGTCCTGACGGACCAGTTCGACGAATGAGACGATCGAGCTGATCGGCGTGCCCAGCTCATGCGAGACCGCGGCCAGATACTGCGTCTTCTCCCGCGCTGCTTCCTGAAGCCGCCAGTTCTGCTCCGCGAGCTGCTGCTGCGCGATCTCCGCCAGCTCACGGGCGGCCAGCTCCGCTTCGATCGTGCGCTCACGCTGTCTTTCGAGCTCGGCCCGGCCGGTCACGTCCCAGGCGAGCCACAGGTCACCCCGGTAGGCGCCGTCGACCAGGACCGGCCAGTAGTCACACTGGAAGGTCCTGCCGTCGCTGCACCTCATCTGCTCACCGGACACCGGCTCTCGCCGCTCAAAGGCCTCGCCGGTACGGCGGATGAACTCTGCCGGGTCGGCGAATACCTTCTTGATGTCACGGACGAGCTCGATGACCGAGCCGCCCGTCCGCTGGGCGGGGTCGTCTGCGAGGCTGAACATGCGGCAGAAACTCTGGTTCAGCTGCGCGATCACGCCGTGCTCGTCCGTCACCAGGACGCCCGGTATCGCGACCGCGATCAGGCTCCTGAGGCGCTGCGTCTGATCGGCCAGACTGCGGCGAGCCTGCTGCTCGGCCGCAAGCAGCTCTGCCCGTTCCCGTTCCTCTCGCTTGCGGCTGGAGATGTTGGTCAGCGCGGCCAGCCCGCCCGCTGGCTTGCCGTCCAGGCCCTGCACGGCAGTAACGGCTACCTGCACCCAGATCTCGTCACTGCCACGAAGGCGGCAGTCGGCGCGGAACTCGGCACCGCCGGCGAGCGCCGCCTCGCGCGCCTGCTCCACTCGCCGGACGTCGGCCGGATGGACAACCTGAGTCCAGCTGCCGCCGATCGCGTCGGGCCCGGACACACCCGTCAGCGTCGACCACCGCTCATTGACGAACATGATCTGCCCGGTCGTGTCCGTTCTCGCGATACCCACGGGCGCCAGTTCGGCCAGCTGCCGAAACCGCCCCTCGTCCAGCACGCGCAGCTCGGCCAGTTCAGCGGCGTCGCCGGCCAGGCGCAGGCCAGCGGACAGGATCGCGGCCACGGCGTCAGCAGCGGACCGCGCCCGCTGGTCCCACCCCGGCTCGTGCCCCACCAGGGCAAGCAGCCAGTCCGGCTGGCCGGGACGGGTCCCGGCCCGGCTGAGCAGGGCGTTCATCGGCTGGCCGCCATCGCCGGGCAGGCTGAACTGAGCCGACCGGGGACCACCGCTCGCCGCGGGGTCCTCAGACCTCCGGCCGAGCGCGCTGATCTGAGTCAGCAGAACCGGATCAGCGGCTGCGTGGCCGGGATAGGCGGCCAGCACGCTCAGCTTGTCCTCTGCCGGGAACTGGATAACCAGGGCAGCCCGGGCACCGAGGCATTCGGCTAGCCGCTGCAGCACCTCAGGCAGGGCCTCGGCTGGCGATCTGTCCTGCAGCAGCCGGAGGGCCGCGAATTCCGCGATCTGCGCATCGCCCGGCCGGACATCACCCCCGGCCAGCCCGGCAACCTGCCTGGACTGCGAGCGTGATCTCCCCATCAGCCGCCCCTTGCCCGTTGCCTTCAAGGATGCCGCCCGGAACATTGCTATTCGCCGCATCCGGCCGAATTAGCCCCTTGCCGGTACTTCCGGAGATGGCCCGGAACGTCGCGCGGCCGGGACAGACACCTCAGCCCGGCGGTTCGTACCCAGGCTCAGGACGTGCCAACCTGGCTCCCGGATCGCCAGTCAGGTCGGCGCTCACTTGCCAGAGCTGGCTCGCAGCGCTCTGGTCGTAGCTACGCGGGCCGGATTCCCTGCGCTTCGTGCCGGCGAAGTAGCCGCCGGTTACGTCCTGCAGGCTGGCTGCGGAGGCCAGGTAGACGGAGGTGGCGGCACCAGTGACTGAGGCCGGCGGCAAGCGCCGGGCTAGCTCGTAGGTGAACAGGACGTTCGCGAGCTTGGACTGGTTGTAGGCGCGCGCGGCAACTCGGTCACGTCCCCGCCGCTTCGGCCGCGGCCGGTCCGGATGCTGATCGCGAGCCCGCGCCCGTTCCCGTAGAGATGACGACCTTCCCCCGGGCCTGCCCGGCCGCCAGGTACCGCATGGCCTCGGGTACCTGGTCCAGCTGGTAGATCCTGTCGATACTCGGACTGACGCTGCCTGCCTCGATCCACCGGGTCAGCCGCTTCAGGTCAGCGGCGCGCTGTCGCGGAGTGACCATCTTCAGGCGATGGCGCAGCACGGGCGACAGGACCAGGCCCCGAAGCTGCCGGTCCATGCCCCCGGTCCAGCTGCCGCCCTCCTCGCCCCCGACCATCACGACTGTCCCGCCGGGTGCGAGCGCGCGGCGAAGCCGGGAGATGGCCGGGTTCCCGGCGATGTCGATGATCAGGTCGTACCGATGGCTGCCATCGGCGAAGTCCTCGCGGGCGTAATCGATGACGTGGTCAGCGCCCAGGGACCGTACGAGGTCGAGTTTGGCCCCGCTGCAGACGCCAGTGACCTCCGCCCCGAGGGCCTTGGCCAGCTGGATGGCGTAGCTGCCGACGCCGCCGGACGCGCCGGTGACGAGTACCTTGTCCCCCGGTCGCGCCTGCCCCACATCGGTCAGAGCCAGCAGGGCGGTCACCGCGGACACCGGAAGCGCGGCAGCTTGCTCGAAGGTGACGTTGCCCGGCATGGCGGCAAGCCTGGCCTCCCTGGCCACGGCGAACTCGGCGAACGAGCCCCGGCTGAATCCGAACACCTCGTCGCCGGGGCGGAACCTGGTGACCGCCGTGCCCACCTTGACTATCGTGCCGGCGACATCGAGTCCGGGAACGGGGTTCCTTGGCTTGCGGAGTCCCGCCACCAGGCGGAGCAGATACGGACGTCCGGTCATCTGATGCCAGGTGCCCCGGTCGAGGCCCGCAGCCTGGACGCGCACCAGCACCTCGTTGTCAGCGATGCCGGGCAGCGCCGTCTGTGCCAGACGGAGCACTCCGGCGGAACCGTAACAGTCCTGCACGATCGCGTTCATTGTCACTGCACTCACCTCTGTGGACTGAACAGCAAGGCGGTCCGGGAGCCCGGTATCGTTACTTACGCTGTAAGCCGGAGACTAAGCTTACGCTGTAAGTCTGTCAAGCCACAGAAGGGACCTGAAGCCGTTGACCCGATCCGCCCGGCCATCGTCCGAGGGCGGCAGGACCCCGCTGAGCCGCGACCAGGTGCTGCGCGTAGCCGTGGCTTTTGCCGACGATCACGGCATCGCGTCCCTCAGCATGCGGAAGCTGGGCGAGGTCCTTGGCGTCGAGGCGATGTCGCTGTACAACCACGTCGCCAGCAAAGGTGAGCTGCTCGACGGCATGATCGACCTGGTCTTCGGCGAGATCGACCTGCCTGCTGACGGGACCGGCTGGAAGCCGGCCATGCGCCAGCGGGCGGTCTCCGCCCGCAGCGCGCTGTCGCGCCACCGCTGGGCGATCGGGCTGATGGAGTCGCGGAGCTCACCCGGCCCGGCAACATTGCGGCACCACGACGCGGTCATCGGGAGCCTCCGCACCGCTGGCTTCTCGGTGGAGATGGCCGCGCACGCGTTCTCCGTCCTCGACAGTTACACCTACGGATTCGCGCTGCAGGAGGCCAGCCTTCCTTTCGACACCGGCGAGCAAACCGCCGAGCTGGCTGAGACGATCATGGCCCAGTTCCCCTCGCACGAGTACCCGCACCTCACCGAGCTCACCGTCAAGCACGTCCTGCAGCCCGGCTACGACTACGGCGCGGAGTACGAGTTCGGGCTAGACCTGATCCTCGACGGGCTCGACCGGGCGCGGGCCGCGGCCGCCCCGTAGCCAGAGTGACTGTGCCCGGTTCAGAGCAGGTCGGCGACGAGGCTGGCCGCCCGCGCCGCGCCGTCGGCTGCGACTGGCAGATAGTCCACCGGGCGACCGATCTCAGTGGCGATCGCGGCCGCGATGTCGGCCGGCTGCGCGGTCTCGAAGTCCATGCGCCGGCCGGCCCGGTAGCGCTCCAGCCGGTGCCGGACGTGGATGTTCTGCTCGAAGTGGTGGCGCAGCGGGAAGTACAGGAACGGCCGGCCTGGCCGCGGTCAGCTCCATCGCCGTGGTCAGACCGCCCTGGACAACAGCGAGATCGCACGCGGCCAGGTGCTGATAGAGGTCAGGCACATACGGCCTGACTTCCAGGCCGTCCCAGCCGGGCAGGCTGGCCGGGTCGATCCTGGGGCCGGTCACGACGATCATCCGCAGGTCCGGCACTAGCTGCCTGGCCTCGGGGAAGGCCGCGATCACGCGGCGCAGCAGGTGGCCGCCCACGCCCGAGCCGCCGACGGTGACGATGCAGACGCGCTCATCGGGCCGGTACCCGAGCGCCTCCCGGCCGGCGACCGAGCGCGGGTCGAATCCGGTGACGTAGCCCGCGAAGTCATAGTTCTGCTCGGTCCAGGCCCGGATCGGCGGCAGGCCCGGACCGAAGTTGTCCGGCACGATGTCGGCGGGCTCGCCGACGAATATCGCCCGGTCGCGGAGCCGCGGGAACCGCGCGACGTGCTCGATCATCTCGGCGTTGTAGTCGGCGGTCAGGGCCGCCTCGCGGTCGCCGCCGCCCGCCACCGGCAGCCAGCCGACGAAGTCGGTGAGCCAGGCGTACGCGGCTGACTTGAGCTCGGGGTTCTCGTGCAGGTAGTAGTCGAGCTCCCACGCCTCGTCGCCGATCCACAGGTCGTACTGCTCGTCGGCGGCGAGGTCGCGGAAGACCATGAAGTTGGCGAGCATGATCTCGTCCATCCGCCGCCAGGCCTGGAAGCAGTGCAGGTCGTGCTCGGCGGACTCGGACTCGAGGTGGCCTGACTCGCTCGCGAGAAGGGCACTGGCCGGGTGGATCCGCTCGCCCCGCCCGGCCAGGACCGCGGTCACCGGGTGCTGGGCCAGCCAGTCGATCTCCAGGTCGGGACGCAGGACCCGCAACTGCCCGGCGATGGCAATATCGCGCTGGGCGTGGCCGAGGCCAATGGGCGAGGAGACGTAGAGCGCGCGCCGGCGCCGCGACCTGCCCCGGCGCCAGCGCGGCCGCGGCTGCGGCGGGCAGGCGAAGTCCCGGAGGATCAGGTTCATCCTGACCGGGTCGCGCAGGTGCGGTGCGTGGCCTGACCCGTCCAGGGTGACCAGGACCGCGGTCGGCAGGAGCTTGGCGACCGCCGCGCCCCGAGCCGCCCCGACGATCGCGTCCTGCGTCCCCTGGATGACCAGTACCGGGCAGCGGACCTGCGCGCACAACTCGCGCACGCTGTCCTCGTCGTTGGACCAGGCCGCGTCCATGCCGCGCAGGATCGTCTCCGGGTCGGTCTCCAGACCCCACCCGATCGCATCCTCGATCTGCTTGGTTGAGTGCGGCTCAGTGAACATCCGCGACATGAAGAAGTCCAGGAACCCCGGCCAGTCCCGCAGCCAGTAGTGCCGGTTCCACTTCGCCCAGCCCTCCTCCGTCGCCAGCTCGTCGTCGAACGAGAACGGCCCCTCCTCGTCGGACGGCTCAGGGCTGACGAGAAAGTTCGGCGCGATCAGCACGAGCGAGGTAACCCGCCCGGGCTGCTCGGCGACCAGCAGCAGCAGCTCCTCGCCGCCGCCGCACCAGGCGACGACAGCCGCGGTGTCCGCGCCGACGGCATCCAGCACCGCCAGCGCGTCGCGCGCGAACTCGCGCCGGTCGTAGGCGGCGGCGTCGGCCGGCCGGTCCGACCGCCCGTTGCCGCGCGGATCGAAGGTCACCACCCGGCCGTACCGGGCCAGGTAGGGGATCTGGAACTTCCAGATCCGGGAGTGGACGATCTCCCACGTCGGCATGAGCAGGATGACCGGCTCCCCGCTGCCATAGGCCTCGTAGTAGATCCGCACGCCGTCGCGGTCGGCGTACCCGCTGACCGCGGGATCGAGGGCACGCGTCACGGCCGCGCCTCGAACACAGCATTAAACGGCGTCTCCGCGACCCGGCGGAAGCGGGTGAAGCCGGCGGCCTTCACTACATCGGCGATCCGGGCCTCCCCGGCCTGGGCCCCGAGTGCGAGCCCGACGTCCTGCGACAGCGAGGCCGGCGTGCACAGGAGCGTGGAGAAGGCGTAGTAGGCCCGTCCCACCGGGTTGAGGTTCTCCTCGACCCTGTCGCCGGCCTGTGGTTCCACGATCATCCAGGTGCCATCGGGCTTGAGTGTGCTGCGGACGTGGCGGGCCGCGCCGACGGGATCGCCCATGTCGTGCAGGCAGTCGAACATCGTCACGAGGTCATAGTCAGTTCCACCGTAAGCCGCGGCGGGGGCCGTCTCGAAACTGACCCGCCCGGACAGGGCCGCCTCCTCGGCGTGCTGCCGGGCTGTGTCGACCGACCCGTCGTGGTAGTCGGAGCCGGCGAACACCGAGTTCGGGTAGGCCTGCGCCATCAGGATCGTGGACGCGCCGTGCCCGCAGCCCACGTCGGCGACGCGAGCACCGCGCTCGAGCCGGGCCACGACGCCGTCGAGCGCGGGCAGCCAGGCGGATAGCAGGTTCGCGTTGTAGCCGGGGCGGAAGAACCGCTCGCAGCCGTCCAGCACGTCGTGCCCGTGCTCGCCCCAGCCAAAGCCGGCCCCGGTTCTGGCGGCGCCGGTAATGTGCGGCGAGTCCAGCACCGAGCCGAGCGCGATCTGGAAGAACCCTGGCAGGTACGCCGGGCTGCTGGCGTCGGTAAGGGCGACGGCCTGCTCGGGCGGCAGGGTGTAGCGACCGCTGTCGGGGTCATAGCTCACGAAGCCACCGGCCGCCTGCGCGTTGAGCCATTCCCGCACATAGCGCTCAGCCGTCCCGGTTCGCCCGGCCAGTTCGGCGGGCGAGAGGGGACCCGCGTCGGCGAGCGCTCCGTAGAGCCCGAGCTTGTCGCCCATCACGACGAGCGCCGTGTTCAGTGTCGCGCCCACCTCCCCGACGGCGCGGAAGACGAATTCCTGGAGTTTGTCCATATCGACTGCGGCTGCGGCGGCCTGGCTGGTGCTGGTCATGACGTCCCTCCCCGGGGCTGGCTTTCTGCCGACGCTAGATTCGGCGCGCCCTCGATCGCATCAGGGAGCCCACCTAGTCCCTCCGCGCTGGTGCACGGCGGGGCACCGGGTGCCTACAATCGCGCCATGCTGCTGGGCCGGAGCCGCGAGCGGCACCACATCGACGATGCGCTCGCCCGGGCGCGCGCCGGCGCCAGCGCGGCGCTTGCCCTTACCGGGGAGCCCGGCATCGGGAAGACCACTCTGCTGGACTACGCCGCAGCACAGGCCGCCGGGTCGGGGATGCAGGTGCTGCGAGCACGCGGGGTCGAATCCGAGGCGCAGATCCCGTTCGGATCGCTGCTCGAGGTCATCAGGCCGGCGCTCCCCCTGCTGGGCACGATCCCGCCGCCGCAGTCGGCCGCACTCGAGGGAGCCCTGGCGCTGCGGCCAGGCGCCGCCCGGGACCGGTTCGCGGTTGGCGCGGCGACGCTCAGCCTCCTGGCCGCCTGCGCCGAGCAGGCGCCGGCTGTCCTGCTGCTCGACGACGCGCAGTGGCTCGATGTGTCCAGCGCGCAGGCCCTGCTCTTCGCCATCCGCCGCCTGGTCGCCGACCGCATTGCCGTGCTGATCACCGTGCGGGCCGGCGAGCCGTCGGTGCTTGATGGCGCTGACCTGCCGGTGCTGAAGCTGCGCGGGCTGACGAGCGAGGAGGCCGGCCAGCTCGTGCCGGGACTGGCACCCGAAGCGGCCGGGCGGCTGCACGCCGCTACCGCCGGAAACCCGCTCGGGCTTCTTGAACTAGCCGCGGCCGGCCAGGGTCAGGATCTCGAGCTCGCCCCTGAGGGCGCGCCGCTGCTGGTGACTGCCAGGATCTCCGGCGCGTTCCTGGCCCGGACCACGAACTTCGGGGACGCGACCCGGCGCGCGCTTGTGCTAGCCGCTACGTCCGATACCGGCGATCTGCCGCCGATCGAGCGGGCGGCGGCCCGGCTCGGCCTCGACCTGGCTGCACTGGCCCCGGCTGAGAGCGCAGGGTTTATCCGGCTGCAGCACGGCACGGTTGAGTTCCGGCATCCGCTGGCCCGGTCCGCTATCTACGCCGCGGCCCCGGCCGGCCAGCGCCGGGAGGCGCACCGGGCGCTGGCCGCGGCGTTGCCCGACCGGGACATCGACCGGCGCGCCTGGCATCTCGCGGCCGCGGCGGCCGGGACGGACGAGTCAGCCTCGGCAGCGCTGGAACAGGCGGGCGTCAGCGCACTGGACCGCAGCGCCTACGCCGCCGCGGCGGCCGCCTTGGAGCGGGCCGGCTGACCGCGGACGGGGAGCGCCGGGCGCGGCTGCTGTGCCGGTCGGCGGAGGCCCGGTGGCTGGCCGGTTTCACCGACCAGGCCGTCACGCTGCTGGCGGAGGCGCGGGAGAATGCCGCTGACCCGGCCGGCCTGGCCGGGATTGACGAGCTGACCGGGCACATCGCCGCCCGCTGCGGCCCGGTGATGCGCGGTTACGCGATCCTGACCGCAGCCGCGAGACGAGCAGATCCCGAGCATGCAATTGGCATGCTGGCCGAGGCAGCTTTCGCCTGCCTGTACGCGGGCAACCCTGCCGAGATGGCGGCTACGGCGGCCCGGATCGCCGAGATTCTGCCTGCGCACTCGTCACGCCGGGCCAGCTTCCTGGCCTCGATGACAGCGGGGATGGCAGGCATCTTCGGCGCCGACGCGGCCGCGGGCGCGCAGGCAGTGCAAGCCGCCGTGACCGCGGCCGAGGAGTCGGAGCAGTTGCGCGAGGACGTTCAGCTCATCCCCTGGCTCGCTCTTGGCCCGCTCTTCCTGCGCCAGGCCGGCGCTGGCCGGGACCTGCTTGACCATGCGCTGAGAATGGCGCGGTCGCGGGCCGCGGCGGGGGCGCTCCCGCTGGTGCTTAACCTGATCGCCCGGGACCAGGCCGCCACCGATCGCTGGGCTGCCGCGGCCGCAACTTACCAGGAGGCGATCGGCCTGGCCCGCGAGAGCGGCCAGCGAACCGAGCTGACGTTCGGCCTGGCCGGGCTCGCATGGCTGCAGGCGCGGCGCGGGCGGGCGGCCGAGTGCCGGGCCGCCGCGGCAGAAGCGCTCGGCCTGTGCCAGGAGCTGCAGATGGGGCTCAGCGAGATCTGGGCGACGACCGCGCTCGGCGAGCTTGAGCTCGGCCTCGGCGACGCCGCCCGGGCAGCCGGGCACTTCGAACGGCAGCGGGTGCTGCTCCGCGACCGCGGAATCACTGACGCCGATCTGAGCCCTGGCGCTGAGCTGACCGAGGCCTACAGCCGGCTTGGCCTTCCCGAGGAGGCCGCCGGAGCCGCCGCCGAGTTCAGCTCCGCCGCGGCCGCGAAGGGCCAGCCGTGGTCGCTCGCGCGGGCGCTGCGCTGCCAGGGACTGATCTCGGCGGGCGATGCGTCGCCGGCGGCCTTCGAGCAAGCGCTGGACCTGCATGCGCAGACACCCGACGCCTTCGAGACCGCCCGCACCCAGCTGGCCTACGGCGAGCGTCTGCGGCGCACCAGGAACCGGACGCTAGCCCGCGAGCAGTTGCGGACCGCGGCGGCGACATTTGACAGGCTCGATGCCCGGCCGTGGGCTGACCGGGCCTTCGCCGAGCTTGCGGCCACCGGCCAGACGCTGCGCCGCCGCGACCACACCGCAGCGGAAGAGCTGACGCCCCAGGAGCTGCAGATCTCGATGCTGCTCACCAGCGGCCGGACGACGCGGGAAGCCGCATCGGCGCTGTTCCTGAGCCCCAAGACCGTCGAGTATCACCTGCGGCACGTCTATCAGAAACTCGGCATCCACTCCCGCGACGAGCTCGCACGGGCGCTGACGGCCGAGTCCCCGGCCCGGACCGGCGCGGGCCGCGGGCCGCGGGCCTCCTGACCACGGCTCGTCACCCGCCGGTCGGCATGTCACAGCCGGCCAGGGCTGTCTCGTCTCGGTACTGAGAGGGCAAGTTTCCCCCGAGTCCAGGACGGTGATGGCTGTGCGGGTGTTCGTAGCAGGCGGTTCGGGCGTCATCGGCCGGCAGCTGGTGCCGCAGCTGATCGCGAGGGGCCACCAGGTGACGGCGACAACCACGAGCCCGGCCCGGCTCAGCTTGCTGCAGCAGCTGGGCGCCGGCGCGATTGTCATGGACGGTCTTGACCCGGTATCGGTTGGCGAGGCCGTCGCCGCGGCCCGGCCGGACGCGATCGTCAGCCAGATGACAGGTCTTTCCGAGGCGCATGCAGGCAAGCCCAACCTGAGGAAGCCCGACCGCTTCTTCGCCGCCACCGCCCGGCTGCGCTCCGACGGGACCGACCATCTGCTGGCCGCCGCCGAGGCGACCGGTGTGTCCCATATCGTCGCGCAGAGCTTCGGCGCCTTTAACGGCATCCGCGAAGGTGGCTGGGTGAAAACCGAGGAGGACCCGGTGGACCCGGGCCCGGCGGGCGCGCGCACGGGGGCGGACGCGCTCCGGCACCTTGAGGACGTCATCGTCAAGGCAGGCGGCGCGGCCATGCGCTACGGCTCCTTTTACGGGCCGGGCGCGACCGACGATCAGGTCATGCTGGTGCGCAAGCGGCTGTTCCCGCTCGTCGGGGGTGGCACCGGCTATATGTCCTGGGTGCATCTCGGCGACGCGGCCAGCGCCACTGTCCTGGCGGTGGAGCAGCGGGCACGCGGCGTGTTCAACATCGTCGACGACGAGCCCGCCCCGGAAAGCCAGTGGCTGCCTTATCTGGCCGAGTGCGCGGGCGCGAAGCCCCCGCGGCGACTCCCCCGGTGGCTGGCCCGCCTGCTGGCCGGCGAGATGGTGGCGGGCATGATGACCGAGGGGCGCGGCTTCTGCAACGCCAAGGCCAAGCGGGAACTCGGCTGGGAACTGCGCTACCCGTCGTGGCGGCAGGGGTTCAGGGAAGAGCTGGCGTGAGCAATGCCGAGGAGTTCGAGGAACTGCGGCCGCTGCTGTTCTCGATCGCCTACCGGCTGCTCGGCAGCGTGAGCGAGGCCGAGGACGCGGTCCAGGAGACCTGGCTGCGCTACGCGGCGTCGCCGGCAACGCCGGCCTCGGCCAGGGCCTTCCTCTCGGCCGTGGTGACCAGGATCTCGATCGACGTGCTGCGCTCGGCCCGCGTCCGGCGAGAGGAGTACGCCGGGCCGTGGTTTCCTGAGCCGCTCGTGACCGACCCCTACCAGGACCCGGAGCGTTCGGCGGAGCTGGCCGACTCGGTGTCGATGGCGGCGCTGCTGCTGCTGGAACGGCTCAGCCCGCTGGAGCGAGCGGTCTTCGTGCTGCGCGAGGTGTTCGCCTTCGGATTTCCCGAGGTCGCGTCAGCCGTGGGCCGGTCAGAGGCGGCCTGCCGCCAGCTCGCGGTACGGGCACGCCGCCACATGGATGCGGGCCGCCCCCGGTTCGAAGCCGGCCGACGCGAGCGAGCGGCACTCGCCGAACGATTCTTCGGTGCCATCAGCGCCGGGGACATCCGCGGCCTGCGGGAACTGCTCGCCGCCGACGTCCAGCTGGTCGGGGACGGCGGCGGAAAGGCCCCGGCGCTGGCCAGGACCGTCAACGGCGCGGACAAGGTGGCCAGATTGCTTTCTTCAGTCTTCCCCTCGCTGACCCGGCTCGACGTGACGCTGCAGCCACACGAGGTGAACGGTCAGCCGGGCGCAATCTTCCGCGACCGCGACAGCCAGGTGGTCGCAGCACTGACGCTCGACATATTCGGCGGCCAGATTCAGGCGATCCGCTCGGTGAGCAACCCCGACAAGCTCCGGCACCTCGGTCCGGTGGCGGACGCCAGGGCGCTCGCCCGCGAGGCGAACCAGGCTCGCCGGTCGCCGCTGCCTGGCCCGGCTTAGATTAGCGAGGCAGGTAAGCCGGAAATCGGGCAACCTGTCCTGACCCGCCTCGTACTCCTGGCGGTGGTAAATATCTGCCAGTTCTTCTGGTGTGCCGTATTCGCAACAGGCCGCTCTGATGTCGCCGTCGAGGACCAGCGCAGCGCTAGGAACCGTGTCAGGCCACCTGCCGTTCGCGATCGGCGTCGTCACATCGCACCGTAGAGCGATATCCGGGCGATCCATGTCCGGAACGTCGCCGGACTCGTTCGCGTAAAGGATCTCAGCCTAAGGAATAGCCAGGACCCGGGTCGTGCTGTCCCGAAGGCTTGCCCGCCGCCAGACCGAGGTCGCAAAGCACCATTTAGGGGCCCTTTGCGGCGCACTGCCCGCCCTCCGATTGTGGCAGGCAGTTCGCTTAAGGACCTAGGTCTCCTTCTGGCAGCCCGAGTCGATATGGCTGATGGAGGCGCCATGACTCAGCTTGCGCGTCCGGACCTCGCGCGCAGCCGGCCAGATCGAGATCAGGAGCGCTCTGGCCCGGCTCTGCCTGGACCTGAACCACGGCCAGGCGGACCCGCGGCGACACTGCCAGGGCGGCCTGTGCCGGGCTGGGCAATCGCCACAGCCCTGCTGACGCCCGGCCTGCTGATCGGGGGCTGGCTGATCGCGGGCGAGCTTCAGCCGGCTAGCTATAGCCCGATGCGCCAGACGATGAGCGTCCTGGCTGGTCAGTCGGGGGCCGACCGCTGGGTCATGACCGCAGCCCTGGTGCTGGTGGGCAGCTGTCAGATCGCGACCGGCGCAGGTCTCAGTTCGGTCCGGATGCCTGCGCGCATTCTGCTGATCCTGACCGGCCTCTCGACTCTGGGCATCGCCGCATCGCCGGAGCCGACCGCGGGCCCGACGGTGCGCCATCTCGCCTTCGCGGTGATCTGCGTGGTCACGACCGCGCTCTGGCCGCTGCTCGTCGCCAGGCGCGCGCCGCCGCCGCGGTCGTGGATCCTGAGCGTCTATGGCTGCGCGGCGGTAACGCTGATCTACGCGCTGCTGTCGTTCTGGCTTCTGTTCGCGGCCAGGTATGGCGGTGGTGACCTCGGTCTCGTCGAGCGGCTCACGTCGGCAGCTGAGGGCCTGTTCCCGTTGGTCGTCGCCCTCGCCTTGCGCCGGGCCGTGCGCGACCAGCGCCGCGAATGAGCTGAGTCGAACTCGGG
Organism: uncultured Actinomycetota bacterium; assembly: GCA_963818995.1. GTDB lineage: Bacteria > Actinomycetota > Actinomycetes > Streptosporangiales > Streptosporangiaceae > JAJYUU01. Next base: position 224,191 of record CAWFUM010000025.1, on the reverse strand, counting down.
CCGAACCCCGCCGGACTCCCGGCCCGCCAGCGGGCGTGTAATGGACGGACCCGACGTTTCGTATGGAGGCAGCCTCGATGATGTACCAGGTAGTGAATCCGGCCACCGGGAAGGTCGAAAGCGAGTACCCGACAGCGACGGACGCGGAAGTCGGCGATGTGCTGGCGAGAGCCGAGCGCGGCTACACCTCGTGGCGGCGCACTCCGATCGAGGAACGCGCCGCGGTCCTGCGCCGGGTCTCCGAGCTGTACCGGGACCGCACTACCGAACTGGCCGCGATCATCACCAGGGAAATGGGCAAGATCACCAAGGCGGCCAAGGGCGAACTGCGCTTCGTTGCCGCCATCTACGAGTACTACGCCGACAACGGCGCCGAGCTTCTCAAGGACACCCCGCTCGCCTCAAACCTGCCGGGCACGGCGTGGGTGCGCAAGACCCCGATCGGCGCGCTGCTGGGCATCATGCCGTGGAACTACCCGTATTACCAGGTCGCGCGGTTCGCAGCGCCGAACCTGATGATCGGCAACGCCATCGTGCTCAAGCATGCCCCGCAGTGCCCGGAGTCAGCGCTGGCGATGGAACAGCTGTTCCGGGATGCCGGCCTGCCGGACGACGCCTACATCAACGTCTTCGCGAGCAACGAGCAGGTCGCCACCATGGTCGCCGACCCTCGCGTCGCCGGGGTTTCGGTGACCGGCAGCGAGCGGGCGGGATCGGCGGTCGCCGCAGTGGCCGGGCAGAACCTCAAGAAGGTTGTCCTGGAGCTCGGCGGCTCGGACCCGTTTATCGTGCTGGACGGTGCCGATCTGCCGAAGGTCGCCAGGACGGCCGCGGCGGCCAGGATGGAGAACGGCGGCCAGGCCTGCAACGCGTCCAAGCGGATGATCGTGGCCGACGGCGTCTACGACGACTTCATGCGCGAGTTCACGGCCGCGATGTCCGGCTACGTGACCGGGGACCCGACAGACCCGGACACGAACTACGGGCCGCTGTCGTCGGAGCAGGCGGCACGCAACCTGATGGAGCAGATCGAGGACGCGGTCAGCAAGGGTGCCACCGTGCACCTCGGCGGGAAGCGCCTCGACGGGCCGGGGGCCTTCGTGGAGGCGACAGTGCTCTCGGGCGTGACGCCGGAGATGCGCGCCTACCGGGAGGAGCTGTTCGGCCCGGCCGCGGTGGTCTACCGGGTGGCCGACGCCGATGAGGCGGTCGAGCTGGCGAACAGCAGCGCGTTCGGCCTTGGCGGAGCTGTCTTCAGCAGCGACGAGAAGCTGGCCGTGGAGGTCGCCGACCGGCTCGACGTCGGGATGGCCTGGGTCAACACAGCCGAGCTGGGCGGCCCCGAACTGCCTTTTGGCGGCACCAAGCGCTCCGGTGTGGGCCGCGAGCTCGGCCCTCTCGGCATCGATGAGTTCGTCAACAAGAAGCTGATTCACACCCCGCCCGCCGCGCAGTGATCGTCCCGTGGCCACAGCCCGCCACAGGTTCTGCGGCCACGGACCTGCGCACCGCTAGCGAAGCAGCCGCGACACATACTGCTCAGGCCCGAGGCTCGTGGGCGTGACGGCCGGCCTGATGTACTCGCGGCCGCCCGGCCAGCGGGCAACATGCTGGCCGCGGGTGACCTCGTCGTATCCGATATAGGTGATGTCCCGCACCTCAATGACCAACAGCGTGAACTCGCCGGGAACGGGCTGCCAGCCCAGCCCGGACGCCACGGCAGCGGCGTACCGGCCGTGCACCTGCGGGTCGCTCACCATCTCAGCCGTGCCCCGGACCTTGACCTCGGCATCGGGCCCCGGGCCGGTGATGATGCTGTTCAGCACGATCCGGCCGTCCCGGTCCAGGTCACGGACTTTGGCCGACGACGGCATCATGGACAGCCACAGATCTCCGTCCATCACCAGCGGCTCCACGCCGCTGACCCTAGCGGTGCCATCGCGCCTGACGGTGCCCGCCAGCAGGACGCCCGGCTTGATTAGCTTGTCCGCCGCGACCGCAGCCAGGGCCGGCTGCTGCTCGGCAATCTCCGCCCATCTCATGCATCCTTCCTACGCCTCGCCGCTGACAGTTCGGCGACTCACCAGACGTTCGTGTTCCCGCCGATTGCTTCGGCGAGCGCCGAAGCTTCCCGCGCCTAACCTGATGGTTATGATGACCGACTCCGTGCCGCAGGGCGAGGCCGACGTCGCCCGCATCGCAGCCCTGATCGGGGACCGCACCCGAGCCCGGGTGCTGATGACGCTGACCGACGGGCGGGCGCTGACGGCCAGCGCGCTCGCCGCCGAGGCCGGCGTCTCGCCCTCCACCATCAGCGAGCACCTCGCCCGGCTGTGCCAGGCCAGCCTGCTCGCGGCCGAACAGCAGGGCCGCGCCCGCTACTTCCGTCTCAGTGATCAGTCCGTCGCCGAGGCGCTGGAGGCGATCGCCCGGATCTCGCCGCCGGAGCCGATCCGGTCGCTGCGCCAGAGCACCCGCGCGCAGGCGCTGCGCCGGGCGCGCACGTGCTACCACCATCTCGCCGGGCGACTCGGCGTCACGCTGATGGAAGCCCTGCTCGAGCGGGGCATCCTCACCGGCGGCGACGGCCACCACCATCCGGAAACCAGCGTGCGCGACCGCCTGGCGACGCCAGGATCAGACTGCAGCTACCAGCTCACTCCGGCTGGCCACCGGGAACTGGCGGCATTCGGCCTCGACCTCGACGCCGTGCTGAGTCGCCGCCCGGCGATCCGCTACTGCGTGGACTGGTCTGAGCAGCGCCACCACCTGGCCGGCGCTCTCGGCGCCGCGCTCGCCAGCGAGCTATTTGACCTCGGCTGGATCCGCCGGGCCAGCCAGCGGCGCGTTGTCCTGCTGACTGACTCCGGCCGGCGCGGACTGGCCGAGACGTTCGGCCTGCCGCCGGACTGGCAGGGCCAGCCGGGGATTGCTCAGCCATGACGCTTTGCCTGGCCGGGCTCACCGTGACGGGCCGGACGACCGCGGCATCGCCTCACGGTCGCGGACGTTCCTTGACTCCGCGCGCCAGCAGGCCTGTTACCTCGGCAATACGGGCCGCGCGCAGGTCAGGGCGCCGCGTGGTGGCGTCGATGTAACGCAGGAAAGCCTTGCGGTAGAACTGCGCCAGCGTATCGAAGAAGGCACCCGCCGCCGGATTGTCTTCCAGCGCCGCGGCGATGTCGTCGGCCAGATCGCCGCGCTGCGGGCCCTCAGGCACCAGTTCCACGGTCGCTTCGGAGCCGATGGCGATGCCTGTCCCGCGCATTCTGGACGGGTTCAGCGTGAACGCCCACCCGCCCGCGCCCGGCGCCAGCGTGACGCGCACCCGGCAGCCGTTGACCGTGCCGGATACGCGATGCACGGCCTTGACTCCCCAGGCCTCGTCCGGGTCAGCCGGAACCACGATCACCGCGTGCCCGCGCGAATCAGCAGCAACGCGGACAGCAAACCGAAGGGCGCGCACAGCGTGATCGTGCCACGGCGCCGGCCACGCCCGCCAGCGCTCCCGGCGCTCTAGCTGTCGTGCCCTCCGGTCGCGCCCAGCAGTCTCAGTTACCTGACAAGGAGGCCGCACATGTCTGTCACCACCGAGAAGTCAGCCATCCGGCCGTTCGCAGCCTCGACCTCTGCGGCGGAACTACAGGCCCTCAGGCAGCGCGTCGCGGATACTCGGTGGCCGGACAGGGAGACCGTCCCTGATCACTCGCAGGGCGTTCAGCTGGACACGATCCCAGGAACTCGCCCGGTACTGGGCAGCGGCCTAGGATCTGGGCTGGCGGCCTGGACATTCACTTCATCCATGTCGGCTCCGATCACGACGATGCGCTCCCCGTCATCCTCACGTACGGCTGGCCGGGCTCTGTCATCGAGCTGCTGAAGGTCATGCCCGGCGTGATCTCACCGGACGTCGCGCAGGAACTTCCGACCGCCGGTCAGCTCGCCCCCGGCGACCCGCCGCCAGCTGGGGGTCCGTCCGCCGACGAGCAGCGCGCGTTCGAGCAGATCAGCACCTTCTGCACCACCGGCGCAGGCTAGGCCGTCGAGATGATGGCCACGCAGCCGCAGACGCTGTACTGAGTGGGCGCGTGGTCGACTTTACTAAGGGGCTACTGAGGAGGCGCTGATGGACGAGCGGGGCGTGCTGCCGGGGCTGGAGCAGGCGGTCCAGGTGTACCGGGATGACTGGGGGATTCCGCACGTCCGGGCGGAGTCGGCGCAGGACGCGTTCGCGGGACAGGGGTATGTGCATGCGGCAGACCGGTTCTGGCAGATGGACGCCGGCCGGATGCAGATGCAGGGCCGGTGGGCCGAGTGGGTCGGCGCGGCGGGCGTGGGAGCCGACGCGCTAGCGCGCCGGCTACGGGTCAGCGCCGCCTGCATCCGGGACTACGGGGCGCTCGGTACGGCCGCCCGGGCGATGGTGGATGCCTATACGGCGGGCGTGAACGCGTGGCTCGGCACGCACCCGGCGCCTGGTGAGTACGCGCTTCTCGGCGCGACACCCGAGCCCTGGGAGGGGTGGCACTGCATCGCGGCGATGCGCCAGCGCGGTTACCTGATGGGCTCGCTGTGGTTCAAGCTGTGGCGCGCCGCCGCGGTCGGCATCGTCGCCGACGGCGACATCGCTAAGCTCCGCTATGACGACGGCGGGTCCGACCGGCTGTGCATCCCGGCCGGCACCGATGCCCGCCGCTGGGTCGCGAGCCTGGCAGAACTGCGCGAGCCGATTGCGGCGCTGAGCCTGCTGCCAGTGGCCGCCGAGATCCAGGGCGGCAGCAACAACTGGGCTGTGGCTCCCGCCCGCACCGCAACGGGCCGTCCACTGCTGGCCGGCGATCCGCACCGGGCGTTCGAGCTGCCTGGCATGTACGCTCAGCTGCACCTGCGGTGCGAGGAGTTCGACGCGGTCGGGCTGACCGTGCCCGGCGTGCCGGCCTTCCCGCACTTCGGCCACAACGGCTCGGTCGCCTGGTGCGTCACGCACGCGTTCGCCGACATTCACGACCTGTACGTCGAGCAGTTCGACACCGCCGATCCGTCTCGCTACCGCCACCGCGGTGACTGGCTCACGGCGGCGACCTCCGCTGAGCGGATCAGCGTCCGCGGCGGCCTCCCGGTGACGATCGGCATCACCGAGACCATGCACGGCCCGGTCGTGGCCGGCGACCCCGCGGACGGGGCGGCAGTGACGCTGAAATCGGTGCAGTTCTTCGACACTGACCGGTCCTTCGACTGCCTGCTCCCCATGCTGACCGCCGGCACCACCGACGAGCTGTTCCTGGCCGTCCGCGGCTGGGGACTCATCGACCACAATCTCGTCGCGGCCGATACTGCCGGGCACATCGGCCACCTGGTCCGGGCTGTCGTCCCCCGCCGGCCCGCCATCAACGGCTGGCTGCCGGTACCGGGCTGGACCGGCGAGCACGAATGGGACGGCGTCATCCCGGCCGGCCAGATGCCCCGCCTCGATGATCCTGAGCGCGGCTTCATCGTGACCGCCAACAACCGGGTCGTGGCCGACGGCCCCGGCACCGGTGACTATCTCAGCACCGACACCCACCCGCCGTGGCGCGCCCGAAGGATCGAGGATTTGCTGGCCACGCTCCCTGCCGCGGCCCTGACCGACATGGCCGCCATTCACCACGACGACCTCAGCATTCCGGCCCGGGTGTTCCAGGCCGCGCTCACCGACGTCGCCCCGCCCGGCGCCGAAGCGGCTGCGATCCGCGACCTGCTGGTGGCCTGGGACGCCCGGATGGCCCCCGGCTCCGTCGCCGCCACCTACTACACCCGCTTGCGCTGGGCGCTGGCGGCAATCGTCGGCGAGTGCTCAGGCCTTTCCGCGGCATCCGCCGCCACCGACCTGCAGCTGCCCGGACGCGCCTCAGCCGTCAGCCAGCTCTGGTGGGTGCTCCCCGCCCTTATCAGGACCGGCGACACGAGTCTGACCGGCGGCCGGCCCTGGCCGGAGCTGCTCGCCGAGGCGCTCAGCCAGGTCGCGGCCGGAGCCGCCGCGGTCTCCTGGCACGACGCTCACCGGGCCGCCCTGAGCCACCCGCTCACTGCGCTGCTGGTCGGCGCACCAGCCGAACTCAGCCCGCCCGGCGCCGGTCTTGGCGGGGACAACGAGACCGTCTGGGCCACCGGATGCCGGGCCGAGTCCGGCACCGCCGCCGTCTACGGAGCCATCGCCCGCTATATCTTCGACGTCGGCAACTGGGACAACAGCCAGTGGGTTGTGCTCGCCGGTGCCTCCGGCGACCCGGCCAGCCCCCACTACGCCGACCAGCACTCTGCCTGGTCACGATGCGAGCTCATCCCCATGCACTACAACTGGGACACCATCACCGCAGGGCGGTCGCCGTTCACTCTCGAGCCCGCCATCACATCCCCGGAAGCTGAGCCAGCATGACCGTGTCGCTTCCCGACGGCCTGCGGACGCAGGAGTCATCGATGGTGCCTTTGCCAACGCTGCCGACGGCGCGACGTTCGAGTGCCGGGGGCGCCAGGGGTTGCCGGGCCGCAGCCACCACCGCAAACTGGGTACCCACCTGTACTACGGTCCGTCCTAACTCAGCCGTAGGACCTCGGCGGGGGGATCTGGCGACGCAGAAGGGGGCAGCAATGACAAGGCCAGACACGGACCTTCCTCAATGGGAGACGGTAGACGAGGGCTGGGGCCGCAAAGCGGTCGATTTCGCGACCCTCAGCGAGCCAGGCAACTGCCGCGAGTACATCACCGTGCACCATCGGCTCGGCGTCGACGCCGGGGACCAGTTGCTCGATGTGGCGTGCGGCTCCGGGCTCGCCGTCGAACTGGCTCGCCTTCGCGGCGCTTTCTGCTCGGGTATCGATGCCTCGCCCCGGCTGGTGGCGATCGCCCGGGACCGCAGCCCGGACTGCGACATCCGGGTCGGCGACATGAATGCGCTGCCGTGGGACCCGGCGTCGTTTGATGTTGTGACGAGCTTCCGCGGGATCTGGGGCACCACGCCCGACGCGGTCGCCGAGATCTACCGGGTCCTGCGCCCCGGCGGCCGGGCCGGCATCACCGTATGGGGCCACCTGAAGGTGTCTTCCGGAGCCTGGGCGCTGGCGCCGTTCCGGCTCGCCGCAGCGGAGAAGGTCGGTAACCAGGCGGTCATGGTGTCGCTCGGGCGGCCCGGCGCAGGCGAGCAGATCCTCGCCGCGCACGGATTCGTCGAAGTCGAGCGCCTCGACGTTCCCTTCGCCTGGGAGTTCGCCGACCCGGAACTCTATGCGCGAGCACTGGCCGCCACCGGGCCTGCTTATGAGGCGATCCAGAACGTCGGCGAGGCCGAGTTCCACCGCGCGGCCGTCGAGCAGGCCCAGGACCTGCTCAGGGCGGCCTGCCACTCCGGGCCGAGATCAAGGTCGTGGGCTACCTGGCCCGCAAGGCTGAAGGAGCTGAAACCGAATGACCGGAAGCTTTCTCCACGAGCCTCCTGTCTCCGCTGACGTGCAGGCGCTCTTCGACGAAGACCTCGCCGACGACGGCTACGTGTGGAACGTGTCCCGGCTGTGGGCTCACCAGCCGGACACCGTAAAGCGCCTGTTCGGGCTGATGTCCGAGGCATTCAAGGCGAGCGGGCTGAGCTTTCGCCAGCGCGGGATCCTGGTGACCGCCGCCGCCTCGGCCCTCGGCGACTCGTACTGCTCGCTGGCCTGGGGCGGGAAGCTGGGCCAGGCGTCGGACGCGGACCTGGCGGCCGGCGTTCTGACGGGCAGCGACGCCGGGCTGACAGACCAGGAGAAGGCCCTGGCCGCGTGGGCGCGGCAGGTGGTCAGGGACCCGAACGCGACGACGCCGGACGACATCCAGGCGCTCCGCGATTCGGGCCTCGATGACGGGCAGGTCTTCGCGATTACTGCCTTCGTGGCTCTTCGCCTGGCGTTCTCCACGATCAACGACGCGCTCGGCGCTCAGCCCGACGCGCAACTCGCGCAGTCTCTGCCGCGCCAGGTGCGCGACGCAGTGACGTACGGCCGGCCGGCCGGTCCGGCCCCGGCTGCCTGACCGGCACCACGGTCAGGCGGCTATCCCCAGATCGCCAGATCAGCCTCGTTGCCCTCGGGATCGGCCAGTGTCCACCAGCCGGGCGCATGGGCGTCGCTGACGATCCGGCCGCCGGCCGCGAGCGCAGCGTCAATCCGCGCTTGCACCTGGTCGTGCGGCACGTAGATGTCAATGTGGAAGCGGTCGCGCCCGGTCCGGGGCGAATCCATCTGCTGGAACCAGAACGACGGCCCCTGGCGGTGCACGTCCAGCAGGTCCTCGTCACTGACGACCGGATAGCCAAGCACCGCGTGCCAGAAAGGCCGGACCCTGGCGATGTCAAATGCGTCGATCGCGACCTGCACGTGCTGCACCGCCGTCGGGTCCGGCTGTGCCTGCAGGCGGGCCGCGGCGGCGGAGATCTCTCTCGCCAGCGCGGCATCGCGACTGGTGAGGCCGTGGACCTCGGCCGTGGACAGGCGGACGGTCACGCTCTCAGGCCGCACATCGACGTCAGGGCCGTACCCGGCAGCGGCCGCCAGTTCGCCGATGGCAGCGACAAGCGCCAGCCCGCCGTCGAAAGAGCCGGTCAGGAACCGCGCCGCGGCAAAGCCGGCGCCCCACAGCACCCGCCAGTCGGCGACGCCGGGGAAGGCCGAGAACTGCGCTGCCGTCAGCCGGCCGGTCAGGTCTTCAGGTCGGGAACGCTCGCTGTCGGTCATGGCTGCCAGGGTAAGGTCCCTACCGGACGATCCGCTTCCGGGTTCGGCGTGCCAGTTCCGCCTGAGTGAAAATGTGGAGTGGGGAGTGTGACGGCCTACCGCGCCGGGGAGGCGCCCAAGATGCCGGTCTTGCTATCGGTAAACGTCGGACTGCCACGCGATGTCGCCTGGCAGGGCAAGACCGTCCACACCGGCATCTGGAAGGAACCGGTGTCAGGGCCGGTCATGGCGCGCCGGCTGAACATCGACGGGGACGGGCAAGGAGACCTGACCGGTCACGGCGGTGAGCAGCGCGCCGTGCTGGTCTACCAGATCGAGTCGTACCGGCACTGGGAGCAGCATTTCGGCCGTAAGGACTTCAGTTACGGCCAGTTCGGCGAAAACCTCACCGTCGACGGGCTAGCCGACGACGAGGTCTGCATCGGAGACCGGTACCGGATCGGAGGGGCGCACTTCGAGGTCACCCAGCCCCGGGTCACCTGCTACCGCGTCGGCATCCGGCTCGGCGAGCCCGAGATGCCGGCACTGCTGGTCAGTCATCACCGTCCCGGCTTCTACCTGCGCGTCCTGCGTGAGGGACGCATCCAGGCCGGCGATCAGATCATCAAGACCAGGACCGGACCGCACGCGCTCAGCGTCACCGAGACCGACGCGCTGCTGTACCTGCCTGATCGTGACAATGCCAAGCTGCGCATCGCCGCCCGGATCCCGGCGCTGAGCCCGGGGTGGCAGCAATCGTTCCGCGAGCTGATCGACGCCTCCGAGCGCGGCGGCCCGGCTACCGCGCCACCGCCAGGCACCGAGCCGGGAGCCGGGCCCGCTCCGGCCTGGACGGGTTTCCGGCCACTTCGGGTGACCAGGGTAACCAGGGAGACTGCCGCCGTTTCCTCGATCTACCTCGCCGCCGAGGACGAAACCGCGCTCCCCCCGGCGCGGGCTGGGCAGTACATCACGCTTCGAGTTGCGGGCGCCGGAAAGCCCGCGCCGGTGCGCAGCTATTCGCTGTCGTCCGCGCCGGGTGCTCCCGTGTACCGGATCAGCGTCAAGGCCGAGGCGCACGGAACGGTGAGCCGGTACCTGACCAGCACCGTGCGCGCGGGCGCAGCGCTCGAGGTGGCCGCGCCTCGCGGCGACTTCGTCCTCGATGACAGCTCAGGACCGGTGCTGCTGATCTCGGCCGGCATCGGCGTGACGCCTGTCCTGGCCATGCTGCACCAGCTCGCGCAGGCGGGCAGTGAGCGCGAAATCTGGTGGGTCAGCAGCGCCCGCAGCCCGCGGGAAGACCCGCTTGCCGCCGAGGCGCGGGCCTTGCTCCAGTCACTGCCGCACACCCGCCAGCAGGTCTTCTACAGCCGGGCCAGGCCGGCCGAGCTCCGCCGTGAGCACGCCGTTGCCGGTCACGTCACCACGGACACGCTGGCCGCGCTCGGCCTGCCCGGCGGCGCGCAGGCTTACGTCTGCGGACCGCCCGCATACATGGCGGACGTGCGCGATGCCCTCAGCGCGGCCGGCATCCAGCCCGGCAGCGTCCATTCGGAGCTGTTCGCGGCGCTGCCGCCCGCCAACCCCGGCGTCGTCGGCCAGGCGCTCCCGGCGCCGCACCCGCCGCCAGGACCGGCAGGCGCCGGACCGCTGGTGACCTTCGCCCGAAGCGGGCTTTCCACGCCTTTCGGCGCCAGCTGGCACAGCCTCCTCGACCTGGCCGACGCCTGTGATGTGCCCAGCCGGTGGAGCTGCCGCAGCGGAGTGTGCCATACCTGCGTCACGCCCCTGCTGTCCGGCGCTGTCACCTACTCTCCGGACCCGCTGGAGCCCCCGTCCGACGGGGAAGTGCTCATCTGCTGTTCCCGGCCCCGGTCCGAGGTCGTTCTGGACATGTAACCGGGGCCGCTCAGTGACCGGCGATCCGGCCACCGTCGATGTGCAGGATCTCGCCGGTGACGTACGGCGCTGACTCCAGGTACAGGATGCCGTCCACGACGTCGCTGACCTGGCCCACATGCCCGAGCGGGGGCTCCTTTCCCGCCAGTGCCCCGGGCGTGTAAGCCTCGGGCGGCTGGAGCGGCGTCTGGATGATGCCGGGCGCGACCGCGTTGACGCGGATGCCGCGAGAGGCGTACTCGACCGCCAGCGACCTGGTGACCGCGGCCAGCCCGCCTTTCGTCAGCGCGGCCAGCGCGGTTGGCTCAACCGAGTCAGCGCGGTCCGCGATGCTGGCGCTGATGTTGACGACATGACCACCGTCCTGCCTGAGCATCTGCACGATGGCGCGCTGGGTGAGCCAGAAGAATCCGGCCAGGTTCACGCCGGTCACCAGCGCGTAGTCCGCAGCGGTGTAGTCGGTGAATGGCTTGGAGACGAAGACGCCGGCGTTGTTGACCAGGGTGTCGACCCGCCCGAAGCGATCGGCTGCCTGGCTGATGATCTCGTCGGCAGTGGCCTGGTCGGAGATGTCGCCCGCGACCGCGAGGATGTCCGGGTCCTGCGACGGCTTGATGCTCAGGGAGTTCGCCACGACCGCCCAGCCCCGCTGCCGGTACCCGGCGACGAGGCCGGCACCGATTCCCTGGGAGGCGCCCGTCACGATCGCGACTTTCCGCCCGGTTTCGCTCACGGCTGCTCCGTTCTCGGTGTCGGCGCTGTCAGCCGGGGAGGTCCTCCGGGCGCTTAGCGGCAAGCTTGCCGTGCAGCAGGCCGGTGGACTGGCCGACTTCGATGAGATAACCGTCCGGGTCCCGGATGTAGCAACGGGTCTCGGCCCCGCGGTCGATGGGCGGAGTGACGAACTCGGCTCCCTTGTCCTTCCAGGCCTGATAGCAGGCCTGGATGTCAGCGACGCGCAGATTCAGGAAGATCGAGGTGGTGTCACCCGGCTCGTAGTCGACCACTGAGATGCCCGGTTTATCTGGCGTAGGCGGGCCACCGGGGTTCATGATCATCCACGAGTTAGCCAGCCTGACAATGCACGGATTCTCGTCCAGGACGACAGTGCCGCCGAGGACCCGCGAGTAGAAGTCCCGCGACCGCGCAACCTGCCGGACGGTGATGAACAGCGTCATCAGGATGCCCTCGTCGGGTGACGGAAGGTTGGCGAAGTCGATGCGAGGCGCGGGTTCTGTCATGGGAAGCTCCACTCCGGCGATGTGAATGGCGGCAACTCCGGCCCGGCTTACAGGCGGGAGGTGAGTTCGGTGACGATGTCGGCCGCTGTCTGCTGCCGGGTCGCGAGCGCGACGCCCTGTCCGGCCCACAGCGACAGCGCCTCGATGTCACCAGTCGTCCCGGCCATCGGCGGCGCGGGCTCGTAGCGAACGATGGCCTCGCCGGACGCGAAGTGCGCGATCACATCGCCTGCTCCTGGCCGCTGGCTGTCCGGCGGGCGGCCTGCCGCGTCCCACGCCCTGGACGTTGAATTGCGCAGGGCGCGGTGCGGTGAGTCAGGCCACCCGACGTCATACAGGTTCGGGTACCACTGCGGATCGGTCTCGGCTGCGGCTATCAGCATGCGCCGGTAGTCCTCATGGATCGGCATCTCCGTGGCCAGCAGGAACCGCGTGCCCAGCCACGCGGCCTGAGCTCCGAGCGCGAACACCGCGGCGACTCCGCGGGCGTCAGCGATCCCGCCCGCCGCGATGACCGGCACCGGCGTCACGGCGTCCACTACCGCAGGCACTAGCGGCAGCGTCGCGACCTTGCTCCAGACGTGCCCGCCTGCCTCCCAGCCCTGCGCGACGATCACGTCGGCGCCGGACGCGACTGCCCGCCGCGCCTCGGCGGCGCTGCCGACGGTCTGCAGGACCATTCCCCCGGCATCATGCACCGCCTTGACGTAAGCGCCTGAGTCCCCCCACATGAACGACACGATCCGCAGGCCGGCCTCGAGCGCCTGGTCAAGGCCACGGTGATGATCATCGGTGAGAACGAAGTTGCCGCCGAACGGCCGCGACGTCAGTGCCGCCGTCTCCCGGACGACCGCTGCGGTGTCATCGGACCACGTCAGGGTCACCATGCCGAGAGCGCCGGCATTCGAGACCGCCGCGGCCAGGCCGGGAATGGCGGCCATGGGGGCCTGGACGATCGGCTGTTCAATCCCGAGCAGTTCGCATACCGGAGTGACCACTGACCTCGTTCCCTCCGTTGTCATTGCCGCCGGGCGACGGGTCTGCGCGCGGCAGTCGACGCTAGGTCACGTATACGATGTCGGCTTCGACCCGGCGGACTTCCGGTCCCAGCCGTGAAACTTCGAGTAGTCGCCCGCATCCCAGGCCTCGCGGAGCCCGGCAGTGCTCAGGTCCCAGTCCGGGCGGATCTCGCTGCTGGCGGCACGCAGGTCATGCCACAGGTCGTAGAACGACGGGCGGCCCCAGAACCAGTAGCCGTTATAGACGCTGTGGATGACCAGCCCCGGCTTGAGCACGAGCGTGTGCGGGATCATGGGGTTGTGCTCGGGGTCGGTGTACTCCTGAATGTGCAGGTCCTGCTGGACAGTCCGGCCCGGATCGGACAGGAACGTCCATTGGGCGCCAACCGAGGCCCGGAATTCCTGCAGGGAGTGATGGTCGTCGGTGGCGATCGTCGCGACCTGGGTATAGGCGACCGCGATCTCCGGGTAATGCTCGGACAGTTCCAGGTGCTGACGGTGCTCTTTCGGGCAGTAGTTGCCGCGGGCCAGGGTGAGGATCAGCGGATCGCGGCCCTGCAGCTCGCTGAGCGAGCGCACCGTTCCCGCGTGATCCGGCAGAGAGTAGTCGGGAAAAATGCCGCCAGGCCTGATGTCGGGACGCATCGCATGACCGCCTTTCACAGCCTCACGTGCCCGGATACCCCTGCCTTCGACCGTAGCGCGCGCGCGATCAGCGGTCGCGGGCGGGGAACCTCCCTGCCAACCGCACACCGCCACGGCGGACGTGTACCTGGCCTGCGCGACGGGCACACTTCTGCCCTGGGGCGACCGAGGGGAACCAGATGCCAGGGGGGATGGCAGGCCTGGCGCAGGCGTGGTCAGCAGCGACCCAGCTGGCCGGGGCGTCGGACTGGCCGGCGAACGTGCTGTGGATCGTCTCGGCCCTTACCTGGCTGGTCACCGCGGCCGCCTACCTGGTGAACGTCGCCGTGCAGCGACGCTGGACAACCGAGTTGTCCGATCCGACGTTCGGGCCGTTCACCGCGCTGATCGTGATCGTGCCGATGCTGGATCATCGGCGACAGCGACATCCGGGACTGGCATCCAGGCTACTTCCTGCCCACGGCCGCCGGCGGCCTGCTCGCGGGCGGCGCGAGTGCCGCGCTGGGCTTCACCGCACTGTCCCGCGTGCTGTTCGGCCTGGGCATCACGTCCTTCGTGATCCTCGCCTCGATTATCTCGTTCCGGCTCTACGCGGCGGCATCGCTGCCGCCGGTGCTGCTGCCGACCATCGCGATCGAGCTCGCGCCGCCCGTGGTGGCGGGTAACTCCTGGTCTGCCATCAATGGCGGCAAAGTGGACACGGCGGCCGCCATCCTGGCCGGGTTGTCGGTGCTGATGCTGCTCGTCCAGGTGCGGCTGATCCCGCTATACCGGCGGGCCCCGTTCAGTCCGGGTTTCTGGGCCTTCTCGTTCCCCTTCGCCGCCGCCGTCACCTTCGGCGTCCGCTGGCTGGCCGCTGAGCACGTGCGCGACGGCGCGGCTGTCGGGTACGCCCTCGTCGGCATCCTGACCGGCGGGATCGCGCTGCTCGCCGCGCGGACGGTCGCCGGCCTGATCCAGGGCACGTTCCTGCCGCGGGTTCAGTGATCGCCGCTCAGCCCAATGCGCGGCCACAACCTCGTGCCGGGCGACAGTAGTTATTTCCGGGGTCTGGTGGGACCGTAGGTCCAGGCGTTGAAGGGATACGGAGATGAGCTTCCGTTCGTCGGCGGGCGCTGGCCCGCGTGGCAGGTTCGAGACAGTGCTGGATCAGATGGCCGGGCCGTGGTGGATGTTCCTCATCACCGGGATCGGGTGGCTAGTCATCGCGCTCATCGTGCTGCGGTTCCGGCTCGCCTCGGTGGTCACCGTAGGCGTGCTGATGGGCGTGGTCTTCCTGGCCGGCTGGCTCAGCGAGCTCCTGATCGCCTCCATCAGGTCGCGGTGGCGCTGGGTGCACGTGGGGATGGCCATCCTGTTCCTGTTCGCGGCCTGCTGGTCGTTCGCGAGCCCGTTCGGCGCGTTCTGGGCTCTGGCCGCGATCTTCGGGCTGCTGCTCATCTTCCGCGGCAGCCTCGACCTCGTCACCTCGATCTCGTCGCGGGAGACTCATCCGGTCTGGTGGCTGGGCATGATCGCGGGCGTGCTGGAGATCCTGCTCGGATTCTGGGTCTCCCAGCAGGAGTTCCCCGCCCGGGCGCTGCTGCTGCTGATCTGGGTCGGATTCTTCGCGCTGTTCCGTGGCTTCTCCGACATCCTGCTGGCATTCGAGGTGCACGGCGTCCAGCGCCGGTAGCCCGGCAGTTCAGGCGCCACGCAGCCACTCAGTCACCGCAGCGCACAGAGTTGCGCTCAGGATCCCGGGACCGCCGTTCCCTCTCCTGTGCCCGTGCGCGGGTGCCTGTGCACGACAACGAACGCAATCACGACGGCCGCTGCCCCGATCGCGAGCGCGACGAACGGGAAAGCGCTGTAAGGGGCAGGCTGGCCGGGCTGGCACAGCTCGACGAACGGGACGATCAGCGTCACGGCCCCGAGGGCCGGGATTACCACATGGCGGAACGGCGAGAACGAGGCCCGGTGCCGCCGCCACATGAACACCGGCAGCGAGACCATCGTCAGGAAGTAGACGAAGAGAATCACGATCGTGGCCAGGGTCGAGCACTCCGCGTACAGCCCGACCGGGTCCATCGATCTGGTGTCGCCAGTGATGAGCCGGTCCGCCCACCAGGCTCCGATGATCCCCAGCCCGGCTACCGTCATGACCAGCAGCGCATTGACAGGCGTTTCGGAGCGGAAGCGCACGCGGCCGAGGGCGGCCGGAAGCAGCCCGGTCCTTCCGCCGTCGAAGAGCATGCGCGACTGCGAGTCCGCTCCGGCAACCAGCGTGGCGAGAATGGAGACGATCCCGGCGATCCACGCCAGCAGGCCTGCCCGGCCGAGATAGCGGTCGGCCACGGTCAGGAAAGGGACTGAAGAGCGGCCGATGGACGAGACGTCGTACCGGAAGCCGGTGACAGTGGCATAGGCGAAGAGGACCAGCAGGGCGGCTGCGATTGCCACGGAGATGTACAGGGCTCTCGGGATGGTGCGCCGCGGATCGCGGGCCTCCTCGGCGAGCGCCGGCCCGTTCTCCCAGCCGATGAACATGAACAGGGCCAGCGGAAAGCCCGCCGACAGGCCTGCCAGGCCACCGGTGAGGTGGGCCCAGGAGAACGGAATGGCCGACAAATCGGCTCGCTCATCGACCAGGACGAGGCCGCAGACGACAATCATGATCGCTACCTGAAGGACGACGGCCGCCGCGACCGCGGCCGTTGACAGTTTCACCCCGCGCGCAGTCAGCCAGATCGCGCCCGCGGTCAGAACCAGCGAGATCGGCCCCCAGGGCGGATGCCAGGATGTGTAATGCGCGAGTGTCAGCGCGACCAGGCCGCCCGACATGGTGAATACCGCCGCGATCGCGACCGTGTAGCCGACGGTGACCAGCAGGGCCGTGGCAACGCCGGCCCTGGCGCCGAGCGCGGTTTCGACATAAGTGATGAAGCTGCCCGCTGACGGCTCCGCTCGGGTGAATTCGGCCACCGTGAAAGCCAGCAGCGCGACGGCCACCGTGGCGGCCAGGATCGTCAGCGGCGCGGCAACGCCGGCGGTGACGGCGATCACCCCGAACCCGAAGTAGAAATCGATCCCCGGCCCGATGTTCGCGACCGTCGAGGCAGTCACGTCGGCGGTGCCGAGCTGGCCGGCCTTGAGGTGCTCTTCGCTCTGGCTCACCGCGTCTCCCCGGCCGTCAGCTGCTTATCACCCCGATTGTGGCAGCGCTGCCACGCCCAACAGGACGGGATGGACAGCGTGTTGCTGGGCACTTCATAAGTCATGAGATGGGCGCTGACACAGCTCAACGAATGGACCTGGTTCGTCGCGGAGTACCGCGTCTGGCTGATAACGCTGGCAACGGCGCTCGGCGGCGTGGTGCCGCTCATGAGCGCGGCCAGGAGGCGGGTGAGGTCAGCGCCCTCGCTGGTAATTCGCGGTGGCGCCATGGCTTTAGGGCTGTCCGCTGCCGCTGTGGCCATCTGCTCCATGCTGCACTTCAGTGATCTACGCTGGCTGGCGCCTGACCAGCGCAGAAGCCTGCACCTGAGCGCGCCAGGGGGCCTGCTCGGCTTCGCCAGGCCGACCGTGGACGTGCTGAATTCAGTGGCGGCAATCCCGGTTGAGTGGCGGGCAGTTCACGTGTCAGTCCGTACTGCCATTCTCTGCGCGCTCCTGGCCATGGCCGCTCTGGTTCTGGTGGTGCTGACGGCGCGCAGGGCCCGTCGCGCCGACATCAGGCAGCTGGTGCAGGAGGAGTTACGCAAGGCCTCCGGCGGTCCCCGGTAGATCAGCAGCCCAGTCTGAGTCAGATCGGGACACCCGGGAGAATGGGCCTGAGTGACGGACCGGCATGAAGAGAGGCCAGCATGAGTGATCGCATCCCGCACGACCCGTTTGTCGAGCGGACCACGGCCGAGGAGCGCCGTCACCGCAAGCAGCGGCTGGCCATCGCATTCCGCATCTTCGGCCGGCTCGGCTTCGAGGAGGGCGTCGCCGGCCATATCACCGCGCGCGATCCTGAGCACCCGGACCAGTTCTGGGTCAACCCGTTCGGGATGAGCTTCAAGCAGATCCGGGCACGGGACCTGATTCTCGTCGACCACGCCGGCACAGTCCTGCACGGGACCTGGCCGCTCAATCAGGCCGCCTTCGCGATCCACTCGCAAGTCCACGCGGCCCGCCCCGACGTGGTCGCCGCCGCCCACTCGCACTCCGTTCACGGCAAGGCTTTCGCCTCCTTGCACCGGCCGCTGCGGCCTCTCACCCAGGACGCCTGCATCTTCTACGAAGACCACGGACTCTACGATGGCTACGGCGGAGTCGCCAACGACGTCGAAGAGGGCAAGCGCATCGCCGCTGCCGTCGGCGGGTCGAAGGCCGCGATCCTGGCCAACCACGGACTCATCACGGTCGGTCAGTCGGTCGACGAAGCCGTGTTCTGGTTCGTCAGCATGGAACGCTCCTGTCAGGCCGAGCTGCTGGCCATGGCGGCCGGCGAACCACGGCCCATCGACGACGAGACCGCCCGAGCCACCTACGCTCAGGTCGGCAGCGCCCTGGCCGGCTGGTTCAGCGCCCAGCCGCTCTTCGACTGGATCCTGGCCGAGCAGCCAGACTGCCTCGAGGACGTCTGAGTCTCGCGGTCACACTGCCGTCGCTGACTGGCACTTCGGTAGCCGAAGTCAAGGCCGATTACATTACGTGTTCAGATTGACAGCAGAGCGTGACATCGTCATCTTAAGCGTCATGCCCGTTCGCCACGAGAAGGTCGCCGCCGAAGGCCTGCCTGCCGTGCCAGGCTCCTCCCGGGCGCCCGCGCGCCGCGAGCTCCTGGTCGGCGCCGCCCTGGCCGGGACTGCCGGCGCGTTTGGCCGCACATCCAGCGCGCTGGCGAGCTCCGGCAGGCGCACGCACGCGAGGTCCGCAGACGTGCTTGTGATCGGAGCTGGCCTATCCGGCCTGGCGGCCGCCTGGGAAATCGTCAAGACCGGCAGATCGGTCCTCGTCCTGGAAGCCAGGGACCGGATCGGCGGCCGGATGGTCCGCAAGCCGGTGATCGAGGGCGGCTGGGTGGATCTCGGCGTGCGGCGGTTCGAGTCGTGCCACCACGGCCTGAGCATCTTCTACTGGAACGGCGTCCGCAGCACATTCGCGGGCAGCTTTCCGCCGTTCGCTGGCCAGCCACCCCAGGTGCCCGGGGCGGCGCTACTCGACGCCAAGCAGACGCTGGCGAAGATCGACGGCTGTCCGCGCTGGTACCGCCGGAAGCGCCCTGGCACACGCCAGGCGCACGACGCCTCGACGGCCAGACGCTGCAGACCTGGCTCGAAGCCAACGATCCTCGCCGACCTTGTCGCCTACTACGGTCAGCGAGCCGCTCATCCGGTCGATCTGATCGTGGTGGAGTGGCCGAAGGACCGCTGGACTGGCGGGGCTTTCACTAGCTTCATGCAGCCGGGCACCTGGACCGGTTACGGCCAGGCGCTCCGCGAATCGGCAGGCCTGATCGACTGGGCCGGGACCGAGGTAGCGGACCGGTGGAGCGGCTACTTCGACGGTGCCGTCCGTGCGGGACAAGACGCGGCGAGCCGCGCGCTCAAGCTCATCTGACTCAGAACGCTGGCTCGCCAGCGAAGGCAGCAGAAACCGCCGCTAGCTGCCTTTCAATTCTGTCCGCAGGTAGACCGCAACCTTGTCGAACGGCTCCCGGTGCACCGCGATGCTGCCGCTGAACGGGTATTCGAGTTCCAGGACCAGGACCAGGACCAGGCTAGCCCCGATCAGGACCGCCACACGGGCCACCGTGATGTAGTGCAGCCATGCGGTCCGAATGCCCAGGAGCAGCGTGAACCCGACCGTGCTGACGCTGGACAGGACGACCACGAGCCACAGCACCCCCGGTATGTTCTGGCCCGCGAGATCCAGCCGCTGCTGGCGTTCTTCGCCGATGTCATTGATCTGGGTCAGCATGCTGCCCAGGAACTCCTGGTCGGAAAGGGTGTGAACCTTCAGCATCTAGACGGTGCCGATGAGCCGGTCGAAGTTCTGCTGCGTGGTCGGGCTGCCCGCACCGCGGGCCATGGTGTGCCATTCCGACGCCGCCACCGACTCGGCGTAGGCGGTCACCTGGTCCTGTACCCGGCTGTGGGCGGCAGGCCCGAACGCCTGGCTGAACTGCACGAGATCACGCAGGTTCGAAGTCTCGGCCTGGACGGTATCGCCGGCGGTGATGTACTGATCCCACAAGGTGATCACCATGAACCCGACGATGATCGCGTACACGACGGCGACAGTCGCGCCCAGATATCCGATCGCCTCGTTCTGATGGCCGCCGAGCAGGTCAGGCGAACGGCGCCGGATGAAGGACTGGAGCGCAACGGCAAGCAAGGGTAAGCAGATCAGCGCGCTCGCGGCCAGCCACCATACCGACACGTTCTCGACGATCCATCGCGGCACAGCCGTCCCCCTCAGCTCGCCATGCCGACCTTGCCGGCGTCACAGTGTAAGCGCCGCAACCGGTGCGGGCGAGCACCGCGCGCCGGCATTCATCCCTGCATCTAGCTGCGAAGACTTGGTGAGGTAAACCTCCGCTGCCACGGTCAGCCGATATCGGGCGCTCGCTTGATGTGGTGATGCTGCTCGAACATGAGCTCGTAGCCGTCCGGATCGAGGCCGTAGAAAATGCGGGCCCAGTACGCGTCTTGCGGCTCAAGTGTCACCGGCAGCCCTTCTGCTCGCCAGAGGCTATAGGTGGCATCCAGGTCCGGCGTCGGGATGGCCAGCACGAACCCCGATCCCAGCGGACCGCTGATGGCAGCGTCCCGGCGCTCCGCGCTGTGGTAGCCATGCCGATATCTGTCGGACAAGATCAGCCAGGTATGGCCGAAGGTCAGGTAGCGGAGCCGCGGCTCATCCGGTCTCGGTATCTGCCGGAACCCGAGCTTCAGGTACAGCGCGCACGAAGCGGCCAGGTCACCAACCCGCAGACCGACCTTCAGCTGCGTCATCCCCCTCGCTGCCACCATGTTTCCTCTCTGCCAAGCTAGCCCGAGCTACCGGCGCTGCGTAGCGCATAAGGCCCTGAATGCGCGCCTTCCTATAGTGTTCCTGGGCCAAGGCTCCGATCCAGCAGCCTTGGCCGGGCAAGCAAACAAGACCAGGAGGCGAGGACTCATGCCGTCCCTGAATGACCACGTGGTACTCCTGACGGGCGGGGCGACAGGGATCGGGCGGGCCATCGCCCTCGACATGGCCAGCGCCGGCGCGACCGTCGCCATCGGCGACACGAATAGCGGAGGCGGGCAGCAGACTGTCGAAGAGATCCGGAGCTCAGGCGGGAAGGCGTCGTTCAGGGCGTGCGATGTGGCTGAAGTCGACCACGTCTCTGCCCTGGTCAACGGTGCCGTGGCCGACTTCGGACGCATCGACGTGCTGGTCAACGTCGCCGGAATCTCCGGCGGGGCGCGCCGCCTTCATGAGCTCGACGTCGACGCCTGGGACCGGACCATCGCCGTCAACCTGCGCGGAACCTTCCTCTGCGCCAGAGCGGCGATCCCTCACCTCCTCGAGCGTCCGCGCAGCGCCATGGTCAACATCGCCTCAACGTACGGCCTTATCGGCGCGCCGCTGGCCCCGTCGTATTGCGCCTCTAAGGCCGCCATCATCAACCTCACGAGACAACTGGCCGTCGACTACAGCTTCGAAGGTCTCCGCGTCAACGCCATCTGCCCTGGCTACATCGACACCGACATGGGCGGCCACCGGGCATCTCTGCCGCCAGCCGAGCGCGCCGCCGCGGAGGCGCGGCGGGAGGCGAATGCCGCTTTGCAGCCCATTGGCCGCCAGGCCCAGGCACACGAAGTCGCCCGCGTCGCGACGTTCCTTGCCTCAGCCGATGCTTCGTTCATGACCGGCTCGATCGTGACCGTCGACGGCGGGTGCACGGCCACCTTCCGGCACGGATCCTGACCGTACCCCCGGCCTGCTGCGCAAGCGGGAGCGTCCTTCGACGGCAATGCCCGGCCAGGGATAGACCCCCGGCAGCCTGAGGTCCATGTGGCTCCCGGTCGTCGAGCTGCACTGCCCAAGGATGCAACGAGGACGCCGTTTCGGTGGCGACGGCAACGAGATACTGACGGTCACGCTGTGACGGCATCCAGGCCGGCAGATTCTGAGCACGCCGGCTCGCTCGACTTAGCCCGCTTGGCCGTGCGGCAGCTTGGGCTGATCGCTTCTGGCCTTGACAGCCATCAGCGTGGCAGAGCTAAGTTGGGAGTAGGGCAGAGCTGGACCGTCCCACGCGCACCGGTCCGGCCAGATCCAGCCGCCTCACTGCGACCTTGGGGGGGTCAAATTATGAGTGTCGGCGCTGCGCACGCTCCGGGGGTACCGGACGTATTCGAGGGCCCGATCCTGGACAAGGGAACGACAGCGACGGCCACCGCGTAGGGGTCAGACGGAATGGCTACCACCGGCAGCAGAGTTGACCGGCCGTGCCTGGACTGCCTCGATCCGTCCGTGGCCGATCGGGGGCCGACCTGGCAGCTATCGCGGCCGGTCGCGTTCTGGCTGATCGCTTACGCATTCGCGGTCACGATGCTCGGTACCACCCTTCCCACTCCCCTGTACGTGATCTACCAGGCCCAATGGCATTTCTCTACTAGTCTCATCACGCTAATCTTCGCCGTCTACGCAGTGGGCGTACTCGCAGCGCTGCTAGGCGCCGGGAGTTTGTCCGACCAGGTTCGGCCGGCGCCCCGTCCTGGCGGCGGCAATTGTGCTGAGCGTCGCCAGCGCGGTGACGTTCATCCTCGCGTCCAGTGTCGGCTGGCTGTTTCTGGGGCGCGTGCTATCGGGCCTGTCGGCTGGACTGATCACCGGCACGGCCACCGCCGCGCTGACGGAGACGGCGCGGTCCGGTTCTGGCAGGCGCGCTTCGCTGGTCTCGACGACGGCCAACATGGGCGGCCTCGGTCTGGGCCCCCTGATCGCCGGGCTGCTAGCGCAGTACTCGGCCGAGCCGACAGTGTGGCCATTCGTGGTCCAGCTCGCACTCGCAGTAATCGCGGGACTTGCCCTGCTTCTCGTGCCTGAGACGGTGACTGAGCGCTCCCCGTTGTCGCTCAAGTTCCGCGGCCTGGGCATTCCGCTGGCAGGCAGGGCCGAGTTCATCGCTGCCGGATTCGCGGGTTTTGCCGCGTTCTCACTGCTCGGGCTCTTCAGCTCGCTCGTTCCGACTTTCCTGAGCGGCGTGTTGCACGACACGAGCCATGCGGCGGCGGGCGCAGTGGTCTTCCTGGCATTTGCGGTGGCCGCCTGCACTCAGCTGGCCGGGTCCCGGCTGCCGAGCCGGCTGGTGATGATGGCTGGCCTCGGAGTATTCCTAGTGGCACTCGCCCTGATCGTGGCGGCACTGTCCGCCGCCTCGATGCCGATCTTCCTCGCGGGGACCGCAGCCAGCGGAGTGGCGGTCGGCGCCGTCTTCATGGGCAGCCTCGCCACGGCCAACCGCATAGCACCGGCTCAGACCCGCGGCCAGCTGATCTCCACCTTCTTCGTGTTCGCGTATGTCGGATTGACCGTGCCGGTCATTGCCGTCGGCTACGGCTCACAGGCCTTCGGCGACTTCCGCGCCATCCTGACCTGCGCTATCGTCCTGGCGGCGATCGCACTGACGTCGCTGGCCGTCATCAGGCGGTCCGCGGCCTGAATCAGACGAACAGCGGCTCGGCTGCCGTCCGGCCGACCAGCGCGCCCATGGTCGCGTCGTCCGGTGCCGCCCCGCTGAACCGGCTGGCCGCGTCAAGCACTCTCGGGAGCAAGTCCAGGTCGCCCGCGCTGCAGAGGAACACACCGGGGCGGCTCAGCGCCCACCAGACGGCGAGATCGATGTCGCCCTGCTGCTCAAGCGGCTCGTACCAGGTCGCCCTGGTGTGCGGTCTGCCCGCCCACGGGCGCAGCCCGATCGACTTGATCGTTTGCACTGCGACCTGCCGCTCGCGGCAGGTCTCGTACAGAGCGTTGAAATTCTCCGCGTAGTACGTGTTCTGCATCGTGACGAAGTTGTACGGCAGCAGCACGGAGTCGAAGTCGAACCGGTCGAGGCTGCGGCGGTGCGTCGCGGCGATCTGGCTGCCATGGCCGGTCACCCCGATCCAGCGGATGAGGCCCTGCTCGCGGGCCTCGACGGCAGCCTCGAGCGCCCCGCCGGGGCTCAGGGCGATGTCCCACTCGATCGGATCGGCCAGAGCGTGCAGCTGCCAGAGGTCGACGTGGTCGGCCCCCATCCGGTCCAGGGACCGGTGCAGTTCCTCGCGGGCGGCAGCTGCCGTGCGCTTGTCACCCTTGGTGGCCACAAAGAACCGGCCCGGTTCGCGCTGGAGCCACGGCCGGATGCGCAGTTCGGCGTCGCCGTAAGACGAGGCCAGGTCCAGATGGTTCACTCCGTGAGCGAGGAGCACGTCCAGAGTCTCGTCCGCGGCCCGCTGGGAAGCCCGCGCGAGAGCCGCCCCTCCGAAAATCACCCGGCTGCTCTGATGGCCGGCGCGGCCGAACTCTGCCTGTTCGATGGGCACGGGGCCTCCCGAAGTGCCGAAAACTGCATCCGACAGTACAGCGCATCACGGCGCCGGGTCAGGACCACCGCCGAAGCGTATAGTCCGAATCCTATGACCGGCCGCGACAGGAAGGGTGGCGAGCGTGCCTGACGAGCTTGATGCGCTCGCCAGCCGGCTGAGCGAGCGCCTCGCCGGATTCGGCAGTGCGCTGATCGCGTTTTCCGGCGGAGTGGACTCCTCGCTGGTGGCGGCGCTGGCCGCCCGGGCCCTCGGGGAACGAGCGCTTGCCATCACCGCGGTCTCGCCCGCTCTCGCATCCGGCGAACTCGACGGCGCCCGCTCGGTGGCCAGAGCCGTCGGCGTCCGGCACGAGGTCATCAGCACCGCCGAGCTGGAGCGCGATGACTACCGGCGCAACGATCGCTTCCGCTGCTACTTCTGCAAGTCGGAACTGTACGACAGGCTGATCGCGCTGGCCCGGCGCCGCGGCTTCGCTGCGGTTCTCTCCGGCGCGAACGCCGACGACACCGGTGACTGGCGGCCCGGGCTGCGCGCGGCGGCCGAGCACGGTATCCGGCATCCGCTGCTGGAAGCCGAGATGGGGAAAGATCAGGTGCGGGCGCTGGCGCAGCACCTGAGAGTTCCGAGCGCGGACAAGCCCGCTTCTCCCTGCCTGGCATCGCGGCTGCCGTACGGGACCGCGGTCACCGCCGACGTGCTGGCGCAGGTCGACCGGGCTGAGCTGAGCCTGAAGCAGCGCGGGTACCGCGAACTGAGGGTGCGGCATTTCGGTGACGTCGGCCGGGTGCAGCTCGGCGCGGCGGACCTGCCGCGGGCCGAGGACCCGAGCGAGCATGCGGCCGTTCTGGCCTGCGTGACGGCAGCTGGATACCTGCGCGCGGAGATCGACGAGAAGCCGCTGCGGTCCGGTTCACTGAACCTTGAGATCACGCCGGCAGGCCGTGGCGGCTGACGGTCCCGGCATGCTCGACAGGTCGAACAATGCAGCCGGCAAAGCGCGCGCAACCCGGCAGCTGCCCAGCACCTCGGCACCCGGAACAGAGGCTGCGGCAGCGGGCGTTCCGCTGGGCGACTTCGCCCGGCTGGACGTCGATCGCCGGCGGCGCACCGGAGTCCCGGAAGTAGTTTTCGGCGAAGGCAAGACGCCTGACCAGATCTTCGCGCTCCTGGCCGAGTTGCGGGCGAGCGACCCGGGAGCGCCGGCGCTGGCGACGCGCTGCCCGGCCGGCGTCCTTGACACGGCCGCCACCCGCTTCCCCCGCGATGTCGTGCATGCCGATGGCGTAGCCAGGACAGTCGTGCTCGGCGCCCTGCCGCCCGCCCGCGGCAGCGTCCTGGTCGTGACGGCGGGAACCACGGACCTGCCAGTGGCACGAGAGTGCACGGCGACGCTGGCCGTGCTCGGTGTCCGCGCGGAGGTCCTGGCCGACGTGGGTGTGGCCGGGCTCGGACGGCTGCTGTCCCGGCTGGACGATCTGCGTGCCGCCG
Organism: uncultured Actinomycetota bacterium; assembly: GCA_963818995.1. Classification (GTDB taxonomy): domain Bacteria; phylum Actinomycetota; class Actinomycetes; order Streptosporangiales; family Streptosporangiaceae; genus JAJYUU01. The sequence goes on along the minus strand of CAWFUM010000025.1, from coordinate 198,619 downwards.
AATGCGTGGTGGTCGTGGCCGGGATGGACGGTGCCCTGCCGAGTGTGGTGGCCGGGCTGGTCAGCGCGCCCGTGATCGGCGTGCCGACCAGTGTCGGCTACGGCGTCGCAGCGGGCGGACTGGCCGCAGCGGCGAGCATGCTCGCCTCGTGCAGCCCGGGCCTGGTCGTCGTCAACATCGACAATGGCTTCGGCGCGGCCGTGCACGCCGCCAAGATCATCCGCGCGGTTCACCGGTGACCGGCCAGCCGGGCGCTGCCTACATAGACGCGACCGCGGGTGTGGCCGGGGACATGCTGCTTGCCGCCCTGCTCGACGCCGGAGCCGATGTGGAGCGGGTCCGGGCGGCCATAGCGTCACTCGGCGTGCCCGGTCTCGGGCTGCGAACCGAGCCTGCTCGCCGGGGCGGCCTCGCGTGCCTGCGGGCCGTGATCACGACGCCAGAGGTGGCCGACCGCGAGCGCAACCTCGCCGACGTGCTCAGGCACGTCACCGCCAGTGACCTCCTTCCGGCGGGCAAGGATCTCGCAACCCGGGTCTTCCGGCTGCTGGCCGAGGCGGAGGGTGCCGTGCACGGCGAAGCACCTGACGACGTGCACTTCCACGAAGTGGGCGCGTTCGACTCGCTTGCCGACGTGGTGGGAACGGCAGCCGCGCTACAGGATCTCGATCTGCTCGGCCCCGGCGCGGTGGTGTGCTCCTCGGCCCTGGCCGCGGGAAGCGGATCCGTCACCAGCCGGCACGGCCGCCTCCCGGTGCCGGCTCCCGCCGTCCTCCGTATCGCCGCCACAGCCAGCCTGGAGCTGGCCGCCGGCGACCTGACTGGCGAGCGCACCACGCCGACCGGTGCGGCCCTGGTTGCGGCTGCGGCGGCACCAGGTGCCTTTCCGGCCATGAAGGTGCGCGCGGTGGGCACCGGCGGCGGCAGCCGGGACACTCCGGACCGGCCCAACATCACCAGGGTCGTCATCGGAACGCCCGCCACGGAGCCCGGCCTGCGCGACGGCGAGGTGACCGTAGTCGAGAGCACAGTCGATGATCTCGACCCCCGGCTATGGCCATCGGTCCTGGAGGCAGTGCGGGCGGCCGGAGCCTGGGACTGCTGGTGCACTCCCATCGTCGGGAGGCACGGCCGCCCCGGTCAGGTCCTCACCGCGCTCTGTGCTGAGCCTGTCCGGCCCGCAGTTACCGCCGCAATTTTCGCTCATACCGGAACGCTCGGCGTCCGCTCGTCCCGGATGCACCGGGTGACTGTCTCCCGGACATCCGCGGAGGTACGGGTCGGGCCGCGGGGCAACACCCAGGTCGTAACCGTCAAGGTCGCCGCCACCACCGATGGTCTCGCCGACTCCGGGACGGTCACGGCAGAACTGGCCGAGGCGGAAGCCGCCGCACGCGCCCTCGGCTGGCCGGTACGAGCCGTCTGCGAGGCCGCTGTCGCCCGGTACCGCGCTGGCGCAGCAGCCCTGCCCTCGGAACTCAGCCAGGAGTAGCGGCCGTGCCGGTGAAATGCCGGAGCCGACGGGTTCAAGCTTACGCAGAGGAAACCCGGAGAATCCTTCAGGCGGCCAGTCAGAAAGACGCAAGGTTGCCTGTGCACAGTTGAGTGATGGGCATGACGGCAGGCTCCGGTGAGGCTACTGGCGATCGGGGCGAGGCCCGGCTCCTCGTGGTGGACGACGAGCCGACGATCCTGGAGCTGCTGTCCGGATCGCTGCGGTTCGCCGGCTTTGAGGTGGTCACCGCAGCGACTGGCGCAGGGGCGCTGCGAGCCGCGGCGGCGTCTCAGCCTGATCTCATCTTGCTGGACGTGATGATGCCGGATGGCGACGGCTTCGAGGTCGTCCGGCAGATGCGAGCCGCCGGTCCGCGGGTGCCGGTCATCTTCCTGACCGCGCGCGCGACCGTGCGCGAACGCGTTGCCGGCCTCACGCTGGGCGGAGACGATTACGTCACCAAGCCTTTCAGCCTGGATGAGGTCCTGGCGCGCATCCGCGCGGTCTTGCGTCGCACCGGACAAGGACCGGCCGCATCCCGGCTGAGCATCGCCGACCTGGACCTTGATGAGGATACCTACGAGGTCAGGAGAGGCGGCGAGCTTGTGCCGCTGACGCCGACCGAATTCAGGCTGCTGCGATTCCTGATGATCAACGCCGGCCTCGTGCTCAGCAAAAGCCAGATCCTCGATCATGTCTGGGACCGCGCCTCGCGCGGCGGCGGGAACGTGGTCGAGCCCTGCGTCAGTTACCTTCGGCGCAAGGTCGACTGCAGTGAGCCGCAGCTGATCCACACTGTCCGCGGCGCTGGTTACGTCCTGCGGATCCCGCCGCCGTGACGCGGCGCCGCGGCAGGCTGCGGGCGGCGGCCGCCAACGCGTCGTTGCGCGTGCGGGTCATGGCGTCCGCAGCGATTCTCGTTGCCCTGACATCGCTGGCCACCGGCCTGCTGGGCACCACGCTGCTGCGCGGTTACCTGCTCGGGCGCGCTGACGGGCAGCTCCAGGCCTTTGCCACCGTCGCCAGCCGGGTCCTGACGCGCCCGCATCCCGCGGTTCCGAATGGCGGTCGCCAGCAGGGGCTGCCGACCCAGTTCCTGGTCGAAGTCATCAGTCCGGACGGACACGTGCAGGTGGCCGGGAGGCCGCTGGCCCGGGCGATACCCCTCAGGTTGTCCGCCGCACAGCTTTCGGACGGCAACGGCCCGTTCACTGTTGAGGCGGGCCATCCGGCAGACTCCTGGCGGGTTGCTGTCAAAATCCTGCCCGACGGACAGCGCGCTGTCATCGCCCTCAGCCTCGACGGCATCCTGAGCACCGTCAGCCGGCTGGAAGTAGCAGATGCCCTGGCGGGCATCGTGGCGGTCGCAGTCCTGGCAGGCATCGGCCTTCCGCTCGTCCGCACGAGCCTCGCGCCGCTGCGCAGGATCGAGGCAACCGCAGCAGCGATCGCTGGCGGGGACCTGTCGAAGCGCATCGACGAGCCTTCCGCCCGCACCGAAGTAGGCAGGCTGGCCGTCGCGCTCAACACGATGCTGAACCGCATCGAGGCTGCCTACCAGGCCCGCGAGGATGGCGAAGCCCGCGCGCTTAGCTCAGAGGACCGGATGCGACAGTTCGTCGCCGACGCTAGTCACGAGCTGCGCACGCCGCTGACATCAGTGCGAGGCCTCGCCGAATTCGCCCTCCAGCAAGGAACGGACGCCAATCCGGCCGAGCTGCTCCGGCTGATGACCCTGGTCCGGCTGGAGGCTGCCCGGATGGGCCGCCTCGTGGAGGACCTGCTCCTGCTGGCCCAGCTCGACTCCGAGCGCCCGCTCGAACCACGTCCGGTCGACCTGGCCAGCGTCGCCGCCGAGGCCGTCAGCGCCGCCCGGATGGCTCAGCCCGACCGGACGATCACGCTCGACGCCGGTGACCCGGTCATCACCTGCGCCGACGCCGGGCGATTGCGCCAGGTCATGGACAACCTCATCAGCAATGCCGTGCTGCACACGCCGCGCGGCTCGCCGGTCACTGTCACCGTCACCAGCTCGCCCGGAACCGGCTACATCTCCGTCGCTGACCGCGGCCCCGGCATGACCGGCGAGCAGGCATCTCACGTGTTCGAGCGCTTCTACCGCACCGACGGCGCCCGCACCCGGTCCCGCGGCGGGGCCGGACTCGGCTTGTCGATCGCCGCCGGGCTCGCGGCCGCTCACGGCGGAGACATCACCGTGAACACGGCGCCCGGTCAGGGAGCAACGTTCCGGGTCAGGCTGCCGCTCGCGGCGACGGCCGCCGCCGTGCCGGCCGGCCGCTAATCCGCCGCGGGTCCGGGCGGCTGGCGGCTGCTGACCGGACCGGCCCCATCCGGCCACGTTTCCTTCCCTGGATTCCGGTTGTCAGGTGAAGCATCGCTGAAGCCACCCGGGCAGGAAGCTCCTAGCCGGCCGCAATGAGATCGCAAGAACCCCGCGCTTAACTGCTAGGCACCGGGCCACCCAGTCTGCCCGGGCCCGCAGCCGGCTGGCTGCAGGCCGCCGCCAACTCCGGAGACATCGTTGACACGCCTAGCCGTCAGTTCCATCGGCCGCCCTTCGCTGCGCGTTCTCGGCCCCGCCGTGCTAGTCGCGGCCGTCGCCGTAGCCGGATGCAGTGCCGGCAGCGCCGCGCCCGCGCCGTCGAGTTCCGCTTCCGGGGGCACCTCGGCCTTCCGCCAGTGCCTGGAGCAGCACGGCGTCAAGCCGCCGGCCGGCCACCTGTCCGGCGGCACGCACCACTCTCCGCCGGCTGGCGCGACCTCGTCAGCATTCCGCAAGGCCCTGCAGGCCTGCGGCGGACGGCCAGGCGGCCAGGGCGGCCCGTTCAGCGGCGGCTGACAAGCGCACCGATCCTCCGAAAGGAATCACGATGTTCGTTACCTACCTGCTGCGGGAACTGCGCCGGCGAATGAAGCAGGCCATCTTCGTCGGCGCTGGCCTCGCGCTAGGGATCGGCCTGGTCATCACGGTGATCGCCGCATCGAGCGGCGTATCGGCCAGCCAGGCGACGGTCCTGCACTCGCTTTACGGCGTCGGCACTGACGTCACGGTCACGCAGGCACCCGCGTCCGGATCCGGGCGGACGCCTGACTTCCGCGTCGGCGGCTCCGCCCACGGCACGGCCGGCACCAGTTTCAGCCGGAACGTCCTGCTCGGCGCGGACCACGGCACGCTCAAGTCGTCGTCGGTGAGCACGATAGCTCAGCTGAAGGACGTGTCCGGCGCCTCCGGCGCGCTGTCGCTGACGGACCTGTCCTTGTCCGGGACCGTTCCGTCCGGGTCGCAGCAGGGCACCGCCGGCGCGGCCCGCGGATCGATCTCGAGCAACTCCTTCACGGTCACGGGCATCGACCCGGCTGACGACTCGCTCGGCCCGCTCAGCTCCGCCACGATCACTTCTGGCCATGGCATCACCACCGCGGAGTCGGATGCCAATGTCGCGGTCGCAGACTCGAGCTATGCCGCCGCCCAAGGCCTCACAGTGGGCTCGAAGGTCATGGTGGCCGGGAAGAGCTTCACAGTTGTCGGCATCGCCCGGCCCGCGGAGTCGTCAAGTTCCCCGGATCTCTACATCCCGCTTGCTCGCGCGCAAACCCTGGCCGGAATGCCCGGCGAGGTGAACACCATCTACGTGTCGGCCACAAGCTCGGCCGACATCAGCGCCGTTTCGAAGGAAATCTCGGCCGGGCTGCCCACAGCGACCGTGACCACCTCGAGTGACCTGGCCAGTCAGGTCACCGGCTCGCTCTCCAGCGCGTCCAGTCTGGCTAGCAACCTCGGCAAGTGGCTGGCCGTCGCTGTCCTGGCGGCTGCCTTCGGCATTGCCAGCATCCTGACGATCTCCGCGGTCTCCCGCCGGGTACGGGAGTTCGGCACCCTCAAGGCCATGGGCTGGCGAAGCCGCCGGATCATCCGCCAGATCATGGGCGAAGCCCTGGTCATCGGCGTTCTCGGCGGACTGGGCGGAGTCGCGGTGGGCTACGGCGGCGCTGCCCTCGTCCAGTCCCTGGCGCCGCCGTTGACGGCGTCGACTGCGCCGGCTTCCACTGGCGGCGGTGGCTTCGGCGGCGCGGCCGGGCCCGGCGGCGGGGGCGGTCTCGCCCGCGCGGCATCGGCCGCCGGCCACAGCGTGTCGGTCCACCTGACCGCACCGGTCACCCTCGGCGCGGTGGGCCTCGCCGTCGCGCTGGCGATCCTCGGCGGCCTCATCGCCGGCTCGTTTGGCGGCTGGCGGGCCGTCCGGCTGCGCCCGGCCGCGGCCCTGGCCCGAGTCGAGTAACTAGCCATGACGAAGGAGACAGATCTTATGTACAAGCTCAGCGCGGTCACCAAGGACTATCGGAAAGGCCGCGCCGTCGTGCACGCGCTCCGCGGGGTGGACCTCGTCATCGAAGACAACGACTGGCTCGCGATCCAGGGACCGACCGGGCACGGCAAGAGCACGCTGCTGCAGATCCTCGGTGCGCTGGACCGGCCCACCTCCGGCATCGTCGAGTTCCGCGGGCAGGACCTCGCGGCGCTACGGGAAACTCAGCTCACCCGGGTGCGGGCCGCGTCGATCGGTTTCATCTTCCAGACTTTCAACCTCATCCCGACGCTGTCCGCGCAGGAGAACGTCGAGGCGGCACTGGTCCCGCTGGGCGTCAGTGACAGCCAGCGGCGGGAGCGCGCTGCGCAGGCCCTGGCCGAGGTGAGCCTGGCCGACAGGGCCCGTCACCTGCCGTCGGAGTTGTCCGGCGGACAGCAGCAGCGCGTCGCGATCGCCCGCGCGCTGGTCAAAAAACCAGCGGTGCTGCTAGCCGACGAGCCTACCGGCAACCTCGACGAAGGTACCCGCGACGAGATTATGACGCTGCTCGAACAATTGTGGCAAGAGCTGGGGCTCACCATGGTGATCGTCACTCACGACAGCTCCGTGGCCCGCCGGGCGCAGCAGACCGGAGTCATGAAGGATGGCCGCCTCGTCCTCCAGCTCGCCTCCCGTGACACCCGGGCGTGATCGCTCGCCTGCCGGCCTGAACGGCTCCCGAAAGGAGCGGCAATGCCCTCCCGCAAACTCACCAGCGTCATCATCGTCTGCGGCACGGCTCTCGCGGTCGCGGGCGGTTCGTACGGAATCGTCAGCGCAACCTCCGGTGGCAGCTCAACCGCGGCCAGCACGCAGACCAGCACCCGCGGACCCGGCGGCGGATCCAATGCCCGGTCCGGCCCGGCCGCCGGCGGTGCCGCCGGCACCGTCAGCAGCCTCTCCGCGCCGGACTTCACGATGACGACATCAGCGGGCCAGAGGGTGACTGTCAGAGAGGTGCCTTCCACGAGCTACCGAAAGGGGACAGCCGCGGCGTCGGTCCGTGCCATCGCCACCGGGGAAAGCGTCCTGGTCCTGGGCACGACCAGCAGCACGACCATCACGGCCACCCAAGTCACCGTGGAACCCGCTGGCAGCGCCAACACCGTGTCCTCGGCCAAAGTGATCCCCTTCCAGCAAGGCACGCCCACCACGTCCAGGCAGATCGGCCACATCCCGGCGGCCTACAGCCAGGGATCGGGAACGATCATCAGCGGAACCGCGGCGAACAAAGCGACGGAAGCCGCGCTGGCCGCTTACCCGGGGGGCATCGTCGACCGCGTCGTCAAATTGAGCAACGGCGACTACGAGGTTCACTACATCGGCGTCAACTGGCCGCACCACGTCTTCGTCAGCCCGGACTTCACGGTCGTCGGCGCCGAGTAACCGCGGCCTTCGCCGCGTCTTGCCGCAGACCGCGCGCGATTCTATGGTGGCCATATCAGACGAACTTCGTCCGAAATAACAGGTCGCCGTACGACGTATCCGGCAGCCGCGCCGGCCCGGTCGCACGGAGCGAGCAGGGAGGATTTCACGATGGCCCTCACCGTGACCGAAGCCGGCCTCGCCTTCACCAACCCGGCCGCCTATGCCGACGAAGAGCGGCTGCACGACGCTCTGGCGTTGCTGCGCCGTGAGGCGCCGGTGCACTGGGTCGAGGCGGACGGATTCGAGCCGTTCTGGGCTGTCACCCGGCACGACGACATCCTGGACATCGAGCGGAACAACGCGCTGTTCCTGAACGCACCCCGCCCGCTGCTGGCGACGGCGGTGATGGATGCGCAAGCCAAGCAGCGCGAGGCCGAGGGCACGGCGCTGCGCACTCTTATCCACATGGACGACCCGCAGCACAAGGTCGTGCGGGCGATCGGCGCCGGCTGGTTCCGGCCGCGGGCGATGCGGGCGCTGGAGACGCGGGTCGCCGAGCTCGCCCGCCGGTATGTGGACCGGATGGCTGACCTTGGCGGGGAGTGCGACTTCGTCACCCAGGTGGCCGTGCATTTCCCGCTGTACGTGATCCTGTCGCTGCTGGGGCTGCCTGAGACCGATTTCCCGCGGCTCCTCAAGCTCACTCAGGAGATGTTCGGCGGCGGTGACGAGGAACTGCGGCGGGGCGAGACGCCGGAGGAGCTGATGGCGACGCTGCTCGACTTCTTTGCCTACTTCCAGGAGCTGACCGCGGCGCGCCGGGCGACGCCGACCGACGACCTCGCGTCCGAGATCGCCAACGCCCGGCTGGACGGCGAGTACCTGTCTGACTTCGACACTGCCTCGTACTACGTCATCATCGCCACGGCCGGCCATGACACCACCAGCTCGACCATCGCCGGCGGCCTGCACGCCCTGATCCAGCACCCGGCCGAGCTGGCGCGGCTGCGCGACGACCCGGCGCTGCTCCCGACCGCCGCCGAGGAGATGATCCGCTGGGTCACCCCGGTCAAGGAGTTCATGCGCACCGCCGCCGACGACACCCAGGTCCGCGGCATCCCCGTCCAGCAGGGCGAGGCACTCCTGTTGTCGTACCCCTCGGCCAACCGGGACGAGGAGGTCTTCGACGACCCGTTCCGCTTCGACGTCGGCCGCGACCCCAACCGGCATCTCGCATTCGGCTTCGGCGTCCACCTCTGCCTCGGCGCCGCCCTCGCCCGGATGGAAACCCGCGCCTTCTTCGCCGAGCTTCTGCCCCGTCTTGAATCCATCGAGCTGGCCGGCCGGCCGGAATGGACGGCCACCACCTTCGTCGGAGGACTCAAGCACCTGCCCATCCGCTACACCCTGAAGCGATGACGCGCCGTGCGAGGCCTGCCGCCGACCCCGAGATCGAGCAGCGAGTAATCGCAGCCGCCCTGGGCCTTTACGGCGACGTCGGCTGGGCAGGATTCACCCTCGACCGGGTCGCCCGCCGCGCGCCGGTCGGCAAGGCAGCCCTCTACCGCCGCTGGCCCACTAAGGAAGACCTCCTGCTCGCCGCCCTCGAGCACCTGGCCGAACCACCCGGGGATGACGCCGACCCGGCCGACCTGCGCGGCTGCCTTGTCCGCATGGCCGAGCAGGTCATCGACATGTTCGTCGGACCCAAGGCGCTCGTGCTGCCGCGTGTGCTGATAGAGGCAGCGCAGTACCCGCCTCACTTCGACGAGATGGTGCAGAACATCGTCCGGGCTCGCTTCGGCCGGGCCGGCGCCGTCATCCAGGCCGCGATCGATCGCGGTGAGCTCCCCGCCGGGACCCCGCCCGACCTGATCATCGACGCCATCATGGGGAGGGTGATCAGCCTGATCGTGCTCACCCCCGGAGCACAGCGGACCACTATCAGCGCGCGGTGCGACTTTTACGCTGCGTCGATCGCCGACTTCGTTCTCCAGGCCGTCAACCCTGGCGAGCCGCGGTCGCCTGCGTCCTGACCGACCCAGGTCAGATCACGACCACGTTCGGTGGCCGTCCGCTCGCGCGACCACGTTCACAGGTCGCTCACCGGACGGCTCGCTGTGCAGACGGTCTTCGTCCTGCGCGTATCGGCTTGGTCCGCGCGTGGCCCCCGCGTCAAAGCCACGGCCACCAGGACAGCCGCCAGCGCCGGGACAGCACCACAGATGGCCATTCCGGCCCGGGCGCCAAAGTGGTTCGTGAGGGCGCCGATGACCGGGGCGCCTATCGGCGTGCCGCCGATGAAGGCCAGCATGTACAGACCCATGACCCTGCCGCGCAGTTCGGGATCGACGGCAAGCTGGACGGAGGCGTTTGCCATGGACTGGAACGCGAGGTTGAGGAATCCCATAGCGACCAGCAGGGGCAGGAATACCGCCATGTCCGGTGCGATTGCCGCGGCCGCCTGGGCGAGCCCGAACCCCGCCGCCGACAGCACGAGAACCCGGCGCCTCGGGCGCGCAGCCGCACCTGCCAGTAGCGCCCCAGACGCTGACCCGATCGCCAGGGCGATGTTGAACAGGCCGTACGTGCCCGCGCTGCCGTGAAAGGTTGACCTCGCCATCGCGGTCAGCACGATCGGGAAGTTGAGGCCGAAGGTCCCGAGCATCCCGACAAGAAAGATCGTCCACAGGATGTCGCGGCGCCCGCGCAGGTACAGCATGGCCGCTCGCAAACCTCCGGCCTCGCGCCGCGGAGGCGGAGCCGGGGTGAGATCGGACGGCCGCAGCCGCAGCAATCCAATCGTCGGGCCGACGTAGCAGGCAGCGTTGACTGCAAACACCCAGCCCGTGCCCACGCTCGCGATGAGCACGCTCGCGATCGCCGGCCCGATCAGCCGGGTCGACTGGAATACCGCGGCGTTCAGCGCGATCGCCGCGCGCAGCTGTCCGCGCGGCGCGACCTCGGTCGCGAACGCCTGCCGGGCTGGCCCGTCGAAAGCGAAGATCAGGCCACTCACGAACGCGAACGCATAGACGGCGGCGGGCCGGACGGCACCAGCGATGGTGATAGCGGCGAGCGCGCCGGCGGCGGCAGCATTCAGCGTTTGCGTGGTCAGCAGGATGCGCCGCCTCGGCAGCCGGTCGGCAACCACTCCGGTGAACGCGCCGAACGCCAGCATCGGCAGGAACTGCAGCGCCATCGTCACGCCAACGGCTGTCGCGCTCTGCGTCAGGTCGAGCACGAGCCAGTCCTGGGCGATGCTCTGCATCCAGGTGCCGACGTTGGCCAGGCTCTGGCCGGCCAGGTAAATCCGGTAGCCGCGCGACGTGAGGGCGGCGAAGGCGCCTCTCGGTGGCCGAATTGCCTCGGCGGTGGTCACTGAGAGGCCTTCCTAGTTGCCGAATGTCCCTCGCCATTCTCGGCCGCACGTTGCTTATAATGAAAGGCAATTCTGTTTCTAACAGTTATTGAGAATCCTTATGACTACCTACGATCCGCAGTTGCTGGCCACGTTCCTCGCCGTCGAGCAGACCGGTAGCTTCACCCGTGCCGCGGCCTGGCTCGGCATTCAGCAGCCGACCGTCAGCCAGCACATCCGTCGCCTGGAAGAGCAGACCGGCCGAACGCTCGTGCTCCGGGACACCCACTCCGTGTCGCTGACAGCTGACGGCGAGGCGATGATCGGGTTCGCGCGCAACATCATGACCGCCTACGAGCAGGCGACCGCCTATTTCAGCGGATCGCGGCCCCGCGGGCGCCTGCGCATCGGCATGTCGGATGACCTTGCGCTCACCCGGCTGCCCCAGATCCTGCGCGACTTCCGCCGTGACAATCCGCTCGTTGACTTCGACCTCACGGTCGATCAGAGCGGACTGCTGCACCAGCGGCTGGAGGAAAACAAACTCGACGTGTTCATCGGCAAGCGCCCCAGCCGCGAGGAGCGGGGCCAGCTCGTCAAGCGAGACCGCCTGGTGTGGGTGGGTACCCCGTCGACGAAACTCGACCTGGCCAGGCCCCTGCCGCTGGTCGTCTACCCGGCGCCGAGCATCTCGCGTACCGAGATGCGCCGGGCACTGAACCGAGCCCACGTGCCGTACCGCAGCGCATGTGTCAGCCGCGGCGTCAACGGCCTCATCGCCGCCGTCGCGGCGGGCATCGGCGTTTCGGCAATGGCCGCCAGCCTTGTGCCGTCTCAGCTGACAGCTCTCGGACCGGGGCACCGGCTACCTGAGCTCGGCACGATCGACCTGCTCCTGCTCACCAACCCGCGTACCGCCCAGCGCCCGGCAGTGCGGGCCCTGACTTCCACGGTACTGGCGAGCGGCTCCAGGTCGCTGACAGCGTTCCGCGACGAGAACCGCGTGAGCTAGGCCAGCAGGCTGCCGCTACGGGCGCCCGAGTCCGCCTTGCTGCTGGAGCGCCTGAGTCACGACGGTCAGGTCCTGGCCACCGAGTCCGTGGTCGACGACCTGCTGCCACTCGTCAGCGAGGCAGGCAAGAACCGCAAGCTGGTCCTCGCCAGCCGCTCGCAGCGCGAGGTGCACGTCCTTGAGCGCCAGTGACAGCGCGAACTGGGCTGAGAACTCGCCGGCGGCGATCCGCTGCAGCTTGGCTGCCTGCCAGGCCGAGACAATCGGACTGCCGTCCAGGGCGTCGACCAGCGTCTCCGTCGCCAGTCCAAGCTGGCGGGCAAGTGCCACCGACGCGGCGACCGCCTCAGCGGCGAAAGCGAGCCAGGTGTTGTTGACCAGCTTCAGACGGGTGCCGGCTCCGCTGCGCCGGCCCAGATGGTCCGGTGGCCGAGTGCATCGAAGAGCGGGGTGACCAGGGATCGTGCGTCCTCGGGCCCGGACGCGAAGATGATCAGCTGGCCCTGTTCCGCCGGATCCTTGCTGCCTGACACCGGCGCGTCCAGCAGCACCACGTCAGGACGCTCATGATCGACCATAGCCATGACGTCGTTGATTCCGCCGAGGCCGATCGTGCTCATCTGGACCCAGATCGCACCCGGAGCCAGTGCGGCCAGCATTCCCTGATCCCGGGCGACCGAGATGACAGCGTCGGCGTCCGGCACCATCGTGACGACGATCCCGGCCCGCTGAGCCGCTTCGGCGGCGGTGGACGCGACCTCCGCGCCACGCTCAGCCAGGTCGCGGGTCGCGTCCGGATGGCGATCCCAGACGATGACCGGAATGCCCGCCCGGACGGCGCTAGCCGCCATCCCGTGACCCATCGTTCCGATACCCAGAACCGCAACTGGCTCGGCCGTTCCTGTCATCGGCTTCCTCCTCGCCCGGTCGCCGGGTACCGCCTGAAGCACCCCGCCAGCGGGCACGATACTCGGCGCGCATGACCGCCGGCGTGGGACCTGCTGTGGCCGCCCTGGACTGGCGTGACAGCCCTCAACCCAAGGCGGCCTATGGCCGTCGCCGGGCGGGCGAGGAGTATAAGGGTCATGGCTTCTGCGAGGTCGCCCATGGCCCGAGACCAGCTGGCTGCGCCTGGTGACCGGCGCTGGCTAATCCTGATCGTGGTCGCGATCGCTCAGCTCATGGTGGTCCTGGATTCCACCATCGTGAACATTGCGCTGCCGTCGGCGCAGCGTGCGCTGGGGTTCCCGAACAGCGACCGGCAGTGGGTCGTGACCTCGTACGCACTGGCCTTCGGCAGCCTGCTGCTGGTGGGCGGCCGCCTCGGGGACATGTTCAGCCGCAAGCGCGTGTTCATCACCGGCCTGATCGGATTTGCCGTGGCCTCGGCCATCGGCGGCGCCTCCGTCTCGTTCGCCATGCTGGTAGCGGCACGCGCACTCCAGGGCGCCTTCGGCGCCGTCCTGGCGCCCTCTGCCCTGGGCACGCTGGTCAGCACGTTCCGTGAACCACGGGAGCGGGGCAGGGCATTTGGCGTGTTCGGCTCGGTCGCCGCCGGCGGCGGTGCCGTAGGCCTCATCCTCGGCGGGCTGCTCACCCAGTACGTGTCGTGGCGCTGGACGCTGTATGTGAACCTGGTGTTCGCTGCCATCGCGGTGGCCGGCGCGCTGGCCTGGATCCGCGCCAGCCGCCCGGACGTCAGGCCGCGGATGGACTGGCCAGGTGCCGTGCTGGCGTGCGCCGGCCTGTTCCTGATCGTTTTCGGGTTCTCCCGTGCCGAAACCTCCGGGTGGACGGGCCTTCAGACGGTCGGCTCCCTCGCGGCGGGCGTGGTTCTGCTCGCCGGCTTCGTTGTCGCCGAGCGGCGGTCTAGCCACCCCCTGCTGCCGCTGCGGGTGATCCTGGACCGGGCCCGGGGTGGCTCCTACGCCGCGGTCTTCATCTCGGGAATCGCGATCTTCGCAACGTTCCTGTTCCTCACGTATTACCTGCAGGTGATCAAGGGAGAAAGCCCGCTGGCTACCGGGTTGCTGTTCCTGCCGATGGTCGGCTGTATCCTGATCAGCTCCAATTTCTCCAGCATTGTGGGCCTGGCCCGGCTAGGCCCGCGGGTCCTCATCGCCAGCGGCATGCTGCTGGGCGCCGGCGGGATGGCGTACCTGACCCAGGTGACTGTGGCTTCCAGCTACGCCAGCGCCGTGCTGCCCGCCCTGCTGATCCTGGGCCTGGGCTTCGGCATGATCTTCGCGCCAGCCATCAACACTGCTACCTTCGGCGTCGCCCGCCGGGACTCCGGGGTCGCCTCCGCGCTGGTCAACACGATGCAGCAGGTCGGCGGCTCAATCGGGACCTCGGCGCTCAGCACCATCGCGCTCAGCACAGCGGCCAGCTATCTCATCACCCACCACGCCAGCCCGCTGGCGCCCGCGATCGCGGCGACCCACGGCTACGCCGTCGCCTTCAGCGTGTCAGCAGCCCTGCTCGGGCTCGGCTGCATCCTGGCGATCGTCCTGCTCCCGTCCAAGCGCCGGCTGGCCGAGCTCAGGAACGCCGACGGGTCCGCCGGGGCTGGCGCCGCCCCGGCCGCGGTCCCAGCGCCGGCCGCCGCTGCTCCGCAGCCTGCGTTCGAGGCGATCCCGGTGGCCCTGTGCAGCTGCTCGCCGGTGGTGACCGCAGGTCACGGCCCGGTGGTCACGACGGTCCGCCGCACCTGACCAGCAGCCGGCCGCTCGAGGGACGCCAGGCCCGCCTACGGAACGGCACGGGGGTTATCCTCCGTCGATGAGCACTAGCACACCGCCAGTCACGGATCTGCGCCTTCTCGTCGGCTACGACGGATCACCTCCGGCCAGCCGCGCTCTCGAGGCCGCGGTCAACCTGCTCCAGGGCCGGACCGGACGGATTGAGGTGGTGTATGTGGCTCACATGCCCAGCATGGCCGCGCTGTCGGCAGGCGCTGTGGCCGAACTGGAAGCTGACTTCGATGACGTCGAGCAGGAACTACGGACGATGGCCGCCGAGCAGCTGGGCGGCCGTGAGCAGAGCTGGGACTTCGAGCGGCGCCAGGGCCTGATCGCAGAAGAACTGGTCGGGGCCGCGAGAGACCTCAGCGCTGCGCACCCGCACGCCACCGTCGTCCTCGTGGTCGGCAGTTCATCCCAGGTCACGCACCGGGTGGTCGGCTCAGTCGCCGTCAGCCTGGCCCGCCATTCACCAGTACCCCTGGTAGTCGTGCCCTAGAACCCGGTGCGCTGGGCACCGGAGCGCCCCGACTGAAAGCAGGTTCGTCAGATGGATGTGACCGGCGGAACCGGACGGCTGGCGGGCAAGCAAGTGCTGGTCACCGGGGGCACGACGGGCATCGGATTCGCCATTGCCGAGAGATTCCTGCGCGAGGGGGCCAGGGTGGTGGTAACCGGCCGGGATCAGCAACTGGGCTCGCGCGCGGAAGCAGCACTGCGCGATGCCGGCCAGAGCTGGTTCCTGGCCGCGGACGCTGGTGATCCGGCTGCGGTGGTGCGCTCGGTGGACCTGGCCGTCGAGCACCTCGGAGCCCTGGACGTGCTGGTCAACAACGCCGGGATCGGAGTGGAGGCAAGCCTGCTGCGGACGCCGGTGGCGGACTACGACCGGCTGATGGACGTGAACGTGCGGGGCTACTTTCTTTACGCGCAGGCCGCGTACCGGTACCTGGCCAGCCGCCGGGGTTGCATGATTCACATCGCATCCGACGCGGGCATCTGGGGCGAGCAGTCCATCGGGCTCTACTCCGTCTCGAAGGCGGCCGTGGTAATGCTCGGAAAAATGCTGGCGCTGGAAGCTGGCCCTGACGGCGTCCGGTCGAATGTGCTCTGCCCGGGGGACACCTGGCCGGGGATGCGGCACATGGCGCCGCCCGGCGAAAGCGACCGCCCCGAGAGCGGCGACTGGCCGGTCCCGCCGATCGGCCGGATCGGCCAGCCCGGAGACGTCGCGGCCGCGGCGGCGTTCTACGCAAGCGATGAGGCCGAGTTCATTACCGGGACGACGCTTCTGGTCGACGGCGGCATGACCGCCGGCTACCACCAGCGTGAGATAAGCCCGCTGACCGAACCCGGGACTGACCCGGGGCATCGCGCATAGTTCCTGGCGGTCGCGATCCGGGATCCGAGGGTTGACCGGGCTGATTCCACAGGCCTATCATTCTGATATCAGTTTTCCCGAGTCCAGGAGAGGTGCCATGCCCACCTCGAGTCGCACCGGGCACACCCGCATCGGGCTGACCCTGCTTGCCGTCCTGGCGGCCCTGCTCGCCGCAGCCTGCAGTACTTCTAGCGCGCCGACGGCGACGCAGTCCGCCACGACCACTAACCCCAAGGCCACACCCCCGTCCGGGTCATGGCCTTACCCGAACGCTGATCTTGCCAACACCCGGCAGGCGCCGGGCTCGGTGATCTCATCGGCCAACGTCTCGCAGCTGCAGCAGGCCTGGACGTTCCGGATTGCGAGCAAGCCGGACGGCGGTGTCGGCACGCTGGCCATGTCGCCGGTCGTGGTCAACGGCGTCGTCTACATCCAGGACATGCAGGCGAACGTGTACGCCCTCGATCTCGCCACCGGCAAGCTGCGGTGGGAATACCAGCTGAACACCCAGGAGCTCGGCGGACCCGGGCCAGACGGCGTCGCGGTCGCGGACGGACGGGTGTACGGGGACTCACCGCACACGGCCTTCGCGCTCAGTGCCGCGACCGGCAAGCCGGTCTGGGTCGACCGGAGCCTGCTCAACAGTAGCCAGGGCGCGTTCAGTATCCAGCCTCAGGCTGTCGCCGGCCGGGTCTACCTGGCCAGTTCCCTCGCCAACGGGCCGGGGGGCGGGATCCTGCTGGCCCTGGACGCCGCGACCGGCAGGGCGATCTGGAAGTTCAACACGATGACCGGGAACGACGCCGCGGTCCGTGCGGACCAGGCAGGCTCGGGCGGCGCCTGGGAGTCGCCGCTGGTCGGCAGTGACGGATCGGTGACCTTCGGCACCGGCAACCCGTATCAGTCCGCTGCGACGGCCATCGCGCACCCCGAGCCGCTGCTCTACTCCGACAGCGCGGTCAACCTCGACGCCGCGACCGGCAAGCTGCGCTGGTACTACCAGGCGGTGCCTAACGACTTCCAGGATCACGACCTGCAGACCTCGCCCATCGCGGCGGACGTCAACGGAACCTCCGTGCTCATCGACTCCGGCAAGATGGGCTACGTCTACGCCGTTAACGCCCGGACCGGGGCGCTGCTCTGGAAGACGCCAGTCGGCCAGCACAACGGCCACGACAACGATTCCGTCCTCGCCCTGGAGCACAAGCTGCAGCTCACGGCGCCCTTCACGCTCGAGCCCGGGGAGCTCGGCGGGGTCCTCAGCAACCCGGCGGTCGCCGGCGGCACCGTGTACGTATCGACGGTCGACGAGCCCATCGTCTACAGCAAGCTCACGGCGATACTTGGCTCCGGGATCGTGCATCCGCCAACCGGCGAGTTCGAGGCGCTGAACCTCGCATCGGGCAAGGTCGAGTGGGACACGAAGCTCCCGCAGATGGCGCTCGGCGCCGCGACAGTCTCCGACAACCTCGTCTTCACCACCCTCTACGGCGGCGAGCTGATCGCCATGAACCGGACGACCGGCGCGATCGTCTACCGCCATCAGCTGCCCACGTCGACAAACGCCCCGCTGGTGATCGCGGGCAACACCGTGATCGTCTCTGCTGGCGGCCCCCTCACCGGGCCTCCGCTCACCGCGCAGTCCGGCGGCGGCAACCCGCAGGTCGTTGCCTACACAGTGCGCTGACACACTGCGCTGACACAGTGCGCTGAGCATCAGAAGGGCCGGACGCTCGCCCGCGCCCCGCGCGCGGGCGGGCGTCCGCTGTGCGTTGCCGGCCTGAAGGTCAGGCCGGCATGTACTTCCCGAACCAGGTCACGATCCGGGCCAGGTAATCAGTGACGGCCGGGAACCGGCTGACGCCGTGCCCCTCCGCCGGGTAGATGACCAGTTCCGAGTCGATGCCATGACTGGTCAGTGCCTGGTAGAACTCCCTGGCCTGGCCGGCAGGCGTGCACCGGTCGAGCGCACCGGCAGTGAGCAGGGTCGGCGTCCTGGCCTTGCTCGCGTGCATCACCGGACTGCGCAGGTGCAGCTGGCTGCCGGTCTCTTCAGGATCGGCGTCGTCAAGGAACCACAATCCCCAGCGCGGGATGTTGCTGGTGAACGTGAAGCTGTACCACTCAGTGACCGGCGAGCCTGCCACCGCGGCCTTGAATCTCTCGTCCTGTGTCACCAGCCAGGCCGACATGAACCCGCCGTAGCTCACGCCCATCGTGCCGATCCGAGCCGGGTCGGCGATGCCCCGCTCGATCATGGCGTCTATTCCGGACAGGTAGTCGTAGGTGTCGGCGCCGCCCATGTCGCCGATGACCGCCGCCGCGAACTGCTGGCCCCGGCCGGAGCTACCGCGCGGGTTCGGGAGCAGTACGGCATATCCGCGGGAGACCAGCAACGGCACCGCGTAGTCACGCATCGACCAGCTCCGCCGGCAGGCGCCGATCGGGCCGCCGTGGACGTGCAAGACCAGCGGGAACGGCCCCGTTCCCGCTGGAGTGCACAAGACTCCCTCGATTGGCGTCCCGTCTGGTGCGCTCCAGCTGACGTTCGTCGCGGCGCCCGCGACCGACCGGAGGTAGTCAGTGCCGTCGTGGGCCAGGGAGGCCAGCACCTCGCCGGTGTCTGTGCCGACAATCGCTATCTCCTGCGGAAGGTCGTAGTCGTCCCGGATCACGACGGCCTGGGTCTGTGACGTGAAGGCGCCAGCCGGGTAGAACCAGCTGGCCCAGGACTGGCTGGACGCGACCAGGTCCTCGGCGCTGATCGACTCCGGCAGCCGTCCCTCCCCCGCGTCAGCGACAGCGGCGACGCTATCCAGATGGCGCTGGCCGAAGTAGCCGATCCGCCTTCCGTCGATCCACTGGACCGCGGTCACGTCCGTCCCGCCGGTGTCGACTGCGCACCGGGTGCCGGCCGCCAGGTCCAGCAGGATCAGGTCGCCCGCGACAATCCACCGGTCGCTGCAGACGGCCTGTACCACGGCGGCTCGCCTGCCGTCGGACGTCCCGGCGGGCAGCCCCAGCTGGACGTCGCTGCGGAGGAGTTCCGTCACCTCGCCGGTCGAGAGGTCCAGCCGGCTGAGTACCGATGAATACCAGTCATCCTCACCGGGCTTGTCGCTGGTGATGGCCAGCACGTGCCCGGTACCGGACCAGGCCGCCTCCCAGACGTTCAGCCCGTCGGGCGAAACCTTCGCGAGCTCGCCGGACGCCGGGGTGTAGAGCCACAGGCTGCGCCACGCATCCTCCGGCGCCCCGGCCTCGACCTGCGGATACCACGACGGCAGCTCGGACTCGGTCGAGGCGGCCGTTCCCGACCCTTGGGCGTCGGCCATCTCGGATCCGAGTCCAGCGACGCCAAGCAAGATCCGGGTACCGTCCGGTGACCACGCCAGATACTCGGCAATGCCTGGAACAGCCGGGGCCGGCCAGGCCTCGCCGAGCTGCCCGTCCGTGAGCAAGTAGAGCTGGAATACGTCGGGCCTGGCCCGGTCGGACAGGAACGCCAGGGCAGACCCGTCCGGGGCGAACCGGGCAGCCTTAGCTGACCCGCCACCGGAGGTCAGCGCCCGCAGCCTTCCGCCCTGCACCTCGTACACCGCTGTGCGCGGGAGACCGTTGAGTTCGTCGTAAACCGACCCGGTCACCGCGATGCGGCTGCCATCAGTCGTCGTGGCAAGGTCGGTGACGTGGTGCGGCCTGCCGAACGCTGGCTCGTGCAGCCGCCTGACGTGCTCCGCGACGGCAGCGTACTCCGGAGATTCCCGCAGGTCTTTGCGCATAGTCCGGGATGGTCTCATGCGCTCTGGGACTAGCGCTAGCCGCCGCCCTCGGCGCCCTTTTAGTGGCCGGTCAGGTGGATGACCCCGACGTCAGACAGCCCGTCGAGTGCCAGCTGCACGGCGAGAGCGGCGAGCAGGAAGCCGAAGACCTTCTCGGTGACGAGCATCCGGCTAGCGTCCAGGTGGCTGCTGACGCGCGCGGCCCAGCGGAACACCACGACGTCGAGCGCAAGTATCACGACGAGCACGCCGACCACCACGGCCAAAACCGCCACGGAGCTAGCTTCCGCTGAGGAAGTGACCAGTACGACTATTCCGGCCGGGTTGAGCAGGTAAGGAACGGCAAGCGGAAAGACCGCCATCCGCATCGGGTCCGTCTGCTCCGCTGGCTGGCTCGCGCCAGCCGGATCTCGCTGCCCGAGCACCATGGTCACAGCGATGATCAGCAAGATGATGCCGCTGGCGACGCCGAGCGCGCCGGGAGAGAAATGCAGCAGCCTGGTCAGCAAGCCGCCCAGAACAAGGAGAAGAACGGCGACGGCGGCCGCCGTGCTCAGCATTTTGCGCAGGACGAGGCGCTTGGTCGCCTGCGGCATCTCGGTGGTCGACTCGAGGAACGGCACCAGCGCGATTTTCGGACCGATGCCGATCAGCAGGAGCAGGAACGTGTCGATGACGAAGGCTGCGTTCAGCGACTCGAGTTTCATCCTGGCCCCGGGTGCGGCGTGGTACGCGTGCGCGTCACCATGGAAGCGTACTCGGGCCACGCGCTCGGCCGTTCCCGCCCGGCCGCCCTGCCCCGCCCGGTGCGCCGCTACCACGGTCGGCGCCCTGAGTCGTCACCCTGGCCGGGTGACGACGCAGCCGTTACCCGGCCAGAACGCTTGAGGAGTGGCCCACGATGACTCGCCGGAGTCCGCTCCCCCGCTGCGCCCCGGGCTTTGCCCGCCGCCGTGACCGGTCCTGAGCGCGGTTCCGGGCCGCGGCCACCGCGTACGGCGAAGCCTCCGGCGCTTACCGCCGGCCCGGGCTCGAGCTCGGGTGCGGTCTCTGCCGGAGCGCCGCCCGGGTCGTCGGCCAGGGCCCGCGCGCCGAGGCGCGCCGCCGGCATCTACGGCACGATCATCACCGCCGCCATCCTCGCCGCGCTCGGCGACCACGTGCACACGATTCCGCTGACGGTCTCCATCCTCGTCACGCTGGTCGTGTACTGGCTCGCCGAGGAATACGCCGAACTCCTGGGCGACCAGCTGGAGGGTGGTCGCCTGCCGACGTGGGGAACTGTCCGCGCAGCGCTGGGCGCCACCTGGCCGATGGTCACGGCCTCCTACCTTCCGCTGCTGGCGCTCATCCTGGCGCATCTGCTCGGCGCCTCGGTTCCGGCGGCTGCCAATGCCGCGCTGGCGGTGGCGATCGTGCTCCTGACGATCTACGCCTGGTCCGCCGGCCGCGCCGCCCGACTGCACGGCAGGCAGCTACTCATCATCACGGCGGCCGCGGCAGCGCTGGGCCTGCTGATGATCGTTCTCAAGGACGTTGTCCTCATTCACCTGCACTGAGGCGGCGCCGGCAGCGCGGACGCCCACTGCGTCGCGGTACGGGCGAATAAGGCTGGATCGGCGCGATGGGCGATGAGGACACTTTGGCGCTCGCCTCCGTCCTGTTGGCACTGGCGGATCCGGTGCGGTTGCGCCTGCTGTCGGTAGTGGCGCCGCAGGGTGAGGTGTGCAGCTGCCATCTCCAGGAGCTCCGGTCGGGCCCAAAGGCGAGCACCTTCGCCGCCGCGACTTAACGACCGCAGTGCCCGCGCGACCACAGCCTCAGCAGCAACGGCCGGCTGCTGCGCTGGCCCGCTCGGCACCGGCGGCCGAGGCATCCAGTGCCGCCTCTGCCGCGTTCCAGCTCTGGCTGCCGCCTTCGCCCCAGAAGGCAGGGCTTCCGGTCATCGCAGCCTCCATAATATCGATGGTGGTCGATATCTCCTCAGTGCCCTGATCATGTGCGGACCGCAGTAAACGCCGGCACGTCAGGAAAGGGCACGACCCGGTCATTCCTGCCTGCGCCCGGGCCCTCGGAATAGCAGGAAGCCGAACACCGCGAAAATCAGGACGATGCCGATGTTGGCTATCAGCCGCTCCGTGAAGTGGTGCCTGAAGAACAGGATGTCCGCGCTGACCACGACGGCTATCAACACGAGCACGTAAAGCACGACGCCTGCCTGTCTTGCCATAGCCTCGTTCTACCCGCCCGGGCAGGGCAACGGCCACGGCCAAAAGTCACAAGTTCGCTACCCGGCAGTGGCTGCCGGCAATGAACTTGCGGGCGAGGCAGCGCCGAGATCAACACCAGGGCGCGGCACCTCACCGGGGCGGTTGGCCGGTACCGTTCCCATGTCGGTCAGGCCGGCGGGCGTGCCGCCGGGTGCGCGGACCGGACGAGGAGGTCACGGTTACCGGGTCCAGGGAGACAGGCCGCAGGCCCATCGCCTCGAACAGGCGGGCCCGGCGTGACTACACGATTCTCAAGACATACGAGGCCGGGATCGTCCTGGCCGGCGACGAAGTGAAGTCCCTGCGCGCCGGCCACGCGTCGCTGGCCGGAGCGTTCGTTCAGGAGCACGATGGCGAGCTGATGCTCCACGGCCTGCACATCCCTGAGCACGCGCACGGCCGCCATGACGCCCGCGTCCTCGATCAGCCCCGGCGGACACGCAAGCTGCTCATGCACCGCAGCGAGATCGACAAGATCATCGCGAGGCTCGGCGAGGCCGGCGTCACCCTCGTGCCGCTGTCGCTGTACTTCCAGAACGGCTGGGCGAAGGCAGAGATCGCCCTGGCGCGCGGCCGGCGGTCCTTCGACAAGCGCCAGGCAATCGCCCAGCGGGACGCCGACCGGGAAATCGCCCGCGAGCTCAGCAACCGGCTACGCGGGAGACGACACCGCGGCCGCGGGCCGAGCTGAGACGCCTGCAGGATCTAGGCGCCTGGCGAGGTCACCGAGCCGCTCCGGACGCGCCGCCGGCGGGGCGGGGACGTTCCTGGTTCGGGCCTTTCACTGCGTGCGGGCAGGATTCCCGTCCTGGCGGCCCAGCGGCAGGACACGACCACTGCTAGCGGCCATAGCGCCTGTCCGACGCCGAAGACGCGCTCGGCGAGGCCGGCCTGGCCACCCGCCGTGATCAGCTCAGCGGCGAACCATGCCAGCAAGGTCAGCAGCGCTGCGACGGCAATGCCGGATACCGCCGGACGCAGGCCCCAGGGCACCAAGGCGCCGCGCCGCCATGCCCCTGCTGGCCAGGCCACCAGCGCCGCGCATCCGGCCGCGGCCCAGATCATGTGCGGCAGCGGAAAGTTGGTCCCCGGCTGCTCTGGACTCGCCGCGACCAGCATGCCCGCCACGGCCCCGGACATCAAGATCAGCCGCCCCGTCGCTCTGGCCGGCCGCAGCGCCAGCCCGGTAACGAAATCAAGCGCGCCAACCAGCAGGAAGGTCAGCGTCATCACCCACCGGTCGGCCGCACCCGGCGCGGCGAGCATGCTGACAGTCTGGGCCACCGGGTCAAAGGAACGGGGCTGCAGCCCGGCGGCTACCGTCCACCCGGTCGTCATCACCAGCGGGGCTGCGGCCGACGAGATCACGCCCCACCACGGCACACCCCGCACCGCACCACCGTAGCCGTTATGTGCCGCACCGCACCAGCAGGCGACCGCCGCATTATCGGCATGCCGAAGGCGCCCGGAGGAGAGCCAGCCGCTTTCGCCGGCGAGCGAGCGCAAGCCCGTGCCAGTGCGCGGCCCGCGGAAATTGCACGAACGTGTGAACGCTGCGTCGCTAGCCGGTGGTTAGCTGCCAGGTGGCACGGGGACTTCGCCGTCGGGGAGTTCAGGCTCGTGTCCAGGTGGCGACGGAAGCAGTGCAATGGTTGTGGTCAGCGTGCGGTTCGAGCTCTTCGTGGATGATGTCGAGCGGTCGGCAGCCTTCTACGCTGCCGCCCTGGGACTGCAGCCTCCGCCTGGCTTCGACCCTCGTGGCTACGTGCCGGTCAGCGCGGGGCAGGTGCGCATCGGACTCCAGCTAGCCAGTGCTCTGCCCGCGGGCCATCATTTCCGTCCCGCTCATTTCGCCGGCCCTCGCGGCGTCGGGGTGGAGATCGTGATCGAGGTAGACGACGTTGACGCGGCTTTCAGCCGGGCCCGGGATGCGGCCCGGGCCCACGGCGGGCAACTTGAGCCACTGGCCGCACAGCCCTGGGGGCAGACCGACTTCCGCCTCATCGATCCCGACGGCTACTACGTCCGGGTCACCTCCAGGAACAGCCTGGATCGCTAGTCATGCCTCTCACCAGCCGAAACGTGCTGGGCGCAGCTGGTCTAACCCGCGACTTCTCACTTGTAAGGCACGTCCGTACTGACTTAGCGCTGTCAGCCTGCCGCGGGCGCTCGGCTGGCGGGGCGGTGCGGCACGTAGGTAACCGTCATCGGGTTATCCAGGGCGATGGTGACGTGCTCGGCGATCGGCGGGCTCGGCGCGCTGTAGCGCACGCCGGGCGCCGGGTCGTTCCCGGGGCCTCCGGGGTTGTACAGGGGCTTGTAGCGGCCGGTCGACGGGATCTCCACGGTGGTGATCCGCCGGGCCGCGGCCTCGCTGCCGTCCAGGACGATGTCGATGTAGTTGTTCCTGACCTCGGTGTAGCAGCCGTCGTAGCTGGCCTGCTTCCGGCCGAGGTTCGCGAGCCCGACGACGCGCAGCGGCTTGCCGTCGATGTAGTAGGTCTTGCCGGCCTGGGTGAGCGCGACCTTCCGTCCCGATGAGGTGACCGCGATGACGCGGAAGTACTGGTCATACTCGGTCGGCAGCAGAGGAGTCACGCCGTTGGGAGTCATGCCGCCCGACGTGTACATCCGGAGCCGGAACTTTGCCTGGCGGCCGTACAGGCTTATCCCGTCGTTGGGCAGGTTCTGGTGGAAGATCGGCGGCCCGGTGTTGCCCACGGCCGACATCTTGCTGAGCTTCGCGGCCACGAGGGTGGGACCGCCCCGTTCGGCCGGAGGACTACCGGGACGCGTGTAGGGCGAGCCCGGGGTCTTGACCGAGAATCCCACCGCGCTGACGATCCGCCGGCCGGGCCCGACCAGCTCGAGGGCTGACGAGCCGCGGACCACCCGGACTGACGTTGGGTAGATCGCGCCCGGCTGGCCCGGCGGAACCCGGTTACCGAAGTGCCCGAACAGGACCGCCACCGACCGCTCGTTGTACTCGAAGTTCGGCCAGATCGACGTGACCTGCGGCGTGACGGAAGATCCGTTGCTGAGGCCGACTCTGAAGTCGTCGGCGTCCAGGGTGCTCGGCAGGATCGGCCAGCTAAACTCGACCGGCAGCCCGTCGGAGTAGTAGACGTCCTGGCCGTAATAGCTCCGCACGCCCGAAGGCGTCGACGCCGAGGTATAGCTGGACAGCGGCGGCGCCTGCCCGTCAGCGCAGTGCACGTTGTTCCACGTGCCGCCGGCCAGGACCGCGAGGGTCTTGCTCAGCCCGACGTCGCTGGTGCTGAGGTTCGGCACGCCGACGATGCTGGTGAAGCCCAGCCCGGCGGCCATCATCTCGGGCTTCTGCGCCCAGATGTCAGCGTTGATGATGACGTCCCGCCGGAGGATCTGATAGCTCAGCGGGGGCTTCCCGCCGCCCTGCTCCGGCATCGCCAGGCCCGCGTTCGCTGACCCCGCGGATACGGCCAGGCCAAGCAGAGCTGCCGCGCGGGCCAGAACGGAGATCATCATGTCGGCGACATCTATCAGAAACTTGCAACCGCGGGTAACCCGACATGCCGACGTAGGGTGAAAGACCACTTACTTTAAGTGACGTGGACGACCAAAGATGCGTTGCAAGTTGCGCTTCCCCGAGCACGGGCAACGGTCACGTGATCACTCATGCGAGGAGTCTGTGGTCCGGCGGTCGATCTCAAAGGCGAGTGTCAGCTCGGCTAGCCCGCGTGGCTGGGACAATGACCGGCCGGTCTGTTCCTGGAAACGGCGCAGTCGGTGCCTGACGGTATTCGGATGGCAGAACAGGGCTGCAGCGGCGCGGTCGGCGGAGCCGTCCGCGTCCAGCCAGGCACCGAAGGTGGCGAGCAGCAGGGCGCGGTCACGTCCGGGCATTTGATCGAGCGAGCCGAGGGTGGTGCGCGAGACGGTCCTCATGACCTGCGGCGCGCTGGCAGCCGCGATGGCGAGTGGGTCCCGGTCGAACACTGTGACCCGTCGCTCGTCGCAGGCGCCGTGCAAGGCGACCATGGCCAGTTTCAGCGCATCGGCGGTCTTGCGCAGATCATGGTAGAGCGGGCTGATCCCGACATGGCTGGTGGCGGCGGCCTCCAGGGCGTCGGCGAGAGGCTCGACACCCGGCTGGGCGCCGGGTATCCGCGCAATGCCGATTTCGGTGTCGTGCAGCAACTGCCACGACGAGGCCACACCGCGGGGCCGGAGCACGTCCTCGATGCGTGCTAGCGCATGCCGTCCGACTTCCGGCACCTCAGCGGCGATGACCACGTAGGGACCCTGGGCCGGCAGCCGCAGGATGTCGGCGGCCTGCCACACCTTGGCGTCGGTCAGACGGCCCTCCAGCAGCGCCTGCACCACGGCTGAGCGCTCGGCTTGGCGGCTGACGGACTGAAGGGTGACTTCCTCACGGTAGCCGTCGGCCATCTCCTGGGTGAAGGTGTCGAGCACGAGCCACATCTCCGATGCGGCGCGCAGCGCGGCCTCGGGCGCAACTTCGCCGGCTGCGGCGGGCTCAGCCAGCCGTTCCCACAGGAACCGGGCGCTGACACGGTATGCCTCCATCACCGAGGTCAGCGGAACTCCGGCCTGTGCGCGCCGCCGGCCGTTGTCCCTGGACTCAGGGGAGGTGCGAGCCGGGGCATGACCCATCGGCCGGAAGATGAAGTCGATGTTCTCCAGGCAGGTGCGGCGCAATTCCGCGGCCGTGATCGCAGCGTCGCTCCGATAGACCGGTACCGCCGCCAGGATCCGCTCGACCATCGCGTCGGCCAGTTCGTCGGCCCGCTCGAGCATTCGCGTGCCCAGCAATGCGACCTGCGCCCTGACGCGGTCGGACGACGGATGTTCCATGAACCAATCCTAGCCAGCCTGCTCGCTCGCGGACTGCACGCTGCTAGCCCAGCCCGCTGCGTCCAGTTGTCGCGATGAACAATACAGGCAGGAAGCTCGTGTTCCCCCGGACATCGACCCAGGCTCGGGTCCGGGCCAGGATGAAGGGCGGGCCGGACCTGATCTGGCCCGCCTCACGCCCGGGTCTGCCGGCCCGGGTGACTGCTGAGAGAAAGGCAGCGCGCCGATGAGCTTGACCCCCCGCGAGCGACAGGAGATCGCCCAGGCGAATGCGTCAGGCCTCAAGCCGGTTGTTTTCGTGCACGGGCTGTGGATGCTGGCCTCTAGCTGGGCGCCCTGGCGCGCGTTCTTCGAGGAGAACGGCTACGCCACCCTCGCCCCGGGGTGGCCGGACGACCCGGAAACGGTCGACCAGGCCCGGGCAGATCCCCGGGTGTTCGCCGGCAAGAGCGTCAAGCAGGTGACCGACCACATGGCCGAGGCCGTCAACGGGCTCAGCCAGCGTCCGGCGCTCATCGGCCACTCCTTCGGCGGCCTGATCACCCAGCAGCTAGCCGGGCGGGGACTGGCCACTGTCTCGGTGCCGATCGACTCCGCTCCGTTCCGCGGGGTGCTCCCGCTACCGCTGTCCGCACTCAGGTCGGCGCTGCCTGTTATCGGCAACCCGGCCAACTACCGGCGGGCCATCGCACTGACCTACGACCAGTTCCGCTACTCGTTCGCGAACGCGGTCGCCGAGAGCGAGGCCAAGCGGCTGTATGAGACATATCCGGTGGCCGGCTCCGGGATCCCGCTGTTCCAGGCTGCCACCGCAAACCTCAACCCCCGCACCGAGATCAAGGTCGACACCAAGACCCCGCGCCGCGGCCCGATGCTCCTGATCACCGGGGAGAAGGATCACATCGCGCCATCCGCGATCGCCCACGCCTCGTACAAGAAGCAGAGCCGCAACGCCGCGGCCACCAGCATCCGCGAGATCCCGAACCGCGGCCACTCACTGGTATTCGACAGTGGCTGGCAGGAGATCGCCGAAACAGCACTGGCCTTTCTCAAGGAACACCACTGAGCCGGACACCTTCGCCGCGGGCGGACCGCCCGCCTGCTCGCCCAATCCAGAACTTGCGGACGGCGGTATCCGACCGTCACGAGTCGTGGGAGTTCTGCGCCCGCTGGATCACGCAGCCGGCCAGTTTGTGACTGCCCAGCATCACCTGCGCGCCCACGCCGGTGCCATGTTGGCATGAGCGGCCGGGCACTGGTGCTGCGGGCCTCATTGCCAACGGCGAAGGGAGGCCTATGGACCGCGAGGGGCTGAGAGTCGTGCCGGAGGCAGGGCCCGACCTTGAAGAGGAGAGTGCCCAGCCGTCCGGGCATGGCCCGCTGACCGCGGCGGCACCAGGTGGTGATCATTTCCGGGCCTTTGGCGGGCGGGGGTCGTTCCGCGCGCTGCGTTCGCGACCGTTCCGGCTGTACTTCGCGGGTCAGGTCGCCTCGGCCAGCGGAACGTTCGTGCAGCAGACCGCTATCGGCTGGCTGGTCCTGCGGCTTACCGGCTCAGCCGCGGAACTAGGCCTGGTGCTGGCTGCAGGCGGCGTCCCGTCGCTGCTGTTCGGCCCGTGGGGCGGGACGGTCGCCGACCGGGTCAACCTGCGCAGGCTGCTGATCGGCACCCAGACGGCCTATGGTGTGCTGGCCGGCGTGCTGTGGGCGCTGGCGGTCGCCGGGAGGGCGACCGTTCCGGTGATCATCGCGATCAGCGTGGCCAGCGGAGTCGTGGCCATCGTCGACTCCCCCGCCCGGCAGGCATTCGTCGGTTCCCTGGTGACGCCGGAGCAGCTGTCCAGCGCGGTCAGCCTCAACGGCGTCGTCATGAACAGCGCCCGGGTGGTCGGCCCGGCTCTCGCGGGCGTACTGATCGTCACGATTGGCACGACTCCGTGTTTCGCGGTCAACGCACTGTCATATGTGGCCGTCATCGCCGCGCTCGTGATGCTGCGCCCGTTGCGGCACAGCGCGCGCGGAAGGCGCCTGACCGGCGGCGTCCGCGAAGGCTTGCGGTACGCAGTCAGCCGCCAGCAGCTGTGGCTGCCGCTCGTCATGATGGCCCTGGTCGGGCTGCTGGCCTTCAACTTTCCCGTCATCTTGCCGGTGCTGGCGAGGCAGACGTTCCATGGCGGCGGCGGCACCTACGGGCTGCTGTCCACCATGCTCAGTATCGGATCGGTCGCCGGCTCGCTAGGCGTTGGCCTCATCCGCCATCCCCGCAGGCAGTACCTGATGGCCGCCGCGCTGGCCTTCGGGGTCTTCCTTGCCGCGACCGCCGGGGCGCCGGATATCGCCGTGGCATGCCTGACGCTCCTGGCCACCGGAGGGGCCGCTTACTCACTCGTGACGCTGTGCTCAACCACGTTGCAGCTGCACTCATCTGCTGCCTACCGCGGGCGGATCATGGCGCTGTGGGTGTATGTCTACATCGGAACCTCCCCCGTTGGCAGCATCATCACCGGGACGATTATCTCCGCTGCCGGGGTGCGGGCCGCCCTGCTGACCGGCGCGGCGGCTTGCCTGATCGTGGCTGCCATCGCCGCCCGGGTGCGCACCCCGCCGCATCCGGACACGGCGCTTACCGATCTCGACAGTGCGTAGCTATCCGAGCCTTCGATTAGCCTGACCCGGCGCATCACGCCCGTCGCCCTCTCGCAACGTCGTCACTACGGTTCCCGGTGGCCGCGTCGGTACCGACCGTCAGGTCGTACCCTGGGCTGGCAGACCAGCCCAGGGTGCCGGACGGCTCGTCGGGAACGGCGCGGAGAAGTCAGACCACCGTGGAACGCAGCGGCAAGGGGCCGCGATCCTGACCTACTGCTGACCTCGCGCTCGATCGCGCTTGCGCGCGCCAGCAGGTCTGGCCTGGTTACTCCGAGTTCTCCCCGTCATATGCGCGGTTTGAGGCCCAGCCCTTACCTGGTTGACCAGTCAGTCTCCCAGTCGGTCTGGTTGGGTCGCCAGACTTGGCCTGCGCTGGCCGAGGTCATGCCGGAGTCGGAGTGGACGGGCCGCCGGATCATGGACAGGGGGTTGGCGATGTCTTCCAGCGGTTTGCCTTCGGCGGCGATGCCGAGGAAGATCTCGACGATGCCGCCGAGGACCATCGCGGCCGCGCCGATCAGGTAGCCGATGAAGAGGTTAGTGGTCTTGGTGCCGTTCCCGATGAGGTGGCCGTACAGGACCGGCCCGAGCGCGCCGAAGCACTGGGCGATGGCGAAGAACACGGCGATCGCCTGCGCGCGCACCTCGAGCGGGAATACCTCGCTGACGGTCAGGTACCCGGAGCTGGCGCCCGCGGAGGCGAAGAAGAAGATCACGCACCACGCGATGGTCTGGGTTGTGGCGGTGAGCATGTGCTGGTCGAACAGGGCAGCGGTAATCGCGAGCATCGCGCCGGACCCGATGTAGGTCGCGGCGATCATCGGCTTGCGGCCGATGGTGTCGAAAAACCGCCCGATGGTGAGCGGGCCGAGCAGGTTCCCGACCGCGAACAGGATCAGGTACAAGGGCGCGCTGGCGGCGCTGACATGGTAAAACCTCGTCAGCACCAGGGTGTAGGTGAAGAAGATCGCGTTGTACAGGAACGACTGAGTGATCATCAGGGTGGCGCCGAGAACCGACCTGCGCCAGTACCTTCTGAACAGGACGCGGGCCAGGGTCACGTAGCTGGTCCGCTCGGCCGGCTTGACCTCGATCGCCTCGCTGGGGCCGACCGGGGCTAGCTGCTGACCGGCGGCCTCGGCTTCGGCCTCAATGCGGCGGATCTGTTTCTCTGCCTCAGCGGGCCTGCCGTGCATGAGCAGCCATCGCGGGCTCTCCGGGAGGTTCCTCCTGACGAAGATGATGACGACGGCCAGCACCGGACCGAGCAGGAAGGCCAGCCGCCACCCGAGACCCGGGGCAAGCTGGCTGAGCAGCAGCGACGTCACCACAGTGCCGATGATCGCTCCGGCCCAGTACGTTCCGTTGACCGTGATGTCCACTCTGCCCCGGTACCGGGCCGGGATCAGCTCGTCGATCGCCGAATTGATGGCCGCGTACTCCCCGCCGATCCCGGTCCCGGCGACAAACCGGGTCAGGTACATGTAGGCAACCCAGCCGGCCGTGTGCCCGGCGGTCGCCGCAGTCAGGGCACTGCCGACGAGGTAGACGCCCAGCGTCACCATGAAGAGCTTCTTGCGGCCAAGCCGGTCCGACAGCCGGCCGAACCCCAGGGCCCCGACGACCTCGCCGGCCAGATAGACCGTCGCGATCGCGCCGACGGCCGTCGGGGACAAGCCCAGGGTCGATTTGGAGGTCAGGTCGCCCGCGACTGAGCTGGCGATCGTGATCTCCAGGCCGTCCAGGATCCAGGCGACCCCCAGAGCAACGACCATCCGGGTATGAAACGGTGTCCACCGCAGCCGATCCACCCTCGCCGGGATGACGCTGCGGATCGAGCCGACCGCGGTACCAGCCGGGCTTGACATGGCCGGGACCCCCCTCCTGGCCTACGCACCCACGATCATCGCCCGGACCCGCGAAGCACACCGTCAAAACGGCTAGTCTGCCCGGACCGGCACGCCCACGCCGTGCCGGCCCAGCGGGCCTATCGCACCCGATACTCAGCACGCCCCGGCGCGGCTTACATCACTGAGCCGCTTCGCGCGCGTCGCTAGCTGTCGCGGTTGCCGCTGCCAAGGCCGATGCCGGGGGGAAGCCACGGCTCCTGCCAGCGCGGATGGCCGCGAATCAGGGAATCCGCGGCGGCCGGCCCCCAGGACAGGCGCCGGTAGGAGTCGGCCTCCGGCGGATCGTCGAGCAAGGGCTGGACTATGCGCCAGGTCTCCTCAACGCTGTCCTGCCGGGCAAAAAGCTCGTGATCGCCGACGAGCGCCGCGTGCAGAAGCCGCTCATAAGGTTCCATCGGCTCGCCAAGGTCGCGGACGAATGACGAGTCCAGGTGAACCGCACGCCGTGACTCGCGACCAAGGGCCGTGAGTTGCAGCCGCATGCCCGGCGAAGGATCGATGCGCAACACGATCTGGTTAGGATCCGCCCGACTGAACGTAGGCAGGTACGGCAGCGGCGGGCTGCGGCGAAGCAGCAGTCGTACTTCGGTAGCGCGATGCGGCATGGCCTTACCAGCCCGCAAGAATACGGGCACCTCCGCCCATCGCCAGTTGTCGATCGCCAGCCTTAGCGCGACGAACGTCTCGGTAGCAGAATCCGGGGCGACGCCCGGCGTCTCGGCATATCCCTCGTACTGGCCTCGCACGTAGTGCCGCGGGTCGGCGGCCGGCATCGCGCGGAACACTTCCGCCTTCTTGTCCTGCAAGTCATCCGCGCTGCCGCCGGCCGGCGGGTCCATGGCAACGAGCGCAAGCACCTGCAGCAGGTGATTCTGCACGACGTCCCGGAGCGCGCCGACGGCATCGTAGAACCTGCCACGTCCCTCCACTCCAAGGTCCTCGGCCATCGTGATCTGGATGCACGAGACGCTCTTGCGATCCCATAGCTCGGCCAGCGCGAAATTCGCAAATCGCAGGTACTCCATGCCGATGACCGGCTCCTTACCGAGGAAATGGTCGACGCGCAGGATCTGATCCTCTCGCAGCGCCCGCTGCAGCCGCCTGTTGAGCTCTCGTGCTGAGCGCAGGTCTGAGCCGAATGGCTTCTCGATGGCGACTCGGCCGTCGCGCAGCAGCTTCGCGGCGGCCAGCTGCTCGACGATAGGCCCGAACAGCCACGGCGGCACCTCGAGGTAGTACACCGGTGTCTGGCGCGCGCCGACCGCGCCGGCGAGCTTCCGGTATAGGTCGGCGTCGGTGACGTCCCCGCTGATGTACGACATCCGGCTGGCCAGACGGGCAAACACCGTGTCGTCGAATTCTTCCCCGGCACTCACGATGGCCGCGCGCGCTCGCTCCGCGAGCTGCGTGGCCGTAATCTCGTCGCTGGCCGCCCCGATGACCGGACAGTCGAGCAGTTTGCGCTCCTCGAGCCGGTAAAGCGCGCGAAACGTGAGCTTCCTGGCGAGATCCCCGGTAATGCCGAAGATCACCAGCGCATCGGCGGCACCACCGCCGGTAGTCGCCATACCGACCACGCTGGTCTGGCTCACCTTCCGCCACATCCCCCGCATGACCAGCAGAACAGCCCGGCTGGTCGCACTCTCGGGGCTAGTCTTAACTCGCTCGGCTACGGACGCGGCGTTGCCAGCGAGCTTTCCACCCACGAGCGCAGGGCCTCCAGCGGGACCGCGCCTACCTGCCGAGCCACGACCTGGCCATCGCGCAGGAGCAGCATGGTCGGGATCGACTGCACGCCAAAGCGCCGCTGCAGCGCCGGAGACTCATCCACGTTCACCTTGACCAGCTTGATCTCGCCAGCCTTCTCCGTCGCAAGCTGCTCAAGCGCCGGGCTCACCATACGGCACGGCCCGCACCATGGCGCCCACAGGTCCACCAGTACAGGCACGGACGCTTTCTCCGCGACGTCGGCGAAGCCGTCCTCACCGGCCGTGACGATCCACGGCAACGGCCGATGGCAATTGCCGCACCTGGGCGTCCCCGATGACGCGGCCGGTACGCGGTTCCTGCGCCCGCAGTTCGGGCATCTGACCAGATCGTCCGCCATTGCTCGCCGCCTCGCATCATGGATTCTCGTACCTGACGGCCAGTTCGGCTGCCCCGTAATCGACCGTGATCACAGCGCCGTCGTGCGCGTCACCGCTCAGCAGGGCGCGGCCGATTCGAGTCTCGACTTCCCTGGCGATGAACCGGCGCAGCGGCCGGGCACCGTACACCGGGTCGAAGCCCTGCTCCGCGATGTGCCGCAAGGCGGCTGGCGTCAGCTCGAGCCGCATCCGCCGCTCGCTCAGCCGGGCGCGCAGGTCGTTGAACATCAGCTCGACGATGTGCTCGATTTCCGCCTCAGCGAGCGGCTTGAACAACACGATGTCGTCCAGCCGGTTCAGGAACTCCGGGCGGAAGGTGGACCGCATGGCTGCCATCACCCGGTCGCGGGCGTCTGGCTTGATCTCGCCATTGGCCGTGGCCTCTCCCAGCAGGTATTCGGAGCCGATGTTGGAGGTCATGATAATGACCGTGTTCCGGAAGTCGACGGTGTGGCCCTGTGAGTCGGTGAGCCGGCCGTCGTCGAGGACCTGGAGCAACGTGTTGAACACATCAGGGTGTGCTTTCTCGATCTCGTCGAACAACACAACCGAGTACGGCTTGCGCCGGACTGCCTCGGTGAGCTGTCCGCCTTCCTCGTACCCGATGTAGCCGGGCGGCGCGCCGACCAGCCGGCTCACCGTGTGCCGCTCCTGGTATTCGGTCATATCGAGCCGGACGATGCTCTCATCGGTGTCGAAAAGCGCCGCGGCTAGCGACTTCGCCAGCTCAGTTTTCCCGACTCCGGTCGGTCCGAGGAAGATAAACGAGCCGATCGGCCGACGGGGGTCCTTGATGCCCGAGCGCGCCCGGATGATCGCGTCAGTAACAAGCTGGACGGCTTCGTCCTGGCCGATCACGCGCTCGTGCAGGATCTCATCGAGGCGCAGTAGCTTCTCGCGCTCACCCTCCTGGAGCCGGCTCACCGGGATGCCGGTCCACCTGGACACGATCGCGGCTATCTCGTCCTCGGTCACGACCTCGCGCAGCATCCGCTGGCCGCTGCCCTGGGCCGCGATTCGCTCTTCCTCGGCCGCCAGCCGTCGTTGCAGATCCGGCAGTCTGCCCAGCCGTAGCTCGGCTGCCCTGTTCAGGTCGTAGTCGCGCTCCGCCAGGTCGGCTTCCTGCCGGACCTGCTCCATTTCCTCGCGCAGCGCCTGCACCCGGCGCAGCGCCTGCCGCTCTGCCTCCCACTGAGCCCGCAGTGCGTCCGCCTCGGCGCGCAGATCTGCCAGCTCCTTGCGCAGGCTTTCGACGCGCTCGCGGCTGGCTGGATCATCCTCCTTCGCCAGTGCCGCCTCTTCGATCTCCAGCCGCATGACCCGCCTGGTGAGCTCGTCGAGCTCGGCGGGCATGGAGTCGATCTCGGTGCGGATGACCGCGCAGGCCTCATCGACCAGATCGATTGCCTTATCCGGCAGGAACCGGTCAGAGATGTAGCGATGGCTCATGGTCGCGGCAGCGACCAGGGCATTGTCGGCGATCTTGACGCCGTGAAATACCTCGAGCCGCTCCCGCAGCCCGCGCAGGATCGACACAGTATCCTCGACCGACGGCTCGTCGACCACGACCGGCTGGAACCGGCGCTCTAGCGCCGCGTCCTTCTCGATCCGCTTGCGGTACTCGTCCAGCGTCGTCGCGCCGATCATGTGCAGCTCGCCACGGGCGAGCATCGGCTTGAGCATATTGCCCGCGTCCATGGCACCCTCAGCGGCTCCCGCACCGACCACAGTGTGCAGTTCGTCCACGAACAACAGGATCCGGCCAGCTGCGGCTCTCACCTCGGCGAGCACCGCCTTCAGCCGTTCCTCGAATTCGCCGCGGTACTTGGCGCCCGCGACCAGCGCGCCCATGTCCAGGCTGAAGATCTGCTTGTCGTGCAGTCCCTCGGGCACGTCGCCACGGGTTATCCGTTGCGCGAGGCCCTCGACGATAGCTGTCTTGCCGACGCCCGGATCGCCGGTGAGGACGGGATTGTTCTTGGTTTTGCGGGACAGGATCTGGATGACGCGGCGGATCTCGGCGTCCCTGCCGATCACGGGGTCGAGCCGCCCGGACGCGGCGTCTGCCACCAGGTCCCTGCCGTATTTGTCGAGGGCCTCGTACGCCGTTTCCGGCATGGCCGAGGTGACCCGCTGGTTCCCGCGGATGCTCGTCAGGGCCTGCAGGAAAGTATCTCTGCTGAGTCCCTGACTCTCCAGTAGCCGGCCGGCCGCCGTGGTCGGACCCTCGCCCAGCATGGCGAGCACCAGGTGCTCTACCGACACGTAGTCGTCCTTGAGCCGCGTCGCTTCCTGCTCGGCCGTGTCAAGCAGCCGGGTGAGCCGCTGCGTGACCATGACCTGGCCAGGCGCGGCGGCTGGGCCGCTCACTCTGGGCCGTCTGGCCAGTTCGGCCTCGAGCGCCGAGCGCAGTCGGTCGGGGTCGGCCCCGGCTTGCGAGAGCAGGCGCGGCACGATGCCGTCCGCCTGATCGATCAGGGCGAGCAGCAGGTGCTCGCCATCTACCTCTGTGTGCCCGAGGCGAAGTGCCTTGGTCTGCGCATCGTGCAGGGCCTCCTGCGACTTCTGAGTGAGCCGAGCCGGGTCCATCTGATCACCCTCCTCCTGGCCGTTGTGCCCGGCGTAGGGCGGCTTCCAGTACCGAGATGCGGTCGAGCAGGTCGGCGACCAGCCCGATGGCTGCGTAGTTAAGGGGGAACGCGGCGTGCAGCCGCTGAACCCTGGCCAGGTCCGCGAGCTGGTCCGGGCTAAACCAGAGCCCGCCGGCTGAATCAGCGGCGGCATCCAGAATGCCGAGGGCCACGAGCTTGCGGATCAAGTCGGGATGCATGCCTCCCGCTGCGGCGAAGGAGTCGATATCAAAGCGCCTGACCCGGATGAGCGCGTAGGTCATCGCTGCCTCCGTGGCTCGAAGTCAGACACAGCGGCCAGCTGTTCGAACAGGTCACGCTCCGCTTTGCTCAGCCGCCGCGGCACCATGATCCATGCTTCGGCGAACAGGTCGCCCGGCTTGCCGCGCGGGTTAGGCAGGCCGTGCCCGCGCAGCCGCAGCTGCTTGCCGCTCGATGTGCCTGCGGGGACCTTGACTTTCGCCTCAGCGGCCGGCGTCTCCACCGCGACGGTCGTGCCGAGTGCCGCCTCCCACGGAGCGAGCCGAAGCTCGACATACAGGTCCCGGCCCACCAGCCGATACCTCGGGTGCGGTGCGATCCGCACAACGAGATACAGGTCTCCCGGACGTGCTCCGTCACTGCCGCGTCCGCCCTGCCCGGCCAGCCTGATCCGCTGCCCGTCGGTCACGCCAGGCGGAATCGTCACCTCAAGGGACCGCGCCCTCGGTCCGCTGCCAACGGTCACGGATCGGCGGACACCGTGAAAGGCCTCGTCGACTGTCAGGTCGATCTCAGCCGTCTGATCAGCCCCGGGGACTGCTCCCCAGCCGCGCCCGCCGCGGCCAGTGAATAGCCCTCCCAGCAGATCGTCGAGGTCGATGTCGCCGACACCGCTGTAACTGAATCCGCCGCCCGCTCCCTGCCTGGTTCGGCCGGCCCCGGCCCGCGCCCGCCGCCACTCCTCCGGATCTACGTCGTCCGGGACCTGGCGGAAGTCGGGCCCGAACGCGTCATAGCGGCGCCTTGTGTTCGGGTCGGACAGCACGGCGTAAGCCTCGGATATGTCCTTGAACCGGTCCTCGGCGCTCGGGTCCTTGTTGACGTCCGGATGGTTGGCGCGTGCGAGCTTCCTGTACGCGCGCTGGATCTCCTCCTGGCTGGCGTTCCGCGAGACGCCCAGGATCTGATAGAAATCGCGGTCGCCGGCCATAACTCCGACCTGGCCACGATGACCTGTGCGGGCCGGAGCTGACTGTCCTCATCCCCGTAGCCGGGGCGGATGACCTCGACCACCGAGCCGTCCGCAGCAGACGGGTCGGCGCGGGCCGCGATGGCCTCGTGACGCGCTGGGTCGAATCGGGCGCCAAGGTCGTTGCGGCGAGCGAAGCCAAGCTGATCGAGCACGCTCAGAGCCTGGTCGCGCACGGCCTCGACACCGGCCACGATCGAAGCGGGATCGGCACTGGCGTGGCTGAGCGCTCGCTCCAGGTTGTCCACCACCGGGAGCCATAGCCGTGTGACCCGCGCCCTGGTATCGGCCTCGGCCCGGCTGATCTGGCCGGCGCAGTTCTTCCGCGCGTTGGCCAGATCGGCTAGCGCGCGCAGCCGCTGGTCTTCCAGTTCGGCCATCCTCGCGGCTGCCGCATCGTCTGCGCTATCGACCTCGGCAGGCCCGGTGCCCTGCACGGAGTCCTGATCGTCCTTCGGCCCGGCCCCGGCCGCGGACGGCTCCTGCCGCGGCCGGGCGGGCGGGGGAGACGAATGTACCCCCTGCTCCTGCTCTGCACCCTGGTCACTCATGGGTGGTGAATTCGGCATCGATGACGTCATCGTCGTCGCCGGCCGGAGCTGCGGTCTCAGGCTGGCCCTGCGGTCCCTGACCGGCAGCAGACAGCGCCTGGTAGACCTGCTGTAGCTCGGCGGTCAGGCTCCGGATCCGATCGGCTGACGATTCCTCCTGCACCGCCTTCCTCGCGTCAGCCACCAGGTTCTCTGCTCGTGCCTTCTCGTGCACGGGTACGGAGTCGCCCCGCTGGGACAGCATCTGACTGACCTGGTAGGCGGCCGAATCCAGTTCGTTGCGCGCGTCGGTCAGCTCGCGCAGCCGATGATCCTCCTCGCGGTGCCGGTCGGCGTCCGCGATCATCCGCTCCACCTCGGACTGATCCAGATTGGTGCTCTCGCTGATCGTGATGCGCTGCTCGGCGCCGGTGTCCTTGTCCCTGGCCGATACATTCAGGATCCCGTTCGCGTCAATGTCAAACGTGACCTCGATCTGCGGCGTGCCGCGCGGAGCGGGCCTGATGTTCTCCAGCCGGAACCTGCCCAGCACGCGGTTGTCGG
Organism: uncultured Actinomycetota bacterium; assembly: GCA_963818995.1. Lineage (GTDB taxonomy): Bacteria > Actinomycetota > Actinomycetes > Streptosporangiales > Streptosporangiaceae > JAJYUU01. The sequence goes on along the minus strand of CAWFUM010000025.1, from coordinate 160,321 downwards.
CGGCGCGCTCCCGCTCACCCTGCAGTACCACCACATCCACGGCGGACTGATTGTCCTCAGCAGTGCTGAAGACCTCGGTGCGGCGTGCCGGGATCGTGGTGTTCCGCTCGATGATCTTGGTCATGACGCCGCCGAGAGTCTCGATGCCCAGCGACAGCGGCGTGACGTCGAGGAGCAGGACATCCTGCACCTCGCCGCGCAGCACCGCAGCCTGCACGGCTGCTCCGAGCGCGACAACTTCGTCCGGGTTGACCGTCATGTTGGGGTCCCTGCCGCCCGTGAGCCGCCGGACCAGGCTCTGCACCGCCGGTATCCGGGTGGACCCGCCGACCAGGATCACCTCGTCGATGTCGCTGTCAGTGAGCTTGGCATCCGCCAGTGCCTGCTTGACCGGGCCGGTTGTGCGCTCGACCAGGTCGGCGGTGATCTGCTCGAATGTCGAGCGCATCAGGGTCGTGTTGAGGTGCTTCGGCCCGGCGGCGTCCGCGGTGATGAACGGGAGGCTGACCGTGGTCTGTGTCACTGCGGAGAGCTCGACCTTGGCCTTCTCAGCTGCCTCGAAGAGCCGCTGCAGAGCCTGCGGATCGGCTCGCAGGTCGATCCCGTTGTCGCGCTCGAACTCATCCGCCAGGTAATCGACGATCCGCCGGTCGAAGTCATCCCCGCCGAGGTGGGTGTCCCCGGCCGTCGCGCGTACCTCGACGACGCCATCACCAATCTGAAGGATGCTCACGTCGAAGGTGCCGCCGCCCAGGTCGAACACCAGAACGGTCTCGTTGCCCTTCTTGTCAAGGCCATACGCCAGTGCGGCCGCGGTCGGCTCGTTGATGATGCGCATGACTTCCAGCCCGGCTATCCGCCCGGCATCCTTTGTCGCCTGCCGCTGGGCATCGTTGAAGTAGGCCGGCACCGTGATGACGGCCTCAGTCACCTTCTCGCCGAGGAACTTTGACGCGTCCTCGGCCAGCTTGCGCAGGATGAGGGCGGAGATCTCCTCGGGCGCGTACTGCTTGCCCTGGACGCTGATCCGGGCGGCGCCATCAGGGCCTGCGACCACGTCGAACGTAACGGCTTTCAGCTCGCTCTGGACCTCGTCGAAGCGCCGCCCGATGAACCGCTTGGCGGAGTAGATGGTGCCCTTGGGGTTCAGGATCGCCTGCCGCCGGGCCAACTGACCGACGAGGCGGTCACCTTGCGGCGTGAAGGCCACCACCGACGGCGTCGTCCGCGATCCCTCGGCGTTCGGTATGACGGTCGGCTTTCCGGCCTCGGTCGCGGCGATCACGGAGTTGGTGGTTCCGAGATCAATACCGACTGCGACTGCCATCCCTACCTCCTGCTCGGCTGTGATGCTCGGCTGTGATGCTCGGCTGGCGGCTGCGCGTCAGCCCGTTACCTCGACATGGCTGGGCTTGGCCGCCTCCGACTTCGGCGCCGTCACCGTCAGGACGCCGTCAGCTAGTTCGGCCCTGACCTGGTTGATCTTGATGTCACCAGGCAAGAGGGCGCGGTACTCGAATCGCCCCGTCCGGCGGGAGCTGCGGTGCTTCTTGCCGCCAGACTGCTCGGGGATCTCCCCGGTAATGACCAGTTCGCGATCGCTGACCTGTACGTCCAGTTGATCCTTACGCATGCCCGGTACGTCGACCTGGACTAGGTAGGCGTCGTCGGTCTCGGTCAGGTCGGCCGGCGGCGACCACGGCATCTCTGTCATCTGGCTGACGCCCAGGTCGGTGAACGCCGCGTTGACCAGCTGGCCCATGCGGTCATAGATAGCCTCGAGCTCGCTGGACGGGTCGGCGATGGCGAAGGTCCGTCCTCTGCGACGGGCGGGGAGCATTGTCATTACAGCCTCCTACCGAGTAGCGGTCGCTATCAGTACACTGGCGCGACCTTGCGGGGCCGCACATCCTCAACCCGGCTAGTCCGGTCCAGACCGGTGTTCAGCTGGCGATGCCGACCGAGCCTCGGCCAGACGAGGTCCCATCCCTTGCTTGCTCCGGCTGGTGTTCCGCTACCAGCCGGGCAAGCTGCACGCGCGAGCTGACGTCAAGCTTCCAGAAGATATGACGCAGGTGGAACGCCACCGTGTGGGTGCTCAGGAACACCTGTCCGGCGACCTGGCGGTTGCTGAGCCCCTGTGCTACCAGATCGGCAATTCGCCGCTCGGTATCTGTCAGGCTCGCCCAGCCGAAAGCCGGCCGGTCCGCTCGCTTCCAGTGGCGCACCGTTACCCCGCAGGCGCGTAGCTGAGACCGGACGCGGGCCATGTCCTCGGCGCAGCCCAGCTGCTCGTACTGGGCGTAGGCCTCTCGCAGCCGGGCCGCCGCGCAGCCGTGATCGCCCCGGGCGGACGAGGCCCGGCCGGCATCCTCGGTCGCACTGGCCCGGGCCATTGGCGAGGAGTACTCGCTCGCCGCGCGGGCCAGCATCGCCGAATCCCGGTCAACGAGGCCACGGCCATGCTCTGCCGCGACCGCCATGTCGGAGTTGTCCCGCTCATCGTCAGCCAGGTCCTGGATCGCGTGGACAAGGCCGGCGGCCCGGGACCGGTCACCGCCCGTCAGCGCTCCGCGGACAAGCAGGACAGCGGCGTCCGAACGGATCGGGCCTGCGCCGTCGAACACGGCGCGCATGAGGAGTTCCTCCAGGTCACGGATGTAGGTCTGAGTGCCTCCGTCTGGCCCCATCGCGGCTCACCCCACTCGCTGTTGAATGCCCGTCAGGCGCTACCTCGCTACCAGGATCGGCGCCGGGCTCGCGGAATGCATCGTCCGGGCCGGGCCAACGTGCTGTCCTGACAGGACCGGGGCAGATCAGGACTCTCGCAGCGCTTGCAGCGTCCGGAAGGCCCGAGTGGCGACCTGGAGGTTGAACTGAGTATCGGGGACGCCGATGTCGTGCCCGGAAACCACCCGGATGCGCTTGAGCCGGTACTTCAGCGTGCTGCGGTGGATGGTCAGCGCGGCGGCGGCCACGTCATAGCTGCCGCCGCAATTCAGGAACTCGCTCAGCGTCGCCACGAGATGGGCGCCGTGGTCGGAGTCATAGGTCATGAGCGCGCCGAGCCACTCGTTGACGAACGCCTCCATCGCGGACGTGTCCGCCTCAGTGGCCAGCACCTGGAAGACACCAAGATCGTCGAAGACGGTCACCTGCTCGCTCCGGCCAGCCGCCCGCTGGATCCGCAGCGCCAGCTGGCCTTCATGGTGCGACCGGGGGAAGTCGGCGACTTCCCGGCATAGGCCGCCTACCCCGATCGAGCAGCGCACGCCTTTCGACTCGGCTTCCACAGCGGCGTGCAAGCGCTCCCAGGGAGCTTCGCTATCCGCGAGCACGATCACATCACCGCGTCTGGGCGCGATGAGAGATCCGACACCAAGTCGCTGGGCGGCCCTGCGGACGGCGTGAAAGAAGACCTCGTCCTGATCGCCGCGGCCGGCCCGGCACTCAAGGGCAACAACCCGGTGCGGCCGGGCGAGATCGTAGCCGAGCGCCTGCGCCCGGCTCAGGCTGGTGAGCTGATCCGCGCCGTTCACCAGATCGAGGGCCAGCTGAGCGCGCGCGCCGCCCAGGGATGCGTCCAGGCTCTGCTGCCGGGCGACCTCCATCACGAGCACGAGTGTGGCCTGCTGCATGGCCAGGCGCTCAGCTGCCCCGGCCGTGCGGTCAGGATCGGCAAGCACGACGGCGCCCACCGGCGCTCCCGCCAGCTCTGCTACCGAGATCAGCCGGCTGTCCTCTCTGACCGCTTCCGGCTCCTCCCCGGCCCGCTCGGCCGGATGTGCACGATGCTCGCCGTCGCGTCCGCGATACGGATCGGGGCGCCCCGGGCCCGCCCACGCGATGAGGTTGCCGAACGCATCCTCGATACCAGCGGAATGATCGGTCAGCTCACAGAGCGCCGCGGCGATACCCTCCGGTCCCTCACCCCGCGACGTCACCTGCCTGAGCCGGTCGCGGATCTCAAGGGTGCGCTGAAGGGCCAGATTGTTAGCGCGCAGCCGCGCCACCTGCGCCTGCTCGCGGGCGTGCAAGTCCGCGTTGCCCAGCGCAAGGCCGGCCAGCTGCCCGAGCAAGAACAGCCGGACCTGGTCGGCTTCCGCTGGCTTGCTCCGAGCGCCGGCCACCAGGGCGCCGGCCTGGCCGTCCACGGCCGGAATCGGGTAGGCCCACGCCCAGCCGGTACCCGGCACGCCAACGAGGCCGCCGCCAGTATCTGCCGCCGCAGTCAGAGCGTCGGCCGCCATCAGTCCGCACCCATGGCCGCCGATGTCCTGCCACGACGACTGAACGACCATCCCGACGACACGGCAGGGCGTGATCGATTCGGCAGTACTCGCGACAAGCTGCAGGAGGCCGGCGGCCTCGCCTTCGCGGCCAAGATACAGCGCCTGCACAAGCGTGCTGAAATGCGAAAACCCCCGAACACGCCGGCACTCGCCGTCGGTTGCCATCGCTATGTGGCCGACGATGCGTACACCGAGTAACGCCCCGTCATCGCGCTCTCCCCCGTTGCGCCAGTGAGCGGGCCGCAGGGTGCCAACTGCTCCGAAGGCACACAAAACCGCAGGTCACACCGCTTATGGGGCCGCTCCGGTAAGCGGAATAATTCTAACACCTGGCCCGGGGCGCAGCACCGCACGGTCCGACGAAGCACGCGCCGATCCTGGCGGGAAGGGCCAACCGGGCCCGGAACGACGTACGCCGGACCACCCTCACTCCGACATAGAGGACAAGCTGCACGTGACGACGCCGCGCGCCGCACGTGGCCTCATAGGCGCTGCCCCCGGAGCCCTGGCCGTCACCGTCGGCTGTGCCAGACCGATCGCCACGGCCGGCTCATGCGCCTCGGCTGCGGCGGGTGCTCCTCACCGGGGGCGGCTGCCTCAAGCTCGGCGCGCAGCCGATCGAGGTGGCTGACCAGCTCTCCGCGCAGCGGCCAGCCAACCGGCCGGGCGGCAGGATCGGAGCCCAGCAGCTCACTGAGCGAGGCTTGCCGAGCCTGCGCAGTTGCCAGGTGCTCACGCATTTCGGGCGCTACCAGGTTGTGGATCGCCGGGCTGTGCGCAGTGGCGAGCTTGCCATAGGCGCCGACGGCCCCGGCCAGCTCCTCCAGGACTGCAGCCAGCCGGTCTCGGATGTCCTGATCGCGGACCGGGCTGTCGTCTTCGGCAAGGCCCGCGCTGTCCGCAAGTGAGCGCGCGATCATCCGGACAGTGATCGCGGCGTGCTCAAGTGTCTCCAGCACGTGCCGCAGGTTGAACTCCGTCGGCGGCAGCATGACCCGGCGCGGGTTGAGCCTGATGCTCTCCTCAGTCCGCCGCAGCGCCTCGTCCACGCGCCTTATCTCGCTGGCCAGATCACGCGATTCGGCCAGCCAGCCGGCTGATGCCTCGCGCACCGGCCCGGCCCGCAGGCCTGCCGCCATCCTGTTCAGGAGCGCTGCCATCCGCTCGCAGAGATCGCTCATGGCCTCCTCGGCTGGCTGCACCGTCGGCCGGGCGAAAACCAGTCCGGTCAGCAGGCCGGCCGCCGTGCCCAGCAACGTCTCGATAATCCGGCTCTCCGCGGCCGTGCCGCTTCCCACCGAAAGGATCAGCATCGCGCTGATCGGAACCTCGAGGATGTGGTCACCGAGCCGCAGCGCATAGCCCAGGCTCAGTCCTGCGACGATCGTGATCCCCAGGCTCCACCAGGTGAATCCGATCAGGGCCGAGAAGGCCACCGCGAGCAGGACGCCGGCCAGCACACTGGCCACCCGGCGCACCGCATTGCGGACCGTCTGATACAGCGTCACCTGGGCAACCAGCAGCGCGGTTAGCGGCGCCAGAACCGGCCGTGAGGTCACCGGGAGCAACAGCGCCAGCAGGTAGGCCACGACGGCCGTGGTGGCGAGCCGGGCTATCGTCGCCGCCGTCGGCTGCGCCCGATAACGGACAACGGTCAACGTCTCCGGCGCCCGCTGGGCGACGGTGCGAGCGGTCGCACCGAGCCGGCTCACCTGACGACCGCTGAAGCGCGAGAGCGCCAGCTGCTGGCCGCCGGAATGTCGCCGCTGACGGCACCGCGGCCTTGGCGCACGAGCGGAGACCGGGGGTCGGCGGCGGTCTGCCTTCGTGCCGACATGGTTCTCCCCTGCCGCATCGCTGCCGGCGGTCGCGTGCCGGGCCTCCGATAGACAGCCTCGCGGCCGGTCAGCTGCGCCGTATCCCCAGATCAGCTAGGTCCCTGGAGAGTGGCGACTACCCAGCCGGGCGGACCGGCGCCCGCATCCGCTGAACTAGCCAGGTTGACGATGTGCCGGTGGGGCGAGCTAGGCGAGCATCACTGAATATCTCCCTCAGTCGCAGGAGCATCAGTGACCACAGTTAGCGACCCGCACCTGATCCTGGTTCGTCCTGTCACGCCCCGCACGCCGCAGGGCTGCGAGGAGTGCCTGACGCTGGGAACGCCCTGGGTACATTTGCGACTGTGCCTGACGTGCGGGCACGTCGGCTGCTGCGACTCATCTCCGATGCGGCACGCCCGAGGCCATGTGTACGCGATCGGGCACCCGATCGTGAAGTCGTTCGAGCCGGGTGAAGACTGGCGCTGGTGCTACGTCGACGAGACTTACGTGTGACGGCATGAGCGATCACGAGGTCACCCCAGGGCACGCCGGCCCTCCTGCGGGCGCGGGCGAGCACGGCCAGATGCCAGCCGAAACACCGGACAGCTACGGCGCTTACCCGCGGCTGACGGCGGACCAGATCAACCGGCTGACCGCACTTGGCCAGCAGCGAATCGTGCCGGCGCACGAGTACGTTTTTCATGCTGGTGACCGTAACTGCGACTTTTACGTGGTTCTCAGCGGAACGGTAGCGGTCGTCGAACCCGACAGCGTCGGCAACAGCCAGGTCATCAGTGTCCACGGCCCTGGCCGGTTCCTTGGCGAACTGGGCTTGCTGACTGGTGAGGCTGCCTATTACGGTGCCGTGGCGCTCACCGAGGCGGCGGTGCTGGCCGTACCGGTTGACCGGCTTCGCGGACTCGTGGCTCGCGACTCGCAGCTCGGAGATCTGATCCTGCGCGCGTACCTCATCCGCCGCTCAATGCTGGTCGGGCTCGGCGTCGGACTGAGGATCATCGGCTCGCGGTACTCGCCGGACGCGCGCCGGCTGCGCGACTTCGCGGCACGCAATCGGCTGCCCTCCCAGTGGCTGGACCTCGAGGACGATGTTCACGCGGAGTCGCTGCTCAGCGAGCTCGGCATCGGTCCGGAGGACACGCCGATCGTGATCTTGTACGGTCAGCGCGTACTCCGCAATCCGGGCAACGCGGAACTGGCCGCAGCCGTCGGGCTGCCCGCGCCGCTGCGAAGCCACGCAACCTGCGACCTACTCGTCGTGGGCGCCGGACCGGCGGGCCTGTCCGCGGCGGTATACGGGGCCTCAGAGGGCATGCAGACCATGGTCATCGAAGGGACTGCAACGGGCGGCCAGGCAGGTACCTCGTCGCGCATCGAGAACTACCTCGGCTTCCCGTCCGGCATATCGGGGGACGAGCTGGCCCTCCGGGCCATGCTGCAGGCGGAGAAGTTCGGCGCACAATTCGCCATCCCGGCCGAGGCTAGTGCCGCCGAGATGGCGGACGGCCAGTGCACGGTCCGGCTGGCCGACGAACGGTCAGTGACCAGCAGGCTTCTCGTGATCGCGACCGGCGCCCGTTACCGGCGGCCAGCCATTCCCCGGCTTGAGCATTTCGAGCCGACCAGCGTCTACTACGCGGCGTCTCAGGTGGAGGCACTCCTCTGCCGGGACGATCCTGTGGTTATCATCGGCGGCGGCAACTCGGCCGGCCAGGCGGCTGTATTCCTGTCCCGGCACGCGGCCAAAGTTACGGTGGTAGCCAGGGATGCCGACCTCGCCGAGTGCATGTCCCGATACCTTGTCGACCAGCTCGCCCGGACCGACAATATCCGGGTCCTAGTGAAATCACAGGTGCGCGAGCTCATCGGCGCCGACACCCTGGAGGCAGTAGTAGTCGAGGACCGGCCCGGTATGACCCAGGTCATCCCGGCCAGGGCGCTGTTCGTCTTCATCGGGGCTGCCCCGTCCACCCCGTGGCTCGGCGACATCGTCGCGCTGGACCAGCACGGTTTCATCCGCACCGGCGATGACGCAATGCGAGCCCGCGGGGGGCCACATGCTTCGGGCACGTGGCGGCCATCGGCTCTCGAGACAAGCGAGCCGGGAGTATTCGCGGTCGGGGACGTTCGCAGTGGCTCGACCAAGCGCGTCGCTGCCGCCGTAGGCGAGGGCGCCATGGCTATCCGGCTCGCTTTCGACAGGTTGCGCTGACTAACTAATGGGAGGGGCTGTCATGGCGGTGATGGGATTTACGAAGTTCGAGCGGTTCTTCCGGGAAGCGGCCCAAGTCCGAGTTGATCGCGACGACGTAAAGCGCTACCTGGATTTCGTCAACGACGTGATCTACGACGTGCTGCTCACTGGTCAGTCCACGGCGAAGGCAAATGGCAGAGACATCATCGAGCCGTGGGATCCGCCCATCACGGCCGGGCTGCAGGAGTGCATGCACCAGTTCGGTCGCATCGACGCGGATATCGAACTGCGTCCTATCCTCGACTCGCTAACCGCCAGGCCGCCGCTAGCGTCCGCGCTGAGCGAGGAAACCCAGGCCCGGCTACCCCTGCTCTTCGGCGGGATCAGCATTGCCCTGGCCCGCACGTTCCAACTTCTCGACGCGGAGCTCACAGCAGTGCACACCGATGAATGGGATCGCGCATTCGGCATCGTCCGGATACTGATCTGAGGCCCGGCCAGCACCCTGCCGGTGACCGGCGTGCGCAAACGGCTGTGGGCACGGCGCTCGTCAGACCGGAAACACCGCCATTTGCACATGCGACTAATCTTGCCTGGCATTCGCTGGGCTGGCGGGTGGCTCTTCTTCTGCTGCGCCGTCGGTGACTTGCACCAGCATTGGCACTCGCACAGTGATGACGTCTGGCCGGTGGCGCAGCGCCTTGGTAAGGACAAGGTCCAGGTGGTCGTATAGGAAGCGGTACCGTAGCCGGTCCGGGACCGCGACCGGGATGAGGACCACGACCTGCTCGCCATGATGGTGCCGGAGCTGGTCGACGAACGCGACGATCGGCCCGGCGAGCGAGGCGTATTCGGTGGCCAGCACCCGCAGCGGCAGCCCCGGGTTCCATTGTGCCCATTGCTGCTGGAGCTGGCTGGCCCGGCGGTCGTGGTCATCCTGGCCGGCAACATCGGTCAGAACGGTAACGGCGATCACGTGCTTGCTGATCGAGAGCGCCTCGGAGATTGCGTGCTCGGCAAGCCGGGAGACTTCTCTCACCGGGACCAGGACGACCGTCGGCTCGGTGGCTGGCTTGCGGGGCACGGCGCCCAGGCCGAGGGCGCGGCCTGCGCGCTGGTAGTAGCGGTGGATCCGGGTGAACATGAAGATGATCGCGGGCACCGCGAGCACGACCACCCACGCCCGGCGGTGAACTTGGTGATCAGGAAGATCACCGTTGCCGCGGCGGTCACCGCGGCGCCAAGCCCGTTGACAGCCGCACGGCGCTGCCAGCCCGGCGGCCTGGTCCGCCGCCAGTGCACGACCAACCCTGTCTGGGACAGCGTGAAGCCGGTGAAGACGCCGATCGCGAAGAGCGGGATCAGCGTCTCCGTATCGCCGCCAACAGCAATCAGAAGCACCCCGGACCCGATCGACAGCGCCCATATTCCGGAGCCGAAAACCTGCCGGTCATCGCGCAGCGCAAACAGGCGCGGCAGGAAGCTGTCCCTGGCCAGCAGGCTGGCCAGCACCGGGAGCCCGCGGGCGGGCCAGCTTTGGCACCGGACCACGGTGGGCGACGCCGATGAGGGTGATAGCGATACCGCTGGACCGGTGATAGGACTTGCCGGTCAGCGTGAGGGGCCCGGATCCGTTCCCGGCCTGCTCGGGAAGGCCGGCCGTCGGCGCGGCGACGGGCGCTCCGGTCGGGGCGAAGGTCATCAGCTTGAGCGTCATCGCAGAGCGTGAGACCACCTTCCGCCAGCGGCCGGTATAGGTGGACCGGTTGAGCCAGGACCGCCAGAACCGCGACGTGCTCTCCAACAGTCCGGCCAGCTCGCGGGCCGGCATTTGATGCGGCTGGCCGCCATCGGACTCCAGGACCACGCCGGCGGTATCACCCCTCGCGCAGCGTCCAGGTGGCACGCAGCCCGTCGCCGTGCCGGCGCGCCTCCACGCTGGCCAGACTGCCGCTGCTGCTGCCCTGCGCTTCGACGGTGTACAGCGTCAGGTGCCCGCCGTCAGCCTCGAACACTGCGCCGTGCTTGCTGACGGTCAGCTTGTGCTGCTGACGCCCGTAGTCGAACCGGGGCTGCAGGTCGAGCGTGCAGCGCATGGTCCCGCGCGGCACCCGCATCACCTGAACCGGGCGGTGCCGGTCCGTCGGTTCCCCGGTGATGACGGGCATGAAGTCATGCACATCCCCGACCCCGTCCGGTGTCATGAGCCGCGTGGTGAGGATCGCGGTACCGGGCAGGTCCAGCTGCTTGTGACATAGTCATCCCGGTCCGGCCCGATCCGGAAATGACCGTCCTTGTCCGCGTCCAGAAGGGATGCGAAGACGCTGGCGGAGTCAAACCGCGAACAGCAGAACCAGTCCGCGACCCCGTCCTTGGTGACCAGCGCTGCGGTCTGCAGATCGCCGCTAAGCCCGTGATCACTGATGTTCGGATAGCACGCCATTCCCCCCTCCTCCTCCGTTCCGCGGGCTGGACAATGATGCCGGGACCGCGAGCTCAGCCCAAGGCTGATGAGCGCCTGGTCCCGGACGGGTGCGAGCCCGGTGAGTACACGGCCTTGCCGGACGGCGCGACCGCGGACAGCGGCCTGGCCACTGACTCCAGCGACTTGCCGGCGGCCTCCACGCCGAAGAGCAGCTCGATCACTCCGCCGAAGATCATCACCAGTCCGCCGATCAGGTAGCCGACGAACAGCCTGAACGGATCACTGCCGTTGCCGATCAGGTCCCCGTACAGGATCGGGCCCACGGCGCCGAAGACCTGCGCGATGGCGAAGAACACCGCGATCGCCTCCGCGCGCAGTTCCAGCGGGAAGATCTCCGACACAGTCAGGTAGCCGGAGCTGGCCCCGGCCGAGGCGAAGAAGAAGATCACGCACCAGGCGATCGTCTGGGTAATGGCACTGAGCAGACCCTGCTCGAACAGGTACCCGGTGACCGCAAGCATCGCCCCCGAGCCGATATAGGTCGAGGAGATCATGACCTTGCGCCCGAGCGTATCGAACAGGCGCCCGAGCGTCAGCGGGCCGGCCAGGTTCCCGAATGCGAAGGCAATCAGGTAGATCGGCGCGGCACTCGAGCTGACGCCGTAGAACTTTGTCAGCACCAGCGTGTAGGTGAAGAAGATGGCGTTGTACAGGAACGACTGCGAGATCATCAGGCTGGCGCCCAGGACCGCGCGGCGGGAGTAGCCAGTGAACGCCAAGTGCAGCAGCGTCACATAGCCGGTCTGCTGCACCGGCCGGACCTCGATGGCCTGGCTGTCGTCCACCTTCGGCAGCGGCTTGCCGGAATCGCGCTCGACCTGTGCCTCTATCCCCGCGATCGTCTGCTCGGCTTCCCTGGCGCGGCCGTGCATCAGCAACCAGCGGGGGCTTTCCGGCAGCGCACGCCGGACGTAGATGATCACCATCGCCAGCGCGGGCCCGACCAGGAAGCTCAGCCGCCAGCCAATGTGAAGGCCGACGAAATTCAAGAAGGCCAGCGAGACCAGCGTGCCGATTATCGAGCCGGCCCAGTAGGTCCCGTTCACGCCAATATCCACCCGGCCGCGGTATTTCGCCGGGATCATCTCATCGATCGCCGAGTTAATCGCCGCGTACTCACCGCCGATGCCCGTGCCCGCGACGAACCGGGTCAGGTACAAGAACGCCACCCAGCCAGGCCCCGCGCCCGACGTCGCCGCGGTCAGGCCGCTGCCGATCAGGTAGACCGCCAGGGTCACCGAAAACAGCTTCTTGCGGCCGAGCTTGTCCGACAGCTTGCCGAAGAACAGCGCCCCGACTACCTCCCCGACCAGGTAGACGGTGGCCACCCCGCCGACGGCGGTCGACGACAGATGCAACGTCTGCGGCCTGGTGAGCGCCGACGACACCGAGCTCGCCAGCGTGATCTCCAGCCCGTCCAGCACCCACGCTGTCCCCAGCGCCATGATCAGCCGGGTATGGAACGGGGTCCACGGAAGCCGGTCCATCCGCGCCGGAATAAGACTCCGGATCGGCGCTGTGGCAGTTTGCTGCGATACGGCCATCGCTGGGTCAGCTCCCCCTGGTACCGACGTCAGGCTGGCGGATTACCCATGCTTCTCGGTGGTCCAAACTGCCGAGACGGCACAATCGGCGTCACCGGACCGCCCAGCTGGCAAGACCGTCAATGGGGAGTCTGCCCGGCGCGGCCGGAGCCCGCGCGGCAGTGTCAGCGAGTCACTACAAAATGGCGATCGGATTGACCGGAGAGCCAGTTCCGCGGGATAGCCGCAGTGGCGCGATCACGCAGAAGAACGACCAGCATCCGGCTTCCTCGCAAAGAGGCACCAGCTCATCGAATTGCAGGTAGTCCAGCAGGTGCACACCCAGCGCGTTGATGGCAAGGACGTGCGCGGGGAACTCTTCTCCCTCGACCGCGCTGGGTGATCCGTCGCTGCTGCTGTCGCTGCCGAGCACCGCGACTTGGTGCTCGGCAACGAACTCCAGCGCCGCAGGGTGCAGACCGGCGCGCTCGTGAGCAGTATCCCAAGGCCCGAGTGCGCTGCGGCGACTGCGGTGCCCGACCCGGACGAACAGCAGGTCGCCGGGCCTGACGCTGACTTTCTGGGCGGCGGCGGCCAGCTCCAGGTCCTCGGCGGTCACGAGGTCACCGGGCTCCAGCCAGGGCGCTCCGTGGAGTCGCGGGATGTCGAGCAAGAGGCCGCGCCCGGCGATCCCGTCATGGGCCTCTTCGATCGCCAGTTCCTCCGCGCCGGTTGACGTAACCGCGTCCGATGGCACGCCGTTGTAGAGCACCTTGCGGTACATGATGTGGCAAAGTGCATCGATGTGACTGTCGGCATTGCCGTGCACATTGATGCCAAGCCGGTCCTGGGCGAAGGTCAGCCCTTCGGGATCCGCCTGATCCCGGGGCGGCCGGTCATATTGTGAATAGCCGGCTCCGGCTGGTCAGCCGTAAGGCCGGTTTCGATCGGCGCCCCGAGCGAGACCGTCCGGCCTAGCCTGACCTCGCCGACCGCAGCCAGCAAGCGGGCCGGAGTGAGGTGATTCAGCGCGCCGCGCCGGTCCGCAGAGCCCCACGCCGGAACACGCTGCAGCCGGTGATACAGCGCGGCAAAGGCGGCCTCATCCAGCAGAGGCGCTTTCGTTCTGCCGGTCATGGGGGCAAATCTCTCCACTCAAGCGGGAAGGAACCCATCACCCAGAGCCGATGTCGCTCGGACCCTGGATGCCCTGGACGGGCGAACTACTGCCGCGCCGAGTGAGTGCCACCTGCCGAGGCGCTCAAACTGGAGCTTGCGCGCCGCGGAATGCCGCGATCCGGCCCGCCAGTCCGGCCACGTGGCAGCATCTCCACCGAAGCCCATCTACCTGCGGAGATCTGGTTGGTGGGCGCAATAGGGTTCGAACCTATGACCCCTCGCTTGTAAGGCGAGTGCTCTACCGCTGAGCTATGCGCCCGTGCCCGCGATCTGCCCAAAGGCCGCGCACCAGGGTACCGCTTCGCCGCCGCTGCTCCGCTCGGCGCTAGCGCACCCGGTACTCCGCGACCAGGTCCGGCGGCGCGGCGGCCAGCCAGCCGTCCTCGATGACGTCACGGAGCGCCCGAACCGACACGGTCCGGAGCTGAACGAGGATCGCGGGGAAGCCCCCGAAATGCTCGATGTCGAAGAATGAGCGCGGGTTCGATGCCAGAACGGCCTCCTTCTCCATCATGTCCCCGACCCACACCGCCAGGATCGGGCCGTCCGGCGGCGTCTCAGCGCCGAATCGCTTGATGTCGGCCTTGCTAAACGGGCGTTCCCAGGCGAACTGCTTGCCGCCGACGAACCAGGTACGGTATCCGAACTTCGTGCCCTCGGTTGCCTGCGGCAGGGCCATGGCCAGCCGGGCTGCGTCCTCGATGGTTGCCACAGCGGCACGGTAGCGAACCAGCGTCACAGATGCCGAAGCGCCAGCGATCGCGACCTCATCCGCAATAGCTATCCGGTTCTCCAGTACCGCGAGGCGGGCGTCCATGACCGGCCCGCGGACGCCGGATGTCAGGGCGAGGTCGAAGTGGACGGCCCCGGCGACCGCGGCGGAGAATCTCATCGCCGCCGGCAGCAGCGCCCGCTCGCCCGCCGACAATGACCGGCAGCTGGCGTAACCACTGGCCACCGCGGCGATCCGCTTGCTCGTCCGGGACGACGAGCCACGACTGCGGCTGGTCGTCGCGCAGCGCCGAATCCAGATGGCACTCAATCAGGCAGCTGCCGAGATCGATGACGGCGAGTCCGCGCCCGCCGGCCTCCCAGTCGATCAGGATGACCTCGTCGCTGCCCTGAGGCTGCACCGCGTTCCGCGGCCGTGCGTCACCGTGCACGAGTGTCTCCGGCAGAGCAGGCGCTGCCTGCTGCACGTCAGTCACCGATCGACGGAACGCGGCGAGCATCGGCTGCCAGTCCGCCGGCACCCGGCTGGCCACCGCATCGAGCCGGGCGACGGTGACGGGAGCGGCGACAGCGGGATGGCGGGACGCCAGCCCGGGCTCGCCGTCCGGGTGCACGTCAGCAGTGACGGCGTGCAGCGACCCGAGCGCCGCGCCCAGCGCCCGGAGCTGCGCGAGCGTCGGCGGCAGCACGTCGCCGGGCACATACGATGTCGCCCAGCTCAGCCACGACTGCTCTACCCCGATCAGCTCGCCGGTCCTGGTCAGCACCGGGCGAGGCGCCGGGTACCCGGCGACGGCGAGACAGGACAGCGTGCGCGCCCGGCCGAGCAGCCAGTCCGCGACCGGTTCGCTGATCAGGCCGCGGCCGTGGACGGGCACTGGCTCGTCGGCCCTGAACGCGCGGATGACCTGCTGAGCGCCGTCCGGCAGCGTGACCAGGTACGTGACGCGCGGCTCGCGAACGGAGCCGGACGCCACCCGGATGCCCGCCGGAGCGGCCGACCGCTCGTGGTACTCATCGAGCAGCCGGCCGACCAGCGCCGCATCGTTCACGACATGGCGTACGGCGGTCGCTGTCTGCTTGGGCCGAGAACCTTCGCCAGTGCTCGCTCGACTTCGTCGGCCAGGCCGGCGGCGCCCTCGCGGCAGAGCCCTCCGCGGCAGCGCCGTCGGCGGAGCCGCTCTCGGCCGGCTGGCCGACAGCGCCGCAGTCACGGCACTCAACCTCACCGAGCCGCCGGACCAGATGCACGCTTCCGCACACCTGGCACTGGTCGAGCTCTGCTGCCCAGTCAACCGCCAGCTGGCAGTCAGGACAGACGAGAACCTGACGGCCTGCGCGGACGCCGCGCCGCCAGGGACTCTCCCCGCGGTCGGGATCGACCTGCCGGGTTCCGCACCGATAACAGGGCATCGAGCCTGTCCCGATTCTGCCGGCCAGTCAGCAAGCGCCGGGCGCCGGGCTAGCGGCGGCTAGTCCAGTTCCGCGAGAGCCTTCTGGTAGTCGGCGATGTCTCGTGCCTGCGGGATCGGGTTGACAACCTTCCACCGCACGACGCCACTCTTGTCGATGATGAACGTGCCGCGAATGGCGACGCCCATCTTGTCATCGAAGACACCGTAGGCCCTGGCCACCTCACCATGCGGCCAGAAGTCAGCGAGCATTGTGAAATCGAAATGTTCGGTGTCTGCCCAGGTCTTCAGTACGAACTTCGAATCGACCGAAACGGTCAGCAGTTCGACATCGTCCCTGGTGACTTCGGGGAACTCGTCGCGGATTGCGCAGAGCTCGCCGCTGCAGACGCCGCTGAACGCGAGCGGGTAGAACACCAGCACGACGTTCTTGGCTGCCGCGGAAGCTCGACAGCCTGACGGGCGTGCCGTGCTGGTCGGCCAGCTCAAAGTCCGGAGCCTGGTCGCCGACTTCCACCGCCATGAATGATCCTCTCAGCGCGGGATGTGAGGGAAGGGTGCCGCAGCATGCGGCTCGCCAGAGCGCACGACCGTGCGCCCCAGCCGAGTTCAGTGTGTCATCACGATGCGGGCCGGGCCGAGCCGGCCGGAAGCTAACTCAGCGGCGGGCCTTCGGCGCTACCAGCCGGCTCGCGGACCAGTTGCGCCCGGCGCTGACCGTCGAGGTCTGAGAGAGCCCCGCAGCTGGCGCGGCCTCCCCGATCTCACTGGGCTCCACGTGGCCGTCCCGCCCTGTTTTGGGCGTGAGCAGCACGATATAGCCGCCGTCGGCTAGCGGGGTGAGTGCGTCGATCAGCGCCTCGGTGAGGTCACCGTCACCGTCCCGCCACCACAGCAGCACGCCGTCTACGACGTCGTCATAGTCCTCGTCGACGAGTTCGGCGCCTTCCAGCGCCGCCACCGAGTCGCGGAGCGACTCGTCGACGTCGTCGTCGTAGCCGATCTCCTGCACCACGTGGCCTGGCTTGACGCCAAGCCGGTCGGCCAGGTCACGCTGGTCTTGCGCCTGGCCCGCGGTCGCGCTCACTGAAGTCCTCCTGATCCTTTCCGCCCCGGCTGCGTAAAACCCCTCGAACTCGGCACATGCCCAGCCTGATAGGTGCTAACACAGCCGCAGCGTTGTCGCTGCTCTTGATCGCACAGTTCACACTGGGTCGGCGCGGTGCGCAAGTCACAATTAGTGCTCAGTGCGAAATCCCGTGCTCAGCGGGCCATCAGCCCGGCGCCGGCGCGCCTTGGGTACGCTGCTATCAGGCATTACGTGCCTTATGCGTCGCCCTGGCCCGACGGCTTCCCTGTTTGGGTTACCGGCGGGTAGAGATGCGTTTCCCTGCGGCGCGTACGAGGATTGGAAGAGGACAACCCGACTGGGCGCGGCCAGCGACGGCCTGCTCGCCCGAAGAAAAGTGAGGAATCACCCGTGGCCTCCGGACGCCAGCGCTTCTCCATCATCAGCGACGGACTGCCCACCCAGCTTCCGGACATCGACCCCGACGAGACGAGGGAATGGGTCGAGTCCTTCGATGACGTCGTCAGGACGCACGGCCGGGCCCGGGCCCGGTACGTGATGCTGCGCCTGCTCGAGCGGGCCCGTGAGCAGCAGGTCGGCGTGCCCGGCCTGCGGAGCACCGACTTCATCAACTCGATCCCGCCGGAGCGCGAGCCCTGGTTCCCCGGCGACGAGTACGTCGAGCGCCGCATCCGGGCTTACATCCGGTGGAACGCGGCGATCATGGTCAGCCGGGCCAACCGGCCGGGCCTCGGCGTCGGCGGTCACATCGCGACGTACGCCTCGGCCGCCAGCCTCTACGAGGTCGGCTTCAACCACTTCTTCCGCGGCAAGGATCATGGCGAGTCCGGCGACCAGGTCTTCTTCCAGGGCCACGCCGCGCCGGGCATCTACGCCCGCGCGTTCCTTGAGGGGCGCCTGACCGAGCAGCAGCTGAACGGCTTCCGGCAGGAGCTGTCCCACCCGGGCGGCGGCCTTCCCTCCTACCCGCACCCCAGGCTCATGCCTGACTTCTGGGAGTTCCCGACTGTCTCGATGGGCCTGTCGGCCATCAACGCCGTCCACCAGGCCCGGTTCAACCGCTACCTGCTGGCCCGGCAGCTGAAGGACACCAGCCGTTCCCGCGTCTGGGCCTTCCTCGGCGACGGCGAGACCGACGAGCCCGAGGTACGCGGCGCCATTGGCCTCGCCGCCCGGGAGGAGCTGGACAACCTCACCTTCGTCATCAACTGCAACCTGCAGCGCCTGGACGGCCCGGTCCGCGGCAACGGCAAGATCATCCAGGAGCTCGAGGCGTCGTTCCGCGGCGCCGGCTGGAACGTGATCAAGGTCATCTGGGGCCGGGACTGGGACCCGCTGCTGGCCAAGGACACCGACGGCGTGCTGGTGAACAAGATGAACACCACCCCGGACGGCCAGTTCCAGACCTACGCGGTGGAATCGGGCGCCTACACCAGGGAGAACTTCTTCGGCGGCGACCCGCGGCTGCGGGCCATGGTCGAGCACCTGTCCGACGACGAGATCCGCAACCTGTCCCGCGGCGGCCATGACTACCGGAAGGTGTACGCGGCGTTCAAGGCGGCGACCGAGCACGTCGGCCAGCCGACGGTGATCCTGGCCCACACCATCAAGGGCTGGACGCTCGGCGCCGACTTCGAGGCCCGCAACGCCACCCACCAGATGAAGAAGCTCACGGTCGCTGAGCTCAAGGAGTTCCGCGACCGGCTGTACCTGGAGATCCCGGACGCAGCGCTCGAGGCCGAACTGCCGCCCTATTACCACCCCGGCGAGAAGTCGGATGAGATCCAGTACATGCGGGAACGGCGGGCGGCGCTCGGCGGCTACCTGCCCAAGCGGGTCGTCAGGGGCAAGCCGCTCGTGCTGCCCGGCGACGCGGTCTACGACGAGCTGCGCCGCGGCTCAGGCAAGCAGTCCGTCGCCACCACGATGGCGTTCGTCCGGCTGCTGAAGGACCTGATGAAGGACCCGGGCATCGGCGACCGGTTCGCGCCGATCATCCCGGACGAGGCCCGCACGTTCGGCATGGACTCGCTGTTCCCGACCGCGAAGATCTACGACCCGCACGGTCAGACCTACGAGGCGGTCGACCGCAATCTGCTGCTGTCTTACAAGGAGTCTGAGCGCGGCCAGATCCTGCACGAGGGCATCAGCGAGGCCGCGGCCATGGCGTCCACCACCGCGGCGGGAACGTCGTATGCCACCCACGGCACCCCGATGATCCCGGTCTACATCTTCTACTCGATGTTCGGCTTCCAGCGGACCGGCGACCAGATGTGGTCGCTGGGCGACCAGCTCGGCCGCGGATTCCTGCTCGGCGCGACGGCCGGCCGGACGACCCTGACCGGCGAGGGGCTGCAGCACAACGACGGCCACTCCGTCCTGCTGTCCTCGGTCAGCCCGGCCTGCGTTGCCTACGACGCGGCCTGGGCCTACGAGCTGGCCGTGATCGTGAAGGACGCGCTGCGCCGGATGTACGGCTCGACTCCCGAGCACCCGGACGGCGAGGACATCTTCTACTACCTCACCGTCTACAACGAGCCGTACGTGCAGCCCGCCGAGCCAGCCGGCTACGACGGCGGCCGGGAGGAGCTGGAGCGAGCGATCCTGCGCGGCCTGTACCGGTTCGCGCCGCCTCCGGAGCTGCCCGCCGAGGTGGGCGCCGGAGCCGGCCTGTCGACGACCGGCGAAGCGCCGCAGGCGCAGATCATGGCGTCGGGAGTCGGCCTGCGCTGGGCCCTGGAGGCGCAGCGGCTGCTGGCCGAGGACTGGGGCGTCCGCGCCGGCGTCTGGTCCGCGACATCCTGGACCGAGCTGCGGCGCGAGGCCCTTCGCCTGCGAGGAATGGAACATGCTGCAGCCCGAGGCTCAGCACCAGGTCCCGTACGTGACCCGCGCGCTGGACGGCCACCCCGGCCCGGTCGTGGCCGTCAGCGACTGGATCCGCGCCGTCCCTGACCAGATCGCGCGCTGGGTGCAGGCGCCCTACACCTCGCTCGGCACCGACGGCTGGGGCTTCTCCGACACCCGGCCCGCCGCCCGGCGGTTCTTCCACGTCGACGCCGAGTCGATCACCGTGGCCGTGCTCGCCGAGCTGGCCCGTCTCGGCGAGGTGAAGCCCGAGGCGGTCGCCCAGGCCATCAGCAAGTACCGGCTCGACCTGGCGGTCAGCGAGGCGCTGTGACCCGCAGATGAGTTCCCGGCTCCGGATGAGCGCGGAGCTCGGCGACTGGCTTGCCGAGCTCTGCGCCGCCGAGCCGGCCAGCGCCGCCGAGGTAGGTGCTGCTCTGGTGGCGGTCATGGACTCCGCGGACCCGTCCGCGCTGCCAGCGGCGGGCGAGGCAGCCGCGGCACCGGTACAGGCACCGGCACGCAGGCCGATCAGACACTCCGCGGCCTGGGCGACTCGCAGCGGCCGGATGCCGCGACCGACGCAAGCCGTCCGCAGGAGAGCGCCGGAGCACCGGCCGGACTGCTCGAGCTCCGGGCCGACCCGCTCGGCCGGGACGTCCGGCTGCTGCTCGCGGTCGAGCCGGCCGGCACCATCACGCTGCTGGCAGTGCTGGACGGCGCCGATGCCGTCGCCGAGTACCGCACGCAGGCGATCGAGCTCGCGGGCGACCTGCTGGCGGACATCCGGGGCGGCTACTGGCCGCCGGAGGAAGCCCGGCGAGCGGCGGACCGTGCGGTGCTGTTCGCTGATCCGGCCTCGTTCCTGGCCCGGTTCTTTCCCGCAGACTCCGCTGTGATCCGCGAGCGCTCGGCCACCCTCGCCTCGGCGGTGTCCCTGGCCGTCCTGCGGAGCAGCCGGGGCGTCAGCCAGGCGGAGCTGGCCCGGCAGGCCCTCAGCCCGGAGAGGCTGCGGCTCATCGAAAAGCACGGACTGCGAGCGGCCTGGGTGCACGAGGCCGAGGCCATCGTGCGCGCGCTCGGGGGCCGCTCGATCTGAGCGTCGTGCTGGCCGATGGCCGGTCGCTCCTGTACTAGCTGGGCACCAGCGCACCGTGTCCGCCCGTTAGGGTTAGCGCCGTGATCGTTGTGGCTCACGTAACCCCGGACCTCGCTGCCAGCGCCAGCACCAGCGCCCGCCCATGAGGCTGAGCGCCGCAGCAGCTCTCGCGCCGCTCAGGCATCGCAATTTCGCGATCCTGTGGACCGCGAGCCTGATCTCCAACGTCGGCAGCTGGATGCAGACCGTGGCCGTCGGCGCGCTCGTCGTCTCGCGGACCGGGCAGGCCAGCTGGGCCGTGCTGGTGGCCGCGGGCGCGTTCCTGCCGATCGGGCTGCTGTCGCCGGTTGGCGGCGCGCTGGCCGACCGGCTGCCGCGGCGGCCCGTGATCGCGGCCGGGAACCTGGCCGCGGGACTGATCGCGGCAGCCATCGCCGGACTGGTCGCGACCGGTCACGACGGGCCGCCCGCGCTGCTGGCACTGGTTACCCTCCAGGGCTCGGCCGCTGCCCTGATCGGGCCGTTCTCCCAGGCGATCCTGCCCGACCTCGTGCCCAGGTCGGAGTTTCTCGCCGCCAGCTCGCTGAATTCGGCCCAGTGGAACGCCGGCCGGATCGTCGGCCCGGCGCTGGCGGGCGCGGCCGTCGCCACCGTTCGGCTTCGCCGCCAGTTTCGTCGCCAACGCCGTCTCGTTCCTGGCCGTCGTGATTGCCCTGCTCTTCGTCCGGCTGGCGCCACCGCCGGGAACCCGCGACCGGCTCCTCAGCTCGATGCGGGCCGGCCTGCGGGCGGTCTCGGCGCAGCCATCATGCCGCGCCGCGACGATCTCTATCGGCGTCGTGGCGTTTCTGGCGGCGCCCTTCATCGCGCTCGTTCCCGCAGTCGCGCTCACCCTGTCGCATGGCGGCGCGGCTGCCGTCGCGGCGACGACCGCGACGCTGACCACCGCCCAGGGGGCAGGCGCGGTCGCAGGTGCGCTGTGCCTGCCCGCGGTGGCGCTTCGCATTGGCCGGCCCGCGACGCTCGCCTGGAGCATCGGCCTGCTGCCGGCCGCCCTGGTCGGCTACGGCGCGGCCCGGACCGTATGGCTGGCGGCGGCCGCGCTGTTCGTCGTCGGCCTGCTCTACATGGGCGTGCTGTCCGGCCTGCAGACCGTCGCGCAGCTGCAGGCACCCGCGGCGTACCGGGGCCGGGTGCTCAGCTTCTTCCTCGTCGCCCTCGGCGTGGCCTACCCGCTCGGCGCGCTGGCCCAGGGCCCGGTCGCCAACCGTGTCGGCGTGGGCTGGACGACGGCGGGCTCGGCCGTCATTCTCGCCGTTGCCGCGCTGCTCGTGGCCTGGCGCCGGCGCGGCTTCGTGGCCGCGCTGCTGGCGCCGGAGCCAGCCGGTCCGCCGGGGCCGCCTGAGCCAGCCGGGCTCGTGGATCCGGCCGGCCCGAGCGAGCCACCGGAGCCGTCACGGCCACCAGGGCCGGCGGAGCCGCCTCAGCACGGGGCCGTGCACGGCACCAGGCCGCGCATGGCACGCTGAGGACATGCCAGTGAAGGAGGCCGGGGGCCCGCCCGCCCGGTCCCGCGGCCGGGTCCGCGACGACACCATCGACCGGCTCGAAGCCGCGATGGGAGCGCTCGGCACCGCCGCCATGCTGTCGATGGACCGGCGGCTGCCCTGGTTCCGCAGCATGTCCGCGGAGAACCGGTCCTGGCTCGGCCTCGTCGCCCAGGCCGGCGTGGCGGCGTTCGTGGACTGGATCAAGCACCCGGAGCGCACCCGGCCCGCCGTCGCGGGCGAGGTATTCGGCACGGCCCCGCGAGAGCTCGCCAGGGCCGTGACGCTGCAGCAGGCCGTCGAGATGGTCCGGGTCATCGTGGACGTGGTGGAGTCGCAGGTCGACGACCTGGCCGCGCCAGGCGGCGAGGCCGAGCTCCGCGAGGCCGTGCTCCGCTACACCAGGGAGATCGCCTTCGGTACCGCGCAGGTGTACGCGCGGACGGCGGAGGCGCGCGGCGCCTGGGATGCGCGGCTGGAGGCGCTGGTCGTCGAGTCGCTGGTCCGCGGCGAGGTCGACGAGAGCGTCCAGTCCTGGGCCTCGGCGCTGAACTGGTCCTTCAGCCCCGTCACCGTGATCGTCGGGACGGCGGGCGATGATCCGGTCACCACGCCTGCCGGCACCGAGGCCGAGGGTCTCATCGACGAGTTCCGGATCCTGGCCAGGCGGGCCCGGCTGGATCTGCTGGCCGGCGTGCACGGCAACCGGCTGGTCCTGATCGTCGGCGGCGCGGCCGATCCGATGGATGCGGCCAGGCACTTCGCCTGCCGGTTCGGCCCGGGTCCAGTGGTCGTCGGCCCGGCCGCTCCCGATCTCCAGGCGGCGGTCGCCTCAGCCGGGGCGGCGCTGGCCGGGCTGCGGGCCGCCGACGGCTGGCCGGAGGCGCCGCGGCCGGTCCTGGCCAGCGACCTGCTGCCGGAGCGAGCGCTGGACGGCGATGACTCCGCCCGCGCGACGCTCATCGAGGACGTCTACGAGCCGCTGATGCGCGGCGGCACGGCCCTGCTCGACACCGTGATGACCTACCTGGAGCAGGGGAACTCGCTCGAGGCCACGGCCAGGCTGCTGTTCGTGCACCCCAACACCGTGCGCTACCGGCTGCGGCGGGTGGCCGAGCTGACCGGGATTACTCCCGGTGACGGCCGGGGCGGATTCACCCTCTGGACGGCGGTCGTTTTGGGCCGCTTGGCGCACAAGCGAACCTAACTTGTAGACTTCCCACACAACCCAGCGTCGAAAGTTCGTTTACTTCGGCATAGGTATGGCGGAGTTCTACAGTGCAGGCTAGAGCAATGCTCCTCATCGCAGCCCCAGGTCAAGGTGCCCAGACCCCGGGGTTCCTCGCCCCCTGGCTGGAGCTGCCCGGATTCTCCGCCCGCCTGGAAGCCTGGTCCGAGCTCGCCGGGTGCGATCTGATCAGGTGCGGGACCACGGCCGACGCCGAGGAAATCAGGGACACTGCCGTAGCCCAGCCGCTGCTGGTCGCCGCTGCCATGGCCGCCGCCCTGGATCAGGTCGTTACCGGCGCGCACCCGGTCAGCAGGCAGTCCGTGGCTGTCGCCGGGCACAGTGTCGGCGAGCTCGCCGCCGGCGTCCTGGCCGGCGTCATCACGCCGGAGGACGCGATGCGGCTGGTCCGGGTGCGCGCGGCGGCCATGGCCGCCGCGGCCGCGGCCGAGCCGACCGGGATGACCGCCGTGCTCGGCGGCGACGAGGACGACGTGCTCGCCGCCATCGAGGCGGCCGGGCTGACCCCGGCGAACGTCAACGGCGCCGGCCAGATCGTCGGCTGCCGGCACCCTTGCCCAGCTGGCCGCCTTCGCCGGGAACCCGCCGGCCGGGACCCGCCTCCGGCCGCTGAGCGTCGCCGGCGCGTTCCACACCCATCACATGGCCCCGGCGGCCGACGCTCTCGCCGCCGCGGCGGAAGCCGTCCGCGCGGCCGATCCGTTCCGGCCGCTGCTGTCCAACCGGGACGGCGCCGTGGTCAAGTCCGGCCCGGAGTGGCTGGACCGCATCATCAACCAGGTCAGCGCGCCGGTCCGCTGGGACAAGTGCATGCAGACGATGGAAACGCTCGGCGTCACGGCCATGATCGAGCTGCCGCCTGCCGGGACGCTGACCGGCCTGGCCAAGCGCGGCCTGCGCGGCATCCAGCTGGTCAGCCTCAAGACGCCGGACGACCTGGACGCCGCCATCGCGCTGCTGGCCGAGCACGCGGACAGCCACGACGACCATCACGCTCCCGAGTGGCGGCTGCTGGTCGCGCCGACGGCCGGCACCTTCCGCGTCCCGGCCGGCTTCCCTGACGCGGCCGCGGCGGGCAGCCTCGTCGGCGCCGGCAGTGACCTCGGTCAGGTCCGCACCCGCAGCGGCGATCACGCCGTGACCGCAAGCATCCCGGCGACCGTCATCGAATGGCTCGTCGAGGACGGCGACCCGGTCAGCGCCGGGCAGCCGCTGGTCCGGCTCCTCCCCGAGCTGACCGACTCGGCACCGGCGCCGGCCGCCCGCCCGGCCGCCGAGTAACCCTCCGTCCCCACCGAGAAAGGCAGCAGATCACATGCGACTCACCGAAGGTCAGACAGGCGCACGAGTGCTGGCTTTCGGCGGCTACCAGCCGGCCAGGGTTGTCACGAACGATGAGCTGTCGCAGACGGTCGACACTAATGACGAGTGGATCCGCAGCCGGGTGGGCATCGCCAGCCGGCGGATCGCCGGGCCGGACGAGACGCTCGCGGACATGGCCGTCCAGGCCGGCGGCAAGGCCATGGCGGCCAGCGGACTGTCGGCGGCTGATATCGACCTGGTCATCGTCGCCACCTGCACGCCCGAGGCGCCGATCCCGAACACGGCCGCGACGGTCGCCAGGCGGCTCGGCATCGTCGCGCCGGGTGCCTACGACCTGAACGCGGCCTGCGCCGGGTTCTGCTACGCGCTGGCGAACGCGGCCGACGCCGTGCGCACCGGCACCGCCGCCAACGTGCTGGTGATCGGCGCCGAGAAGCTCTCCCAGTGGATCGACTGGACCGACCGGTCGACCTGCATCATCTTCGCCGATGGCGCCGGCGCCGCGGTTGTCGGCCCGGTGGCCGAGCCGGACGACGCGCCCGGCATCGGGCCGGTGCACTGGGGCAGCGACGGCGACCTGGCTGACAAGATCTTCATCAAGGACCGGGACTCGTTCATCGTCCAGGAGGGGCAGGCGGTCTTCCGCTGGGCCACCAGCCAGCTGACTCCGATCGCGCTCAAGGCCTGCGAGAAGGCCGGTGTCGAGCCCGGCGAGCTGGCCGCGTTCATCCCGCACCAGGCCAACCTGCGCATCGTCGAGGCGATCGCCCGCAAGCTCGGCGCGCCGCAGGCCGTCGTCGCGCAGGACATCGTCACGGCGGGCAACACCTCGTCGGCGTCGATCCCGCTCGCGCTGTCCCGGATGATCGAGCGCGGCGAGGTCGCGTCCGGGTCCAAGGCGCTGCTGCTCGGGTTCGGCGCGGGCATGTGCTACGCCGCCCAGGTGATCACGGTACCCTGACCCCCGCCCGCTTCCCGGGCGACCAGTCACGACGCGATTCCAGCAGAAAGAGAGCAGAAGACTCATGGCAATGACGGATCTGGAAATCCTGGAAGGTCTGGGCGAGATCGTCGAGGAGGTTGCCGGCGTGCCCGCCGCCGAGGTGACTCCCGAGAAGACGTTCGTCGACGACCTGGACATCGACTCACTGTCGATGGTCGAGATCGCGGTCGCGGCGCAGGACAAGTTCGGCGTCGAGATTCCCGACGACCAGCTGAAGGATCTCAAGACGGTGCAGGACGTGGTCGATTACGTCCGCCGGGCCGAGGTGTCCGCCTGACGGCGGCTCGCACTGCTGGCGTAACCGCTGCCGGCAGCACCCGCCTGACCGCCAGCGCAGCGCACCGGATGCCGGGGCCCCCGCGGGCGTGACCCCGCGGGTGCGCCGGCGAGGCCAACTCGACGAGGAGCAGAAGGACAGTGGCTACAGACCGGACACGCGTCGTCGTTACCGGCCTGGGCGCGATCACTCCGGTGGGGGCCGACGTGCCCAGCACCTGGGAAGCGCTCAAGGCCGGCCGCAGCGGCGTTCAGCAGCTGACCGATGACTGGGCGGCAGAGCTGCCGGCCAGGATCGCGGCCTGGGCAGCTGCTGACCCGGCCACGCTCATCGACCGGGTGCAGGCCCGCCGCCTGGACCGGTGCGAGCAGTTCGCCCTGGTCGCGGCGCGGGAGGCCTGGGCCCACGCCGGGTCGCCTGAGGTCGACCCCGAGCGCCTCGGCGTGGTGGTGTCCAGCGGCATCGGCGGTGTGGCGTCGACCCTGTCGGCCTACGACACGCTCAAGGAGAAGGGCTGGCAGCGGCTGTCGCCGTTCACTGTGCCGATGCTGATGCCGAACGGCGCGGCCGGCTGGCTGGCGATCGAGTTGGGCGCCAGGGCAGGCGTGCACACCACGGTGAGCGCGTGTGCCTCCGGCGCCGAGGCGATCGGGTACGCGATGGACATGATCAGGTCCGGCCGCGCCGACGTGGTACTGGCGGGCGGCACCGAGGCTGCGATCATCCAGCTGAACATCGCCGCCTTCGCCGCGATGCGCGCGCTGTCCACGCGCAACGACGAGCCGGAGCGGGCCTCCCGCCCGTTCGACAAGGGCCGTGACGGCTTCGTGCTCGGCGAGGGCGCCGGCATGGTGATCCTGGAGTCGGCCGAGCACGCGGAGGCTCGCGGCGCCACCGTGCACGCGGTGGCGGCGGGCGTCGGTTACTCCTCCGACGCCCACCACATCGCCCAGCCCGACCCTGAGGGCACCGGCCTGAAGCTCGTGCTCGCGCGCACCCTGGCCGACGCCGGAGTGCGGCCGTCGCAGGTGGTGCACGTGAACGCGCACGCCACCTCCACGCCGGCCGGCGACGTGGTCGAGGCGCAGGCCATCGCCACCGCGCTCGGCGACGCGGCTCCGGGGGTGGTGGTGTCGGCGACGAAGTCGATGACCGGCCACCTGCTCGGCGGAGCCGGAGCGGTCGAGTCGGTCGCGGCGATCCTGGCGCTGCGTGACCGGGTCGCGCCGCCGACCATCAACCTCGAGGACCCCGATGACGACGCCGGCCTGACGATCTCCGGGCAGCCGGAGGACCTCAAGCCCCGCGGCGACGGGCCGATGGCCGTCATCAACAACTCCTTCGGTTTCGGCGGCGCCAACGTCGCCCTGACCTTTACCGAAGCCTGATCCGGTGCCTTCACTCCCGAGCGTGCCCGGCGTGCCCCCCGAGCAGGATGCTCCCGTTCCCCCCGAGGAGATCGACGTGACCATCATGGAAACGCACCGGCGAGCACCAGCAGAGAACGGCCAGATCGCGGCCGCCCCGGCGGCTCAGCCCGGCATCAAGCGCGACCCGCAGTCGCGCCTTGAGGCGCTCTTCGACCCCGGCACGCTGGAACTGCTGCTGCCGGCCGACGAAAGCGGCATGCTTGCCGGAACCGGCAGCATCGACGGGATCCAGACCGTCGCGTTCGCCAGCGACCC
This sequence comes from uncultured Actinomycetota bacterium, assembly GCA_963818995.1. GTDB lineage: Bacteria > Actinomycetota > Actinomycetes > Streptosporangiales > Streptosporangiaceae > JAJYUU01. The sequence continues at coordinate 132,546 of CAWFUM010000025.1, read as the reverse complement.
GCGGTTCCAGGGCGGCGCGATGGGCATCGAGGGCTGCCAGATCGTCGTCACCGCCTACGACCGCGCGCTGGAGACCGGCGCGCCGATCATCGGGCTGTGGCACTCCGGCGGCGCCCGCATTCTCGAGGGCGTGGAAAGCCTGCACGCGGTCGGCCTCGTGTTCGCGGCCATGACCCGGGCGTCGGGGAAGGTGCCGCAGATCTCCGTGGTGCTCGGTGCTGCCGCTGGCGGTGCCGCCTACGGCCCCGCGCTGACCGACCTGGTGATCCTGTCCGAGCAGGGCCGCATCTTCGTCACCGGCCCCGACGTGGTTCGCAGCGTCACCGGCGAGGATGTGGACATGGCCAGGCTCGGCGGCCCCGAGCCGCACAGCCGCCGGTCCGGAGTGGTGCACATCGTGACCGCCACCGACGCCGAGGCGCTGGGCCGGGCCCGCGAGCTCGTGCAGCTGTTCGGGCACCAGGTCACCTCGGACACGGTCAGCCTGCCCGACACCGACCTGAGCGCGCTGCTGCCGGAGTCGCCGAAACGGGCCTATGACGTGCACCCGCTGATCGGCGGCCTGCTGGACGGGCCTGGTGTCGAGCTGCACCCGCGCTGGGCGCCTAACGTCGTCACGACGCTCGGCCGCCTCGGCGGCCGCACGGTCGGCGTGATCGCGAACAACCCGCTGCGCCTGGGCGGCTGCCTGGACGCCACGTCGGCCGAGAAGGCGGCCAGGTTCGTCCGCATGTGCGACGCCTTCGGCGTGCCGCTGGTCGTCGTTGTCGACGTTCCCGGCTACCTGCCGGGTGTCGGCCAGGAGTGGGACGGTGTCGTGCGCCGCGGCGCCAAGCTACTGCACGCTTTCGCCGAGGCTGTCGTCCCGCGGATCACGCTGATCACGCGCAAGGCCTACGGCGGCGCTTATATCGCGATGAACTCGCGCGCACTCGGCGCCACCCGGGTGTTCGCCTGGCCCGGCGCGCAGGTGGCCGTCATGGGATCGGTCGCCGCGGTGCGCATCCTGCACCGGCGCACGCTGGCCTCGGCTGCCGCCGAGGACCGGCAGCAGGTCGAGACCCAGCTGGCGGCCGAGCACGAGGAGATCGTCGGCGGCCTGCCGCGCGCGGTATCGGTCGGTGTCATCGACGAGGTCATCGAGCCGGACAAGACCCGCCAGGCCATTCTGGACGCCATCGCGAACGCGCCGTGCGCGCGCGGCCAGCACGGCAACATCCCGCTGTAAGTACCCGTCGCTGTAGTACTCGACCGCTGTATCTCAGGGCTGGCGGGGCCGGGCGCGAACGTGGGCGCGCTCGCCCTGGGCCCCGAACAGGCTCAGCGCCTCGACCGCGTCGCTGCCCGTGCTGCCGAACCAGTGCGGCACCCGGGTGTCGAACTCGGCCGCCTCGCCGGGCTTCAGCACCAGGTCCTGATCGCCGAGCACCAGGCGCAGCTCACCGTCGAGTACGTACAGCCACTCGTAGCCCTCGTGCGTTTTCGGCTGCGGCTCGTGCCGCCGGACCGGGATCAGCATCTTGTAGGCCTGAACACCGCCGGGGCGGCGGCTCAGCGGGATCAGCGTCATGTCGTGGCGGCTGACCGGCCGCAGGTGCACTCGCGGGTCGCCGGTCAGCGGCCCGCCGACCAGGTCGTCCAGCTGAACGCCGTGCGCCCGGGCGAGCGGCAGGAGCAGTTCGAGCGTGGGCCGCCGCTGGCCGCTCTCAAGCCGGGACAGCGTGCTGACCGAGATGCCAGTCGAGCGCGCCAGCGCGGCCAGGCTGGTGTCGCGCTGCTGCCGGAGCGACCGCAGCCGGGGCCCGACCGCGCTGAGGACCTCGCTGAGATCGTCATCCATCCGGCTAGTTTGCCAGAATGGCAACACAACTTGCTAGTCCGGCCTAGCGCCGGCACACTGGGCCCATGACATCGCACCAGCATGCACAGCACGAGGCCGAGGATTTCGAGTACATGCTCTCGGAGCAGTTCTGGGACGAGCGCTATGGCTCAGCCGAGCAGGTCTGGAGCGGCCAGCCGAATGCCCAGCTCGTCACCCAGGCCACGGGCCTGAGCCCCGGCGACGCGCTGGAGGTCGGCTGCGGCGAGGGCGCGGATGCCATCTGGCTGGCCGCGCACGGCTGGCGCGTCACCGGCGTCGACGTTTCTGCTGTCGCCCTGAAGCGGGCCGCCGCGCACGCAGCCGCGCGCGGCAGCCAGATCGCGGACCGTATCAGCTGGCAGCGCGAGGACCTGCTGTCCTGGACACCCGCGCCGGACAGCGCCGACCTCGTCTGCGCGCAGTTCATGCACATGCCCGGCCCGCAGCTTGAGGCGCTGCACGGCGCGCTCCGGGCCGCGGTCAGACCGGGCGGCACGGTCCTGATCGTCCTGCATTACCCCGACGACGTGCGCAAGCACCTGGCTCCGCCGTCGGCGTTCCCGCCGGCGGCGCAGCTGGCGGCGGCGCTCGACCCGGCCCGGTGGGAGGTCATCGTCGCCGGCGCTTTCGAGCGGATGGGCACCGACCCGGACGGACAGCCGCTGATGATGCGGGACACCGTGCTGCGGGCTGTCCGCCGGGCCTGAGCCGGCCGCTACCGGTTGACGGTCCCCATGTCGGCGTAGCGGTCACCGACCGGCGCCGGGACGTTCTCGTTCAGCCAGGCGAGGTCTTCGGAGGTCAGCTTGACGTCAGCGGCGGCCAGGTTTTCCTCCAGATAGCTCTGCCGCTTGGTACCGGGAATCGGCACGATGTCCTCGCCCTGCGCGAGGACCCAGGCCAGCGCCAGCTGGCCGGGCGTGCACCCCTTGGTCACGGCGAGCTGCTCGACGATGCTGACCAGCACCACGTTGCGGTCGAAGTTCTCCCCGGCGAACCGGGGGAACCGGCCGGTCGCCCGCGAGTCACCTTCCGGCAGGTCGGCCGCGCTCTTGAACGAGCCGGTCAGGAAACCCCGGCCGAGCGGGCTGTAGGCGACGAAACCGATGCCGAGCTCGCGGACCGTCGGCAGGATCTCTGCCTCGGGGTCCCTGGTGAACAGGCTGTACTCGGTCTGCAGCGCGTCGATGGGGTGGACCGCCTGGGCCCGCCTGATGGTCTGGGCGCTCGCCTCGGACAGGCCAAGGTGCCGGACCTTGCCGGCCTGCACGAGCGAGGCCATCGCGCCGACGGTGTCCTCGATCGGCACCGAGTTGTCGACGCGGTGCTGGTAGTACAGGTCGATGTGGTCGACGCCGAGCCGGGACAGCGAGGCGTCGCAGGCCTGAAGCACGTACTCGGGCCGGCCGTTGATGCCGACAAACGAGCCGTCCTCGCGGCGCTCGTTGCCGAACTTGGTGGCCAGCACGACCTCGTCGCGGCGCCCGGCTATCGCCTTCCCGACGAGCCGCTCGTTGGTGAACGGCCCGTACATGTCGGCGGTGTCGACGAAGTTGCAGCCAAGCTCGAGCGCCCGGTGGATGGTCGCGATCGACTCGCTCTCGTCGCCGGTGCCGTAGAACTCCGACATGCCCATGCACCCGAGACCGAGGGCGGAAACTGACAGTGAACCGAGATGTCGTGTCTGCATGCCCTCATAATACCGGAGGCTCCTCCGGTACGGTAATCCGGCAATCCGGCGGCGGGAATGTCCGCTGCCCCTGGCGCGCTGATCCTCGTCATGAGCGCCGAACTGAACCTGCCCGCCGATTCGCGGGAACCGATGCCGCAAGTACCGCTGGGAGTCCTGGATTTCGTTGGCATCGAGTACGGCGAGAGCGCGTCCTCCGCGCTGGCCGGCGCAGTCGGGATCGCCCGCACCGTCGAGGCGGCCGGTTTTCGCCGGTACTGGGTCTCCGAGCACCACAACATGACCAGCCTCGCCTGCAGCGCGCCCGAGCTGCTGATTGCGCACATCGGCGCCTTCACCTCGCAGATCAGGGTCGGCGCGGCCGGCATCATGCTGCCCAACCACTCGTCGCTGAAGGTCGCCGAGACCTTCAGGACGCTCCTGGCCATGTACCCGGGCCGTATCGACCTGGCCCTCGGCCGCGCCCCCGGTACCGACCCGCTGACCGCGCACGTGCTGCGCCGCGGGATGGTCGCGGACGCCGCGGCCGAGTTCCCGGCCCAGGTCGGCGAGCTGCTGGCCTTCCTCGGCGACGGCTTCCCCGACGGGCATCCGTACCAGCCCCTGGTCGCCGCGCCGGTGATCGCGGAGCGCCCCGAGCTGTTCGTGCTGGGCTCGAGCCCGTACGGGCCGAAGTTCGCCGCTGTCAACGGCTTCGCCGCGGTCTTCGCCCACCACATGAGCCCTGAGCTCGCGTTCTCGGCGCTGCAGTCCTATCGCCGCCAGTTCCAGCCCCGCGAGGACGGCGCGCAGCCGTATTCGGCCATGTCAGTGCTGGCCTTCGCCAGCGATGATCCCGACGCCGTCATCGACTTCGAGGCGGCCTGGACCCTGACGATCCAGAACATCCGCCGCGGCGTGCGCGAGCCGCTGCCACCGGAGAAGGTCCGCGAGCTGGCCGGGTCGGCCGACTTCCGGGCCAGCCGGAACTCCGACGGCCGCATGGTCACCGGCGAGCCCAAGGCCGTTGCCGAGCGCCTCATGGAGATGAAGCAGAAGGCCGAGGCGGACGAGATCGTGGTCGTGACGCCGAGCCTGGACCGCGAGCGGCGCAAGGCCAGCTACGCCGCCATCGCCGAAGCGTGGCGGCAAGCCAGCTAGCCCGACCAGGACCGAAGTGGCGGTCGCTCCTCGGCGCTCCCCTGCCCGCCCGCGGTAATTGAACTGAAATTGTCAGCGGGTCGCGATAGACTCGAACATAGATTCGATGACTGGTCGACGGGCAGCCGTCGGCGAGCAACACGGCGAGAGGGATCTGCCTAGTCACAGCCACGCCACCGGGAGGTGACCGTCATGAGCCTGATGACAACATGCTTGCCCGGCGACGCCCTTCCGAAGGGCGGCCGGCCCGACGGTGACCGGCCGGGGAACGGCGGTGATCGCGGCGTTCCCGCCAGTGCAGCCGACGCGATCGCTGCGGTCCGCGCCGGGCTCGACTACCTGGCCGCCACGAACGCCGCCGAGCTGACTGCGGCCGAGCAGGCAGACTGCCTGCGCGAGCTCGCAGCTGCCGCTTCCGTGCACCTAGCCGCGACAGCCAGGGTCATGGCCGCCTTCAACAGCGCCAGCGCGTACGCCGCCGACGGGCAGTCGGGGACCAAGTCCTGGCTGCGCTGGCAAACCCGCGTCACGCCCGCCGCCGCGGGCGCAGCCACGGCCTGGATGCGGCGGCTGGCCGCGCATCCTGTCATTGCCGGCATTCTCGCCGCCGGGCGGCTCTCGCCGTCCTGGGCCCGCCACCTCTGCGACTGGTCCGACCAGCTTCCGCAGGATGCCCGCGCCGACGCCGACGGAGTGCTGACGGAGGCCGCGCTGGACGGCATGGACCTGGCGGACATCGCGGCACTGGCCGAGCAGATCCGGGCCCGGACCGCGCGCCCGGACGACGACAACGGTCCTGGCCGGTTCGGGCAGCGGCGCCTGTACCTCACGCCGCATTTTCAGGGGCACGCGCGGCTCGACGGTGATCTCACCCCGCAGGCCGCAGCGGCGCTTCAGGCAGTTCTCGACACGCTCGGCAAGCGCGCCGGTCCTGAGGACCTCCGTAGCAAGGATCAGCGTGACCACGACGCACTCGAAGAAGCATGCCGGCTGCTCATCGCGTCCGGCTTCCTGCCTCAGCGTGCTGGCCAGCCGGTCCAGATTCAGCTGAGCATGACGCTCAGCCAGCTGCTCGGCCTACCCGAAGCCGATCCGGCCGCGGCCGCGGACATCATCGCGAACGACACGCCCGCCCCGCCCGGAGCCGACTGCGACGCTGCCATCACGCCGATCGTCACCGGCAGCGTCGACCACGACCTGCTCGACAAGCTCGCCGGACGGTACCTGGCCAGCCTGAGCCAGGCAGCCCGAGCCAGGGCAGCCCGAGCCAGGGCAGGAGCAACATGGCCGTGCGCGCCGCCCGGCAGCTCACCGTCGCCGAGGCCACGCGACTGCTGTCCGGACCGACCGGGCTCGCCGCCCGGCTCCGGACCGGGAAGCTCGCTGGCGCGCCGGCGACGGTCAGTTTGCCGCTGGACATCGGCCGGACCTCTAACCTGATCCCGCCGCACATCCGCCGTGCCGTTTGCCGGCGCGACCAGCGGTGCCGCTTCCCCGGCTGTCATCGCCGACCTGCGGCCTGCCATGTACACCACCTCACCAGCCGCGCCGACGGCGGCGAGACCAGCGTTGAGAACTGCTGCCTGCTGTGTCCGTTCCATCACCTCATTGCGGTGCATCAATGGGGCTGGGCCCTGATACTCAACCCCGATGGCACCACCACGGCCACAGGCCCCGACGGCCGGATACTGCAGAGTCATCCGGCCGCCGCGTGACGGGACGACGCGCCCGGCTGCGGCCATGCCGGGTGCTGGCGGCTAGCCCGCAGCTGCCGGGCTGGCGATCCTGGCCGGTCGTCGTAGGCTGGCGGCGTGGTCATCGAGCAGCTCTGGCGGTATCCGGTCAAGTCCATCGGCGGGGAGCGCCTGCACTCGGTCTATGTTGACGACCAGGGTGTGCTCGGCGACCGGGTCTGGGCGGTGCAGGATGGCGCGGGCAAGCTGGGCTCGGGGAAGAACAGCACGCGCTTCACCCGCATACTCGGGTTGCTCGGCCTGACCGCTCGCTACGACTCCCCCGCACCGGTGGTCATCGGGCCCGATGGCAGCGAGCACCCGGTCGCTACCGGCGCCGCCGACAGCTACCTGAGCGAGCTCAGCGGCCGCGAGGTGCACGTGCGGCGCGACACCGGGATCGCGCATTTTGACGAGGTGCCGTTCAGCCTCGTCGGTACGGCGACGCTGAGCTGGCTGGCCAGCCAACTGCCCGGCGTGCCGGTCGACGCCCGCCGGCTGCGCCCGAATCTGGTGGTCCGCACCTCAGAGCCGTTCGCCGAGGAGTCGTGGCTGGGCTCGCCGGTGCGGATCGGATCAGCCGAGGTTGTCTTCGATCGCGTGTTCACCCGCTGCGTGATGGTCGGCATGGCCCAGCCGGGCATGCCCGACTCACCCGAGGTACTGAAGCGCATCGGCGCGCGCGAGGACAGGCCAGTCTGCCTGGCCGTCGGCGGTCACGTGGTCACGGCCGGGACGATCGAGGCCGGCTGACCCCGTGCGCGATGGCCGCGGCCTCGGTGCGGCTAGACGCGCCGAGCTTGGCCAGGATGTTCGACACGTGCACGCTCACGGTCTTGTCGGAGATGAACAGCTCCGCGGCAATCTCCTTATTGCTCAGGCCGGCCGCCAGCGAGTCCAGCACCTCGCGCTCTCGGCTGGTGAGAACGCCCTCGATCGGCGTGGCCCGTGAGCTGAGCCGAGCCCGCCGGCCCAGATCAGCGAGCGCGGCCCGCAGCCTGGTCGCGCCGAGGTCATCAGCGGCCGCGACGGCTAGCTGCCACTGCCGCTGCGCCTCCTCGCGGTCGCCTGATTCCGCGAGCGCCTCGGCCAGCCGCCATCGCGACCTGGCGGTCTCGTAAGTGAAATCAGGGCCGAAGGTGTCGGCGACCGCCTGCCAGCTGGCCGGATCGTTCTGGCCGACCGCCCGGCGGAATTCGGCCTCAGCCCGCGCCAGCCAGCCGCGGCCGTCGACGCCGATCGCCTCGGGGGCCCGCCGGCTGCTGCTGGTGCCCTGCCGCGCGGTCGCCAGGAGCTGCTCTGCCTCGCCGGTGAGCTCCCGGTGCCCGAGCCGGACCTGGTCGGCGAGCGCGGCGATCCCGACCGCCGCCGGCCGGATGACCTGCGGCCCGAAGTCCTCACCGTTCCAGCTGGCTGCGGCGATCGTCGCCTTCGCCGCCGCCACCGCACCCGGCAGGTCTCCGGACCAGTAGGCGTCCTCGGCCAGCAGGCCGCGGGCGATGTACTCGGCCAGCATGTCTGACGCCAGGTACGGCTCGAGATAAGCGCGGCGTTCCGCCACCCGTCCGCCGCCTCTGGCCACATCGATGAACAGGGCCATGGCCGACAGGCGGGCCTCGGCCACGTTGGTGACCCGCACCGGGAAGGTGTCCGCGAGCTGCTGGGCGTGATCCCAGTCTCCGTCGTTGTAGTGCGCCAGGTAATGCAGGTACTGCAGGTCAAGGCCGTAGAGGGCGAGACTGAGGCCGGTCTCCGCGGCGCGCTTCACGCCGGCGTGCGCCATCTCGCTGGCCGCGCTCAGGTCACCGGACTCCAGGTTCAGCCGGGCCAGCAGTGTCCTGATCCGCAGCTCGACGCCCGCGCTGTCGCCGGCGGTGGCGAGCTCCAGCGCCCGCAGGCCGCTGGCCTTGGCTTCCTCGATCTGGCCGGCCCGCTCCCTGACCGACATCAGGGTGGCGGCCACGTCGGCCTCGAGCCAGGGCGCGCCCGCGGCTCTGGCAGCGGCCTCGGCTTCGGTTGCCCGCGACCTCGCCGCTTCAGTGTCCGCATAGCTGAGCAGCGCCTTAGCGTGCGTGGCCAGTGCCGAAGCCCGCTCCGGCGTCGGCGGCTCGGCGGGCAGCAGCCCGGCCGCCTCGGCCGCCACCGCGATGGCCTCGGCGTCCTCGTCGACATCGAGCAGGAAGTAGGCGAGCCGTTCCTTGACCCGGCACAGCAGCACCGGCTCGGTGACGAAGCCCGCCAGCCGCCGCAGCTGCCGCACGGCCTGGGGAACCTGACCGGAGTCGGCCGCGCTGAGCGCCGACTTGAAGGCGAGCTCGGCCCGGTCGACGCCAGGCTCGGGGGCCGCCCGGTCCCACAGCGACAGTGCCTGGTCGAAGTGCCGGTGCGCCTCCGCCGGGGCGGCCAGCCGCCAGGCCTCATCACCGGCACGCACCGAAGCGGCAAACGCACGGGGAATGTCGTGACTGGCGAGGCTGTGCATGGCGATCTCGGCCGCTGACCCGTCCGGGTCGAGCAACTCGGCCAGCCGGGCATGCAGCCGGGTCCGCTCGCCCGGCAGCAGGTCGTTGTAGATCGCCTCCCGCAGCAGCGCGTGCCGGAAGGCCAGCCCGGCCATGCCATCGGGCACCAGCAACTGCCGGGACACTGCCTCCCTGATCGCGGCCTCGTAGTCGGCCTCGGCCAGGCCAGCTGCCCGCATCACCAGGTCGTCATCGATGCGCCGCCCGCTGACCGCCGCCGCGCGGAGTACCTGCTGCGCGGTCTCGGACAAGTCGACGGTGCGCGCTACCAGCAAGTCGGCCAGCCCGGCGGGCAGCTCCGTGCCGCCAGCGGACGCCGCGAGCAGTTCCTCGGCAAAGTAGGCGTTGCCCTCCGCCCGCGCGATCACGCGGTCCACTGCCGCGACCGGTGCGCCAAGCTGCATCAGGTGCTCGGCCATGGCCTCCGGCGTGAGCGGCCCGAGCTCGATCGCGGTGACCGTCGGCAGCCGCTGCAGCTCGCCGACGACGGGCCGGAGCGGGTGGCTGCGGTGCAGGTCGTCGGTGCGGTAGCTGAGGGCGAGCGCGATCCGCTCGTCCCGCAGCACCCGGCTCAGGAAGGTGACCAGGTCGCGCGTGGAACGATCAGCCCAGTGCAGGTCTTCAAGGACCAGCAGCACCGGCTGGGACGCGGCCAGCTCGGCCAGCATGCCGAGCACCGCGCCGAAGAGCTGCTGCTGGGCCAGCCCGGGCAGGTCGCCAGGCTGCCGGGTGCTTTCCTGATCGGGCAGTAGCCGGGCCAGTACCGGCCGGGTGGCGACGGCCTGGGCCAGCGGGCCGCTCGCGGCTGCCCGCAAGGCATCGGCCAGCGGCAGGTAGGGCACCGAGTCGGCGAGCTCGGCGCAGCGGCCGGACAGGACGGCAAAGCCGCGCCGGCCGGCCTCCGCAGTCAGCTCGGTCAGCAGCCTGGTCTTGCCGACTCCGGCATCGCCGCTGACGAGCAGCACGACAGGCTGCCCGGCCGCGGCAGCGTCCAGCAAGCCCGCCCATGCGGCCCAGCTCGGCGTCGCGGCCAACAAGCGCTTTCAGCACCCGTTCAGTATGGCAAGCGGGTCGGACGTCCCGGTCCTACGTGGTCTGGGCGATGAGCACCGAGCAGGGCGCGTGATGAGCCACCGAGTTCGGCACGCTGCCGAGAACGCGGCGGACCCCGACCATCCCCTTGTTGCCGACCACGATCAGGTCAGCGCCGATTTCCTCGGCCAGGTCGCAGATCGACTCGGCGGCGGCTCCGCTCCGGGCGTGCGTCTCCACCGTGACCCCCTCGGACCGGGCGCGGGACGCGTGATCGGCCAGGACCGACTCGGCCAGGTCGCCGGTGGCCAGCGCCTGGTCTTCCGGGCCGGACGAGCTGAGCTGCTGAGGCCGGTACGCCGACACGATGTGGAGCTCGCCGCCGGTGAGCTTCACCAGCTCGATCGCCTGCCGGACCGCTTCGGCCGCCGTGTCGGAGGCGTCTGCTCCCACCACTACCTTCTCGAACACTTCGACTCCATCCTCGCCGGGCTTGGCCTGCGCCGCACTATAGCCGGTTTGTCCGCCGGGATCTTGATGCTGAGGTACCACCTTCATCGCGAATTGGTCGCGATCCGTTGCTAGCGCGGATGAGCGAGCGTCCCGGCCCTGGCCGTGATGTGCAGCGGCGCCTCCAGGCCGGCCGGCAGCGCCGGATCGGCCACCGGCGGCAGCCACCGGGTATCCAGTGGCAGCTCGCCCGCCCACAGCCCGAGTCTGGCATCCGGACTGTCGGCGTCGTCCGGCGGCCCGGAGCGCACCTTGACCGAGGCCTCGGTCAGCGGCAGGGCCAGCAGCCGCGTCGCGGCCAGCTCCTTGCGGCTCGGCTGGCGGGCGTACTCCCACTGGCCAGGGGCCAGGTGCTCGGCCAGCAACCGCAGGCCGGCCAGCTTCTCGGCAGCATCCTGGACGATCCTCGGGCGAGCGTAGATCATCGCGCTCCGGTAGTTGACCGCGTGCTCGAACACCGAGCGGGCCAGCACCAGGCCGTCCACGACCGTGACCGTCAGGCAGACCTCAGCGCCGGCGCCCAGGCTCTGGCTGGCCACGGAGCCATGAACGTACGCAGTCTGCTCGTCAAAGCCGTACGTCGTCGGGACCACCATGTAGCCGTCCGGCGCCGGGACGCCCAGGTGGGCGATGAAGCCTAGCCCGCAGCACCGCCATCAGGTCGCCGCGATCGAAGCGGCCCTGCTCGCGCAGCCGCCCGTGGCGCGTGCGCGGCGTCGGCGACAGGTCGGGCATGGCTCACGTCCTTCACTGTGCCGGCAGTACGGATCCAGCTTATCTGAGGCAGTAAATCAACTGGATCCGTAGCAGCTCAGCCGGACCTTACCAGTCGTTTCCGCAGCTGAGCGCGGGCCCGGTGCAGCCGCGACATGACCGTGCCGATGGGCACGTCCAGCATCTCGGCGATCTCCCGGTAGGGATAGCCCTCCACGTCCGCGAGGTAGATCGTGGCCCGGAAGCACTCCGGCAGTTCCGCCAGCGCCTCCCGGACGTCGGAATGGCCGAACTGGCTGAGCACGGCATCCTCGGCTGACGGGACCGCCTGCAGCGGACCGGTCCGCCGTCCAGCCGGGGACCGAGGCCACCAGCGACTCGAATTCCGCGCTGAGCAACTGCAGCGGCTCCCGCTGGCGCTTGCGGTAGCCGCTGACGAAGGTGTTGGAGAGGATGCGGAACAGCCACGCCCGTCCGTTCGTGCCGGGCGTGTAGTGCCGCAGCCCGGCGTAGGCGCGGGTCATGCTCTCCTGGACCAGGTCCTCGGCGTCGCTCGGGTTGCGCGTCATCCTGAGGGCAACCGGGTACAGGTCGCGGCGGTGAGCGGCTAGCTCGCGTTCATAGAGCCCGTGGTCGTCAGCTGCGTGAGCGCTCATGGTCATGAGTGCGGTCGCCTCCTGTTGAGGAGACGGCATGCGCCGACCCAGCACACGATGCCGCCGCGCCCGGGGGTCAGGCACGCGGGCACGAGGAGTGCTCCACAGCGCGGGCAGGGGGTGCCCGGTGAGGCGTCGCGAGTGCGGGGGGTCAGCGCGCCGCCACCTTATGTGTGAACTGGATGTATTTAAACTGCTACTCAATGTGATGTCAAAAGCGTCACTCCAGTCACAGCCAGTGACGCAACTGATTCCGCAGCGGCTAGCGCAGGGCGAGCTCCACGGCCTGCTGCCGGGACAGTGCCGCGCCCTCGCGGTAGGCCTCGCCGTACGCGGCCCTCCCCCATCAGGTCTCTCAGCCGGCCCTGCTCGGTGGTGCGCAGTTGCTCCTCGGTATGCGACCAGGTGATGCTGCCGTCCGCCAGCGCGTAGCCGATCCGCAGGTCCGCGGCGCCGAAGAGCCTGGCCGCCTTCTCGTGCTCGCCCTGCCAGGCGGCGCAGCAGGCCGCGCCGAACAGGACCTCGCAGACGTCCAGCCTGATCCCGCTGCGCCTGGCGACCTGAAGGCACCGGCGTACCAGCGCGGCCGCGTCGGCGGGCTGGCCCTCGATCAGCATGAGGATCGCCAGATCCTCGCGGAAGAAGTACAGGTACATCTCGTCGCCGAGCACCTCGGCCGCGGCGATGGCGGCCTCCAGGTGGGCCCTGGCCTCGGCGATGCCACCCTGAGCGATGTCCAGCGCGTACAGCCGGTGCAGCTCGTTGGCGGCCAGCAGCTCATCGCCTGACTGCCGGAAGCAGTCCAGCGCCTCGGCCCGCAGCCGCCGGTTCTCCTCGGCTGACGGCACGGCGATGGCCAGGCACTTCAGCATCTCGCCGAGCAGCTGGCGATCACCCGTGGTGCGTGCGATAGCGACCGCCTGCCCGGCGAGCTCGCGAACGCGGTCCAGGTCTCCGTCGGTGAAGACCATCCCGCTCAGCAGGCCGAGTGCGCGCGCCTGCAGCGGCCGGTCGGCCAGGATCTCGGCCATCGCCAGGCCCCGCTCGGCGTAGCCGCGGGCCGCGATCCGCGCGCTCGGGTCGGCCTGCAGCAGGATGCCGAGCAGGTTCGCGGTCGCGAGCTGGGCGCTGGCCGCGAGGACGGTCACCCCCGAGTCGTCCTGGTCGACCGCGGCGCGCAGGTAGCTGAGTACTTCTGGCTGCGCCCGGCTCACCGCGAACCGCTCCAGGGCGACGCCCAGCCTGATGATCTCGGCGGTACGGCCCCCGGCGGCCAGGTAGCCGAAGACCGACCGCAGGTTGTCCCAGTCGGCATCGAGCCGCCGTAGCCAGTAGCCCTGCCGCCTGCCGGTGAGGGCCGGACCGGCCTCCTCGGCGATCCGCAGGTAGAACGCCGCGTGCCGGTCCCTGATGGCGGCCAGCTCACTCTCGCTGGCGCCCTTGAACAGTTCCTGGGCCGCGTACTGGCGCACGGTCTCCAGCAGCCGGTAGCGCACCGACTGGCCGCCGCGGGCCTCGCGCTCGGCCAGGACCAGGCTCTTGTCGACCAGCGACCCGATCAGGTCCAGCACGTCGAGGGCGTCGATCTCATCCGCCGCGCAGATGGCCTCGGCCGCCTCAAGCTCGAACCCTCCGGCGAAGACCGATAGCCGGCGCATCGCTTCCCGCTCCGCCGGGCTCAGCAGCTCAAATGACCAGTCGACGGTGGCCTGGAGCGTCTGCTGGCGCGGCAGCGCGTTCCGGCTGCCGCCGGTCAGCAGCCGGAAGCGCTGATCCAGCCGCTCGCTCAGGTGCTGCAGCGACATTGACGACAGCCGCGCGGCCGCGAGCTCCAGCGCGAGCGGGATCCCGTCGAGCCGCCGGCAGATGGTCGCGACTAGCGGCGCGGCGGCATCGTCGAGTACGAAGCCCGGCTCGTGCGAGCGGGCCCGCTCGACAAAGAGCTTCACCGAGTCCGAGCCCGCCAGGTCGGCCGCGCTGATCGCATCACGAGGCGGCAGGGACATCGGCGGCACCCGGTAGACCCGCTCCCCCTCGATGCCCAGCGGCTCCCGCGAAGTCGCCAGGAACCTGACGCGCGGGCAGTACCTGATGACCTGCTCGCAGAACCGGGCCGCGTCGTCGATGACGTGCTCGCAGTTGTCCAGTACCAGGACCACGTCCTCGCCCGACAGCACCTCAAGCACCGGGCCGAGTACTCCCTTGCCGGAGTGATCGGGCAGCCCGAGCGCCGCGGCCACCGCGCCCGGCACCTGATCGCCGTCGGTCACCGCGGCCAGCTCAGCGAACCAGACTCCGTCCAGGGCCGAGTCGAGCAGCTCGACCGCCGCCTGGAGGGCGAGCCGGGTCTTCCCGCTGCCCCCCGAGCCGGTGAGAGTGACGAGCCGGGACAACGCGGCCAGCGAGCTGACCTCCGCCACTTCCTGCTCGCGGCCGATGAACGCGCTCAGCTGGCCAGGCAGGTTGTTCGGCAGGTCGGGGTTGTCCAGCGACGTCACCGGCGGGAAGTCAGCCGGCAGGAACTCGGCCTCCAGCTGGTACACCTGCTCGGGCCTGCCGAGGTCCTTCAGCCGGTGCGCGCCGAGATCGCGCAGCCGCACGCCGGCCGGCAGCGCTTCGGACAGCAGCTCGGCTGTCGCGCCGGACAGCAGTACCTGGCCGCCGTGGGCGACCGACTCCAGCCGCGCCACCCGGTTCACGGCCGGCCCGAAGTAGTCATTGTCGCGTTCCTCGCAGGCCCCGGTATGCAAGGCCATCCGCACCCCGATCGGCTTCCTGGTCGGCCAGTCCTCAGCGGTCAGCGCACGCTGAGCGGACAGGGCGGCGGCGAGGCCCGCCTCGGCGGTCGAGAACGCCGCGCAGAAAGCGTCGCCGACGGTCTTGAAGACGTAACCGCCCGCCTGCTCGATGGCGGCGCGGAGTATCTCGTCGTGCCGCCGCAGCCCGAGCGTCATGGCCTCCGGCTCGGCCTCCCACATCCGGGTGGACCCCTCGATATCCGTGAACAGCAGCGTTACCGTGCCGGTAGGGATCAGAACCGGTTTCTGCACCCCCATACGATACGCGGCATAGCGGGTCAGCCGGTCGCGTTGAGCCAGCGCACGGGGGCGCCGTCGCCGGCCCGCCGGAACGGCTCGAGCTCCGCGTCCCACGGCTCGCCGAGCAGCAGCGCGAGCTCGTCCTCGAGCGACCCGCCGAGAGCCGGATGCCGGGGGCCGTGCAGTTCGCGCAGGCCGCCGAGCTCGGCCCGGCCGCTGGAGGCCGCGAGCGCCATCGCTGCGCGCAGCCGGCCTTCAGGGACGACGATGTCGCCGTTGGCCGCTACGACCGCGGCGAAGGTACCGAGCGCCGGGGTATGGCTGTACCGGACGGCGTCGCAGCCGGGGCTGGCGTCCTCCGTCACCTCAAACCGGACCAGGTTCCAGCTGCCGAGGGCCGTGGTGATCGCCCCGGCCGCGCCCGGCTTGCCGGTCCACGACAGCTCAGCGCGCATCGATCCCGGCGACGCAGGCTGATCTACCCACGGCATGCTGGCGGGCACGCCAAGAACCCCGGCCACTGCCCACTCAATATGCGGGCACAGTGCCGGGGGCGCGCAATGCACGAGAAGCACACCACGTACAGACACCCAGAACCTCCCTGCAGCAGACGAGGATGCGTCTTCCCCAACGACCTCGTCCAGGCAGCAGGTCCGTCCTGGCGGCACTCATTGTGCCCTACCGCGGCCAGAGGCACCAGCACCAGCCCCGTACGGGCGTGGCGCCGTGCGGTCAACCAGAAGTCACTACCGGGGGATATGCGGCTACTGTCCCGGTGTGCTGTCCTTGGAGTTGTGACGACTGCGGCGGCGCGGCACCGAGCGGGCAACGCGGCGCTGATCTTCACCGGGGAGATGTACGGCCTGCAACTCGATCAGCTCGCCGCCGTACTGGGCGGCTCTGTCCGTCAGGCCCGCGTCCTGGCCGCTGGCTGGGCTCGCCAGGGCCTGGCCGAGACCGCGGTTCTCGGTCCGGGGGCCGCCTGGGTCTGGCTCACCAGGGCGGGACTGCGTGCCTGCGGGCTCAGGTACGCGGCCGCGCCGCCGGGCCTGTCCCGCCTCGCCCACATCAGGGCCGTGACCACCGTCAGGCTCGCGCTCGAGGAGGTACCTGGCTACCGGGAAGCGGGTGCGCACTGGCGCAGCGAGCGGCATCTGCGGGCCCGGCTGCGGGTGCCGGCCCGCGACCATCTGCCCGACGCTGAGGTGCACTGGCCTGGCCTGCCCGGCCCGCCGTGGGCAGGCGAGTGCTGGGCGATCGAGGCTGAGCTGACGCCGAAGACCGTGGCCAGGACGGCCGCGATCATGCGCGACCTGCTCGGCCGGACCGGTGACTACGGCTGCCCGGCGGCCGAGGCCAGGGTGCCCGGCCTGCCACCGCGGCACGCCCGCGCACTCTATGTCTGCTCGCCTGCCGCCGCCCGCACGGTGCTGCGGGCCCGGCGCGAGCTCGGGCCCCTGGCCGCGCGCGTCGAGGTCCGCAGTCTGCCGGAGCCGTCACCCGGCCGGAGCCCGGAGCCGGCCGGGCAACCGGGACCGGCGGGGCAACCGCGACCAGCGGGAACACCAGGCCAGGGCGGGACGCCGGAACCGGCCGGCGCAACCGGGACCGGCCGCTACACCCGGACCGGCGGGATCACCGGGATGAGCCGCCCCAGCCGGGTCCTGGCCGCCGCCGGGCTGGCGCTGCTCGCGGCCGCATTAGCGCCGGTCACGCTGGTGGCCGCGATCGGCACCGGGCTGGCCTGGCTGCGCGGCTGGCAGCCCGCCCGGCTGTACCGCGCCGCAGCCTGGTGCCTGCCGATGCTGGCGGTCTGGCTGGCCGCCGCTGCCATCGGCGCCCGCTCACTCGGGCTCGCGGCCGTGCACGCGGCCTGGCAGCCCGGCCGCGGGCCGCTCGCGGCCGCGGTCCAGCTTGTCCCGCTGGCCGTGCCGGCCGGGCTGGCCGCGGCCGGCTGGGCCTGGTCGCGGCGGCTGGCCGCGATGGCCGCCAGGGCGGGCGGCCGGTCGCCGGACGCGGCCGTCGCGTTCGACCGCCGCCAGTGGCGCCATCAGGTCAGCGCCGCCCGGGCCCGGATCGCCGCGCCCGGTGCCGTGCCCCTGCTCACGGCCCGCGGTGACTTCGCGGCAGGCGCGGTCATCCGCGCGGTGGGCCATCCGGCCCGGCAGCTGACGCTGCTGCCGGCAGGCTGGCTCCGCGCTCACCAGCTGGTGGTCGGCGGCACCGGGACCGGCAAGAGCACCCTGCTGCTCAGGCTGTGGGCGGCCTTCATGGCCGCTGGGCTGTCCCGGCACGCGGCCGGGCTGGCCGGACCGCCGCTGATCGTGATCCTGGACTGCAAGGGCGGGGCTGACGCGCGCCGCATCGCTGACCGCGCGCGCCGGGTACTGCACGAGTCAGGAGCCAGAAACGTGGCCGTATGGCCCGATGAAGCCCGCCTGTCCCTGTGGGATCTGCCGCCCCGGCAGCTGGTCACGACGCTGGTCGACCTCATCGAGCACGGCACCGGCGGTGCTGCCTACTACGCCGACGTGCTGGAGGCGGTCGTCGCGCTCGCGGTCGAGGCACCGGGCGGACCGCCGGCGGACACGGCCGGGTTCCTGGCCCGGCTGGATGCCGGCTGGCTCGCGGGCGCCTACGGCGGCCAGCTCAGCGGACCGGCCGCCCGCCAGGTGCCGGATGTGGCGCTGCGGTTCAGGACGCTGTTCCGGCGCCTCGGGCCGGGGCTCGACGGGCCTGGCAGCTTCGCCGACGCCGATGTCTGGTACTGCATCCTGGA
This sequence comes from uncultured Actinomycetota bacterium, assembly GCA_963818995.1. Lineage (GTDB taxonomy): Bacteria > Actinomycetota > Actinomycetes > Streptosporangiales > Streptosporangiaceae > JAJYUU01. The sequence continues at coordinate 114,871 of CAWFUM010000025.1, read as the reverse complement.
GGGAACGGCCGAGGTCGCCGTCGCCGAGGCTCAGGCCAGGGCGCTCGCCGACCTGCTGGCCAGCCATGTGACCGGCGCGTCGTCCGGCCAGGTCCTGCTCGCCGTGGATGAGTTCAGCGCCGTCTCCCGGCGGCTGCCGATCTGGCAGCTGTACGAACGGGCGCGCTCGCTGGGCCTGGCGGTCCAGGTCTCGGCTCAGTCGTGGCATGGCCTGGCCGCCCGCGAGGACGACCGGTACCGCCTGGCCGCGACCGCCGAGGGCGGGATCTGGCTGCTGCGCACCCCGCATCCGGAGCCGCTGACGGCGCTGGCCGGGCAGCGCGCGGCCACCGATAGCAGCCGCCAGCTCACCGGCCGGCTGCGGTGGAGCCGGCGCGGCACCTCGCGGGTCCAGGCCGTGCCGGTCGCTGACCCGGACCTCATCCGCCGCCTCGACGTTGGCCAGGTCGCGTACCTGTACCGGGGCGGGGCCACATTTACCCAGGTCAAGCGCCTGGTGGCCGGACTCTCGGCGCTGTCGGCCCGGCCGGCCGGGCCACGGCGGCAAGCCGCGCAGGGGGCCGGGCGGCCCGATGGCACCGCCCGGCCCGACGTCACGGCTCTGCCCGACGTCACGGCTCTGCTGGACGAGGCGTTCGGCCCGGCACCGTCATGACCCCGTTTGAGATTCTCGGGCTGCCTGCGACTGATGCGGTCACCGATGACGACGTCCGGGGCGCCTGGCGCAGGCGTGCCGCGGCTACCCATCCGGACCGGCCCGACGGCGGCGATCCGGCTGCCTTCGCGGCCGCTGCCGCTGCCTACACCGCGCTGCGCACCCGGGCGGCGCGGGCGGAGGCGATGGCCGAAGTCAGCGACCCGGCGGGTGGCCGGGGCGCGGTCGGCATCGTTCCCGGCCGGTGGCCCCTGACGGTTGTCCGGCCGGCCCGGCTGGCCGCCCGGCTACTGGCGGCAGGGCTGGCTGGCGCCCTGGCGGTGGTCGCCACCGGCTGGCAGCCCGCGACCGCAGGCGTTATTACCGGGGCGCTCACCTGGCTTTTCCTGACCGGACGGGCCGATGTCACCGGCCGGCGGCGTGAATGAGGCCCGGGCAGGGGATGTCAGGGTGATGCGACGGGTGAGTTTGTGTCGACCGGCATCGCGGTAGCCGCCGCGGTCGGCGCGTCCCTGGTATTCGGGATCTCGTCGGTCGCCGAGCAGCGCAGCACGAAGAAGGTGAAGAGCCGGCGCGCGCTCTCGCCCCGCATCCTGCTCGACCTGGTCCGGCAGCCGCTGTGGATCGCCGCGATCGGCGGCACCCTGATCGGCTTCACGCTGCAGGTCACCGCGCTGGCGTTCGGGCCGCTGGCGCTGGTCGAGCCGATCCTGGTGGTCGCACTGATCTTCGCGGTGCTGATCAACTCCTACCTGCGCGGCGTCTGGGATCGGCAGATACTCGGCGGCGTGGTCGGGTGCGCCGTCGGAATTGCCGCATTCCTCGCGATCGCCAACCCTTCGCCCGGCAATTCGAGTGTTAGCTTCTTTACCGTTTTGCCCCTTGGTGCGGGGCTGGCAGCTGCCGTATTCGGTTGCCTCGTGGTAGCCAAGCACTACAAAGGTCTGCGGCCGCTCGCACTCGCGCTGGCCTGCGGCATCAACTATGGCCTGGCAGCGCTCCTGGTCAAGCTGGTAATTTCGGATGCGGGCGGCGGGCTGGTGAAGCTGCTGACTGACTGGCCGATCTACGCGCTGGCGGTCGTCGGTCCGGCCGGTTTCATCCTGAACGAGGACGCCTACCAGCAGGGCACGCTGATCGCACCGGTGCTGGCCATCATTACCGCCTGCGACCCGATCATCTCGATCGCGCTCGGCCGGGTCTGGCTGAATGAGCGGCTCAATCCCACCCCAGCCGGGATCACCGGCGAGATCATCGCGCTGATCCTGATGGTGACCGGCATCGTGGTGATCGCTCACAGGTCCCCGCACGTAGCGGCCACCAAACACCAGCCGGCGCAGCGTCGCCGGCCCGGAATCGCTGAGCTGGCCCGCAGGGGGCAGGCTGTCAGTCGGGCCCGAGGCGAAGGAGGTACCGCAGATGCCGGACGAGACCAGGCACGAGTCGGCTGATCTTGAGGACTACGAGGTGCTGGACAGCTCCGACACGCTCGACGAAGCACCCGGCGACGATCCGCTTGACCGGGGCGTCATCCCGCCCGAGCGCTGGTCGGCGGGCATGCGCTACGGAACCACGGAGTCCGAGCAGGAACGGGGCGAGTCACTCGACCAGCTGCTGGCCGAGGAAGAGCCGGACGTCGGCGACGAGGACGAGCCCGATGACGCGTCGGTGGCGCGAGCCGCCCGCGAGGACGATGACCTCGCCGACGAGGACGTCGACGGCCTGCTGCTCGACGACGGCCCCGTTCCCCGGGCCGCCGCTGGAAGCCGAGGACGACGACGACGGCGAGCTGGTCGCCAGGGACGCCGGGATCGACGGCGGCGCGGCCACCGCTGAGGAGGCAGCCGTGCACGTGGTCGAGGATGACGACTACGACATCCGCTCCGAGTAACCGCCGGCCGGGTTAGACGCCGGGCCAGACTGGGGGCGCCGCATCCGCGGCGGCCCGAGCTGACGGAGGGACCCGCGCGCGAAGATCTGCCAGGACGAGGTAAATGCCGGGCCAGGTAGCGTTCGTACGCGCCATGATCGTAGTGGTCGTCCTGGCGAGGCTGGCACCGGCGGGCGCGTGCAGATCGTCAAGCGGCAGCCGGACGGGAGCTGGCCCGACCAGCCCGGCGGGCCGCGCCCTGGTCAGGCTCGCCAGGCGCCGGCTATCCGCCGCCGCCCCGGCAGCTAACTCCACAGGTCAGTGATCGAGACGCCGACCTCGGTCAGCAGGCGGCGCAGCAGCGGCAGCGACAGGCCGATCACGTTGCCCGCGTCGCCGTCGATGCCGTCCACGAACGGCGCGGCCCGCCCGTCGATGCTGAATCCTCCCGCCAGCGCCAGCGGCTCGCCAGTTGCCGCGTAGGCCGCGATCTCCGCGTCGCTGGGGGTGCCGAACCTGATGATGGTCGCGCCGACAGCGCTGGCGGTCCGGCCGCCGCCGATCAGGCAGTGCCCGGTCAGCAGCGTGCCCGACCGGCCGCGGAGCCGGTGCCAGAGGGCGATGGCCGCGGCGGCGGTCGGCGGCTTGCCCAGCGCCTCGCCGTCCAGGTCCAGCATCGAGTCGCAGCCGAGTACCAGGGCGTCTGGCCGGGTCGCGGCCACGGCTTCTGCCTTGCGCGCGGCCAGGTCGGCGACCAGGCCCGCGGGCGGCAGTCCGTCGTCATTAGTCTCGTCGGCACCGCTGACCACGACCTGCGGAGCCAGGCCCGCGTCACGCAGCAGCCGCAGCCGGGCCGGCGAGCCCGAGGCCAGCACCAGCGGCCGCCGGGTCACGCCGGTCCCTGATCGCGGGTTGCGTACGCAGCGGCCATCGTGCTCCTCGGAATGGGGCGGGTGCCTGGCGGGTTGCCACCATCATGGCAACTGGACACACGATCACCGTCACCCCGGCCGCGCAGCACATCGAGATCTCGCTGAACGGCGTGAAGCTCGCTGAGTCCGACCGGGCCATGCGCCTGCAGGAGACCGGCCTGCAGGACCGGTACTACCTGCCGCGCGAGGACGTGCGGACCGAGTACCTTCGCCCGACCGAAACGCAGACCACCTGCCCGTTTAAGGGCGAGGCGTCCTACTGGTCCGTGGACTTGGACGGCGACATCCGCCCGGACCTGGTCTGGAGCTACCAGGACCCGATCCCGGCGGCGGCCGGAATCGCCGGCCTGCTCTGCTTCTACGCCGAGCACGTGGACCAGAAGGTGAGCTAGCCGGGCCGCGGGCCGGTAGCGACCGGCCGGGCCGGGTCCGCGACCCAGCCCGACCACGAGCCGACGTACAGCGCGGCCGGGATTCCGGCCAGCGCGAGCGCCAGCAGTTCGTGGGCGGCGGTCACGCCGGAGCCGCAGTACACGCCGGCCTCGCGGCCGTCCCCGTCGAGACCGAGCGCGGCGAACCGGGCGCGCAGGTCCGCGACAGCGCGGAACGTCCCGTCAGCGGTGACATTCTCCGCGGTGGGCGCGCTCAGCGCGCCGGGAATGTGGCCGGCTACCCGGTCGACCGGCTCGGTTTCACCGCGATAGCGGGCGGGCGCGCGGGCGTCGAGCAGGATGCCCGACCGGGCGGCGGCGGCGGCGCCGTCGGCGTCAAGAACCGGAAGCTGTCCTGGCTTAGCGGTGAAATCGCCGGTCGCAGCCGTCACCGGCTCGGTGCTGACCGGCCGTCCGGCCGCCGCCCAGCCGCGGAACCCGCCGTCGAGCACCCGGACCTGATCGTGCCCGTAATACCGCAGCATCCACCACAACCGGGCGGCGATGGTGGAGTCGGCGTCGTCGTAGACCACGACGGGCTGCCCGTCGCTGACCCCGGCGCCGCGCATCGCTGCCTCGAAATCGCCGGTGTCCGGGAGCGGGTGGCGTCCGCCGTCGCCGGGCGCACCCGCGAGCTGACTGTCCAGGTCCAGGTAAACAGCGCCGGGCAGGTGGCCGGACAGATAGCTGTCAATCCCCGGCGGCCCGCCGAGCCGCCAGCGGACATCGAGCACGGCGGGCGGTTCGCTGCCCGCAAGCGCCTCGGCCACGTCGGCGGCGCTGATCAGCGGATCGGGTTGGACGGACATCACACCTGGCTTTCCCAGCGGCCAGCCGCCGCTGTGGATAACTTCCGGATTCCTGTGCGTAAGTGGCCGCAGCGCGGTGCGGTTCCCCCCGGCTCCTGTGGATAAACGCGCTGCCGGCCTCGTAAGTTCACGCTACGTGAGACAGCAACGGCACCCGCTGGTCACCCGGCGTTAGCGAGCCGTGCATCCCCACCAGCGCTGATTCGCGCGGCTCGGTGACGGTCGCGACGATGGCGGCAGCGCCGCGCGCTGCGGCAACGACGTCACCGATGCGATCGGCCACGCGCGGGTCGACTGGCCCGAACCAGCCGGCCGCGACCGCCTCGTCCCGGCTGACCACCCAGGCGCTGTCACCGAGCGTGTCCCGCCAGGCGGCCAGCACGTCGCTCGCCGCGCCCGGCCGGGCGTAGACGTGCCGGGCCCGCGCCTCACCGCCGAGCAGGGCGACCCCGGCCCGGAGGTCCGGCACGGCGTCGGCGTCAGTCCGGCCGTCGGACGGGACATCCACCATCCCGTGGTCCGCGGTGATGTACAGCGCGGTGCCGGGCGGGATCGCCGCCGCCAGCTGCTCGGCCAGCCGGTCGACGTGACTGAGCTGGAACCGCCAGGCCGCTGATGCGCATCCGTACCGGTGGCCGGTCGCGTCCAGGTCGCCGGTGTAGACCATCGCCAGGGCGCGCGGCTGCTCGGCGAGCGCGTCCGCGGTACAGGCCACCAGCGCGCCGGGGGTATTTGCCGACCGGTAATCCGCGCCGCGCATCGAGGCCACCGACAGCCCCGAGTGCTTGAAGGCGCCGCTGGCGATCCGGTAGGCACCGAGACCGGCAGCAGCGGCCTGCTCGAAGATCGTGGGCCCTGGCTGCCAGGCGACCGGGTCCACCGACCTCTCCCAGCGAAGCGCGTTGAGCAGCTGACCCGTCGACGGGACCAGGACCTGGTAGCCGAGCAGGCCATGCTGGCCCGGCGGCTGGCCGGTGCCCAGCGAGCTGAGGCTGGTCACAGTGGTGGACGGGAAGCCGGCGGCCAGCCAGCAGCCGGTCTCGGTCAGGCTTTCCAGGAACGGCGCGGCCGCCCGGCGGCTGCGCAGCAGGTCCCAGCCAAGGCCGTCGACGATCAGCAGGCAGGCCCGCCTGACCTGCGGCAAGCCGAGCACGTTGGCGGCGCCGGGCACCCCGAGCGAGGCCAGCACGGACTGACTCAGATCGGCGAGCGTGTTCTGCCCGTACTCCGGCAGCTGGAGATCAGGTGAGTCGGTGGTCACGGGCGGCTGGTCGCATCGGTCAGCGCCTGCGCGAACGACACCACCTGCGCCACCGCCTCGGGACCGTCGGCCGCCTCGCTGACCCGGACGGTCAGGTCGTCGGCGGTCATCGTGCCGGTGTAGCCGTGGTCCGCCTCGCAGTTCTCGTCGCCGCAGTGAGCGGGCTCGATCTCGATGTGCGACAGCACGTTCCAGCCGATCGTCAGCACCACCTCGCTGGGCGCGGTTTTGCCCGGCACGTACGAGGCCGGGTCCGGGATCACCCTGGTCAGCGCCACCGACGAGATCCGCGAGTGCCGCACGGCCTCGGTACTGGTCTCGGCCTGCGGACGGGATTCCGGGTCGGACTCGTCCGCCGGGTATTCGTCGGTGTGGGAGTAGACGAGCCGGGTCGGCGTCAGCGCCATCACCGTGACGTGCCGGCGCACCTCCATGCCCGGATCAAAGTGCGCGTCGTGCACCACCACGAAGGACACCACGGACTCGCTGCCCACGGCAGAGGAGACGGCATCGTAGACCAGGCCAGGGTAGTAGCCGCTTCGCTCGATCGCGGACTGCATTCCGCCAGAAGCCGCCTTCACATCGCTCATCCTTCCATCCTGCACCGTCCGCGGACGGTCCTTCACCACGCGGGCCAGCCTAGGCCCCGGCCGCAGGTCCCGGCAGATACCGGAGCACGGCCATGTCCCCGGCCCGCGACACGCCGGCCAGGATCATCCGGCCGGGCGGCCCGGCGCCCGCCAGCAACCGCGGCGCGGCCGGGTCGGCGACGAACACCGGCGCTATCGCCAGCACGAACTCATCGGCAAGGCCGGCCGCCAGGAACTGCGCCAGCACGGTCGCGCCGCCCTCGACCATCAGCCGGCCAACCCCGCGGGCAGCCAGGTCAGCCAGAACCCAGGTCAGATCGACGGTTCCGGCAGACGCGCCCGGAACCACGGGCGCGGGCACCACAGTGGCGGCGAGTGGCACGGCGACCTCAGACGGCGCGTACACCAGCGGCCCGGACCCGGCCGCGGACTCCCCGGTGAAAAACCGCGCCGCGGGATCGAGCCGGGCGCCCCTGGTAATCGTCACTCGGCGCGGGCCGTCAGGCAGCCCGGCGTCCTGCCGCCGGGCTCGCCGCGCCGGCGAGCGGACCTGCAGGCGGGGATTGTCGGCGCGGATCGTCTCCGCACCGACCAGGATGGCGTCAGCTCCGGCCCTGAGCTCGTCGACCCGGTCCAGATCGGCCTCATCCGACAGCACCAGCCGGGTCGCCGAGCCGTCGTCCAGGTAGCCATCGGCGGACATCGCCGCCGACAGCAGCACGTACGGACGCTGTGCCACTTCCCCTCCCGCAGCCGAACCTACCGGCCCGGCCGAGGCGGCACCGGCGGGGCGGGCGTGACCGTAGGCTCGGGTGCCATGCTCTGGGACGGAATGCGGTTGTCGGTGACGCTGCTCACAGCCGTCCCCGTGCCCGGCGGCGGCACCCGTGACACCGGCGGCCGGGCCTCACTGCCGCCGGACCGGCGGACCGCGGCCCTGGCCATGTACTGCGCGCCCGTAGTCGGGGCGCTGCTCGGCGCGGCCGCGGCCGGGGTGCTGATCGGCTGCCGGGCCGGCCGCTCCGGCCCGCTGCTGGCCGCCGTGCTCGCGATCGGCGTGCTGGCAGCGCTCACGCGCGGCCTGCATCTCGACGGCCTGGCCGATCTGGCCGACGGGCTCGGCAGCCGCAAGCCCGCCGGGGCCGCGCTGGACATCATGAAGCGCTCCGACATCGGGCCGTTCGGCGTGCTGACGATCGTGCTGACCCTCCTGATTCAGGTAGCCGCGCTGGCCAGGGCCGAGCAGCTCGGCCGCGGCCCGCTGGCGATCGGGGCCGCCGTCGTCGGCGCCAGGCTCGCGATCATGCTCGCCTGCCGGGCCGGAGTTCCGCCCGCGCGCCCTGGCGGGCTCGGTGCCCTGGTTGCCGGCGCCGTCCGTCCGGCCCTCGCAGGTCTGGTCATCGTCGCCGTCCTGGTCATCGCCTGGTTCGCCGGCTGGCTGTACGCGGCTGAGATAGCGGCCGGGCTGCTGGTGTCGCTGGCCCTGACGGCGCTCGCTGTCCGCCGCCTCGGCGGCCTCACCGGGGATGTACTCGGCGCCGTCGCCGAGGTCACCACGGCGGCTTGCCTGCTGGTGGCCGTGTTCGCCTGACGACGCTCCGGGCAGCCTCAGCGCAGGGCCGAGCGCAGCCGCGCGGCATAGTCAGCTGCCTCGCTGTCGCTGTCATAGCGCTGGCGCGGCCAGAAGAACCCGCGCAGGCCGTCGCCTTTCGTCCGCGGCACCACGTGTACGTGCAGGTGCGGCACGCTCTGGCTGACCACATTGTTCGCCGCGACAAACGTCCCCTGGCTGCTCAGCGCGCCGGGCATGACCGCGCTGATGCGCTGCACCCGCAGGAAGAAGGGCCCGACGGCGGCGGCGGGCAGGTCAGCCAGGGTCACGATGTGCTGGCGCGGCGCGACCAGCACGTGCCCTTTGAATACCGGGCGGCTGTCAAGAAAGGCCACTGCCTCCTCGTCGGCCAGCACAATCTGCGCCGGCACCGTACCGCCGATGATCCCGCAGAACACGCACTCGGTCATTGCCCTGCCTCCGGCCGGCGGTCAGCTGCACGTGGTCACTGCAGGGACGATAGCCTGCCGCAGTGGCAGCAGACGGACAGCAGCACATCCTCGCCATCGGCGGATTCGGCCCGGCGACCGACGGCCAGGGCCTCCCGGCGCTGATCCGCCACGCGGTGGCGCTGTCCGGTGTTCCGCACCCGCGCGTCTGCGCGCTCAACACGGCCGCCGGCGACGAGCCGACTGCGTTCGTGCGCATGTACGCGGGCTTGTCGGGCCTCGGCGCCCGGCCGAGTCACCTGCAGCTGTTCCCGATGCCCAACGTCACCGACCCGGCCAGCCTGCTCCTGGCGCAGGACGTGATCTTCGTCGGCGGCGGCAGCGTCGCGAACCTCGCCGCGGTCTGGCGGGTGCACGGCCTGGATCAGATCATGCGACAGGCCTGGGAGTCCGGCATCGTCCTGGCCGGGGTCAGTGCCGGCGCCCTGTGCTGGTTCGCCGGCGGCACGACCGACTCGTTCGGGCCCAGCCTGCGCCCGTTCACCGCTGGCCTGCGCTTCCTGCCCGGCAGCTTCTGCCCGCATTACAGCGGTGAGCCTGCGCGCCGCCCCGCTTATCAGGCGCTGGTAGCTGACGGCACGCTGACCGCGGGCATCGCCTGCGACGATGGCGCCGCCGCCCACTTCACCGGTACCGAGCTGGCCGGGATCGTTGCCGACCACCAGGGCGCGGCAGGCTACCGGGTCCGGCCGGACGGATCCGGCGGGGTGACCGAGGATCGGCTGCCGGTCAGCGTGGTTCTCAGCCCTGAGACTGAGAACGGCAAGCCGCAAGGCTGACGGCAGCCAGGCACGGGCCACATACGCTGGACTCATGTCCGCGTTCTATGGCTGGCTGCGCCGGCATCAGCTGCTGGTCGACGGCGTGCTCGCGGCCATGCTCGGCCTCATCACCCTGGGCCAGCTCATCCAGGGCTCGTGGATCCGGATCATCATCACGCTGCTGCTGATCGTCCCGGTCGCGGTGCGGCGGAAGAACCCGGACGTCGCCTTCGCCATCGCGGCCATCGGCGGCCTGCTCCAGCTGACGTCCAAGTCGCCGCTCGGCGCCGACCTCGCGATGCTGATCCTGCTGTACACGGTCGCCGCCTACCGGCCCCGGCGGCACTCGGTGACCGCGCTGCTGATCTGCCTGCTGGGCTGCGCCGTCGCCGTGTGGGTGTGGATTCCGGACCGCCAGGCCGGCCTGTTCGAGCACCTGGTGTTCGCGATGACCCTGTGCGGCGGCTGCGTCCTGGTGGCCTGGGTCCTCGGCGACTCGATGCGCTACCGGCGCGGCTACTACTCCGCCCTCGAGGACAGGGCCGCCCGGCTGGAAGCCGAGCGGCACGCCCAGGCCCGGATCGCGGCCGCCGCCGAGCGGGCCAGGATTGCCCGCGAACTGCATGATGTCGTTGCCCACCACGTCAGCGTCATGGTCGTGCAGGCCGACGGCGCTCAGTACGCGCTGCGGACCGATCCGGACCGCACGGCAACCGCGCTCACCGCCATCTCCGCCACCGGACGGCAGGCCCTGACCGAGATGCGCAGGCTGCTCGGCGTGCTCAGGACCGACGGCGAGACGTCAGGTCTGGCGCCCGTCCCCGGCCTGGGCGAGCTTCGCGAGCTCCTGGACCAGGCCAGGGCAGCGGGCCTCGAGGTCGCCTACACGCTCACCGGAACCCCGCGCGAGCTGCCCGAAGGCACCGAGCTGGCCGCCTACCGCGTCGTGCAGGAATCGCTGACCAACACCCGCAAGCACGCCGGCCTCGCCGCGACGGCGGCCGTCACCCTCCGGTACGAGGCGGACGGCCTGGTCGTGGAAGTCACCGACGACGGTCTTGGCCTCGCCAATGACGGGCCGTCCGGGCACGGGCTGGCGGGCATGCGCGAGCGGATCGAGCTGTACGGCGGGACGGTACAAGCCGGGCCGCTGCCCGGCGGCGGCTTCGGTGTCACCGCCCGGCTGCCCTGCCCGGCCGCGGCTCAGCCCCGGCAGGACGCCCGTGACCTGGACGGTGTCCCGGCCAGCCTGTCCGGCCTGCTCAGCTGGTCAGGAGGAGCTCAGTGACCGAGAACCGCGGCGAGGCCGGCGGCCCGATCAGGATCATCCTGGTGGACGACCAGGAACTGGTCAGGGCCGGATTCCGGATGGTCCTCGATGCTCAGCCAGATATGCAGGTCGTCGGCGAGGCCGCCGACGGAGCGGCGGCGATCGACCTCGCCCGGCGCCTGTCCGCGGACGTGATGGTGATGGACGCGCGGATGCCGCGGCTGGATGGCGTCGAGGCGACCCGGCAGATCCGCTCGGCGGGCTGCCTCCCGCGGGTGCTCATGCTGACGACCTTCGACCTGGACGAGTACGCGTTCGCGGCGCTGAAGGCGGGGGCGAGCGGATTTCTGCTGAAGGACGTCCCGCCGGAGGAGTTGCTGTTCGCCATCCGGGCCGTCCACTCGGGTGACTCGGTGGTGGCACCGTCCACCACGCGGCGGCTCATCGATCAGTTCGCCTCGCTGCTTCCGGCCGGCCAGCAGCAGGCGCCCCGCGAGCTGGCTGAGCTCACCGAGCGCGAGCGCGAGGTCCTGACCCAGGTAGCCCAGGGACTGTCCAACGCCGAGATCGCCCGGCGGCTATTCGTCTCCGAGGCCACCGTCAAGACGCATGTGGGCCGCGTGCTCAGCAAACTCGGCCTGCGCGACCGGGTTCAGGCAGTTGTCTATGCCTACGAGCACGGCCTGGTCCGGGCCGGTCAGCGTCCCTGACCATTCGCAACCCGATTCTCAACTTGAGAAATATCAGCGCTGAGATGTAACCGACGTACGCCATCTGCACGTTGCAGGTAACCTCTCCTGGGAATTCCGGTACGGGCGGGATGGGGACATGCTGACGGTTCATAACTTTTCGTACGGGCTCGTGACGCCCGCGCTCGGATATCTGATGTCGTGCCTGGGCGCCTTTCTCGGGTTACGCTGCACCGCCCGAGCGATGGCCTGCACCGGCCGGGAGCGGCTGCGCTGGCTCCTGCTCGCGGCGCTGTCCATCGGCACGGCAGGCGTCTGGGTCATGCATTTCATCGCGATGCTCGGGTACACCATTCCCGGTCAGACCATCCGTTACAACGTGCTCATCACGATCGGCAGCATGCTGATCGCCGTCGTGGTCGTCGGAATCGGCCTGCTCATTGTCGGATTCGGCGCGCGGAGCTGGAGGAACCTGCTAGCGGCCGGAACCTTTACCGGCCTCGGCGTCGCGGCCATGCACTACTCCGGAATGGCCGCGATGAGGATGCCCGCCCGGATGACCTACAACCCCGAGCTGTTCATCGTCTCGGTGCTCATCGCAATAGTCGCCGCCACCGCCGCGTTCTGGGCCGCGCTCAATCTGTCTGGCACCCGGGCGACGCTCGGCGCCGCGGCCATCATGGGCGTCGCCGTCAGCGGCATGCACTACACCGGGATGGCCGCGATGCATCTCTTCCGGCCCGGTCGCGGCGGCGGCATGGAGATGTCCGGCGGCGGGGCCACGGCAGAGAACTTCCTGCTGCCGCTGCTGATCGGCATCAGCGTCCTGGCCTTCATCATGACCGCCACGCTCGCGCTCTCGCCGAGCGACGCGGAACTGCGGGCCGATGCAGCGCTCATGCAGCGGATCGAGGAGCTCAGGGACGGCCCGGCCGGCGGGGCCCATGCCGCGCACCGGTCGGGGGCCGTTCCGGCGCAGCGCTGGCCCGGCAGCGCGGTCAGCCGCGCAACCCAGGCCCGGCGGCAGGCTGAGAACGGCGAGCCCTTCTCCGGGACCTGAGCGCACCTGCCTGACCGGCCGGTCTGACCGGGCCGGCCGTGGCCGTCAGCAACTCTCGCCGCTGCTGGCAGAATGACGCCGTGCCTGAACGTGCTGCCGCGCCCCCCGCGGCCGACCTGCCGCCGGGACGCTGGCTGCTGCTGGTGTACCGGGTCCCGTCCGAGCCGAGCAGGCTGCGGGCTACGGTCTGGCGCCGTATCAAGAGTCTCGGCGCCATCTACCTGCAAAGCTCCGCCGCCGCGCTGCCGGCCGGCATCGCCAGCGAGCGCGCCCTCCGTAAGCTGCGCAGCGAGATCCTGGACATGAACGGCACCGCGGCGCTGCTGTCCTGCGAGGTGCTGGCCGGCGAGGCCGACATCATGGCCTCATTCCAGGCCGCCCGCGACGATGAGTACGAGGAAATCGTCGACAAGTGCCAGGACTTCATCACCGGCGTCGACAAGGAGTACACCGACAATCACTTCAGCTACGCCGAACTGGAGGAGAACGAGGTCGACCTGGTCAAGCTCAGGACGTGGCTGGCCCGGGTGCGCGACCGGGACGTCTTCGGGGCCGCGGGCCTGGAGCAGGCGCTCAGCTCTGTGGCGGAATGCGAGGAGAAGCTGGAGGCGTACGCGGCGCGGGTGTACGCCGAAGAAGCAGAGGACCGCTGACCGCGCGCTTGAGGCTCAGCGGCAGCAGCACCACCAGCATCAGCGGCAGCAGCCACCAGGCCGTGACCCCGGCCCGGTGCAGTCCGTACGTGCCGGCCAGCCCGATCACCACACCGGCCGCCACCAGCCAGTCGTCACCGATCACGAAGTCGTACCAGAAGGCGCCGAACGCCCGCAGCCGTGCCATCATCACAAGCTCCCTTACTGCGTGCTCTGGCTGACGGTCTCCAGCGGCTCCGCCGGCGTGCCGGGCGGCACCTCGCGGGCCCGCCGCAGCAGCGCGACAAGCCCGACGCTGAACAGCGCGATGGCCGGGATGATTACCAGCAGGGCCGCGTCGGAGCCCGGCCAGTGAGCGCCTGCGCCCTCGCCGCCCCAGAAGAGCCCGAAGCTGGTCAGCATGATCCCGACGACGAACTTCATGGTGTTCTCCGGCACTCGCGCCAGCGGCGCCCGGACGGCGAACCCGGCCGCCGCCACCAGCACGACCGCGCAGCCGGACGCGATCGCGGCCAGGCCGACGTTCTTGGCGTTGGCGCCGAAGGTGAGGACGATGAAGACCACTTCGAGCCCCTCAAGCAGCACGCCTTTGAACGCCAGCGTGAAGCCGTACCAGTCCGGCGCCAGGAATGACCGGCGGGCCTGCTGGCCGGTAGCTTCAGCCAGATGCTCGGCGAACAGCTTGTCCTCGTCGTGCAGTGCCTTATAGCCGCTGGCCCGCAGGATGGCCTTGCGGATCCACTGCAGGCCGAAGATCAGCAGCAGCGCCCCGACCACGATCCGGAGGCCGGTCAGCGGGATGTGGGAGACGGCCGGGCCCAGTACGGCGACGATGACGGCCAGCACGACCAGCGCGGCCATGGTGCCGCTGCCGGCCGATCGCCAGTCGCGCGCGGTCCCGGCCGCCAGCACGATCGTGACCGCCTCGACGGCCTCAACCACGCAGGCCAGGAAGACAGCGATGAACAATGCCGCAGCGCTGGCTCCCACGCCGGCCTCCCGTTCAGATCCCGCAGAATGACCTAGCCAGCATAACAGCTGTGACGTCAGAGGTATCACGGCCGTTAGTGCGACTGAGCTCTCGCTGCCCGCGGATCGGCCTTCGCCGCGACAGGCACTAGGCTCTGACCGTGACGACGAACCCGCTGACAATCACCCAGGATGACGCCCGCAGCGTACCGGCAGACGCGCTGATTATCGGTGTGACACAGACCACGGACGGTCCCGTTCCTGCCGCCGGGTCGCAGGACGTCGATGCCGCGCTCGGCGGCACGCTGGCCGCCACGCTGACGGCGCTCGGGGCGACCGGACGGCAGGATGAGATCACCAGGATTGCCGGCGGCGGGGCAGTCGCCGCGTCGCTGATCGTCGCTGTCGGGCTGGGCGAGAACGATAAGGGCGGGGAACGAGGCAGACTCGAGTCGCTGCGCCGGGCGGCAGGCTCAGCTGTCCGGGCGCTGACCGGCGGCCGCGCGGCCTCGGCCGCCCTGGCTCTCCCGGCCGCAGACGGCGCGCAGGCCGAGGCCGTGGCGCTCGGCGCGCTTCTCGGCCGGTACCAGTTCACCCGCTACCGGGCGGCAGGCAACGGGACCGGCGCCTCGCTGTCTCTCACGATGCTGACCGCCGCGGGCCATGCGGAGGCTGCGGTCGCACGGGCGGAGGCGCTGGCCGACGCCATGACGCTGGTCCGTGACCTGGTGAACACCAGCCCGTCCCACCTGTACCCGGAGACGTTCGCGGCTGAGGCGGCCCGGGTGGCGGACGCCACCGGGCTCGCGATCGAGATCCTCGACCACGAGGCCCTGGCCAGCGGCGGGTACGGCGGCATCACCGGCGTCGGGCAGGGCTCGGTGCACCCGCCTCGGCTCGTCAGGCTTGGCTATCACCACCCGGACGCGACCCAGACGGTGGTATTCGTCGGCAAGGGCATTACGTTCGACTCAGGCGGCCTGTCGCTGAAGCCGCCCAAGGCCATGGAGGCGATGAAGTCCGACATGAGCGGCGCCGCCGCCGTGCTGGGCGCACTCCAGGCCATCGCGGCCCTGCGTCCGAAGGTCAACGTGGTCGGTTACCTGCCGATGGCGGAGAACATGCCCGGCGGGGCCGCTCAGCGGCCGTCCGACGTCATCACCATTTTCGGCGGTACCACCGTCGAGGTGCTCAACACCGACGCCGAGGGGCGGCTGGTCCTGGCCGACGCGATCGCCCGGTCAGCGCAGGACTCGCCGAGCCTGATCATCGATGTCGCTACTCTCACCGGCGCTCAGCTAGTCGCGCTCGGACCCCGGATCGCCGGGGTGATGGGCAGCGACGACGAGGTCGCCGCCGCCGTCGCCGAGTCGGCGCGCGCGGCCGGCGAGCAGGCGTGGCCGATGCCGCTGCCTGAGGACCTGCGCAAGGGCCTGGACTCCCCGGTCGCCGACATCGCGAACGTGGCCGGCGAGCGCTTCGGCGGCATGCTGGTCGCCGGACTGTTCCTGAAGGAATTTGTTCCAGACGGCGTGCGCTGGGCACATGTGGACATTGCCGGGCCGGCCTTTCACGAGGCCGAGCCGTATGGCTACACCCCCAAGGGCGGGACCGGCGCGGCGGTCCGCATGCTCGTCCAGGCCGCGACCGACGTGGCCGACGGGCGACTGTAGACGGGACCGGCTACGGGCGGGCAGCGCCGCCTGTCCGGAGATTTGCTAAAGGAGCGACGGAGTGAGCGACGGTATCGCCAGCCAGGCGGCCTACGACATTGTCATCCTGGGCGGCGGGAGCGGCGGCTACGCCTGCGCGCTGCGCGCAGCCGAGCTGGGCAAGCGGGTCGCGCTGATCGAGAAGGACAAGGTCGGCGGTACCTGCCTGCACCGCGGCTGCATTCCGACCAAGGCGCTGCTGCACTCGGCCGAGGTCGCCGATCACGTGCACGACGGAGCCAGCGTCGGCGTCCAGGCCACTCTCACCGGCATCGACATGGCCGGCGTCAACGCCTATAAGGACAAGGTCGTCACCCGGCTGTGGAAGGGCCTGACCGGCCTGATCGCCAGCCGCAAGATCGACGTGATCGAAGGCTCGGGCAAGCTCGCCTCGCCGACCACGGTTCAGGTCGGCGACCAGGTCATCACCGGCGAGCACATCGTGCTGGCCACCGGATCGGAAACCCGCAGCCTGCCTGGCCTGGAGATCGACGGAAACCGCGTCATCACCAGCGAGCACGCGCTGCAGCTTGATCACGTGCCGTCATCCGTCGTCATACTCGGCGGCGGCGTGATCGGCGTGGAGTTCGCGAGCGTCTGGCGGTCGTTCGGCGCTGACGTCACCATCGTCGAGATGCTGCCGCACCTGCTGCCGACCGAGGAGGAGTCCAGCTCGAAGCTGCTGGAGCGCGCCTTCCGGCGCCGCGGCATCGGGTTCAAGCTGGGCACCAGGTTCGAGAGCGTCAAGGACACCGGCAGCGGCGTTACGGTCACACTCGAGGGCGGCACGACCATCGACGCCGAACTGCTCCTGGTCGCCGTCGGCCGCGGACCGGTCTCAGCCGGTCTCGGCTACGAGGAGGTCGGCGTCGCGATGGAGCGCGGGTTCGTTCTGGTGGACGAGTACTGCCGGACCAATGTCCCGACGATCTCGGCGGTCGGTGACCTGCGGCCCGGACTGCAGCTGGCGCATGTCGGCTTCGCCGAGGGCATCCTGGTCGCCGAGCGCCTCGCCGGGCTCGATGTGGTCCCGGTCGACTACGACGGCGTGCCCCGCATCACCTACTCCGACCCCGAGGTGGCCTCGGTGGGCATCACGTCGGCGATGGCAGCGGAGCGCGGCATCGACGTGACCGAGTTCACCTACGACCTGGCCGGGAACGGCAAGAGCCAGATCTTGCAGACCACCGGAGCGGCGAAGGTGATCGTCACCGCCGGCGGCGGTCCGACGCTGGGCGTGCACCTGGTCGGGGCGCATGCCGGGGACATGATCGCCGAAGCCCAGCTGATCGTGAACTGGGAAGCTGTGCCGAACGACGTGGCCCAGCTGATCCACCCGCACCCGACGCAGTCCGAGGCGATCGGCGAGGCCTTCCTGGCGCTGGCCGGCAAGCCCCTGCACAACCACGGCTGAGCTGCGCGGAGCGGCCGTCAGGCGGCCGGCGCGCTAGAGTCACAACAAACGAAGAAGGAGTCACTGCGAGCCATGTCGGTCTCCGTATCCATGCCGCAACTCGGTGAGAGCGTCACCGAGGGCACTGTCACCCGCTGGCTGAAGCGGGAGGGCGAGCACGTCCAGGCCGACGAGCCGTTGCTGGAGGTCTCGACCGACAAGGTTGACACCGAGATCCCGTCTCCGGTCTCCGGCGTGCTGCGCGGGATCACGGTGGCCGAAGACGAGACAGTGGCGGTTGGCGCGGAGCTGGCCGTCATTGACGAAGACGGCGCCGGCGGCGGTCAGGCGTCCGGCGGCGGTCAGGCGTCCGCCAGCGAGCAGGCCCCGGCGCAGCAGGAACCAGCCGCGCAGGAGCAGCCAGCCGCGCAGGCCGCTGCCGCGCCGGTCCAGGAGCAGCCCGCCCAGGAGCAGCCCGCTCAGGAGCAGCCCGTTCAGCCCGCGGCCGCGCAGTACGCGCCGCCGCCGCAGCAGCAGGCAGCGACTTATGCCCCGCCGCCGCCGCAGGCTCCGACCGAGACCTATCAGCAGCCGGCTATCAACAGCCTGCGTATCAGCAGCCGGCTGCCGAGGCCGCGCCGGCCGCTCCCGCGCAGTCGGCCGCTCCCGCACAGTCGGCCGCTCCCGCACAGCCGGCCAGCCGCGCCCAGGCTCAGGCACAGCCCTACCAGGCTGCTGCCGCGTACCCGCCGGCTGGCTATGACGAGCCCGGCAACGGCCAGGCGACCGCGCAGTTCAGCGATGACGGACCCTATGTCACGCCGCTGGTGCGCAAGCTCGCCGCCGAGCACGGAATCGACCTGGCCTCGGTCAGCGGCACCGGAGTCGGCGGCCGGATCCGCAAGCAGGACATACTCGACGCGGCTACGGCCCAGCGCGGCACGGCGCAGCAGCCCGCTGCCCAGGACCAGCCGCCCAGCAGCCCGCTGCCCAGGGCCCAGCCGCGCCGCAGCCCGCCGCGCCGCAGCCCGCCGCACCGCAGCCGGCCGCGCCGTTCCAGGGCACTTCACCGGCAGCGCCGGCCCCAGCTGCAGCAGCGCCAGGCCAGCCTGCCGGGTACGCACAGCCGGACACCGAGCAGAGCCGACGGCCAGCGATCGTGCCGTCCAGCCTGCGCGGTACGACCGAGCGGATGTCGCGGGCGCGCCAGGTGATCGCGCAGCGGATGGTCGAGTCCCTGCAGACCTCCGCGCAGCTGACCACCGTGGTCGAGGCGGACGTGACCGCGATCGCCAGGCTGCGGGAGCGGGCGAAGGCAGGCTTCGAGGCCCGCGAGGGCGTCAAGCTGTCCTTCCTTCCGTTCTTCGCGCTGGCCGTCGTCGAGGCGCTGAAAGTGCACCCGAAGCTCAACGCCGTTATCGACACCGCGTCCGGCCAGGTCACCTATCACGATGCCGAGCACCTGGGCATCGCGGTGGACACCGAGCGCGGCCTGATGGTCCCGGTCATCAAGAACGCGGGCGACCTCAACATCGGCGGCCTCGCGCGCAAGATCGCCGACCTGGCCGAGCGCACCAGGGGCGGCCAGGTCAGCCCGGATGACTTGTCCGGCGGCACGTTCACGCTGACCAACACCGGCAGCCGGGGCGCGCTGTTCGACACGCCGATCATCAACCAGCCCCAGGTGGGCATTCTCGGCACCGGGACCGTGGTCAAGCGCGCGGTCGTCGTCGAGGATCCGACACTGGGCGAGGTCATCACCGTGCGGTCGATGGTCTACCTGGCCCTGACCTACGATCACCGCCTCGTTGATGGCGCCGACGCGGCGAGGTTCCTGCTCACCGTCAAGGAGCGGCTGGAAGAGGGCACGTTCGAGACCGAGCTCGGTCTCTAGGAGCCGCCAGGCCGGGCGGCGGGACCAATCCGCTCCGGCCGCCAGGGCCGAATGCCCGGTGCTGCGGATCACCGCGACGCCCATCGGCAGCGAGGAGCTGCGCATGCGAGTGGCGATAACCGGCTCGACCGGTCTCATCGGCAGTGCTCTGGCGAGCAGCCTGCGGCAGAGCGGGGACACCGTAGTGAGCCTGGTCCGGCGCCAGCCGTCCGGCGCGGGCGAAGTCCGCTTCGATCCGGCGGCCGACAAGGGCGGTCTTCGCCCGGAGGATCTGGACGGCGTCGACGCTGTCGTGCACCTGGCCGGAGCCCCGATCGCCGCTGGCCGCTGGAGCCAGGCGCGCAAGCAGGAAATCCGCGACAGCCGGATCGGATCGACGACCGCGATCGCAGGCGCGGTGGCGGCAGCGGGCATCCCGGTACTGCTGTCAGGCTCAGCCATCGGCTGGTACGGCGATACCGGCGACCGCGTGGTCGACGAGTCCGCGCCGAGCGGCACCGGCTTCCTCGCGACAGTCGTGCGGGACTGGGAAACTGCGGCGGAGCCGGCTATCGCGGCGGGGGCGCGAGTCGCGACCCTGCGCTCCGGCGTTGTGTTGTCGGCCAAGGGCGGCATGCTGCCGCAGATGCTCCTGCCGTTCCGCCTCGGACTGGGCGCGAAGTTCGGCGCGGGCCACCAGTACATCAGCTGGATCGAGCTCACCGACCACATCAGGGCACTGCGGTTCCTGCTTGACCGCGACGATCAGTCCGGCCCGGTCAACCTGACCGCGCCGAACCCTGCTACCAACGCCCAGCTGACCAAAGCGCTGGCCGCGACGCTGCGGCGGCCTGCGCTCTTTTCCGTGCCGGCCGGCGCGCTGAAGCTCGCGCTCGGCGAGATGTCGACCGAACTCCTCAGCAGTTGCCGGGCGGTGCCCGCCCGGCTGCAGGAGGCCGGATTCGAGTTCCGCTATCCCGCGCTCGGCCCGGCGCTCGCCGCCGCTATCGCCGGCACGTCAGCGGCCTGACCGCAGTTACCGGCGGCCGGAATCCACTCCGCCTGCCCGCTGCGTGGCGGTGTTGCCCGCGAGCTGCTCCTCCGGCTCGGACAGCAGGTCGGTGAGCGGCAGGCCGGGCCCGAGGCCGACCAGGGGGATTTGCCTGAGCCTGGGCAGCGGGCCGCACTCCCCCCGGTACCTGAGCATGACCGCGTTGGTCATGCGCAGCAGCCGCCGCGCGCCCAGGATTGCGAGCAGGGCCAGCGGCAGCTCGATCACCAGCGCTGACAGCAGGCTCAGCTCGAACCCCTTAGTGCGGGCGTTCAGCACGACGTCGAACCAGGCGTCACAGCACAACAGCGTGGCCAGCACGACCAGGCAGATGATCAGGATCTGGCGCCGGCGCCAGGCGGCCCAGCCGGTCACCGCGAACGCCGCCAGCTCAGCCAGGTCGAAGCCCACCCAGGCCCCCCGCCAGTCCCCGGCCCGGTAATACCGCGGCAGCGTCGAGGCCAGCACGCCGATCCAGGCGGCCAGCGCGAGCGAGCAAATGATGATGGCGGCGACAATGATCTTCCGCCGCCGGTCGACGGCCTTGCTGGCGCGCGCGTCCTGGTCGTCGAGGGCAGCCAGGGCCTGCCGGAGCTCCAGCCGCTCCTGCGGGCTCATCCGGCGCAGTTCTTCCTCGTCGACCATGCCATGCACCTCCAGCTGACCTAGCCGCGGGATGGCTCGGCGCATTCCCGGTAAAATCTTGCCCAGGAAACCTGGGCATCACTCCAGCGACAGCTGAGGCATCCCCGGGGATTTCTTCTGGCCGGCCCGATCACAGCTCCGGCCGCCTACCGCACCGTCACCGGCAGCTCATCGAACCCGCGGAGCAAGAATGTCTGCCGCCGGACCGGATCGCCGGCCGGCGCCAGCGCCGGGAATCTGGTCACTAGCCGCGGGAAGGCGATCGCTCCCTCAAGCCTGGCCAGAGCGGCGCCGATGCAGAAATGCCCGCCGCCCCCGAAGCTCAGCGGCGCGCCGTCCGAGCGTAGCGGATCGAATGCGGCCGGCGACGCGAACCGGCGGGGATCACGATTCCCCGCTCCGATCATCGTCATGACGTTGTCGCCGTCAGCGATCGCAACGTCCCCGACCTTGGTGTCGTAGCCCACTCGCGAGGTCAGCTGGACCGGCGAGTCGTAGCGCAGCACCTCCTCGACGAAGGCGGCGGGCTGGACCGAGCCGTTCCGCAATGCGGCCGCGGCCGACGGCTGGCCGAGAAGGATCTGCACTCCGTTCCCGAGCAGGTTGGTGGTTGTCTCGAAGCCCGCGACCAGCAGCAGGGTCAGGTTGTGCAGCAACTCGGCGTCGGTCAGCCTGCCGTCGCCCGAGTCACTGATCGCAAGCAGAGTACTGATCAGGTCGTCACGCGGACTGGCCCGGCGATACGCCGCCAGGCCGGTGAAATAGGCCAGCAGTTCGGCGGCCGCGGCGTTGATCGCCGGCAGTCGCGCCGGGTCGTCCAGCTCGAAGATGCCGGCGATGTCGCGCGCGACCGGCCGGAAGCTCTCCCGGTCGGCCTCGGGGATCCCGATCAGCTCGCAGATCACCGTGACGGGCAGCAGATAGGCAAAGTCGTGCATGAACTCGACCGGTGAGCCGTCGGCGCCTCGGGCTGCCATCGCGTCGATCAGCTCGTCGGCCATCGCCGCGATCGCGGGCTCCAGCCCGGCCACCCGGCGCGCGGTGAAGGCGCGCGCGATCAGGCTCCTGATGCGGGCGTGCTTGCTGCCGTTCAGGTTCAGGATCCAGTCCATGCCCTGGACGAGCACCGGGTTCGCACGCCAGCCGGGGTAGGTCCGGTCGAGCTCGGCCTCGTCCGACACCAGGAAGCCGGGATCCCGCAGGACCGAGGTAATGGCGTCGTAGCCCATCACGACCACCGAGCCGGGGGCGAGGGTGACGGCCTCGCCAAGCTCGTGCAGCGCGGCGAAGTGCGGATACGGGTCCGCCCGGCCTTCCGGCGTGCCCAGCGCCGTGAAGATGTGCATCGCGTCCATCGGGAGTCCCCTCGTACTCGGTCACGGACGGGCGATACTGGCGGCAGAACCGGCGATGCGGCCAGTACCGACCCGCCCGGTAGTGCCGACCATAAGTAGTATCGCGTCGCGGTGTCAAGCTATATCGCGTTACTCGGCGCGGCTGCGGCGGGGCACCGGCCTGCGGCCCGGTTCCGGCTGCTGCAGTTGTCGCTAAGCTGGCACTATGCATGATGAGCTGGTGTTCGCCCGCCTTGGCCTGGGCAGCAGCAGGGTCGGCTATCTGGACGCGTGGGAGCTACAGCGGCAGGTGCACGAGCAGCGCGTTCGCGGCGACATCCCGGACACGTGCCTGCTGCTCGAGCACGACCCGGTGTACACGGCGGGCAAGCGCACCACCCCGCTTGACCGCCCGGTCACCGATCCGGGCGCGCCGGTCATTGATGTCGACCGCGGCGGCAACATTACCTGGCACGGGCCCGGCCAGCTGGTCGGCTATCCGATCGTCGCGCTGGCCGAGCCCGTCGACGTCGTTGCCTACGTGCAGGGCCTTGAGGAAGCCATGATCGGTGTCTGCCGTGACTTCGGCGTGCAGGCGGGCCGCGTCGACGGCCGTCGCGGTGCCTGGGTAGCCGGCGACGGTCACGGCAGGCCGGACCGCAAGGTCGCCGCCATCGGCGTTCGCGTCGCCCGCGGCGTCACCATGCACGGCTTCGCCCTCAACTGCGACTGCGACCTGTCGTGGTACGACCGGATCGTGCCGTGCGGCATCTCGGACGCAGCGGTCACCTCGCTGTCGGCCGAGACCGGGAGAAGCATCTCAGTCACCGATGTCCTCCCGGCGCTGCAGTCCCACCTGGCCGCCGCGCTCGGCGCGAACGCCGTGCGCGAGGCTGACGGGCTTCCCGAGCTCGCCCCGGCCGGCGAGGCGGCCTGACCACCTGACTGCCCGGCCGCCTGACCGCCTGCCCGCCGCCACCTGGCCGCTGGCCACCTGGCCCGCCTGACCACGCTGCAGCGGCCACGCGGCGACGCGGCCACCTCACTACCAGGGCCGGCTGACGCCGGCGACATCCCGGCGTCGGGCCGCGGCACGTACCGGGCACCGTTTCCGCCACGGGCGTCCAGCGCGGCCCTGACCCGCGGCAGCGCGAACCCGGCGAGCAGGCCGGCCAGCTCGGCCTCGGCCGCGAACCGGGAGTCGTCCAGTTCCTCGGCCTGCAGCCGGATGCCGCCCCGGTCCGGCAGCGTGCCGCAGCCGAAGATGAAGTAGATGGCCGGGCGCGCTCCCGCGCCGTAGTCAGGCAGCGCCAGCTGCCAGTCGACTGACAGCAGCGGCCCGACGGCGAGGTCAAGGCCGAGCTCCTCACTCACCTCGCGGGCGCAGCCATCGTGCGGAGCCTCGCCGAGTTCGCAGATCCCGCCCGGCAGCGTCCAGTGATCCCGGTAGTTCGGCTTGACCACGAGCACGTTCCCGGCCGGATCGCGGATCAGCGCGGACGCGGCCACGATGACGCCGGGCAGGCTGGCGTGCCAGGCCACCGGCTCCATGAAGCCAGCGCCGGCCAATCAGCCCTCCTCGCGCCGCGCGGCCAGGTGCCCGGCCAGCTCGGCGACCGGCACCCGGACCTGCTCGCCGGTCGTCATATCCCTGACGGTGACGACGCCGGCTTCGTGCTCGTGCTCGCCGTAGATCAGGCACCACCGGGCACCGGTGTCGCTGGCCCACTTCAGCTGCCTGCCGAGCTTGCCGGAGGAGCCGAGGTAGACGCTCGCCCGCAGACCGGCTGACCGGGCTGCGGCCGCGAATCCGAATGAGTCGGCGGCCAGCTCGGGTCCCATCACCGTGACAGCGACGTCGAGACGGCGCGGCGCGACCGAACCGGCGTTCGGAAGCAGCCGCAGGATGCGCTCGACGCCGATCGATGAGCCCGCGGCGGGAACGTCGGGGCCGCCGAGTTGCTCGATGAGGTGGTCGTACCGGCCGCCCGCTCCGATCGAGCCGGCCACGCCGGGGGCCGTGACCTCCCAGATCGGCCCGGTGTAGTAGCTCAGGCCGCGAACCATCCGCGGGGTGAAGCGGATGCGCCCGGCCGGGATCTGGCCCGCCAGCAGAGTCAGCAGCGTGTCGACTTCGTCCAGCCCGGCGCTGCCTTCCTCGGTCTTGGTCAGTTCAACCCGGACCCGGTCCGCCGAGTCGGCTGCGGTCAGCGCCCCGACCAGGTCGCCGGCCTGCTCGGCGGCCAGGCCGCGGCCGGTCAGCTCGGCGACTACGTCAGCCGGCGCGAGCTTGTCCAGCTTGTCGAGTGAGGTCAGCACGCCGACTCTGATGTCCGCAGGCACGCTGAACGCCTCCATCAGGCCGGCCAGCACCCGGCGCGAGTTCAGCAGGATGCTGAACTCGGGGAGGCCGAGGCCGGCCAGCGCGTCATGGTGAGCGCTCAGCACCTCCGCGTCCGCCAGCAGCGACGACGAGCCGAGCGTGTCCAGGTCGCACTGGATGAATTCGCGGTACCTGTCCTTGCCCGGCCGGTCCGCGCGCCAGACCGGTCCCATCGCGTACCGCTTGTACGGGGTGGGCAGCTGGCTTCCGTAAGCGGCCGCGACCCGGGCCAGCGGCACCGTCATGTCGTAGCGCAGCGCCAGGTCAGCTTCACCTGAGGCCTCGTGCTCACCCCGCCGCAGGATCTTGAAGACAAGCTTGTCGCCCTCGTCGCCGTACTTGCCGAGCAGCACGTCCAGCCGCTCGAAGGCGGGCGTCTGCAGCGGCTCGAAGCCGTACTGGCCGAATACCGAGCGGATGACGGCGAACGCATGCTCGCGTTGCTCGACGTCGGCAGCGAGAAAGTCACGGGTTCCTGACGGCGGATCAAACTGGCTGGGCATGACCCTATGGTTGCCGATACGGGCCGCCCTCGTCACATCGGCCCGCCGGCCGGAGTGGCCGGCCTGGCGCGCTATCTTCTGGTGCCGGCCAGCAGCGAGTTCGCCAGATCCGGCAGCGTGACCTCGGTCCAGGTCAGCCTCAGCTCGGCGGCGAAGAGGGCGCGCTTGGGATCAGACTGCCGGAGGGGGGAATCGGCCGGCAGCGCCTGCACCGGGGTCAGGTCATCCATCACGATCCGGCCGCCGGGCCTCAGCAGGCCGACCAGGCCGCCGAACGCCGCCGAGTCGCGCACTCCGGAGTCGGCGAAGATCAGGTCGTAGGGAGCCAGCGGCGGCAGCAGCTCCTGCCAGTCGCCAGTCAGTACCCGTACGCGCGGGTCAGCGGCGAGCAGCGCGGCCGCAGCGCCAGCTCTGACGGGGTCGATCTCGGCGGTGACCAGCGTGCAATCGGCTGGCATCGCGCCGGATATCCAGGCCGCGCCGATGCCCGCGCCGGTGCCAAGCTCCGCGATCCGGCCGCCGTGGCAGCCAGCCGCGAGGAAGGCGAGGAACTGGCCGGTGCCGGGAAGACTGGCCGAGCCGCGGCCGTGACCGGGCTCATCGCGGCCGACGGGGAAACCTATCCGCCTGGCGGCCGCATAGGCCTGCTCCACGAGCTGCGGCAGTGGCGCACTAGCTGTCATGTCCGGCGACGGTACGCCCGCACCGCGAGCGGCGCGAACACGATCGGGAACATCGCGCTGGACCTCGCGGCCGTCCTCGACGACTACGTGTTCTGGCCACCCGCTGCGGCCGGCCGGGCTCGGGGCGGACACGAGCGCGGGTGCCGGTGCCGGCCAGTTCCGCCACAGCCAGCTCGCATCAGGTGAGCTCCCGTTGCTGGCGCTGGCCGGTGCCGCGGATCTGGCCGCGGCCGATGACTCCCGGCGGCTGGACGAGCGGTTCGAGCTGGGCCTGCGGCTGCTGCTCGACGGCATAACCGCCGCGCTCGGCCAGCCGCAGGCATAGCCGCAGCAGAAAGAGCCGCCGCAGGCATAGCTGAGCGCCCCGCCGGGGCCAGGCGGGACGCTCAGGAGGTCGCGGCCGGCCGCAGGGGCAACCGGCCGCAACTCGGGTCAGCCAGTCGGGCCCGCGGTCAGGGTGACGGTCGCGGTGTGCGTCTGGCCGAGCTGGTCGGTCCACGTGACGGTGACCTTGTCACCGGGGTGGTAGCCCTCGATGACCTGCTGCAGGTTCGAATCCGAGGTGATCTGGTGACCGCCGACCGACACGATGGTGTCGCCTGCGCCAATCCCGGCGCTGGCCGCGGCCGTGCCCTGGACGCTGCCCGCGATCGCGACACCGCTGCTCGCCTGGCCGAAGCCACTCGAACCGGAGGCGGCCGAGGAGACCTCGACACCGAGGAATGCGGTCTCGCCGATGTGGACGGTGCTTGAGGACTTGCCCGCCTCGATCTGGTGAACGATGGACAGCGCCTTGTTGATCGGGATCGAGAAGGCGGTCACACTCTGCGCCGAGGTTGTCCCGTAGCCGCCAGTGCTGCTGGACGAAGCGGCCGTGTCCATGCCGACGACCTCGCCGGCCGAGTTGACCAGCGACCCGCCGGAGTCACCGGGCTGGATGTCCGCGTTCGTGCGGATCATGTCGTCCAGGTGCTCAAGGACGCCGTCGCCGGAATCCTCGGCCGTGATCGTGGTGCCGGTGCCGGTCACGGTGCCGGTGGCGACCGACGGCGTGCCGTCCTTCCCGCCGGCATTGCCGAGCGCGACTACCTTCTGGCCCACGGCGACAGCGGAGGAATCACCGGTCGTGATCGTCGCCAGCCCCGAGGCGCCGGCCAGCTTCAGGACGGCCACGTCATTGCTGTCGCTGTACCCGACTACCTTGGCGGTGTAGGTCCTGCCGTTCCCGATATCCCTGACCTTGATGGACGTGGACCCGGCCACAACGTGGTTGTTGGTCAGGATCTCGCCGTCACCGGTGAGCACCATTCCGGTGCCCTCGGCGGTGCCGTGCTGGTAGCCGAGCGTCGAGATGACGTCGACCAGGCCCGGATCAGTCTTCGCGGCGATGGCCGAGGTGGTTAGCGGCGAGCTGCCGGAACCCACCGTGGCCCAGGCCGTGCCGCCCGCGGCCAGTGCGACCGCGGCGGCGCCGGCCACCAGGCCCAGGGCCCGGCGGTGCGAGCGCTGCGGCGGGCCTGCGTGCTCACCGCCGTAGCCGGGCCCGGCCCACGGAGGCGGTGGCGGCGGCGGCGGGATGGCGCCGTAGCCCTGCGGGTAGCCATACGGGACCTGGCCGGGGTAGGCACCCTGGCCGGGATAAGCGCCCTGGCCCGGATAGGCACCCTGGCCCGGATAGGCACCCTGGCCCGGATAGGCACCCTGGCCCGGATAGGCACCCTGGCCCGGATAGGCACCCTGGCCGGGATAAGCGCCAGGGCCGCCCAGTTGCTGGGCCCAGGCGGCTGTTGCGGGATCCTCCGGCTGCGCCGGCCCGGCAGCCCGCGCGTCGCTGGAAGCAGCCGCGCCCTCGGTGTTCTGCATGTCAGCCGCCGTCTGCTCGCCTTCGCTGCCATGCGGTCCATACGCGCTACTCATCGGAAAATCCGTCCCCTCGAAACCCTCTGCGTCGTCCCCGCACTGGCATCTGCTCTCCGGTGCGGTGTCTACACGTTGATAATCGGCTCCCCCGCTGAGGCCGCCCTCGCAGGACCCTGATCATTCACTCCCGGTTAGTTGAGAGAAACCTGAAGGCACGCTCTCCGGCGGCGCCGGAGCCACCGGGCCAGATCCGCCGCCCGCCGTAATAGGCTGAAAGCGTGGTACTAGCACCTGATGGCCGCCGCCTGCTCCGCCTCGAGGCTCGCAACAGCCAGGTCCCCATCGAGCGCAAGCCCCCGTGGATCAAGACCCGGCTCCGTACCGGCCCTGCGTACACCGAGCTCAAGCAGCTGGTCAGGAAAGAGGGGCTGCATACGGTCTGCGAGGAAGCGGGCTGCCCGAATATCTTCGAGTGCTGGGAAGACCGGGAGGCCACGTTCCTGATCGGCGGTGACCAGTGCACCCGGCGCTGCGATTTCTGCCAGATCGCAACCGGCAAGCCCGAGCCGCTTGACGCCGACGAGCCGCGCCGGGTGGCCGAGTCCGTCGCCGCCATGGGCCTGCGCTACGCCACCGTGACCGGCGTGGCCAGGGACGACCAGCCGGACGGCGGCGCCTGGCTGTACGCGCAGACCTGCCGTGAGATCCACGCCGCGGTGCCGGGGTGCGGGGTCGAGCTGCTGATCCCCGACTTCAATGCCCACCCCGGCCAGCTCGCTGAGGTCTTCTCCGCCCGGCCGGAAGTTCTCGCCCACAATCTGGAGACCGTGCCCAGGATCTTCCGCCGCATCAGGCCCGGGTTTCGCTACGAGAGGTCACTGCGCGTCCTGGAGCTGGCGAGGGAGAATGGCCTCGTTTCCAAGTCAAATCTGATCCTGGGGATGGGCGAGCGGCGCGAGGAAGTCAGCCAGGCCATGGCCGACCTGCGTGCCGCGGGCTGCGAGCTGCTCACGATCACGCAGTACCTGCGGCCGTCGGTGCGCCACCATCCGATTGACCGCTGGGTCCCGCCGGAGGAGTTTGACGAGCTGGCCGCCGAAGCGGCCGGGCTCGGCTTCGCCGGCGTCCAGTCCGGGCCGCTGGTCCGGTCGTCCTACCGGGCGGGCCGGCTCTACCGCCAGGCAATGGAACACCGCGCCGGACCGGTATCCTCGCCAGCATGGTGAAAAAGTCCGGCGCGGACGCGTCGAACGCGGCCGACCCCGCGTCAATGGGGCGGATCAAGCAGATCCGCATGGTCGCGGGCATTCTGAACAAGCAGAACCGGAAGGCGATGCCGCTCGTCGCGCTGGCTGGCGTGGGCGTCGCGGCCGTCGTCATCCTGATCGGCTTCCTCGTCGGCCTGATTTACGCGTTCATCCCGCTGGGCATCGTCGCTGGGCTGCTGGCCGCGATGCTGCTTTTCGGCCGTTTTGCGACTGCGGCCCAATACGCCGCGATCGAGGGCCAGCCCGGGGCCGCGGCGGCCATTTTGCAGAGCCTCCGGGGCGGGTTCACCACGACCCCGGCGATCGCGGCCAACCGCAACATGGACGTCGTGCACCGCACGGTCGGCAAGCCCGGCGTGATCCTGGTCGGCGAGGGCTCGCCGACCCGGCTCCCGAGCCTGCTGGCAGCGGAAAAGAAGCGCATCTCCCGGATCGCCAGCCAGGTGCCGATCTACGACTTCCAGGTGGGCGACGCCGAGGGTCAGGTGCCGATCAAACAGCTCAACCGCAAGATCATGAAGCTGCCGCGGAACCTCAAGGGCCAGGCGGTGGCCGAGCTGAACTTCCGGCTCAACGCCCTGCCGCAGAACCTGCAGATGCCGAAGGGCCCGGTGCCACGCTCCGCGCGGGTGCCCAAGGCGCCGCGGCCGCGCACGCGCTGACCAGCGCCGGCGGCCTGGCTCAGGACGTCCGCACGACGACCGTGCCGGCCGCCTTGTCCTGCAGGCCCCGCAGGTCCCGGTCCATCATCATGGCCGGGAGGACCAGCATGAGCAGCAGCGTCCGGACGAAGGCGCGGGCCAGGCCGACCGGGTGACCGTCCAGGCGGGCCACCCGCAGGCCGAGCAGGCGCTTGCCGATCGTGATCCCGGTCAGGGCCGTGAGCAGGAAGTCCTCCACCCCGAACACGGCCAGCGTCCACAGCCGCGGGTGCGCAAACGCGCTGGCCGCGTGGCCGGCCTCAGGGCGGTAGAAGAACGCGATCGCGATGATGCTGCACACGATCCAGTCGATCAGCAGGGCCCCGAACCGGCGGCTCCAGCCGGCGACGGAGCCGGGTCCGGTCTCGGGCAGGCCGAAATGCTGGCCGGGGTAGAACTCGCGATTGGTGGCCGCCTGCTGGTTCGTCACAGGTCCACGGTATCCGCTGCTGCGGCGTTCCCGGCAGCCGGATCACCGGGCCTGAAAGCCGGGCCGGATCAGCGTCCGCTCGCTGGCCGGCCCCTGGTCACAGGACTGCGCCCGGCCGGGAATCGCGGGGCGCCCGGCCGGCGCGGCGCGGCGTTTGGCATGCTGGAACACAGGAGCAGGCGGTTCTGCCGACGCCGTCCCCGGCGTAACAACGGCGAAACATCGGAGACACGGCCAGGAAACTGACCGGCGATAACGTCCTAATCGCCCCCTGGAGCGCGGTGCAGGTTGTGCTGTGCAGGACCAGAACTGTACTTCCGCCGTATTCAGGAAGCGGCGGCCGGCGCAGCACCTGATCTGTCGCATCACCAGGTGGCATTGAACTGGGAGCCGGCACCAATGCGCCCGCGGCAAGCACCGCGGCGGCGCCTAAGGAGAGCTGATGTTCACAAGCGGCGACGAGGTACTGCAGTTCATCGAGTCCGAGGGGGTGCAGTTCGTCGACGTGCGCTTCTGCGACCTGCCCGGTACCGTGCAGCACTTCACCGTGCCTGCTGAGACCTTCGACGCGGATGTGTTCACTGAGGGCCGGATGTTCGACGGCTCGTCCATCCGCGGGTTCCAGCAGATCCACGAGTCCGACATGCTGCTGCTTCCCGACCCGAGCACGGCCGTGCTCGACCCGTTCCGCACGCACAAGACGCTGAACCTGACCTTCTTCGTGCATGACCCGCTGACCGGCGAGCCATACACCAGGGACCCGCGCAACATCGCCCGCAAGGCGGAGGACTACCTGCGCGGTACCGGCATCGCCGACACCGCGTTCTTCGGCCCGGAGGCCGAGTTCTACATCTTCGACTCAGCCCGGTACGCGACCGGGCCGAACGAGGGCTACTACCACATCGACTCGATCGAGGGCGCGTGGAACACCGGCCGCGACGAGCCGGGCGGCAACCTCGGCGCCAAGCCGGGATACAAGGGCGGGTACTTCCCGGTCCCGCCGATGGACCACTACACCGACCTGCGTTCGGAGATGGTCCGCAAGCTCATCGAGGTCGGCATCACTGTCGAGATGCAGCACCATGAGGTCGGCACCGCCGGCCAGGCGGAGATCGACATCAAGTTCGACACGCTGCTCAAGATGGCCGACAACCTCATGCTCTACAAGTACGTGGTCAAGAGCACGGCCAGGGCGGCGGGCAAGACGGTGACCTTTATGCCGAAGCCGCTGTTCGGCGACAACGGCTCGGGCATGCACTGCCACCAGAGCCTGTGGAAGGACGGCGCGCCGCTGTTCTACGACGAGGTCGGCTATGCCGGCCTGTCGGACCTCGGCCGGTACTACGTCGGGGGCCTGCTCAAGCACGCGCCGTCACTGCTGGCCTTCACCAACCCCACCATGAACTCCTACCACCGCCTCGTGCCCGGCTTCGAGGCGCCGGTCAACCTGGTCTACAGCCAGCGCAACCGGTCGGCCTGCATCCGGGTGCCGATCACCGGCCCGAACCCGAAGGCGAAGCGGCTGGAATTCCGCGTGCCCGACCCGTCGGCTAACCCGTACCTGGCCTTCGCGGCCATGATGATGGCGGGCGTCGACGGCATCAAGAACAAGATCGAGCCGCCCGAGCCGGTCGACAAGGACCTGTACGAGCTGCCGCCGGACGAGGCCAAGTCCATCCCGCAGGTGCCAGGGTCGCTTGAGGCCGTGCTGAACAACCTCGAGGCTGATCACGACTTCCTGCTCGAGGGCGGCGTGTTCACGCCGGACCTGATCGAGACCTGGATCGACTACAAGCGGTCCAACGAGCTCGACGCCATCCGGCTGCGCCCGCACCCGCACGAGTTCGAGATGTACTACGACGTCTGATCATCCCGGTCACGATGGCCGGTGCGGCGCCTGCCGCACCGGCCATTTTTCTGTCTGGAGCGAGCTCTCCGGGCCGCGCGGCCGGCGCCTTCCCGGTAGGAGTACGACAAGCTGACCGCGCCGCGGGCGTGGGTGCCGGGTTGGTGGGGCTGGAGCACCACCAACCCGGCACCCACGGACGCTGACCCGCCGCGCACGGCTGGCCGCGCGGTCGGGGCCGTTGCCGTTCCGAGTCCAATCAGTGACATTGCTGTTATACATGGTCTAAAATGACCGGTGATCCTGATTCCTTCCTGTCGGATCTGGCCCCGCCGGGTTTGCGCGCCTGGCGGGGCCGCAGCTTGTGGCAGGCTGTCCGCGTGACTACCCCGGAGCCCGGTCCGGACGCGGCCTGGATCGAGCGCCAACTGCGCGCGGCCGGATCGCCGGAGCGCGCCGCCGGCGAGCAGAACTACCTCAAGAGCACCCGCGACTTCTCCGGCACTCCGGTGCCCGCAATCCGGTCGGTGATCACGACCTGGCGGCGCGGCCACCCGGATCTCACCCGCGAGCGGCTGACCGCACTCACCGGAGCCCTCTTCTTCGACGGCCCGGTCTTCGAATGCCAGGCCGCGGCCGTCATCCTGCTGACCGACCGGCGTGCTGTGCTGACCGCAGCCGACCTGCCTCTGGTCGAGCGCATGCTGCGCGCGTCGGGAACCTGGGCCCTGGTCGACGGACTGGCCGCCGACGTCCTGGGCAGCCTGGCCGAGCGGTTCCCGGCGCAGGTGCATCCGGTCCTGGACCAGTGGGCCGCCGACGATGATTTCTGGATCCGCCGGTCGGCGCTGCTGGCCCTGCTGGTGCCGTTGCGGCGCGGAGACATGGCGGGCTTCGAGCGTTTCGCCCGGTACGCCGACCTCATGCTGTCCGAGCGCGAGTTCTTCATCCGCAAGGCGATCGGCTGGGTGCTGCGGGAAACGGGCAAGCGGCAGCCGGATCTCGTCGCCGCCTGGCTGGAACCGCGGGCACACCGCGCTTCCGGCGTCACCATGCGCGAGGCGGTCAAGTACCTGGCGCCCCACCAGCGCGACACCCTGATGGCCGCTTACCGCTCCCGGAAGACCGGGTAGACGGGGAGGTCAGGAACGTTCCAGCCGGCCGTCGCCGCCAGCAGCGAGCGGGCCAGCGCGGTCAGGGCAGGCAGCTCACCGGACGGCTCAAGCTCGGCTGCCAGTACCTGCCAGCGGTAGCGCATCAGCTGCCGCGTCGTCGGCGCGGAGCGCTGCTCATCCAGTGGCCGGTCCGCCCGCAGCGCGGCCTGCAGCAGCCAGTGCATCGAGTTCATCGACCAGGCAGCGACGCCACGCCGCAGGCCCGCGGCCCAGACCTGGTCGTCCGCCAGCGGCGGCAGGACGGCGCTGACCTGCTGCCGGTAGGCAGCCTCGGCGTCCTGGCTCAGGTCGGCCGGCAGCCGGAACACGCACCAGCACGTACTGAACGGCATCCTGATGTACGCGGCGTCCAGGAACACCGAGTAGATCCCGGCCGCCTCGAAGTCCAGCAGCCGTACACCGCCTGCGGTGAGCAGGTTGTTGTCGGGGCACAGGTCGCCGGGCGAGAACACGCCGAACCGGTCCGGCTGCACCGCCCTGGCGACCTCGGCCAGCTCAGCGGCCAGGCCGTCCGGCGGCTGCACGCCGAGGGCGGCCGCCTGCCCCGGTGCCGCCAGGATGTTCTGGCCCAGCTGCGCCGGGAACGCCCGGAGCTCGCGGCCGGCCGAGAACTGGTCGCGCAGCCCGGCCAGCTCGCCGATCCGCTTCAGGGTGGCAGCCGACAGCTCGCCGCACGCGCGCGCCCAGGCCAGCACCGCCGCGCTCGCGTCGGCGGCTGACCCGGCACCGGCGCTACCACCGCCAGCGCGACCGGCACCAGCCTCACCGGCACCACCGTCGGCGAGCAGCAGATCCGCCAGGGTGGCGCCGTCGCCGAGATCCGACATCACCACCACGAGCAGCTCCTGGTCGGCTCCGAGCAGCTCCGGCGCCAGGCCGGTCTCCCTGGCCAGCACCAGCCCGGCCGCCTCCGCCGTGAAACTCCCGGCACCCTCATCGGTCGGCGGGTAGCTCTTCACGATGACCGATCCGCCCGCCCCGTCCCCGCAGCGCAGCACCAGCGAGGACGCGGCCCCGCCCGCCAGCCGCACCGCATCCGACAACGGCCGGCCGAGTGCCGCCGATGCCGCGGCGACGACCAGCCGGACTCCCCCGTCCGCTTCCACGAACTCACGCGCCTTCCGGACGACCGCGATCGGGGCCGCCTCGTTACCCGTAGAAAATGCGTTCCATCACGGCTCTCGCCTGCCGTGCCGACCGGCGCCAGTCCTGCACAAGATCCTGTGCTCCGCCCGGCGGGTAGCCCAGGACCTGGGCAACCACGGCCAGGTCCACCGGCAGCGTGGGCAGCGTATCGGATGGCCGTCCCCGCACCAGCATGACCGCGTCCCTGATTCTGGTCGCGAGCAGCCAGGAGGCGCTCAGCGTCGCGGCGTCCGCCGCCGGGATCAGGCCCGCCGAGCTCGCCGCCGCCAGCGCCGCGTGCGTCCGCGTCGTGCGCAGCGACGGCTCGGCCCAGGCGTGCTGCAGCTGGAGCAGCTGGGCAACCCACTCGACGTCGGCCAGGCCACCGGGCCCGAGCTTGAGATGCAGGGCAGGCTCGACGCCGCGCGGCATGCGCTCGGCTTCCATCCGGGCCTTGATCCGCCTGATGTCGCGGACGGCCGCCAGCTCGATGCCGCCCTGCGGGTAGCGGATGTCGTCGGCCATCGCGAGGAAGGCGGCGCCCACCTCCCGGTCCCCGGCGGCGAACTCGGCCCGCAGCAGCGCCTGCGCCTCCCAGGGAACTGACCAACGCTGGTAATAGGCCTGGTAGGACGCCAGCGTGCGGACCAGCGGGCCCTGCCGTCCTTCGGGGCGCAATCCCGCGTCGATCAGCAGCGCCGGATCGGGACCCGGTTTGCTGAGCAGGGCCCGCAGGCTCTCGGCCACCGCCTGCGCGGCCCTGGTCGCCGCCTCATCCGGCGCGCCGGGCAGCGGGTCGTGCACGAACAGCACGTCACCGTCGCTGGCATAGCCCATCTCGTGGCCGCCAAGCCGGCCCATGGCGATGATGGCAACCCTGGTCGGCAGCGGGCCGATGGCGCGCTCAGTCTCGGCGATCGCGGCCGCGAGGGTGGCCGCGATGCTCACGTGCGCAACCACGGTCAGCGCCTCGGCCGTGTCCTCGATCCCGGTGAGGTGCAGGACGTCAGCGGCCGCCGTCCGCAGCAGCTCGCGGCGCCGGATCGCCAGCACCGCGCCCACGGCCGCGTCGGCCTTGTCGTGGCGCCGGACCGCCGAGCCGGCCTCGGCGAGCAGGTCGGCCGCCGGGCGCGCGCTCAGCTGAGAGTCGTCGCCCAGCATGGCCACCGCCTCGGGAGCGCGCAGCAGCAGGCCGGTGGCGTACCGGCTGGAGGCCAGCAGCCGGGCCATCCGCTGCGCGACCACGGCGTTGTCCCGCAGCAGCCGCAGGTACCACGGCGAACCGCCTAGGGCCTCGCTGACCTGCCGGAACGCCAGCAGGCCGGCATCCGGCTCGGGCGCGTCAGCGAGCCAGCCAAGTAGCAGCGGCAGCAGCGTCCGCTGCATAGCGGCCTTCCGTGACACTCCGGCCGTCAGCGCCTCGATATGCCGCAGCGCTCCGGCCGGGTCGGCGTAGCCGAGGGCCTCGAGCCGGTCTCGCGCCGCTTCCGGCGTCAGCCGGGTTGCCTCGCCCGGCAGCCGGGCGACGGCATCGAGCAGCGGCCGGTAGAACAGCTTCTCGTGCAGCTGGCGAGCCTGGCTGGCATGCCGCCGCCACTCCGCGGCCAGGGCGGCGGCCGGATCGCCCGAGATCGCCGGCGCCGCCGGCGCCGCCGCACGGGAGCCGCGCCCGGCCGGCGCGCCCGGCTCACGCGGGGCCAGCCGCATCCGCCGCAGCGCCCGGCCGATCTCCCGCAGCACCGCCGGGTCCTCGGGCAGCAGGTGGGTGCGCCGCAGCCGGCGCAGCTGCAGCAGGTGCTCGACCTCGCGCAGGAACCGGTAAGCCGACGCCATCGCTACCGCGTCGCCGCGGCCCACGTAGCCGCCGGCAGCCAGCGCGGCCAGGGCCGGCAGCGTTCCCCGCTCCCGCAGCCGCTCGTCGCCGCGGCCGTGCACGAGCTGCAGGAGCTGGACCGCGAACTCGATGTCGCGCAGACCGCCAGGTCCGAGCTTGAGCTCCCGGCCGGCCTCGTTCGCGGGCAGGCTCTCGACCACCCGGCGGCGCATGGCCTGCACGTCGGCGACGAAGTCCTCGCGCTGCGCGGCGAGCCACACCATCGGCGTGACGGCGGCCAGGTAGTCGGCGCCGAGCCCGTCGTCGCCAGCCGCGAACCTCGCCTTGAGCAGCGCCTGGAACTCCCAGGTCTTGGCCCACCGCTCGTAGTACGCGCGATGGCTGGCGACGGTGCGCACCAGCGGCCCGTCGCGGCCCTCCGGCCGCAGGTTCGGATCGACCGGGAACAGCGGCCCCTCGGGCGTCGACTGCGAGCACACCCGGATCAGCCCGCTGGCCAGGGCCGTCGCGGTCCGCAGGGCTGCCACGTCGTCCCCGCCGGGACCGGCGGCTCCGCCCACGAAGATGACGTCGACATCGCTGGCGTAATTCAGCTCGCGCGCCCCGCACTTGCCCATGGCGATCACCGCGAGCCGCGCGGGCGGCAGGCCCGCGGGCAGCTCGGCGCGAGCGATCGCTAGCGCGGCCGTGAGCGCCGCGGTCGTCAGGTCGGCCAGCCCGGCCATCACCTCGTCGAGCGACAGCACTCCGGTCAGGTCAAGCGCCGCCAGCCGCAGCAGCCAGCGCCGGTACCCGATGCGCAGCCGGGTGGCCGCGTCGCGGCCCCCGGCCGGGGCGCGGCTGGCCACCGGCTCCGGACCTGGCTCCGCTCCGACGGCCGCCAGCAGGTCGGCGGTGAGTTCCCTGGCTCCATTTTCGACCGGGAACGAGGGTTCTCCGGCCAGCAGCATCCAGTCAGCCGGATGCCGGGTCAGATGATCGCCGAGAGCCGCGCTCACCCCGAGTACGCTCGTCAGCCGGTCGCGCAGCGCCGGATCCGCGCGCAGCGCCCGCCGCAGGCCGTCGCCCGGGGCCAGCCGGGTGAGCGCGGCGAGGGCCAGGTCCGGATCGGCCGCGGCGGCCAGCGCCTGCAGTACCGGCAGGTCAGCACTGCCGTTGGCGATGGGGCCGGACGGCGCGGCGTCCCTGCCGGTGGTGCCGCCGCTGGCGGCGATGGTGCCGGTGCCTGCGGTGGCGCCGCTGGCTGAGCTGCCGTTGCCCGCGCTAGTCCCGGCGGCGCCGTCGGCGAGCCTGCCGTCAGCGAGCCTGCCGTCAGCACGGGCCGCTTCATTCAGGACGCTGCCTTCACCGCCCACGGCAAGGCCCAGTTCCGCGATCAGCGCCCGGGCTCGCCCCGTATCTGCGAACCCCATGGCCGCTAGCTGCCCTGCCAGCGTCCCGCGCGGCATGTTCACCCCTGCACGGTAGCGAGCGCGCCCGAGCACCGGTCCTGCTGACCCCGGTGCGGGCACCCGGGAGCAGGGTGGTAATCAGGTCAGTACCGTTCAGGACACTACCGCCTGGATCACAGAATGCCGATATACCGGTCCAGCTCGAATTGTGATACCTCGCGCCGGTAGTCCTGCCATTCCTCGCGCTTGTTGCGCAGGAAGAAGTCGAAGACCTGCTCGCCCAGTGTCTCGGCGACCAGCTCACTGCCCTGCATGACCGAGATGGCCTCAGCCAGGTTCTGCGGCAGCGGCTCGATGCCGAGTGCGTGCCGCTCGGTCGAGGTCAGCGCCCAGACGTCGTCCTCCGCGCCCGGCGGCAGCTCGTAGTCGCCCTCGATGCCGCGCAGCCCGGCGGCCAGGATGACCGCGAAGGCGAGGTAGGGATTGCACGCGGTATCGATCGAGCGGAACTCGATCCGGGTCGCGTTGCCCTTGTTCGGCTTGTACATCGGCACCCGGATCAGCGCCGACCGGTTGTTGTGACCCCAGCAGACGTAGGCAGGGGCCTCGCCGCCGGCTCCGGCGATCCGCTCGGTGCCTCCCCACAGGCGCTTATAGGAGTTCACCCACTGGTTGCAGATGGCCGTGATCTCGGCCGCGTGCCGCAGCAGCCCGGCAATGAACGCCTTGCCGACCTTGGACAGGTGATACTCGCCGCCGGGCTCGTAGAACACGTTGCGGTCGCCCTCGAACAGCGACATGTGCGTGTGCATGCCCGAGCCCGGATGGTCGCTGAACGGCTTGGGCATGAACGAGGCGTACACGTCTTGCTGCAGCGCCACTTCCTTCATGGCCAGCCGGAACGTCATGATGTTGTCGGCCGTGCTCAGCGCGTCGGCGTAGCGAAGATCGATCTCCTGCTGGCCGGGCGCGCCCTCATGGTGGCTGAACTCCACCGAGATGCCGAGCGCCTCGAGCATGGTGATCGCCTCGCGGCGGAAGTCATGCGCGATGCCGTGCGGGGTGTGATCGAAGTAGCCGCCGTTGTCGATGGGCCGGGGCCGGGCGCCGGGCTCTGGCCTTTCCCTGAGCAGGAAGAACTCGACCTCGGGGTGGGTGTAGAAGGTGAAGCCCAGCCGGGACGCCTTGGCCAGCGCCCGTTTCAGCACGTAGCGCGGATCGGCATACGACGGGGAGCCGTCCGGCAGCAGAATGTCACAGAACATCCGGCCTGTCCCGGCGGAGTCGTTGCCAACCGGCATGAGCTGGAAGGTCGCGGGATCTGGCTTGGCGATCATGTCCGCCTCGTAGACCCGGGCGAAGCCCTCAACCGCCGACCCGTCGAAGCCGATTCCCTCGGCGAACGCCCCTTCGAGCTCTGCGGGAGCGACAGCTACCGACTTCAGGTAGCCCAGCACGTCGGTGAACCACAACCGGACGAACCGGATATCACGCTCTTCGAGCGTGCGCAGCACGAACTCTTCCTGCCTGTCCACCGCCACAGTCTGCCCGGCCTTTGTTTCCGCGTTGTTACCGCCCCCGGCGAGAGGGCCTGGCCGTCAGTCTCCGCGCAGGTCCTCGCGCAGGTCGCGCTTCAGCACCTTGCCCAGCGGGTTGCGCGGCAGCTCATCTCGCAGCTCGAGCCGCTCCGGCAGCTTGAACGTGGCGATCCCGAGTCCGCGCAGGTACTCGACGATCTCAGGCAAGGTCACGGTCTCCCCCGGCACGCGGCACGACGACGACGCAGGCCCGCTCGCCGAGCACCGCGTCCGGGTAGGCCACCACGGCGACGTCGGCGACCTTGGGATGACCGGCCACGTGCGTTTCCAGCTCGGCCGCGGAGATCTTCATGCCGCCGCGCACGACCATGTCTTGGCGCGGTCCACGTAGTGCAGGTACTGAAGCTGGTCGCCGGCGATCTCCAGGATGTCGCCGGTCTTCAGGTAACCGTCCTGGTCGAACGGCTCCGGCACGCCGCTTCCCGGCAGGTAACCGGGGAACACGCCAGGGCCCTTGATGCGCAGCTCGCCGGGGACCCCGGCCGCGGTGATCTCCGGTCTCGGTCGCCGGGTCCACGATCCGGGCCAGCGTCCAGCGCGCCATGGAGAACGACCAGGTCCGGCCCGGCGCGCCGTAGCGCGGGAAGTACAGCGCCCGCACGGACGGATCCGGGATGTCCTTAGGCCCGCCGAGCAGCGCGATGCCCTCGTTCGAGCCGTAGAAGTTCATGATCTCGATGCCGAGCTTGTCGTGCCAGCCCTGGAGCAGGCTCGGCGCCAGCGGGGTCGAGCCCGAGCCCAGCAGCCGCAGCGACGAGATGTCGGCCTGAGCCAGCAGCGCGTCGTTGTGCAGCAGCATGGTCAGCAGCGCGGGCGGCGCGACCGTGTAGGTAGCCCGGTACTGCTCGATCTGGCGCAGGAACGTCGGCAGGTCGAACGGATGGTGCTGGACGAGCAGGCCGCCCACCTTCAGCCAGGGCAGGAACATTCCGTTGATGCCCGCCATGTTCACCATCGGGAACGGGTTGAGCAGCACGTCGCTGGCGGTCAGCTCCGGGCCCTCGACCGTGGACGTGCACATGGCCATCCAGTCGTAGTGGGTCCGCTGAACTCCTTTCGGCGTGCTCTCGGTGCCCGACGTCCAGCAGATCGTCACGCAGTCGTTCGGGTCGGGCGCGAACGCGGCGAGGTGCGCAGCCAGGCCGCTGCGGTCATCGGCGGCCGCGATGCGCTCATCCAGCGCCACGACGCCGGCCGGCAGGCCGGAACCGAACGCGGCAACCGTCCGCAGCGACGGGATCCGGGCGCGCAGGCCGGCAATCTCGGCCGCGGCGGGGCGCGTGCTGATCCGGCTCGCGGTAATGAAGACCCGGACCTCAGCAACCCCGGACAGCTGCGTCAGCTCGTAGGCGCGGTACTGCACCGGGAACGGGGCAACGATCGCGCCGATCCGCACGATCGCCAGGAACGCGATGGCGATCTCGACCGTGTTCGGCAGCTGAACGCCGACCACATCGCCTGGCCGGACGCCGAGATCCAGCAGGACCTGGGCCAGCCGGGAGACTTGCTCATCGAGCTCCGGCCAGGTCAGCGACCGGACCGGGCCGTCCACCAGCGCGGCCCGGTTGAGCGGGTCGACAATCGCCGGGATAGCGCCGTGCTCCCGGACCCGCTCGCGGAGCAGCGAGTCGATCATGTCGTCGTTCCAGTAGCCCTTGTCGCGGTACTCCCGCACCCGCTCGGCCGGATGAAGTCCCACGATTGCCTCCCTGCCCGGCCAGCCGGCCAGTACGTGCGCTAGTGCGGAACGCCCGGTCGCGGCGACGGCTCTGCCCGCAGCGGTGCGAGCGCTGCAAGTGTGGCCGCGCCCGCCGCGTCCCTCGATCCCGAGCCCGGCACCAGTGCGATCTCATCGACGCCCGCCTCCGCATAGTCAGCGATCCTGGTCTCGATCGCCTGCACGTCGCCGGTCAGCGAGACGTGGCCGGCCATCTCCGGCGGAATCGCCGCGAGCAGGTCACGAGGATGCGGACCGGAGCGGGCATACTCGACGACCGCGCCGAACCCGGCCTCGGCGAACATCTCGCCGTAGCCAGGGACGGCCAGGTAGGCCACCAGCCCGCGGCGGAGCTGCTCGATGTCGTCGGGGCGCGGATCCGCGATCGCGGCCACCCAGGCGGCTACCGGCGGCACCGGCCGGCCGGCCGCGCGGCACTCATCGTGCAGCAGCTGCACGAGCCGGGCCGCTGACCGTGGCGTGACCAGGTTGATGACCATCCGGTCGGCGTGCCTCGCCGCCACCCGCACCGCGGCGGGCCCGAACGCCGCGATCGTCAGCGAGCTGGCGGGCGGCGCGGTCCGCAGCCGGAATCCGCTGGTGCTGATGACCTCACCGCGCTGCTCGGTTTTCTGGCCGGCCAGGAGGGGCCGCAGAGCGGTCGCGGACTCGGCCAGCGCCAGCGCGGTCCGCTCCTGGCGGCGGCCGTGCCACTGCCGGACGACGACGGGGCTGGACGATCCGATCGCCACGCCGACGGGCCGGCCGGTCAGTTCCGTGAGCGTAGCCGCGCCCATCGCGATCATGACCGGATCGCGGACAGCGACTGCCAGCGGCCCGATCGTCAGGGCGGCGTGCCGGGTGCGCTCGGCCACCACCGCGGCGAGGGCGAACGCGTCGAACGTCGCCATCTCGCCGATCCAGATCTCGCCGTAGCCCAGCTCGTCGGCGATCTGAGCAGTCCTGATCACCTCGGCGGCCGGCCGGTCCTGCCAGAGGCCGAGTGACACAGAAAGCACCGGTCTGCTCACCGGCTCGTTGTATCACTCCGCTAGTTGTCTTGCCACTCGCGCTTCTGCCCGCGAACTCCGGCCTGGCGGCGCGCGCGGCAGGCCCGACTCCGGCCGCCTGGATCAGTCACTCCGTCTGTTGTAGCGTGGAAAAGCGGCGGCGAAGGGCGGGAACTGGTCATGGCCAGCACTGACGTGTGGATCGCGGGCAGCTACCAGAGCGACTATGCGCGCAACTACGCGCGTGAGGGCCTGGAAATCTCCGACATGGTGGCCGAGGCGGTGACCGGCACGCTCACCGCGGCCGGTCTGACGCCCGAGGACATCGAAGCCATTCACGTCGGGAACGCGTTCGGCCAGTTGTTCACCGGTCAGGGCCAGCTCGGCGCGATGCCGGCCACCATGGAGCCGCTGCTGTGGGGCAAGCCGGCCGCCCGGCACGAAGCGGCGTGTGCCTCGGGCAGCATCGCCGTGCTCTCGGCGATGGCGGACATCGAGGCCGGCCGCTACGCCTGTGTCCTGGTTATCGGCGTCGAGCAAGAGCGGAACGTGCCGGGGGCGCAGGCTCCGCAGCACCTGGGCGCGGCCGCCTGGATCGGTCACGAAGGCGACTCGGCTACGTTCATGTGGCCGTTCATGTTCAGCCAGCTCGCCGACGAGTACGACCGCCGGTACGGCCTTGATGACCGTCACCTGCACGCGATCGCCGAACTGAACATGCGCAACGCCAAGGACAACCCGCTGGCTCAGACGCGGGCCTGGTCGTTCACCCCGGACAGCTTCTCCGGCGACGACGCCGGCAACCCGGTCGTCGAGGGCAGGCTCCGGCGTACCGACTGCAGTCAGGTCACCGATGGCACCGCCGGAGTGGTGCTGGTCTCCGGGCGCTTCCTGGCCGAACGGCTCGGCGGTCGCACGGCCGCCAGGATCGCCGGCTGGGGCCACGGCACGGCCGGCCTGGCACTCCAGCCGAAGCTCGACCGCAGCCGGGACGAGCCCTACGTGTTCCCGCACGTCCGCCAGGTCGTTCTTGACGCCTTCCGGCGGGCCGGCATCGCCGATGTCAGCGCGCTCGACGGCATTGAGACCCACGACTGCTTCTCCATGTCGGAGTACATGGCCATCGACCACTTCGGGATCACCGGGCCCGGCGAGAGCTGGAAGGCCGTCGAGAACGGCGAGCTCGAGCGGGGCGGCACGATCCCGGTCAACGCCAGCGGCGGCCTGATCGGCATCGGCCATCCGGTCGGCGCTTCCGGCGTCCGCATGCTCCATGACGCTGCCCGTCAGGTGACCGGGCAGGCAGGCGACTGCCAGATTCCCGGTGCTGCCACCATGGCCACGCTGAACATCGGCGGCAGCCTGACCACCACCGTCAGTTTCGTCGTCACCGCGCAGTAGCATCCCCGGCCGGGGTCAGGAGGACAGGTCCATGGCGGACGTCGAGGTCTACGGCAAGATGCTCACCACCCTGCCGGAGGACGATGATCATCCCTACCGCACGGGAGCGTGGCGGCCGCAGAGCATCGAGTACGACGCGGCCGACCTGGAGGTGACCGGCGAGCTGCCCGCCGACCTGTTCGGCGTGTACCTGCGCAACACCGAGAACCCGCTGCACCCGGCCATCGTCAGGTACCACCCGTTCGACGGGGACGGCATGATCCACAAGGTGTCCTTCCGCGACGGAAAGGTCTCCTACGCCAACCGGTTCGTCCGCACCGAGGGCCTGGCGGCTGAGCAGCAGGCGGGCCGGTCGCTGTGGGCCGGGCTGGCGGAGAACCCGGCCGTCGCGGAACGCCCGGACGGCTCCGGCGCCCGCGGCCGGATGAAGGACGCGGCGTCGACCGACATCGTCGTGCATGCGGGCGTCGCGCTGGCCAGTTTCTACCAGTGCGGCGACCTGTACCGGCTCGACCCGCTGACACTCGACGACCTCGGCAAGTCGACCTGGGGCGGCTCGTTCCCGAGCGACCGCGGGGTGTCCGCCCACACCAAGGTCGACGACCGCACCGGCGAGCTGCTGTTCT
The DNA here is from genome assembly GCA_963818995.1 of uncultured Actinomycetota bacterium. Taxonomy (GTDB): domain Bacteria; phylum Actinomycetota; class Actinomycetes; order Streptosporangiales; family Streptosporangiaceae; genus JAJYUU01. Next base: position 71,301 of record CAWFUM010000025.1, on the reverse strand, counting down.
TCAACTACGGGACGAGCCCGCCGTACCTGCACTACGGCGTCGTGGACGCGGGCAATCACCTAGTGCATTACGTGCCGATTGAGCTGCCAGGTCCCCGGCTGCCGCACGACATGGCCTTCACCGAGCATTACGCGATTCTCAACGACATGCCGCTGTTCTGGGAACCGGAACTGATGGAGCGCGGCCTGTACGCCGCCAGGTACCACCGGGATCTGCCGTCGCGGCTCGGCGTCATCCCCCGGCGCGGCGCGTCCGCCGACATCCGCTGGTTCGATTTCGACCCGACCTACGTGCTGCACTGGACCAACGCCTACGAGGCAGGCGACGAGATCATCGTCGAGGGCTTCTTCCAGGGCTGCCCCGAGCCGGCCAGCGCCGGCCCCGGCGGCCCGCCCGGCAAGATGTTCCGCTTCCTCGCCCAGGACATCATGCAGACCAGGCTGCACCGCTGGCGGATCAACCTGGCCACCGGCGCCACCAGCGAAGAGGACCTGTCTGAGTCCTGCACCGAGTTCGGCACCATCAACAGCGGTTTCGGCGGGCAGCCCTACCGCTACAGCTACGCCGCCACCAACGAGCCGGGCTGGTTCCTGTTCAACGGCCTGGTGAAGCACGACTCCCGGACGGGCCGGGAGGAGCGGTACCAGTTCGAACCGGGCGTCTTCTGCAGCGAGGCCGGCGTCGCCCCGCGGGCCGGCAGCACCGAGGAGGACGATGCCTACCTGGTGACGCTGACCGTTGACATGAACCGGGACCTGTCCGAATGCGTCGTGTTCCGCGCGAACGACCTGGGGCGGGGCCCGATCGCCCGGGCCCGGCTCCCGGAGCGGATCGCCAGCGGCACGCACAGCTGCTGGGCGCCGGGCGAATCGGTCCGCGGCTGGTGACGGGCCGCCGTGCCGGTCGCTGAGCTGTCCCGCGGTCCGTCGGGCCGCACCGCCAGCGCGGAGAATTCCGACGCGATCGCCCTCGGCCTCATCGGGGACGAGTGGAACCTCGCGATCATCAGGCTCGCGATGGCCGGGGCGCGGCGCTACAAAGACTTCCGGGAGGGCCTCGGGATCGCGAACTCGGTCCTGTCCGCCCGGCTGCGGCGGCTGACCGAGGCCGGAGTGTTCACCCTGTCGCTGTACCAGGAGAACCCGCGGCGCTACGAGTATGTGCTCACCGATTGCGGCCGCGATCTGTGGCGGGTCCTGCTGACCATCTGGTCGTGGGAGGCAGTCTGGGTGACCGAGCACATCGAGCCACTGCCCGCCATGTACCACGTCCGGTGCGGCGCCGGGTTCTCGCCGGTGATGCACTGCCGGGCCTGCGGGCGGCCGGCCGGCGTTCACGATGTCCGCGGTACCTTCGGGCCGAGCGGCAGCTTTGGCCGCTCAGTACCCAGGGCCACTACCAGGCGGCGGTCCGCGGGCAGTTCTCCGGGGCCCGGCCTCGTCGCCCAGACCATCGAGCTGATCGGCAACCGCTGGTCCGCGGCCGCGCTCGCGGCCGCCTTCCTCGGCGCCCGCCGTTTTACCGACCTGATGACGATGACCGGTGCCCCGCCGGCCATCGTGTCGGACCGGCTGCGCACCTTCTGCCAGCTCGGCGTGCTCCGCGCAGTTACCGGCCCCGGCTCCGGCCGCGCCGAGTACCGGCTCACCGAGAAGGGCCGGGCTTTCTTCCCGCACATCATGGTGATGCTCAGCTGGGGCGACCGATGGTTCCGGGCGGCCGAGGGACCGGCCATGATTTTCACTCACGCGCGCTGCGGCGAAGATTTCAGCCCGGTGCTGCGGTGCTCGGCCTGCGACCGCGAGCTGCACGGCTCTCAGATTCAGGTCGGCGGCGAGGCGCCCCGGCCGGCCGGCACCGCGGTCTGACCCGGCCGGGGCCGCCTCGGTACGAAGCCGCTCGTGCGGCTCACGTAGCCGGCTAAGCATCGCCCCTCGACCTGTTCGGATGCCGGGTGCAGCGCCACAGGCCGCGGTCAAGCACCTTCCCGGCGTTGGCCGGGTCCGGCCGGAAGCGCCGCAGCTGAGCGCCGCCAGGCTGCCGGTGTTCCGCCGCAGCAGCGAGGCGTACCGGGCGCTCTCGCCGGTGCCGTAGTTGCGCGCGAAGACTTCGCCACGCAGATGTCGAGCCGGCCGAATCGGTCCATCGCCACGCCGGCAATCGCGTCGCCGCTAGCCGGGTCGGCCGCGTCGGTGTAGTCGGCGACGGCCGTGCCGCCAGCGGAGCTGATCTCGGCGGCGACGTGATCAGCCGGCCCGAGTCCGCCGGCATCCACCTCCCGGTTGCGGTTGTTCACCACGACCAGCGCGCCCTGCCGGGCGAGAGCCAGGCAGGGCGAGCGGCCGGGGCCCTTCCCGCCGCCGGAGACGACCGCGGCGTGGCCGGCCAGAGGCCCGCCGGTCCCGGCCGGACCCGTGCGTGAGCCTGCCCGCCGGCCGGGTCCGGCGTCGCCGCGTGCTCCACCACGCCTCCCTCGCCCTCGGTGCTTCCATGATGACGGCAGGCCGCCGTCCCGCGGCCCCGGGCTCGCGATCGCCGCGCCCGCTGACAGTGATTAGGCTGAGGTCGTGGCGCAGCTTCGGATCGGCCTGGCGCAGGTGAACGCGACTGTCGGCGACCTGGCGGGCAACAGCGACAAGGTCATCGAGTGGACGATGCGCGCCGCCGAGCAGGGCGCGCGGATCGTGGTGTTCCCCGAGATGGTGCTGACCGGGTACCCGGTCGAGGACCTCGCCCTCCGCAAGTCCTTTGTCGACGCGTCTATCGAGGCCGTGCACCAGCTGGCTGCCAGCCTGGCGGCCGAGGGCCTGGACGGCGTCGCCGTCATCGTCGGCTACCTGGACCGGCGCCCCGACGCCCGGGCGCGAGTCGGCGTTCCGGCCGGCTCGCCGCTTGATGCCGCCGCCGTCCTGCACGGCGGCACCGTGGCCATCACCTCCGCTAAGCATCACCTGCCGAACTACGGTGTGTTCGACGAGTACCGCTACTTCGTCCCCGGCAATACGCTGCCGGTCGTCCGGCTGGCCGCCCATGGCGGCGAGTACGTCGATGTCGCCGTCGCCATCTGCGAGGACCTGTGGCAGGACGGCGGCCCGGTCGCCGTGACCAGGACGGCGGGGGCGGGCCTGCTGGTCGTGCCCAACGCCTCACCCTATGAGCGCAACAAGGATGACGTGCGCCTTGAGCTCTGCCGGCGGCGGGCCCGCGAGGCCGGCACGGTGCTGGCCTACGCCAATATGGTCGGCGGCCAGGACGAGCTGGTGTTCGACGGCGACTCCATCATCGTCTCGCCGGACGGCGACCTGCTCGCCCGCGGTCCGCAGTTCGAGGAGGCGCTCGTTCTCGCCGATCTCACCGTCCCCGCGGCCGACCCGGCGCTCCCGGCCGGCCAGCAGCGGGCCAACCCCGCCGACGGCACCACTATGGTGATCGAGCGGATCGAGCTGGCTCTGGTGCCGGCGCCGGAGCCGGACGCGCCGCTGCGGGCGCCGATGGTGTGGCCCCGGCTGTCTGACCTGGCCGAGATCTACGGAGCGCTGGAACTCGGGGTGCGGGACTACGTACGCAAGAACGGCTTCGCGTCCGTGATTCAGGGTCTGTCCGGCGGGATCGACTCGGCCCTGTGCGCGACGATCGCGGCCGACGCGCTCGGCCCCGACCGGGTGCACGTGGTGCTGAACCCGAGCCCGTACTCCTCGGACCACTCGGTGACCGACGCCGAGGAGCTCGCCCGGCGCCAGGGCATCCGCGCGCGCGTCATCCCGATCAAGCCGATGATGGACGGTTTCGCCACCAGCCTGGACCTGCACGGGCTCGCGGCCGAGAATCTGCAGGCCAGGATCCGCGGCATGATCTGGATGTCGCTGTCGAACTCCGAAGGGCACCTGGTCCTCGCCTGCGGCAACAAGAGCGAGCTGGCGACCGGCTACTCGACCATGTACGGCGATGCCGTCGGCGGATTCGCGCCGATCAAGGACGTGCCCAAGACGCTGGTCTGGGAGCTGGCGAGGTGGCGGAACCAGCAGGCCGCCGAGCGCGGCGAGACGCCGCCGATCCCGGAGAACTCGATCACCAAGCCGCCCAGCGCCGAGCTGTCGCCGGGGCAGCTGGACACCGACTCACTGCCCGACTACCCGGTCCTGGACCGGCTGCTCGATGACTACGTCGAGAAGGACCTCGGGTCCGCGCAGCTCGTCGCGGCCGGGCATGATCCGGTACTGGTCGAGCGGGTCATTCAGCTTGTCGACCGGGCCGAGTACAAGCGGCGGCAGTACCCGCCGGGACCGAAGATCAGCGCCAAGAACTTCGGCCGCGACCGGCGGCTGCCGATCACCAGCCGCTGGCGCGAGCCGCGGTCCGGCTAGGACCCTGGCAGCGACCCGTGACCGTGACGAGCCGGTTCTTCGAGCAGGCCATGAAGCTGCCCCCGGCCCAGACCCGGTCGGTCCGGGCGCAGCGCAATCTGGAGATCCCGATGGCCGACGGGGTCACGCTGCTGGCCGACCGGTACGCGCCGGCCGCCCGGGCGCCTGGCCGGCTGCCGCTGGTCCTGGTCCGCTGCCCGTACGGCCGGCGGGGGATGTTCGGGCTGATGGCCGGACGGCTGTTCGCCGAGCGCGGGTTCCAGAGCGTCGTGCAAAGCTGCCGGGGCACCTTCGGGTCCGGCGGCGAGCTGGATCCGCTCGGCGCGACGGAGATCAGCGACGGGCTGGCCACGGTGGAGTGGCTGCGGGCGCAGCCGTGGTATCCCGGCTCTTTCGGCACCTGGGGCCCGAGCTACCTGGGCGTTACCCAGTGGGCGCTGGCCACTCTCGGCCTGCCTGATCACGCGGCCATGGCAGTGCAGGTCAGCAGTACCCGCCCGCGGGAGCTGATCCAGGCCGGCGGCTCGTTCGGGCTGGAGACGATGCTCGAGTGGATCGATCAGGTGGCGCGGCAGGAGCAGCCGGGCGCCCTGATCAGGCAGCCGCTGCGGGCCCGCGCCCTCAGGCAGCTGACCGGCCAGCTGCCGCTGGGCAGCCTGGACCGGCTCTCCGCCGGAGTCACGCTGCCCTACTGGCAGGCCTGGCTTTCCGACAACCCGGAGTTCTGGGACCGCCACCAGTTCGCCGCCGGCCCCGGCGGGCTGACCGCCGCCGTGTCGATGACGGCCGGCTGGCACGACATTTTCCTGCCTGCTCAGCTGCGCGATTACGAGGCACTGCGGCAGGCCGGCCACCAGCCCCGGCTGACGATCGGGCCGTGGCGCCACGCTGAGAACGAGGCCGCCGCGGCCTGGGTCCGTGACGGGCTGGAGTTCCTGCGCCTCAGCCTGGCGCAGGACGCTGGCGGCGATGCGTCAGGCGAGCGGGCCCTGCCGGTGCGCATCTTCGTCACCGGCGCCGACCAGTGGCGCGACCTGCCGGAGTGGCCGCCGCCTTCCGGCTCTCAGACCTGGTACCTCGGGCCGGGCGGAACGCTGAGTTCCGGAACTCCGGCCGACAGCGATCCGGACCGGTATGTGTACAACCCGGCTGATCCCACGCCGGGACTGGCCGGGCCGGTCGGCAGCCAGGGCGCCGCGCGGGTCGACAACCGGGTGCTGGAGGCCCGGCCCGATGTGCTGACCTATACCAGCGCGCCGCTGCAGGCCGATGCCGAGGTCATGGGCGTTCCCGTCGTGACTGTGCACATCGGCTCTAATCGCGGGCACACCGACATCTTCGCCCGGCTGTGCGAGGTCAGCCCGGCGGGGCAGTCGCTGAACATCTGCGACGCACTGCTGCGCCTCGTCCCCGGCCTGCCTGCCGCGGCCCCGGACGGGACCAGGCGGGCGCAGTTCGAGCTGTGGCCGGTCGCGCACCGGTTCACGGCCGGGAACCGGCTGCGGCTGCAGGTCTCCAGCGGCGCGCACCCGCGGTACGCGCGCAACTCCGGCACCGGCGACCCGCTCGCGACCGCGACTCTGCTGGTCACCGCCGAGCAGAAGGTGTATCACGATCCGGCGCACCCGTCCGCGATCACGCTGCCCGTCATCGCGGGCTGAGGTGGTCGCGGGCTGAGCGCGGACTTGCCAGTCGCCGCCAGCCGAAGTCGCCCCGGCTCGGCTCGCGCTACTCGGCGCCAAGCTGCCGCAGGAAGCGCGTGAAGCCGGCGAAGTAGGTCTGCTGGTCGTCGTACATGGCCAGATGACTTCCTTCCGGGCAGTACAGGTACTGGCCCTGCGGCAGCCGGCTGGCCATCATCTCCATGTGCGCCGGGTCCATGGTGTCGTACCGAGCGCCGATCACCAGCGCCGGAACGTCGATCACCGGCAGTTCCTCGGTGCGGTCCCAGGCGGCGAGCTTCGCGTCGGCACTGATGCCCAGCTCACTCGGGCCCTGCATGGATACGTAGATTGCCGGATTGATGTGCGCGAAGCCGCGCTGCACGGGATCGGGCCAGTCCGCGACCGGCAGCCGGAGCACGTGATGGACGTAATGCTGCTCGGTCAGTAGCTCCATGTACCGCGGGTTCTCGATGTCTCCGCCGGCTTCCAGCACCTTGATCTCGGCCAGTGCGTCGCGGTCCATCTGCGGCATCAGCACCTGCTCGGCGTAGGCGTTGTAGGCCGGGACGCTGGCCATCATGTTCGAGATCACCAGGCCGCGCAGGTGCTGCTGGTGGGCGAGCGCGTACTCGATGGCCAGGATGCCGCCCCAGGACTGGCCGTACAGAACGAAATTGTCGCTGCTGAGGCCCAGCGCCTGGCGCACCTGCTCGACTTCGTCGACGAACCGGTCGACTTCCCACAAAGAGGGCTCGTCCGGCTGGTCGCTGAATCCCGAGCCGAGCTGGTCGTAGTAGTAGTACTCGACCCCGGCGGCCGGCAGGAAGCTGTCACAAGCTTCCAGGTATTCGTGGGTGGAGCCGGGGCCGCCATGCAGCAGCAGCACCTTGAGCGCCGGATTGTTACCGACTCGCTTGACCCAGACCTGGAAGTCCCCGGCGGGCGTGTGGACGGGAATCTTCCGCGCGCCGCCACTCAGGACGTCGTCGCGACCGGAGTAGTCGAGGTAACTGTTCATCGGCGGTATCCGCTCATCTCGGCAGGCGACCAGGCTAGCCGCAAAACGGGCCGGGCTGAAGATCGCCGGCCGGGTCGTCAGGCGCTGCCGCCGGCTTACTACTCTGAGTATCTGATTGACTACCAAGCGCCTAAGGCCGGGAACGGGGGTTCAGACCTGGTGATGCCGCCAGCCGACGGTAGCCGGGGCGGCCCCTGGCCACCGCAGAGCGCGGCCGCCCGGCCCCTCTCGCCCGACGACCTGAACATCCTGGCGCTGGAGAACGAGACAGTGGCCGGCCACACCTGCAAGGTGATCACGCTGGCCGGCCCGCTCGACCTGGCGGCGCTGCGGTCGTCCATCGCCGGCCGCCTGCAGCAGGCCCCGTTGCTCGGCCTGCGCCTCAGCGACGTCGACGGCGCTCCCTGGTGGGTCCCCGACCCTGACCTTGAGGCGGGCGCGCAGGTTGTCGGGCACGACCTGGCCGGCCCGCTCGACGAGGCCAGCCTCCGGACCGCGGTGGCCGACATCTTCGGGCAGCACCTGGACCGGTCCCGGCCGCTGTGGCGGATCGACGTGCTGCCCCGGCTGGCCGACGGCGGCAGCGCGCTGATCTGGCGTATTCATCACGCGCTGGCCGACGGCCTGACCGCCATGGCGATGGCGCGCGCGGTGCTGTGGGACGAGCAGGCCAGCTCCGGCAGCGCCGTGAGCCCGACCGGCACCGGGGCGGCGGGCGGCGCCGGCTCAGGCGGTGCTGGCTCAGGCGGGGGCACGGGTGCGGCCGCCGGCGACGTTCGGCAGGGCCAGCCGGGTCCGGCCGCGAGCCACCGGTTCGGCGGGCTTCGCGTCATCGCGCGCGAGGCTCCGGAGCCGTGGCTCCGATCGCCGTTCGACGGGCATATCGACGGCCGCCGCGCCGTCGCGTTTGCCAGCGTCAGCCTGGCCGGGCTCCGGGGCGCGGCCGCCGCCGCGGCCGGGGCAACTGTCAACGATGCCGTGCTCACCGTGGTCGCCGGCGGCCTGCGGCGATGGCTGGAAGCTCAGCACGGCCATCTCGGCGCCGTCAGGGTGAAGGTGCCGGTCAGCCTGCACGGCCAGTCCGGCGGTGGCGCCGAGCCGGGTAACCGCGACTCGTTCTTCTGCCTGGACCTGCCCCTCGGGACAGCCGACCCGCTCGAGCGCCTGGCCGCCATCAGGGCGGCCACCGCGGTCCGCAAGAAGGAGCACGACGCGCAGCATCTCGACGCGGCGATGCGGCAGCTCGCGCGGATCCCGCCGCTGCGCCACTTCGCCGAGCGCCTGCTCGCGCACCCGCGCTCGTTCGCGCTGAACGTGTCCAACGTGCCGGGTCCTCGTCAGCCCGTCGCCGTGCTGGGCAGGCCCGTGCGGGAGCTGCATTCGCTAGCCGAGATCCGCGAGGAGCACGCGCTGCGCATCTGCGTGGTCTCGCTCGCGGACACACTGAACTTCGGGCTCGTCGCCGATCCGACGCTGATCGACGACCTCGACGAACTGGCGGCCGGCCTGCAGGCCGAGGCCGGCGAGCTGATCGAGCTGGCCGGGCCATGTAAGTCATGATCGGTGAGACTTGTGCACGTCCTGGCGTGCATAAGTCTCACCGATCATGAAGTCGACCGCACGCTGAGGCTCGCTAGAGGTCGCTCCCCCGAAGGACGGTCAGTACGGGCGCTGCGGTCACCATCGGGCCGAGGCTGCTCACCCCTTCAGGCGTCCGCCGCCAGGCGCGGTAGGCGTCGTCGGCTTCCGGTGATTCCCAGCGCTCCAGCAGGACGACGTGCGCCGGGTCGGCGTTGTCGATCAGCACTTCGACGCCGAGACAGCCAGGAAAGGCCCGGGTAGCCGTCAGCGTCTCGTGCACTGCCGCGTAGGCGGCCTCAAGGTCATCCGGCTTCATCCTGAGCTCCAGGATTGAGGTAGTCGCCACCCAGTGTTCCCTTTCCGGCCGGCCGGGGCCGCGCTCCGGCTATCGCGGCACATCGCGTGCGGAAGCGACGATACCGCCCGGTGGTTCCGCCGCCGCGAGGCGGCTGCCCTGTTGATAGCGTCACGGCCATGGCGGTAGTTCTGGTTACTGGCGGCAGCAGCGGAATCGGGCTGGCGACGGTCAGGCGGCTCGCCGCCGCCGGCCATCAGGTCTTCTGCGCGGCGCGTAACCCGGCCAGATCCTCCTTGCCAGCAGGCGTGACTCCGCTTCCGCTTGACGTTGCCGACCCGGCAGCCGGGGCGGCTGCCATCGCGTCGGTCGCCGCCGCGGCCGGCCGCCTGGATGTGCTGGTCAACAATGCCGGCACGGCTGCCATCGCGCCGCTGGAAGAGGCCGGCGACGCGGAGGCGCACCGGATCTTCGAGGTGAACCTTTTCGGCCCCATGCGCCTGGCCTGCGCGGCGCTGCCGGTCATGCGCGCCCAGGGCGGCGGCCGGATCATCAACGTGACCTCAGAGAATGACATTGCGCCGGCGCCGTTCGGCGGCTGGTACTCGGCGTCCAAGGCGGCGCTGGCCAGTGTCAGTACCGTGCTCGACGCCGAGGTACACGAGTTCGGGATCTTCGTCACGGTCATCGCGCCCGGCCTGTACCGCACGGCGATGGCCGACAGCCTCCCGGCCTTCGCCATCGCGCCCGGCTCTTCCTACGCCGCCGTGCTCGGGGAACTGCGGAACCAGAACGCCGCGGCCGTGCCGGCTGCCGGCGATCCGGACGAGGTCGCCGCGGCGATCGAGGACTGCATCGCCGCGGCCGATCCCCCGCCTCGCATCGTCGTCGGTGCTGACGCCGCCGGGATGGAGACGATGTTCAGGGCCGCTTCGCCCGCCGACGTGGCCGGCCTGCTGCGCGACTTCGTCGCCGGCCTGGCCCGGTAGCAAAGTCCGCGGCATGCCCGGGCCAGGCTAGGTCGCCGGCCGGGCGAGCCGGGCCTCGGGCAGGGTCGGCTCGAATAGCTCGACCGGATTGCCCGACGGATCGTCAACGATGATCTGCCTGCCGCCTACTCCGGCCACGACGTCATTCCGGAACCGCGCGCCCCGGGCGCGCAGCTCGCCGACTCTGGCTACCAGGCCGGGCACCTCGATGCTGAAGCGGTTCCAGCCGCCGGGTTCCTGCGTCCGGCCACCGGGCATGGGCGCGCCGCCGCCTGCTGCCCCGGCGGCGGCCGGCGTCACCAGAACCAGACGCAGATCGCCGCGCTCAAGCATCGCGAACATCTCGTTCGGGCGCATCCTGAGCTCGAACCCCAGCAGCGTGGTGTAGAACTCGATCGCGGCGTCGACGTCGGACACGATGTACCGGACGCTCACCGAAGCCACGGCCATCCCCTCCTTCGCGCCGGCCTGGCAGGCGGGTTAGTCGCTGCCGGCTCGCCGTGCGCGCTCGTGGTAGCCGGCCAGCGGCTCAAACAGCTCGACCGGGTTTCCGGCCGGATCCTCAATGAGCGCCTGGCGCACGCCGACCGAGGTGACGATGCCGTGCCGGATCGAGACGCCGCGGGCCTCAAGCCCGCCCACCGTCGCCGTCAGGTCGGCGACCTCGAGCACAATGCGATTCCACCCGCCGGAATCGGGCAGCCGCCCGTCCGGCAGCGCATGCGCGCGGCCCGGCACGCTCAGCAGCAGCCGCAGGTCGCCCCGGTAGAGCATGGCGAATGTCGGAGCCGGCCGTAGTTCCTCGTCAAAGCCGAGCTCCCGGCAGTAGAAGTCGACGGCCACGGCAAGATCAGGAACGAAATAGCGGATGGTTGCGCCGCCACCGGTCGCCGGATCCTGCTCGCCCTGCAGGCGCCGCCACAGGCTCGCGGTGAAATCGGGGCGCGGTTCGACCGGAATGGGCGGCAACCGGAGAGCGTCGAGCGCGTCAGGAGTCATCGTCACCCGCCTCTTCCCGGTAGACACACCGGAGGGAGCCCTGGCCCTGACCAGCAGGGTCTCGGTGGCGTGCAGGGTGCGGCCGAGCTCCCTGGCGACGTCGGCGACCGGCAGGCCGTCGAGGTAGCGCAGTGTCAGCGCTGCCCGCTGCTGCGCGGGAAGCCGGGCCAGTGCGGCATGGGCAACCGCGACGTCAAGATGCTCGTCCCAGGGATCCTCAGCGGGCTCGGCAGTGCTGGCAAGCAAGCCGATCCCCCGTTGCTCACGGTCGGCACGCCGCCAGTGATCGACAAGCTTGTGCCGGGCAACTCCGATCAGCCAGCCGACTGTCAGCTCAGGCGGGTGATCACGCCGGGCCGCCGCCACCGCGGCCACGAACGTCTCGGCGGTCAGATCCTCAGCCAGCATCGCGCTCCCGCAGCGCGGCAGGAGATAGCCGTACACCTGCGGCAGGGCACGCCCGTACAGCGCAGCCAGCAGCGTCTGCGCTGCTGCCTGACCGGCCGGCCCGCCGTGCTCGGTGCCCACATCTGATCATCGTCTGACGCCGTCAGACTCCGAGCATCCAGCTCGGGAAACTTTTGCGGCTGGACCAGAAACCCGGAAGGCCCAGGTCGCGCTGAGCCGGCGGTGACCCGGTGCCGCTCCGCTGCGCCCGCCCGGCCCCGGCGTAGAGTCCCCAGGACATCGCCTCGGGGCAAGGCGAGACACGGACACCTGAGTAAATCGGGGGATATTACATGGCATACGGCATCGTCCATAAGTTCGCGGGCGGGACGAAAGAGCAGTACGAGGCCTCGATCGCGGCCGTGCATCCGCCGGGAGGCCTGCCGGACGGGCAGATCTTCCACGCGGCCGGGCCGTCAGCCGACGGCTGGACGATCATCGCGGTGCACGACTCGCAGGATGACTGGGAGAGGTTCCGCGACGGCGTACTCAGGCCCCGGATGGCCGAGGGCATCCCCGGCGGCTTCACGGCACCGCCGGAGGAGACCGGTTTCGAGATCTACAACGCGGTCACGTCGTAGCGGCCAGGCCAGCGCGCCGCCGCCGGCGTCTCGCGGTTACAGCTCGACGCTGGTGCCAGGCACCAGGTACCGGGCCGGGCCGTCGGCGGCGGGCGCCAGGTTCAGCAGGTTCTCCCACAAACTGGCGCCCTTGTCGTTCAGCAGGGCGTCGTGGATCCAGTAGGCCTGCCGCGGCGCCACGGCGCGCAGGTAGTCGGCCGTGTCGCTGAACTTCAGCCAGGGCCCGCTCACCGGCACCAGCAGTGCCGGGATTGTGTCCTCGGGGACCGTGAACGCGTCGCCGGGATGAAAGACCGTGCCATCCACGGCGAACCCGGTGTTCGGCACGATCGGCACGGCGCTATCGACCCGGGCGTGCTCGGCGCCGTAGACGTGAATGGCGAAGCCCGCGGCCGTGACCGCGTCACCGTGATGTACGGCATGCACCCGGCCGCCGCCGAACTCCCCGAACTGCGCTGCCACCGCCTCGCTCGCCCACAGCTGCAGCGCCGGGTCGGCGGACAGCGCGCCGCGCACGGCATCACTGTCACAGTGATCGACATGCTCGTGCGTGATCAGCACGGCGCTGGCGCCGGCCAGCACATCCGGCCCGGCCCACACGCCCGGATCGATGACCAGCCGGACGTCATCCTTCTCCAGCCGCACGCACGCGTGCCCGAGCTTGGTAAGCAGCATGACCGGAGCGTACCGCTCAGCGAGCAGCCAGCCCGCGCAGCAGTTCCTCGACGACCCGCCGCGCGTACCGGGCATCCGTCGGACCCGGTCCGTACATGCTGGCCAGAACCGCCCCATTGATAAGAAACGTGGCCGCCTCAATATCGGTGTCCTCCCGGAGCTCGCCGGTCGCGACGCCACGGCGCAGGACGGAGCTGACCACGTCCCGGCGCGGCTGCACCACGGTGTCGACGTACTTGGCCAGCAGGCGCGGGTAGCGCGCGCCCTCGCCCTGCAGCAACGCGAACAGCCGCGCCCGCCGCGGGTCAGCTGCCTCCCGGCAGATGGCGGCGAGCAGCGCGATCAGGTCGGCGCGCACGGACCTTCCCTGCGCCTCAGGCAGCTGCGTGCGGAGCGCGTCCAGAGCGTCGACCAGCATGTCCTCCTTGCCCGGCCAGCGACGGTAGATCGTCGCCTTGCCGACGCCGGCCTTCGCCGCCACCTGCTCGATCCCGAGCGCATCCGGGCCGCACTCGGCAAAGAGCTCAAGCGCGGCTGCCAGGATGGCCTGGTCCGCCTGCTCGCTGCGGGGCCGGCCGGGTCGCCGCGGGCCGGGCGCCTGATCGCCCGCCACCCTCTGGGACGCGGCCTCGTGCACGGGGCTAGGCATCGGCTGCTCCTGTACTCGTCAGGGCCTCGTCCGGCGGCAGAGCCGGGCCGGCCACGCCCGCGGCCCGCGCGCTGCGGCCCGGCATCCAGATCCCGATAGCCACGGCACCGAGCAGGGCGATGGCGACCGAGATGGTGGCGGCGACGTGCATAGCGGCGACGAAGGAGGTGCTGGCGGCGGCCATCAGGCGGGCGCCCCCCGGACCGAGCTGCGCGGCGACGACCTGGGTCTGCGCGATCGAGACGGTCGCGCCGGACCGGGCGCCCGGCGGCAGCACCGACAGGTACGGCTGCAGCCGGGCCCGGTAAGCCTGGGCCAGCACCGACCCGAGCACGGCCACGCCGAGGGCCACCGCGACCTGCCGGGAGGTGTTGGTGATGGCCGAGCCGGCCCCGCCCCGCTCGCGAGGCACGACCGACATGACACCCTCGGTCGCCGACGGCATGACCAGGCCCATGCCGGAGCCCTGGACAAGGAAGGTCAGCTCGAGCACCCACGGTGCCGTCCCGGTGCCGAGGAAGTGGTAGCCGATCAGGGCAGCCGACATCACCAGCAGCCCGGTAGTGCAGACCGCCTTCGCGCCGAACCGGCGGACCAGCCGCGCGCTTCTGGTCGCGAACAGCAGCTGGCCCGCGGCCAGGGGAATGGTCAGCAGGCCCGCGTGCAGCGGGGTGTAGCCGCGGACGTTCTGGGTGTAGAAGCTGATGAAGAAATAGACTCCGCCCATGGCGAAGAACACCAGGGCGATCGCCGCGGCGGCCGAGGACAGCCGCGGATCGCGGAACAGGCGGACGTCGAGCGACGGATGATCCGTCCGGGCTTCGTGCCTGACGAACAGCGCCAGTGCCGCGAGGCCCGCGGCAACCGGCCCGAGCACGTCCGCCCGCAGCCAGGTCCCGGTATCGCCGCCCTGGATGATCCCGTAGACCACCAGCACCAGCCCGGCGATCGACAGCAGTACGCCGGGGTAGTCCACCCGGCCCGGATTCGGGCTTCGGGACTCCGGCACCAGGACGATGATCGCGATGATGCCGACTGCGGTGAGCGGAACGTTGATGAGGAAGACCGAGCCCCACCAGAAGTGATCCAGGAGCAGGCCGCCGACGATCGGCCCGATGGCGATGGCCACGCCGACGGCCGACGCCCAGATTCCGATGGCGCGCGGCCGCTCCGCCGGCTCGAAGACGTTCGTGATGATCGACAGGGTCTGCGGCATGACCGCGGCGCCGCCGAGACCCATCGCCGCCCGGGCCCAGATGAGCTGGTCCGGGCTCTGCGCGTAGGAGCACAGCAGCGAGAAAATGCCGAACAAGGCCATGCCGATGATCAGCATCCGCCGCCGCCCGATCCGGTCGCCCACCACGCCGAAGGTGAACAGCAGGCCGGCGAAGACCAGCGTGTAGGAATTGACCGCCCACTCGAGCTGGCTCTGGCTCGCGCCGAGGCCGGTCCGGGGCTCGGAAATGGTCTTCAGCGCGATGTTGAGGACCGTGTTGTCCAGCACGATCGCGGCGAGGCTGATGATCAGGACGCTGAGGATGAGCCAGCGATGGCGCTGACTCGTCGTGCTGCCCATTCCCGGCCCCCCGACAGGGCGGGCCGGGCGCCGGGACTGCGGCGCTGGCTCGCCAAAAACCGATACGAGACATGATCGTATCGCATAACCGGGCAAGACGGCAGAGCTGGAAATGCCTCTGGTCACTGGCCGGCCAGCGTGCGATCATCGGATGGTCCGGGGACGCCACAGGGGCGCAACGAGACGCGGAGGATCAGATGACCGCTGAGCAGGGCCAGCTTCAGCCCGCGCCAACCACTTCTCCAGCCGGGACTCCCGAGCCGCTCTACGGCGGCCAGGCGAGCCGGCGCCTGACGGTCAGGGACATTGCCGCGGCCAAGGCCCGCGGCGAGAGGTGGCCCATGCTGACCGCCTACGACGCGCTGACGGCCTCGGTTTTCGACGCCGCCGGGATACCGGTCCTGCTGGTCGGCGACTCCGCCGCGATGGTGGTTTATGGCCACGATTCCACTATTCCGGTGACTGTTGACGAGCTCATCCCGCTGACGGCTGCCGTGGTGCGCGGCACCAGCCGGGCCATGGTCGTTGCTGACCTCCCGTTCGGGTCCTACCAGGCCTCTCCGGCCGCTGCGCTGGAGGCGGGGATCAGGTTCCTGAAGGAGACCGGCGCCCAGGCGGTCAAGCTCGAGGGCGGCTACCGGGTCGTCAGGCAAGTCGAGGAACTGGTCGCGGCCGGCATCCCGGTCATGGCCCACCTCGGCCTGACCCCGCAGTCAGTGAACGCGTTCGGCGGCTACAAGGTTCAGGGCCGCGGCGAGGACGGTGAGCGGCTGCTGCACGACGCCAAGGCGCTGCAGGCCGCCGGAGCGTTCGCGGTCGTACTCGAATGCGTGCCGGCCGAGCTGGCGCAGCGGGTCACCGCCAGCCTGGACGTGCCGACGATCGGCATCGGGGCGGGCCCGCACTGCGACGCCCAGGTCCTGGTCTGGCAGGACATGGCCGGGCTGTCCCCGCGAACGGCGAAGTTCGTCAAGCGCTACGCCGACGTGGCCGGCCTGCTGCGGGACGCGGCCGAGTCGTTCGCGGCCGAGGTGGTCGGCGGCTCCTTCCCGACGCCGGAGTACTCCTACCGCTGACCGGCCGCCGCGCCGGTGACCACCACCAGCCGGTCACCGTCCTCGATGCTGCCTGCCCGCGGATCGTCGAGCGCGAGCACGGCGCCGCGGCGCAGCACCGCGATCGCGCCGGCGCACGCCTCCGCTGCCGGGCGGCCCAGCTCCGCCTGCGCGGCGGGCCGTTCGGTCAGCTCGAGGCCGCGCCCGTTGCTCAGCAGATCGGTCATCACCTGACCCGCGCCGGGCTCGACCGTGGCCAGGCCGAGCAGCCGCCCGGCGGCAGCCGAGGACACCACGACCTGGCCGGCGCCGCTCTGCCGCAGCAGCGGCTCGTTCTCGGCCTCGCGGACGGCCGCGATGATCTCCACGGCCGGGCACAGCTGCCGGGCGGTCAGCGCGATGAGCACGGCCGTGGCGTCCCGGTCGACTGCGATGACCAGCCGGGCCGCCGTCGCGATCTCGGCGCCGTCCAGCACCTGACGCCGGGTGGCGTCGCCGGTAACCCCGGCCAGGCCGGCCCGGTTCGCCTCCGCGATCACGTGCGGCAGGATGTCCACCACCACGATCGACGTGGCCGGGACGCCGGCCTCGCGCAGCGTGACCAGCGCGCTGCGCCCTTTGGTGCCGTAACCCGCGACAACCGTGTGGCCTGCCATTTTCGACCTCCATCGGGCAACGCGCCAGATCGCGCGGGTACGCTCGGCCAGAACTTCCAGCGTGGTGCCGATCAGCAGGATCAGGAACACAACCCGGATCGGGGTCAGGATCACGGTGTTGACCAGCCGGGCGGAGTTAGTGATCGGGACGATGTCGCCGTAACCGGTGGTCGACAGCGTGACCGCCGAGTAGTACAGCGATGCCAGCAGGTTCAGCGGCTGACCGGGATCAGCAGCATCCCGGTAGCCGTGCCGGCCCAGGTAGACGATCGCGGTGGAAAGCAGGAGCAGGGCCAGGGCCAGCGCGGCCCGCAGCAGCACCGCGGCCAGCGGGGTCCGGCGGCGGGACGGGAGCCAGACGGCCGAGGTTTGCGGCTCGCGCCCGGACCCGGCCGCCGGTGATCGATCAATCACAGAGTGTGACCTTACACAGCGGGCCCCGGCCGGCCCGCTCCCGGTATTCAGACGTCGGTAATACGGATCCCGGCGTGCGCCTTGTAGCGGCGGTTAATCGACACCAGGTTCGCGGTGAGGGCCTCGATCTGCCCGCAGTTGCGCAGCCGGCCGCCGTACACGCCCCGCATGCCGGGAATCTCTCCGGCCAGCGCGATGACCAGGTCAGTCGCGGCCCGGTCGTCTCCCAGCACGAGAACGTCCAGGTCCATGCTGTCGACCTCCGGGTCGAGCAGCAGGCGCGCCGAAACGTGGTGGAACGCCCCGACCACGGTGCTGTCCGGCAGGACGGCCGCGGCCTGCTGCGCGGCGCTGCCCTCGGGCACGCTGAGCGCGAACGCGCCCTTCGAGTCGAAGCCCATCGGATTAACGCAGTCGATCACGACCTTGCCCGTCAGCGGGCCGGCCAGGGCTGCCAGCAGATCCCGGTGACCCTCCCACGGCATGGCCGCGATCACGACATCGGCCAGGCTGGCGGTGTCGTCGTTGACGGCACCGGCGAGCAGCGGACCGCCGCCAAGCTCAGCAGCAGCCGCCTGCGCCCGGTCCGCATTCCGGGATCCGATGATCACCTGGTGACCGGCAATCGAGAATCGCCGGGCGAGGCCGCGACCCTGGTCGCCCGTCCCGCCGAGGACGCCGATTATGAGGTCGGATACATCGGGGGTTCCGGCCGCCTGCGCGGCGCCGGTGGAATCAGCCGTCATGGCCTGATCCTCCCAGACGCCTGCCGGAGGCCGGCGGCAGCCCGGTACTGCCGGGCCGCGTGTCCGGCCACGGCCGCGCCCGGCGTCGGGCACCATAGGGCTATGAACGCCGATCAGGTCGCGACCCTGCGCGCTCTGCTCGGGCCGACCGGATGGCTCGACCGCACCGCGTACTTCGCCCGGGCCCTGCGGCGCAGCGCGCGAACACCGAACGGCCTGCTGATCGTCGGCACCAGGGCCAGCGAGCCCTGGCATATGACCGCCCACTTAGCGGACGAGAGCCGCGTGGCCGGCCTGCCTGAGCTCGCCCCCACGCTGGTCCGGTGGCGGCCGGAGGCCGGTGCCGCACCGCATCTGGCGGTCGGCCTCGACCGCCTGCGCGCGGCCACCAGGGACGAGACTCTGCTCGTGGTCAGCCCGGAGCTCGCTACCGCCGAGTTGCTCGAGCGCGTGCACGATGTGCGCAGGTCCGGCGCCACCGTTCTCGCGCTCGACGCCGGCGACCCCGAGCTTGACGACCTTGCGCACGAGTACCTGCCGGTGCGGCCGGGCGCCGCGCCCGTGACCTTCGACGCGGCCCAGCACCTGGTGAGCGCCGCGGTCGCCGACGACGGCGACGCGGTCGGGCTGCGCTATGCCGGCCGCCATCCGGGCGGCGGCGAGACCGCCGGGCAGGGCGCCGGCGCCAGCCTGCGGACCCGCCTGGCCCGCCTGCTTGACGCCGTCAGCGGCATCACCGCGGACTAGGCCTGCTGGCCGCCGGCGCGTTAGTCGCCAGTCGCGCCGTCGAGCTGCTCCCGGAGGATGTCGGCATGACCAATGTGCCGGGCATGCTCCCTGATGATGTGCACGTAGATCCAGCGCACAGACACCCGGCCCAGCTGGTCGTGCGGCACCGTCTGATCCAGCGTGAAGCCCGCCGCGATCTGCCGGGATATCGCGCAGGCGCTGTCGAATTCGGCGATGACGCCGCCGATGGTCTGGCCGGCTCCGATGTCCCAGCTCGGGGCGTCGCCGCGGGCGTTCCCGGCGATCTCCTCGCGCGGCTTGCCGCCCAGGTAGTGCTGAAACCAGTTTCGCTCCACGGCCGCGGCGTGGCTGACCAGTCCGAGCATGGTGGTCAGCGAGGGCACCAGGCGCCGCCGGGCGTCCTGTTCGGACAAGCCGCGCAGCTTGCCGCCGAGCACTCTGCGGTGGTATTCGAGGAACCCTTCCAGGGTTTCCCGCTCTGCGGCGACGGCGACCAGGTCCTCTTCATCTGCCGGGGGCGGCGTTTCTGTCACCGCAGCAGGCTACCGGCGCGCGGCGGGCGCACCTGCTAAAGGTGCCGCGGTAACTGACCTGAGCCAGTTACCGCGGCACCATTTAGCTGCGGGCGCGGCTAGGGCACAGGCGCGTACCAGATGCGCGTGGACCAGTTGCTGAGCACGTCGCGCGGCTGAGGCGCCACGTACTCAGACGCCATGTAAATCTTGCCGCTGTAGTAGACGGACATCGAATAATCGCCGTACCGGCATTGTCCGCTTGAGAACGGCGGGTAACAGGTGAAGTCATCCAGCGGGTTGACTCCCCTGGCTGCGATGTGGATCGGGCCGCTCGGGCCGCGAGCGCCCTTGAACACCACGTAGGCGGTGCTCGGGTAGCGGGTTGAGCTGGAGATGGCGAAGTTCAGGTAACCGTCGCCGTTCTTGTTGACCCCGATAACCGGGTACAGCAGCTGCTGCGACGACTCCAGGTAGCCCTGGCCGATCATGCGGGCGGACACCGAACTGGCGTGGGCCTTCGGTGCGAGCACGAACCACGCCGCGCCGGAATTCTGCCCGGTGCCGTAGTTGAATCCGGTGTCGAGCTCGGCGTAGAGCCGCCCGCTGGCGTAGGTAACCTCCTGAACCGCGTTGAAGTCAGTCTCGAGACTGGCGGTCGCGCAGAACCCGACGGAGCATCCGTACGGAGTCGGGCCGCTGCGCTGGACGGCATTGGGCGGGAAGGAGTAGGCCTCCGAGCCGACGCTGGTCTCGACCAGGGTTGGCCGGCCGCCTGCGTTCAGTGCGCCCGTGTCCAGCAGCGCGTAGACGTTCAGCCCGTTGCCGTAATTGAGGTTGGAGTTGGACTCGACGAAGTACTCGGTGTTCGGCGCCGCCGAGCCGGCGGTCACGAACGACGGCGACAGATGGTAGGCGGCGAACGGATCGCCGGCAGTAGGAACGACATAGGTCTGCACGACCGGCGCCGGCACGCCGAAGCTCCTCGCCGCGCTGATCAGCTGGCTCTTCGAGATCGCGTAGAGCACCGAGCCGTTGAAGTTCCCTGAGTTAACCGAGAACTGGTTCGTCGCGATGAAGAAGCCGCTGTTGTCCATCCCGACCTGATCGAAGTCGCCGTAGCAGGGGCAGTTACCTGCCGTGTTGGTGCTGTCGGACGTGTCGATGCTGAAGGTCGTGTACGGTCCGAACGGGCTCGTGGTCTGGCTCACCGCAATGAACTGAGTGCTGAGCGGCGAGGTCACCCCGTCGCCGAAGATGAACTGGGTCAGGAACCAGTGACCCGTCTGCGGGTCACGGTACGCACGCGGGTCCGACAGGAACGCGCTCGGGGGAGGCCGTAAATCTGATAGCCGGGGATTGCCCCGAGAAGCGTCTTGCCGTTCGGTGCGAAGATATTGAGCGTGTCGTTCACGTACTCGACAATGGCCGTCCCGGCAGTGCTCGGGCCGACGGCCAGCGCCTGGTCGGGCGGGCTCACATCGCCGACCCCTCCGGTGTCAGGCGAGTTCGCGGCGCCGTTGATTGCGGCCGTGATGCCGTCGAATCCGCGCGCTCCGGGCACATTCCCGGCGACCTTTCTCGTGAGCGCGGCCGCTGAGACCTGGCGGGCTGCGTTCCTCGCCGCCCCGGCGTTGCGCGGCAGCCCGAGCGGGGCCATCCGCATGTGCGTCGCCGACGGGCTGGCCGCCGCCTTACTGCGGCGCGCGTCGGCGCGAGCCAGCGCGCGAAGGTTGACTGTGCCGATTCTGTGCAGCCTGACGTGCCCGCCGCCTGCCTTCACGATCCGCGAAGACTGTGCCTGCGCATGAGCCGAGCTCGATGCGAGCGCGGCCGGAGCCGTTGTCGCTAATGCCCCGGCGAGCGCAAACGCGCCCACTGTTGCCGCGGCTGCCCGGCCCGACCAGCGGCTGCGCCTGAGGCGAATTGACCGATGTAGCATGCCCCATCCTTTCCCGTGCCACCTTCGGGAACGGTGACTTCGCTGTCCCCTTCCTCAGAGTCAATACCGTTTTCGGCCAGTAAGCTACGACCAAAATGAAACCGTTGTTATGTCGCTGGTGTCACGGCGTGCCCGGGGCGCGGCGGACGGCCGTTACTCCGTTTGCTAGCCGGGCTGATCCGCGTCCGGCTGGCCGGAGGCGGCGGGCTCGGCGCCGTCATCCTGACTGTCGCCGTCCTCCCCGCTGAGCTCGACCGACACCTCCGCGGGCGGCTGCACCGGGCGGCGGCCGTCGAGCTTGCGAATGCCGTAGATCGGCGGCGGTGCCATCCGGGCGAACTGGGTGATGGCCGTCCCGACGATGGTCGCCTCCACGACATGGTCTTTCGCGAAGGGCACGATCGGGCAGCGGCGCTCGGAGATCCTGGTTGCCATCTCGCGCACGACCACACCCTCCGCGCCCATCCGGACCAGATCGAGCTCCAGCTCGTTCCTGGCGTCGGTCCGCATCTGCCGGACGAGGTCGGTGTAGCCGCCAACCTCCGTGTTCCCGGCCGTCATGCGGGTCTGTCCCTTGGTCAGCCAGTCATCGTGGCGGTAGCCGACGGCGACGCCGAGCGCGAGGCCGACCGGCACGAAGCCGTGCGCGACCAGCTTGGTGAAGTCCTGACCGGACAGATCGGAGGCGAAGGGCTGAGCCCGGCTGGTGACACCCGAAGCCCGGACGGCGGTGCCGAACGCGCGGAATTCCAGAATGCCCTCGTCGTCGCCGAACGGGCCGATGGTCAGCGTGACGCCGATGACCCCGAGACCGCCGAGCGCGGTGCATTCCCTGGTCATCCGGCTGATCGCGGCTCGCCGCGCCTGGTACAGCACCGACACAAGCGGCCGCGCTGAGCCGATCGCGGCGGCCCCGGCCGGCGGCTGGATGGCGCCCGGTATCAGCCGCGGGCCGCTGCCCTGCGGCCGGTAGGCGCGGGCGCCCTCGCCCCGGTAGACGGCGAGTCCGTACGGGCACTCCTCGTCGCCGGCGTCGCCCACGTTGTAGACCGCGGCGCCGAGCACCTGGCCTACGGGCTGGAAGCCCACCCGTGAGATAGCGGCGAACTCACTGACGTCCAGGGATGAGCCCCAGCTGCGGGTGCCGCGCATCTCGCTCAGGCGCGCCTGCGCGGCCGGCGGCAGAATCTGTCCCGGCACTCCCTGAGCTGGCGGCTCAGCCGGCATCACGCACGCCTAGGCGTCGAGGCTGAGCACCATGGTGGGCGTCTGGATGATGTGATCGTCACGCAGCGGCCGCACCGCGGTGCCGATCGCGAAGAACTCGGTCGTGTGCGAGCCCCAGGTGTGGCTGTGCTGCCGCAGCTGCACACCGACGATCCCCTCGGCCGCCAGTTCCTCCGCCTCCGCCTGCATCCGGCTCATGGCGAGCTCGCGGGCATCGTACAGGGCCTGAGTGAACTGCTCGAGCTCGACGTTGCGGCCGACGTTGCCCATCTTGCTGCCGAGCTTCTGATGGGCGATGTGGTAGACGCACGAGCCCATCACCATGCCGAGCGGCGCGTACCCGGCCCGGATCAGCGTCCAGAAGTCCTGGCCGGACAAGTCGGACGTGAACGGGACGCCCTTGTTGTTGCGCCAGTTCGTGACGCCGCCGCCGCCGGCACCGGGTTCAGCTACCACCGCGGTGCCGACCGCGATGAACTCGGCGATGTCGGCGCCGAACTCTTTCATCTCCACATCCAGCCGGACCCCGACGATGCCGTCAGCGCCGAGGGCGTGCGCCTCGGCTTCCATCCGGGTCATCGCCAGCTCGCGGGCGTGGTACATCGCCTGCGACAGGACATCAAGCTCCTGGCTCTTGCCCCATCGGGCGACCTGAAGCCCGACGTGGTAAATCGAGCTGCCGAGCACGAGCCCGACCGGCCGGAAGCCGACCTCCCGCACGAGCAGGAACTCGTTGACTGACAGGTCCGAGGTAAAGATCGAGCCCGGCTGTCCCGGTCGCAGCTCAGCCAGCCTGCGCATGGCGTCCTGCGGTACTCCGAGAACCTCAAGCTCAGTGTCCTGCTGCTCCGTCATCGCGTTCCCCAGCCGTGAGTGTGTCCTGCCTGTGGCCTGCGCGCCGCGCCCGCGGCCTGGTCGGTCATGTGCCCAGCCGGACGCGCGCGGCCTGGCGGCGCTGCGGGTCCAGGGACATGATCGCGAGGGGCGGCCTTGTCGTCCGCGGCTTGCCGAAGTGCGCGATCGCCGTGCCGATGATGGTCGCCTCGAGAATGTGATCGCGCCGGCCCTCCTGGACCGGGCACTCGTGCTCTCCCACCCGGATGCTCATCTGCTGCAGCACCACGCCGTCAGCTCCGTGCCTGGCGACGTCCCGCTCGAGCTGATGCCGGGCATCGTGCCGGGTCGCGTTCACCAGGTCGGTGTACCCGCTGACCTCCGCGTTGCCCGAGCCCCAGGATGTCTGGTTCATCGTCATCCAGTCATCATGGCGGGCGCCGATCGAGATCCCCAGCACCAGGCCAGCCGGCACCCAGCCCGCCAGGATGAGCTTGGCGAAATCCTGGCCGGTCAGGTCGGAGGTGAACGGCGCGCGCAGTGCCCGGCCGCCGGGCGCGCGGATCGCCGTGCCGATCGCCTTGAACTCCATGCCCCCGGCCGGGAAGGCGCCGATGGTGAGGCGGACTCCCACGACTCCGTGGCCGCCGAGCTCCTCGCATTCACGGGTCATCCGCGCGATCGCCTGCCGCCGGGCAGCGTACATGGTGCGCACTAGCGGTGCGTACGACCCCAGCGTGCCGCTGCCCGACGTGGCCGTCACGCTGTTATACGGCACGGCGCCGAACGCGCCCATGCTGCCGAGACCGTAGCCACTGCCGTAGGCGGGGCAGCTGTACCCGCCGGTGTAGCCGATGTTGTAGACGGCCGCGCCGAGCACCTGGCCGACGGGCTCGAAGCCGGTGCTCTTGATCGCCGCAAACTCGTCGGTCGTGAGCGCGGATCCCCACGTGCCGCTGCGCCGGATCTCGGCCATCCGCGCCTCAGCGACGGGGGGAAGGCCATCACCGGTATCATCCACGGTCACTGTGCGCCCCCTTGTCGCGCTTTCCACCGCTGGGCCACAGCGTACAAGACGCCCGGTCAGCTACCCGGCAGCCGCCCCCAGGGGCCTTGGTCAGCTGCCGCCGGTCTCCCCCGGCCACCTGTCCTGAGCTTCCCATTCCTCGTTCCGGCGCTGCACCGTCTCCAGCGCGTGCTCGGCCGCGTCCCTGGTCGGGTACGGGCCCAGCCTGTCTTTACCCGGGCAGCCGGGTCCCTGCTCCACCTCGTGATGCTTGAGGCAGAACCACCAGCTCTTGTCGTCGTCCATGGCTATTAGACTTGCAGATCATGGCAACTACCCTCCAGCCCGGCCGGGTATCTCCTCAGCGCAGCGTGCCCGCCGAGATCGCGCGCCCGGAATACGTCGGCCGCCGTGCGCCACGCCTCGGCGAGCGGGACGTCAAGGACGCGGAGACCATCGAGCGCATGCGGGTGGCCGGCCAGCTCGCCGCCCGGGCGCTGGACGAGGTCGGGCGGCACATCGAGCCCGGTGTCAGCACCGACGAGCTTGACCGGATCGGCCACGACTTCCTGACCGGCCACGGCGCCTACCCGAGCACGCTCGGATACCGCGGCTTCCCCAAGTCGCTGTGTACCTCGATCAACGAGGTCATCTGCCATGGCATCCCCGATGACACCGTCATCGCCGACGGCGACATCGTCAATATCGACATCACGGCATTCATCGGCGGCGTGCACGGCGATACGAACGCCACGTTCCTGGCCGGCAACGTCGACGGGGAGTCCCGGCTGCTCGTCGAGCGGACGCGCGAAGCCATGATGCGCGGGATCCGCGCCGTGGCGCCTGGCCGTCCGCTCAACGCCATCGGCCGCGTCATCGAGTCGTACGCCCGCCGGTTCGGCTACGGCGTCGTCCGGGATTTCACCGGCCACGGGATCGGCACGACATTCCACTCCGGCCTCGTCGTGCCGCATTTCGACGACCCTGCGGTGGGCGTGATCATGGAGACAGGGATGACGTTCACCATCGAGCCGATGCTGACGCTCGGCACCATCGACTATGACATCTGGCCGGACGGCTGGACCGTGGTCACCGCCGACCGCGGGCTCACGGCCCAGTTCGAGCACACGCTCGTGGTGACCGCGGACGGGTACGAGATCCTGACGCTGCCCTGAGATCGGCCGTCAGCTCGTCGTCACCGCAGCGGGACTCTGCCGCACTGGCGAGCCGGGCAGTCCGGGCACCGGTGCTGCCCGTCCTGACGCCAGATCCGGAGCGCTCTCGCAAACCAGGCTCCGGCCCGGCAGCCAGCTCAGCCAGCCGGGCAGGTACCAGGCCCGGTCACCGAGCAGGGCGAGCGCGGCCGGCAAAACGACGCCGCGCACGACCGTCGCGTCGATGAGCACGGCCGCGGCCAGTCCGACGCCGAGCATCTTCACATCGATCATCGAGAGGGTCGCGAAAATCGAGAACACGGCGACCATGATGATCGCGGCGCTGGTGACCACTCCCGCGCTGCGCCCCACGCCGTCAACGATCGCATCAGGCGCCGACGCTCCGCCGGTCCACAGCTCCCTGATGCGGCTGAGGATGAAGACGTGATAGTCCATGCTGAGCCCGAACAGCATCACGAACGTGAACAACGGTACCCACGGCACCAGGGCGCCGAACGACGTGAATCCCAGCAGGCCCTGCAGATGACCGTCCTGGAAGATCAGCGTGACCAGGCCATAGGCGCCGCCGACGGACAGCAGATTGAGCACGATCGATACCAGCGGGATCGTGACACTGCGGAACGCGCACATGAGCAGGACGAACGCGATCAGGGCAACCACCCCGAACACCAGCGGCGTCCGCGAGTCGAGCGTGGACCGCAGGTCGTAATTGGCCGCGGTGTTGCCGGTGACGGCGAAGGTCGCGCCCGGCACCTTCCCGATCGTCGACGGCAGGATCCGGTTCTCCAGGGTCAGCAGCGCGCCATCGGAGACCTTGCCGCCGCCGTTGCCCGCGAGCGGTACCTCCACCACCAGCGCCTTGCCGCCGGCGACCACGCTGGCCGCCACCGGGCCGTGGATCGGGCCGCCTTTCGCGGCGTCGGCCCGCAGGGCCCTGAGCTGGGCCCGCATCGCCGGACTCTGCAGATTGGACCCGCTCACCACGACATCGGCCGGCGCCGGCTTGCCGGGGAAGTCGTGCTGAATCTCCTCAAGCACCTTGACCACGCCCAGGTTGCTCGGGAGGTCAATAGCCGGGTTGCCGATCCGCATGCCCAGGGCCGGAGCGCTCAGCACGAGCAGCGCCGCCGCGGCGATCCCGCCCAGCACGAGCGGCCTGCGCACGACCCGGCGGGCCAGCCCGGCCCACAGCCGGGACGGCTGCGGGTGCGTCAGGCGGCGGCCGAGGTACGGCAGCTGACCGCGGTCGGCCCACGGCCCGAGCCAGGACAGCAACGCCGGCAGGAAGAACAGTGAGCCAAGCACGGCGACGCCAACGACCATGATCGTGCCGAACGCGATGCCGGTAAATATGTCGATCCCGGTCAGGAACAGCCCGGCCAGTGACACCATCACGGTCAGGCCGGAGACCAGGATGGCGCGACCGGAGGTCGCGGCCGCGATCGCGACGACGGCCTCGTTGTCGTGGCCGTTCATCCGCTCCTCGCGCTCCCGGCGCAGGTAGAAGAGCGAGTAGTCGACGCCCACGGCCATCCCGATCACGAGGACAAGCTCGGAGGTGCCTGATCCGACGGGCAGCCACTGACCTGCGATCCCCAGCAGGGACACGGCAGTCACAACCGCGGTCCCGGCGAGCACCACCGGGATGCCCGCGGCGATCAGCGCGCCGAAGACCGCCAGCAGCAGGATGAGCGTCAGCGGGATGGACGTCCATTCGGTCTTGCGGAAGTCCTGGCCGAGCAGCGCGCTCGCCACCCGGTCGGTGCTGGCCGAGCCGGCCTCGCGGACCAGCAGACCGGGATGGGCGTCCTGGATCTTGCGGACGGCGGCGAGGTCAGTGAGCACGGTGGTGTCGGCGTCGGCATTCGGGCCGCCGACGTTGAAGGTGATCAGGGCGGCGGTTCCGTGGGCCGTGACCAGCCCGGTGGCGGGCCGGCCGGCCGCGAACGGAGCGCGAATGTCACTGGCCGCCTGGGGCAGCGCCGCGAGCGCGGCCTCAACCTCGATCGTGACGCGCTTCACCTGCGCGGCCGCCTGCCGGTACCCGGACTCCGCGTCGGCCGCCAGGTGCTTCTCGTCCGTCCTGGCCTCGATGAGTACGCTCTCGGCCGGCGGGGTGACGACGCCCAGGTTAGTCAGCACCTGCTCGCCGGTGCCCGCCTGGCCCGGGTCGTACTGCTGGACCCCTGATCCGGCCGCGAACTGGCCCGCGATAAAGGCAGCGGCCATGAACGCCAGCCACATCCCGACCGCGGTCTTGCGATGCCGGGCGCTCCAGCACGCAACGCGCTCAACGAGGGGGCGGTGGCTGGTGGTGAAGCGGTGACGGCCGGCGGATCCGTCGGCTGGGCAGGCTGGGCTAGGGAGCAGGCGCATGGGCGCTCTCTGGCTCGGAGACGTACACCGGACGACGCAGCAGCCTGAGGCCTAGGGCAGGGGGACCCTGGCAGCTGACTGCCGTAACTGTAACCCGGCGGGCGCAGTGAGTGAGCCGCCATCGGCGGCTGCGGTCTGTTCTTTGCCGATGACATGATGCTGCGCATGGGTGAGGTGATCTTGATCAGGCACGGTGAAACCGAGTGGAGCCGGCTGGGGCGCCACACCGGCCGGACAGACGTGCCGCTGACCGAGGCCGGCCGCGAGGCCGCCGTCGCGCTCAGGCCGGTGCTGGCGGCACGGCCGATCATCGCCGTGTTCACCAGCCCGGCCAGCAGGGCCAGGCAGACTGCCGAACTCGCCGGCCTGACCAGCGCGACGGTTGACCCCGACCTGTGGGAGTGGGACTACGGCGGCTACGAGGGCAAAACGAGTGACCAGATCAGGCAGCAGCGGCCCGGCTGGTACCTGTGGCGGGACGGCGTCATCCCTGGCGGAGCCGGTCATCCCGGCGAGACCGTGCAGCAGGTTGGCGCGCGCGCTGATGCGGTCCTGGGCCGGATCACGCCGCTGCCGGACCGCGGTGACGTAGCGCTGGTCGCGCACGGGCACCTCCTGCGCGTGCTGACGGCTCGCTGGCTCGGGCTGGAGCCGGCCTTCGGCCGGCTGTTCCGGCTCGACACCGGCACCGTCAGCACTCTGGGCACCGAGCACGGGGAACCGGTCATCACCTCGTGGAACATCCCGCCGGGGGGCGCGGCCGGCGCCGGCTCGGCACCAGGAGAGGACTGACCGGGTGACCGTCCCTTTTCCGTCGCCGACCAGCCCGGCGCGCGACCGCGCCGGGGTGTTCCTGCGTTATCTCGACTACTTCCGCTCCCGCCTGGTGAGCAAGCTGGAGTCGCTGCCGCCGGAGGCGCTGCGCTCCAGCCTGGTGCCGTCCGGCTGGGCGCCGATCGAGCTCATCAAGCACCTGACCTACGTCGAGCGCCGGTGGCTGGTCTGGGGGTTCGAAGGCCGGGATGTCGGTGACCCCTGGGGCGACTCGCCGGACGGCCGCTGGCACGTGGCGCCGGACGAGTCGCTCGGCGGGCTCGTGGCCGCCCTCGGCGAGCAGGCACGGCGCACCGCCGCAGTCGTCGCCGCTCATGACCTGGCCGAGATCGGCCAGCCCGGTGAGCGGTGGGATGGCGCGGAGCCGGGCGTCACTGGAGCGGGTGCTCTTTCACCTGGTCCAGGAGTACGCGCGGCACATCGGCCAGCTGGATGTCGTGGCTGAGCTCGCCGGCGGCGAGGTCGGCGAGTAGCTACCGGGCCGCGGCGCCGGCCCTGGCTGCTCTGAGTGCTCCGTTCGCTGGCGCCAGCGCATGGAGCGCACGACCGGCAGCGCGGCGAAGTAGCTCCCGGCCGCGGCAATGCCCCCGATGCCGACATCGACTGACAGCAGGCCCTGCCGGGCCCAGTAGACATCCTTCAAGTCCAGCAGAAGCGCGAACTCATCAACGATGAGGGCCAGGCCGCTGCCGTAGCTGACGGCGACGGCCGGATGTGAGCGCTGCCGTTCCTCGCCGTGCACGGCGATCGCCCCCACGCCGGCCAGCATGCCGATGCCCCACAGGTAGTGATGGAGGTGCTCACCGCCAGCGCTCACGTTCCGGAACGGCCCCCGGCCGGCCCGGATGCTGTAGGTGATGCCGCGGACCGCGGCGAAGGTGGTCGTGAAGGAGATCCAGCTAGCCAGCGCCGCTCGCTGGGACTGGTCGAGGTCGTCCCGCAGGACGCGATGCAGCCGGGGCAGGAACTCGGTCACCTGGTGAGTGTCCCCCCGCGGCGGCAGCCGTTAACCCGGTCCGGGTGCTGGCTCAGGCCGCCGGAGGCTGACCACGCCGCCGGTCGCCCGCGGCGGCCATCAGGACCTGCGGCGGGATCCTGGTCGTCGACTCGAACGCTGCCCGCAGGGCCAGGGTGACGGCCTTGTCGGTCAGGCCGATCGCCGGCGTGCCGTACAGCCGGCGCGCCCAGCGGGGCAGGCTCGCGTAGGCCAGCACGTTGACCGGAGGCACGATCAGCCGCAGCGCGGTCAGCTCCGCCGGCACCCTGGGCGTGAAGGAGAGGCGGAGCGCGTGCCGCGCCTGCGCGCTGGCCCGCAGCCGCGGGCGCATGCGCTCGTAATAAGCCTCAAGCGCGGCCATGCTGGCGGGCACAATGGACGGGCTGAGCCCGACGACCTCGGCGCTGCGGCGCTGCTCAGCCACGAACTCATCGAGTTCGGCCCGGGTGAGCCTGACACCACTGCGGCGCGCGATCTCGGCATACGATCCGATCTCCCCGCAATGTACCCACAGCAGCAGCTCAGGGTCGTCCAGGCGGAACCGGGTGCCATCGGGGTCCGTGCCGGTGAGCGAGGAGTGGATCTTGCGCAGGCGGCTGCCGGCGCGGCGGACCTCCGCGGTGCTTCCGTAGGTACGGATCCTGACGAACCGCACGGTCCTCGTGAATCTCCCCCAGGCCTCGTCGGGGTCGGCGAACGCCGTGTTCTGCCAGGTCCCGAGCATCACCCTCGGGTGCAGCGCCTGCAGGTACATGGCCCGTACGCCAGCGATCCACATCACCGGCTCGCTCGCCACCCGCCAGGTGACCGAGCCGGGGCCATACAGGCCGTGGTCATCCGGCTCGGGTGTCATGGCTGGCGAGTCTCCTCAGCAACCCAGTCAAGGTAGGAACGCGAGCCCGCGACGATCGGCATGGCGATGATCTCCGGGTCGTCGTAGCTGTGCCGCTCGGCCAGGAATTCCGCCAGGTCGTCGAATCTCTCAGCGGGAAGCTTGAGCATGATCATCCACTCCTCCGCCTTCTCCAGCCCGTCCTCCCACCAGTAGGTGCTGGCAATGGGCCCGGCAACCTGAGCGCAGGCGGCGAGTCGCTGCTCGACAGCGGCCTGAGCCAGTTCCACGGCCTCGGCCCGCGAGTCGGTTGTGGTCTGCACCTGAAGGAACTGCGGCCCGGTACCCGCGGTACGCCGCTGCGCTGGCATGGCCCGATAGTACGCCCGGCCGGGCAGGCGGGGCCTCCGCTGGCCGAGTGAGCCGCGGCCACGGAATTTGCCCCGGTTTGCCAGGCGCGCTCGAATCTGGTCACGGCCAGCCGCCACCCCGGTACCCTGACGACACCCTGACCTGCAGCGGGCCCCGGCGCCGCCAGCCCTCTCGGAGGCTCGATGACCCGCTTCTCGCTCATCGTGAACCCGGCAGCCGGCCGCGGGCGGGCCCGCCAGGCAGTGCCGGCCGCC
Source organism: uncultured Actinomycetota bacterium (assembly GCA_963818995.1). GTDB lineage: Bacteria > Actinomycetota > Actinomycetes > Streptosporangiales > Streptosporangiaceae > JAJYUU01. The sequence continues at coordinate 40,481 of CAWFUM010000025.1, read as the reverse complement.
GTTACGGCGCTCCGGGAGGCAGGAGCGGCTTGCCTGGTGAGCGAGTCCGCCAGCCTCGCGCACGCCCGGCGGCTTGCCGCTGAGGCAGTGAGCCGCGGCGATGCGGTGGTGGCCGTGGGCGGCGACGGCATGGCCGGAGCGCTGGCAGGCGCAACCGCTGCCGCCGGCGGTGACTTCGGCATCATCCCGGCCGGCCGCGGTAACGACCTGGCCCGTGTCCTGCGGATCCCGGCCGATCCCGCCGCGGCGGCGCGGCTGCTGGCGGCCGGAGCGGCCCGGCTCGTCGACCTGATCGGAGTCAGTGTCCCCGGCTCGGCGGAACTCATGGTGGCGGGCAGCGTCTACGCAGGCGTCCCGTCAGTGGCCGGCGAGATCGCGAACGCCACCCGGTTGCTGCCGGGCGGCGCCGTGTACCCGGTCGCCGCACTGCGGGCGGTCGCCGGCTGGCATCCGGCCCGGTTCGCGGTGACCGGAGCGGGCGGAGCCTACGAGTTCGCCGGGTACGCCGTCGTGGTCGCGAACTCCGCGTATTTCGGCGCGGGCATGAAGGTCGCGCCGCCGGCTCGCATCGATGACGGCCTGCTCGACCTGGTGCTGATGCGGCACGGTCCGAAGCTCGCCTTCATCCGGGCACTGGCCAGGATCAGGGACGGCTCGCATATCGCGCTGGCCCAGGTGAGCCTGGAACGGGACGCCGAGGTCACGCTGACGATCGACCGGGCAATGCCAGTCGCGGCGGACGGCGAGACGCTGCCGTTTGCCGCTCCCCTGCCGGCCGGGGTCCCGCTGCGCATCCGGGTCCTGCCGGGCGCGCTCAGCGTCATTGCGCCGCCCGCCTGCGACTAAGGCCCGGGCAGGCCCGTGCCCACCGGGCCTGCCGAGACGCGCCGCACGATCAGCGCCAGCAGGACGGCCGCTGCCGCACCGAACACCAGGCTCACAGCGCTGCCGCCGAAATAGAGGCCGAAGGTGCTGCCGTGCACGGCAACCGTCGCTGAGCTGTCGCCGGAGCCGGCGGGCGGGCGCCGGTACCCGGTGAACCAGGCCAGGCACCAGCACGCCCACCAGGCGCCGGGCAGGTAGGCGAGCTGCTTCCGGTTCTCGGCGGCCAGGCCGGCGCGCCAGATGTCGGCCATGATCTGGTACGGGAACCAGAGGAAGCAGACCGGCACGAACCAGCCGCCGATCGCCCAGCCCGGCGACCACCGCTGCCGCCAGTCCAGGTGCCCGGCGTTCTGCCGGGCCCGGTAGAACCAGATCAGGAAGACGATCGTGATCGGCACCGAAACCAGGAACGTAATAATGAGGATCATCCCGGCTGCGATGCCGATCAGCGCGGTGAGCGCGCTGATCGCCAGCATCACGGTCAGCGCCGTGGCCAGCCCCTGCAGGTCATACGTCCTCGCCGGGACCGCGGGCGGCAGGTCGCCGGCCGGCGGTCCGTACGCCGGCCCCGCAGTTCGGGCAGCCCGGCGAGCCCGCCGGAATACTCGCCCCGCAGTTCTGGCACGACATACGGCGCCACCGCCCCGTTTTGTCTCATACCGCGCAATGCGAGCACGGTAGCGGAACGGGGGCGGCAGGCGCCAGCCGTCGTCAGGAGCCGGCCGCCGGCGGGCAGGCCGTGGCGCTGGCCACCGGGCGCTGCTGCAGGAGGTGCCGGTCAGCGTCCTCGCCCAGCAGGGAGTGCGACAGCTGGTCCAGCATGCGGGCCAGATCAGCGTGCTGCTCGGGTGACCAGTCAGCAAGCAGCCGCTCCAGTCCCTCGCGGCGCGCGGCGAACACCCGGTCCGCCGCCGCCGACCCGGCCGGCGTCAGCCGCAGCACGCCGTCGTCGCGCACGACCAGGCCGAGCTCGGCCAGCTGATCCACGTAGGGCCGTCCGTACTCCACGGTGACGCCCGCTTCCCTGGCCAGTGCGGTACCAGCGATATCGCCGTGCTTGGCCAGCCGTGCCAGAACCCAGCACGACGGGCCGGGCACGCCGATCCCGGCCAGCTCGGCGATCCGCTCGTAGCCCTTCCGCCGCATGTCACCGTCGGCGAGCCGAAGGAGGGCCCGCTCGATCTCCTGGATTGAGGTGCGCTGAGCCGATCCGGCGCCGATACCCTCACCCAGGTCCGACGCGCCGGCGGTCTTGCGCAGCGGCACCTCGCGCAGGAACCAGGACAGGACAAATGCCACCGCCGCCAGCGGCACTGCGTACAGGAAGATCCTGTCGACCGACTGGGCATAGGCGTCCAGTACCGGCAGCCGGGCCGGGGCCGGCAGCCTCCGCAGCAGCGTCGGGTTGGCCTGGGCCGCCCCGATGGTGAATCCGGCCGGCAAGCGGACCCCGGCCAGGCTGGTCCGCAGCGACGACGTCAGGTGACTGGAGAAGATCGAGCCGCAGATCGCGACGCCGAAGGCCCCGCCGATGGAGCGGAAGAAGGTCACGCCGGACGTTGCCGCGCCCAGGTCGGCGTAATCAGCCGAGTTCTGCACGGCGATGATGAGGACCTGCAGGATCAGGCCCAGGCTCAGGCCGAGTATGAAGAAGTAGACGTTGGTCACCAGTGACGACGTCGTGACCGACAGCCGGGACATCAGCAGCAGCGCGATGACAAGCAGCGCGGTTCCGGCGATCGGGAAGACCTTGTACCGGCCGATCCTCGAGATCAGCTGGCCGCTGCCGATGGACGTGATGAGCAGGCCTGCCACCATGGGCAGCAGGTAGACGCCCGAGATCGTGGCCGAGACGCCCCTGACCACCTGAAGGAACAGCGGCAGGAAGGCCAGCGCGCCGAACATCGCGTAGCCGGCCGCGAAGCTGATGCCCGAGCACACGGAGAAGACCGGGTTCCTGAACAGCCGGAGCGGGAGCACTGGTTCCGGGGCGCGGCGGGCCGACAGATACCACGCGAACGCCAGCACCACCGCGAGGACGCCGAGTCCCACGATCACGGGGGACCCCCACGAGTACTGCGTGCCGCCCCACGACGTCAGCAGCACCACGCAGGTGGCGGCTCCGGCGAGCAGCAGCGCGCCCAGATAGTCAATCGTGTGACGCTGGCCCCTGGGGGTGGCCGGCAGCGCCACCGCAATCACGGCGAGCGCGATGAGGCCGATCGGGAGGTTGATATAGAAAACCCACCGCCAGCTCAGATTGTCGACAAAGAAGCCGCCCAGCAGCGGGCCGACCACGCTGGCGATCCCGAAGACCGCGCCGAAGACACCCTGGTATTTGCCTCGCTCCCGGGCCGGGACGACGTCACCGATGATGGCCTGGGCCAGCACCATCAGGCCGCCGCCGCCGAGGCCCTGAAGGGCGCGGAACGAGATCAGCTCGATCATGCTGTGCGCCTGCCCGCACAGCGCCGAGCCGACCAGGAAGATGATGATCGAGGCCTGGAACAGGGTCTTGCGGCCGAACTGGTCGCCGAGCTTTCCCCACAGCGGCGTCGACGCCGTCGTGGCCAGCAGGTAAGCCGTCACGACCCAGGACAAATGGCTGAGGCCGCCGAGATCTCCGACAATGGTGGGCAGCGCCGTCGCGACGATGGTCTGATCAAGCGCGGCGAGCAGGATCGCTAGCATGAGCGCAGTGAAAATGACGAGCAATCCGCCGCGTGGCCGGACGGCGGCCGCGGGGGCCTGTGGCTCCACCATGACTGCCTTGTACCCGAATTAGCGGGAAGTGTTCCCGCAGTACGCCGGGAACACTTCCCGCTGCGGCCGCCCTGGCCGGGCTACCGGCAGCCCCCCGCTGCTAGTAGCCGCTCCCGTACCCCGAGGAACTGCTCGATGACGAGCCAGCCGAGGGCGCGCCTGCCTTGGACCCCGATGGGGTCATTGCCCACCACAGGCCGCCGGAGACGTTCAGCCCGTTCCCGCTGACCTGGCCCGGTGCCGTATCGGCCGCGTAGGTGTACAGCGGATGGCCGTCGTACGTCGCCTGCACCTGGCCGCCTGGCCTGGTGATCGTGCCGAAGGTGTGCGGCAGATTGCTGCCGGGGGCAGCGGTTACCTTGCCCAGCACCGGCGGCCAGTAGGTCGCGCATGATCCGGTGCAGTTCGACTTGGTCGGCGTGTCGATCGCGAACCAGTAGATTGCCTGCCCTTTAGCGGTGGTCAGGATGGTGCCGATCTTGGTGCTTCGCGTCCCGATCGCTGACGAGGACGTGGCGTTGCTTTGCGGCGTCGCGGCCGCACTCGATCCGCTGCCCGCCGCCGGGGTCGCACTGTGTCCCGGCGCCGCCGAACTGCCGCAGGCCGCCAGCACGACAGCGCCGCCGGCCAGGACCGGTGCCGCCCACCATCGGTTCCGCATTGCTGTCTCCGTTCCTGTGTGATCGCGGCCCCTGCTCCACCCCTCACTACGGAAGCCAGGCCCAAAGCGTTCAGCACAGTTCGGAGATAGTGCTCTGACCTGCTCTTTTACTCAGCAGCCAGCCGCTGGCACAACCAGGTCAGTGACATCGGGTACCGGTAGTCGATGCCTGCGTGGGTCGCGTCGAAGAGCTCGAACCTGATCACGTCATCCGGCACACCGGCCAGCTGCAGCTGTTCCCTGAACGCCTCGGCGCCGAGGTCAAGGAAGAAATCGTCGCGCGTTCCGGCGTCCAGCCAGATCGCCCGCAGCGACCGCAGCGCGCTGGCGTAGGCCGGTGCCATCCGGACCGGATCCCAGTTCAGCCAGCGCTCCCAGACCTGCGGCCGGACGGCCGCGGTGCGCGTGTCGAAGGGCAGGTCGATGGTGCCGTCCTCGTTGGCCGAGAACGCGGCCGCCACCCCGAGAATGCCGAGGAGGTCACCGTCAGCCGGGCTGGTGAACGGCACCCGCGAGCTGAAGTCAGCCCACCACCGCCAGATGTCCCCGTCGTAGCCGCGCAGCGCCCGCACGGCAGGCCCGAAATCGCGCAGGTAGCAATGCTCGTACAGGGAGTCACCGGCGTGACTGGCCAGCGCCCCGAACAGATCCGGGCGCAGCATCGGCGTGATCATCGCGCCGAACCCGCCGCTGGACTTGCCCATGATCGCCCGGTGGTCGCGGTCGGCCGCGGTCTGGTAGCGCGCGTCGACCCACGGCACGATCTCCTCGCACAGATAGGAGTGATACCGGCCGGTGCCGGCCGAATCGACGAACTGGCTGCCGCCATAGCTGGTCCAGGCGTCCGCGTACACCACGATGGCGGGCGGTGCCGCGCCGGTCGCGAATACGGCGTCCGCCGTCTCGGTAAACGGCTGCCGGAACGGCGACCGGTTGTGCCACATGGTGAGGCTCCCGGTGAAGCCCTGGATGACGTAGACGGCCGGGTACCGGCGGCCGGTCCCGGCAGCGTAGCCGGGCGGCGTGTAGACCCACAGCGGCCGCTCGTACGGGTCACCGAGCGGGTTGTCCCGCAGCAGCTCGCTGGTGATCACGTGCTCGTTCAGCGTGCCGGCCAGCTCGGCAGACCACGGCAGCATGACGCCTCCGCACTGAGGAGATTCCCGGTCCTCCCATCACACCACGCGCCGTCCTGGCCGGGTGAGCGGAGCCACCTTCCTCGCAGTTTCACCAGCTAGCTGCCGATCTGACTGTCCTTACCCGGTCGGTGTGGCTTACCGTCAGATGATGAGCGTTGCGGTCGCAGGATCCGAGCCGCGCCCGCCCGCGGGCCCGGCCTCCGGCCCGGCCGAGAGCTCAGCGTCGGGCCCGGATCTGGCCGAGCAGCGGCTCGCCCGCGGCATCCGGGATCTTGCCGCCGTGCAGGCGGGCGTGCGTCCCGCGCCCTACGACGCCATCCGGCCCGGCAGCGGTCTGTCGGTCGCGCGGTGCCTGGAGCTGTTCGACGCGCAGCTGGCCAGCAGGCATACCGACCTGGCCGCCCGCTGGCTGCGCGCCCGCGGGGCCGGCTACTACACCATCGGCTCGTCCGGGCACGAGGGAAACGCGGCCGTCGCCGCCGCGCTGCGCCTCACCGACCCGGCGCTGCTGCACTACCGGTCCGGCGCGTTTTACCTGGTGCGCGCCGCCCAGGCCAGCCCGCCCCGTGACGGCGTTCCTGACGTGCTGCTCGGCCTGGCCGCAGCGGCAGCCGAGCCGATCGCCAGCAGCAGGCACAAGGTGTTCGGCCATCCTGAGCTGCATGTGATCCCGCAGACCTCGACGATCGCCTCGCACCTGCCGCGCGCTGTCGGCCTGGCCTTCTCGCTGGCGCGGGCGGCGAAGCTCGGCCTGGCCACGCCCTGGCCGCAGGACGCCGTGGTGGTGACCAGCTTCGGCGACGCCTCGGTCAACCACTCGACCGCGGCCGGCGCGCTGAACACTGCCTCCTACTGCGCCTACCAGGGCCTTCCGATGCCGTTGCTGCTGGTATGCGAGGACAACGGGATCGGCATCAGCGTGCGCACCCCGGCTGGCTGGGTCGAGGCGGCCGCCGGCAGCCGCCCGAAGATCCGGTATTTCAGCGCCGACGGAACCGACCTGGCCGCGGTGTACGACGCCGCCACCGAGGCTGCGAGCTGGGCCAGGGAGCGGCGCGCGCCGGCCTTCCTGCACCTGCGCATGGTGCGGCTGGGCGGGCACGCGGGCTCCGACGTCGAGTCGGCCTACCGGACGCCGGAGGAGATCGCGGCGGACGAGGCCCGCGACCCGCTCCTGCGCACCGCCAGCCTGCTCATCGAAGCCGGAGCCCTCACGCCGGCCGAGGCGCTTGACCGCTACGAGGCGGCCAGGGCCAGGGTCCTGGCCCTGGCGGGCGAGATCGCCGGCGCGCCCAGGCTCGCGAGCGCCAGCCAGGTCATGGCGCCGATTGCACCGCGGCGGCCCGGCATCGTGGCCGCGAACCTGGCCGACCGGGCCCGGCAGTCCGGCACCTGGCAGCGGCACCAGGCCTTCGGCTCGCAGCTGCCCGAGGACGCGGGCCCGCTGACCCTGGCCCAGGCCATCAATCGCACACTGACCGACGAGCTGGCCGGCCTGCAGGCGATGATCGTCTTCGGCGAGGACGTGGCCCGCAAGGGCGGCGTGTACGGGGTGACCCGCGGGCTCGTGCGCGCCTTCGGTCCCGGCCGCGTTTTTGACTCACCGCTGGACGAGCAGTCCATCCTCGGGGTTGCGCTGGGCGCCGGGCTGGCCGGCCTGCTGCCGGTGCCCGAGATCCAGTACCTGGCGTACCTGCACAACGCCGCTGACCAGATCCGGGGCGAGGCGGCCACGCTGTCCTTCTTCTCCCGCGCCCAGTACCGCAACCCGATGGTGGTCCGCATCGCCGGGCTGTCCTACCAGCAGGGGTTCGGCGGCCACTTCCACAACGACAACGGCCTGGCCGCGTTGCGGGACATCCCCGGCCTGATCGTCGCCTGCCCGGCCCGTCCGGACGACGCGGCGTCGATGCTGCGCACCTGCCTGGCCGCGGCCGAGCTGGACGGCAGCGTCAGCATCTTCCTGGAGCCGATTGCCCTCTATCACGAGCGTGATCTGCACGAGCCAGGCGATGGCGGCTGGCTGGCGCCGTACGAGCCGCCGGGGCGCCGGGGCGACACCCACGTTCCGGTGGGAAGCGGCCGGCTGTACGGCAGCGGCCGCGATCTGACGATCATTTCGTTCGGGAACGGGCTCAGAATGAGCCTGCGGGCCGCCCGCACGCTGGCGGCGACCGGGGTGCAGTGCCGGGTCCTGGATCTGCGCTGGCTCGCCCCGCTGCCGTACGAGGACCTGCTGCGGGCGGCGGCCGCGACCGGCCGGGTGCTGGTGGCCGATGAGACCCGGCGCAGCGGCGGGATCTCCGAGTCTGTCATCACCACGCTCGTCGATGCCGGCTTCACCGGCCGCATCGCCCGGGTGGCGAGCGAGGACAGCTTCGTGCCGCTGGGCGACGCGGCCGGCACCGTGCTGCTGTCCGAGACGGCCATCGAGGACGCGGCCCGCGACCTGCTGCGCTGACCGGGCCCGGCTATCCCGCCTCAGGCGCGGACGAAGACGGGCACGGCCTCGTGCTCAGGGTCGTCTCCTGGCGGTCGCCGGAACTCAACCCGCAGCCGCTGGCCGACCGCAAGCCCGGCTGCGGGATCCTCAGAAGTCGCATCGGCAAGCTGCGCCCACCACCACGGCCCTTCGTCAAACTCGGCAATCACCAGCACGGTCAGCGGCGCGGGCTCACCGCGGGCCGCGCGGCCGTGGCTGACGGCCCAGCTGACCAGCGTGGCGCCGCCCGCCGCCGGAATCCACTGCAGCTCAGCGCGGCCGCACGCGGCGCAGCCAGCGGCGGACGGCTCGCTGAGGTGTCCCTCCGGGCACTGCCGTAGCAGGAACGTCCCGGCCGCCGCGGCGTCGAAGAACTCCGCGGTGGCCTCGTCGCGGAGCACCGGGCCGACGCTCACGCGGCCGCCTCACTGCCGAGGACAAGCGTGGAGTGATGATCAAGCACGCCGCCGTTCCCGGACACCATCACGACGTCGTGAGCCTCCGCCTGCCGATCACCGCCGTGTCCCCTGGCCTGGATCACGGCCTCGGATAGCGGCGTCATCCCCCACATGTAATAGGCCGACAGCTGGCCGCCACCCGTGTTGAGCCGGAGCTTGCCGCCCGGGCCGAGCATCCCGCTGGCCGCGTACGGGCCCCCCTCGCCCTTCGGGCACACGCCGTAGTCCTCCAGCGTCACCAGCACCGTGAATGTGTAGCAGTCGTAGAGCTCGAACACGTCGACGTCGGCGAGCCTGACCTGCGCCATCGCCAGGGCCGCCGGGCCGGCCGTGGCCGCGCCCGTGATGAGGCCGAAGTCGGGATGGCGGCGCAGGTAATGGCCCGGGTGCGCCTGAGCCCAGCCGAGCACGGGCACCGGCGGCTGCGCCAGCGTCGCGGCACGCTCCGCCGTCGTGACGATCACCGCGATCCCGCCGTTGGAGACCAGGCAGCAGTCCAGCAGGTGGAACGGCTCGACGATCCAGCGCGACTGCTGATGGTCGGCCAGCGTGACCGGGTCGCGCAATTGCGCAGCCGGGTTCAGCGCCGCGAAGCCGCGCTGCGCGACCGCGATATGCCCGAGTTGCTCGCTTGTCGTGCCGTACCTGGCCATATGCCGGCGGGCGGCGAGCGCGTACATCGGATTCGCGCCGATCACGCCGCTGGCGCCGAGCAGCCCCCACCAGCCGGCCGGAGCGCGCCGGGTGCCATAAGCCGACCCGGCCGATCGCTCCGGCTTCAGCGGGGCATCGGCGAACACGCAGGCAACCACGCTGGCCATCCCTGACTGCACGGCCAGGGAGGCGGCCTGGACCATGGCGCCGGCCGTCGACCCGTAGGCCTGCATGTGCGTGAGCAGCCGCAGGTCGGTCAGGCCCAGGTCGCGCTGGAGGTCAATCGACACGCCGCCGGTGACGCCCGATGAGGTCAGCAGCCCGTCGATCTCGGCCAGCCGAAGCCCGGCGTCAGCCGCGGCCCGGCGGACGGCCTCGGCCGCGAACGCCGCCGGCGAGCGCCCGTAGATCTTGCCCAGCTCGGTCAGGCCCAGCCCGGCGATGACCGGCCGCCGGGCGGCTGGCCAGGCCCGCGGCCCGGCCTCGGGGGACGGAAAGGTGTGCGCCACAGCCGAATCATCGCAGCGGCCCGGCCAGCGGGCCAGCGGCCAGCCTGGCCGGGCCGGCTCGCGGGCCAGGCCCCCGCATCCGGGTGCCAGGCTGCTGACCTGCGGTTTCGCCTGCGGGCCGGGGCCCGAGCCCGGATAAAAAGTAAAATCTCGCGGTCCCGCAATCCCATCGGGTCAGCAGCGGGTACAACCGGCCAGGAAGGCACTGGCAAGGCAATCTGCCCGGCGAGTTAACCGCACGACAAGCGCGACCGAACAGCACCGTTCCGACAGGGCAGTTCCGACAGCGCAGCGCGGCGAGTCGAAGCCAAGCGCCGTTCCGCGCCCGACCAATCGCAGTCGGCAACATCGCTCGCTCAATCCGTCTCCCGCTGGCCTTCGGGTCAGCCCGAGGAGGATAGCCATGCCGCTCGGACGCCCCAGGTCAGACGCAGACTCCGTCAGCCCGGCCGGCAAGTTGCTCCGCCGGACGGCGATCGCGGTGCTCGTGGCGCTGGCCGTCACCGGCGCGGCGATGCCGCTTGCCGCCGGGCGCGCGCTGGCCACCACCTTCCGGCCGGCGGCTGGCGTTCCCTCGGTGGTCTTGTGCGGCGGCTATCAGGGCTGCGACCGGGCCGGCTACGACAGCTACGGCTACGGTCAGCACCTGCGTACCTCGTACTGGCGGATGGATGCCGGGGACGAGTGCACCAACTACGTCGCCTACGTCGAGGCGACGTACTTCCGTGCGCCCGCGCCGGGCTACCTGCTCGGGAACGCCTATCAGTGGGCCGCCACCGCCGCCACGCACGGTGTGCTGGTCAACAACGTGCCGAGCGTGGGAGCAGTCGCGGTCTGGGGCGGCGGCGCGTACGGAGTCGGGCCTGATGGCCACGTCGCCGTGGTCGAGCGCGTCGGCCCGCGCGATCGCTACATCGTGGTCTCCCAGCAGCATCTGGCCGGCGTGCCGGACGGCTACGAGTGGACGCAGATTAACGCCGGGTTCCCGGCCCGGACGTGGGAGTCCTGGCCGAGTCACTTCATTCATTTCCCGATCCGGCAGCACGCGGTGGTCCCTCCGGTCCGCGGCCGGAAGGATCGCCGCCGGCACCGGGCCGAGCGCCGCCACCGCCGCGCGGTTCGCCGTCACCGGGCTGAGCGCCGCCACCGCCGCGCGGTTCGCCGGCACCGGGCCGAACGACATCGCCGGCGGGCCCTGCGCCGCCACCGCCGCGCCGTCCGCAGGCACCGGCGAGTGCTGCGCCGCCACCGGGCCGAGCGCCGCCACCGGCGGGCGATCCGCCGCCACCGCCGCGCCGTCCGCGGGCACCACCGCAAGCACCGATGACACGGACAGTTACGCAGCGTTTCTGCAACATTTGCGTCTCGGACGTTGCTCAGTCAGCCGGCGTGCCGCGCAGAAAACCGAGCGCGCGCCAGCGTTCCGCGTCATAGTGACTGCACTCGCAACATTGCTAATGCCGTCTGCCGCCTCTCTGACCTGGGGCGATCCGAGGAGATAGCTATGTCGCACGAATGCGCGGGCCGGGAGGGCGTTTTACCCGGCCGGGCCATCCGCCGGTTGTCCCGCCTGTTGTCTGCCACCCTGCCGATTCCCGCTCTGGTGATCGGCATCGCCGCTTCCCCGGCATTTGCTAACTCTCCGGATACGGCCCTGGTGCCGTCCGCGATCTTGTGCTCTGGCTACGCGACCTGCGCAGGCCTCGGGTATCCAAGCTACGACTACGCCAGCCGGGGCGGCCGGTCGTACTGGAGCATGACCGCCGGCGATGAGTGCACGAATTACGTCGCGTACGTCGAGTCAACTGCGTTCGGTGCGCCCGTACCGGGCTACCTGCTCGGCAACGCGGGCCAGTGGCCGGCGTCGGCGGCCGCGCACGGGGTCACGGTCAATCAGGTGCCCAGCGTCGGCGCGGTCGCCGAGTGGGATGGCGGCGCGTACGGGATCGGGGCCGAGGGCCATGTGGCCGTCGTCGAGGCCGTCGGGCCGGATGACAAGTACATCCTCATCTCGCAGCAGCACATCAGCTCGGACGTCGACGGCTTCGACTGGACCCGCATCAACGCGGGCTTCCCCGCGGACAGCTGGCAGTCCTGGCCGAGTCACTTCATTCACTTCGCGGTCAAGGGGTACGCCTCGGTGGGCTATTACAGCGCCAGGACCGGATCCGTCGCGATCCGCGACTCCCTGACCGCAGGGCCAGCCAGCGTGAAGTTCCGCCTGTCCAGGCCCGGCATGATCCCGCTGGCGGGCGACTGGACCGGACGGGGCACGGCCGGCGGCTACTACAACCCGGCCAACGGCACGTTCCACCTGCGCAGCGGACTCGACTCCGGCCATTACCGCCCGGCCTTCACCTTCGGGCCGCCGGGCATGATCCCGCTGGCGGGCGACTGGACCGGTGACGGCGCCGACCGGATTGGCTACTACGACCCGCAGGACGGCAGCTTCCACCTGCACTACTACCTCAGCGCCGATGGCCCGAGCCGGTCGTTCGCCTTCGGGCCGCCGGGCATGATCCCGCTGGCCGGCGACTGGACCGGCAAGCGCGCTGACAGCGTCGGCTACTACGACCCGCGCACCGGGCGGTTCACGCTCCGCGCCTGGTCGGGCAGCGGGCCGACGGCCGTCTCGTTCGCCTTCGGGCCGCCCGGCATGATCCCGCTGGCCGGCAACTGGACCGGCGGCCGGAGGTCAGAGATCGGCTACTACAACCCGCGCACCGGGTGGTACTACCTGCGCGCCGGGCTCAGCCGCGGGCGCCTGCGCTACCGCTTCCGGTTCGGTCCGCGCGGCATGCTGCCGCTCGCCGCTGACTGGCTGAACTAACCGGGCGGCTGGCGGTCGCCAGCCCCGGCTCCCGGCCGGCGAGGCGGCCTCCGGCGGGCTATTGTCACTGGTATGAGCCCTGATTCCAGCCCTCTCGGCGGGCCGTCCCTGCCGCAGGTCCGTAACCTGGTGACCGAGATCCCCGGCCCGATGTCCAGGGAACTGTTCGAGCGACGGCAGCGCAGCGTCGCCCGTGGCCTGAGTCACGTGCTGCCGGTCTTCGTCACCGCTGCTGGCGGCGGCGTCCTGGTGGACGTGGACGGCAACTCGCTCATTGACTTCGGCTCCGGCATCGCCGTGACCTCGGTCGGCAACAGCGCCGACCTGGTGGTGAGCCGCGTGACCGAACAGGTGGCGCAGTTCACGCACACCTGCTTCATGGTGGCTCCGTACGAGGGCTACGTCGAGGTGTGCGAGCAGCTGAACCGGCTGACGCCCGGCACCTACGAGAAGCGCTCGGCACTGTTCAACTCCGGCGCCGAGGCGGTGGAGAACGCCGTCAAGATCGCCCGGCACGCAACTGGCCGCGACGCCGTAGTGGTCTTTGACCACGCCTACCACGGCCGGACTAACCTGACGATGGCGATGACCGCCAAGAACATGCCGTACAAGGAGGGCTTCGGGCCGTTTGCGGGCGAGGTCTACCGGATGCCGATGGCCTATCCGTTCCGCTGGCCCGGCGGGCCGGCCAGGTGCGCCGCCGAAGCGCTGAGCACCGTCACCGGCCTGATTCACGCGCAGGTCGGCGAGGAGAACGTCGCGGCCGTCGTGATCGAGCCGGTGCAGGGCGAGGGCGGTTTCATCGTCCCGCCGGACGGCTTCCTGCCCGGGCTCGCGGACTACTGCCGCGCGAACGGCATCGTCTTCATCGCCGACGAGATCCAGTCGGGCTTCTGCCGCACCGGTGACTGGTTCGCCTGCGACCACGAGGGTGTCGTGCCCGACCTGGTGACGACCGCCAAGGGCATCGCCGGCGGCCTGCCGCTGGCCGGAGTCACCGGCCGGGCCGAGCTGATGGACTCCGTCCATCCGGGCGGTCTCGGCGGCACCTACGGCGGGAATCCGGTTGCCTGCGCCGCCGCGCTCGGCGCCATCGACACCATGGAGAAGGAAGACCTGCCGGCCGCCGCGCGCGCGATCGAGTCGGCCATGCTGCCGAGGCTGACCAAGCTGGCGCAGGCCAATCCGGTCATCGGCGATGTGCGCGGCCGGGGCGCGATGCTCGCGCTCGAGCTGGTCAGGCCGGGCACGCTCGAGCCCGATGTGGCCGCCGCGGCCACGGTGGCCAAGACCTGCCACCGGAACGGGATGGTCGTCCTGACCTGCGGCACCTTCAGCAACGTGCTGCGGCTGCTTCCCCCGCTCGTCATCGGCGAGAGCCTGCTCAGCGAGGGCGTCGGCATTCTGGAGGACGCGTTCGGCTCGCTCTGACCCGCGGGCGCCGCGGTCAGGAGTGGATGACCTCGGTGTTGTGACAGAAGTGAACCCGGTCCGGCGCCGCCGCCCTGATCCTGCCGACCGAGGCACGCCAGGCAGCGACGTCACGTGCCTGCCCGTCGGGGAGGTCATCGGCACCGGGATCGAGGTACTGCCGCGGCGTGTAAGCGGCGTCCCCGATGAGGACGTCAGACAGGCCGTCGGCGGACTCGACGATCACGGACTGGTGCCCGGACGTGTGACCGGGCGTCGCGATCACCCGCAGGCCTGGCAGCACCTCAGCGTCGCCGTCGAGCAGCTCGAACCGGGCATTCATGAAGTCGAACCACCCCGCGAGTTCGGGTGACTCCCGGCGGGCCCGGTCCAGCTCGGCCCGCTGGACGTAGAACGCCGCGTGCTTGAACACCGCGTTCTGACCGCAGTGGTCGAAGTGCAGGTGCGTATTGATCACCATGCCGATGTCGCCCGGAGTCAGGCCGAGCTCATCCAGCGCATCGGCGACCGTGCGGTTGACCACCCGCCAGTCGTCGAGCCACTCCTGCGGACCGCCCACGCCGGTGTCGACGAGCGCGGCGCCGCCGGGGAAGGTGACGACGAAGCCATGGACCGGCCAGTCGGTGCCGTCCAGGCCGCGCAGCGTGGCGAGTGTCAGCCGCTTGATCTCCAGTGCCACGATTGGTCCCTTCCTGCCGGATGCCGTCGGCGCGGCCGGTGACAAAAACCGCTTCTTGACGGCCAGCCCGGCCGATGTTACCCAGAAGTAGTCAAGTATCGTCCCGCAGCTGGAGCGCCGATGCAGCCGCACGTTGCCCGCCATGTCCGGTTCATTGTCGCAGTTCTCGCCACCAGCGCGGCAGCGCTGACGCCGCTCGCGCTGGCCGCTCCGGCCAGCGCCAGTTCTGCGGTCCGCTACGTCGCGCTGGGCGACTCGTACGCATCCGGCGTCGGGGCCGGGAGCTACATCGGCGGAAGCGGGTCCTGCGACCGGAGCACGAACGCCTACCCGCAGCTGTGGGCGAGCGCCAGCGCTCCGGCCAGCTACACCTCGGTGGCCTGCTCCGGGGCGACGACCGGCACCGTGATCAGCAGCCAGCTGTCCGCGCTGAGCAGCGCCACCACGCTGGTGTCCATCACCATCGGCGGCAATGACGTGGGATTCACTACCGTGATGGAGACCTGCGTACTCGAGTCCACCAGCAGCTGCGTCAGCGCCATCGGCCGTTCTGAAGCGGAGATGACCAGCCAGCTGCCGGGCGAGCTCAATGCCGTACTCAGTGACATCGAGGTGGCCGCGCCGGGCGCCCGCGTCGTCGTCACGGGCTACCCCGACCTGTATGACCTGTCCCGCTCGCCGGGCTGCATCGGGCTGAGCACCACTGACCGGACCGACCTGAACGCGGCGGCCGCCGAGCTCGACGGTCAGATTCAGGCAGCGGCCGGCCGGTACGGCGACGTCTATGCCGATGTGCAGGGTGCTTTTGCCGGCCACGAGATCTGCGATTCCGGCAGCTGGCTTCACTCGGTCAACTTCCTGGACCTCGGCGAGTCCTATCATCCGACCGCTGCCGGCCAGGCCGGCGGCTACGAACCGGTGTTCGCGGCGGCTGCCGGGTAGCCGGGCAGCGGCGCCGCCACGTCCGGGCCGGGCCAGGGCTGGACGTCCCATCGGCCGGACACGGCGAGGTACACGGTGGCGAGGGCGACGGCGAGCAGCACGGCAGGCGCGAAGCCGTGCACCAGCACCACGTCGAATGACTTCAGCGCCGTGCCCGGCACGCCGGACGGGTCGCCCGGCATGTTCGCGATCGTCGCGGCCCCGAGGCGGGCCAGGATCAGCCAGTCGAGCCGGGAGGCCGGATAGAGCACCAGCACGCAGATGATCATCGCGTCGTACCAGGGCAGCGTGTACGGCCAGACCAGCAGCCAGGCGACGCTGAGCGCGAGGGCCGGCCTGATGGCCGGGCGCAGCAGGTCGCCGGCCGGCATACGGCGCAGCAGCAGAACGGCCATGCCGATCGATAGCAGGATCGCCACCACCGCCAGGTATTTCCAGTTCGTCAGGTCAGCGAACCGGTAGAAGCTGTCCTGCGTGGTTTTGTCCCGGCGGGCGAAGAGGGCGAGAAAGGCCGGCTTGCCGAGCCAGGCATAGGTAGGGGCGAGTATCGCCACAGCGCCGATGGCGGCCGCGGCCAGAGCCGGCGGCGATCGCCGCAGGGCCCAGGCCGCCCCCAGGCCGAACAGCAGGTAGTCGATCTTGATGTCGGCCGCCAGGCCAATGAGAGCGCCGCAGGCGAGCACCCGCCACAGCCGGGGCTGCAGGCCAGGCGTCTGGCGGCCGAGTACCAGCAGCCCGAGTACGCCGGCTCCGGCCGCCAGGACGTCGATGTGACCGGCCGCGATGAGCCCCCACAGCAGCAGCGGGTTGAGCGTCCACAGCAGGTGCGCGCGCAGCCGGGCCGCCCGGCTGGCTCGTAGCACCCGGTCAAGTACGAGCGCCACGGCACCGAAGGCCAGGGCGTTCCAGAGCTTCAGCCAGAACACCACCCGCGCCATCGAGTTGCCGCCCAGGCGGGCCGCCAGATACTGCTCGATGGTGCCGGCCGGGCCGTAGAGACTGACCTGATGCTGCCAGTGCACCGGGATGGAGACGCCGAACACCGGATCGGTCAGCCGCAGGTAGAGCGGGGTGGCGACGTAGGGGTTGTCGCCCAGCAGCGCCAGACGGCCGTAAGCCGCGTAATCGAGCGCGTCGGTCGACCCGGCCGGCGGCAGCAGCGCCAGCGCCAGCACCGCCACCGCGGCCACGATCAGGATGGCCCGGACCGGCCACCGGGCTCCGCGACGGACCGCGACCAGGCCCGCCGCGACCCCGCCGACGGCCAGCAGCGCGGACGCCCACAGCGCCCAGGCGACCACGCCGCCTTGCACCTGCGCGGACACCTGCCAGGGCGGCCCCGAGGCCGGCATCACCATCGGCGGGTACATCCAGTCCGGCCGGATCAGCGAGGCGCCGGTCATGATCGCTATCGACGCGCCGATGCCGAGGAAGGCAAGCCAGCTCAGCAGCCGGACGTCCGGACCGCCGGGCCCCGGTCTGGCGGCGGCCCCGGCCTGGCGCTGCAGTCGTACGGAGTCGGTCATGGTTCCTTACCAGGGACAGACAGAACGGGACCGCCGGCGGTGGCAGGACGGCAGGTGCGCACGGCAGGACAGACCGACAGGGATGTGCCGTGCAGGTGTCGCTGACGCCCCGTTAGCTGACCCCGAACCCCCGTGCCCAGAACTACCATGCGCCGAACGCATGACCGCTGAACTCAGCGTCCCTGCTGGCTCTACCCGGGCCGGAAGCCAGCGCAAACGCCCCGTCCGGCCAGTGCCGCGGGCTGGCGAGAACCCCGGATGCTCCGCCAGGACAGCCGCTGGACCAGGGCCGCCGCGCACCGGGCACGATGCTCACGATAGGTGGTCCCGGTCGCCCGCCGCCCGCCGCGGCGCGCAGACTTTCCCGAGCCCTGGCGTCCTGTTGACCGGCGTCATCCGCGCCAGCGGCCGCTACCGTTCATGCGGGCGCAAACCGCGGCGCGCCGAGCCGGTGACCGCTACCGGCCCTGGTAGTACTGCCCGATCGCGGCCAGGGCCTCGTCCAGGATGGCCAGGCCTTCCTTGGCCTCGGACTCGGAGATGGTGCAGGGCGGCACGACGTGCAGCCGGTTGTAGTTCGTGAACGGCATCAGGCCGCGCGACTTGCACTCGGCGACCAGCGTTGTCATCGCCGGCGAGCTGCCGCCGTACGGCGCGAGCATCGCCCTGGTCTCCCGGTCCGACACCAGGTCCAGAGCCCAGAAGACGGCAGTCCCCCGCACCTCGCCGATCACCGGGTGGCGCTCGGCCAGGTCCCGCAGTCCCGGACCGAGCACCTGAGTCCCGATCCTGGCCGCGTTCCCGATCATGTCCTCGTCCTTCATCGCGTCGATGGTCGCCACGATGGACGCGCAGGCCAGCGGGTGCCCGGAGTAGGTCAGGCCGCCGGGGAACACCCGCTCATCGAAGGTGGCCGCGATCGGATCGGAGATGATGACGCCTCCGGCCGGGACATAGCCGGAGTTGGAGCCCTTGGCGAAGACGATGAGATCCGGCACCACCCCGTGATCCTCGAAGGCGAACCACCGCCCGGCCCGGCCGAACCCGCACATCACCTCATCGGCGATGTAGACGATGCCGTAGCGGTCACACAGCTGCCGCACGCCCGCCAGGTAGCCGGGCGGGGGGATCAGCACGCCCGCGGTGCCGACGATGGACTCCAGCAGCACCGCGGCGATGGTGTCCGGGCCTTCCAGCTGGATGACCTGCTCCAGGTGCGCCAGTGCCCGCTCGCACTCCTGCTCGGGCGTGACCGCCCAGAAGGCCGACCGGTACAGGTAGGGGCCGAAGAAGTGCACGTGCCCGATCGCGAACTCGTTGGGCCAGCGCCGCGGGTCGCCGGTCGAGGTGATCGCGGCCCCGGTGTTGCCGTGATAGGAGCGGTAGAAGCTGAGCACCTTGGTCCTGCCGGTGTGCAGCCGCGCCATCCTGATGGCATTCTCGTTCGCGTCCGCGCCGCCGTTAGTGAAGAAAACCTTCTCGAACCCCGCCGGGGCCAGCCCGGCCAGCCGGGTCGCCGCCTCGCCGCGGGCCTCGTTGGCGTGCTGCGGCGCGATCGTGGTCAGACGGCCCGCCTGCGCCGCGATCGCCGCGGTCACCTTCGGATGCTGATGGCCGATGTTGGTGTTCACCAGCTGGCTGGAGAAATCCAGGTACCGGTTGCCGTCGTAATCCCAGAAGTAGGAGCCTTCGGCACCAGCGATCGCGAGCGGCTGCAGGGCCTTCTGCGCGGACCAGGAGTGGAAGACGTGCGCCCGGTCCATCGCGTACACCTCCGCGCCGCGCCCGGCGTCGCCCCCGTGGTCAGTCGCGCTGTGGTCAGTCGCGCTGTGGTCAGTCGCGCTGTGGTCAGTCGCGCTGTGGTCAGTCGCGCTGTGGTCAGTCGCGCTGTGGTCAGTCGCGCTGTGGTCAGTCGCGCTGTGGTCAGTCATCGCTCGTCTTCCTCCGGGGCTCCGCTGGCAGCAGCAGAAGCCTAACATCGGGCGCTCCGCGGCGACCCTGACAGGACGTCAGGCAGGAGGGGAGGACTTCTTACAACGTGTAATCCGCACCGGGAGTCAGCGGACGCGGCCCTGCGGGCGCTGGTGCTGATCGGGCCGGCTTACTGATTCACCGGGAAGCCGAGGTTCACGCCGCCGTGGCTCGGGTCCAGCCAGCGCGACGTTACCGCCTTGCCGCGAGTGTAGAAGTGCACTCCCTCGGTGCCGTGCACGTGTGTGTCACCGAACAGCGACGACTTCCAGCCGCCGAAGGAGTAGAACGCCATCGGCACCGGGATCGGCACGTTCACGCCGACCATGCCAACCTCGACCTCGTGGGTGAAGCGGCGGGCTGCTCCTCCGTCGTTAGTGAAGATCGCGGTTCCGTTGCCGTAGGGGTTGGCATTGACGACCCCGAGCGCCTCGGCGTAGCTTCCGGCCCGGACGACCGACAGCACCGGGCCGAAGATCTCATCCTGGTAGGCCCGCATCTGCGGGGTGACGTGGTCAAGCACGGTCGGGCCCAGCCAGAAACCGTCGGCGGCATCGCCGGAGACCGGGTGGTCACGGCCGTCGACGGCCAGCGTGGCGCCGTCGGCGACGCCGCTGTCCAGATAGCCCGCGACCTTGTCGCGGTGCTGCCTGGTGACCAGCGGCCCCATGTCCGAGCTCTCGGCGCTGCCGGGCCCGACGGTCAGGGCGGCGATGCGCTCGGAGATCTTGCCGACCAGCTCGTCGCCGATCGGGTCGACCGCGACCAGCACCGATATCGCCATGCAGCGCTCGCCCGCCGAGCCGAACCCGGCGTTGACCGCGGCGTCCGCGGCCAGGTCAAGGTCGGCGTCAGGCAGCACGACCATGTGGTTCTTAGCGCCCCCAAGCGCCTGCACCCGCTTGCCGTGGCTGGTCGCGGTCTCCGCGACGTACCTGGCGACCGGGGTCGAGCCAACGAAGCTCACGGCCCGGACGTCCGGGTGAGTGAGCAGTGCATCGACGGCGGGCTTGGCGCCGTGCACCACGCTGAACGCGCCGTCCGGGAGCCCGGCCTCGGCCAGCAGCTCGGCCAGCAGCAAGGAGGCTGACGGGTCCTTCTCCGACGGCTTCAGCACGAACGTGTTGCCGCAGGCCAGCGCGATGGGGAACATCCACATCGGCACCATGGCCGGGAAGTTGAACGGGGTGATCCCGGCGACCACGCCGACCGGCTGCCTGATGGAGTAGGCGTCCACGCCGGCCGAGACGTTCTCCGAGAACCCGCCTTTCAGCAGATGCGGGATGCCGCACGCAAAGTCCACGACCTCCAGCCCCCGTGCGACCTCGCCCGCCGCGTCCGAGGCCACCTTGCCGTGCTCAGCGGTGATCAGCGCGGCCAGGTCGGCCTGCCGCGCGCGGACGAGCTCGCGGAAGGCGAACATGACGCCGGCGCGCTTCACCAGCGAGGTCTCGCGCCAGCCCGGCAGGGCAGCCGCCGCCGCGGCAACGGCCGCGCCCACCTCACCCGTGGTCGCGAAGTCGACCGTTCCTGACACCCGGCCGGTCGCCGGGTTGTAAATGTCGCCCCTGACCGCTGCCTCGCCGGTCCACGGCTTGCCGTTGATCCAGTGCGTCCGGTGGATCGGTGCCTGCTGCATGGCGCTCAGCCTTCCGCGTGCGGGTGCCGCGCTCCGGGCACGCCGCGCAGCCTGCTGTCATGGTCTCCCCTGCGCCTAGTGTGTCGCCAGGCCGGGGCGATGCCAAGTTACGATATGTAAGGCAGCAAGGGCCAGTCTGCGACAGTGTGTACACCGGACCTGGGCCTGGCCCGGCTGCCAGGGCCATCGGAGGGACTGGAGACATGCTGCCCACAGTGGCGGAGGTACTGGCACTCGGCCCGGTGCGCAGCGGCGCCCCGCGGGTGCTCGCGGGCGGCGACCGGCTCAGCGCGCCGGTGCGCTGGGTGCACGTGATCGAGCTGGCGCAGGCTGCCCATCTGCTGCGCGGCGGCGAGCTGGTGCTCTCGACCGGCATCGCGCTGCCCGACGACGCGGCCGGCCTCAGCCGGTATGTGGCCGAGCTGGCCGCGGTCGGCGTCAGCGCGCTCGGGGTCGAGCTCGGCTCCCGCTACTCGCGGAGCCTGCCGCCGGCGCTGGTCTCCGCGGCGGCCGACCATCAGCTTCCGCTGATCGTGCTGGAGCGGGAGACGCAGTTCATCGAGATCACCGAGGCCGTGCACGCGCTGATCATTGACGCCCAGCTGGCCGAGCTCAGATCAGCCGAGCGGCTGCATCAGGTCTTCACTGAGCTCGCGGTGTCAGGCGCCCCGGCCGGGGAGGTCGTGGCCCAGACGGCCACCCTGGCCGGCTGCCCGGCCATCCTGGAGAACCTGGCCCATCAGGTACTTGCGTTCGCCCCGCTCGGCCAGGACGCGGCCAGCCTGCTCGCCGGGTTCTCGGCCCGCTCGCGTGCGGTCAGCGTGGCCGGCCGCACCGGCTTCGACGCCGCCGCGGGCTGGCTGATCACGGTCGTCGGGGCCCGCGGCGAGGACTGGGGCCGGCTGATCCTGCTGCGCGGCGCGCCGCCGGCCCCGGCGACGAAGCGCTGATCGAGCGAGCCGCGACCACGCTGGCGCTCGGCCGCCTGCTCGACCACAGGCACGAGAGCCTCGAGCGGCAGGCCCACCGCACCCTGCTGTCCGCCTTTCTCGGCAACAGCTACGCCGACCACGCGGAGGCGGCCGCGCGGGCCCGCGCGCTCGGCGTGCCCGTCACCGGGCGGCTGCTGATCGCTGTGGTCGTCCGGGTCGCCCGATGGCCGGCGCCCGGCGTGACCGGCTCCGGCGTAAGCAGCACGGGCGGAGGCAGCACGGGCGGAAGCAACACGGGCGGAACTGGCCCGGCAGGAAACGCGCAGCCCGGCTGGCCATTGCCGGCGCCCGCGGCGCCCGCGCTACTCGGGCCAGCTCGCGCCGCTGGCATCGCTGACGCCGTCGCTGAGGTCTGCCGCCAGCTGCGGTTGCCGGCGCTGGTCGGCTCCCTGGACGACGAGCGGGTGGCCGCGCTGCTGGCGCTGCCGCCGCGGGCCGACCCGGACGCGGCGCTCGCCCGGCTGGCCGAGCAGCTGCGCCCGCGGCTGGCCGACGATGATCTGATCGGCGCCGGGTCAGCGGTTGATTCTGTCGGCGCGGTCCAGCGCTCGCTGCTCGAGGCCGATCATGTCGCGCTGGCGGCGGCCGGCGCTGGCGCCGGGCAGCCGTATTACCGGCTGCCCGACCTTCGCCTGCGCGGGCTCCTGCACTTGCTGCGCGATGACCCGCGGCTGCAGGCATTCGCCGAGCGGGAGCTCGGCCCGCTGCTCGTGCACGATGACGCGGCCGGAACTCAGCTGGTCGCGGCGCTGGCCGCCTACCTGGCGGCGGGCGGTAACAAGGCTGACGCGGCCAAGCGAGCGCACCTGGCCCGGCCGACGATGTACGAGCGGCTGCACCAGATCGAGGACGTGCTCGGCGTGGGCCTTGAGCCCGCCGAGTCCCGGCTCTCCCTGCATGTCGCGCTGCTGGCGCTGCAGTCGGCATCCGGCTGAGCGGCCAGCCGAGCAGGCCGGCGCCGCGGCGGCCGTCCCGGCGGAGCTATTCCGTCCTGCCATCAGGCGGTTGCCGGTGACCGGCGGCCAGCCCCGGCCAGCTAAGGTGCACCAGGTGGGGGCACTGCTGATCGCCGGGACGACGTCGGACGCCGGCAAGTCCGTGGTCACGGCCGGCCTGTGCCGGTGGCTCGCCCGGCAGGGCGTGGCTGTCGCGCCGTTCAAAGCGCAGAACATGTCGCTGAACTCGTTCGTTACCCTGGCCGGCGAAGAGATCGGCCGCGCTCAGGCGGCGCAGGCGCGCGCCTGCGGGATCGAGCCGGAAGCGGTGATGAACCCGGTTCTGCTGAAACCAGGCAGCGACACCGCCAGCCAGCTGATCGTGCTCGGCACCGCGATCGCCGAGACCGACGCTCTGAGCTACTGGAATGAGGGCCGCCAGCAGGCGCTCCTCGGCGTCGTGCTGGACGCCTACCGGGACCTGGCCGGCCGCTTCGAGATGGTGATCTGCGAAGGGGCCGGGAGCCCGGCCGAGATCAACCTGCGGCAGAGTGACATTGTCAACCTCGGGTTCGCCCGAGCGGCCGGGGTGCCGGCTGTGCTAGTCGGCGATATCGACCGCGGCGGACTGTTCGCTTCTCTGACCGGCACCCTCGCGGTGCTGGAACCGGCGGATCAGGCCCTGGTGGCCGGGTTCATCGTGAACAAGTTCCGCGGCGACGTCACCCTGCTCAAGCCCGGCCTGGATCAGCTCGAGCAGCTCACCGGCCGGCCGGTCCTCGGTGTGCTGCCGTTCACCGAGGACATCGGAGTCGACGCCGAAGACGCGATCGACTGGGGCTTGCTGCAGGCCGGCGGCCCGCCGGTCGGCGACGACGTGCTGCGGGTCAGCGTCGTCGCGCTGCCGCGGATGAGCAACCACACGGACGTGGACGCGCTCGCTTGCGAGCCGGGCGTCGTCGTGCGCTTCGCCCGGCAGGCAGCCGAGCTCGCGGACGCGGACCTCATCGTGCTGCCCGGCAGCCGGGCAACCGTCCGCGACCTCCGCTGGCTGCGCGAGCGCGGCATCGACGCGGCCATCGCCCGGCACGTCGCGCGCGGGTTGCCGGTCCTCGGCATCTGCGGCGGCTATCAGATGCTGGGCGCCGCCATCGAGGACGACGTGGAGAGCGGCGCGGGCCAGGTCCCCGGCCTCGGCCTGCTCCCGGTCAGGACAAGGTTCGGCCGGCAGAAGGTACTGGCCCGGCCAGCCAGGAGGCTGGCCGATGGCGTGGTCGTGCACGGCTACGAGATTCACCACGGGGCCACGACCCTGGATGGCGGCGAGCCCTTTTTCGCCGACGAGGGCTGCCGGGTTGAGGCCGTCTGCGGAACGGTGTGGCATGGCCTGTTGGAAAACGACAGCTTCCGGCGCGAGTACCTCGGCTACGTCGCCCGCGTCTGCGGACGCAGTTTTGCCGTCGCCCCGGATGTCTGTTTCGATGCGATCAGGGAGGCCCGGCTGGACCGCCTCGCGGACCTCGTCGCTGATCATCTCGATCAGGACGCCATCACGGCGCTGCTGACCGCGGGACCGCCGCTGCTGCCCACGCTGCGCCTGACACTCACGACAGGATTCGATGCCCGCCACGATCGTTCTTGACTGTGATCCCGGCGCCGATGACGCGATGGCCATCGCCTACGCCGTCGGCAGCCCCGATCTGGACCTGGCGGGCCTGACGACCGTCGCGGGCAACGTGAGCCTGGCCACGACCACGGCGAACGCCTTGCGAGTGCTGGAGTTCCTCGGGGCCAGCGACGTCCCGGTGACAGCGGGCAGCGCCGGCGCCCTGCTGCGGCCGCCGCTGACCGCCGAGCGTGTGCACGGTGACGACGGGCTGCGCGGAGCCCGGCTGCCCGCGCCCGCCGCGGCTCCGCGGCCGGGTCATGCCACCGATTTCATCATCGACACCGTGCTGGCAGCGCCCGGCGAGGTCACGCTCGTGGCGACAGGACCGCTGACCAACATCGCGCTGGCGCTGCGCCGCGAGCCGGACCTGGCCGCGAACGTGCGCGACTTCGTCATCATGGGCGGCTCCAGCGGGCGGGGCAACGTCACGCCGGCGGCTGAATTCAATATCGCGGTCGATCCCGAGGCAGCGGCCATCGTGTTCGCGGCAGGCTGGCAGGTCACCATGATCGGCCTTGACGTGACGCTGCAGGCCACCGCCGACGCCGAGGTCACCGGCAGGATCGCGGCACTCGGGCGGCTCGCCGGCGACCTTGTGCTGCCCTGCATGGGCAACTCGGCCGGCGGGGAGCGCACCGGGGATCTGCCCGGCCCGCACGGCGCCTACAGTCTTGACCCGGCGGTGCATGACGTGTGCGCGGTGGCCTACGTCGCGCAGCCGCAGCTGCTCGGCTGCGAGCCGGCCCTGGTCGAGGTCGAGACCACTGGCCGGCTGACGGCGGGCATGACGGTCACCGATTTCCGCGCCGCCAGGCCGGACTGCAACGCGATGGTGGCGACCCGCATTGACCTGCCCGCGTTCTGGGACTCGGTGCTCGCCAGTTACGCCAGGGCCGCCGCGGCGATGTGAGCAGGCATCCGGCGCGGCCCGCGACCGGGCAGGCGCCCCGGAGCTCCCGTCAGCCGATCAGCTCCGGCGGCACCGCCAGATCGGCACTGGCATAGGCGTCAGCCGCAGCCCCGTCAGCCCCGGCTTCGCCAGCCCCGGCTTCGCCAGCCCCGGCTTCGTCAGCCCCGGACTTGTCAGCTGCGGCGCACGCCTGCGCGACGACGTCCATCAGGGCGTCGTAGTCCGCGCCTGTCTCGCCGCGATAGGAAGCGCTCATCCGCCCCCACTCGTCCCAGGGCAGCATCTCGGTCTTGTTCAGCGCGGCCAGGTCCCGGATCACGTTGCCGCGGATCTCGGCCGGCCCGAAGTTCTCGGTGCCGTAGACGCCGAATGTGGCCGGGTCGGCGGTGCCGGCCCGGCAGGCCAGCCAGGCCTCTCCTCCGGTCAGGAACTCGCCCGGCCGCAGGTCCTGTGGCCTGGCGACAAACGATTCGGGCAGGTGCTGAACGTCAACTCGCACCCAGCGGCCGTCAGCGGAGTCCCAGTACTCGGTGATCCAGTGATCCAGGCTCAGCCCCGGCTGGAAGTAGCTGCCGAAGCCGCAGCGAGCGCGAGCGGGAATGCCCCGGTAGCGCAACAGCGCGCAGGCCAGCACGGCGAAGTGCCGGCAGGTGCCAACGACACGGCCGGCGGCCTCCCGCGGCTGGTCGACGGGCCGGGGATCGGCGCGAAGCGCGGCCCTGACGATACTGGCGGCGGGCCGGAGCTGGTTCTCGTCGAACCGCTCGCCTGGCAGGCCGAGTCCTTCGGTGGCCAGCGGATGAATGACCAGCCCGGGGACGAGACGGCAGATCTCTACCGGGTCAGCAGGCACTCCGGCCAGCGTCGCGGCGTCCACCGGGGTCAGGTCGGTCAGCGGCCCGGCCGTCGCGTAGTCATGAGCAAGTGCCACGCCGTCACGTTAACGGCGGCGTCTGACAGTTTCCAGCGGGGACGGCTGCTCCCGCGAGGACGGCTGCATCCGGCCATGCAGCTGGACGACGTCGGCGAGCGGCCTCGGCGGCTCGTCGGGCCGGGCCGTCTCAGGGGCGCCGACGACCCGCAGGCGGTCCGCCGCCAGCTGCGGGTAGCTCTCCGCTAACTCGGCTAGCAGCTCGGTCGTTGCGTCGACCAGCTCGCGGATGACGCGCTCGTGCCTGAGCTGGCGGCCGGGCCGGGACAGTGGCACCGCTTCAGCGGACCTGGTCTCCGGGCGATGCTCCGAGGGCGGTTGCGGTTGCGGTTGCGGCTGGGCGCGAATCCGGTGCAGGACCGGCCGCAGGAAGCCGCGTGCGCCAGGGCGGTCTGGACGCTGGCTGCGCATCGCTCCACCTCTCCTCGACAGGGCCAGCCCGGCGTTGCCCTCAGAAACTTGCAGTGTGCAGATTGCATGTCAGTATTCCGCATCTGTGCCCGCACTGCGGGCCGAAACGCCGCCAGATTTCGTCCGATGTGCCGTCCGCTGGCCGGACGCGTCCGGAGTCCCGGCCGAAGAGTTAGCGTTGTGACTACTGCGCAGCCGCAGGCGCGATGCGCCTGATGCCGAGGAGGCCACCCCTACGGCGTCCTCAAGGGCGTCGTCGACGGCAGCGCGTTCATCAAGGACACCTGGGGCGCCGCGATCGTCGACTCGCTCGCGCCGCAACCGGGCGACATCGTGATCGAGGGCAAACGCGGACTCGATACGTTCGCCAGTACGAACCTGGACTTCATTCTGCGCAGCAAGGGCATCGCCACGATCGTGCTCGGCGGCTTCCTCACTAATTGCTGTGTCGAGTCGACGATGCGCAGCGGCTACGAGAACGGCTACCAGGTCATCACGCTGACCGACTGCACGGCGGCGACCTCGGTGCCGGAGCACGAGAATGCGATCAGCTACGACTATCCGATGTTCTCCAAGCCGATGACGTCGGCCGAGGTCGTCGCAGAGTTAAGCTGACCAGGCCCGGCACGCATCCGGCCCCGGCCGCCCGGCTGCGGGCGGTCAGGGCCGGATGCGTGCCCGCGGTCAGCTAGCAGCCGTCATACGGAGCCCACGGCGCCGTGCCGTCCTGCGCGTACAGCCGGCTGAACGCCTGCTCCTGGACCGCCACCGACGCCTGGCCGGCGGTGCCGGAGTAGCCCAGCGACTGCCAGGTCGACGGCAGCAGGCCGAACAGGCCGTCCGGATCCGTCGGCGTGTCACTGCTCTCGCGCCAGGCAACGCACTGCTCGAACGCGGACATGCCCGCCGTCAGCGAGCCGCCCGAGGTAGCCGCCGGTGCCGCGGCAGGCTGCGCAGCAGCAGGCCGGGCCTGGCTCGCACTGGCCTGGCTGGGTGCCTGTCTGAGCCCGGCCGCGTAGTGAGCCGCGAACTGCGCCGCGCGGAGCTTCGGATTGGCCGGAATGCGCAGCCGTTCGCCCGCCACCAGCGCGTCGGGATTGTGCAGCACGCGGGTGTTCGGCGGAGTGGCATAGATCGCCTGCCACGTCATGTGGTGGGCGGCAGCGATACCGCTCAGCGTGTCGCCGGCCCGGACGGTGACCCAGAGGTTCACCGCCGACGACGCGGACGTGGCGTGAGCCGCCGGGCTCTTCGCCGGGGCGCTGTGCGCTCCGGGCGACCGGGCCGCGGTCGCCCGGGCGGGATCGTGGTCAGCCAGGTGCCGGGCCTGATGGGACGCCGGGCCGCTGGCAGCCGCGTGACCAGTGGCACTGATCGTGATGGCAACGCCGGCGATGGCAGCAGGCACCACCGCGGCGGTTGCGATATGCGTGAATTTCATGGGAGGGGTGAGCCTCCTTCGTCCGTCCTCAGCGCTTCGCGGCAGGCCGCGACTCACGATCTTGGGCGTGACTAGAGCGCCACGGTTCTCGGGGAACCATGGTCATGGTCAGGACATGCTCGCGACCGGGGCCGCGACCGTGTCGGCGCTCGGCGGCTCCTTCCTCCGGGCCGCGCCGGTGGCGCTATCCCGTGCTGGCGGTAACTGTCGGTAAGCACCCGCCAGTAGACCCAGTCAGCCGGGCATTATGCCCACCGAACGCGGTAAATATGAAACAACTCACCTTTGCCAATATCGGGAATACCAGCCGCACGGCGTGCAAACGGGCCCGGAGCCGACGAGGGCTCCGGGCCCGGGTGATCCGGGACCTGCGGTCTAGCAGCCGTCTGAGGGCGCCCACGGCTGCGCGCCGTATTCGGCGTACAGGCGCTGGAAGGCAACCTCCTGCTGGGCCACCGATGCCTGTCCGGCGGTCCCTGAATAACCGAGCTCGGCCCAGGTCGAGGGCAGGATGCCGAACAGGCCGTCCGGGTCCGTCGGCGTGTCGCCGCTCTCGCGCCAGGCAACGCACTGCTCGAACGCCGACATACCGGTCGTCAAGGACGCGCCAGAGCCGCCGGCCGGCTGCTGGGCCTGCGCCGCGCTGGCCAGCGCCTGGCTCCCAGCCGAGCCGCTGACAGCCGCTCCGGTGCCGGCCTGGCTGTGGCTGGCGTGGCTGTGGCTGGCGTGGCTGTGGCTGGCAACGGCGGCAGCCTTCTGCTGGGCGTGGTGGCGGTAGTGATGGACCGCTGCCGGCGAGTGGCGCCTGGCCGTGACGTGGGCCGCGTGCTTCGCGGGCGTGTGCGCGGCCGGCGAGGCGGCCGGGGCGGCCGGAGCCGCCTGGGCGAAGGGAACGGCGCCGAAGGCGGCCCCGGCGACGGCCGCCGGGACGATGACTGCTGCTGCGATCGGGGTGAATTTCATGGGAGGGGGACGCCTCTCGTGCCCGCCCTCAGCGCTTCGCGGGATCGCGACTAGCAATATCGGGCGTGACTGCTCGGGGGGGTCGGTCATAGTGAGCGCTTCCGCTAGTACAACCAGCCCGCGCAGGCGAGCCCATCCATGTTCACCTGAATATGACACTTGCCACTGTGGGCAGCGCCGGGAATAGCAGGCAGGCGCCTGTTAACGGCCGAATGCGTCCTTGACGTTGCGTCCGGCATCCTTGGCCTGCTCACCGACCTGCTTGACGCTGCCGCCGACCCGGTCGGCCTGACCTTCTGCCTCCAGGGACCGGTCGCCAGTCGCCCGGCCGACCTCCTGCTTGGCCCGGCCGCGGCCCATTTGGAACCTGTTCCTGAACTTGTCCGTGAAACCCATGAATGACCTCCGGCGGCGGCCAGAGCATTGCTGGCCGCCTTGCGTGAGAACCTCACCTGCCCTCGCTTGCGGGCTTCATGCACCGGTAACCCGGGCAGGGATGGATAGCAGCGGCGCAGTCGCGCGTTATACCTGACAGCCCCCTGGCGGTGCGCCGGCCGGGGGGCAGCAACTTTGCCAGCAACCGGGACTCATGACGAGACGATCACGGCGAGCTGCCATCGCCGTCCTGGCGATTGCGGTCCTCATCGGCGGCGCATCCGCCATCTGGGCGGTGTCCGGCGGCCCGGGTCGCTTTGCGCCGCCGCTGCGCGCAGTCAGGGGCTTCGACGAGGCCGGCCCCTCGACGGGTACCGGAGACAACTTCACGGCCGCCGACTGGGCCATCATCAGGGGGGACGGATTCCGCCTGTTCATCACCGACCCGGTCCGGTGGTCAGCCGAATGCGCGGGCAGCGGCTGCTCACGCCCGGTAGGCGCGTGCACTCTCGATCCGGCCGCGGTCGCTCAGCTGACCGATGCCTACCGGGCCGGCCTTGACTATGCGGTGTATACCCGCAACGTCAACTGCCTGCCCGCCGCCATCGCCGCCCTGCCGG
This sequence comes from uncultured Actinomycetota bacterium, assembly GCA_963818995.1. GTDB lineage: Bacteria > Actinomycetota > Actinomycetes > Streptosporangiales > Streptosporangiaceae > JAJYUU01. Next base: position 10,665 of record CAWFUM010000025.1, on the reverse strand, counting down.
CCGTGCTGCGTGCCCACCTGAGCTTCGCGATCCTGGATATCGAGCCTGGACCCGGCATTCCGCTGACGGCCAGCCTCGTCCGGCGGGTGACCGCCCTCGGCCAGCGACCGGTCGTCTACAGCTACGCGGCCGGCTGGCCCGCGGTCATGGGCGGCAGCTCCGCGTTCCGCCGCTACCCGCTGCAGGACGGAGAGGTCGCGAACACCAGCGGCCGGTTCCCAGCCCGGTATCCCCCGCGTTTCCCGTCGCTCCATCCGCTGGCCCGCCCGTACGGCGGCTGGTCCGGGCCTGCCGCCGTCGAGCAGCAGCAGGGCAGCGCTGCCATCACCGGGCCGGCCGGGACCATCGCCGGCCCGTCTGACGCCGTCGACCTCGACTCGGTCAACGCGTCCTGGCTGGCCCGGCTGCCGCATCACGCCCGGCCCTGACCGGCGCGCGGCAGGGTCGGCCGTCGGCTTCAGGCCGGGGCCGCGCGGGTACGTAGGCGCGGGGGGAATGGTGAGCGTTCAGTTCGTGGGACTGCTCTTGCTCGCAGTGGCGGCGTTCGTCGCTCCGCTGGCGGCCAGGCTGATCCCGGGCCGGATCGTGCCGCCGGTCGTGCTCGAGGTCCTGGCCGGCATCGTGATCGGCCCGCAGGTCCTGAGACTCGTACGTCCGACTGGCGGCGTTTACGTTCTCTACCTGCTCGGCTTCGGCTTCCTGCTGTTCCTGGCCGGCCGCGAGATCGAGGTGGAGCGGTTCCGCGGCCCGACCTTCCGGCTGACCGGCGCGAGCTTCGCCGTCGGCCTGGCGGTGGCGATCCCGGTGGCGTTCGCACTGCGGGCAATCGGCCACGGGGCCGACGTCCGTCTGCTCGCACTGGCGATCACCGCAAGCTCGCTGGGCGTCATGGTGCCCGTGCTCCGCGACGCCGGGGAAATCGACACCGAGTTCGGCCAGGTCACGGTCATGGCGGGCTCAGTCGGCGAGTTCGGCGCGCTGCTCCTGCTGACGGTGCTGTTCTCCGCTCAGCCCGAATCGACCTGGGTGCAGGTCGCCTACGTGGCCGCACTCGGCATCGCCGCGGTACTTGGCGCTATCGTCATGCGGCGGATGTGGCAGGCACGCTGGATCCGGCGGGCCATGCTGGACACCGACCAGTCCACCTCGCAGCTCCGGGTTCGCGGCGCGTTCGTGATCCTGCTGGCCTTCGCCGCCATCGCGCACGAGTTCGGCGTCGACGCGCTGCTCGGCGCCTTCGTCGGCGGCGTCGTGCTGAACCTCGCGGACAGCGATGACCGGCCCACCCAGGAGCGGTATCAGGGCAAGCTCCATGCCATCGGCTACGGCTTCCTGGTCCCGGTGTTTTTCATCGTGACCGGGGTGCAGTTCGATCTGAAGTCGCTGTTCGCCAGCCCGTCGTCGCTGGTCCTGGTGCCCGCCGTCCTGGCCGGCATTCTCATCGCCCGGGCGCTGCCGGCGCTGCTGTACCGGGCGCGGCTCGGCGGCACCAGGCCTGCGATCGCGGCCGGGCTACTGCAGGCCACAACGCTGACGTTCCCGGTCGTGGTGGCCGAAGTCGGCGAGAGCCTCGGCCTGCTGTCGCCGGCCGCCGCGGCGGCCCTGGTCGGGGCCGCGCTCCTGTCTGTCCTCATCTTCCCGGCGGTCGCGCTGGCGCTGCGGCCGTGGACCCCGGCGGCGGCGCCGGCCAGCGCTGGCGGCCAGGCCTGACAGCGGCCTCCGCACACCCAGGCGATTTCCTGCGGGCAAATGCCGCGTAACGACCGCCAGAGCTACTGAAACTGCCAGGGTGTGGCGGGCAGCGGCGGTGAGGGACAGTCAGCGTTGTATCCCGGCCGGCGGTCAGGTCTGGCCAGGGCCGGGCTGGCGGATCACGGCCCGGCCAAGCCAGGCTGCCCCTACTCCGACAGCAACGCCGACAACGGTGTCCGCGAGGCGCAGGATCGGACCGGCCCAGGCGTTCGCCGGGTGCAGCGCCGCAAGCGGCAGCAGCACCGCCGTGGTGATGGCCGCGGTGATCTCGTCGCCGGGGCGGCCGAACAGGACCGGCACGAGCGCGCTGAGGGCGATCAGCAGTGCCAGCCCCCACAGGTGGAACGGCAGGAAGATCAGGTACAGCTCGCAGAGGACGAAGCTCACGAGCGTGGCCACGACCCGCGAGATGCCGGCCGTCACGCTCGCCGGATAGCTGGATCTGAGCACGAATACGGTGGCGATGGCGGCCCACAGACCGCCGACGGTCTCGTCGCTCGCCGAGACCGGGTGCAGCCGCGGCAGCAGCGCCGTCACCAGCCAGTAGCTGAGCAGGCAGGCGAGCCCGAGCAGTGCGCACTGCGGTACTGCCGCGCGCAGGTCCGCGCCGGTCGGGCGCCGCACGATCCGCATCGCTTCCCCTTCCGGTTGCAGCCCCGGGTCGCTGCCCGTAAGCAGTACCCGCCGCGGGCGGCTCGCTGCCGCAGGCGCGCCGGCACGCCAGCCGATGCGGCCGATCCGTGCGTCAGGAGTCGAAGCCGAGCCCGGCCTTGTCCAGCGCCCGCAGCCACAGGTTGCGCCGGCCCTCATGCTGATCGGCGCGGGCCAGGGACCAGCGGGTGAGCTGCACGCCGGCCGACCGCAACGGCTCGGGCGGGAACGGCACTGGCCTGGTCCGCACCATCTCCAGTTCCGTCAGCTCCGTCGGCTCGCCACTCAGCAGGTCAAGCAGGACCCGGCCACCGAACCGGCTGGCACCGACGCCGAGCCCGGTATAGCCGGCCGCATACGCCACCCGGCCCCCGTGCGCGGTGCCGAAGAACACGCAGAACCGCGAGCAGGTATCGATGACACCGCCCCACTTGTGGCTGAACTGCACGCCGTCCAGCTGCGGGAACGTCTGAAAGAAATGCTCCGCCAGCCGGGTGAAGGTCGCCGGGCGCTGATCCTGTGCCGCCGTGACCCTGCCGCCGTAGTAGTAGATCGCGTCGTAGCCGCCCCACAGGATCCGGTTATCGGCGGTCAGGCGGTAGTAGTGGAACTGGTTCGCGCTGTCACCGACACCCTGCCGGTGCCGCCAGCCGATGCTCCGCAGCTGCGCCGCGGTAAGCGGCTCGGTCATCAGCACGTAGTCGTACACGGGGATCAGGTAGTAGCGCAGCCGCCGCAGCAGCGGCGCGAACGTGCCGGTCGCCAGCGCCACCCGGTCCGCGCGCACGCTGCCGCCGGGGGTTGTCAGCGTCAGGGCGCCCGATGCGCCCCCCTGCTGAGCCAGCGACCGCACCGGAGTGCCCTCGCAGATGCGTACCCCGGCCTCGAGGCATGCCTGGCGAAGGCCCCAGGCCAGCCGGGCCGGATCGAGCGTGGCGCAGCCGTCGGTATCCCACAAGCCGGCCAGGTCAGGCCGGCGAGCTGAGCTCGGCCCTGACTTCGGCGGCGTCCAGCAGCCGGAGGCTGCCGCCAAGGCCGAGCCGGGCCCCGGTCTTCGCGGTCTCCCGCAGCCCCTCGGCCTGCCAGGGGGCTGTCGCGACGGAGAGCTCGCCATTCCTGGCGAAGTCACAGTCGATGCTGTAGCGCCCGACCGTCTTCTCGATCTCGTCCAGGTTGCGGCGGCCGAGACGCTCCAGTGTGGCGAGCTCAGCGGGGAAGCGGTCCTGGCCGTTGCCGAGCCCGTGCGTGAGGCTGGCCGCGCAGAAGCCGCCGTTGCGCCCGGTGCCGGCCCAGGCGATCCGGCGGCCTTCCAGAAGCATCACATCCCGGCCCGGATCGGCCTCCTTGGCCTGCAGCGCTGCCCACAGCCCGGTGAAACCGCCGCCCACCACGGCGAGATCGGCGCTGCTGCTGCCGCGCAGCGCTGGCTCTGCCGCGGGCACATCCGGCCGGTCGAGCCAGTACGGGACCGGGCGGGCCGGCGCCAGCGCTGCCAGCGCCCGCGCGTCGGTCATGCGGGTCTCCCTCCGTCAGTCGGCTCCCGGTGAGCCGGCTCCCCGTCAGCCACGTCCTGCCGTCAGCCAGTCCCGGCTATCGGCTCGAACAGCGCGTTCCAGGCGGCAATCTCGGCCGCGTTCGTGAACTGGTAATAGTCCTTCGACCGGGCCCGGAACTCCGGCGTCGGGAAGACCAGCGGCGAGTCGGCCGTCACCGTTGGCGGCTCGCCGATCTCGGGCCGCATCGCGGCCAGTTCCGAGGCCGCCCAGCCCGACGGGGTCAGCAGCACGAGCCTGGCATCCGGCACCGGGCAGACGTAGTCGTTGTAGTACTCCACGACGGCCTCGACCTGCGGCTGGTAGAAGTAGTCCATCAGCGTCATGGCGTCCCGCGGGTTCTGCGCGTACATCGGGATGCACATGTTGTCGGTCCAGAACATGCCGCCCTCGCTCGGCATGAGCAGCTTCAGGTCCCTGAACTGCTGCTGCAGGTTGGCCTGGAAGATGTCGCCGGAGAACGCCTGCGAGATGAGGATCTCGCCGCTCTTGAGGTTGTCGATGTAGTTCTGCTGATAGTAGCCGCGGACAATTCCGTCGCTCTTCTGACGGGCCAGGAACGAGGCCGCCTTGTGCCAGTCTGATTCAGTCGAGGTCGCCGGGTCGACGCCGATCGCGAGCAGCCCGACGCTGCCCAGCTCGACCGGATCGCTCATCATGCCGACCTTGCCCGCGTACTTCTTGTCGAACAGGATCCCGACGCTGTCGCCGGGATCGGTGATCAGCCGGGAGTTGTAGCCGATCGCGGTCCAGCCGGACTGCCAGGCCATCGTGTAGGTGTTGCCGGGATCCCAGGGCGGGTTGCGGACCAGCGAGCCGGCGTAGGCGCGGAAGTTGTTCATCATCGACTGGTCCAGCGGGATCAGCCAGTTATTGCTGATCAGTTCCCCCAGCGCCGGACTGTTGTTCGTGGTCACGATGATGTCGTAGCCGGTGTACTGCTTGTGCTCAAGCGATGGCTTGATCGAGGCGTAGAACGGCAGGTTCTCGCTGACCGGCTCGGAGTAGTTGACCTTGATCCGGGTCAGGTCAGTGAAATGCTCCAGCGTCGGGTGCTTGTTGTCGAGCACGTCGATGTAGTCGGGCCAGTTGGCGAAGTTCAGCGTGTAGTGCAGCTTCTGCTTCTGCCACCAGGCCGGGCTGCCGGCCGCGTCCGAGACGGCCTGGCCTGCCGCCGGGGCGGCGGTGTCGCCACAGGCGGCGAGGAGCCCGGCCAGGCCGCTGGCCCCGAGCAGGCCCGCCGTCCCGGCCGCCAGGCCGCCGCCTCGCAGCAGCCCGCGGCGCGAGATACGGCCGCTGGTGAGCCCGCGCCAGATCGCGGGATGGGGGCCGGCAGCCTGCTGGTCGTGCGGCTCGGCCATGGTCCACCTCCGGGTCCGGAGCTCATTTGCGCTGCTCAATGGACTGATGGTCGCAGAAACTCAGCCGCGGCCACCGGACTTTACCGGCAAAGACGGTGCATCATTGCGAAAAACCGCAATGCCGGACGACCCCGTTCCCGCAAGGCCGCCGGCGACGGGCGGCATGGCCGCCCAGGCCAGCCGCCGGGCCTGGCGATGCCTCGGCCGCGCCGGATCAGCCGAGACTGCTCATTACGTGCTTGATGCGGGTGTAGTCGTCGAAGCCGTAGCCGGACAGGTCCTTGCCGTAGCCCGAGTGCTTGAAGCCGCCGTGGGGCATCTCGGAGGCGAACGGGATGTGGGTGTTGATCCAGACCGCGCCGAAGTCCAGCGCGCGCGCGGCCCGCATCGCCCGGCCGTGATCCCGGGTCCAGACGCTCGCAGCGAGTCCGTACTTCACGCCGTTGGCGTACTGCAGTGCCTCACTCTCGGAGCTGAACCGCTGCACGGTGATCACCGGCCCGAAGATCTCCTCCTGGATCATCTCGTCGTCCTGGCGCAGCCCGGTCACCACGGTCGGCGCGAAGCAGTAGCCGCGCTCGCCGACCCGGTGGCCGCCGGCGGCCACCTCAGCGTGGTCAGGCGCACGCTGCAGGAATCCCTCCACCCGCGCCAGCTGCGCCGGGTTGTTGAGCGGGCCGTAATAGGCGTCCGGCACCTCGCGGCCGGCCGTCTTTACCGTGGCTGCTTTCGCCACCAGCGCGTCCGTCAGGTCGGCGCTGATCCGGGGACCTGCCAGCACCCTGGTCGCGGCCGTGCAGTCCTGCCCGGCGTTGTAGTAGCCGGCGTCGGCGATTCCCTGAACCGCGAGCTCGAGGTCGGCATCATCGAAGACCACGACCGGCGCCTTGCCGCCCAGTTCCAGGTGCACGCGCTTCAGTCCGGCGGCGGCGGCCTGCGCGACCTCCATGCCCGCCCGGACCGATCCGGTGATCGACACCATCTGCGGGATCTCGTGCGATACCAGCGCCCGGCCGGTGTCGCGGTCACCGCAGATGACGTTGAGCACGCCTGGCGGGAGGAACTCGGCGGCGATCTCGGCCAGCAGCAGCGTGGACACCGGCGTCGTGTCGGACGGCTTGAGCACCACCGTGTTGCCGGCCGCCAGCGCCGGCGCGAACTTCCAGACCGCCATCATCATCGGGTAGTTCCAGGGCGCGACCTGGGCGCAGACCCCGACCGGCTCGCGGCGGATCATCGAGGTATGACCGCGCAGGTACTCGCCTGCTGACTTGCCGTCCAGGATGCGGGCGGCGCCGGCGAAGAACCGGAGTTCGTCCGCCAGCGGCGGCACCTCGTCAGCCTCGGTCAGGGCAATCGGCTTGCCGGTATTGCGCGATTCGGCTTCGACCAGGTCGCCGGCTCTCGCCTCGATGGCGGCGGCGAACCTCAGCAGGGCCAGGCTTCGCTCGGCGGGCGTCGTGTACCGCCAGGTCTCGAATGCCTCGGCGGCGGCGCGCAGGGCGCCGTCCACGTCCGCTGGTCCCGAGACCGGCGCCCGGAGGTAGGCCTCGCCGGTGCTCGGGTCGATCACCTCGCTGGTCCGGTCGCCGCGCGGCGTAACGTAGGTGCCCGCGACAAAATTGGCCAGCACATTCGCCCCGGCTGGCTGCGCTGCTTGCGCCACCGCTACTCCCCGTGCGTACGTTCCGTTGGGCTAACGCTCATTCGGGTACGACCCTGACAGAGAAACAGGGTTGGCACAAGCGAATCAGTCATGAATGAGCCCATGTTCTGCGGAATCAGTTGACAGCAGCCGATAGCATGGCAGCATGGGCTTGCGAAGGAGGCCTGCGAATGGCGCATACGCCGGTGACTCCGCTCGTCTCGGGGGCCCGGAGCCGGACCTTGGGGGGCGGGCGTGAACCCGACACCAAGATCGTTCTCGATGACCTGTCCAAGCAGATTATCGAGCAGCTCCAGCAGGACGGCCGACGGTCGTACGCGGCCATCGGCAAGGCCGTCGGGCTGTCCGAGGCAGCCGTGCGGCAGCGCGTTCAGCGGCTCATCGATGTCGGGGCGATGCAGATTGTCGCGGTCACTGATCCGATGACCCTGGGCTTCCCGCGCCAGACCATGGTCGGCATTCGCTGCGGCGGCGATCTGGAGCGGGTTGCCTCCCATCTGGCCGGCATGGACGAAATCGACTACGTGGTGATCACCGCAGGATCCTTCGACCTGCTGATCGAGGTCGTCTGCGAGAACGATGACCAGCTTCTGGAGATCCTCGGGCGGGTTCGCTCGATCCCGAGCGTGACCATGACCGAGACATTTGTCTACCTGAAACTGTGCAAGCAGACCTACAGCTGGGGGACCAGATGAGCACGGCATACAGCAAGGACGAGATCGCGGCGCTGCAGGAGAAGGCCAGGCGCCATCTGTGGCTGCACTTCACCCGGATGTCGTCCTACGCCTCCAGCGACGTCCCCGTCATCGTTCGCGGCGAAGGGCAATATGTCTTCGACCAGAACGGCAAGCGGTACCTGGACGGGCTCGCCGGGCTGTTCGTCAGCCAGATCGGCCACGGGCGGACCGAGGTAGCCGAGGCCGGTGCCCGTCAGGCGAGCGAGCTCGCCTACTTCCCGCTGTGGTCCTATGCCCACCCGCAGGCAATTGAGCTAGCCGAGCGGCTGGCGGCGATGGCTCCCGGTGACCTGAACCGGGTGTTCTTCACCAGCAGCGGGTCCGAGGCAGTCGAGTCAGCCTGGAAGCTGGCCAAGCAGTACTTCAAGGCCATCGGGCAGCCGTCCAGGTACAAGGTGCTCAGCCGGTCCATCGCCTACCACGGCACCTCACTCGGTGCACTCGCGATTACCGGGCTGCCGGGCATCAAGGAGCCATTCGAGCCGTTGCCGGCTGGCGGCGTCCGGGTGCCCAACACGAACTTCTACCGGGCGCCGGACTTCGTCGCCGATGACCTCACCGCGTTCGGCGTGTGGGCCGCCGACGAAATCGAGCGGGCCATCCTGCGCGAGGGCGAGGACTCCGTGGCCGCGGTCTTCCTCGAGCCGTGCCAGAACTCCGGTGGCTGCTTCCCGCCGCCACCCGGTTACTTCCAGCGGGTCAGGGAAATCTGCGACCGGTACGGGGTGCTGCTGGTCTCGGACGAGGTGATCTGCGCGTTCGGCCGCCTCGGGCACTATTTCGGTTCCGAGCGGTATGGCTACCAGCCCGACATCATCACCTTTGCCAAGGGCGTCACCTCGGGCTACGCGCCGCTCGGCGGCATGATGGTGCGCGACGAGCTGATGACGCCGTTCAACGAGGGCCAGGCCACCTTCCTGCACGGCGTGACCTTCGCCGGCCACCCCGTCTCCTGCGCCGTCGCGATGGCCAACCTGGACGTGTTCGAGAAGGAGGACCTCCTCGGCAATGTCCGGGCGAACCAGGCGGGCTTCCGGGCCACCCTGGAGAAGCTCAGCGACCTGCCCATCGTCGGCGACGTCCGCGGTGACGGCTACTTCTACGGCATCGAGCTCGTCAAGGACAAGTCGACCAGGGAGACCTTCAACGACGCCGAGTCCGAGCGGCTGCTTCGCGGCTTCATGTCCGGCGCCCTGTTCGATGCCGGGCTGATCTGCCGCGCCGACGATCGCGGCGACCCGGTCATCCAGCTGTCTCCGCCGCTGACCTGCACCCAGGAGCACTTCGATGAGATGGAGCAGATCCTGCGCGGCGTGCTCACGGAGGCCTGGACCAAGCTCTAGAATCCGCCGGCCTGGCCCGGCCCGCGCGCACCGGCCGTCACACCGGTCCCCGCAATCTCAGCTGCGGGGGCTCCTGGCCGGAAGTTATGCACTTGTAACCAGGTTGTGGCTAACCAAAGTGCCCTTCAGGAGTGTCTAAGAGATGAGGGCCAGGCGGTGCTGCAGGGGCGATCGCCAGGCGCGGGCACACGGGAGGAACCAATGCCGGGCAAAGACGCTAAGTGGGCCGAGCTCGCCAGCCAGAACGAGCGGGTCGTTCTGACAACCGGGCCGGCCGGGTCTGCAAGCCCGGCACCATCCGCCAGCACGTCTGCCCAGTCGCAGTGGGCCGAGCTGGCCAGCCAGAGCGAGCGGCTCGTCAGTACAGCCGATCCGCAGTTCCGGCCGGCCAGCTCACGCCCGGGCCTGAAGGGCATGCGCCTGGTCGCGAGCCTGTAAGCGGCCGGCCGCGACGACGGCCAGCCTGCACCGCCACGGGCCTTCAGATGGGTCGCGGGCCGGGTCCCCCTCCGGCTCGCGGCCGCAGATCTGCTGCCGGGCTGATCCGGTTACGGTCGCGCGCCGGCGAGCAGATCGATGACGTGCTTCACGGCCTCGTCGGCCGGAACCCGCTCGCGCTCTCCCGAACTGCGGCTGACGACCTCGACGAAACCGTCGGCCAGATCCCGGCTGCCGACGCTGACCCGGAACGGGATCCCGGTCAGCTCCGCGTCCTTGAACTTCACTCCTGGCCGCTCATCACGGTCGTCGAGCAGCACGTCGACGCCTGATGCCTGCAGACCGGCGTAGATCGCCCCGGCCGCGGTGGTGACGGCCTCGTCCCGCATGGAAACCATGATGACGTCCACCTCGGCCGGAGCAACCTGTACCGGCCACTGCAGGCCGGCGTCATCGTGGTGCACCTCGGCGATGGCCGCGATCGCGCGCTCGACGCCGATGCCGTAGCTGCCCATGATGGGGGTGATCGCGGCGCCATCGGGGCCGAGGACCGAGACGCCGAGCGCGGAGGTGAACTTCCGGCCCAGCTTGAAGATGTGCCCGACCTCGATCGCCTGCACGAGCTCCAGGGGCGTGCCGCAACGAGGACAGGGCTCACCTGCCGCTACCTGGCGGAGGTCGGCCCAGCTGCCGGTGGCGATGTCGCGGTCGACGTCGACGCCGGACAGGTGCACGTCGTCGGTGTTGGCGCCGGTTGCCATGTCCCGGCGCCCCCGCAGGGCCAGATCGGCGATCACCGGCAGGCCGGTCACGCCGACCGCGCCGAGACTGCCCGGCAGGGCACCGAGAGCGCCCTGGATCTCCTCCGGCTGGGCTTGCCGGATGTCAGCGACGCCGCTCGCGTCGATCAGCTTCTGGTCCTGCAGCTGGTGATCGCCGCGCAGCAGCACGAGCGTGAGTTGTCCGTTGATGACCTGCACCAGCGTCTTGATCTGACGGTCCGCGGCCAGTCCGTAGCCGGTGGCCAGGTCCTCGATCGTGCGCACTCCGGGCGTGTCCAGGCGGACCGGCGCGGCCGGGCCGGGGCCGTCCTCGATGACGGCCAGCGCTGAGGTGGCCTTCTCCAGGTTGGCGGCGTAGTCGCAGTTCGGGCACGTCGCGACC